>DASYKT010000012.1:0-99891 GCA_035995185.1 Pyrinomonadaceae bacterium
ATAAAGCATGGTCTCCAAGTGTATCGCGGCCTGCGCTTGCATATTCGGTAAGACGTGGGAATAAACGTCTAATGTCAGTGCTATATTTGAATGTCCCAGGCGTTCGCTGACGATCTTGGCGTGAACATCAGCTTTCAATAATAATGTGGCATGAGTGTGGCGCAGATCATACAGTCTTATAGAAGTGCGAAGTCCTGCCCGGCGCAATACGCGCTTGAAAACCTGTGTAATATTAGAATGTGTAGAAGGAGTTCCTACCTCCGACGGAAACACCAAATCGTGATCTTGCCAGGCTGCGCCAAGTTTCAAACGCTCCTCGCCCTGCTTTCTACGATGTGCGCGGAGTGCATTGACCAAAGAGATCGGAAGAGGAATAGTACGACGGGATCCATTCGTCTTTGGCTCTGAAAAATACCACTCGGTTCTGGGAAGCCTAATTACGACACGGCGCACGGTTGCGGTCTGTTTATCGAAGTCAATATCTTTCCATTGCAAACCTAAATACTCTTCCGGACGCAAGCCCGTTCCCAAAGCAAAGGAAAACATTGTCTCTAAACGTTCGCCCTTTAAACTACGAAGAAAAAGACCGCATTCCTCCTGGTTCAATACATCCATTTCTTTTTTGACTTGCTTTGGCAATTGAACGAGTTTCCTTACGACAACCCCGATGCGAAAGGCTATTATCCGAAGACTGAAAGTGTTGCCAATACGAAAATGCCAACGCTTCCTATTGCTATGCGAGGGGTGACAAATAGTCCTCGCATGCATGCCCAGCGAGGTGTGTTCACGTTGTTCGGACAAGAGACGGAGTCGATGGAAACGTGCTTTACAAAACACACCTTTGCGCCAGAAAGTCTCATCAAGATAGTAGTTGCGAAAAATGATATTAAACCAATGATGCAAAACGTCCTTTCTGTTGGATATACTGATACAGTGACATATCCTGATCTGCATGGTTTAGCAATGGAACTAAAACGTCATTTTGGATTCAAGGTATAGCGATGATACAGGTAAAACCTCATCCGAATAAGTCATTGCTTTGGTGGTATGAAAACCGCCACAGAATCAATATGGAGCCAGAATATCAGCGCCGGGGCGGGCTTTGGCCCCGAGCTAAGAAAGCGCTTTTAATTGATTCCATTTTAAATGAATTAGATATTCCGAAGCTTTACCTTGCTGATTTTACATACTCCAACTCGAAGTTAAACGAAAAGAAAACGCCGTACGCCGTCATAGACGGAAAGCAGCGATTTGAAGCGTTTTGGGATTTTATCGAAGATAAGGTTCCGCTTTCTAAGGAGTTTGTTTTGCAAGTAGATCCAAGTATCGATCTTCGTAATATGCGTTATTCGGAAATCGCATATCGATACCCTCGTATTATTCAGCTTTTCGACAAGTACGTTCCGAGCGTAATGAGTGTAATTACTGACAGCCAGCACCAAATAGACGAAATGTTTGTGCGTCTAAATAGCGGTTCTGCCATTACTGCCGCCGAAAAGCGAAACGCAATGCCCGGGCCAATACCCGATTTAATTCGGGCAATAACCAGACATCCTTTTTTCTTGCACAATATCTCCTTTGAAACAAAAAGGATGCAGGAATTTAATACGGTAGCTAAAATTCTTTTGATTGAGAGTCGTGAACGGTTTGTTGACACAAAAGCACGAAATTTAGATGGCTTCGTAAAGGATAACGCGAAGGCCAAACCGTCCGATTTCCGCCAAATCAAAGCTACAGTTTTCGAAACTCTCGACCTTATGGCGAAAACCTTTCGCGAGGACGATCCTTTACTGGGAACCGAAGGGCCAGTGCCTTTATATTACTGGTACTTCAGAAATGAACCTGACACCGCTCAATATATTCGACCTTTCTTGAAGGATTTTGTAAAAGAAATAAAAGAGAACCTGTCCGTCTCGCAGGATAATCCAAAAGAGGCCGACGGCGAGTTAACGTCCTACTACACAATGTCTCGAACTACTAACGATCAAGCTAGTTTGTCAGGTCGATATGATATTTTGCGTAAAAGGTTCGACCATTACCTTAAAAAACATAAATAATTTCTGTCGAAAGAAAGCGATTTGGGCTTTTTTCGCATAAGCACCTAACCAACCTTGGTGCTCTTTGTTATCCTCTTTATCGGTCAATTTCTGCGGCTATCTCTTTATCAAACTTCTCCTAAATCTCTCTGACCGTGGGCACTTCATTTTCATAAGCGGGACTGCGGCTTCGGTGAGGCATCGTATCGGTATCGAAGCTGTTGAACGCCGCTCCTTGTTCGGGATGTAAGGTGAAAACATACGTGATATGACATTTATTCACCCCTCCAATATCCCAATACTCGATTTTCACCCGGATAAAATAATTTGCGATAGAGCATTTCCAACTGTGATGCAACTCATTTGTGGGAATAAAGTTTCCCTCCGTTTTTCCAAAATGATTTTTGCCGGGCATAATGAAGTCCGCTGCCGTGGGTCTCCGTCCTTGTTTCCAGTCTGAAGGTTTCGGAGTCGCTGCCTCGGTCATTGCCGTTTCAACAATCGCGGTAACTTCAAATGCAGGGGTTCGACCGCCATTTACAATCTCAAAGGAAATAATAGGATCGTTGCCAGCCGACAGCAATTCACCTATGTTGTGATTGCCGATATTTTTCACATTTTCGACTGCCAGATATGCACGTTCGGCAATGTAGAAGGAACTTTCGATGAACGTACGGCTCTTTTCTCCTTGTTCCCAACTGTCTCGCATCGTTTTCGCCTGGCTTTTCATTACCGCCAAAATCTGTTTATTTTCTTTGCCTTGTCGATGAGTTTGATAGGCTTGCCATGCTATAAAAAGAAGCACCATAATACCCGCGATGGCCTGCACCCACGCCGCCGTAGCAGAAGATTGCGCTACCTTTACAGACTCGCTTTGTTCCTTCTTGCTTTCAGCATTGGTCTGAGCGCTTTCGCTTGGCTCTGGTTCACCTTGTTGGAGCGCGGGATTATTATTAGTGTTGGTGGGTGCTTCTTGTTGCTCGGTCTTTGTTTCGGCGTGCCTTATATTGCCAGTAATTTGATTTTGTCCGTAGATTGCACAGGAAACACAGAAGATAATGGCAAGAGAGAGGCATAATCTGTTCATTGTTTTAGATGTCGTAAACCTATACCCAATTAGCAAGAATGTAAACTTTAAAATTTCCCAAAAGTCTTATTCCTTAAGTCGCTTAAGTTGCCTCAGAAGTGCTTAGGGCGACCTCAAAACCTCTTTTTTAGAGCTTGGTTTTGTTTCAATAGCTTTTTCGATTTTATTAGGAAGTTTGGAGAAAAAATCAAACCCAGTTGCCGTTTCAATCGCCTTCACAGTGGAAGTAAATTGCGTCCAATCCGTACTGGACGTCGTAGTATTCGGCATGCTCACGGCGATAACGTTAGTTGCAGCCGTTACTCGGTCTAGGTCGTTTGAGCCTTTAGGAAGTATGAGAATGATTTTCCAGCATCTTTTAGGCACAATAACCTTCTGCCTTGTTCTTCGCGTACCGCCAAAACATCCGGCATAGATGTATAACTCGTCCCCTTGTTCAGCTAATTTTCTTTCAAAGTCCTCAAGATTTTTCCATCTGCCTCTATTGAGACGGATGGTCTGTGGTTGCATATTAGACATCACAAAAGTCTCTATATTTGCTTCGGGTGTTTTTGTTCTATCTCCAGACGGGCACATATGACCTCTTCTAGACCGGGGAAAGCTTCCTCGGAAATACGCCACGGCTCAGGCAACATCGTATCAGGCGCAAAAGCGTTACTGCGATCTTCGTCACCCAAATTAGAGGCATCTAGATGCCAAGCCACCCAATTAGCTGAACCTCTAGGGCGGTTATACGACAAAGTAAAAGTATTATGCACGACAAGAAAATTGACTGGTTTTTTAGTGTCATCGGTGGCGTTACTTGGATTACCAAAATCTAGTGGTTTATTTTGTGCAAAAACAAACGCAGACAAAATAAAAATGAGCACTAGAACAAAGCCTGGTTGTCTCATAGGGAGTTCTCCTGAAGACTTGGGATAGATGGAGCTATCGAAATTTACCACTAATAAGGTTGAATAATCAATTTTAATCAAAAAGTGTCGGTGCCTCAGGCTTTGGCGGTTCGCCTACTTCGTTCGCGTGAGTTTCCTCGTCAGGCTTCGGTTGCGTCAACTCCTTTAACTCCTCTAAAGGAGTTTCGGGATTCAGCCATTTATCGTAGTCTGCCGGATAGATAACTACGGCCTGTCTCTGTTTGATATTATGGATACGTTTGAATGTCTCGTTAGACTTGGTTGTCATTATCACGCCGCAGCGGGTCATCTTGTCCTTGATACCAAAATCTCCGGCGAATCCGCCAAAGGCAAAGATAGGCTCAGAAAAAGTTATCTCATATTTAACCTTTTTGCCTTTGTCTGGTGTGTACCATTCATATAGGCCGGTTGCTGGTATAAGGATTCTGTCTGTTAAAAATAGTTCCTTGAATGCCGAAATCTTAAGAACATTTTCGGCTCTAGCGTTTATAGAGCGAACAGGCTTGCCCCATTGATCTTCGTCACGTATCGTCCAAAATACATCTTCTGCCTCGTGCTTATTGTTTATCGCAAAGATAGGCTCGCCCGGAAAGACTTCCTCACTCGGCTTGTAATTCTCAAAGTAATTGTTTGTGTCTATCACATCAAAATGTTTGAGAACATCCTCTCGGATCAGCCTTCTTATGTATCTTCCGCACATAATATAATTATTTTGCGATCAATTGAATATCCTGAGTATGCACTAAGACACACTTGTTAGAATGCTCTGACCAGTGGGACAAATGTCGTTCAGCACGCAGTTTAGACAATCGGGTTTTTTCGCATGACAGATGCGCCGGCCGTGCCAAGTGATCCACTGGCCCCAAAGAATCCAGTCTTTTTTGTCCACGATTCCCATAAGATCCTTTTCGATTTTATCGGCGAGCTTCTGCTCGGATAGCCCCAGGCGAGCCGACAAACGGATATTGTGGACATCGACTGTAATGCCCGCCGTTATACCCATACCATCACCCAGAACGACGGTTGCTGTCTTACGGCCAATCCCCGGCAAAGTTAGCAATTCCTCCATCGTAGTGGGAACTTCGCCGCCAAAGTCATCGATTAGTTTTTGGCAGACCGCGCGAATGCTCTTTGCCTTTTGGTTAAAAAATCCCGATTTGTGTATGTCTCGCTCGAGTTCTCCAGGTGGTGAGGCCAAGTAATCCGCAGGCGTGCGATATTTACGAAATAGCTCAGGTGTAAGGCGATTGATGTTCTTGTCGGTATTCTGAGCCGCGAGAATCGACGCGATCATTAGCTCGAAAGGTGTGGTGTAATCTAGTTCGACGTGTGCTTCGGGATAGAGTTCCCCAAGCCTCTTGCCGATTTCTGCTGCGTACAGTTTTTTGTCTAACATAAAAAAGTGTCCTTCGTTAGAATAACGAATCTTGTTTACCACCAACCAACGGCCGCACCTTGATATATTTTGAGGGATTGATTGACATCAGACTTTTCAAAAAACAAATTTGTGTGCCAATTGTGTGCTAACTCAGCAAAACAGGTCGAATCTTATAAGAAATAGGTAAAAACAAAGAAGTGCCAAACCCAATAATAATCGCACCTAGATAAACTTAAACACAATGGCCAACCCTTATGATTAAGATTCGTAATCGAAAGGTCTTCGGTTCGACTCCGATGCACGGCTCCATAAAATCAACAACTTACGGATATCTTCGAATGTTCTTTTTCTTTGCACACACTGTTGCACACAACTTTTAGCCCCGTGTCAATGAATCGAGGCCTAAACAATATTCGGGACAGGAGTAAAACTCTCGAAGGGCAGCACGTTCGATTTCACAAATTCCCTCCTGAAAAACTCTTTTTACTTTTGTCGCACGCAATGTTAAGGATAACTAATAGAAAAGATAAACCTGGAAGTTCGAGATTTCTACCGCCAGTTGCCTATCAAAATAAATGGCGCCCAGTAGTAGGGATGCGAAAACTCCCTGCTATTAATTAAATCGAGTTGAGCGTTCTGCAATGCCTCCGCTTTAGAAAGCTTGTCACGTTCGCGTATTGTATAAAATTGCGTCATTAATCGAGAAGTGCTTTCATCGTTTACTTTCCATAACGAAGCTAAAATTGCCTTTGCTCCGTTTATTTGAGCAACATACCCCAGGCCTTCCATTTCCCGTCCTTTACCGTCCTTTTCGACAAGAGCGGTTTGACAGGCAGAGAGCGTTAACAGCTCAACTCCATCAAATCTAAGCTGGGCGGAATTTTTAAACTGGTCAACAGTCAGTGCCGTCCCATCTCCAAGCAAAATAAACGACTTGGTAGAATCACCAGGGCGTACGCTGAAATGCGAGGCAATGTGAACTACCTTGTAACCCTTAAGAATCATTTTTTTCATTTCGCTTAAGGTGAAGTCGGAATCGAATAATCGCTTTCCCGGTAAAACTCCTTTCTCTCCGTTTTCACCCGCGTCTTCATCCCGTATAATCGAGAGGAGTTCGGTTTTAACATTTTCTAAGGGTTCAAATCCAAGCGCCCTGGTTCCATTGGGCTCTTTTATTGTTTGCGCCCGGGTTACGCCAAATCCCAGTGCCCGCCAAGTTGCGGCCGGTTTTTCACTGAGACGGCTCCGGCTCGCCAGGGTAATAACTACATTCCGATATTTTTGGCCGAAATATTGCTCGCCGTCCCAAAGAGCCGCAATGGGCAGCAGTCTTAAATTTCCATCCAGTGACCATAGAATCGTCTTGGCTTCGGCGCCTTTAAGTTGTTGCTCTATAGGCTTTATAAGAATGTCGTAAAGCTCTTTTCCAATTACTTTTGTATCCTTTTTTTCCTTTATCGTATTTCGAAACTCCTCGATTTTATCGTTCAAATAAGCTTCCGTTATTTCCGTTTTACCATCGGTTTGCGTTTCGGGGGTCGTTATTATTACCCGATACCGATTCCTGCCAACCAAGGTGTGTAGAAACACGGAATTATCGCCCCAATTCTTTACATCGCTCTTAAATCCCGTTTTTCTTATATCTTCTACAATAGCTTGTTTCTCAGAAAATTCTTCGCCGACATGACGCAGAAAAACGTCAAAGACCCGGCTTGCATCGTCGAGTTTGTCCGAAAGCTCGTCATAACTTCGTTGATCTCTGCCGGAGGTCTTCCCTGGCTTTGTTAAGCGGTTCGCGACTTCGCTTTGCTTCTTGCCGATTTCAGCTATCTTGTCGACATAGTTTTTGAAGCGTTTTAATGCCTCGAGCTCCTGTGGTGAAATATCCGCCCGGTTAGAGAATTTTTCGAGCTCGCTTGCGTCGCGCCCTATATATTCGGCAACCTCTTCTTCCTTGAGCATTTCCAAAACGTTTTCGGCTTCTATAAGGCGGCCTTCGGCAATCAGGATGTCTGCAAGCTTTCGGTAAGCGTCATTCGCCGAACGCAGCCGGGCCTCCTGCCACTCGATATCCTTGTCTTTTAACGTGAACCGAATCTCCTGATACAAATTAACCGCCGATTTACCGTATGCGATCGCCAGTCTCGGATTTCGTAAGGCCGACGTGTGAAACATCAGGTCTGTGAGCGCCGACGCCTCCGACGCCTTGTCGCCTCTCTGCCGGCTAAGCGCAACTTGCGACGAGAATATGATCAGCGGGTCCTGAATTTCTTTAGCCGTAGGAGCGACGTTCTTGACTTCAATTGGTTTTGCATCCTTCTTGCCTCGGGGATCGGCGGCTATCGCCGGCACCGCGTTATCACGCCCAAGTAAACGCGCTTGATCAAGAACGCTTTGCGCTTTATCTATATCACCCGCCGCCTGATATATTTTTCCAATGCTCGTTAGTACGTCAATCTCGCCTTCCTTATCACTTAGTGATCTAAAGAGTTGTAGAGCCCGATTCAAGTATTCTAGCGCCCGGGCCTTTTCATCTATTACCGAGTAAAATACGGCTAATTTGCTTAAAGTTTCCGCTTCTCCATATATATCTTTAATGTATCTGTAATTTAACAATGCTTCGTCGTAGAATCTGAGAGCCTTCTCCCTTTCACCGAGGTCGTCGTAGACATCGCCCAGATTACTCAAGATCATTCCTTCAGCACGCTTATCGGCGATCTTCATGCTTATCGACAGGGCTTCATTAAAATACTTGACGGCCTCTAGCTTTTTCCCCAGTGAGCGGTAAGCCGCACCGATGCCTAAAATGGCCACCATCTCGCTATAGGGATCGCCGACCTTCCGAAAGCCTTCCAAGGCCAAGCTGATGTAACTAAGGGCCTTCTGGTTCTGGTTTAATACGGAGTAGGCACCTCCTATTAGTATCAAGGTTATCGACTCCTCCTTCAAATTCTTCACGTCCCTAAAAAGAAGGAGGGCTCGATTGAAGAATTCAAGCGCCGTCCGAACATCCACCAATTCGAAATATATGACCCCCATCCTCACCAGCAGCCGGCCTTCACTATTACGATCCTTTTGTTCACGAACTATCGAAAGGGCTGCCGCAAAATAATCCACCGCCTTTTCCTTCCATCCGAGTCGACTATAAGCATCACCTAAAGACTGCAGTATCAGGGCTTCAACGCCGCGGTCCCCTACCCGTTGGAAGTAGGCGAGAGCTTCCTCATAGTTTTTGATCGCATCATTAAGCGATTCGTCAGAGCCTGACGTACTAAGTTTCAGAGCATTCGCAAGCGCCCTCTCTCCAGCGACGCGTTCGCGGTCTTTTTCGGTCGATTTTCTGAGCTCTTCGAGCTTTACCTCGTAACGGCCTGGAGCGACTCCTTTGTCCAACGACTCGATCACCAACCGGTAAGTGCCCGTGGTCTCCGCAATTACGGAGAGGGACTCGAGACCGCTCGTGCCATTCGGACTATCGACCTCCATTAGTTTTTTGCCATCTTCTCGAAAGAGAGCCAATACTACGTCGGCACTGCGCTGATCGACGATTATGCGGATATACTGACCAGCAGAAACTGGAATACTATAGGTATGTGCCTCTCCGCCCTTAATCTCACGTTCAACTGTTTTCCCGATAGATAAAGGCTGAGCGTCGGTGGGAGGCTGGGCAAACTCTATCGACGAGAAAATAACGAGTAGGAGCAGCGAAATACCGATTTGTCGAATGATAAGATTCATAACTTTTACCGCCAATTGCCCACCAGCACAAACGGTGCCCAGTAATACGGATGTGAAAAGTCGCTGCTATTTATCAGGGCAAGCTGTGCTTTCTGCAGGGCTTGGGCTTTAGTGAGTTTTTTTGACTCGCGGAGACCGTAGAACCCGGCCATCAATTGCGAGGTGCTAGCATCGTCCACTTTCCAAAGTGAAGCGAGGACTGCCTCGGCGCCTTTGAGCTGAGCGAGCTCGGCAAAGCTGTAGATCTCGCGTCCGTCCGATTCCCGCTCTTTCTGAAGGCCGGTTTCGCATGCGGAAATCGTCAGCAATTCGACGCCTATAAAAAGGTCGTCAGGCATATTTTTGATTTCTTCCAGGGTCAGTTTGGCGTCATTACCCAACAGCAGAAAGGACAGGTCCGCGTCACCGGGCTCAAACCTAAAATGACTGGCAATGTGAACCAACGGTCGCCGCAGCTTTAAGGCTTTAAGCATCGAGTCTTTGGTAAATTGCTCGTTGGAAGTTACGTCGCCGGAAATAATACCGGCTTTCTCCGGTGTCCCAAAGATGGTTTCGACCTCGGTTTTTGCGTATTCCAGCGCGTCAAAGCGTTTCACTTTTCCTTGTACGATAATCGTGTATTCCTTTGAATTGTAAAAGCCCGATGCTGTCCAGGTTTGCTTTACGGGGGCCAGCATCCGCTTCGAATCGGCCTGGCTAAAAAGGATATTCCGGTATTGTCCTGCAAGGTACTGTTTACCGTCATATAGGGCCCCGACCGGAAAATATCGCAAGGCCCCCTCTAAAGACCACATCAAAACATCCGGTTTTACGCCAAGCTCTCCAAACTTGGCCAGGACGGGAGCCATTATGATGTCGTAGAGCTCTTTTCCTTTATTTCTGATCTCGTCTTCCGAAGCCGCGGGCATTTTTGCCTGCTTGTCGAACTTACCGAGCCGCCCCGCAAATTCCATCGCTTTCATCGTGAGTTCGGCGCGCTTAACGCTCGAGCGGACGGAAACGATCCTGTCACCGGTGACGATCAGGGCATAAAAATTATTTTCCCCGGCAAGAGTGTAGACGGCGACCGTTTCTTCCTTTGTCTCGGATCGCAGCCGGTTAAGCAACGCCTGTATTTCCCTGACGTCCGGAACCGCAGGAGCGTCATCTTTACCGGCGGGCGGGCGGGCGGACTCGTTTTCGATCTCTTTGAGCGCGGTGGAGAACCGGTTTGCGGAGATGTTTAAATCAGACTCGAGGCGTTGAAGAGCCGCCTCATCGCCCGCCACAGGAGTTTTGTTTTCGATCGTGCGTTTTAAATCGTCGATCCCAAAACGGATCTTGCCAAGATTATCAATCGCCGTCTCATAACTTAACGAAAGCCGCGCTTCGCGTTCGGTCAGAGCGATAGGCGGAGGCGTTTTCAACGCCGGATCGAGATCGAAATATTCCTGCCCCTTGGCGGAATCGATAACCTGCAGCGCCTCAGCCAACCGCCCTTGTTCGATGAGCAGTTCCGAAAGAACGCGATAGGTCTCTTCAACCGACTTCAAATATGTTTTCTCAACCTCCTTATCATTTAGCCGGTAAACGGTTCGGCGAAGTCTTTGAAAAGAATTTACCGCCAGTTTGCCGTAAAAGACCGCCAATCGGGGATTTCCGGCGGCCCTCCCGGAAAACATCATATTTCCGAGGGTGGTCGCCTCGCCCGACATATCTTCTATTGCCCTCCAGATCGCCAGTGCCTGCGTGTAATGATCGAGCGCCTTTTGCTTCTCCCCGATCGAGTCGTACACACCGCCGATGTTATTTAGTGTTATTGCTTCACCCGCCCTATCACCAACCTCTCTTCTTAAGGGCAGCGCCTGCTCATAAAAGCCTAGGGCCTCCTGTTTTTTTCCCATCGAATCATACGTAAGGCCGAGGTTGCTGGTCGTCGTGGCTTCGCCGGATTTGTCCCCCGCATCCTTTCTGAGAGGCAGCGCCCGGAGGTAGTAGTCAAGCGCCTTCTCTTTTTCGCCGAGCGACGCGTATACGCCACCCATATTGTTGAGAACCGTCGCCTCAGCGGACTTACTGCCTTCGACCTTTATTAAAGCTAGCGCCTCGGTGTAGTAGTCGAGAGCCCTGCGCCTCTCGCCTAAAGAGTTATATAAAAATCCTAGATTATTGCGATTTTTTGCCTCGCCCGACTTATTGCCCGTTTCTTCCCAAATTAAAAAAGCCTGATTATAAACATCGAAGGCCTGCTGTTTTTTACCCAGCGCGTCGTACACAAGGCCAATGTTGTCCAGGGTCACGGCTTCCCCTTCCCTGTCTTTTATTTCCGTTTTTATCGCCAGCGCCTTAGAGTAGTAATCGAGCGCTTTTTTATTGTCGCTCAGATCGAAATAGACAAGTCCGAAATTACTAAGAGTTGTAGCTTCGCCGGACCTGTCGCCTTCGGCCCGGTACAGTACTAGCGCCTTATCGTAGTGACCGAGCGCTTCCTGCTTTCTGCCCAGCTGGGAGAACATAAGCCCGATGTTATTGAGAGTCGTGGCTTCCCCATTTCTATCGCTCGCCTCTCTCCAAAGCGGAAGGGCCTGTTTATACAGGGCCAGGGCATTTCGTTTATTGCCCAGGCTGCTGTGGACCTTTCCCATCGCGAGAAGCGCCAGCGCCTCACCCGGGCCGTCTTCCAAGATTTTAAATATCCATTTTGCAGTGGCAAAAATAGCTAACGCCTGATCGAAAGCCGCTGCCTGCCTTTTGTCGGATAATTTATCCCCGTAATCGTAGTATCTATTGGCTAAGTCCGCCAAGCCCGCGTTCAGCTGCTTTTCTCTGCCGGCATCTTTCAAGTCGCGGAAAATAGCTCTCGCCCGAAGGTATTGGTCGATGCCGGTCTCAGGCTTTTGAAGCAGGATATTCACTAAAGACAGGCTGCCCAGGCTCTCGGCCTCATCTTTCCTGATTTTTAATTCGCCATAAAGAAAGACCGCTCTTTCATATGCTGTGGCCGCCCGTTCAAATTCTCCCAGGCCTTCCCTGCAAGATCCTAAGCTTACCTGCGTCAACGCCTCCGGGTACGCGTCTCCAATCTCCTGCCATAAACCGGTCGCTATTTCGAATTTTTCACATGCCTGTTCCGCGGATTCGGCATTTTTAGACCCATCCAACTGCATTCCTTCATAAAAAACGGTTTCTGCTTCGACCCTTTTACGATCGATGGACGTCGGTAAACGCGGTGATTGGCTTTCGATCTGATACGTTCCCTCCTCGGTATTATCTTCCGAGGCTTTTACGGTCACCCTATATTCTCCGCCGGCAGCGGCAATCGCCGACAATGATTCGGGACCGACCGAGCCGTTCGGCCGGTCGCGCTCGATTAGATTCTTACCGTCCGGTCCAGACAGCGAAAGCACTACGTCAACGCCTCGTTGATTGACGCCGATATGAAAATATTGTCCGGTTTTAAGCTGGATCTTATACAGGTGGGCTTCACCGCTTTTCAACGGGCGTTCCACCGCCCGGCCGGCAGTCATCTGTCGAATGTCGGGACGAATTTGAGCTCGGGCCGGAAAGCAAACAAAACAAGTTGAGAACAATACGAGTAGAATACGATGAATATGAAACTCCATTTGGTTATTATCGCCAGTTACCCGTCAGAATAAACGGTGCCCAGTAGTAAGGATGTGAAAAGTCCTTGCTATTTAGTAGAGTAAGTTGTGCCTCTTGTAAGGCTTCGGCCTTGGTTAATTTTTTTGACTCGCGAATGCGGTAAAACTGAGCCATCAATCGCGAAGTGCTATCGTCATCCACCTTCCAAAGCGAGGCCAAGACCGCTTTTGCTCCCTTACGTTGGGCCAACTCGGCAAAACTATCTATCTCTCGCCCATCGGATTCACGTTCCTTCTGAACTCCTGTTTCGCAAGCGGAGAGCGTCAGCAATTCAACCCCGTTAAAAAGGTCATCGGGAGCGTTCTTAATGTCTTCCAATGTCAGTTTGTTGCTATCGCCTAACAGCAAGAATGATAAACTGGCGTCGCCCGCTTCAAACTGGAAGTGACTGGCAATGTGAACCAACGGACGGTTTAGCTTCAAGGCCTTGTACAGGGAGTCTTTCGTGAATTGCTCGTTGGACAATAGATCGCCCCCGATAATGCCGCGTTTCGGGGGAACGGAAAAGATTGCTTCAACTTCTGTTTTTGCATTCTTCAGTCCTTTAAAGGCGACAAGCTTAATTTTGCCGTTATCAGAGCTTCTGACGGGCAGCGAGTACTCTTTTGAACTGTAAAAACCCGAACCAGTCCAGACAGGGCTGACAGGAGAGAGCATCCGCTCCGAACTGGCCCGGGTGAATATAATATTGCGATAGCGTTCGGCCAGGTATTGTTTCCCGTCGTACAAAGCTGCGACCGGAAGATAGCGCAATGCGCCATCCAGGGACCACATCAACACATCGGGCTTTAGTCCAAGTTCTTTCAGCTTGGCGGCAACGGGCGCAAACACAATTTCGTATAATTCTTTCCCCGTCTTTTGCACCTCGCTTTTGGAAAACTTCGGAGGGTTTGTTTGGTTATCAACTTCACTAAGTTGTCCAAAGAACTTGACCGCTTTTTGTCTCAGTTCTCCGGCTTTGATTGGATAAGAAACCGCCTCAATTTTGTCGGGCGTAATAAGCAAACCGCGATAATTTTCTGTGGCTTCGAGGGTGTAGATCACGACGGCCCTTTGGCCCGTCTGAGATTGCAAATCGCGAAGCGTCGCTTGCATTTCTTTCGTATCGGCAATCTCCCCGACACTGTCTTTATCGGAAGGCGGTCCACTAAAATCATTTTCGGCTTGTTTGAGAAAAGCCAAATATTCGTCGTTAGCGGCTTTCAAATCAACTTCGTAGATTTGGATTTGTTCGGCTTCGGGCTTGTTCGGCGCACGGCTTCCAATGGTGCGTTTGTAACCCTCGAGTTGCCGAATCACCGCCACAATTCGTTCAAGTTTTTGGTTGAAAGTGGCAACCGACTCGTTTTCGCGCATCGTCAGGGCGAGTGTAGTTGCTTGCATGCTTGAGTTAAAATCAAAATACTGCTGGTCTTTGAATAAATTGAAAACCTGTTGCGCCTCAGCGAGCCGCCCTTGCGCGAGCAAAGCGTCGGCAAGTCGGCGATAAGGCTTTTCGATAGATTTGAGAAAGGTTTGCTGAATATCTTTATCGAGTCCTTGCACATTCGAGCGTAGGATTTGGAAGTTATTGACCGACTGCTTACCGAAGAAAACTCCCAAACGCGGATTGCCTGATGCCAAACTAACAAAAATGTTGTTAAGTGTCTGAGCTTCACCGCGTTTGTCGTCAACCAACCGAAGAAGCGAGAGCGCTTCGTTGTAGAAACTCAAGGCCTTCTGTTGCTCGCCCAAGTCAGAATGAGCTTTGCCGATGTTGTTGAGCGTTTGAGCTTCACCATATTTGTCACCAATAGCACGAATAAGGGGCAGCGCTTCGCTGTAGAAATTCAAGGCTTGTTGTTGCTCGCCTAAGTCAGAATAAACTTTGCCAATGTTGTTGAGCGTAAAGGCTTCGCCGCGTTTGTCGCCAACCGCACGATGAAGGAGCAACGCCTCATTGTAGACCTTCAAGGCTTGCCGGTGTTCGCCTAAAGCGGAATAAATTGCGCCAATGTTCGTGATCGTGGAGGCTTCGCTACTCTTGTCCTCCACCGCCCAGAAAAGCAGTAACGACTCGTTGAAGAATTTCAAGGCCTGTTGTTGCTCACCCAAAACAGAATAAATCACGCCGATTCTGTTGATTGTGGAGGCTTCACCACTCTTGTCGTCCACGGCCCGGAAAAGCAGTAACGATTCGCTGAAGAATTTCAAGGCTTGCTGTTTCTGGCCTAAATCAGAATAAACTCCACCGATGTTAGTGAGCGTCTGGGCTTCACCTTGTCTGTCTCCGACCTCCCGAGAGAGCGGCAACGATTCGTTGTAGAATTTCAAAGCTCGCTGCCGCTCACCCAAAACATAATAAACCAGACCGATGTTGTTGAGCGTGAAGGCTTCACTGTGTTTGTCGCCAACCGCGCGATGAAGGAGCAACGCCTCATTGTAGACCTTCAAGGCTTGCTGTTGTTCGCCTAAATCAGAATAAACTTTGCCGATGTTGTTCAGCGCTATTGCGGCTCCGTCTTTGTCGCCGGCGCTTCGATAAAGCGGTAACGCTTCTTCATATTTTTTGATCGCACCACGCAGTGATTCTGCCGTGCCTTGTGACCGCAAAGCCTCGCCTTCGGCAAACGCGTTTCTGGCGGCGAGTTTGGCGGGGAATTGCTTTTTATCTTTCTCGGTTGCCGTTCGCAATTCTTCAATCTTCACTTCGTAACGACCCGTAGTAGCCATCTTTTCCAGTGAGCGCACCTCCAACCGATAGTTTCCGCTAGTTTCAACGATCACGGAAATTGGTTCAGGTCCTTGCGATCCGTTCGGGCTGTCAACTTCTGCCAGTTTCTTGCCGTCGATGCCGAAAAGCGCTACTACGACATCAATTCCGCGCTGGTCCACAACGACGTGAAGATATTGACCGGAATTTACCGCGACGGTGTATGAATGCGCTTCGTCCCCTTTCAACTCGCGCTCGATTGGC
Organism: Pyrinomonadaceae bacterium; assembly: GCA_035995185.1. Lineage (GTDB taxonomy): Bacteria > Acidobacteriota > Blastocatellia > Pyrinomonadales > Pyrinomonadaceae > DASYKT01. The sequence goes on from DASYKT010000012.1 coordinate 15,752, forward strand.
TGACCGAGGGATAACGGGTGAATGTCCGGAGGAGGTTGTGCCCAAAGACTCCAATATAAAAGTATGCCGATCAGGATCTGGGGAAGAATAAATCTCATACAAAGCTCCTACCGCCAATTGCCAACCAGAATAAATGGAGCCCAATAGTAGGGATGGGAATAGTCCTTACTTTTCAAAAGAACGAGTTGGGCCTTTTGCAAAGCTTCCGCCTTTGTTAAGTTTTTTGATTCACGCGCTTCGTAAAACCGGGTCATTAATTCAGAAGTACTCTTATCATCGACTTTCCAAAGGGACGCAAGAACCGCCTTCGCACCTTTGCGTTGAGTCAATTCGGCAAAACTGTCGATCTCACGCCCGTCGGATTCTCGTTCTTTTTCGACACCTGTTTCACAGGCCGAAAGAGTCAGCAGCTCGACCCCCGAAAAAAGATCGTCAGGTGCGATTTTGAAGTCTTCCAATGTCATCTTACTCCCGTCTCCTAACAGCAGAAAAGATGAATTGGCGTCGCCTGGCTCTAACCAGAAGTGACTTGCAATATGTACTAGAGGCGAGTGTCGGCGCAAATTTTCAAATAGAGCATTTTTGGTAAATTGCTCATTGGCTGAAAATGTCCCCTTAACATTGCCGGATGCGGGTGGGACGCCAAAAATATTCTCTAACTCAGTTTTCGCATTCTCTAAGCCAGCAAAGCGCTTCATTTGACCATTCAACGGAACAGTATATTCTTTCGAGTTGTAGAAACCCGATCCCGTCCATTTTGGGCTGACTTGAGCAAGCATCCGTTCCGGATCTGCCCGGGTAAAAACAACATTACGATAACGTTCGGCAAGGAAATGTTTTCCGTCATATAAAGCAGCAACCGGAAGATAGCGCAGCGCCCCATCCAAAGACCACATCAAAACGTCAGGTTTTATATTTAATCCCTTCAATTTGGAAGCAATAGGAGCGAATATGATCTTATATAATTCTTTCCCTTCTTTTTCGATTTCCGACCGAGTGAATTGTGGCAATTTTGTTTGCGCAGTAGATTTATTCAAATGATTAACATATTCTAGCTCTTTCTGTCGCAAATCCTGTATGTTGATCGGGTAGGAAAAACTGACGATCTTATCGGGTGTAATAATCAGGCCACAATAATACTTTTCGGCTTCAAGAGTATAGATCGCAGCAACTTTCTGCCCCGTTTGAGACCGCAGGTCGCGAAGCGCTGTTTGCATCTCTATGGTATCGGCTATTTCCCCTGGTTTATCTTTATCGTCAGGAGTTTGGCTGAACTCAAGTTCAATGTGTTTTAGGAAAGCCGAGAACTCTTCCGAAGCTGATTTAAGCTCTGATTCAAATCGCTCTAACTCATTTGCTTCTGCTATGCTTTTTCCGGGACCGAGTTTACGTTTGAATACGGAAATTTGCATCCTAGACTTATCGAGATTTTTACTTAATCTTTCGAAGCGCAACATCAGATCGCTCTCACGAGGGGTTACAGCAATCGCCGACAACTGTTTTGGTTTTGTCTGAGTAGAGTCAAAAAACTCTTGGTCCTTAAAGGCATTAAGAACTTGTTGAGCTTCAGTAGTACGCCCTTGTGAAATTAATAGAGCCGCCAAATTGCGATAGGTTCGCTCGACCGATTTCAAGTAAGATTTTTGAATTGCCTTATCCATACTTTGAATATTTGAGCGCAGCCTCTGATAAGTGTTGGCAGACAATTTGCCATAAAAAATTCCTAATCGATTATTATTTAACTGCTGATAATCTCTCATTAGGCTAATTTCCGTATTAGCTTCCCCACCAAGTTCACCGACTATTTTCCAAAGTAATAACGCCTGATGGTAATATTCCAGCGCTTTGTGCTTGTCATCCAATTTGTCATACACAACACCCAGGTTGTTTAAAGTCCACGCTTCACCGCGTTTATCCCCTGAGGCTCTCCTTAGTAGCAATGCTTGCTCATAAGACTTTAAAGCTAATTGCATGTCACCTAGCCTATAATACGCTAGACCGATATTATGTAAGGTGGTTGCTTGAAGCAGCTTATCTTGTATCGTTTTATATTTTTCCAGGGCCCGGTTGAAGTATTCGAGAGCATGTAATTCATCACTCAAGTCTTCATAAGAACCGCCAATATTGTTCAATATCACGGCCTCACTCCGAATATCTTTCAATTCTTCAAATATCGGCAATGCCTTTTGATAGTATTCGATGGCTGATCGCTCATCGCCCAATTCATCATAAACACCTCCAATATTAGTAACAACGAGAGCCTCTCTGCCGCGATTGCGAGTCGCTATAAATAACATCCGTGCTTTCTGAAAATACTCTAATGCGTTCTGACGATCACTCAGGGAAAGATATACCAGGCCAATATTATTTAATACTACGGCTTCGTTATTCCGGTCCTTCAGCGAAACCAAAATTGGCTGCGCCTGCCGAAAATATTCTAACGAAGTGTTTGAATCCCCTAGGCTACTATATGCCCCTCCAACATCATTCAGCGCCAGAGCTTCTTTTTGAGGATCTTTTAATTCTTTGTATACCGGTAAAGCTCGAAGAAAATAATCTAAGGCGGCTTTATTGTTGCCTAAAAATGTATTCACGGTCCCTAGTTTGGTCATTGTTATGGCTTCCCTGGGTTTGTCACCTAAATCTCGAAAAAGTCGCAGTGCCTCTTCATATTTCTTTATTGCAATTTGCAGGGATTCCGTGGTTTTTTGTAATCGAAGCAATTCCCCCTTACTAAATAGCCCTTCAGCGGTAATGCGAGTTTTATCCTTCTCTGTGGCGACTCGAAATTCTTCTATCCTAACTTCATATTTACCGGCAGTTGCCATCTTTTCTAAGGAGAGTATTTCCAATCTATAGTTTCCCGTCGTTTCGACGATCACCGAAATCGGTTCAGGTCCTTGCGTTCCGTTCGGGCTGTCAACTTCGATCACTTTTTTGCCGTCTGCTCCAAAGAGCGTTACGACCACATCAATGCCTCGCTGATCAACTACAACGTGAAGATATTGACCGGAACGTACCGCGATGGTGTATGAATGGGCTTCGTCACCTTTCAACTCACGCTCGATCGGTTGATTCGGCAGCAAGGAGCGAATGTCCGTGGGACTTTGCGCTAGTCCTGGAAACCCGAATGCCGCAAACCAAATCAAACCGATGATCCCTGAAATAGTAGTTTTCACAGCCAACCTCCTAGCGCAGTTACCGATCAAATAAAAAATGACGAAAAATAAGGACGAGAATATACAACTTGCGCAAAGGAGGTGGTTTTTTCGGGTAGTCATAGGGAGACGACAATTTAGCGGCTTTTGCCGGCACATCAGGAAAAACTTGACCTATGGCGAGAATTCTATAACAATTCTACCGTCTTTAGCAATTATTTTTTCCGAAAGAATAACATGAAAGATTCTAACCGAAATATCCGCAACTACGTCTTACTTAGCATTGGAATCACGCTGGTATTGACGGGCGCGAAAATCCTGATCGAGCAAACGCCGATCGGATTGAAATTGGAATTACTTACGTTCGAAACGCTGCAATCCGTTCTATCGAATTTTAATCCGAACGAGACGCTTCCGGTCGTCGTGGTGGACATAAGTGAAATCCAGGGTAGCGGCGAACAGGTCATCGACTTGGACAAGTTAAAAGATGTCCTTGACGACGTTATAGATAAAGGTCCGCGGGCAATCGCGATCGATGTGGTCCTGACGCCGGAAGACGAAGACTTTGAGAAACCTGGTCAAAAGAAAGAAAATAAGGCCGAGGCGTTCAAAAAATACTTTGATTTCCTCGACCATTGCGTACAGAAAAAAAAGGAAAAAGACGTTCCGATATTTGTCAGCGTGGGCTATAGGAGCATTGAAGGTCCGGCAGAATGGCTCCGGGGAATTCAGTACAGGGAATTAGCCGCAACTACCATAATTAGAAGAACCGATACGAGCCGCATTCCGATATGGATAAAGGGGGATTCCCAGGAAGACAAGTTATCGTCTATCAGCGAGTTACTGGCGAGCGCCTACACAACGCCGCGCCTTCCAAAGGGAATCTCATGGGTAATTGAAAAAACCGAGGATGACCTGCCGGGAACCCAAACACAATTAGGCGAAGGTATGGAATATGCCTACGCCCCTGTAAATTACAGTAAACTGGAAGCGATTAGGGAAACCAGGATTTCAACGGCGGGAGGCGATTCAGTCAAGGAATCCGGCAATAAGCTGCGTTATAAAATGGTTATTATAGGAGACGGTGTATTGGAGAAAGCGGTAGACCCCTATACCGTTCCTGGCCGAAGCGAGTCGGTCCCCGGCGTTTATCTGCACGCATCGGCCGCCTATACATTCGCCCGCGAGCAGATGTATGAATTCAATTTCGGAGCACGGATCATCCTGGATTTCATACTTTCCTTCATAGTTTTTGGCGGCGTAGCCCTAGTGAGATATAAGCGCCTTGCCGACGCAAGCGATGCCCCGGTCAAAAATTGGCAAAGTTGGCTCTTTTACTCGGTAGAAGGAGCTATATTGGTGTTGGCCTTTTTATTTGCATATTGGTTGGGTTTATTATGGCTTGATTTTATGCTGGTCGCAATCGTCCTGGCGCTGCACCCGTTCGTCGAAGGACTTGTCTTGCGTGTATTCGTAAAAACGGGGAAATTAAAGCTCGAATCGGTAGATTAAACAAAATATATGAACGGCATTTACTCCCTGTCAATAGTTCTTTTTCTTTTTCTGCAGACGGAAGCCCAAACGAAAGTCGGTTTTATTATGTCTCTGAAAAACGCCACGGCGACTCTGAAGCATAGAGACGGTAAAACGGAGAACCTGACGGAAAAAGATTTCTATAGAGTGCTAACAATAGATCACAAGCTTAAAGTCGGTAAGAACGGACAAATGCAAATATGGCTTTGCGATAACAGCCGGCCGTTGGTGCCTCCGGGTAAGTGGTTTTCGGTACCCTCAAATATAATCTGTTCCAAGAGGTCCGGCCCTTCAAAAAGAGAGTTACTGGAAAATGTATTTTCGATCGGGGCGCGCCACATGACTCCCCAAAGGGGCGATAATGATTTCATTTTGTTTCCCACCGAGTCCATGGAGTTGACAGATACGCTTCGACCCAAAACCGCAATACTCAGATGGGCCGCATTTAACGGTAAATTAAGATTAAAAATTACGGTGATCGGTGACGACACTTTACACTGGGAGCAGGACGATGTTCCCGGCGCTGAGAATTTTTATACCTCAGACAGCTTAAGATTATTTCTCGAAAAGGTGCGGGAGAGAAACCAAGACGCCAAACTTAAGTTGACGATCAATGCTGTATTCGACAACCAGCAGGCGGAAAATAATGCAATATTCACGATATTTCCGAAAAACCGGGAAACAAGCCTGCAGGAGGAGCTTGCCGGTGTGAAGGAAGACAATTCCCTGCTTCTGCATCTTTTTCGGGCCGATATCTTCGCGAGTTACGGGTTGCGCATAGAAACCGCCGACGAATTTGAAGAGGCGCTCAAGCTTGCGCCTGAAAGTGTCGAGTTATTAAACGCGACTGCTACCGCTGAAGAACAAGCGGGTAACTTAACCCGGTCTCGAGAACTTATGAATAGATTAAGATTTGAACATAAATAAGTGACCTGAAATGAGGTAATCGCCTACACCTTTTTGGATGACAATGCTTCTAGGGCAAAGAGTTATTGTGTAATTCGTTGATATCGAAAGAAAGTGGAAGTCGACCAGTTATCCTCCGTCAGTTGAGGACAACGAGGGCAAAAGCGATTAAGATTTTGACTAGTGCGCCCTGATGGGATTCGAAAGAAGTAATCTTTTTATTAAATCACGTCGATTCTCTCCGGCCCCTAACAATCAGCAGCGGGTGGCTTTGGGATAGCTATGGGTCATGATGACGGTATGTCCCTGCATGGCTTTTGAAGTGAATTAATTTCCTAAGATCGGATAAACAATTTTAAGTATCCGCCCTGATTTCCGGTCATATTCGCCTTCGTTTTGTGTGCCAATTGTGTGCCAACTCAACCAAAGTTATCAAAATCTTGGCAAACAGGTTAGAATAGAATTATCATTAAACTCAGTTAAAGTCGGACTAATAAAAACTTGTTGCACTCAAGCCAAACTACTGCAGATGACTACGAATCAGAGGGTCGCATGTTCGAATCATGCCGGGTGCACCATCAAAATCAACAATTTAGGGCAACCAATGCGGTTGCCCTTTTTCGTTTGTGTGCCAACTTTAGAAATTACGCTCCAAACATCATTCGTTCCATTTAAAAGAGATTGAAGTTTTTTGGTCCCTGCAATAAAATATCAGAGGTTTTGATTATGAAAATCGCGTGGGTATCGTGGGTGACTTCTAAAGTCTATTTGTTGCTATCATCGCTCATTGTCACGATTTTATGTATTTATGGTATTGCTATGTACATGCACGGCAGGTCATATTTCACAAACAGGCTTATAACGTCCGATGTGAAAATTACCAGTGAATGGCGGGAAATAGACCCGAAAGGACAAATAGAGTCAATAGCCGATTCGAATTTTATAACTATAGATCTTGAAGATCCTTTTGTTATGAAATACCGAGATAAAAAAATTACCGCACCCGACGTTGAAGGTTTTCATCCGGAAATAAAAGTAGTTGATAAAGACGGGGTGGAGTATTTTTTTGTCATGGCAGGCTCAACTGGCGAGAACCGTATCAGGTATAGATACACCGACAATCGCAAACTACCAATAGGTAAAACATACACGAAGCTTTTTATAAGAAGTGATGTGCCTTTTACAGCAAGGAGTATTTTCTTCACGTATTACTACGTAAAAGATATGGGCTAATTGTATTTACGTAGTTGCTGTATTATCGGGATTCTGAATTTGACCCGCAAGACTCTCTGTCTGATCTGCGCGGGCGCAAATTCAAAAAACAACGAGAATAGTATCTCCATCTTGAGACGGTGTTACGGTCCATAATGGCGCATACGGCTGTACCTTAGTCAGTTTGTTGAGAGTCGTTCTGACATCCGAAGCAGGGATATCCAATCGCCCCTTGAACTTTTCAGGCACACCTACAGTATTTCCCCGGCCCACTAGGGAATGAAACTGTATTCCCCGTTCTTTCCCGCCATCAAATAAATTACTTATCCTTTCCACGGCGGAAGCACTATCCTCGGCGGGAGACACTGTAATCGGCCCGATCCGCGTGGCAAGAAATGACGCACTCTTTTCGTACCGATCTCTCACCGGATGGATATTTATTACTCCATCGACTTCTTCCCAGGTATAGAACGTGTCCTGTTTGACGATCGAATCTAATATTTCTTTTACCGTACCACTGTGCAGGATAACCTGCGGATCGGTGTCAACGTTCCAATGTTTTCTTGCTTCAAAACCGATCGGAATTCCGTTATAGGCAAGATCATGCACTGCTACCCAGGTAGTTGCGCGGATATCGATCTTGACCTTTCGCTCGAGTATCGATTCCTTTTGAGTTTGAGCATGTAAGCATCCAATGATCGACACAGCGAGTAATATTGAATTCAAAAATAGACGAACGCCGGTTTTCATTTTTATCTCCTATTTGTACTACCAGGCATTTTAACCTGCGTTAGTAGTGTCGCATAAATTCATACTATTCCACGAGACTTTTAACCGCAACGCCGATCATGGAGATACGGGCGTATTTTGAGTCACTGTTGTACCGTGAGGGGTCATGACAAATCTCGATCCATTTATTGTCGGCCTAAGCTTGCCCGCTGCATCTACATTTGTCAACGTTCTTTTGTGAACAATTGTAAGAGTCGTGTCCGTCTTAGGGCCTCTAATGGTCATGGTAACTGTTTGCTCTACTGTCACCGGTGTGTTCTCCATCGGCGCGGAAATTGTGTTTACTTGCTGATCCGTTGGATCTGTAGGCATCGTTACTATTCCGGGAGGAGCGATCATATCGGTGAAACTACCATTCGTCAGTGTAGCGCCCCCCGTTACCGTATTTGTTGGAGTGCCATTTACTGTAGAACTCACGACTTCCGTTGATTCACCTTCAAATGGCTTGCCATCGTCGCCCATGACAGTAACCATGAAAAGGCCCATTGATCCCACCTTATACGGACCGCCTGGTTTCACCGGCACCGCATCCGGACCTGGCGTCCCAATCGGCGTAACAGTTGCCGAAACAGGTTTAGGCCCTTTTTGCGGAGCTGGCGGCGGATTGGTTTTTTTCGCTTTAATTTTCTTAATCTTTTTCTTCGGTGGAGGCTTTGGTTGTTGCTGCTGTTGCTGCTGCTGTTGCTGCTGCTGTGCGCGTGCCTGTAACTCTTGTTCGGCGGCGAAAGGATCGGTAGCGTCATCGGAACAGGAAGAATTTTGCGCGCCGCAAAAACCCGTTTCCGAGTATGTCCCTTGCGCCATCAGGCCCAGCGGATCGGTAAATTTATAGGGCGAATTCAGAACGTAGCTATAGCGATTGAACGATTGCGGGTTTCTAATAGCTGCGCTTGCGGCCAGAGGATCGACGCTGGTAAATCTGCCGTGCGCCGGATTGTAGTATCTGGCCTGGGCATATTCCAGCCCCGATTCGATGTCTTTCTCATAGCCGGTGTAATCCTGTCTTACCTCTTCCGCGGAAGGAGTATAGCCAAGGCCGGAGACTCTTTTCGCTGTTACCGTCTCTTCGCCAAAAGGCGAGAAATCTTTTCTCGAAGTGACCGCGCCGTTGGCATTGGTAACAACGCGCGGGCTGCCCAAATGGTCCGCTGTCAGGTAATTTACCTGCGGCGTGCTCGCCAACTGTGTGGAATATTCCGCCGCCAATTGCCCGACGGCATCATAGACGAATACCGTCATTTCGCTGCCCGTTACTTTCTTTACCCGTTTGCCGTCACCGTCATATATATAGATCACATCGGGCGTACCCGAGCCATTACTTGCGCTAAAAAACTCCTTCTGGCGGCTTTCCTCATCATAGCCAAAGCGCTCGCCGAGGGCGTTTTTGGTCACTGCGCCATTGGCGTCATAAGTATAGTCATTGATCGAATCGCCGTCCTGATCGAGGTCAAGCCGATTCGTGCCGGCGGAGATGGTCGGGTTCAGCTTTTTTCTGTCAGCCGCGCAGACCGCCGTCCCGCTGCTGCAGTTCTTGGGCAGCGTAGTGGTGCCGGCCTCTGCATAGCGCCGGTTGCCATAGCGGTCATAGTAAAAAGTTTGCTGCCAGTCATTTGGATTGGAATACTCGGTGACCTGGCCTACACGATTAAGTGAGTCGTAGCTATAGAGTTGAGTTGCGGAAAATCCCGCGGTACTGCCGGTCGTTGGAACGGTTATGACCTGACTGCGCATCGAGCCGTTATTGTCATTACTTGTCGAAGTGCTCGTATAGCCGAATTCCAGCTTGAGCAGATCCTGGGTCGTACTAGTAGTGCCCAGTCCGATTTGTGTTACCTGCAAGCGCTCGTTGTAAGAAGCAGTTTCCCAGTGCCCGTTGCCAAGCTGCATTTTTGTTACCGCTCCGGCCGAATTGTAAGTAAAGCCATCGGCATAGGTCCAATAACCGGCGGCGCTGTTCTTTTTACTCTGCACCTGGAAAAGTTCGCCGTCCGAGTCGAGTGTGTGTTTTACCACTCTTCCCGAAGGATAGGTCTCCGTCATCATTACGCCGGAAAGGTTGTAAGTATAGGTAAAACCGTACGGCGATTGCGTACCGGCCAACTGTTCGGCGGTGGTTCGCTGCTCGCTGGTCAGCAGGCGGCCCATTAAGTCAAAGCTCGTGTTCCTGCTTTCGGATGCGCTGCTGGCCACCCGGGTGGTTTTTCCTTTGGAATAGGCAGGCGCGGAACCGAGGCCCGTGCCGTCATAATAGAACGTTACATCCGGCATGCTCGTGTCGGAATAATCCCGGTAGATCAGCCGATTAAGATCGTCGTAAGTTCCCTGAACATAATGGTTCCTGGCATCGGTGGTCTTGGTGAGATTACTGTTATCGTCGTATTCGTATTTCGTCGACCAGTGATAATTACTGGTAACAGGATCGGTGTTTCCGGTGACGGAAATAGTAGAGTTGTCGTCTTGCTCGACCTGCTTGGAAAAAAGTACGCGCCCCAGTGAATCGTACATGAAGTAACGGCTTTGAGCGTCCTGGGTCGTTTTACGCAAATTGCCCATTTTATCGAAGACATAGTCCGTGGCGAGATTGTCGCCGTCGGGATCCTCGATCACGCGTACCATATTCCCCAGCGAATCGACGATGCCCTTGCGTTTTTTCCCGGCCTGATCGGTGATCGTCTTGGTAGTTCCGACAACGCCCGAGCTCGAAAGCCCGTAAGAAAACTGCACCGTGGTCGGAGTAGACGTCGGATCGGGCATCGTCACTTTGGTAGTGCGGCTTAGATCGTCATAGGTGGGCGTGGTCCATCGTTTTGTCTCGCCCGTCCGGTAAGGATTTGTCGAGCGCTTCACACGCCCCATATCGTCGTATTCGGTCTCGCTGAAAATATCTCCCTGCGCATCGATCTTCTGTGTTAGATAAGTTCTCCCCGCGCCGTCATACCATGAATTTGCCTCGCTCCAATGCGCCGCGTCGATCTGACTTTTGACCTTGACCCACCGGTCATCAGGGTCGCTGGGATCGGCGCCGTATTGGGTAATAGATTCCTGGCCGTTCGGAGCTATTACTTTTGTCGGACGCAGTAAGGAATCTGCGTATTCATAATGGGTAACCTGGCCGTTGGCGTCGGTAGTAGTCAAAATCAATCCGGTCACGGAGTCATATGTGGCGGACGTCGTAAAACCGGTGCTCGATCCATATGTCGTATTGCCCGGGGCGGCTGAAGTACTGCTTAAAGGGTAAGTGCCGGTTGAATCATAGGACGTCGTCGTTACTTTTCCTTTAGCATCGGTAGCCTCTGTTCGGTTTCCATAAGTATCGAATTTCGCACGGGTAACAAGATACGCGCTGGAGTTGGTAACTACACCTTTCGTGCTATCCCAGCTTCTTTGCCTGGTAGGCAACCCGCGATGCGTGCTGGTAGGCACATATCCGCTCTCGTCATAGAGCATTTCACTCTGTGAGAGTATGTCAGCGTCGTTAGCTCCGGTCCTTACCTTTACCACGAGCGGTATCCCCAGAATGTTCGCGCTTCGATAGCCTGAATCCGAACTGTAGGTGGTCTCCGTATATTTAAGCGGAGTCGAAGGAACAGTGATATCGCCGATGAGAGCCGTTTGTGCCGTGCTGCTGCTCATGACGTAATAGTCATATGTTGCGGCATAGGTTTGATCCATCCCCGTATCCATGTAGTGGGAAGTGTCATAGCTAAATTTACTGGTCTGGGTGAGAGCTGAGCTGCTTCCTTCTTCAAAGATGATATTTGTGACCTGACTCAATCGCGCGGCCCTGCGCATCTTGAAATACGTTGTCGTATTAGACTGTCCCAGCTGACAGGTGACATGGTATTCCGTGTCATAGGATTCGTGTGCGTCGTATGCATATAGCTCTCGCCGCAGCATACTCCTTACCCCGCTCACCGGCTTGGAGTAAAAGGTCTTTGAGTAGGGCATTCCCACTCTTGGATCTTTATCCCCAAAACGATAATAGAGCCGCGACTGGCTATCCGCATATTTATCTCCGGGGCCATATTTAACGGTTATTACTTGTGTGCCATCGGGGTTAATAGTACTAAGTGCACCGCCGCCATCCAACCAGTCGCCCCCTTCGTATGTCCATTCCAGGATGTCACTGCCGGTTCCGTTTACACTTTGCTTTTTGGAGGAAAGATGTCTTAGCTGCTGCACATATGGCTGCGCGTCTCCGTCGAGGCTGTCTCCCGGGCTGGCGACCGCCGCCGGACCGGTGTATTCATATTTCTCGTACGCATTTGTCGGATAAATAACTTTATCTATTTCTCCGTAGACGTTATAGCTGAACTTATATTTTGCATGGTTCGGCAGCTCTATTTCCGTCAAAACCATCGGGTTGAATAATTGTGATTGAGCCTGGCCCAGGCCAACAATGAGTGTTGCCATGCGGGGAACTCCGGGAGCCTCAGGATCTTCTTCCGGTGCTATTGACTGAAATAAACGCTCATAAGAAGACGATTGTGTCAGGGGGTAATTTCCCGAACCGTAATTTGTCGGAGCAGCAGAGGGATTGGGCAGGTATTCGCTGGCGACCACTCTTAAAGCCGGTGTCTGGTTACTTAAATTCGGAGTAAGTGCGTCTTCCAGGTGTTTCCAGACGAAATTATAATTCAACTCCTCATTGTCGGTGCCATCCAGGCCGGGCAAGGTATATGGAATAGTATCGTCATCGCTCGGGGCGACCAAGGGGTCGACAATGTGACGTCCCAGGGCATCGGTCCATTCGCGGGTGCTGTTATCGTAGGTTAATGTATTCCCATTTTTGTCTTCTATCGATGCACTGGTGGTATTTATTGTGTACTTGGTTCCGTCGGGCGTATAGATGACCCCGGTGCCGACCGTTGAGCCTGCATCGAAACGAATTCGGGAACCATCTATCGCGTAAAATGTTCCGCTCGTATCGACAGAGGCCGCGGTTGCAGGCTGGTCGTTTTTCCTCAAAGTATGAGAGGACCCGTCAGGCATATGAATGTATACTTCCGGTACCCGAAAATTAAAACAGCCTCCGGCGGCGCTGGAAAATATATGGTAAGGCCTGCCCCGATACTCATAACCGACGGAGAAATCCGGAAATTCTATTATCGGTAACGATAAACTGCTTCTCCAGCCCTGGACGGAATGCTCGGCATAAATGGCTTTTGTCACACTTTGGGTGTAACCGCCGAAATGAACCGTGTTAATGTGCTCTATTTTCCAGACGTCTGACGCATAGGACAACGTAATCGGAAGATCGATCCCGGGGCCCGGGTAATTTCCTAAAGGAATTCCTAAATTAAGCTTTGCGCTGTCATTAACGGTGCCCTGGGTAAATCTGATGTTTGATTGGTCCTGGCTCAAGACTGAAATGGAAAGACTTGCCAGACAGGCGATAGCGAAGAAAATATTGATCAAAACGTTTCTTCCCGCCTGCCATATAAAACCCAGGCTGCATCCTATATCTAACCGTTTATTCGCGATTTGTTTCATAACAACGTCCTTTTGTGAACCTATAATATTTTTCAGATAAGATCTTTTTACCGTCGGTATAAAGCCGGCACAGGCGTGTCGCCGTTCTGTCCCCACTGTTGAGTGCGCCAGGAACCGTCGTGGCTGTTAACGATCCACCAGGTCCCCGTCGAAGGCCGCCAGATAGCGATGTCACACTTGCCGTCGGCGTCGTAATCGTTCTGCACCGCGAGGTCGCCCGTAGTTCCCCAGGAAGCAGTAATATTACTGCCGCCGGAACTCGGTTTGATCAGCCAGCCGCCTGCGCTAAACAGCGCGAAGTCCGCTTTGCCATCGCCGTCGTAGTCTCCCGGCACTCCGCTGTAGGTAGTGCCGCTTGAGCCCAGCGCCTGGGTCAGCGATTGCGAGGTAGAACTGGTGTAGTAATAGAACGTGAGCGAAGAATTCTGCCAGGTAGCAACATCGGCTTTGCCGTCGCCGTCATAATCGGCCGGGACGGGCTGGTGATTGGGGCCGCCGAAGTTGGCGCTCACCGTACTACTCGTCGAGCTGTAGTAGATGTACCAGGTATTGTTGGATGAGCGATAGACCGCCGGGTCCGTCTTGCCGTCTCCGTCAAAGTCGGCCGAGGCGACCACGTCACTGGTCGTTCCGAGTGAGACCGTGTAATAGCTGGCGCCGCCGCTGGGCGCGATCCACCAGGTCCCCGTCGAGGGCCGGAAGATGGCCAGATCGGTCTTGCCATCCCCGTCATAGTCGCCCGGAGCGGCTAGATCGCCGGTCGTTCCCCAGCCTACCTGGAATCCCTGCGAACCGGTTCCGCCGAGGCAATACCAGACGCCGCTCGATGGCCTCCAAACGGCCAGGTCGGCCGGCGGGACCGCGCTGGCATTGGCGTCCTCAACTGCCACTGTTCGCGACCCCGCGTTGATGTACTCCTTGGATAACTGTACGGACGGGGTTGGCGTCGGCATAAATGGATTGACGCTGGCCAGCAGGCTCTCGTTCCTGGCTAACGGATTGTGCCTGGCTTTTTCCTCACGGGCCGAATCCTCCAGGTATTTCAAGCCCGTACCCAATACTCCCAGAGAAAGAAAAGCGATCAGGCCGATCGCCAGCCATCGCTGTGTGACGTTCAAATTACGCCACCATTTTCTTTTGCCGGTTGTTTGGGTATTTGTGCCGTCGTTTTTCTGTTCTTCGGCTACACTTAGCCCTTCCATAGCCTCACGTCTTCTTTTAGACATAGTTAGACCTATCCGATCTTCAAAAAATATTAATTTCCCGCTTGAAAAAATTGACCTGGCTGATGCGTACAAGACAGCTTTCTTTAGTAAAGCTGCCTGCAGTTTTAGGAGGGAGTGTAAAACTGATTTGATGTTTCAATAACAACGGCGGTTTGGCGCCAAGTGTTACAAAAGCTTTCTGAGAATGAACCTCAGAAAATTCAATTACATGTACAAACTATAGACAGCAGAAAACCCGAAAAGTTCCCGGAAAAGCAAAAAAACCGGCAGGCGGAGCATTAATTGCGCTCAACCGGACGGTGCCATCTGGACAGTTTGGAACTTCTGAAGCTGTCTCATTTACAACTACACTTTCTTTATTAAATTGACGAGACTTTAATGTGTTAGTCCTGGTTTGTCAAGAGAAATTTACACTGAAGTGTTAAATCCCGCTAACACTCTTTACCGCATTTTGAAAGATAGATACGGATTAGAAGAGATTGGTTGCTTTGCGGCATATATACGACATTTTGGTGTTGTCCTAAAGCTGTGGTGTTCGCATCATTCGGAATAGATAAAAGATGATAGATGATAACTGAAAGATTCGATCTATTCTCTATCATCTATCAGTTATCATCTATTCCGAACGACATTCCCTTCTCAGCACCACAGCTTTAGGACACTACCGACATTTTGTATGCCTTGCCAGGAGGACGGCGATTAGCGCGGAACCGTATAACCCCCTATGTAACTCCAACGCGCAGCCCTTTTATAAAAGCAAAGAGAACCGGCACATCCGCTTGAGCGTCCATGTCACCGGCTATTTTAAAGAGCGATCACTTTTGATCGCCCTTTTGTTTTGACGATGTTTTAATTTTAAAAAACGACATCCGGCGGCGCCCCGGGGACCGGGCCCGGCGGCGGGATCGGCTCAGGGTTCGGATCGGGAAACGGCTCCGGGTTAGGCGTGGGAACCGGATCGGTTACCGGATACGGGTTTGGTTCGCCCGGTTCGGGTGAATTCGGTTCTTTCGGGTCTTTGAAAGGCCCGCCCGGATTTTCAGCTAATTTTATGTTGCTCATAAACACCCTTCCTTTTCTGTTCAAAACTGAAGCGAAACGATACATTTCTTTTGTCGCTTTTACTAAGGCAAATTACATTCCAGTCATTCGGGTCTATCTGCTTTAACCGTAAAAACTTGAAAAAAAACCCGGCTCGTGCAAATGATATTGAAAAGCAATAAAACGGCTATGCAATTCTCTTTACAAAATCTGTTACGGCATCTGTATAAAAAATCCTTTGAAGAGGATGTTTTCAGCCGCGCGGCCGCCGTTGCTTTTTATTTTTCGTTCGCCTTCTTTCCGCTTTTACTTTTTCTCATCAGTTTGATCGGGCTGGTGCTGGGCAATGCTTCCGACCTGCTTTCGGAGCTGTTTCTTTATCTCGGAAAAATAATGCCGCCTTCCGCGTTTGAGCTGGCCCAAAACACCATCTCCGAAGTCATTATAGACAGTTCGCGCACCACGCTGACCATCGGGCTGGTCATCACTCTCTGGTCGGCGTCGGCCGGGCTGGATAATCTGCGCGTCGCGCTAAACGGCGTCTACAACCTGAAAGAAAGCCGCGCCCGCTGGAAAACTTTGCTGCTCGCCCCGCTGATCACCGTCTGCGTATGTCTTTTGATCTCGATCGCGCTGGGTTCGATCTTTTACAGCTCGCGCCTGGCAAGCTGGATATTACCGGCTGCCGCACCGTATGTGGTCAGGCCCTTGAGCTGGCTGATAGTGGTCGTGGCGATGCTTCTGGCGTTCTTTCTTCTCTACAGCATCCTGCCCGACCATAAAAAAAAGGTCTGGAGATGGATCACGCCGGGTTCGATTGTCGGGGTTTGCCTGTGGCTGCTTGTATCTATTATTTTCCAGGTCTATTTGTCGTTTTTTGACAACTATGCGGGAACTTACGGTTCGCTCGGCGCAATGATAATTCTGATGCTGTGGCTGTATCTGACCGCGCTGGTGATCCTCTTAGGCGCGATAGTAAATGTCATCTTTGATGATTTTGCGAACTGAGAGATTTAGTTTTAAACTCCCCTCCTTACAAAGGAGGGGTGGCGCGGCCTTGCGCGACGGGGTGGTTCTTCAAATCAAAATCAGGTGCGATAATATCCTTACTTTTGCTTTCTTCTCAGCATGGACCTTACCGAATCGAGCGCGTTATCAAACGCTTCTTTATCTTTTTGCGGGCTGCAATACACGGCGCGATCGTCGATGAACGCGGCGACGCGCGGTTTGCCCTGCCCGATAAAAACGTCGGTGTAAGGAAATTTGTGGCGCTCCAGCCAGTCGATGATATGGATGCGCATTTGCGCGGGAGAAAGCGCGTAACCGTCGTCATTTCTTGAGCGGTCTTCCGAACAGCGCGAGGTAAAAATAACTATATCGGCGACCTTGGCCAGTTCGTGGGCAAACTCCAACGCTCCCGGCACCGGCGCGCCGATCGTTTCCGCCCCGCGCCATTTGTCGTATTTTGCCAGCACGCCGTCCAGGTCGACACAGACACGCGGCTTCTGTTTTGGCACCACGATCTTCGGCGCCGACTTCGCTTTTTCGGCCTCTTCTTTTTTGCTGAGTTTTTTCACCGCCGGCAGCGGCGCCGGCCGCATCGCCAGCAGCGCTTCGACCGCTTCCGCGCCCTCCAGCCATTCGCTTTCGCCGATCGAATCAAAATTCCAGACGCGCGTGTAATGATGATTTGTATGATGGCGGCCGGGCAGCCGCAGCGCGTAAGGCAAGTGGCCGGGTTCGACGTGCGCTTTGGGCGGGAAAACTTCCGGCCGCCGCGGCAATCCGAAATCCTGCCAATCGTCGCGCAGCTCCGAAACAAATTGAAAAACGTCCGCCAGCGGGTATTCTTTATCGAGCAGCGCCCAGACGTGATAGCCGCCCGCGCCGCTGCTGTCCATCACGACGGGGTCGAGAAATTTTTCGCGCAGCCGCCCGGCCCAGGTCAGGCACGCCGCCAGGTTTGCCGCCGCCAGTTCGTCGGCATTGGCCACCGTCGGATCATGCAGGTCTACGTCGACCGCAAACCATTTCGCGGTGTTGTGATCGCTGATGGCGTGCAGCCCGATCAGGTGCGAGCGCGAGCGCCCGGTAAAATGCCGCCGCAATTTCTGCATCGTCACCATATCGGTGCCGGCCGCGCGGCGTTCCGGTATCGGCAGCATCACCACGCCGATCTTGTCACCGCGCAGCGTGTACTGGCTCCACACGTCGCGGCGGTTCACCAGCCGTTCCATCGCCCAGCGGGCAAGGTCATCGGCGCGCTCTTCCCATTCATGAGCGATCCAAAGCAGTCGTTTATTTCCGGCAAATTCGGCAAAAGGCGCAGCCATAGATTATGAGACTTTCTGCATCTACGAAATTTTTTCCCAGCCACTGACAAAATTTTCCTCGGCCAGACGCTCGAACCATTTTCGCGCGACTTTTTCCGTCTTGGCGACACGGATCTCGCGCTCGAGCGGGTTCTGGCGATTCGGGCTGAAATCGGTGAGGTACACCACGTAGCTCGGATAATTTTCCGTCTTTTCTTTATTCGTTTTCCACATCAGAAGTTTCCGGACCATCTGCTGGCCCTTCATCACTTTCGTATACACCACGCGCTCGATCAGTTTGCTGTCCGGCGCCTGCTCTTCCCGCGCGGATCTTTCCGACTCTTCAACGTTGATGAAAGCTTCCAGCTGGCGGATATTTACGTCTTCGACGTTCGCTTCCTTGTCTTCGCGCATGCGGATGAACTGCGGCGAGATAACGCTGGCCAGCGGCATTCGCGCCAGCGACTGATATCTTTCGCCCGTCCACTCCAGCACCATCTTTTTGATCGGGTCGCCTTTCGCGCCTTCGGAAATGAGGTCGAGCGCCGATATTTCCACCACCGGGCCGGGTTCGATCATTTCATACGCGACAAAATCGCTGTTTACCGCCACGTAATCCGACGGCGCCACGCGGCGTTTTAGCTGGCTGACGATGGTCTTGCGGTCGTCATCGGTATAACCGCCGCCGACGCGGGCAAATTCATGAAAAGTTCCGTCCTTGCGCATCACGGCGACCAGCAGATCGTGCAGCATTCCCTTGCGGTCGTCCGTCCCTTCGGAAAAACCGATGATCGCGGTGTCGATGCTGTGGCGCTCTTTGATCTTGTACCAGCCGGCCTGGTCATGGCGCACCACCAGACCTTCGGAACCGCCGTCCGTCACCCATTCCTTAAAGAGTTCGCGGACGACTTTCAAATCCTTGGCGATCTTGTATTCCGCCGGGTGGATCAGCGTGCCCTTTTCGAACAATTTATCGATCAGCTTAACGGCGTCTCCCGCGGAGGTGATCGGGTCATCGTTAAATTCGACCACGTCATAGATCGCCACGCTAAGCTTTTCCAGCTCCGCCTCGGACGAAGGGTTGCGCAGGGTGCTGCTCACCTGGTAAACCTTGTTGGCTTTTTTATTCCCCGTCGGCATATAAATTTCCGCGCCGAGCAGGCAGGATTTCACCTTGGCTTTTTTCAGTAGCTTTTCCGCTTCTTCATAAGCGGGCAAACCGCCGCGCACCGTTCCGCGCGGGTTGATCGAGAGCACGTCGTTCCCGTCAAAAGCGAGCAGCACAAATTCGCCGTCGTATTTTCGCGAAGCGTAGTAACCGTTAGCGTGCAAAATACGCGATATATCTTCCGAAGAGATGGGGCGCATCATTCCGCTCAGACGCCGCTTGTATTCCTGCGTGCGCGCCTGCAGCGTGGGATCGGCCAGCGCGTCCGCCGTGCCGACAAAATAGCCGCCCTTCTTGCGGGTAAATCTTGACCGGTCGTATTTTAAGTTCACGGCCATTTATTTCTTTACCTCACTTTTTGGCTTCTTGGGCTTTTTGGGCTTTTCCGGTTTCGACGTCTTTTTGGGCACCTTCTTTGGCTCCTCTTTCGCCGCTTCTTCAGTTCCCTCTTCCGGCTCGACCACTTCGATCGGTTTCGGTTTCTTGAGCTCCATATTTGAAAGATGCAGGATCAGGCAATAGGCATCGCCCTCCACGCGGCCTTCCAAAAAAGCGTTGTAAGGCTTTCCGCCGCGGTTAAGCACGATCGGCTTGTCACCTTTTTCACCGCCGCGCACCAGCATCAGCGAATCTTTATCGTGCAGTTCCTTGGCGATCTCAAAAAGAAAATCGTAAGTCAGGCCGTTGACGTGGATCAGCTGTTTTTTAGAGCCGAACACGAATTTCTTCACCGCTTCTTTTTTCTTGATGAATTTCCCCGACCATTTGAGCGGCACGTCGCTGTTGATATTCTGCAGTTCTTTTTTGCGCGGGCGGCGATCGCGCACCGTGCCGTCCGGATTCTGGATGACCTCAAATTCCTCGACCGAGTGAACGATCCCTTTTTCGCTGACATAAACCCGTGAAGTCTCTCCTAAAAACATGCCGAATTTTTCGATGTCTATTTCCGGATCGTCCTTGACCAGTTTTTTCGCCAGCTTGCCCAGATCGTCTTCCTTCTTCGTCAATTCCGAAAGATCGTGCTGCACGTCGGTCTTTAACAGCCGGCGGTTCATCACCATATTATGGTCTTCGTCGATGTAGTGAACGTCGCGGCTGGGCCGTACGGCTTCGAGCGCCACGGTCGCGTCACGATTTTTTGCGTTGCTGATATTTATCGCCATGGTATTTAACGTATAACGATGAACGGTTAGTGGTGAACGGCAAACATTTCACTTATCATTCACTCATCACTCATCACTAATCACTAATCACTAATCACTATTTAAAACAGATCGAATTCTATTTCCTCGCCCGATATCTCCTGCTCTTCGACCGGTTCCAGCACGCTGGGCTGGTTGAGTTTCACAAATTGCAGGTTCGAATTCACGCCGATGATCATAAAAACCGTTTTGTCGTTGCCGACCAAAAACGCCGTGTCGTAATCCAAACCGCCGCGATAGCTGAAATCGAATTTATAGATCGAATCGCCGCTCAGCACATCTTCGAGCAGGTCGAAATCCGTGCCTTCCGGCGGCGTCAGAACGTAAACGGATTTCACGGTGTGCGAAAGATATTCATCGATGGTCGCTTCGTAAAGCAGGTTGGGCGCGCTGAACGACGAAGAAACCGGCTCGATCTCTTCGCCTTCGGAAGTGATCGGGATCAGTTTTTTGCGATCGACCGAATTGCCGTCTTCATCCAGTGTCGCCAGCGAAGTGCCGCCGGTGGCGATCAGCGTTTTGCCGTCGGAATCGAGTATCTGCAGATATGCCTCGTTGCCGTCTTCGTCAAACGCCTCGATCTCGATATTGCCGTAAAGCCGTTCCCGGTCGATCTTCTGCAATTGGACCGGAAACTCCTCACCATCTAATGAAAGAACCAGCGCGCGCGCCATCTTTGCTCCTTTATGTTCTTACGAAAAAACAATTTACTGTGTCTAATAGAATAAATCTCATCTGCTTTATCTTCAAGTATATTTCATCAGGAAAAACGGACAAGCTGATCTATTTCAAGGTCGGAAAGGGTCGCTTGCGCCCGCTTTTTATTTTTTAAACTGCGATCTTTCGTGCATTTCGTGTGTTTCATGGTTAAAGTTTGGAATTTATTAACTGAAATATTAACCACGAAATACCCTGAACTATTTACTCTCTCAGAACTACAAAGAGCGGAGACCCTAAGATCCCCGCCCTTTACGCGAACACGCGCTTCGCCCCCCTTGTCGTCAGTCATTCTTCCCTGATCACTTTTTCGCTGAAGAGCTCTTTTTTGACGAGCCGCCCGCGGCCTGGGCCGGCGTGCTGCCCGAGCCCGTAATTATGCTGCTTGCTTCCGCCGCGCCTTCTACCGCGCCCGCCGTCGCGCCCGCTACCGCACCCCTGACAACTTCCGTCACGGTGTCGATAGTTTGAGCAAAAAATCCCTTCTTCGAGCCGCGCCTCTTGCCGCTGCTGCTGCCGCTGCTGGCGTTATTGGTGCCGCTTTTCGCTTTCGCCGGGCTCAAAGCTTTTTTCACGGTCTTCACGGCGCTGCTCACCGTAGTGGTTTTCTTTGCTGCCGGTTTTTTGGCTGCCGTTTTGGTTCCGGCAGATTTTTTAATCCCGGTCGCGCTAGTTTTTTTACCGGTTGCTTTTTTACCTGCTGCTGAAGATTTTCCTGCCGCGGACGATTTTTTACCGCCGGCCGCAGACTTCTTACTTACGCCGGTAGATTTCTTACTTCCGGCGGCGGATTTTTTAGGAGCCGAGGCTTTGCCTTTTGTTGCTCCGCTTGTTCCGCTCGAAGTCATTTTCTTACTGCTGGCGGCCGAAGCCTTCGTTTTTGAGGCTTTCGTGCTTCCGCCCTTTTTGCTTCCGGATGCTTTCGGCGAAGCCTTTGTGGTGGATTTTTTCGCCTTTGATTTTGTTTTTGATGTTGCCATCATTTCCTCCTTGAAATTTTGAAAATAAGATTCAGAGCTTAAAAACTTTACGCTTTAGAGCATGCCTGCGCGCTGATGTTTTGCGCGGGCCGCGCCGATCGCGGTTTTTACGTCTTTTTCTTCTTCCGGCGGTGGCAGCACCGCGGGCATTCCGAGCGATTTGATCCAAAGCTCGCGCGCCCAACCGCCCGTATGGTAAAGATGTTCATCTTCCTGATCTTCCACCTGGTCGTGAGCTTCTTTCAGCGCCTTCGCTTCGTCTCCTTTAAGATTTTTGGCTACTTCTCCGATCAACTCCCAGTTAGCGTGGTCTTTCGTCTCGGCCAGCACCACGCATTCGGCGGCTACCAATTCAGCGGCCGCGGGCTCGCCCGCTTCTTTGGCCATTTCCATCGCCTTGACCAGCGATTCCCCGATGTGGCGCACCACTTTGCGGCCCGGTGTCTCTTCTTCCGGGTCGAGCTTCATCGATTCGATCACCCCCCGCACTATCTCCACGTGAGTTTGAGTCTGCTCTAAATATTTTTCCCATTCTTCTTTCAGATCTTTATTTTGCACACAGGTCAGCGCGGTCGTGTAAATCTGCACACCGCCCAACTCCGTTTCCAGTGCTTGATACAGTAATTCATTTACCTGCTCTTTTTTCATAAGTTCCTCCTCGTATTCGTACGGGTTTCATACATTTATCAAATGACATCCGTTCGCTGGCAATAGGCGTGCCAATCAAATAGTGTCGATGTTTTTATAAACTCCCCTCCTTACGAAGGAGGGTGGCGCTTTAGCGCCGGGGGGGTTCTCCGTAATGCGTCTCGCGTGTTACGTATCACGTATGATTAATTGAAAACTTATCTAAACTCAGGCAAAATGTCTGGCATCCGAGTTCGTTTTACAAATCACTGGGCAGGAGTTCACATCTTGTTAAGCTCACGGCTTTTTTTAATTCTCATTTTGTCATTCACATTTCTTTCCGCTTGCAAGCCGCAAAAAGAGGTGGTCAATCCCGAAGGCGCGAAACAGATGCTGCAGCTTCGCGGCTACGAGCCAAACACCAAAGGCTATTTCAAAGCTATTGAGGCCGAAGACCTGGCCGCAATCCGCACATTCTTTCAGACCGACGTCGATCCGAACGCTGTCAACGAAAGAGGCGAGACCCCGCTGACCTTTGCCTTGAAGTGCTGCGAGCTAAAGGTATTAAAGGCGCTGGTGGAAAAAGTGGACTTAAACGGGCGCAACAAGGAAGGCAACACCGCGCTTTATTTGGCGTTGAAAGATAACAAAACCGATAAATTCGAATTTCTGCTGGATAAAAACCCGGATGTAAAGGTGCTCAACGAAGATAACCGCACCGTGCTGCATATGGCTGCCGCGCACGACGATCTCCCGCTGGTAAAAAAGCTTATCGAACGCGGTGCCGATGTGAACGCGGTCGGCGGCGCCAATGGCGACATCCCGCTTATTCAGGCCTGTATCGGCAACCGCCCGCAGACGGAGCTGGTCCGGCTCTTTCTCGATAAAGGCGCCAACGTAAATCACCAGTCGAAAAACAAAGCCACCTGCCTGATCTATGTCGCGGCCTCCGGCCATAAAGACCTGGTACAGGAACTTCTGGACCGCGGGGCCGATCCTAAACTCAAAGACCGCGAGGGCAAAACCGCCCGCGATTGGGCCCTGGACGGCGGATATAAAGAAGTAGCGGCGCTTTTGGGAAAAAAATGACAACTTCCTCCTTACGAAGGTTTCTTAACTCCCCCTCCTTACGAAGGAGGGGTGCCGCTTAGCGGCGGGGTGGTTCTTTTGCCTAAATTAGGGAGTTTAAAGTTCAAGCTTCAGCTTGTCTTATGCTAAAGATCAAAGACAAACTAAAGTTTGAACTCTAAACCTTTTTATTTTTTGTGAAGCCAGTGATTTATCAATTGCCACTAGCTTTAGCTAGTGGATTAAATGCCAATGTTGAACAGGGCTTTAGCCCAATTCTTTTGGTTTGGGCTAAAGCCCTTTTTTATTTTTGGAATCTTAACCACTAGCTAAAGCTAGTGGCAATTTAATGACGGAAGGTCAGACAGTTTCATTACAATTCCCTCTTTACGACGGTCCCGCCAGCAAAAAAACTCTTCCAAATTTCCTTAAATTTTGAGATAGTTAATATTAGGGATTTTTCCCTTTCCTCGCCCCGGTTTGCCCTCTCGCCGCCAATTTCCCTTATAATTCGTTTATGCCAAAAAAAGAATGGCATCGTGCAAAGCCTTTACCTTTGATCGCCAGCGTGGCGGACACGCCCCTGCGCCCTTTTTTGGAGCGCCTGATCAGCGGCGAAGACCTCTCGCCTATCGAGGCGGCGGGTTTTTTTACCGCGCTGCTGGATGAGAACGCGCAGCCCGCGCAGATCGCCGGCGCGCTGGTGGCCCTGGCCGCCAAAGGCGAAACCCCGGCCGAGCTGGCCGGAATGACCGACGTGATGCGCAAGCGCGCCGTGAAAATAAATTCCCGCCAGAAAGCCCTGGTCGATACTTCCGGAACGGGTTCGAGCGCAGCAAAAACTTTTAATGTTTCGACCGCCGCGGCCTTTGTCGCCGCCGGCGCCGGCGCCACGGTCGCCAAGCACACCAATCGCGGCGTGGCCACCAAATGCGGCAGCGCCGATGTGCTGGAAAAACTCGGAATAAAAGTCACCGGCGAAATTGAAACGACCCAGGCCGCCTTGAACGGCACCGGGCTGGCATTTCTTTTTGCGCCGAAATTTTATCCGATCCTGCGCCGCGTGGGCGACGTCAAACGCAGCCTCGGCATCCGCACTACTTTGAATCTGCTGGGAGTGTTGGGAAATCCGGCGCGCACGCCGCGCCAGGTGGTCGGCGTCTGGCATCCTGATCTGATCCGGCCGATCGCCCAGGCTCTGGCTTTGCTGCGCACTCAGCACGCGTGGGTCGTGCACGGCAGCGACGGCCTCGACGAACTCACCATCACCGGCGAAACCTATGTCGCCGAAGTGTCGGGTGGAAAGATAAAGACCTTTCGCATCACGCCCGAAGATTTCGGGCTTAAATCAGGCAAGATCGATCATCTGCATATCAAAACGCCCGGCGAAAGCGCTCAGATCATCACCGACGTTTTGCTTAGCAAACGCCGCGACGAAGCGCGCTCGCTGGTGGTGATAAACGCCGCCGCCGCCATCCTGGTCGCCGGACTCGCCAAACAGCCGATGCAGGCCGCCCGCCTCGCCGAACAATCTATCGACAGCGACTCCGCCCGGATCAAATTAGAGAGATTAATAAAAGCAACGAATAAGTGATTAGGGATTAGGGATTAGGGATTAGGGATTAGTTGAACGGAAAGCAAGGGTGAAGTGTTTCAACAAACTCCCCTCCTTACGAAGGAGGGGTGGCGCGGCTTCCGCGCCGGGGTGGTTCTCAGTTGTTCCCATCACGTATTACGTATTGCGTATTTAGCGCCGGGGTGGTTCTCACTCACCACTTACAACTCACCACTATTTCCTCATTTTCTTCGGCAGCAAAATAGATTCCATCTGCCATTCCCGGTCGGCAAATTTATCGCGCGCTTTCGCCAGTATCCAATTCTTTTCCTCGCCGACAATTTTCGCCAGCGAAAACTCGCCGTAAAGTTTCTCGCCGTAAAAAGTAAAAACTATCTTGCCCTGCTCAAGCTGTGTCATGGGGTCGCGCAGCGAATCAAAAAAGCCGCGGTCCCACACGCGCACATCGCCCGCGCCGTAGCTGCCTTCCGGGATCACGCCTTCAAAATTTATATAGCTGAGAATGTGGTCGGGCACCTGCACCGCCAACCGGTAATCGCGCGGGTTCATCGACGGGCCCTTCGGCACCGCCCACGATTTCAGCGCGCCCTCGATCTCCAGCCGCACATCCCAGTGCAGCCGCGTCGCGTGATGCTCATGTACCACGAATCGTCCGCGCATAGGTGTATTTCAACAAAACACTCTATTCACCTTTACAATATTAAATTTGGGGATATTCATCCTCAGAAAAACTCTTTGGATTCCAATTCTCAAAATAACCTGTTTCTTTTTGGATCATTTCCATCTTTTCTTGCCACTCTCTTGTCCATTCACCAATATCGAGTAAAAACAATCCTGTCGCTGTACCCTTAACTTTTTCTGACACTTCCACAATAATGCCTAAAACTTTTCTCTTATCTGGAACCAAACCTCGTGCCACTACACATCTTAAATTTAATCTATTTCTATTCGCTTTTCTATTACTATCGTAATTAGAAAGTTGAAAAACATATATTGTGTCAGACCTTGAGCTCGCGTCAGTAACTATTCTCGCTTTATATTCTCCTTTTTTTGAGTTTTGCAAAAAATCAGTTAACGCAATGGACAACATTCTTCGACCCATACGATTTTCCCTCGCCAATACGCGAACCGCTTTTTCTATTTCAGTTAATTCGGTCGCAAAATCTTCATCAAAAATAATGTTTGAACTTAAGTAAGTTTGATACAGTTCCTCTATTAGCTCGTCCCAGAAATAACTTATCACGTCCAACTTTTTTTTCGCCTTAACCTCGGGGAGTTTCTTGAATCCAATCCACAAATCAGTATCAATGACGAGCATAGTCACTTGCTCCGGAAATCTATTCTCGTTCGATATATAAAAAGCAAGTAGATCTTCTTCACCGCTACCATCGAACAGCGTTAAAGCTCTACCATTAGTGAAGAACTTTTCTTTTTCATTCAGATATTGAGCAAAATCACTAATCGTATCCAATTCTTTCAATAAAGCATCGAGTGAATGTTCATTTAACACATGAACAAACCCTTTTTCATAATGCTTAGAAGCGGCAGGAACTTTCCCTTTACTTCCTAAAGCGACAGCAACTCGATGTATGCGCCTGACTGAAGGGTCCGGAAAGAATAAACCTAGTTCTCCGTCTTTTTTTACAATTTGTTGACTAGAATTTATCCAGCGCTCAGCTCCGAAAATTTGTTGACAAGATTCTTCAACTGCTGCTTTACGCCATCTATCGTACCCAACTTTATCCCCTGTCTCCTTTAGCTCAACTTCTTTAACTGAAAAAATAATAATGTCTGGCTCACAAACTACGAGAATATCGCACAGTTCTTTTCCCTTTTTGCCTTTAGGATTTGCATAACTCCACAATGACAAAAAGGATTTTGTACAAAGTTTGTAGACTAACTCTTCAGATTTGGTCATTTTCTTGCAATCTATTCAATGCGTAAATCTCCCTCTCATGATTCAATTTTAGTATAGAATTGCTTTTCAGTCTCACTCAAGATCTATGCCTAGCCTGCCAGCCAGTTTTTTCAACAACGCCGTTCGTCTGCTTATTAAAAGGCGGCGATGGGGACACGATGAGAAAGCTCTGGTTCACCGGGCGCGAGATCTTTTTGGCGTGCCGTCGGCGTT
The DNA here is from genome assembly GCA_035995185.1 of Pyrinomonadaceae bacterium. GTDB lineage: Bacteria > Acidobacteriota > Blastocatellia > Pyrinomonadales > Pyrinomonadaceae > DASYKT01. The sequence continues at coordinate 42,891 of DASYKT010000012.1, forward strand.
CAGCTGGTTATGGCTTAGAGGAATAAACGTACGGAAGGTGGAGCAGAATGAGATACGCGGCGAGTGGATCGAACCGGAAAACGGCGATCAGGACGCGGTAATTCTCTATATTCACGGCGGCGGTTTTATTTCCTGTTCGGCGCAAACTCACCGGCCCATTACTACCGGGCTGGCCCGCCGGACCAACTTTCGCGTCTTTGCGGCAAACTACCGGTTAGCCCCCGAACATCCTTTCCCTGCCGGGCTGGACGACCTGGTCGCCGCCTACAAATGGCTGTTGGCGCAGAATATTTCCGCGGCCCGCATCGCCCTTGCGGGAGATTCGGCCGGAGGAAATTTGGCGCTGGGTCTGCTGCTGCGTGTCCGCGATGAAAGCCTGCCGCTGCCGGCTTGCGCCGTGTGTTTTTCACCCTGGACCGACCTGACGGTAAGGGACGGCGCCGGTTTGCCGGATATTGACCGCTGCGCAATGTTTTACCCGGAAAATTGTGAAGAATTTGCCTCTGCCTACTTGTACGAAACATCGCCGCTGGAAAGGTATGTATCGCCGGCTTTCGCCGATCTAAGCGGGCTTCCCCCGATACTTTTCCAAGTCAGCTCAACCGAACTTCTGCTTGACGATTCACGCCGCGTACATGAAAAGATCCAGGCATCAGGCGGAACGAGTAAACTGGAAATTTTTGATGACGTCTTTCACTGCTGGCAAATGCTGGACGGTTTTTTGCCGGAAGCCGGTGCCGCGTTGCAAGGTGCGGCGGAATTTATCAAGCGCTACACTTGGCCCGACCGGTAAACGGTTCAGAGTTCAAACTTTAGTTTGTCTCCTTTCTTAAAACTGAAGACAAGCTAAAGCTTGAACTCTGAACCGTTTATCTACACAGATTCTTTTCTACTTCGCTATCGCGCTAATACTCCAACAATTCAATTCTTTTCAACTGCCCGTTTTTAAACTTAAGAACAAATATCTTGTCGTATTCCGTCTCCAAGAGTTCTTTGAATTTTTGCTCGCCTATTAACAGATTAATAAGCTGGGGCGTGGTGGTGTTGTGGCCGACGACGACGATGCGGCGGGCTTTGCTGTCCTTTACCGAGGCCGCGATGTCATTCAACTTGCGTGGATCGTAGATCTGCGCCTCGATTTTGTATTTTTCCGCGAGCGGGGCGGCGGTAGCGCGGGTGCGTTTGTAATTGGAGGAATAGATCGCATAGGGCCGGTATTTTTTTATCGCTTTCGGCAGGCGCTGCGCACGTTCCTTGCCTGCGGCGGAAAGCTCCGGGTCGGACGAGTTCTGTTCCGGCGAAAGATCTTTTTCCGCGTGGCGGATCAGGATGACCGTTTTCTTTTGCGCCCGCGCTTCACCGCCTAAAAAAACAAAGAGGCCCGCGCCCAGCATCAACGTTAAAATTATTTTCATAGTTTCACTTATACGTGCGATTCCAGCATTTCGTTTAAGACCGCCATATGATCTATGCGCGGCACTCCGGCATCGACGAGTTTCTGCCAAACTTTTTTTGCCTCAGCGAATTTTTCCTGGTGGACGTACCACATTACTTTTGCCGCTGCGACGTTCGGCAGTTTTTCCGCCGACACGATTTTCATCGCATACTCGAACGCTTCATCCACCTCGGAATCGGAAAAACTTTCAAAGCCGTAGCCCATTTGCAGCAATTCTGTTGGAATTGGCTTAACCAGCCTGAACACAAGGCTTTGCGAACGCGGCACTTCCTCGGCAAACTCGAAATATTCCCGAAATTTCCATTGCAGCACGTGTATCCACGGCGCAAAATGATGCGCAAAATCCTGGTGCAGTATCATCCCCTTTCCCGGCAGCAGCGACGGGTAAAAATGCCGGACGATGCCGTTTGCCAGGTCCCAGGTCTTCATCGCGTCGATCAGCAAAAATTCCACCGGCTTGCCATTCCAGCCCAGCTGTACCAGATCACCCGCGCAAATTTCTATCCGCGAAGAATACTTCTCCGTTCGCCGCTCAAACTCCGCCACAAAATTATCGCCTTCTTTATATTTCGCCAGCAGGTTCGTGCCCGCCGTGCTCTCATTCATCCAATCAAACCAGATAAAAAGATCGTAGGCGTAAACTTTTTTGTCCGAATTTAAAAACGCGGGATTTTTCAGCAGCCCTTCGAGCAGCGAAAGCGTCGTCGAACCAAGCCAGCACCCGAGATCGACAACCTCACCCGCGCCTGTGTAAATTTCCCGTCCATAGCGCGTGCAGTATTCCTGCTCGGTCTTTGAGGTCATCCCCAGCAATTGCGAATTCAGCAGCCGCTTTGCGCGCATATAGACGCCGTGCAAAAAAGCATTCTTTCGTAAAGTTTTTCTTATTTTTTGTAAGGCCACTTTTTATCAGACAAACATCTTGCCGGGGTTTAAAATGCCGTTCGGGTCAAAAACTTTTTTGATGCCTTTCATTATTTCCATGGCGGTTTTGTCGATGGCGTAATCCATGTACGGCGCTTTGACATAACCGATGCCGTGCTCGCCCGAGATGGTGCCGCCCAGGCGCACTGAAAGCTCAAAAGTTTCCTTCACGCATTCCCGCGCGCGCGCGATCGAATCGGCATCTTCGCGATCGCATAAAAAGTTCACGTGAATATTGCCGTCGCCGGCGTGGCCGAAATTGGCGACAAAAGTATCGTGCGCGCGGCCGATCTCTTCGATACGGGCGACCAGCTCCGGCACTTTCGAACGCGGCACCACCACGTCTTCATTTATCTTCAGCGTGCCGAATTTCATCAGGCTGGGCGAGATCGCGCGGCGCACATCCCAGAGCTTATCTTCGTCTTCTTTATTTTGCGCGCGGATGACATCAAAGCCGCCGTTTTCCGAGATGATGCGTTCGATCAAGATCGCATTTTTTTCCACTTCCTGACCGGAGCCATCGACCGCCACCAGCAGCACCGCCTTAGCGTCCTTCGACAAACCGAACGCATAATTTTGCTCGATGGCTTCGATGCAGTGTTCATCGATCACTTCCATCGCCATCGGCAGCAAGCCCTCGGGCGTAAATTTCGTCAGCACCTTGCAAGCCTCTTCCATCGAGCGAAACGAAGCACGCACTGTCGCCGTGGCTTCCGGCGCTGGCAAAAGTTTTAGCGTGGCTTCGGTAATGATGCCGAGCATTCCTTCCGAACCGCACATTAACCCCGTCAGATCAAACCCCACCACATTCTTAACCGTCTTGCCGCCCGTTCTTAGCACCTCGCCCGTCGCGGTAACTACCTCCAGCCCAAGCACATAATGTTTTGTCACGCCATATTTCGGGGTGCGCATTCCACCGGCGTTCTCGGCAATATTGCCGCCGATAAAACTGTCTTTATAACTGGCGGGGTCGGGCGGAAAGATCAGCCCGTGCTTTTCCACCGCCTGCTGCAATTCATAGGTCGTCAGGCCAGGCTGGCAGATCACATACAGGTCGTCGACGTTTATCTCGACGATCTTTTTCATCCGGTCGGTGCCGATCACGATGCCGCCGTCCACCGGAACCGCGCCGCCCGTATATCCCACGCCGCCGCCGCGCGCGGTCACCGGAAAATTCACTTCGTTAGCTAGTTTTAATATCTCGGCCATCTGCGCGGTCGATTCGGGAAAGACCACTGCCTCCGGCGGAAATTTTTCCTTCACCGCGTCCGCGCCGTATGGCTCGACCTTTTCCGGTTCGACCAAAACATTTTCCGCGCCGACGATCGCGCGCAGTTTTTCCAGCACCTCCGGTTTTGAGGCGTGGGTTGTCTTTCGTCCGCTTGACTGGAAATGAATTGATTCGAACATAAAGAGATCTTTATCTCTTTATATTTTTGCCCGAACCGCCTTTTCTAGCAAGTCGTTCATTTCGTTGGTGAGCGCCCCTCGGTCTTTGAACAGGTCCCAGACCATGCCGGTGAGCGGTGCTGTTTCTCTGGCCTTGACCCCGCTTGTAAGCCGGAAACGATCTTGCGGGCTCGGGTGGGTATCGTCTTCCGTGGTCGGCCGCGTCAGAAATTTGTTCATTTCTTCTTCCAGGTTTTTCTTCACATCATCATCCTGCGCGGACAGCTCGTAGAGATTTTGTATCATCCGGTTGGCCTTGATCGCTTCGCCGATCTCCTTGTTGGCCAAATGGCTAAACTCCACTTCGCGGCGAATGACGTGGGTCAATCCTTCGCGAAAAGTATCGGGGCCGTATTGATACGCGGCCACGCGGTCCGCCAGTATTTCCTGCAGCCGGGTCGCACCGTGGGTAATGCGCCGAAAGATGAAATGGTAGAGACGCAAAAACTGGAACGCTATGTTATAGAACGTCGCGGTGCCGCTTAAGGCCATGGCTTCCGCTAAATGGATAATGTGATTATTTACCCGCATTGCCATCGCGCCGCCGGCCGTGTCGCGATTGGAAAAGTGGCCGTACTCGTGCGCCAGTACGGCGCGAAATGAATTTTGCTTGAAATCATTTAGCACCGCCGTGCCTAGAATAAGGATCCGGTCGGCTTTATCGTTCATCTTGGCCCACATCCCGCCGCGTTCATACACCGCCAGGTCTGTGCCGGGCGTGACGCGAATTTCATTGACGGGCCGGGTCTGAACGGTCTGCGCCACATCGCGTGCCAGCGCCCATAAACCCGGCGCTTCTTGTTCGCTTAAGGCCCGTCCCGGATCTTCCGCCTTGATGCGGACAAATATCGATCTGACCATGTAAAAAATGGTTATCAATCCTACCAACCCGAAAATGAAAAGCAGTTTGACGGGAACTATGCCGACCGTCAGGAAAAAGAGGGCCGCGCCAATGGTCAGCGCAATGATCAACAGCACCACCACCGGCTGAGAAATGTAATAGTAGACACCGCCAAAAGTAATGACCGCGCGATAGATCTTGCGCAATCCCGCCTGCCCGCCGCCGGTAATATCATTAGGATCGGAATTTTCCACCGAGTAAAGAGTTCTCGCCGAAAGAATTTTCCCGACAAAGAACAACAGGATCAGTCCCACTATCCAGGCGGCAAAAAAATAAAGGCCGTAAGCGATATACTTTCCTCCGGGGATTACGGTCTGCTGTGTTTGAGCTTCCTGGGCATTTGCGATCGCCAGAAATATCCGCTCGGCTTCTTCGTGAGGAAGTCCTGCCGTTTCAGCCTGCCTGATCTCCTCCTGCGCCGAGGCGTAAGCTCCAAAGTTTGCCAGCCGGATCCCGTTGTAATAATGGGTCGCCATATCGTTCGGCGCTATTTCTTTTAGCGCCAGCGCAGCCTTGTTAAAGTCATCCATCTTGTTCGAAACGAAGCTCAGCTCGGCGATCACCATCATCGCATCCTTATCTTTTTTACCGCCTTTTTCAAAGCTCTCTTTCGCCAGTGCGAGTGCCTGTGCGATCTCAGCCGGAGTTGACTCCTGGTTATCCGGGCCGGGATTTATCAGCGCGGTAGCCTGGCCCAGCAAATTATCGGCGCTGCGGTTAAGGCTGAGCGCTTTCTGCGTCAGCTCCAATCCTTCTTTTCGTTTCCCGGAATCGATAAGAGCGTATCCCAGCCGTCTTAGGGCCGGTTCAAAATTCGGCGCTTGTTTCAGCACTTCGTTGTAAAGAGGGATCGCCTGCCCGTAATCCCCGCCGTCCAGAGCTTCAGTAGCCTTCTTGAAAGTTTGCACGGCCTTAGGCGCCGTCTTTTGCAATTCCTGTAGGATGCGCTGCTCTCTGGCCGGGTCGCGCGGGTAAACTTGTTGCTGCGTTTGCTGTTGCGCCGGAGGCGGGGGTTCCGTTGATAAGATCTGCGACAAACCCGGTACGGACGAAACGATACAAATGGAAAGAATAACTAAAGATCTGGCTGCGAAAAGCCTCATAAAAGCTGTCTCCTGAAACGATGTGTGACGGGGATTTTTTTGATGAACGGAGCTAAGGTACGCAAACGGGTATTTCGTCAAATATAAGCGGTTTGATTTTCAGGCCGGATCAAACAGGCTGGGCTGATCGTCGTCCTCTTCCTCATAGCCTTCCGGTTTCCAACGGTAATCTTCCAGGCTGCATTTTCCTTTTTCGTTAAAGACGACGCCTTCCTGTTCGAGCAGCATTTGCTGCTTGTTGTGCGGCAGCAGCAGGTGCTGGGTCGAACACATTCCCTGCGAATTTATCACGCGCTGCCAGGGCACACCTTCATCCGCCGCGTGCATTACGTATCCGACCGTTCGCGCCGTGTAGCCTTCGCCCAGCAGGATAGCGATCTGGCCATAGGTCATCAGCCTGCCCTGGGGGATTTGCCGCACGATATCGAAAACCCGCGTGCGATAATTTTTGTCGTTTACGTCCATTGGAATCACGAAAGCTGTTAGCTGCCTGATTTACTATTTTAACTTTTCCGTCAAATAACCAAATGTCTTACGCAATATATCACGCGTCTGCCCGGTATCGTCGCGCAGCTCGAACGCGTGCTGTCCATTCGGATAATTGTAAAAAGTTATATCCGCGTTCTTGTTTATCGCTTCATGGACAAAGAGGTCGATCGCATTGTTAATAAATTGCGAATCGCGCCCCGCGCGCACCACCAGCATCGGCGGAAGTTTTTCGCCCAGCGCCGTCACCTGCCTGCGTGAAGTCATTCCAAGAATTCCGTAATAGCTGATCACCGCTTTTACATAAGGCTGATTTTCCTGCAGCCCGGCGATGGTCAGCGCGCCGCCCGCGGAAAATGTCCACACGACGATCCGATCCTTGTCGATGCCGTATTTCCCCGCATTTTCGCGCACAAAAGCGATCGCGGACAACGTGTCTTCCAGCCCCGTGGCATAACCGGCTTCACCCTGCGGAAAGCGCTTGTTGAAATTGACCGCGATCATGCCGCTGGCCGCCGTCAGTTCACCGTAGTCTTTATAAACATTCCAATGCTTTGTCTCGCTCGCGCCGCTGACAAAAAACACCGCCGGAAGCATCGCGCCGGCTTTTATTTCCGCCGGCGAATAAATATCCATCTTGAGTTCCGCGGCCTCCGTCTTTTTATAGACGATATCTTTTTGCACCCGGGCTTTTTCCTGTCCAGGCACATGATAGAAAATATGCGGGACCGCCGGATCGTTCTGCGAGTTTTGCGCCCGGGCGGTAACAGCAAAACACAGCGCCATCAAAATAATTCCCAGTATGATCTTCATAAATAGACTGATAAATAATACTACGCCGCGCAGCTCAACGACTGCCGCTGAGCTCCAAAACCTTCTCGACGTGCTCCATCGTCGCGTATAGAGTCCCGTGAAAACCGTAGATCCGCGCGGGTGCAAGTTTGTTTTTCTTTAGCCAGTTGGCAAAGAAAGGCATCACCGTCATCCGGTCTTTCGGCGGAAAAGAAGCATCGCCGTTAAAGTAAAACAGGTCGCCCTGAAAAATATAATTTTCCTGCGGCAGATATACGATAATATTTTCCTCGGTGTGCGGATTTTTCCAGACGTTAATTAATTCCACCGTCCGCTGCCCGTCGGAAATGGTCCGCTTTCCCGCAAATGTTTCCACTCTCAACCCCGGCACAAAGTTCTCATAAAATGTTTTGTTGCCCGGCGAGGTTAGCACCGTAGGGCTTTCAGCCATAAACGCCCGCAGGCCTCCCATGTGATCGCTATGAGAATGCGTGATCACGACATATTTTATCGGTTTATTCGGAATTGTCTGCCTGATCCTGGCGATAAATTCTTCCGTTACCGAATTGATATCGCCGATCGTTTCCAGCGGAGTATCTTCCACGCTCGGATGATTTGCCGGGGCTTCCACCGCCAGCACAAAGTCCTTGAACTCGATGAACATCGGCTGAAAACCGCTCACCCCATAGACATAATAAACGCCTTTGGCGATCTCTTTGACCGTGCCCGCCGGGGTGACAAATCCTTCGAGTTCGGGCGGCAATTTCATCATCGCCTCGGCTTCGTCCGAATTCGCCAGGGCCCGTTCAAAGATCAGGCTGCGAAAAACTTTATCGTTGATCTTTATCTGGTGCGAGACCGGAAACCAGCCCAACTGCGTGTGCCGCCGGTACTGCGCAAAAACATATTCGACCATGGCAACGCCGATCCCCGGCATATTGGTCGAATATTCGTATTTCGTCAAAAGCTTTGTTTGTTTATCGAAATAGAGCAAAAGCAGGATCTTCGTATTTGGCAGCATTACCGTGATCAATTCCTGCGGCTTGTTTTCGTAAGTCCGCGCTCCCGCGTAGTGCATGCCCCGCGCATTTGCCAAAATTTCGAGCAACAGGAAATGCGGAATGCGGCGCGCATCCTGATTGCGGTCTGTCGAGGGAAATTTCACCGCCGACGCATAAGCCGCCCTGGTGCCGAAATCGGCTACTATGCGGCGCCCGTCCGCAAACATAAATCGCCGCCAGCGGGTAGTGCCGTCACCGCGCTCCGTTTTGTATTCGTAGGCGAGGCGGACGCCGTCGGCAAAGACCGCCAGTTTTTCTTCGTGTCTAGTGAAGGTATCTTTTCCTGGATCGTAAGACTGTCCGGCGGCGGTGCCGTTTTCCGTGCCGGTGGCCGAAAAATAGATCGACTTGAAAGAACTGATCTTTTCTTTTCCGCCGAGAGCGTCTAAAGCGGAATTTAACACCCGCAAAGCGTTCTCGTTTTGCGCCACTGCATTACCGGACGCAAGAAGTATAGTCGCCCATATCCCAAAAACAACCGCGAATTTTTTCATTAGTTATCCCGTAGAGACCAAAGTTAAGGATCGACCATTAAAAAGCTGTCAGCTATTAGTTTATAGCTAAACCGTGTTTTTAGGTTCGCGGTATGGTTACGTCAGTTTTAAAGATTTGTTTCGCCGTTAATTTGCTGTTTTGATCGATAGCTTTGCCACTTGCCTCACCCAGCGGGCGTGTTTTTTCTGATCCGGCACGATGATCTGCCACGGTCCGCTCTTATCGCCCAGCGCCTTTCCGTCAGCCTTATCCGCCAGCAAGATCACCGTGTCGGTAAACTCCGGGTCGAATTCAGTCAAAGAAAATACTGCTTTGTAATTGTCCTTCGCTTCAACCAGCAAATACTGCGCGACGCGTTTTCCGCGCATCGTATCGCCGCCGAGTTTGACGCCGGCGAGTTTCAGCACATCCGCCACGCTCACACCCTCATACAGGATCTCTTTGCCATCGTGGTCCTTTGCTTTGACTTGCTGCCGGGAAAGCTTCGCCAGGTCTGCCGCAGTAAATTCAAAACTTTTACCTTCTTCGTTGAGGATGATCAGCGAGCTCGGTTTTGTAATAACTGCCTGCGACCCGTTTTGTGCTGACGCTGAAATTGAAAAACAAAAAATAAATGCCGAAAGCGCTAAAAGAATTTTTCTCATTGTTTTGGTCCTTTGAAATAGCCAACTCTTTGGCCGCCCCCCTATTCACTATTCACTATTCACTGTTCTCAAGATCGTCCTGGCCGGGCTGCCGTCGCCGCCGCCGCCTATATATTTCAGCGGCAGGCAGGTTATTTCATAATCTCCGGCGGGAACCTGGCGCAGGTCCAGTCCTTCGACGATCACAATATTTTTTTCCAGCAGGGTGATATGCGTGGCGAAATCTTCCGAGCCGAATTTTTCCACCGAGAGGTAATCTATTCCCACCAGCTTTAGGCCGCAGCCGGCGAGCACCCGCGCGGCCCCGGGCGAGATATAAGTAAAATCCGTGCGGAAACCGTCTTCGGGCGTATTCCAAAAGGCCGAGTTTCGCGTTTTAAATAAAATTCGCTCGACATTTGCCAAATCTCCCAAATGTTCCGGTTCAATTGCCATTACTTCGTCGGATAATTCCAGCACGCGGCAATTGCCGACGAGCGATTCGAGCGGTATCTCATGGACGCGCGCGCCGCCCTCGATAAAATGATTGGGCGCATCCACGTGGCTGGCGGTGTGCACGCCGACGCAGATTTGCGAAACATTGGCCGCGTCGCCCTTGGCGATCGATTTGCAAAGGTCTATCTTTGCCGGCGGGTCACCCTGATAGATCGGGGTCTCAGAGCTGATAGGCACCGTCACGTCGTAAATTTTCATTAGCTAAGCATAATTCAGCCAATTAATTCCAGCAAGATTTGGCAAAGTTAAACGCATCTGTTAGAAATAAAGGTATGATGGAAATCCAAAGAGACGAGCACGGGAAAAAGGGTGCTTTTTATATTGAAGAAAATGGTGAATGGGTCGCCGAGATGACATACGTCAAAACCGGCGATAATGAGATAACTATCGACCACACTGAGGTCGATAAAAAACTGCGCGGCGAAGGCATCGGGCGCGACCTCCTCGCAGAAGCCGTAAAGTACGCCCGGGCCAATGGTTTAAAGGTCAAAGCGACCTGCAGCTACGCTAAGATCGCGCTTTACGAAAATCCTGAATTCAAGGACGTTCTGGCTGACTGATATCAAATGCCGGTTCCGCGAATCTCAGCCTCCAGCTATTCCAATACAGCGCCGCTGGTTTGGTCATTTCTTTACGGGCTAAACCACGGCAAAGTCGAAATAATTTTGGACAACGCCCCTGCCCGCTCGGCCGAGCTGCTGGCGCAGGACCGTGTAGACGCAGCGCTCGTACCGGTCATCGCCTACCAGACGACCCCGGGCCTGCGGCTGGTGCCTGACGTCTGCGTCGGCGCAAAGGAAAGGGTTCGCAGCGTGGCCCTGGTCACCCGCGGCAAAGAGCTGTCTGACGCAAGATCGGTCGCCCTCGATATCTCTTCAAAGACATCCGTTACCCTCACCAAGATCATTTTTCGTGAATTTTTAGGCTTTGAACCGGAATGGATAGAGGCCGCGCCCGATCTGGATAAAATGCTGAGCGATGCGGACTGCGCTCTGTTGATCGGCGACCCGGCTCTTAAATTGTCGGCTCCGTCAGGTGGTTCGGGTAGCTCCGAGCTGCGGGTTTTTGACCTGGCCGAGCTCTGGAAACATTACACGGGTTTTGGCTTTGTTTTTGCGATGTGGATGACGCGCGCTCAAAAGCTTGAGCTCGATTTTGCCGCCGCCCGGGACGAAGGCCTGGCCCATATCGACGAAATAGTTTCGAATTATGAAAAGGAAATAAAACTGCCGCGCGAGGATTTTAAGACTTATCTGACGGAGAATATCAGTTACTCAGTGGACGATTCGATGCGCCGGGGAATGGAGCTTTATTTCGAGCTTGCCTATAAAAACTCACTTATCGCCCAAAACAGGCCCCTGCTGCTGCTGGACTAGAACGCCCACTGGTACAGCATTAACCAGGCGGCTATGCCGACAAACAACACCAGCGCCATGTCACTGCCTTGAAATTTGTTCTCTCTGCTTCTCATTTTCGTTCTGCCTTTCGTGAAAAACTGCCTTCACTTAGATAACGCGTAAAATTAGAACGAAAAGTATCAACAATTTTGCAAAAAAATATTTATTATCGTTTTTCCTGTTTGGTGTCTGACTTACGCCAAAACTGCACGCTTATACTTTGTCCGGGCAGTGCAACACCGTTATAAATGAAATAATTGCCAGTTTTCTCAAATCCTTTGCCGTTGGAAACAAACCATTCTTTTAATTCAAATTGAATGTCGTCAGCGGTTTCGATTTGTAATCTAATATTTTTAGTCAAACCAGAAAGCACTGTGCTGTAAGCGCCCGGAAGATTAATAATTTCGGAACGTTCGAAAATAATGTCAGTTCCCTTATTGGTTTGAAGTTCATATTCAGGCTCCGTTTTTTTCCATTCATTCAAATTAATAAGAGGAAGTGTTAGAAGTCCGTTTTTAACAAGTTGCTCCAGCTCAATCCCCTCATAAACTTTTGCTCCTACGATGGTAACTCTATCAAATCTGGGAAGTTTTTTGGCCGTATTGAACAAGTGCATGTTTTCCAGCTCCTGCTGAATACTGTATTCGAAAGGCTGTGATTTTAGTCCATAGATGGTGTACTTTATTCTCACCTTTAAAATAACCTGATCTGGCGGCATTGATCTCTCAGGGACGATTTGCCAGGTGGCCTCATAATTTCCCCGCAACACATCTCTTTGGAAAACTTGAGTCTTCGTTTTATCCCAAACAGACTGGGGAACGCTTTCACCGATCATCAAACCAACGGCATCTGAAAATCGTTGAAAGTCTAGTACATTCCCATATACTACGGTCACTAGTCCTGCAACCGCAAAAGCTATTCCTATGTCACGACAAAAATCCTGAAAGAAACTTTTCCAATAATTCTCCTTTTTTTCATTCCATTTTTTTAAACAGATTGATATTACAACGAAAAAAACGCCCCCAGCCAGGACACCTATAGTTAATCGTCCTATTACGTCAAGACTCAAAAGAACTACATTCAATGAAAGCACTTTATCCATTGCTAGCCCTCCAGTTTTACTTTTTTTATGCGCTTCTAATAGATATGTATAAAGCAATACTTTCGTTTCATTTTCTTTTAAGGATAAAACGCGTATTAGACGGATATAACGGCTATGCACGCATATCTAAGCTAGCTATAGCATTACTAAACTGTTATGGAATCGACTTTTTAGGACATTTTGACGATCAAAATAGCCGCCGAACAATTAATAATATCCGTGACCGCGCGCAAAAAAGCCCCGGCAAATCTTGCCGGAGCTTTCTTATCTTAATTTACGCTAAATTAACGCGCGTCAAATGTAGCCGGCGGGAAATCACCCCTGATGCCCCACTGGGTACCGAACCCGTTATTAACAAAGCTGCTGAAGTACCAGAAGAAGCTGGCGGATCCGACAGTTGCCCCGTTACGATAGACCGAAAAATCGGTCCGGGCATCGCCGTCGTAATCGCCCTGTGTCGGCAGATCGGCGCTGAATCCGAACGTCTGTGCCTGTACCTGGCCGTTAGAGCTCTTCAGCACCCACCAGACCATCGGCGAAGTAGCGGTCGCACCGGTTCGCGCCACGCAGTAGTCGTATTTGCCGTCGCCGTCATAATCGCCCGGAAGTACGTAATCGCTGGTAAAATTACCCCAGTTCTGATAGGTAGTAACGCCATCCGAACTGCGCAGCACGATAAAGGAATTGTTCGACGGGTTACCCGTGAATCCGAACCGGTACAGGCACAGGTCGAATTTGCCGTCGCCGTCATAATCGCCCGGCGCCGGGGTGTCACCGGTGGAATTGTCCTCGGTATTTCCGGTCGTTCCGAACTGCGTTATTCTTACCTGCCCGCTCGCGCTCTGCTGGATATACCAGACAGCCGGATCTCCTATGTTTAAGCCGCGGCGAAATACCGCCACGTCGGTTTTACCGTCACCGTCATAATCGCGGTTGACCGCCTCGTCACCGGTTGTGCCGAAAAAGGCCCTGCCCACGGTACCGTTCGAAGAGAAAAGCACCCAATGCTCACTTTGGCCGTTCGGAGTATTTGCACCGTCACGATAGATGGCCAGATCGCCTTTACCGTCGCCGTCATAATCGCCCGGCGCCGGGAAATCCTTGTTGACATCGCCCCACGGTTCGATCTGCACGCCGCTGGTAGTGTTGTTATTGTAATAGGTTATCTGCGCGACACCCGGAGGGGCGATATTAGGAAAGCGGATGATGCTCGGGTCCTGTTTGCCGTCGCCGTCATAATCTACCGGGCGCGTGATGCCCAGCTGGCCCCGGATCTCGCCGTTGGGAAAATTAACGCTGTGGACATTTACATATCCCTGGTGAGCGCGAAGTTGGGCGATCTGCGTCGGGGTGATCGAACGCGTGCCGGAGATCGTTCCGGATGTTCCGCCGACGGCGCCGAAATCGATCACTACCGAGGCATTGGCCCCGATGGCAGCGGGCGCGTGTATGTGAGAGAGAGTCTGCGCACTCGTCAACCCGTTAAATACCACAGTGAAGGTAATAGTACCCGCACCTTCATTTAGAAAAACCCGCGCATAACCCGTCGCACTGGTGGCTGCGGCCGGCACCTGTTGGGCGCCGTTAAGGTATGCAATGAAATTCTCGGCCTTAGCTGTGGCTGCCGAGGCTGCAAACATAAACGTCAAGATCGCTATCCTGATAAAACTTGCTTTCCTATTGTTCATAACTCCCTCTCTTCTGATTAAGTAAAACAATAACATTATAGAACTGAAGCACTTGATGAATTGTCGCATCAATTCGGTACTGCAAATTTTTCAAGTATATCCGCTAACTATACTATAATCCGTGGGTTTGTGTCTAAAAACTTTCGCGATGTTTTCTCCCTTGTATGATGCGGCTTTCCCGGTCAAAGGTTTGGGCAGCCCGGGTATGATCAAAAAGGCCGCGAAACTCTTTTTTGAAAGTTCTCGCGGCCCTCGCTATCATCATTTAACCTGGATTTCTATGGGCCGCAGCAAAGCGGGCAGCAGCCTCCTTCATCCTGCAGGTGATACGGAGTCGGAACGATTCCCCATTGAGTACTTCCGTTACAGCCGATGATCTTGGCTCCGACCAGGTGCGTGTAGGTCGCATCGTCGTAATAATAATTTTCGATTATGTGACAAGGACCGGCACATGCTTTAGTCGCATTATCCAGGTTAGTGCCTCCCAGTGAAAAGAAACCCAAAAGGGCGAATATCATCAGACACAAAACCAAACGGTTCGTGATAATTGACCTTAATTTGGCAATTGTCCTTAACATCTTTATAACCTCCTATTTTTGTGAAAGAAATGGGATAGTTGGCTCGGGAGCTGCCATAAAGGCCGTTAGCCGATGTTAACGAACACCAGAAAGCGAAACAGCGATATCTTTATCTTCACTTCACCAAAAAACAGATCGGGAAACGGCCGAAGACGTTTTTCGAAGTTTTTTTGCGGCCTGAAGCACTGAATATCACACCCGCAGAGTGAAAGCAAGAGTTTTTAGTAGTCGATAGTTCCTAAAGTTGTGGTGCCGGCAAGGTATTTACCCTTCGGAATAGCTGATAACTGATAGCTAACAGATGATAGATCGGATCTCTCATCTATCAGCTATGATCTTTTATCTATTCCGAAACAACTTTTCTTGTGTCTGTTTCATTTTGCACCACAAAATCAGGACACTGAACACACCAAAACACACGAAAACGTCATTTCGCAAGGCCCCGGCTCAGCTGCTTTTAGCGGCAAAAAGCAATTCTGCCGGTCTTCTCATTTTTATTTGATAAACTTTTCACATAAAATCTAAAGCTATGGTCACGGATATTCAACCCATTTTAGATAAAGCGGTCGCAGGCATTCGTATCAGCGCCGAAGAATGCACCGCGCTGCTCGAATCGAAAGATTTCGTCCGCATCGGCTTGGCCGCGCACCAGATCCGCGAGCAAAAAAATCCCGCGGATATCGTGACCTACATCATCGACCGCAACATCAATTACACGAACGTCTGTAATGTGGTCTGCACCTTCTGCGCTTTTTATCGCCGCCCCGGCAAACCCGACACCTACGTGCATTCGATCGAAGAGATCTGCAAACGCATCGATGAGACTATCGAGCTGGGCGGCACCGGCGTTTTGATGCAGGGCGGCCTTCACCCCGATTTCAACATCGAGTGGTACGAAGACCTGCTCTCGACGCTCCACGCCAAATATCCGAAGTTTCAGCTGCACTGTTTTTCCCCGCCGGAAATTCACAACATCCACCTGATCAGCAAGCTGGATTACGAAACCATTATGCGGCGGCTAAAAGCGGCGGGGTTGAATTCCCTGCCCGGCGGCGGCGGCGAAATTCTCGACGACGAGGTGCGCAAGCGCGTCTCGACCAAATGCAACACGCAGGAATGGCTGGATGTGATGCGCGCCGTTCACAAGGTGGGATTGATCTCGACCGCGACGATGATGTTCGGCATCGGCGATAAGATCGAGCACCGCGTCCGTCACCTCCAAAGGATCCGCGACGTGCAGGACGAAACCGGCGGCTTTACCGCTTTTATCCCCTGGACATTCCAGCGCGAAAACACCGCGCTCGGACGCAAGATCACCGAAGAACCGACCGGCATCGACTACCTGCAGATGCTCGCCGTCTCGCGCATCTTTCTGGACAACGTCCGGCACATCCAGGCCTCCTGGCTGACACAAGGGTTAAAGCTCGGGCAAACGGCGCTGCGCTTCGGCGCGGACGACATGGGCTCGATCATGATCGAAGAGAACGTGGTCTCCGCCGCCGGCGCCAGCACCTGCGCCAACGAACGCGACCTCCGCTACCAGATCCGCGAAGCCGGCTTCCGCCCCCAACAACGCGACATCCTCTATAACTTTGTTGATCGGGAAGAGATCGCCGAAGTGGATAAGTCGGATTCAATGCCGCTCAAAAATCTCACCGTGGCGTTCGCGGACTAATTGTGGAGCGCGGGCATCCTGCCCGCATCTTGCGCAGCGAGTTCTTGTCAGTACCGGGAACGCAGTGACCGGCTCTGAGCGAAGCGAATTGTCTTTTCTATTCGCGTGGGACGAGCGCAAAAAAACAGCCGGTCACTGCGTTCCCGGTACTGACTTCATCGCCATTGCTATCATTCTTTTTCGCGGATTCCTTTTTAAAATGGAGAAAGAGAGAACCACCCCGTCATGCGAAGCGCATGCCACCCCTCCTTCGTAAGGAGGGGAGTTTTGTCGCTCGTTATTTTGTACTAAATTGTTCTGTTGCGTGCGGCAGAAAACGACCCGGCGACGGTTCGCGCGTAGGAGTTTACATGCTTTGACGGTTTCTCCAGATATGCTTCTCAGCTCACTAACTGCAGGCAAACATACCGCCCATGCCCTGCAGCCGGCTTGCACGTTTTCTAACTCACTGTGCCCACATGCAAGAGAGGCGGCACAGCTAGCTTTCATTAATGTCCGTCCGTGATTTCCGCTGAAAGCGCGCGCCCACGACTGGTGCCTCCCTCTTTATTACGGGCCGGAAAGGCTGGCCCGGCATGCTCAGAGTCTCTTCCGTCAAAGTCGAGTTTCTGCAGCACGCAACAGAATGATGAGAGTGTAAGACGTTTAGGTGTTAAGAGCGATAGGGAATTTTGGCGTTTGTTTAGTTTGGTGAAATTTTGTGGTTTTACTTTTAGCGGGTTCTTTTACACCCGATAGCGTCGGCGTCAGCGATGAGGTCAGAACCCGAAGCGGTAGCGAGGGGTTTATTGTCCTCAAACTGCATCTATCGTTTTCAGAAATGAAGCGAAGGAAACCCGGTCGCTACGGCTCCCGGTTCTGACCTCATATCACCGAGATTCGATTAACCGATACTTGCAGCCGGAGCATCGGCTCACGCCGACGCTACTGACCTCATCCCACTGGAGTTCGCGTAGCCTTTGAACATCCTTACGCCATCAGTTATTCTTTTCTTATCAACAATAAAGGGGAGAATATATGGAACGTAAAACCGCAGACGAATACCCGCAGGAGTTATTGGACCTTTTTCACGAGTACCAGCACGGCGATATGGACCGCCGGTCGTTCTTAAATCATGCGGCCAGGTTTGCCGTCGGCGGGCTGACGGTCGCGGCGATCTTTGAGAGCCTGACCCCAAACTACGCCTGGGCGCAGACCGTGCCAAAGGACGACAAGGACCTCAAAGTAGGCTACGAGACCGTGGACTCGCCCGCCGGCAACGGCTCTATCAAGGGCTACCTGGCGCGTCCCGCCAAGGGCAAAAAGTTTCCCGCCGTGCTCGTCATTCACGAAAATCGCGGCCTTAATCCATATATCGAAGACGTGGCGCGCCGCCTGGCCAAGGCCGGTTACATGGCGTTTGCCCCGGACGGGCTGACCTCCGTCGGCGGCTATCCCGGCAATGACGAGGCGGGCGCGGCGGCCTTTCGCACGGTAGACGGCAAGAAGATGACCGAGGATTTTGTCGCCGCGGCCAAGTGGCTCAAAGCGCGGCCCGACAGTAAAGGTAAACTAGGCGCGGTCGGTTTCTGCTTTGGCGGGGGAATGGTCAACCAGCTGGCTGTCCGGCTCGGCAGCGACCTTAATGCCGGCGTCGCCTTCTACGGACGCCAGGCCGGCGCCGACGACGTGCCAAAGATCATGGCGCCGCTGATGCTGCATTACGCCGGCAACGATCAGGGCGTCAACGCGGGCATCCCGGCCTATGAGGCGGCCTTAAAAGCTAACAACAAAAAATACGAGCTCTTTATGTACGACGGCAAGCAGCACGGCTTTCATAACGACACTACGCCGCGCTTCGATGCCGAAGCCGCCAAACTGGCCTGGGACCGCACACTCGAATTCTTTAAAAAGAATCTCAAGTGATCGGCTAATTGGAATAGTTCGGCATGCGGAGTACAGGGTCTATTTACAATAAATTCTATTTGATTTATCAAGGAGGTTAAAGCAATTATGGGTGGAAATACGGTCAAATTTCATCGTGTGCTTCGGGCCAAACCGGAGAGAGTTTACAAGGCGTTCATCGACGCCGATGCGATGGCGAAATGGCTGCCGCCGAACGGTTTTACCGGCAAGGTCCACGAGATGGATGCAAAGGTAGGCGGCGGGTATAAAATGTCTTTCACAAATTTTTCGACCGGCCAGAGCCACTCGTTCGGGGGCGAATTTCTGGAACTCGTCGAAAATGAACGGATCCGCTATACGGACAAGTTCGACGATCCGAATTTAGCTGGGGAAATGGAAACGACGGTTACCATCACAAAGGTTTCCGTCGGCACGGAATTGAACATCGTGCAGACAGGGATCCCGGAAATGATCCCTGTCGATGGGTGTTATCTCGGCTGGCAGGAGTCGCTGAAACTTTTGACCCTGCTGGTCGAAGCCGAAATACCGGACATGTAGAGGCCGTCGGGTGAAGTCCTAAAAACCGCGTAGCGGTATTCGTGGGTTTTAACCCACGGTATGAGGCCAAATGGACCACGCCGTCGCATCGCGACGATTGATTTTTTTCATCCGTCGCTCGCGCGACGTGTCTTGTTTTCTTAACGTTCCCGTGGGTTAAAACCCACGGCTACATTCAACCTATCGCTCCGCGATGAGCGTGCTATCCGTCACCGTGTTTTTGGTGTGCTTCGTGGTTAATTATCAAACTTAGACCACGAAACACACCAAAAACACGAAACTCTGCTAACTAGGCAAACTCTGTTGATCTATGCAATTCAATCTTGAAGAAGCCATTGAAATTCTCTCGCAGACGCCAGCAACTCTAAAAGCAATGCTGGGCAATTTTTCCGAAGACTGGACCGGCGGCGGAAGCGAAAACGATTGGAGTCCTTACGATATCGTCGGGCATCTGATCCACGGCGAAAAAACCGATTGGGTCCCGCGCGCAAAGATCATTCTCGCGCAGGGTGAAAACCGCACCTTTACTCCCTTCAACCGCCTGGCGCAATTTGAAAATTCGCGAGGCAAAATGCTCGCCGAATTATTGGACGAATTCGAAGCCCTGCGCAGCGAGAATCTGATGCGGCTCGAAGCGATGAACATCACGCCGGAAAAACTCTCGCTCAAAGGCACGCATCCCGAACTGGGCGAGGTCGACCTCAGGCAGCTGCTTTCCACCTGGGTGGTTCACGATCTTAACCATCTTCGCCAGATCGTAAAATTCATGGCGATGAAATATTCGGATAACGTCGGGCCGTGGACGCAGTACCTGCTGATCCTGCAATAGTGATCCGGGCAGAAACCAAGGGAGTTATGGAACGTGCTCTTGATAGTCATGAGTCTATTGAGTCTATTGAGTCAAAGATGACTCTCTAAACTCGACTGACTCACTGGACCTCGATAGACTGTTTTACACGCTCTAACTGCTTGGTTTCTGCCTATTTATACCTATTACAAAACTCTTACAATTGCTTGTCTATAAACCTGTTACGCTTATAGTGGAAAGTATTTCACTCATAAGAGGTTTAATGGATAACGTAATCTCGATAGATCGTAATAAAGGAATTAATTGGTTGACGGCGTCGCTGATCACCATTTTTCATATATTCGCCGTTTGGGCATTATTTAATTTTAGCTGGGTAAATTTATTGTCGCTGGTGGTGACCTGCTGGATCGCCAACAGCCTCGGGATCGGCGTGGGTTTTCACCGGCTGATGACGCACCGCGGATTTAAGACGCCGCGCTGGCTGGAAAGAACTCTGGCCGTTTTCGGAATGCTCGCGCTGCAGGGTTCGCCCCTGGCCTGGGTCACCACGCACCGCATCCATCACAAATTTACCGAGACCGACAAAGATCCGCACAGCCCGCGCACCGGCGGCTTCTGGGCGCACATTGGCTGGGTGCTGGTCGGTACTTCACAATGGCACAGCAAAGCGACAGTCAAGAGATACGTGCCCGACCTGATGAAGGACAATTTCATCGTCAACGTCTCAAAAGTTTACTGGGTAACGTCTTTTGTCCTGGGCGGAATTCTGCTTTTGATCGGCGGCTGGCAGATGGTGCTCTGGGGAATTTTCCTGCGCACGGTTTTTGGCTGGCACACGACCTGGCTGGTAAATTCGGCCACGCATATGTGGGGCTCGCGCCGTTTTGAAACCCGCGACGATTCGACCAACAACGGTTTGATCGCCGTGCTTTCCTTCGGCGAAGGCTGGCACAACAATCATCACGCGCATCCGACCTCGGCCCGTCACGGCCTGGCCTGGTACGAATTCGATCAAAACTGGATCACCATCAAGGCTTTCGAAAAACTGGGCTGGGCCACCGAGATCAAAGCCATCAGCCTGGAAAAAGAAGCCGAAGAGATCGGCCTGCAGGAAGCGGCCTGATCTTTTATATATAACCTAAACCGGGTTTTTGCTTTATAGGCAAAGCCTATGCAAATGAAGGAAAACGCTCGCGCGATTTTTCCTTTTTTGCTTTAGGCCTTAAATTCTTTATATGCGCGTAACCGGCCGTCGAAAATCCTGGATATTTTTTCTCGTGCTGGGTATTTGTCTGACGGTCCTGGCCGTTGCGCTCTATGTCGGCTGGATCCTGCTCAGTCTCGAACAGATCGTCTTCCTCGTTCTCGGCATTATCTTTTTCGCGCTGGTCATCACCGGGCTTATTCTCAACACCCTTTTCCTCATCCGCGAGATCCGCCGCAACGAGCAGCACAATGCTTTTCTCAATGCCGTTACGCACGAATTAAAAACGCCCATCGCCTCGATCCGGCTGTATCTTGAAACTCTGCAAAAACACGATGTTCCGCCGGAAAAACAGCAGGAGTTTTATGGCATAATGCTCACCGACAGCGACCGCCTGCTAAACACCGTCGATCAGGTGCTCGAAGCCAGCCGGACGCGCGAACCGAGCCGGCCGAATATTTCTTCCGCCATCCAGCTTAATTCTCTTCTGCAGCAATCCGTCGAGCGCATCCAAAACCGCTATGGCCTGAAAGCGCCTGCGATCACCTTTGAAGCGCCGGAAAATGAAACCGAACTTTATGGCGACGCGGCGGAACTCGAAACCGTTTTTACCAACCTGCTCGACAATGCGGTCAAATACGCCGGCGAAGAAATAAACATTTCCGTCTCCGTTACCGACCGTGACGGAAAATTTGTGGAAATTTGTTTCAGGGATCGCGGCATCGGCATTCCCCGCGCGGAAATAAAACGCATTTTCCGGCGTTTTTACCGGGTCAATAGTTTGGAGGCGCAAAAAACAAAAGGCACTGGCTTAGGGCTTTTTATCGCCCGGTCGATCATAAAAAAACACGGCGGAAAGATATGGGCGGAAAGCGATGAGGAAGGCAGCCGCTTTATCGTGCTGCTTCCGAAAGCGATAAATATAAAAGCATGAGAATTTTGATCGTCGAAGACGAACAGCATCTGGCCGAAGGGCTGTGCTTCAATCTTGAGGTGGAAAATTTCGATGTCGAGATCGCGGCCGACGGCGCCGTGGCCCTGCGTCTGCTGCTGGAAGAAAAAGAAAAATTCGACGCGATAATTTTAGACGTGATGCTGCCCGAAGTTGACGGGTTCACCGTCGCCAAAACCTTGCGCGAGGCAAAAGATTACACGCCCATCCTGATGCTCACTGCCCGCGGCCGCCCCGAAGACGTCCTCGAAGGTTTCGCCAGCGGCGCCGACGATTACCTGCCCAAGCCTTTCGAGCTTTCCATTTTTCAGGCGCGCTTACGCGGGCTGCTTCGCCGGCAGGGGTGGTCGAGAGAAGAAAAGAGATCTACTGTCGGAGATATCGTTACCGTCAACGGCAAAACCATCGACTTTGAAAACCTCCAGTTACAAAGTAATGACGAGGTCATCCATCTCACTTTGATGGAAGCCAAGCTACTGCGCTACCTGGTCGAACATGCCGAGACACCGGTTTCGCGAAAAACCATCCTGGAAGATATCTGGGGCCTGCACGAAGACACCGACACCCGCGCGATAGATAATTTTATCGTCCGCCTGCGCCGCTATCTCGAAGACGAGCCGAATAATCCCAAGATCGTGCAGACCGTGCGCGGCATCGGCTACCGTTTTGTAAATAAATAAAGAACAAAAACGGTTTAGAGCTCAAGCGGCCTTGCCCATAAAGTCAATGTTTTCTTATCAAACAGGCAAAAACCGTGCATTTCATTATTAGCCGCTAATTACACAAATAACACGAATTAAAGATTTTTATTCGTGTTATTTGTGTAATTAGCGGCGGATATCCACGACTTTATAGGCAAAGCCGATAACAGGTAATAGATCGGATCTCTCATCTCTCATCTCTCAGCTATAATCTTTTATCTATTTCGAAACCGGCTCTTTCTGTCTGCTTTACCCGCATCACAAGATCAGGGTATTACCTATCCGATCCTCGTTCGCTGCAAAACTTTAATATTTTCCCGCCAGTTTTCGTGCAGGTCGTAGCGATACATTTCTATTTTGGAAGAGATCGTCGCCGCCCACATTTCCAGATCGCGGTGAAAACTCAGCGCGGGCGCTACCAAATAGACCAGCGCCGGAACGTCCGCTATTTCGAGATCGCCAAACGCGCGCGCCTTTGCCAAATTTCCCGAGCGGCGCTGAATTTCGATCTGCCGCCAATAACCGGCCGCCTGAAAAACGAGTTCGCGGCTCGGCGATACCTTAAGTTCTATTATCACCAGCCGCCCGTCGCGTCGCAGCGCGAGCAGATCGATCTGCCCGCCCAATTTCGCTGCCGCGCGAAATTGATGATAGATCGGCGAAAGTATCAGGTTCGCATCGAGCTGCGTAATATCCCGCCGCAGGATAGATTCCAGCCAGTGCTCCGGCGAGGCGCGAAAAAAATAATGCGCCTTGTTTGTTGTTTCGTGATTCCTGTTCGCTTTTAACTCTTCAAAAAATTTAAAGAGATCTTCGCCGCTGTCTTCGTCTAAAATGCGTCGTTTTCTATCGATGCCGAACCAGGCCTTTTCCTTGCCAAGCAGCGTCCTGACCCGGGCAAACGGCAGCCCGTGAAAACGCAGATTTTCTCCGTGTGCCGAAAAAGTTACGTCGATCGCTTCCGGCGCGAGCGCTTTCAAATGCCGCGCGGTTTCGCTTAGTTCCTGCTCACGGGGAATTTTCAATTTGCGCGGTTTCTCGCGCCAGAGGCGGTTGAATTCCGGAACTTTGATCTCGCCGATAGTTTTGTTTTCCTCGTCAACGGTGAACAAACGGATCTGTTCGCGCCGGCGCGGTTTCATCAGCGCCACGATCTTTTTTAATTTAGTTAAGGTCCGCTTATCCGCCACCAGCCAAAGCTGCTCGATCCGAACATTTTTCGCGCGGCCTGAAATGTTAAAGAACCAACTCATTGCCGAAACAAGAAACGCTTCGGGGTTGGCGATCTTGCTTACTACCTGCGCAAAAACAGCCGCCTGTTCTTTCCCCGAGGTTTGCAGCAGTATTTGCGCGCTGCCCCCGTACTCTCCGGCGCGAATGCCCGGGCTTAATTTAAGACGCGCAATTTTCGAATTCGGCACATTGGCGGCAACGATCGCCGCGATCTCGCCCGCTTTTTCCAGCCGCGCTCCCTTTATTCCCGCCAGCAGATCGGCGGCGGTGATGCGCGGTATCAATTCAAGCCTTTCACTGTCAGACCCTGCCGCAGCGGCGAGTAACAGTCTCTTTTCTTCCCTTTTCCCCGAAATTATCCGCCAAACCTTCAGCCCGTCGCCCGTCATGCACTGCAAAAAGGCCTTGCCGTTCTCAAAGACCGGTTCGATCTCGCCGCGTTTTAGCGAGATCTGCGCCCCGTTTTCGCGCAGCAGCAAAAACTCGAACCCGGACTCCAGCGTTTCCGACAGTTCGAAAAACATATCCTGCGGCCTGTTTTCACCGGCGGTTTGGTTTGTGTTAGAATCGTTCTTCACGTTGTACATCAAATGCTACGGGCGCACACGACTTACTACCTCTTCATTTTCCTTATCACGACTATTTCTCTAACTTCTGCGTGTAGTTATTGTGGAAAAAAGGAGCCTGCGCCGGGTGAAGCCTTAGCGCCGTCGCCAACAATTGTAAATGTTTTGCCGTTTTCAACCAAAGAGCCCGCCGTCTACCAGGCCGAATTGGTGATCTCTTTTCCCGCCCCGAATGCCGAAGCCCCAAATGCTGAAGCCGCGGAAAATTCGCTGACCGAGCAAATATATTTCATTGCCAAAGACGGTGAAACACGCCGGATCGATTACGAGCTTTCCGAGAAGGACACGCTGTCCGTCCTGGAAAAACCCGACGGCAAAACGCTCGTCCTGCTGCCGCAAAAGAAATGCTCGGTCGAAGAGACTGGTCAGCCGGCAGGCTCGCAGCCGGGCGATTCCCTGCGGGAATCGCTGACCACCGGGTGGCTGGCGGAAAAGATACCGTCGAATTTTACCGCTTTGGGCAAAGTGGAAGTTAACGGAAAAATGCTCGATAAATACCAGGTGCGTTTTGAGAAAAGAGGAAGCGTGGAAAGTCAGAGCGAAGCCATCGTCTGGGTCGACGCCGAACTTGGAATGCCGGTAAGAACCGAACTCTATACCGTAAAAAACGACCGGCAGTTGAACAAGGTGATAACCGAATTGCGTAATCTAAAACTTAGCGTCGACGCGGGCGTCTTTGATCCGCCGCCGGGGTGTCAAAATATCCCGGCAAAAGAAATGCAGAAATTGCTGCGACAGGAAAGGTCTAACAGCGAATGAGCACGGAATTTACAGAGCCCATAGAGCTAAGCGAAGAGCATCGCCGGATCGCGCGGGAAGTTT
Organism: Pyrinomonadaceae bacterium; assembly: GCA_035995185.1. Classification (GTDB taxonomy): domain Bacteria; phylum Acidobacteriota; class Blastocatellia; order Pyrinomonadales; family Pyrinomonadaceae; genus DASYKT01. Next base: position 67,925 of record DASYKT010000012.1, read on the forward strand.
TTGATTCAATTCCTTTCGCGCAGTTGCTGGGAATGAAACTCGGCGAGATCGCGCCCGGCCGCGCGAGCGTTTCCATGGCGATGCGGCACGAATTAAAACAGCCCAGCCATTTGATGCACGGCGGAGCGACTGCTTCGCTCATCGATACGGCTACGGCCTTCGCAGTCGCCTCTACCTTATCAAAAGGAGAAAACACCGCCACCGTCGATCTGACCATCCATTATCTGCGGCCAGTGACCGAAGGTACCGTGCGCTGCGACGCAAAAATATTACGGGCGGGAAAAAGATTGATAACCGTTTCCGCCGAAGTTTTTAACGAAAAGGAAAAATTGGTGGCGACGGCGCTGACCACGTATACGAAGATCTAAACTTTCGCACAAGAATGGAAGACATCCGGCAATTTATCAGGTATTTCAGCCCCTACCGCTGGCACATCGCCGCGGGGGTTTTGTTCATCTTCGGCTCGATGTCGTTCGGCCTGGCGATGCCTTTGCTGGTCGGGTGGGCGATCGACGATATGGGCGCAAATGTTACCTGGAACAAGATCATCTTCTACCCGCTCGCCATTCTTGGCGCCAATCTTATCAGCGGAATATTTCTTTTCTGGCAGCGGCGTTTGCTGATCAATGCCTCGCGGCACATGGAATACGATATCCGCCGCGATTATTACGCGCACCTCGTTCACCAGCCGCTCTCATTCTTTTACGAACACCGCGTCGGCGATCTGATGGCGCGCGCCACCAACGACCTGGCCGCCGTCCGCCAGATCATCGGCCCGATGATCCTCTATTCTTTCCAGGCACTTTTTGCCGTGGCGATCGCCTTACCCATTTTGCTGCGCATCAGCGTCAAGCTGACCTTACTCTTGCTTATCACGATGCCGCTGGTTTCGCTGACGGTGAAATTTCTCGGCCAGCGGATACACGTCCGCTTTGAAAAGATCCAGGAATATTTTTCGCACATCACTGCCCGGGCACAGGAAAACCTGTCGGGTGTGCGGGTCGTCCGCGCCTATGCGCAGGAAGCCGCCGAGATCGAAGACTTTCAAAAGCTCAACCGCGAATACGCCCGGCGCAACATCAGCCTGGTGAAATACGGCGCGGCGATGCGCCCGCTGATGTTTTTCGAAATAGGTTTGGGTTTTGTCATCATTTTTCTGGTGGGCATTCCGATGGCCGTGCGCGGTGAAATAACGGCCGGCGAATTTGCCGCTTTTAATCTCTATTTGCAGCGGATGATCTGGAACCTGATCGCGCTCGGCTATGTGGTAAATCTCTACCAGCGCGGCACCGCCAGCTTAAAGCGCATCAACCAGATCATCGATATCAAACCGGCCATCGAAAACGCGCCTGACGCCAAAGATCAAAAACCCATCCGCGGCAAGATCGAATTTCGCAATCTCACTTTCCGTTACCGCGACAATATGCCGCCGGTTTTGGAAAACATCGACCTGACCATCGAGCAGGGCCAAACCGTGGCCTTTGTCGGCAAGACCGGCAGCGGAAAATCGACGCTGGTCAGCCTCGTTCCGCGTTTGATCGATTCGCGGCGCGGCAGCGTTTTGATCGACGGGATTCCGGTGCAGGATTACCCTTTGCAGCAGCTGCGTTCCGCCATCGGCGCCGTGCCGCAGGAATCTTTTCTTTTTAGCGACACGCTGGCGGAAAATATCGCTTTTGGCATGAGCGGGCTGGAAGACACCGAGGTCACCGATGCCGCCACTACCGCCGGGCTGGCCGAAGATATCGAAAATTTTCCCAGCCGCTACGAACAGCTGGTGGGCGAACGCGGCATTACGCTTTCCGGCGGGCAAAAACAGCGCACCGCCATCGCCCGCGCGGTCATCAGAAAGCCGAAGATATTGATACTCGACGATTCGCTTTCCGCCGTCGACACCTATACCGAAGAGCAGATACTTCATCGCCTGCGCGAAGTGCGCAAGGACCGCACGACCCTGGTCGTTTCGCATCGCACCTCGACCGTGCGCGACGCCGATCTGATCTGCGTCTTAAAAGACGGGCACATCGTCGAACGCGGCACGCACGAAGAACTTATTAAACTGGGCGGCGAATATGCCGACCTATACAAACGCCAGTTGCTCGAAGAAGAATTGGCGGCAACCGGGTAAATGGGGGAAAGCTTTGCTTATAAAGTCGGAATATTTGCCGGAAAATTGTCCCGGCAGCTTCATGGTTCTGCTTTTTAAATTGCCACTAGCTTTAGCTAGTGGGCGAGGAGTTTTTTGATTTTAAGGGCTTTAGCCCAAAATAAAGATTCGGCTAAAGCCGGCCATTAAGTTATTGATCTTTAACCACTAGCTAAAGCTAGTGGCAATTTATGACTTTATAAGCAAGGCAAGGCGGATAAAAAGGCGGGACAAAAATATGCAGCCTGAAAACGAGAAAAAAGACGTCATCATCGAGACCCAGCAGAAAATGGTGGTCATCTGGGGCGCTTTGATGAGCTCGCAATTCATCTTTTTGATGGTCTTGTATTTCATCAAAAAGGAACTGTTTCACTTCGATTTTTCGCAGCCGCTCGCCGGGTCGAACCCGATGCTGGTGGGGATCGCCGGGGTGCTGAGTTTGACGACCTTTGGCCTGTCTTTCGCAATGAAAGGCCGCCTGGTAAAACAGGCGGAGGCCGAGCAAAACGTTGCCCTCGTTCAAACCGGCCATGTTGTCGCCTATGCGCTGTGCGAATCGATCTCGCTGCTGGGATTTATGCTGGCGATGCTGATCGGCTATCAATACTTTTTCCTGTGGTTCGCGGGCGGGATATTCGGCATCCTTTTGCATTTTCCGCGGCAGAAATATATCGCGCGCGCAGTTTATAAACACGAGCTATAAAAATTAAATGTCGAACGAAGCAAAACAATTTCACGAAGAAGACGCCATGAGCAAAGCCTATGACTGGGGCGTTGCGCGGCGGCTGTTTCGTTATCTCAAACCCTATAAAGGGCTGGTGGCAATTGCGCTTTTTCTGACGCTGATCACCAACATCCTCGGCCCTTTGCAGCCTAAGTTCACGCAATACGGCATCGATAATTTTATTGTCAAAGGCCAGTTAAGCGGCTTTGAAATTTTCGTGATCGCATTTTTCTGCGTGATGTTCCTGCAATACTTTTTTGCCTACATTCAGGAAATACTCATCAACAACGTCGGCCAGCGGGTGATGTTCGATCTGCGCACCGAGATCTTTACCAAACTGCAGTACCAGGAAATTTCCTACTACGATAAATATCCGGTCGGAAGAATAATCACGCGGCTGACATCGGACGTCGATGCGCTCAACGAACTTTTCACTTCCGGCGTCATCGACGTGCTCGGCGATCTGGTCAGGATCTTTGCCATCGTGACCTTCATGTTCTTTCTGGACTGGCACCTGGCGCTGGTTTCGCTCATCATCGTGCCGCTTCTGATCCTGGCGACAAACTGGTTTCGCAAACACGCGCGCACCGGTTTCGACATGGTGCGCACCCGGCTCGCGCGCCTCAACGCTTTCTTGCAGGAACATATTTCCGGCGCGCAGACCGTGCAGCTTTTTAACGCCGAGGAAAAAGTGCAATCGCGGTTTCACGACATCAATAACGACTATCGCAACGCGAACATTCAAACCATCTACTATTACGCCATCTTTTATCCGCTGGTGGATTTTATCGGCGCGGTGGGAATAGCAGTCATCATCTGGTTTGGCGGCTGGCAGATCCTGAGCCAGACTTCGGCGGCCGGCACGGCGCTGACCATCGGGACGCTGGTCGCTTTTATTCAATACTCCGGGCAGCTTTTCCAGCCCATCCGCGAACTCTCCGACAAAATCAACGTTCTGCAGGCGGCGGTGATTGCGGCCTATCGTATTTTCCAACTGCTCGACCTGCCCATCGAGATCCAATCCCCGGCCGGGCCGAAAAAGAGCGGGCGCGTCGCGGGCCGGATCGAATTTCAAAACGTCTGGTTTGCCTACAAAGATGAGAACTGGGTCTTGAAAGACGTTTCGTTCATTGTCGAAGCGGGCGAATCGGTCGCGCTGGTCGGCCACACCGGTTCGGGCAAGACGACCATCACAAATTTGCTGATGCGTTTTTACGACGTGCAGAAAGGCCGTGTCCTGATCGACGGCGTCGACGTGCGCGAGTGGGACCTGGCCAGCCTGCGGGAAAATTTCGCGGTCGTGCTGCAGGACGTATTTCTCTTTAGCGGCTCGCTGGAAAAAAATATCCGACTCGGCCGTGAAGACATTTCCGACGAACGCATTCACTGGGCCGCCGGAGAAGTGCATGCCGCCGAGTTTATCGAAAAACTTCCCGGCCGCTACGCGTTCGAAGTAAAGGAACGCGGCGCCGGCCTGTCCGTCGGGCAAAAGCAGCTCATCTCATTTGCCCGCGCGCTGGCCTTCGATCCTTCGATCCTCGTGCTGGACGAAGCCACCAGCTCCATCGACACCGAGACCGAGCAGCTTATCCAGCAGGCGGTCGAAAGGGTTTTGCAGGAAAGAACGTCCATTGTCGTCGCGCACCGGCTTTCCACCATCCAGCGCTGCGACCGCATCATCGTCCTTCACCGCGGCGACCTCCGCGAGATGGGAACGCACCAGGAATTACTGCTCCAGCGGGGCCTCTATTGGCGCCTTTATCAGCTGCAATATAACGAAGAACCGCCCCTTCAAACCGGTTTTAATTCGGGCGGCGATCTTCAGCCTGAAACCAATTGAGCAAAAACTCATATGTAAGTAGAAATTTGTTATAATGGAGTTTTGAGCAAGATGCCTGCTGAAGTTTCACAAAATGAAAGTTTAATTGCTAATTGCGAAGGCTTAATGGCCGAGCTGTTTGCCAAGTGCGCCGGCGAAAACCCGAATTTCGGGGTGCGCGAAAATTGCTTTACGGACGCTCTGACAAAAACCGCAAACAAGTATCTATTCTCTGCCGAATGCGACACACCCGTCACCAAAGAGGAACTGGAAGCATTTTTTAACGAGCTGCAGGTTGGTGACCTGTTCCTTTCGCTGGCCTGCGCCGCCGGGAACGAGTTTGCCTGGTGGGAATTTGACCGGCAATACCGTTCTTACGTGGAAAGAGTGGCGCGCCACCTGGCCAGCTCGGAAACCGACGCCACCGAGGTGATTGATATCGTCTATGTCGAACTCTACGGCACCAAGGTCGTGGACGGCATGCGAATGTCGAAATTTGCCACTTTTAGCGGCCGCGGTTCTTTAAAAGGCTGGCTGCGCACGGTCGTCTGGCACACGCTGGTCGATCTGCACCGCGTCAGCCATGACGAGGTTTCGCTCGATGAAATGATGGAAAACGTGGGCGAAGGCCATGTTCACTCCAGTTTTTCCGAGCCTGTTAAGGGCGGCGAGATCGAAACCGTTGAGCAAATTACGCGAAATCGTTACCGCCAGGCGGCTCTCGGAGCCATCGAAAAGGCCTTTTCGACCCTGGAAAACCACGAAAAGCTGCTTTTGCTCTATTATCACGTGGAATCGATGAAATTACGCGAGATCGCGCGGATGGTCGAAGCCCCCGATTCTCCCCTGCGGAGCTGGTTTCAGCGCAGATCGGCCCAGCGGGCCAAGGACGCCGAGAGCAAAATCCACGAATCGACCGTGATGCGCTGGCTGGATAAAACTTATTCCAAGATTTTGAAGCTTTTCCGCGATGAACTAGGCACAAAATCGGGGCTAAATGAAGAAGAAATAAGCATTTGCATGAAAATAGCGAGCGATGACCTGGCGGCCCCCGGACTCTATCGCAGCTTGGGCGTAACTTGATCGCCCCCTTTTTTTGGCGCTTAAATGGCTGTAAACAGGCACAAATCGGCGCAAATAAGAGAAAATCTTATAGTGGTATCGCTTATATATGGCAAAAATGAAAAAACGTTACGTCCTAATTCTGGAGGCAGAGTTTAGAAGGTAATGAATCAGGACAACATCACAAACGAAAACATCAAAATACAGGGATTGCTGGAAAGCTACCTGCGTTTTCGTTCTTCTGCCGCCAAAGACGGTATCGAGGCCGGAAGCCATCTGGATGAAGACGGGCTGGCCGCCTTTGTGGACGGGAATCTGACCCGCAGGGAAAATGAGTCGTTTATCGCTCATTTGGTGGAATGTTCCTTCTGCCTGCATAAGACCGCCGAGCTTACGGAATTAAGATCGGCGTTTGAAGAAGAAGTATTCGAGGCTAGCAGCCAGGCCGCCGAACCCGTAAAAGTTTCGGAAGTTTTGAGCAACCTGTTTTCCCGGCTCTTCGGTTCCTCGGACGGAGTGGTGTTTGCCCATGAAGAAAAGAAAGAAGACCAGCCTTCCACTAACGGCTCCGCGCCGCCGGAAGACGAAACAAAATCGTAGGCCTCAACATTTTGCATCGACAGATCTCGCCGCCACCCATTGGGTTGAGCGGCGATTTCACGTTACGGTCATGTAAAAGTCGGTTTCGGGATAGATAAAAGATCATAGAGGATAGCTGAAAGATCCTATCTATCATCTGTTATCTATCAGTTATCATCTATTTCGAATGGTAATACCGCACCATCGCCACGGCTTTAGGGTAGAACTCATTTTTCCCTTTCTTGCTCTGAGTCAGATCAAAGCCTATACTTTACGTAGTGTCAGAAACTAACAACAAACAAAGCTGCGAACATCATGCGGCTTCGGTAGAACGTGTCGCCACCGCCAAACTTCCCACCGAACTGGGAGATTTCAAGATCGCCGGCTACCGCTCTCTTAACAGCAACGAAGAATTTGTCGTACTCTTCAAGGGCGAACTTAAACCGGAAGTTCCGACGCTCGTCCGTATCCACTCGCAATGCCTGACCGGAGACGTGTTCGGCTCTATCAAATGCGATTGCGGCCTGCAGCTTAAACTCGCCATGGAAATGATCGAGGCCGAAGGCCGGGGCGCGATAGTCTACCAGCAGCAGGAAGGCCGGGGCATCGGCATCCTTAACAAGATCAGGGCCTATGCCCTCCAGGATGAAGGCGCCGACACGGTCGAAGCTAACGAGAAACTCGGCTTTATGGTTGACGCCCGCAATTACCAGCAGTGCGCGGAGATCCTTTTCGACCTGGGATTGTGCCAGGTCCGGGTAATGTCGAATAACCCGGACAAGATCAATGCCCTCGAAGAGGCCGGCTTGAAGATCGTAGAGCGCGTCCCCCTCGAGGTAGAGACCCCTGAATCCGCAGCCCACTATTTACGGGTTAAAAAAGAAAAACTCGGCCATATCCTGAATTTCTGAATATTATTCAGGTTGTAGAACCATAAATTCATATTTTTGTACGTAAAATACCCTCATTTTCTCAATCTTTCGAATAAACCCCTTATTTTTCAACAGATGTGCTTATTTCCTCTCAGGGCACAGCATTTGCGTTAAAGTAACTGAAATTTAAAGGGAATATTCTATTGATTCCAATACAATTATTAAGAAAGGAAATATCTTTAGCATGAAAAACAGTCTAAAAGTTTTTGCTATTGCCATTTTTGCTTCATTGCTTCTTGCGATGTCCGCGATAGCTCAAACCTCTACGACGGGAACCGTGGAAGGCACAGTTACTGACAGTAACGGTGCAGTTGTTCCTGGTGCCACTGTTACTCTCAGCGGCGGCGGCTTGCTTCGTCCGCAGACCGCTACTTCCGATAACGATGGTGTTTATCGTTTTCTTCAGATCCCGCCGGGAAAATATTCAGTGAAAATTGAGGCTTCGTCCGGATTTGCTGCTTACACGCAGGAAAACGTCGAAGTTAACCTCGGCAAATCGAGCACAGTTTCTATCAGTTTGAAACCCGCCAGCGTAGGCGCGGTTGTTGACGTAGTAGCGTCTCCTGATATTGACCCGACCAGCAATGTGACGGGTTCCAACATTTCGAGCGACTTCTTCTCGAACATCCCGACCGCCAGAACGGTGCAATCCCTTTACAATATTGCTCCGACCGTAGCCCGCTCAGGTCTGCGCGATGCTTCCGGCCGTGACCGCGACCCGTCGGTTGCCGGTTCGTCAGGTCCGGAAAACAATTACATCCTTGACGGTGTGAACACTACCGACCCCGCTTTCGGCGGCGGCGGTTCCAACATTCCGTTTGACTTCGTGCAGGAAGTGCAGATCCAGACCGGTAACTACGGTGCCAACCAGGGTCTCTCGACCGGCGGTGTCTTTAACGTTATTACCAAAGCCGGTACCAACGACTACCACGGTGACCTGTTCGCCTACATCGGTTCGAAAAATTTAGTTCGTGATACGAAGAATTTTCCGCTGACCGGTCTGGCGCCGAGCGGTTTCTCGGAAGTCGACGCCGGTGGCGACTTCAGCGGTCCGATCATCAAAAACCGTTTGACCTTCTTTGTGGCTTTCAACCCGCAGAGACGTGAGAACACCTATTTGACCCAGACCTTCCGCACGGAAGTCACCAACAAGATCACCACGCCGTTCTATTCGGGTAAACTTACCTGGCTGGTGAACAATAACAACACCTTTACGTTCTCGACCTTTGGTGATTTCACCAAGCAGGAAGGACACCTGTTCCCCGGTTCCGGTTTCGGCGCTAACGAAGCCAGCTTCCAGGGTCTGCAGGAAACGGGCGGCACCAACTATGCTTTCCGTCTTAACTCCAACCTGGCGCAGAACTGGATCGGTGAATTTTCTTTCGGACTCCACAAACAGCGCAATAACGTTATCCCCGATGCAGCGGTTGCCAACACGGCCCTGATCTCGGATACCTTTGCGATCCTGCGTGCCAATGGCACCGTGGCTCCGATCACGCACACCGCTTTCCTGGCAGGCGTCACCCCGACGACGGTCCCGACCCCCGGAACTAACACCGGTTTCGTGGACTATGTTTATTCGCCGGGAGGCAGCCTGCAGAGAAACTTCATCCAGGACGGCTTCGGCCTGTTCCAGGATCAAACCCGCGATCGTTGGGAGTTTGCCGCCAGACTGCAGAACATCTGGAATCAGCACACTTTCAAATACGGATTTGAATTCTACAAAAACAAATACGACATCAACCAGACGTCGACCGGCCCGAGCGGAACGTTTGCTAACCCGCTGCTCGTGGGTACGCAAAACGGAAGCAATCCGGACAACATCACGGTTAGCGGATATCGTGTAGCCAACAACTGGTTGGTTTGCACCACCCGCGGAACCCAGATCGTATGCCCGGTCACTCAAGCCGCCAGCGGCGCGAGTAACGGTGCGGGAATCCTCAGCGGATTGGGCGTACTGCCCGCCGGCATCACCAGTGTTGTGGTCGGACCGATCACTGCTGCTGAAGCTCTGAATAATCCGTTCCTGGTTCGCGCTACGACGCGTGTTCGCGATTTCAAACTGATCGCCAACACCACAACCAGCGTTGAAAGCTTTTACATCCAGGATGACTGGAAGATCACGAAAGACCTTCAACTTAACGTAGGCGCCCGTTGGGATTACCAGCAGGCTTATGGAAACGGCGGAGTTACTTACCTGAAGTTAAACAACTGGTTTGATAACTTACAGCCGCGTGTCGGTCTTATCTGGGATTTCACGGGTAAAGGTAAAGGTAAATTCTTTGCCAACGTTGCCCGCTACGTCGAAACCCCGCTTCCGCTCGACATCAACGTCCGCGCGGGCAGCAACGACACCCAGACCGATAAGAACTTCAACGTTAATCTTGTCAACGCTCCGTTGACCGCCACTGTGGCGACCGGTTTCGTAACCCGTAATTTGGGCGCCGAATCCACTCCGATTGACGAAAATCTCAAACCCCAGACCGTGAATGAATTCACCATGGGATTTGAGTATGAAGTCAAGAAAGACTACACCTTCGGCGTTCGCGGCATCTATCGCCCGCAGGGTTCCGTTATTGAAGACGGCTCCTTCGACGATGGCGGCACGTACTTCCTGTTCAACCCGGGCGAACCCCTGGGACCTGGACCGGGCGGCCAATTCGGCAACACCGAATACAAAGCTTGTAACGATGCGACGGTTGGCTGTTTCGGCCGCGCCCGTCGTTTCTATCGCGCTCTTGAATTCACTTTCAACAAGCGTTTCACCAACCACTACTCGTTCCAGTCTTCTTATGTTTATTCGAGCTTGATCGGAAACTATGAAGGCTTGTTCCGTAATGACAACGGCCAGTCTGACCCGAACATCACTTCGCTGTTCGATCTCGTCAGCCTGCTGGGCGGCGCCTATGGACGCTTGCCGAACGATCGTCCGCACCAGTTCAAATTTAACGGAAACTATCAGCTTCCGTTCAAACTTATGCTGTCGGGCAACTTCTACATTCAGTCGGGTATTCCCTTCAACCAGTTGATTCCGCACCCTGTGTACGGAAACAACGAAGGGTTTGGCGTTCCGCGTGGAACGGCGATCATCCCCGACCTGGGTGCCAATTCTGCTGGTGTGACCAGCGCGGTTGGCACAACTCGTACGCCGACGACGTATAACCTGGACATCGGAGTTTATTATCCGATCAAGTTCAGCGAAACCATGCAGCTCCGTTTGACGGCTGACTGGTTCAACGTCACCAATACTCAGCGTGCGGTTACCCTTGACCAGACGTTCTCGATCAACAGCGGTGTTGCGGGCGTGGCTCCGGTTGCAAATCCGTTCTTCGGATCCGGTACCATCTTCCAATTCCCGTCTGCTCTTCGACTGGGAGCCAAATTCAGCTTCTAAGAAGTTGTAATTGGTTGTGAACTTAAAAAGTCAGGGAGAGTGATCTCCCTGACTTTTTTCTTTTTTCCTTCATATTTTGCCGTCGACTTGTTAAAATCTTGGAAAGGATATTAAAACATATGCGTCGCCGCCGATTCTTAATTTACTGTTCAGGTGGGCTGCTGATAGTTTTGGCTTGTCTGCAGGGCTTCGGACAGAGCAGGTCGAATGCTTCGGGCAACGGGGGGATCCATACCATCCAGGGCCGCATATATCTGCCCAACGGGCGCAGCATCGACGAGGCCGTCAGGGTCAGACTGCAAAGCACCAACTTTACTCCTATGTCGGTCGATACCGACCGGAGCGGCACTTTTATCTTTAGCTCGATAGCGCCGGGAAGCTACAGCATCGTGGTAGAAGCCGGCGAGGCTTTTGAAACCGCGTACGAGTATGTCGTCATCGACCCCCAGGTAAAGATCGAGGGGGTGCCGGTCGTCGTCCTGCCCAAGGTGGTCAACGTTCCCGTCTACCTGCAATTTAAAAAAGCGGTGCGCGAAGCCGTCGGAGTTTATAACGCCAAGATGGCCGTCATTCCTAAGGAGGCGATGAAGCGCTACGAAAACGGCCTGAAGCTTATTCAGACCGGAAAAAATGAGGAAGCGCTGGCCGAATTAAGACAGGCGGTGGCGCTTTACCCCAACTTCAGCTTTGCTTATACCGAGATCGGCAAATTGTGCCAGGCGCTCGGCAGAATGACCGAGGCGGAAAGCGCTTTTCGTTCCTCGCTGGGCATCGATTCGCGTGAGTATGAAGCCAAGATACGCCTGGGTTACATACTGCTGAGCAAGAATGAATTTCCCGACGCGCAAAAAGAACTTGAGGAAGCCAAGTCTCTCAACCAGTCGGCCGCCGCGCCGCCGTATTATCTCGGTCTCCTGTATTTTCGCCAGCGCAAATTCACCGACGCCAAGACCGAATTCGAATTGACCGAAAAATTAAAAGGCCTCAAGGATTACCCGCTGGCCCATTACTATCTCGGCGGCATCTACTGGAGCGAAAAGCAATATAAAAAAGCCGTGGACGAATTGGAAAAATATCTTCAGATAGATCCTAACGCCAAAGATGCCGAGCAGACGCGCAAGGCCATTCAGGAATTGAGAACTAAAAACTAGGGGTGCTCACGTCGAAAAGATATACCGGGATCCGGTTCACAATATAATTCGCCTCGCCGCGGATTCAGCCGAAGGGCAGCTCTTGATCGACCTGATCGATACGCCTGAGTTTCAGCGCCTTCGCCGCATCAGGCAGCTCGGCATCGGATTTTTTACCTATCAGGGCGCGGAACATTCACGTTTTACTCACAGTCTTGGCGCGCTCCACCTCGCCAATCGCATTCTCGATAAACTTCAGCCGAAATACAATATACCCGCCAAGCAGCGCACCGCGGTGATGGCGGCCGCACTGCTGCACGACATCGGCCACGGCCCTTTTTCGCATTTGATCGAAAGCATCCTCGGATTTCATCATGAGGATTGGACGGTGAAAACCGTCTTGAGCGATGAGACGGAGGTGGGAAAACTGCTTCGCGCTTTTTCCGCGGAGCTGCCGGAAAGTGTTGCCGCTATCATCGGCGGCACTTTTCAGCCGGTCGCATTGGCCCAACTGATCTCTTCGCAATTGGATGTCGACCGGATGGATTACCTTCTCCGCGACTCTCTGATGACGGGTGTGAAATACGGCATTTACGATCTGGAATGGATCATCCGCAGTCTTGAGATCGATACCGAGAACGACCGGCTTTATCTCTCCGCGCGCGGGCTTTATGCCGTCGAAGATTACCTGCAAGCCAGGTATTATATGTTCCGCCAGGTTTATTTCCACCGCACTTTGCGTTCGGCCGAAGCGATCCTGCGTTCGCTATTTAGGCGCGCGCTGGAAATATGCTCTAACGGCGGCAATATCTGGCATGCCGAAAATTCCGCCTTTAGCAAAGTGCTGCACCGCCGCGAACTCAGCCTGGCCGACCATATCGAACTCGACGATCACGACGTCATCTTTCATATCAAACGCTGGACGCAAGCGGACGACCCCGTACTGCGGGACCTGAGCCGGCGTTTTATCCACCGCCGTTTGTTCAAGGCCTTTGATCTGGACATGCCTGAAGGCGAAAGAACGCAGTTTATCGAAGCCGCATTTAAAGTTGTTGCGGAAGCCGGGTTTGATCCCGAATATTATTTGATCGAAGACCGGGCCGGCGATATCCCCTATTATTTTTACACCTCCGAAAAAGCCGAACCGAAAGCTCTGATCTATGTTCAGGACGGTTTTTCGCGCCCGCAGATCCGCGAGATATCAGAGATCAGCGCGGCGGTCCGCGGTTTGCAAAAAGGCTACCAGATCCACCGGCTCTGTTTTCCGCCCGAGGTAGAAGAAAAGATCTCCGCCTTATACCAGAAAACAGTAGTTTGATAAATATAACGTGAATCCTATTATCTATTGGATCTTTAAATTGCCGCTAGCTTTAGCTAGTGGTGCAAAATGCTTTCAACAACTGGGCTTTAGCCCAAAATAAAAAGGATTGGGCTAAAAGCCCAGTCATAAAATTTAGCTTTTATTATCCACTAGCTAAAGCTAGTGGCAATTGATAAATCGTATTCTTTTGGACAGTGCAAAGAAAAAATTAAGGCGAACCTTATTGGCGCTCCTGTGTTGTTTTTTGCTGACCGCGCTAAACCCGCTTAACACTGCCGCGCAGCAAAAAACGTTGGCCGTGATCAAAGCCGATAAGAGCGAAGCGACCCGGCAGTTAAGCTCGCTGCTGGAAAGTTCATTGGAAACTTCTTTCCGGCTTTCCGATCCGGAACTGGCGGAGCAGGTGGTAAGTTCTTCCGCTTCGGGCGGCGTAAAAGATCTTTTTAATCTTTCTTTAGAGTCGGCGAAAAATATCGGCCTCGGTATCGGATGCGATCTTTACATTCTCCTGCGGTCGGAAAATCTGCGCCGCTCGTCTTCTAAAAAAGACGCCTATTACGAAGCGTACCTGGTGGCGTTTCTTATCGACGGCCGCACCGGCGAATTACTGGCCTGGAAAGATCTGGCGGCTGAAGCCGACGAAGCCTCGCTGGCCGATAAAGCGCTGTTAGCTTTATTTAAGGATTTTGCCGTGCAGGTTCCCGGCCTCATAAAAGGGGGCTTCGCAGCGGAGCAAAAAAACACTTTCGACACATCTCTTTTCCAGATCGCGGGCGATGGCGAACGCGGGCTTCGCACGCCTCTGCCCTTCCAACGATTTAGCCCCGTCTCGACCGCGGCCGCGCAGCATCTTCGCATTGAGGCCGTAGTGGATATCGAGGTGGCCATCGATGCAAGAGGTTATATTACGGGTACGCGCATCCTGCGCTGGGCCGGGTTCGGCCTTGATGAAACGGTCACTGAAACCGTCCGTAAAATGAATTTTCGCCCCGCTATTTTGGAAGGAAAAGCGATCCCCGCCCGTTTTCTGCTGCGCTATAATTTCCGCGTACCGGTTGAGAAAAAGTAGCGCCAGCGTCTCGCTGGCAGTCGCGGGGGCGTCCCGCCCGCGCAAATCTGACGGGCGGGACGCCGTCAGGACAGCCGCCGAGACGGCGGCGCTACAGTCGGAATTTAATGTCTTTCGACCCGCTTTATGCTAAAGTTAAGACATATTTAACAGGATAAAGTGATGTCTTCAATTCACCGTTCGCAAGCTCCGGAGTTTCAGAAAGCCTTCGATTATCCTTTTTACTCGGAAGATATTCCGGACATTGAGGTGGAAGAAGGGCGGTTCGTTGTGCGTTTTGCCCGCACCGCGGAGGAGGTCGACGCGGCATTCCGCCTGCGCTTCGAAGTTTTCAATCTCGAGCTTAACGAGGGCCTGGAATCTTCTTACCTGACCGAACGCGATGAGGACGATTTCGATCAAACTTCTCATCACCTCCTGGTCATCGAAAAAGACACCAACGAAGTTATCGGCACCTACCGCGTCCGCACCTATGAAATGGCGCAGCGCCGTCACGGGTTTTACACCCAGCAGGAATTCGATCTCAAAAACCTTCCGCTCGAAGTTCTCCAGCAATCGGTCGAGATCGGGCGCGCTTGTATCGACCGCCATTTTCGCAACACAAAAGTGCTTTTCCTGCTCTGGAAAGGCCTGGCGATGTACGTTCTCTATTCCAAGGCGCGCTATCTTTTCGGCTGCTGCTCTCTTTTCACGCAGGATTGCACCGAAGGGAAACGCGCTTTCCGCATGTTCGAACGCGACGGCTATATGCTGCAGGAAAAATTTCGCGTGGAACCGCGCGAAGCCTGCGCCTGTCACGAAAAAGATTTTCTCACGCCTGATTCCGCGGAGGATGTCGAGCTTCCCCGTCTTTTCAAAACCTACCTGCGCATAGGAGCGCGCGTTTGCGGCGAACCCGTTATCGACCGCCAATTTAAAACCATAGATTTCTTTGTCATCTTCGACGTTAAGACGATCGAAGAAAGATACTACAAAATGTTTTTCTCGCAATTCGAAGATATCTTTCCGCAATCATGAAAACGGTTCGCGCAGCTCTGCGATTTGCGGCTTTGATCGCGCTGACTCTCGGCATCTACGCCCTCTGGCTGGCGGGTCAGCCCTTGGCGATACTGGTGGAAAACACTCGTTTCTGGCGTGAATGGATCTTTGAGCACTGGTCGAAAACTTTTGTGCGTATCTTCGGAATGAAGATAACCGTCATCGGCACGCCGCCGCGCCCGCCCTTCTTTTTGGTCAGCAATCACCTCGGCTACGCGGACATCCCGGCTTTGAGAAGCGTTTTGGAATGCGTCTATGTCGCCAAGGGCGATATTCGGACGTGGCCGGTGGCGGGAACGATCGTGAGCAGTTTCGGCATCATCTTTATCGACCGGCATAACCGCCGCGATATTCCCCGCGCCGGCGAAGAGATCCTGGAAACGCTCCGCCGCGGCGAAGGGGTGGCGGTCTTTCCCGAAGGCACCAGCTGGCACGGCCGCGAAATATTAAAATTCAATTCTTCGTTCCTGGAATTTGCCGCGCAAGCCGAGCTGCCCGTTCATTACGCCAGCATTCGCTACGAGACGCCCGAAGGCTGGCCCCCGGCATCGGAATCGGTTGCCTGGTGGCGCGACGAAGACACCTTCGGCGGCCACATATTCCAGCTTTTTAAGGTCCCGCATTTCGAGTGCACCATCGTCTTTGGCGAAAAACCGATACGTTCCGCCGACCGCAAAGAGTTGGCGGAAAAACTTAAAGAAGCCGTCGAACGGCAATTTGTCCCGATGTCTTAAAATTTACGCCGTCCCGATTGAAACCTTGACCACCGGGTGGCGTATAATCAGGTTACCAAAACTACATTTTTACCAAGGAGAAATTAGAATGCTCTTGAACCGCTTTGCCGCAATTCTGGTGATACTTGCCGTTTGCACTTCTATGTTTGCGCAAACCAAGCCTTTTGACACGGCCAGGATGGATACCGGAACCCTGGCCTGTGACAACTTTTTTCAGTATGTGAACGGGACCTGGCTGAAAAATACGGAGATCCCGGCCGACCGTTCCAGCACGGGCAGCTTTCAGCTGCTGGGAGACCGCAATACGGATGTGCTCCACGACATTCTGGAAAACGCCGCCAAAACAAAATCGCCTAAGGGCAGCGACCTGCAGATGATCGGCGACTTTTACGCCACCTGTATGGACGAAGCGCGCCTTGAGGCCTACGGTTTGAAAGGCCTCAAACCCTGGTTCAAGAAGATAGGCAAGATCAAGGACGGCAAAGGCGTAATGAAAACCGTCGCCGGGTTTCATAAAGCCGGCATCCCGGCGATCTTCAATTTCGGCGCCAGCCCCGATCTGAACAAGAGCACGATGAATATCGCCAACACGGGCCAGGGCGGGCTGAGTCTTCCGAACAAAGAGTACTACACCAAGGATGACGACAAATCGAAAGAAACGCGCGATAAATTTGTCGCTCACATGACCAAAATGTTCACGCTGGCGGGCGACGCCCCCGATAAAGCAGCGGCTAACGCACAGACGGTCATGAAGCTGCAGATGCGCCTGGCGAATGCCTCACGCACGCCGGTGGAAAACCGCAATCCCAAGCTCAGCGACAACAAGATGACCCTCGCGGACGCGAGCAAATTAGCGCCTAACGTCGGCTGGGAAACTTATATTGTGGAGCGCGGGGCTCCCGCCGTCACCGACATTAACGTGTCAAATCCCACTTTTCTTAAAGAAGTGAATGCGATGCTGAGCGATGTTCCGGCCGAGGAGTGGAAAGCCTATCTGCGCTGGAACGCGTTGAATTCCGCCGCGCCTGCCCTTCCCAAAGCATTTGCCGACGAGAACTTTGATTTCTTTGGCCGGACGATGTCCGGCGCCAAGGAACAGCAGCCGCGCTGGCGCCGCTGTGTGAACGCGACCGACAATACGCTGGGCGAAGCCTTGGGCATGCAGTACGTTAAGACGAACTACACGCCGGAAGCGAAAAAGCGCATGGACGAGCTTATCGACAATTTGATGGCCGCGCTTCACGACCGGATAATGCACCTGGAATGGATGGGCGATGACACCAAGAAACAGGCCACCGAAAAATTGGCGGCTTTCGGCCGCAAGATCGGCTACCCCGACAAACTTCGCGGTTATGCCGGACTCTCCATCTCGCGCAAATCGCATCTGCAAAATCTGCTCGCGACATCGCAATTTCAGATCGCCCGCAATTTAAAAGACATCGGCCAGCCGGTCGACCGCTCCCGCTGGGGCTTTACGCCGCCGACGGTCAATGCGTCTTACAGCCCGCAGTTTAATATGATCACCTTCCCGGCCGGCATTTTGCAGCCGCCGTTCTTTAATTTCTCGGCAGATGACGCGGTCAATTACGGCGCCATCGGCGGTGTGATCGGCCATGAGATCTCGCACGGCTTTGACGATCAGGGCAGCCAGTTCGACGCGGTCGGCAACCTGCGTATGTGGTGGACGCCGGAAGACCGCAAGAATTTTGAGGAGAGGGCCAATTGCGTAGTCGAGCAGTTCAATGGTTTTGACGTGGGCCAGAATCTCAAGATCAACGGCAAACTTACGCTCGGTGAAAACATCGGCGACCTTGGCGGATTGAATATCGCCTATGACGCCTATCAAAGGTCGCTCAAAGGAAAACCGAAACCGGCGGATATCGACGGCTTTACCGCTGATCAAAGGTTCTTCCTCGGCTGGGCGCAGGTCTGGGGCTCCAAGATGCGCGATGAAGCGATCCGCCAGCAGGTGCTGGGAAATCCGCATGCCGATGCCCGTTTCCGCGTGATCGGGCCGCTTATGAATATGCCGGAATTTGCCCAGGCTTTCGGATGTAAATTACCGGATAAAATGGTCAGCCCGAAACCCTGCAAGATATGGTAGGAATGAGCTTGTCTTTTACCGCGTCAGCGGTACTGTGAATGTAGCCGTGGATTTTAATCCACGGTAATAGGAATGAAAACATATGCGTCGCGTGAGCGACGGGTGAAACCAAAAAATCATCCGTCGCTAATGCGACGCATATCATTATCTTTACGTTTCCGTGGGTTAAAACCCACGGCTACTATCAGATGGTCGCTACGCGACCACAAAGAAATATATTTTTTCGCACTGACAGCACAGTGTCGATCCCAAACTAAAAAAGGCTGAAGGATTTCCTTCAGCCTTTTTCATTTTCAACTTTAACGAGTCGCTTAGATCTCGTCACCTTCATCGATCGAGATGCCGTCGGTTTCGCCTTCGAATACCCCGGCGGTTTCGGAACTGTAATCGGTGTCGAAATCCGGTTCCGGAATATCCAGCCCGTCGCCATCGCCGTCAACCAAAGGAACGCCCGCCGGGGGCAATTCAATGCCGCCGGTCAGAGCGACGAAATCATCATACTCGTCCTCTTCCTTCTGATTAACGCTCGGGTCGAAATCAACTTCGACATTGCGGTAATGACGCATGCCGGTTCCCGCCGGAATGAGCCGTCCCATGATCACGTTTTCCTTCAGCCCGCGCAGGTAATCGATACGGCCGGAAATGGCCGCTTCGGTAAGCACACGGGTCGTCTCCTGGAATGACGCTGCCGAAATGAACGAGTCGGTCGAAAGCGATGCCTTGGTGATACCCAGCAGCATCGGTTCGGCCTGCGCCGATTGTCCGTCGAGCTCTTCGATCACGCGGCGGTTCTCGTCTTCATAACGGAAACGGTCAACCTGTTCCTCGAGCAGGAATTCGGTGTCGCCGACATCCTTGATGCGCACCCAGCGCAGCATCTGGCGAACGATCACCTCGATGTGTTTGTCGTTGATGTTCACACCCTGCAGGCGATAAACTTCCTGCACTTCGTTGACGAGGTATTCCTGCAGGCGCTCGATACCGAGCACGCGCAGAATATCGTGCGGGTTGAGCGGGCCGTCCATTAAAGGTTCGCCCGATCTGACCATGTCGCCTTCCTGCACGTTGACGTGAGTACCGCGCGGAATATCGTACTCGCGCTCTTCGCCGTCAGAACCGGTCAGGATCATTTTGCGCTTACCTTTACTGATCGTGCCGAATCTCACTTCGCCGTCGATCTCAGCCATAATGGCCGGTTCGCCGGGCTTGCGGGCTTCGAACAGTTCGACCACGCGCGGCAGACCGCCGACGATGTCTTTCGTCTTGGTCGTTTCACGCGGGATCTTGGCGATGATGTCGCCGGCTTCCACTTTCTGGCCGTCCTCGATCAGCAGGTTAGCGCGCACCGGCATCGAGTAGGTTTTCATGACTTTCGTCCCACTCCTGATCTCGATACGCGGCTGGCGTTTATCGTCAGGCGAATCTTTAACCACCAGGCGTTTCTGCCCCGTGACTCTTTCGGTTTCTTCCTCGACGGTAATGCCTTCCTTCAGATCGTGATATTTGATGACGCCGGAAACCTCCGTCAGGATCGCAAAAGTGAACGGATCCCAGGTGGCAAGCATGTCGTCTTCCTTGACGGTCTGGCCGTCTTCGACCAAAACCTGAGCGCCGTACACGATCTGATAGGTCGCGACTTCGCGCCCGCGGTCATCCACAATAGCTAGCGTCGATTGACGTTTGGCGGCGATGATCTCGCCCTTGCGGTTTTTGATGACCTTCAGGTCGATATACTTGGCTTTACCATCCATCGCGGCAATGTGCTTGGACTGCTGTTCGAGTCTCGCCACACCACCGACGTGGAATGTTCTCATCGTCAGCTGCGTGCCGGGTTCGCCGATCGACTGCGCGGCGATAACACCGACCGCTTCGCCGACCTCGACAACCTTGCCCATCGCCAGGTTGCGTCCGTAGCATTTTACGCACACCCCGCGGCGCGATTCGCAGGTCAGCACCGAGCGGATGCGGATATTCTGCAAACCGGCCAGCTGTACTTGGGTCGCCAGGTCTTCATTTATCTCCTGGCTCGCTTCGACTATGGAGGTGCCATCGATCGGGTCGATAATATCGTCGAGCGAGGTACGGCCGACGATGCGGTCGCGCAGCGATTCGATCTCTTCACCGTTTCGCACGATCGCCTTAGCGCCGATGCCCTTGATCGTGCCGCAATCTTCTTCAGAGATGATCACGTCCTGGGCCACGTCAACCAAACGGCGGGTCAGGTAACCCGAGTCGGCCGTTTTCAGCGCCGTGTCGGCCAAACCTTTACGCGCGCCGTGCGTCGATACGAAGTATTGCAGCACGTTCAGCCCTTCGCGGAAGTTAGCCACGATGGGTGTTTCGATGATCTCGCCCGAAGGCTTGGCCATCAAACCGCGCATACCGGCCAGCTGGCGGATCTGAGCTTCCGAACCGCGAGCGCCGGAATCGGCCATCATCAGGATCGGGTTGAGCTCGTTAAGGTCTTTTTCTTTCTTGCGCATGGCGAGGAACATCTCCTTCGCCACTTCGTCGGCAACGTCCGACCACAGCGAGGTCACGTTGTTCGAACGTTCCTGGTTGGTCATCGCGCCTTCTTCGTACTGCTTCTGGAAACCGTCCACTTTTTTACGGGCGGCTTCGATCAGGGCGCCTTTGTTGTTCGGCGTGATCATATCGTCGATACTGATCGAAACACCGGCCTTAGTCGCATATAGGAAGCCCATGTTCTTCAGATCGTCGAGCAGCGCGACCGTTTGGTCGTGGCCGAGGCGCATGTGACAGAAACTGACCAGCGATTGCAGGCCTTTCTTTTTCAGCACGCCATTGACGAACGGCAGCCCGTCGCGGAGCAGCCTTTCGTTAAAGATCACGCGGCCGACAGTGGTGTCGATCATGCGGCGCACGCCTTTTTGGATGTGCGCGCGCATCACGTCCTGCGGGCTGTGCTCCATCGCCAGGTCGATCAGATCGCCTTCGATGCGGAGCTTGATCATGGTCTGAATTTCCAGCTCTTTCGCGTCAAAAGCCAGCAGCACGTCTTCGGCCGAACCGAACATACGCGGGATCGGTTTGCCTGCTTTGTCTTTTCTGCCGGCGTGATACTGCCCCTTCAAACCTTCGCGGTCGCGGGTCAGGTAGTAACAACCGAGTACGATATCCTGTGAAGGAACCGCGATCGGCTGGCCGCTGGCGGGCGAAAGCAGGTTATTCGATGAAAGCATCAGCACCGAAGCTTCGATCTGGGCTTCCGGCGAAAGCGGAATATGTACCGCCATCTGATCGCCGTCAAAGTCGGCGTTAAAAGCCGTACAGACGAGCGGGTGGATCTTGATCGCTTTACCTTCTACCAGCACCGGCTCAAAAGCCTGGATGCCGAGACGGTGCAGCGTCGGAGCGCGGTTAAGCAGTACCGGGTGCTCGCGAATGACTTCTTCCAAAATGTCCCAAACGACCGGTTCCTGGCGTTCCACCATTTCCCGGGCCTGCTTGATGGTCGTGGCGTGCGCGTCTTTTTCCAGCTTGTTATAAATGAACGGCTTGAAAAGTTCGAGCGCCATTTTCTTGGGCAGTCCGCACTGGTGGAGTTTTAGTTCCGGGCCGACCACGATGACCGAGCGTCCCGAGTAATCCACGCGTTTTCCGAGCAAATTCTGGCGGAAACGTCCCTGTTTTCCTTTAAGCGTTCCGGACAGTGATTTGAGCGGGCGATTGTTCGCGCCGCGCAGCACGCGTCCGCGGCGGCCGTTATCAAACAGCGCGTCGACCGCTTCCTGCAGCATGCGTTTTTCGTTGCGCACGATGACTTCCGGCGCGCGCAGCTCGATCAGCTTTTTCAAGCGATTGTTGCGGTTGATCACGCGGCGGTAAAGATCGTTCAGGTCCGACGTCGCAAAACGTCCGCCATCGAGAGGCACGAGCGGCCGAAGCTCCGGCGGAATGACCGGGATCACATCCAGGATCATCCATTCCGGGTTGTTGCCCGAACGCTGGAATGAATTGGCGACCTTCAGGCGCTTGGAAAACTTCAGCTTTTTCTGCTGCGAAGTTTCTTCCTTCATCCGCTGGCGAAGTTCGACCACCAGTTCGGGGATCTCGACGCGGCCGAGCAGTTCCTTGATCGCCTCGGCGCCCATGCGGGCCACGAATTGATTCGGATGCTCGCGCGCGAGTTCGCGATAGCGGTCGTCCGTGAGCAGGTCTTTTTCTTTCAGATTCGGCACATCGCCCGGATCGGTCACGATGTACAGCTCAAAATAAAGGATCTTTTCCAGATCGCGCAGCGAAATATCCAGCAGGTGGCCGATGCGCGACGGCAGTCCTTTAAAGAACCACACGTGCGAACACGGGCTGGCCAGCTCGATATGGCCGAGACGCTCGCGGCGAACCTTGGCCTGCGTTACTTCCACACCGCACTTGTCGCAGATCACGCCGCGGTGTTTCATTCTCTTATACTTGCCGCACAAACATTCCCAGTCCGACACCGGCCCGAAAATTTTGGCGCAAAACAGCCCGTCGCGTTCCGGCTTAAAGGTGCGGTAATTGATCGTTTCCGGCTTGGTTACCTCGCCGTGCGACCATTCGCGGATCTTGTCCGGTGAAGCCAGGCTGATACGAATAGCTTCGAAATTTGTAATAATTTGATTTCTGGTATTAGCGTTTGCTCGAAACATCTATTATCTCCCTAGTGGCCGGCGGGATCGCCGCCGGCTCAAAAAAACCACTAACTTTATTCCGCCTTTTTCGCGGCAGCCCTACTCAACAGCGACGCCGACACTCAGGACCTCACCGACACCCGCATTGAGCGCATCCTTATCGACGTTTTCCTTAGTGATAAGTTCGACGTCGAGACAGAGCGACTGGAGTTCGCGAACCAATACGTTGAATGATTCGGGAACGCCCGGATGAAATTCGGCTTCGCCCTTGACGATGGCTTCGTAGATCTTCGATCTGCCGGCCACGTCGTCGGATTTCACGGTCAGGAGTTCCTGCAGGATGTGCGCCGCGCCGTAAGCTTCCAGCGCCCACACTTCCATTTCTCCGAAACGCTGTCCGCCGAACTGCGCTTTACCTCCCAGCGGCTGCTGGGTGATAAGGCTGTACGGCCCGATCGAGCGAGCGTGGATCTTGTCGTCAACAAGGTGCGAAAGTTTGAGCATATAGATGTAACCGACGGTTACTCTCTGCTCGAACTTGTCACCGGTCAAACCGTCGTAAAGCTCGGTCTTACCGGCCTGGCTGACCATCGCGGGCATACCCATTTCCTCGATCTTGCTTTCGGCCTTGCCGATGTAGTGCTTGATCTCGGCTTCGCTGGCGCCGTCAAATACCGGTGTCGCGAATGTGACTCCGAGGATTCGGGCCGCCCAGCCAAGGTGCGTTTCCAGGATCTGCCCCACGTTCATACGCGAAGGCACACCCAGCGGATTGAGCACGATCTCGACCGGCGAACCGTCCGGCAGGTAAGGCATATCTTCTTCCGGCAGGATGCGCGCGATAACGCCCTTGTTACCGTGGCGTCCGGCCATCTTGTCGCCGACCGAAAGTTTGCGCTTCATCGCGACGAAAACCTTCACCATCTTGATGACGCCCGGGGGAAGCTCGTCGCCCTGCTTGAGCTTGGCGATCTTTTCCTCATAGATGTCGCTCAAAATGTTGATCTGGCGCTCGGTCTTGTTCTCATAAGCCTTCATCTCGGACATGATGTCCACGGTGGCGGCTGCCACGTCGGCTCTATGCAGAACTTTGAGTTCGAGTTCCAGCAGCATCGCTTTTTCCAGCGTCGTACCTTTTGTAAGGGCTATTTCCTTGCCGTCCATCAGGTCCTTGGCCAGCTTGCGTCCTTCGAAGAGTTCGTAGATGCGCTCGTTGCGCTGTTCGCGCAGGATGCGGATCTCGTCCTCAAGGTCGCGGCGCAGGCGGTCTTCTTCTTCGCCCTCGATATTGAGCGAACGGCCGTCTTTCTCCTGTCCCTTGCGGGTAAAGACCTGCACGTCAACCACCGTTCCGTCGATTCCCGGCGGGCAGATAAGCGAAGCGTCTTTTACGTCGCCGGCCTTTTCGCCAAAGATCGCGCGGAGAAGTTTTTCTTCCGCGGTCAGCTGGGTTTCGCCCTTAGGCGTTACCTTACCGACCAGGATCGAACCCGGTTTGACGTAAGCGCCGATGCGGATGATGCCAGAATCGTCCAGATCGCGGAGCATATTTTCTCCGACGTTAGGAATATCGCGGGTGATCTCTTCCGGCCCGAGTTTGGTGTCGCGGGCTTCGATCTCCAGCTCTTCGATGTGGATCGAGGTGTAATAGTCTTCCTTGACCATTCTTTCGGAAACCAAAATGGCGTCCTCGAAGTTGTAACCGCGCCACGGCATAAATGCCACCATGACGTTGCGTCCCAATGCGAGCTCGCCGCGGTCGGTACACGGCCCGTCGGCGATGACCTGGCCTTTCTTGACCCGCTCGCCGACGTGGACGATCGGGCGCTGGTTGATACAAGTGTTCTGGTTGGAACGCTTGAATTTGACCAGCGTGTAAATGTCCGCCGTTACTTCGCGCGAGATGGTCCCGTCGACGTTGTGATCGGCTTTGACGATGATGCGCTCTGAGTCGACATAATCGACCACGCCGTCACGTCTCGCCACCACCACCGCACCGGAGTCCTGCGCCGTGACCTGTTCCATACCGGTCCCGACATAGGGCGATTCGGCGCGCAGCAGCGGCACTGACTGGCGCTGCATGTTCGATCCCATCAACGCGCGGTTAGCATCGTCGTTTTCCAGGAACGGGATCAGCGAGGCGGCCACCGAAACAAGCTGTTTCGGCGAAACGTCCAGATACTGGATCTCATCCTTGGAAGCGGTCAGAAATTCACCGGCTTTTCTCGCGGCATTACGTTCGTTGACGATCTTGCCTTTGGCGTCCAACTCGATGTTGGCCTGGCCGATCATGTATTTATCTTCTTCCCACGCGGTCAGGTAAAAAGGAAACATTTCATAGGTGGCCTGCTTTTTACCTTTTTTGCTTTCCAGGTCCACATTTTCTTTGTCCACGTCCTGCTGCGGCACATGATCGCCCGGCTTGAACGTTGTGTCGCCGCCGTTGACGATCTTTACGAATTCAACCACGCGGCCGTTTTCCACTTTGCGGTACGGCGATTCGATAAAGCCGAATTCGTTGATCCGCGCAAAGCAGGAGAGCGACGAGATGAGTCCGATGTTCGGGCCTTCAGGCGTCTCGATCGGGCAGATACGTCCATAGTGGGTCGGGTGCACGTCGCGGACCTCAAATCCCGCGCGTTCGCGTGACAAACCGCCCGGCCCCAGCGCCGACAAGCGGCGTTTGTGGGTGATCTCCGAAAGCGGATTCGTTTGGTCCATGAACTGCGAAAGCTGTGACGAACCGAAAAATTCGCGCACGGCAGCAGTCACCGGTTTGGCGTTGACCAGATCGCGCGGCATCGTGGTATGCATATCCTGCTGGATAGACATTTTTTCCTTGATGGCGCGTTCCATTCTTTCCAACCCGATGCGGAACTGGTTTTCCAGAAGTTCACCGACGGCGCGCACGCGGCGGTTGCCGAGGTGATCGATGTCGTCCTGTGAATAATGCTCGGGGTCTTTCTTCATCTTCAAGAGATAAGAAACCACCTCGACAAAATCTTTCGGCGACAGGATCGGGTCTTCCAAGCGGTCGCGTTCGGGGCGTCCCATCTTGATGTTGAATTTCAGGCGTCCGACGCGCGACAGATCGAACCGGCGCGTATCGAAGAACATTCCTTCGAGCAGGCGGTAAGCGGTCGGCACGGTCGGCGGATCGCCGGGGCGCATTTTGCGGTAGATCTCAAGCAGCGCATCGACCGGTTTGACGATGCTGTCTTTCTTGAGCGTCTGCATTATCACGCTGCCCACGACGTCTCTTTCCGGGAAGAAAACCTTAAAGCCCTCCAGGCTGGATTCGATGATCTCCTGCAGCTTGGCGGTCGTAATTTCGGTGCCCGATTCGACCACGACCTCGCCGGTTTCCGTGTTGACGATATCTTCCAGCGCATAGACGCCTTCAAATTCCGTCGGCGGAACTTCGACTTCCGTGATCTTGGCCTTGCGCAATTCCTTCAGCGCCAACGAGGTAAATTTCTTGCCTTTTTTGACCAGCGTTTCGGTCTTGCCTTTGACGTCCTTCTCGGCGTGCATGCCGACCAGGTTGGTGCCGCCGTCTTTGTCGACCGTGATAAAGAGGCTTCCCTTTTTGACCTTGACTTCGTCGCCGGTGTAAAAGATGCGCAGGATATCGGCATTGTTAAAGGTCGAATTCTTGATGACCTCTTCCAGAATGTTGTCGGCGGTAATGCTCTTTAACTCGACCTGCGGGTTGAGCCAGATTCCTAAGGCGCGCAGGAAGATCGACGCTAGCAATTTACGCTTGCCCAGGCGGGCGTAAAGAATACCCTTCTGGTCGTATTCGAATTCGATCCACGAACCGCGATACGGGATCACCTTCGCCACCGAGGCCGCGCCGCCTTTAAAGAAGACGCCGGGCGAGCGGTGAAGCTGCGAAACGATCACGCGCTCCGTGCCGTTGATGATAAAAGTGCCGTTGGGCGTCATCAGCGGGATCTCGCCGAAGAAAACATCTTCTTCCTTGATATCGCGGATCGAGGTCACGTTGGTTTCCGGGTCCTTGTCATAAACGGTCAACCGGATCTTAACTTTCAGCGGCACGCTAAACGACATTCCGCGTTCCTGACATTCCGACTGGTCGTGCTTATGCTTGAGTCCTACCGGCTCGCCGCAGTGCTCGCACAGGTGCGGGCGGACGTTGTTGAACGTGCCGCACTTGTGGCAAAGCGTTTCGCCCGGATTGAGCGGATCGACCTTGATCTTGGAGCCGCAATTCTTACAGTTGGCGCGCAGGTAGCTCAGTCCTTCGAGCTTGCCGCATTTGCACTGCCAGTTTCCGATCTGGTACTCGACAAAATCGAGCATCGCCGTGCCGCGAAAATCCGACACGGGAAATACGGAGCTGAGCACCGCCTGCAAACCGATGTTCTGCCTCTCCTCGGGCAGCATGTCCATCTGCAGAAAACGGTTGTAAGATTCACGCTGCACCTCGATCAGATTCGGAATACGCGCGGAGGTTTTGATCTTTGAAAAAGTGATACGCTCGGGCGCGGTGCTGGTGCGGCGACCCAAGCCGTTTGCATTTGTTTGAAGCGGATTCACTATCATATTATTTCTGTTTTTCCGGAATAAAAAATGGTTGATTTACGGGTTTTTTATGTTATGATTCGACTTGCTTCTCTCCCCGCTAAACAACTTTTACGTTAAAAGACGGCAAATGCGGTCAAGGCAAAGTATGCCCAGACCGCTTGTCGCAGTTAAATACCTCTATTAAATTTTCCGATAGTGTCAAACTAGACACCTGACTCCCAATTGTTCAATGAGAAGAGTCTTCTCGGTTAAAATCAGCTAGCCATTAGGGTTATACCTATATGGCGAGCTTTGTCCTATTTAGAAACTTCTGCTCACCATATAGTATAACAGCTAGACTACTTAACTTCAACAGACGCGCCGGCTTCTGTAAGCTTGTTTTTGATAGTCTCGGCTTCGTCTTTGGCAACGCCTTCTTTGACCGCTTTCGGAGCGCCGTCGACCAGGTCCTTGGCTTCTTTGAGTCCCAGGGCCGTGATCTCGCGAACGACCTTGATGACGTTGATCTTGTTGCCGCCGGCAGCGGTCAGGATCACGTCAAACGAGTCTTTTTCTTCCACCGCGGCAGCTTCGCCGCCGCCGGCCGGGGCCATCATCATCGGGGCCGCAGCAGCGGCAGCCGAAACACCGAAAGCTTCTTCGATGTCTTTGACCAGTTCGCTCGCTTCGAGCAGCGACATGTTTTTTAACGCTTCAACTATTTCTTGTCTTGTCATATCAGTATTTTTCTCCTCTTAGGGTTCTTGGTTTTTTGTCAATAGCCGCGAGAACCCACGGGACATATACATTCTGGTTGCATCACAGTCTGTTCATGTCCGAAGCTTGGTGGCCTGACAAACCGCCTAGCTCGTTTTACCTTGGATACGGCCAATCTCATTTGGGATTTTAGATTTGCGATTTTCGATTGCTAATCCAAAATCCAAAATCCCCGATCTAAAATCTCTTTACGCTTCCGGCTTCTCTTCCGGCTCCGCCTCTGGAGCTGCCTCTTCCGGCGCGGCCTCCGCAGCCACTTCCGGAGCTGCTTCTGCCGGTGCTTCCGGAGTTGCTTCTGTAGCTTCCGGTGCAGCTTCTACCGGTACTTCCGAAGTCGCCTCTGCCGGTGCTTCCGGGGCGGCTTCTGCCGGCGCTTCCGGAGTTGCCTCTGCTACCGGTGCAGCTTCTGCCGGTGCTTCCGGTGCAGCCTCGGTCGTCGCTTCCGGAGTTGCCTCTGTGGCTTCCGGAGTTGCCTCGGTCGGAGCGGCTTCTACTGCTGCTTCCGGTGCAGCTTCTGCCGGCGCTTCCGAAGTTGCCTCTGCCGGTACTTCCGGTGCAGCTTCGGGCGCTGTTGCTTCGGGCGCTGTTGCTTCGGGCGCCGCTTCCTTTGTTTCGCCGGCTAGTTTAATGACGACCGCCAGATTGCGCGGTATGGCATTGATAACGGTTGCCAGGCGCTGTGCCGGGGCCTGCAGCAGGAAGAGCAATTTCGACATAAGCTCTTCTTTCGAAGGTAGGCTGGCCAGCGTCTGAATACCCTTCAGATCGATGACTTTGCCTTCGACGATACCGGCTTTGAAGCTGAAAACTTCCGGGTTGTCCTTGACGAATTTGGTCAGCGTCTTGGACAGCGCGATCCCGTCGTCTTTTACGAAAGCGACGGCGGTCACGCCTTTGAAATGTTCCTCGGCCTGTTCGAACGGGGTGCCTTTGGCGGCTCGCCGGGCAAGCGTATTTTTTACCACTTTATATTCCGCCCCTGCATTGCGCAGCTGCTCACGCAGTTCCTGATCCTTGGCAACGGTCAGCTTGTTAAAGCCGACGACCATTGCCGCGCTGGCATCCTGAAACTGCTGCGTGAGGGCGTCCAAATCATTCTGTTTTACTTTTTTCGATTTCATTATCTTATTTCGCTCCTCACTACTTAGCTAAAACTTAATTCATCGAGCAATACGCCCGGGCTCATGGTTGCGGCCAGGTTGATCTTTTTGACGTAGCGTCCTTTTGCCGTCGAAGGCTTGGCCTTCATAATGGCGTCGATCAAAACCGTGGCATTATCCTTGATCTTGTTTTCGTCAAAGGACACCTTGCCGATGCCGACGTGGATCACGCCCGTTTTATCGACGCGATATTCCACCTTACCGGCTTTGGTTTCTTCGACCGCGGTTTTGACGTCCATGGTCACGGTGCCGGTCTTCGGATTGGGCATCAGGCCGCGCGGGCCGAGCACTTTACCGAGTTGGCCGACCTTGGCCATCATATCCGGCGTTGAGATCAGCGCGTCGAAATCCAGCCAGCCGCCTTTGATCTTGTCGACGATATCTTCGCCGCCCACAAAATCGGCGCCCGCATCCTGGGCTTCCTTGATCTTGTCGCCCTGGGCGATCACGACCACCACTTTGGCTTTGCCGCCGAGCCCGTGCGGCAGAACCACGGTTCCGCGCACCATTTGATCGGCTTTGCGGGGGTCTACCCCCAGCCACATTGTCAATTCCACCGTTTCGTCAAACTTGGCAAAGGAAACTTCTTTTAATTTGATTATTCCCTCTTCCAGCGTGTGACGCTTGTTGGCCTCGATCTTTCCCAAGGCCTCGTTGTACTTCTTGCCGTGTTTTTTCATTTATACCTCCGAGGTTCAAACGGGTTTTAACGCCCTCCCTCTTTTCTGTCAGTAGCACTAAGCAGTTGCAGTCGGCAGTATCTTCTGCCTGGTGCTTTCTGCGAATACTTACTGAGTAAAATATGGCATCTGGAATTGGCTTTTACTGCTTCTGCTTACTGCTGCTGCCAACTGCCAACTATCCTTCCACCGTCAGGCCCATGCTTTTCGCCGTGCCTTCGATGGTTTTCATCGCCGAAGCCAGGTTGCTGGTGTTCAAATCCGTCATCTTGGTCTTGGCGATCTCTTCGATCTGGGCGCGGCTGATGGTGCCGACTTTCGCTTTATTCGGCGTGCCGGAACCCTTCGCGATGCCCGACGCCTTGCGCAGCAGATCCGCTGCCGGGGGCGTCTTGGTCTCAAAAGTGAACGAGCGATCGGCATAGACGGTGATCACGACAGGGATTTTCATATCCTTGTCCATGTTTTGCGTCTTGGCGTTAAACGCCTTGCAAAACTCCATGATATTCACGCCATGTTGTCCGAGCGCGGGGCCGATCGGCGGCGCGGGGTTTGCCGCACCCGCCGGTATCTGCAACTTGATATATCCTTCTATTTTCTTTGCCATAACTTTTCGATTTACGATCCCGGTAATTCAGGTCCGGGAATGTCCTCATTTTTAATGTATCGCCGGCGTCTCGCCGGCTGTCGTGGCAGCGTCCCGCCGCCGCATTTTCTTTATTCTTCCTCTGAAAAAGTAACTTTCTCCACATCCAGGAAATTGAGTTCCACCGGTGTCGAGCGTCCGAAAATAGTCACGGTGACCTTTAAGGTGGCTTTTTCCTCGTTCACTTCTTCGACCTTGCCGGTAAAGCTGGCGAACGGGCCCGATTTGATGCGCACCACTTCGCCGATGTTGTAAGAGAATTTCGGTTTCGGTTTTTCCGAGGCCTCTCTCACGTTGTGGACGATCTGGTCCACTTCTTCCTGCGTCAGCGGGGTCGGGAAATGTCCGCCCAAAAATCCCGTAACTTTCGGGGTCGATTTGATGATATGAAAAACGTTGTCGGGCATCTTGCCGTTCTCATCGCATTCGATCTCGACCAAAACATAGCCGGGATAGAACATGCGCGAAGACTCGATGCGCTTACTGCCGCGCATTTCGACGACGGTTTCCTTGGGCAGCAAAACGGAAGTGATCTGCTCTCCGAGCTCCAGATCGCGGATCCGGGCCTTGAGGCTTTCCACTACTTTATTTTCATGCCCTGAATAGGTATGGATAAAATACCACTGCTTCATTTGTCTTTCTTTCGTTTATAAACCGGCGATCTTGCCGATCACCCATTCGAGCCCAAATATGATATAGACCCACGCCTGATCGACCAAAAACAGAAAAAGGGCGAAAAAGATGACGTTAGCGATCACGATCAGTGTCGTGTTCTGCACATCTTCACGCGAAGGAAAAGATACTTTCTTTACCTCCTCGCGGGTTTCGGTGACGAATTTGCCGATCCCGCCCCTTCTTTTTTTATTCACGGTGCCAACTGCTTCTGACACTAGTTTGCTCCTTAAAATTAACCTTCTTTTATAATGGCAGGGATACCAGGATTTGAACCCGGACCGTCGGTTTTGGAGACCGCTATGCTACCATTAACACCATACCCCTACGTTTATCGAACCGCTTTGACTGTTGTGCGGTTGAGCGCGGATTTTTAAGTCCGCACCCAACCGCAAGTCATTGTAATTCGACTATTTATTTTCCTTGTGCGGCGTGTGCTTCCGGCAACGGCTGCAGAACTTTTTGAACTCCAACCGGTCCGGCGTGTTCTTCTTGTTCTTGGTCGTCACGTAATTGCGTTCTTTGCAATCGGTGCACTGTAAAATTATGTTATCTCTCGGCATTTCTTTACTCCGTTCAAAGTTCCGGGTTCGAAGTTCGGGGTCTGTCTTGTAACTTTGAACCTCGAGCCTTGAACACTGAACCAATATCTATTCCACGATATCGGAAACCGTACCGGCTCCGACCGTGCGGCCGCCTTCGCGAATAGCGAAGCGCAGTCCTTTTTCCATCGCGATCGGAGCGATCAGCTCGATCTCCATCTGGATGTTGTCTCCCGGCATCACCATCTCAACTCCGGCCGGCAGGTGTGCGACA
>DASYKT010000013.1:0-1553 GCA_035995185.1 Pyrinomonadaceae bacterium
GTGGACAAAAGACGACATAAAACTATCTGTCGTCATTTCTTGGCAAGGCAGGCTGAGAAGTATTACGGAAAACAAGCCAGGTAAAAAAAGCGGCGACAACCACCGAAAGTATGATTCCCATTAGGGCCCCGCCGATGACAGAGCAGACGAGACCGATCAAACCGTACCTGATCTTGCGTTTAACTATCCCGGCAATGAGCGGCACCAGCCCGATAACGAGTCCGATACCCGCATTTACCATTACTCCAAAGATGATCGCCTCTCTGGGCGACATGTTGCTTGGATCCATAATTTCTACTCGGCCGCCGGACGATCGGCGATAATGCTCAATATCTCGGCCTCGGACGCGATGTGTCCGTCAACTGTTGCGACGCCACGCATCTTTTGGACCTTGGTCCCGATCCTCAAGGCAGTAACCTCTAACACCAGGGTATCGCCGGGCACAACGGGACGGCGAAACTTTGCATACTCGATCGTGCTGAAAAACGGTATCTTGTTTTCACGGTCCTCAAATTCGCGCAGTATCAGGATCGCACCCAGTTGTGCCAGCGCCTCGATCTGCAGCACACCCGGCATCACCGGGGCTCCCGGAAAATGACCCATAAAGAATGGCTCATTTATTGTGACCTGTTTGATGCCGACGATCCGCTTCCTTGGTTCCAACTCTATGACCCGATCCACCAACAGGAACGGATGCCGGTGCGGCAATATCTTTTGAATTGCGGTTGAATCGAGGATCGTCATATTTGCCCCGAGGATAGTCATATTTACTCAGCTAATAAAACAAATAAACCAAAAGCCGGCAAAAGGCAATTTCACCGGCTAATGGCGTTATAGACTATTTGTCAGAACCCCAAGGTTAACGCGGGGCCCCGGTGCTCGCAGTGGCCGACGCCGGGCGGGCGTTATAAAAGACAATAAAGTCTTTGGTCAAATTAGCGGTCGGGTCAAGAGCAAGGATCACACCAGCCTGACCCAATTTGTCGATGTCCAAAATGACGGCAAAACCTTTGGATTTTGCAAAATCCTCGATCGCTTTACCGATGTCCGCCTGTATCGGCGCAAGCAGCTGACTGCTGCGGCTGTCGACGGCCGCATCATATTCCTTTTTCTTGAATTCAAACTCGCGCTGCAGCCGCTGACCTTCTTCCTGTTTGGCAAGTGCCGCCTCAGGCTTAACCGGAACAGCCGGGTTCGACTGCATCTTGGCCAGATCGTCCGACAAAGTTTTGAGCCTGGTTTGCAGCCCCGTCAATTCGGTAACCCGCGGCTTCATCTCGATCTCGACCGCTTTGACGGCGTTTACGTATTTGGTTATCCCGGTACCATCACCCAGAGCAAAGGCTCCGGTGTCGATCCACCCGATCTTTCCCGCCCCGGCCGCAGGGACTTGGGCGAGTGCGGAAACAGCCATTAATGCCAGCAAAATAAAACTCGCCGCGAGTAAACTAGTTCTTTTCATTTTCGTGTAAAACTCCTTAAATCTCAGTTAAATAAGTTCGATAGGATATCGAGATCAATACAATCTTTGAAACGATTTTGGCAGATTCTGT
>DASYKT010000014.1:0-97208 GCA_035995185.1 Pyrinomonadaceae bacterium
ATAAAGCATGGTCTCCAAGTGTATCGCGGCCTGCGCTTGCATATTCGGTAAGACGTGGGAATAAACGTCTAATGTCAGTGCTATATTTGAATGTCCCAGGCGTTCGCTGACGATCTTGGCGTGAACATCAGCTTTCAATAACAATGTGGCATGAGTGTGACGCAGATCATACAGTCTTATAGAAGTGCGAAGTCCGGCCCGGCGCAATACGCGCTTGAAAATCTGTGTAATATTAGAATGAGTTGAAGGAGTTCCTACCTCTGACAAAAACACCAAATCGTGATCTTGCCAGGCTGCGCCAAGTTCAAACGCTCCTCGCCTTGCTTTCTACGATGTGCGCGGAGTGCATTGACTAAAGAGATCGGAAGAGGAATAGTACGACGGGACCCATTCGTCTTTGGCTCTGAAAAATACCACTCGGTTCTGGGAAGCCTAATTACGACACGGCGCACTGTTGCGGTCTGTTTATCGAAGTCAATATCTTTCCATTGCAAAGCTAAATACTCTTCCGGACGCAACCCTGTTCCCAAAGCAAAGGAAAACATTGTTCCCAAGCGCTCACCGTTTAAATTCTTCTACTCATATCATTTGCATCTATGATTAAACAATCAGAGGGCATCACCGATAATTGCTTGGCAGTAATATTCGAGCTACTTAGTAAAATCAAGAACTTCGGGCGGGCCTGTTAAGAGATGTGGCTTCTACGCACGGAGTGCGTTCTAATGATACGATTACAATATAAATAGTGGAGCTAGGCGAAAAACTTGCCCCCCCTCGACCTGATGATTACAAATTCTTTTTCACGCTTTTTCACCGAGTATCATCGAGCGCAATTTGTATGATTTTTAGAGGTCTACATTTTAGGTTTTTAATAGCATGCGCTAACTCGTTTTTTCTCTAACGCTAAAATCGGCTTGACAGCGTCTTTCTTTTACTTTATAAGAGTTTCTCATTAACAAGTAATACTTTGAATACTTGGTCTCTTACACTGGTATTAACAAATTGGTATTAGATTTCTCAAACTAAAGCTCCCTGCAATGCTTTAGTAAAAAGCTCATTTTTTTCGAGCTCCCATAATCAGTAACAGAAAAATTTAGGATTAACTCCGACAGGATGGCTATGTCCAAAAACAAAAACAAGGGACATAAGGATGTCTCTATATATTCGATTACGGATCGAAAAGAAGCGTCTGAATTTTCCCAAAAAATATCCTTCCCAAATCAAAACACACCAAAAAGTCTTTCAGCTTATACAAGAAATCCTTCCCGCTGGTGGTTGATAGGAATAATTGCTTTTCTTGCAATGGGAGTATTGGGTGCCGGACTCAAATACCTGGAAGATTCGGCCCGCGCGGAAACAGCTAGGCAAAAGCAGAACCCACTGGCGAAGAATGAAAGTTTGCTGGCCAGCGTCAATCCCTTTATGTCCGTGCCTGCTCCTACCCCCACGCTGCAACTCTCCAAAGAATATATCTATGCCGGTTCGCGAATGCTGGCGGTAGAAGATGCCGGGGCCAGTGCCATTCCTCCCGCCGATCTGGCTGTCTGGAGGCCTTCTAACGGTTACTGGTATTGCATGGGCGGTGCAGCAGGCTCACAGGCCTTCACAGTTGCCTGGGGCGGGGTAATAAACGGTGTTCCTGATATACCTGTCCAGGGAGACTATGACGGCGACGGCAAAACTGATCTGGCAATATTCCGCCCCGGTTCCACCGCCGTTTGGTGGATCTATCCCAGCGGCGGCGGATCATATTACGTTCTCTACCAAGGGACCAGTGGCGACATACCCGTTCCGGCCGATTACGACGGTGACGGCAAAACCGACACGGCCCTCTTCCGCCCTTCAAATCAACACTGGTACATCATCAACAGCTCTAATAATAACAGCGTCGATATTGCCTATGGCAGTTCGGGCGATATTGCCGCACCGGCCGACTATGACGGAGACGGCAAAGCCGATGTGGCAGTCTGGCGTAATTCCGCGACGACGTTCTATGCCCGGAAAAGCTCGGAAAGCGGAAACTCAATAACGCAGACGATGGGCTCAAGCGGTGATTCCCCTGTGCCGGGAGACTATGACGGAGACGGCAAGACAGACTTCGCGCTGCGCCATGGCAATGATTGGGTGATCAAACAGAGTTCGGATGGGCAGACTAATACGGTCACCTGGTATGACGGTTCCTGGATAGCGGTGCAAAACGATTACGACGCTGACGGCAAGTGCGACATCGCGGTGTGGAAACAATCGGGTAAAGGAGCAGGCGGCTGGTTCATTCGCAATAGCCACGACGCCTCCACCCGGGCTGTGAGTTGGGGCGCGGCGGGCGATGTACCGGTTCCGGCACTCTACCGAAGATAACGCACCTTCGCAACCCCGCAAAGAGTGCAAATACGACACATTCCCGAAGAGGATGACAAAATATGGCTGAATTCAACAAAACAGTGCTTAAAGGCATTTTGGCAAAAAAACTCTCACCTACAATATTCTGCCAAAAATCGAATGTTGTATTACTTATCTTTTGTGTTTTATTAATAGTTGCAAATCTATTTGCCCAGGAAAAAACACCCGTTCGGGGTTTTCAAGCGGGAGAGTCCTATGCGATATCGGACATTGAAAATGTAAATTTGCGAAACGACAATCTCATGTTGAATATTCCCTTGGGGTCGCTTTCGGCGGGACGGGGCACTTCACCGGGTTACACCGTAAGCCTGCAATATAACGGCAAAATATGGGACGGCAAACAGCAGTATAAATTCAACGGGAGCCCCGACCCGGTACACGGCAATATTTTTTACACTAAGCAATTGCTCGTTCAAGCCGAAGACGGCGGCTGGCGGCTTAATTCAGGCGGGTATGCATTGTCCGTCATCAACAGCTTTGATCCGGACGAAGCAAATATATGCTACGAAGCCAATCAGTATACCTACGCCAAAAACGGTTATACCTATAAAGTTCAGATGAAGATGCCGGATGGCGGCATTGTCACGTTTCGGCCTTACGGGACGGGCGTAAATTTTGCCGATCCGTTCGATCATGACTTTTTCTCGATCGATCCGACAGGATTAAGACATGTTTATGTCGAAAGCGTCGGCCTGGGCCATGAAGTTAGCTGTAACTATTATCCCCAGCAGATCATTAATGACGGGATGAATTATTACAGCAGCGACGGCTCCGGAATGCGTCTGTTCATCCCGCCCGGCGCAAGCGGAGTAGCTCACTGGACGCTCTATTTGCCGGACGGCAGTAAGGTCGAATATAACCCGGCAGACGATACATCTATCTTTGAAAGAGTTACCGACCGCAACGGAAATAAAGTGGTTTGGAAAGGGGCGACGCTTAACGGCCTGACGGGAATAATGATCCAGAACGACGTGGGTAAATATGTTTTTGTCAGCAACTACGCAAACGATGTTAACAAAATAATTACCCCCGGAGTTAATGGCGAATTGCTGGAGACCACCGTCCACTGGAAGGAGTATTGGGTATATCGCAAATACAAGGCAACTTCCGCTATTAATGCACCTGCTTTTGAGAGATACGAAGAGAGGCCCTGGCAGTTTGTTAATGTCGATAAGATAACTTTCCCCGTGCAAGCAAGCAGCCAGGAATACAACTTCACTTATAACGCTGTCGAAACAGAACCCGGCAGTTACACCGAAGGCTGGGGCGATCTTAAAACCCTTATCTTACCTTCCGGTGCCAAAGCCGAATATGCTTATGCGTTTGAAGAAGGCTCATTCGTTCCTTTCAATAACCAAATGGTTTTGGATGCCGGAGTCCTGGGCCGAACTTTGACTTACCACACGCAGTATGACGGAAGCTCGCAAACCGTAGTTGAGAAAACCAAATACAATGAAAATACGACGATTTCCCCGGCTGGGGGCAAACATTTCGAGAGCGGATCGTGGAGCCAGGATTTCTTCGGCTACAATTCTCGGATTGAGAATCCTGATGGCACAGTGACGGAAAAAATATGGGCGAAAAATGAAGCCCCGAATGTCGGAGGATATGCAGTCAACGCTTATGTAAAGACAGAATTTACCAGCATTCCGGATTTTTACGGTAATCCGTCTCTGACCTCTACCAAGGATTACGATTACGACAAAAATGGTAATGTGCTGGAAGTACGGGAATATGAGTGGGTGCCATATAGTTCGGTGCCTCGCACCGGCAGCGGGATCACTTTACGGCCCACCGGATTGCCTGCCGGCCTGAGCCTGAAGAGAAAGACGATTAATACCTATTACAATCCCACGCCAATTGCGACCGACACTTGGACCAATAGCCCGAATCATTACGCGAATCCCGACCCGACCGCGCCACGGCTGCACAATATTATAAGATCGACCGAGACGAGGGACGACAGCAACGCTCCCAGATCGAGAACTGAATTTTATTACGACAATCCGAGCACCACCGGCAATCTAAAGGAAACCCGGATGTGGGATTCAAGTAAAGGCCAGTTAAACTCGGAAGATCCGCAGACGGGCAGCAAGCTGGGTGAGAACAATTCCATCTCAACCCGCACCGATTACGACCAGTGGGGCAATGTCGTTCTTCAGAAAGATCCTAAGGGCTACCAGACAAAAATAACCTATAACAGCGTGAACGGTTATCCGGGCCTTTACGCAACGCAGACGGAGACGGCTTATGGGACGACAATAAAACGCACGGGCACGGCCACCTATGATTTCACGAGCGGACTGGTCACATCGAGCACCGACATCGATAACGGTTTGATCAACGCCACCGAGTATGACGCCTTAGGAAAACCTGTAAAGACGATCTCGGCACTGGGCACGGAACTCGAATCCTGGGTTCGAACGGAATACAACATCCCGGAAAAAAGAGTCATTGTTCGCGCGGATCTCGAAACGAAGGGCGATGGCAAGAAAGTCAGTATCCAGCATTTTGACGAGCTTGGCCGCGTACGGCTTTCGCGCACGCTTGAGGACTCGACCGCGCAGGATCCCTATAACGAGTACGACGGCGTCAAGATCCAAACTCGCTATGCTTACGATGACCCGATCAACCCGAATAACAGCAACGGTGTCTATACCCTAACCTCTAATCCTTACCGGGCAGCGACAAGCAGCGCAGCCTACGGAGAGCCTACTATGGGCTGGGCACTTGGTTACATTAACAAGACCGGCAAGCACAGTGAAAATTCCAATTTCTCCGGTACTTCCCTGCCCGCTCCCTGGGGCAACAGTACAAATTCTACCGGGATGGTTTCCACCGATACCGATACCGACCGCATCCTCGTAACCGACCAGGCAGGAAAACAGCGCATCAGCAAAACGAACGTGCTGGGGCAATTGAGTGATGTTTGGGAGATCGCCCCTCCCGACTCGGCCCCCAATTCGGCCACCGAACCGGTCGCCTTTACAGGTCAAAATAACATTGACGCGGGATACCGAACTATATATACTTACAACGTTTTAGGCAGCCTGACGAAGGTTCGCCAAGGTAGCCAGATTCGCAGCTTTACGTACAACAGTCTTTCACTATTAACTTCCGCTGCAAATCCCGAATCTGGTACAACAAATTACCAATATGACGCTAACGGCAATCTTATCAGTAAGATAGATGCTAGAGGTGTTATTGTTTCTTATGCCTACGATGCTTTGAATCGTGTTAAACAAAGGAGCTACTCCGGAGAGTCCGGAGGGTATTCGACTCCCATGGTCACTTACGAGTACGACACCCTGCCCCATGCTAAGGGCAAGCTCACCGAAATAAATTCTTCAATCTCGGCAACGCGCTATACATCTTTTGGCGTCAAAGGAGCAGTCTTGTCTTCCGAGCAGACCACCGGCGGCAGGAGTTTTGTCCAAAATTACTCCTATAACTTATCCGGTGCCTTGGTCGAGCAGACGTATCCAGATGGAAGGAGGGTTAAGAGCGTTTTGAAAAACGACGGGTCCCTTTCCTCCATCGAAAGCAAAAAAAATTCGTCCGCCGGATACTGGACTTATGCCAGTAATTTTTCTTACACACCCGCCCGCAATCTTTCCGGTTTGCAATTCGGAAATGGGCATTGGGAAAGCGCTGATTTCAATTCGCGCCTTCAGCCCACCCGCATCGCTCTCGGCACCACTCAAAACGGGACCAACCTTTTAAAATTAGATTACTCATACGGCATCACCGGAAACAACGGTAACGTCCTGTCACAAGCCATTGAAGTACCGTCCAACGGAAGTGAACCTGGCTTCACTGCAACCCAGGTCTATGCCTATGATTCTCTAAACCGTCTCAAGGATGCGGCGGAGACGATAGGCGGCTCCCCGTCGTGGCGGCAATCGTTTGTTTACGATCGATACGGCAACCGTAATTTCAATGAAGAGCTAACTACGACGCTGCTAAAGAAATGCGGAGACAGCCATAATGAAGCCGTTTGCGAAAGTGACCGGAAGGTGCTCAACCCGTCCGCTAATTCCGCAAACAATCGTCTCGCTGCGGGACAGGATTATGTTTTCGATGCTGCCGGAAACACGACCGCCGATGCGGAAGGCCATATCTTTCTCCTGGACGGCGAAAACAAGATCGTCCAGATTATCGAAAATAACGTCGTGGTCGGCAAATATTATTACGACGGTGACGGAAAGAGAGTTAAGAAAGAAACCGTTGGCGAAATAACCGTATTCGTTTACGACATAAACGGCAGGACAATTGCGGAGTATTCGACAGCCGCCTCAGAAACTCCTCAGGTTGCCTATCTTACTTCAGATGCGCTTGGCTCTCCTCGCATCAATACCAGTGCCGGCGGCGCGGTCATTTCGCGACATGATTACCATCCATTTGGCGAAGAAATTTCGACCCCGCAAAGAACGCTCGCGATCGGTTATGACTCTGATGAAGTGCGTAAAAAATTTACCGGCTATGAAAGAGATAAAGAAAGCGGCCTGGATTTTGCTCAGGAACGCTACCATAACTATAGCCTGGGCAGATTTCAAAGTCCCGATGATTTCCTTAACTCCACGAAAACATCAGAACCTGCAAGTTGGAACTTGTATGTCTATGTTAGAAATAACCCGCTAAGATTTACGGATCCCACCGGGGAAGATATTGAAAATACCAAAAATGAAGGGCATCAGCTTTCTAAGGAAAAGATGGCGTCGATTGAAAACGACTTACGGAAAAAAACGGGCCTGCAAAGCATTGCGTTTGATACTAACGGAAAACTTACTTATGATCCAAACGGGAAAGCAAATGGTGGCTCGGCCCAGCTACGCCGAGCGATTACCGGTGCAATTAACGATCATAAGAACATCTTTCAACTGGGAGATTATTCTAATTCAGATATAAATTTTGGACTTACAGACGCAGGCACTAAAGATGACAAATCCGGAGTCGTTACATACCAGGTTAAGCTGGACTTTGCTGACTATAGCAATGCAAAAGGTTACAGTGATTCCGAAGCTTTCATTGGTTTTACTATAGGCCAAACTATCTACCATGAAAT
Organism: Pyrinomonadaceae bacterium; assembly: GCA_035995185.1. Lineage (GTDB taxonomy): Bacteria > Acidobacteriota > Blastocatellia > Pyrinomonadales > Pyrinomonadaceae > DASYKT01. Next base: position 7,466 of record DASYKT010000014.1, read on the forward strand.
AGACCACAAGGTAAGTTACGATCCGAATGATCCGATTCCGCCAGGAAGCAAGGGCGGAGTTCGGCCCGATATTAGCCCGGGGCCCGGCTTACGCGGGGTTATAGACAACGACAACATAGTTAGCAGAGAGTTGGGGCTGGCAGAAAGAGTGCCTGGCGCTCACAGTGGAGAACCCTGCAAAAGTAAAAGTGCTCTTTGCGGGCCCGGAGTTTACGAAATTCCATTCAAAATTAATGGAAAAACTAAGTATTTAAGATGGAAATTGGAAAACGACCGTTAAAGGTAAAAACTATAATGTTTATAAAGTCCGATATCCTTATCAAGGCGATTGTTTTTATTTCGCTCCTGCTGAGTGCGAGTTATCATTGTTTGGGTAATTCACAGGATGAAAAGAACCTCTCTTGTTGGAAGGTTTATTTCGTCAGCCAAAACGACGGCTGGGTTATTTGTGCTACAAGTTCCGCCAGCTATATTATGAATTCTGCCGACGGGGGTAAGACTTGGGAAAGACAGTATAAAGTTCCCGATGAGAGCTTACTTAATTTGGAATTTATCGATAATAAAAACGGATGGGCTGTAGGAACGAATGGAACTATTCTTCATACGATCGACGGCGGAAGTTCGTGGACGTCTGTTAAAACCGGTATTAAAGAAACTCTGACTTCGATAACATTAGTAAATAAAAGTGAAATCTGGGTTGCCGGTACAAATGGACTTATTGGCCACACGAAAGATGGCGGAAATTCCTGGAATAGTCAGACATATTTGCCCGGCACCGCGTTGCTGGGAATAGCTTTTGCAAATAGGTCGCGGGGATTTGCTATAGGCTATGGAAAAATTCTATCAACTGAAAATGGCGGAAAGTCCTGGGAGATAATTGAAAGCGAGGAATGGAAGCATCTTGGCATCCTGGAGATAAAACAGGATAGCGGTTGGATCAGCGCTGAAACTGCCCTTTTGAGTGTGCTGGGAAATAAAATCGATTTAACAGGAAATATACTTCCGGAACAAGGTAAAATTTCAGGTATTAGTTTTATTGATGAGCAAAATGGCTGGATAATAAAAACACGCACCACCGAAGGCCTCAAACCCACCTCGGAAGGGCTAATTCTTAAGACGGAAAACGGGGGTAAATCCTGGAGTAAGGCTTCTTCTTATAAGAGTCCGGACGACCTGTCTTGCGCTTTTGTATCTGTCTTTTTCGTTAACAAAACAAACGGCTGGGTACTCAGTACCGATGGAACTCTACTAACAACAATTGACGGCGGAAAAAACTGGACCGGGTCATCCATTGAAAATTCTGCGTCTGTAGTCTCTTTAAATGCCGGGCTGGGCTTAAATTTTGTTTCAGCGCCAACCCCGCCGAATCTACCACAAAACGATGATGGCAGAATTGTAAAAGAAGAAGGTTGGCAAATTCCTTCGCCAAAAGAAAAAAGAGAAATTGGAACAAAACTAATCGACATGATATCCGAAGATAGAAAAAGCGTTAGAGTAATGACCACAAACTATGCTCCTGTGGAAAAAACTATTTATTCGGAAAAAACGGACGATGCGAGAGTTACTTTGGTCAGGGATAATTTGATATTGGGTAATTTCGTCGAATATAAAGCAAAAGGTAAAGTCTTTTTATATACGATCTTTGCCAGACGTCCGATGTCGGAAAAACAGGAAATTGGCAGCTCCAACGAAAAAATATTTGTTTATCAAATTGTCGATAGAGACGGCGACGGTAAATTCGAGACCCTCTTAATTAAGAACTCGAAATTCCTTACCCCTTCATGGGTATCCCGGTAACACATTCATGACAAAGAAAAACAAGAACGATACCTGGAAGATTAAAGTCCGATGACGGCAAGGCCTTGCAGTTTACCGAAGACACGATAGATGGCCATGAATTCGGCCATGCGCATGAAGGGCTTGGCGGAGGAGATGTAAATTCATCCGGCGGAAAAAGTAAGGCAATAAGAATGGAAAATACTGTTAGGGCGAGGCACCAGGATCTATTAGGTAAAAGACGGAGGGAACGTGAATAATGATTAATCTCCTACTGCGGCTTAAGGAAGTGATAGCTCTCGGAAGCTTACTGGTGCTTTATTTAATTCCAGGTAACTCGTCGAACCTCTCCGCTGAGTCGAGCAGATGGCATAAACTTGCCGAAGAAGGGCATTCCCATGCGCCCCCTTATATGTCAGCGATGTTTTTTGATTCTCAGGACGGTGTAGCTATCACACCGGTCAGCATCAAAAAAACCGCCGACAGCGGGCAAAGCTGGTCAACTTTGGGGGGCGATGATGATGACAATTTGTTTCTGGACACGATGGCGTTTCAGAACAAGCAGACCGGCCTGATACTCGGCAAAAAAGACCAGACTCCTATAATTCTTAAGACTACTAATAAGGGAGAAAACTGGAGGAAGATGCAGCCAAACAAAGAGTCTCTGGCCAAACTGCATAAGGGTTTCACAAAATTTTTTGATTCTTGTTTTGACGATAAAGGTGGAATGTGGGCGGTCGGTGAAAATGAGATCATGAGGATAGAGACTTTAGATAACGGATGGAATATCTCGAATATCCTTAAGACAGATAGTCCCCTGTTTAGTGTCGCTTGTGCCGGTAATGAAGAGGTCTGGGCGGTAGGAGAAAAGAATGAAATACTTCATTACTCGAATAATAACTGGGAAAGAAAGATCATTGCGAATAACTCCTTTTTTACAAAGATAAAAATTACCGGAAAAGACTTATGGCTGCTCGGCGGCCTTCCATCCCAGGGATTCGTGTTGCGCAGTCAGGATAATGGCCAAACCTGGGAGGACAAGTCCCCGGAAAATTCAAATACACTATTCGATCTCTATCTAAAAGAAAAACAAGGCTGGTTAGTTGGAGCAGGCGGTGCAATTTATCACACTGCTGACAATGGAAATTCCTGGTCCCGAGAAAATAGCTCTACCGAAAGTGATCTGATAAACATTTTCTTTCTCGATGCCCGGCATGGCTGGATAACCGGTGATAAATCTACGGTGCTGAAATACGAGAACTAAACTGATACTCAGACAGCTGATAGGACAGAAAATATAGCAGGCGCTCGGTGAAATGTTGTGTGCCAATTATGTGCCAACTCGGAAAAACTCAATCAAACGAGTCGAACCAGGTCAAACAGTCACAAACTCGAACATTAATTAAATCAACCATTTACAAACTACAATAAATTCTAAGAAACAGCTTGTTAAGACTTAAAATCCTGTGTCCTTCGGGGCGTGCGGGTTCGATTCCCGCCCTCAGCACCATTTGGATCTGCAAGTTAAAGGCATCCGGCATGGGTGCCTTTTTTTTTTGATCCGGATCGTTTAATTGCGGGGTGCCGGGGCATCATCCGGCGACAAAATAAAAGCTTGACTTCCGTGCCGTTTCGGCATACAGTGCGCCTTAATCTCTTAGATCTTTTAGCGCAACTTTTCCCCGGTTGCTTAGCCTTCCAAAGACCAGGCAATCTTTCTGTTATTAAACTTCCCCTCCGTTGGTACAGAAAGGAAATAAAATGAAAGCCATGCAAAAGCTCACCTGGTGTCTCGGGTTGATCTTACTGTTAGCTTCGCTGTCGAGTTCCCAACAAAAGGTCCGCACCCTGGATCAAGGCCCCTCATATCCAAACCAACCCATTGAAGTAGTAAGCCGCGAGCTGGGCGACAAGCCGTTTATCGACGACACCCGGGTTTTAGGCGATCAGGATTGGTTGAAACGGATCAGGCTGGGCATCAAGAACGTGTCAAACAAAAACATCCTGTCTTTTGATATCGATCTCCGGATCGAAAAAGAAGGAAAAACGTTGACCAGCTTCGCGCTCCCGATCCTTTTTCGCACCTATAACAAACCGACCGCCAACAATGCCCTGACCCCGCAAGGCGAGAAAAAGCTGGGCCTGCTGCGGCCCGGCGAAGTCGTGAAGGTCAATGTAAGCGATCAGCACCTGGCGGCGTTTAGCGATCTATTAAAAGAGTACGAAGCCGAAGATATCGAACGAGTCAGGATAGACATCCGGTTCGTATATTTTAAAGATGAGACACGCTGGGCATTCGGACAGGAAAGCCGGCCCGATCCGACAGATCCGGGTAAGCGGATCAGCAGCGACCAACCGGCGCCGGACTTAGGTCAGAGGTTTTCCGAATGGATGAATTATCTTTTACCGGTAGCGGCGAACCGTTCCGGGTGCCGTCCACTGGCCTTGATACTTCCCACCGGCAGCCAGTTTTTTTTCACTTATGCTGTGGCCAGGCCTGCTGCCGCGCCGCCGCCCAGTTGTGTTTGGTTTGTCGAGAGCGAGTTAGACAAGATCAACTGTTCAGGTTCTAACTCCCATAGTTGTACGGGTGACGATAATTTTTGCCGCTTTGAGGATTTTGCGGGCGCCATACATACGTCTAACCCGGGCGGCACGGCTGTGCTGGGATATATGAGTCTTGAACCTTACACTTGTAAGACAAATTCTACTCTTGAAGACCCGCCTTCGTGTTCCACTTGCATGCCCTTTCAGCATAATGTTTTTCGGGCGGATCCGCAGTGCGGCCAACCGGGCAATTGCGCTCAGCCCGCGACCTGGGGATGCGCCGCCGGGTTAGTCGATATTGGCGGAGTTTGTCAAAAAAGCCTGGCGTTCCAAAGCACCTGCGCGCCGCCGGCCGGATATGACCCGTTGTCATGCAGTTGTCCCAGCGGTTTTTGCGGAACGAATGAATATGTGGACAGTCATAGCTGTAACGATGGTCTCGACAACGATTGCGACGGACTGACGGATTGTGACGACCCCGACTGTGCGCTGAGTGTGGCGTGCCATATTTACGATCCCGATTCGCCGATCGTGGTCGACGTGGCGGGTAATGGCTTTAACCTGACGAACTATGCGGGCGGCGTGATGTTTGACCTCGATAGAAACGGCACTCCCGAACAGCTATCCTGGACGTCCGCGTATTCGGATGATGCCTGGCTCGTTTTAGACCGCAACGACAATGGAACCATCGACAGCGGTAAGGAGCTTTTTGGCAACTTTACCCCTCAGCCGACCCCGCCGGACGGAGAAGAGAGAAATGGTTTTCTGGCTTTGGCTGTTTTTGACCGCCCCGGAAAAGGCGGAAATAACGACGGGTTTATCACTAAAAAGGACGACGTCTTTTCACGGCTCCGGCTGTGGCAGGACATAAATCATAACGGGATCTCCGAAAGCGCCGAGCTCCATCCTCTGCCCGAATTGGGACTGCGAAAAATTGAGCTGCAATATCAGCGCTCTGGCCGGGTCGACCAATTCGGAAACCGGTTCAAATACCGGGCGCGGGTAAGGGACGCTCAGGATGCGCAACTCGGCCGGTGGGCCTGGGATGTTTTTCTGATAACTTCCCCGTAATTTAGATAAGCACTTTCCGATCGATCAAAAAGCCTTCGCTTAATGCGAGGGCTTTTTACTCAGAGCGGGCGCAAGCGGCCCTTCCGGACTGCACAAGAAAGGAGTAGTAAGACAAGGTTTTTACGGCTGGTAGCGGGGGATCGGCGGTTCTTGTCAGTACCGGGAACGTAGTGACGCGAAGCGAATTTTGTTCACCTACTGCCACGATTGCCAAGCGATAAAATCAGCCGGTCACTACGTTCCCGGTACTGACTCCGTTTCTCTCTGCCGCTATGTGATCACTTTGAATTTATGATCTGCAGCGCTTTATCGAGCAGTTCATCCTTCCCTTCCTTAATTCCTTTAATGGTCGGCGTCATCACGATATCGGGCACGATCCCGATCCTTTGCGTTTCGCGCCCGTCCGGATAATAGATCCCGATACCGCTGATCATGGTGCTGATGCCTCCGGGCAGAGAAAATTGCGAGACGTTTCCGTCCGCTCCGGCGGTCGTGCTGCCAATGACGACCGCGCCCGGGGCCGTCCTTAAAGCCATGGTCGTGTATTCGGCCTGGCTCTGCGTCAATTCATTTATCAGGATCACAACTTTCCCTTTATAGTGATCGCTGTTTTCCTTTCCGACCTTTAACGGCTCCGTATAGTTAAAAAGTCCCGGATCGGCGAGACTTCCGCCGGTGAACTTAACAAAATCGGTGGGCTTGGGCAGCAAAAACTCTCCCAGGCTAAAGACGATAAAATCCGAAGGATAGGTGCGCAGATCGACGACCAGGCCCTTCGTCTTGGCGATCTCCGGAATTATCTTCGCAATCTCTCCTTCTTTTAATGAACCGGGATAAAGATAACCGACATCCGTGCCGATCAATTTATAAGCCTCGCCTTTTTTGTTATAGACGTCCGCAAAACCGAGCTTGTATTTGTCCCTGGTAGAGGTTTCGACTCGGGCCTCTTTCGAAACACCGTCTCTCATGTACCTGACGTTCACGAAATTTTCGTTGGTGTACAAAAGAAACCGGGCGATATCGCGCAGCTGCGTCGGGTAATTTGAAGCCGGCGTCAACCTCAATTTTTCTTTAATGATGTCCGAAACTTTTTTGCCGTTTACCGCCTCTATGACATCGCCGATCTTAAGCCCGGCTTTTTCCGCCAGCTCCTCGTCCCAATAGTGAGTGACCACGGCCTTGTCTTCGACAAAAGTTATGTTGACGGGCGCCAGGTTAAGGCCCCGGTATTTCGCCATTGTCGGATCGGATCCCCAGATATTGGCGTGGGTGTCGTGGATCCTCGCGATCAGCGCCAGCGCGGCTTTTTTATACTCAAGCTCATCGGCCGCATTAGCAAACAGCGGGACAAATTCCGCCAAAACGTTGTTCCAGTTTTCTCCGATCAGATGACGATTGGGAAAGAAATATTTAATGATGTTCCAGTAGCGAAACAAACTCAGCAGCCGGTATCCCGCGTCGGGATAGGCCATCGCTTTATACGCGGACTCATTTTTAAACTGTGGGTTTCCTATGTTGGGCGCAAACCCGATGTAGTAATGTTTGTTTTCCCTCTTGGCGCTTTTGACCGTGTTTAATTGCCCGGCCAGTTTATCGCCCAGAGTTTTGGCCGTCAGCCAGGAAAGATCGGGGCTAAGCTTCGTCTGCGGAGCGGCCATATCTTTCACCCCATCTTTTACCGGAGTTTTGGGCGCTGCCGGTTGCGGGCCGGCGGAAAAAGTTCCCAGGCTCTCGGCCCACGCGAAAAGGATCTCGTTCCTATCGTTCTTATTTTTTGCGGCCAGGATTTTTGGCAGGATCCGGAACAATTCGTAATCCCAGTTGTGATCGCCGCGGGCAATAGCCGGATGGTAATATTTCAAAAATCCCCAAACTTTTCCCAGCACGGCAAGGTCTTCTACCTGCCTTTTTTCCAGCTTGAGGACACCGATCTTTGAGCCGGCGTCAAACTCTTTATCCAGGCTGGCTTTAAATACGACCGGGGAACGGCGCTTTACTTCTTTGACGTCTTTTCCGTCGATCAGCACCTGCAGATCGTCAACCCAAAGTTTTCCCTTGCCGCTTAGAAGCGCGCCGACGTAAATGGTGGTAGCGTCCGCCGGCAGCGGAAGCGTGATCGAATACTGTGTCCAATCCGCCGAACCTTTGATATCGCGCGACTGCATGTTATCAAATTCCATTACTCCGTTTTCGCCGTCGACGCGAAGGAACAATCCGGCAAATCCGTCGCTAACATCCTTAAGCTTTAGAAACCCGCGAAGCTCTATCTCTTTGCCTTCATAAAGCGCGGGGATCTGATAAGCAGCCGCCCCGAATGAAGCGGTCTTATCCAACGGTTCCAGGGAAAGCGAAACGTTTCCGGCCTTCTTTTCGGTGCTGTCGGTTTTCAGGCTGAAACCTGTGCCCCACTGCGCCCATTTATCGGGCAATTTTGCGGCGTCCGAGCTTTTTTCAAAGCCGAGGTTAAATTCCGCCAGGGGATTTACGGCGTTTTCTGCCTGGCCGTATGCTGTCAGAGCGAATAAAGCGGTCAATAAGAGAGTAAGAAGGAGTTTCATAATTTATTACCTTGCGCGATCGATCTTCTTAAATAAAATAGGTGAGTATCGTAATGAAGTCAGTACCGGGAACGCAGTGACCGGCTTCTTATCTCGACTAGTCATATATACTGTTAGTTTTTCGCTGCGCTCATTTAGCCGGTCACTACGTTCCCGGTACTGACTCGTTATTTTTTGACTTCAAACGATATTTAGGGACAATGCCAATTAAAACACACGGACATTCTAAAATTATAGAACTATTTTTGCGTCGGAGAATTTTTCCATTTGTCGTCGATCACCACGGTTTTTAGCGAAGGCGCGTCCAGCAGATTGGTATCGAAGCCGCCTATATACGGTTTTATCAGCGAATTGGAAACCGCAAAATAGAGCGGGATGGCGGGGATCTGTTCGATAGCTTCTTTTTCCGTGAGAAAGATCTTTGCCGCACCCGGATCATTTTGCCTGGCGCTTTGAAGGCTTTCAGTTTCCGCACCGGGACGCTCAAGCGGATTCGAAGCGGGTGTGGGTGTCGATAAGGTCGCGTTCGACCGGTTGTTAAATTCTTCCAGCCGCTTTAATAATTCTTTATCGCGTTCATCCTGCCAGTTGTTTAGCGCGGCCTCAAAATGCCCGTGGTTGGCGGTAAAAAGAGTCAGCATGCCGGTGGTTTCATCGTTGGTCGGCATCACCACGCCGCGCCGCACAATGTCATAGTCGCCGTTCTTTATCGCTTCCTCATATTCCGCGCGGTCCTTGATGATGATCTGGGTCGGGATGCCAAAATGTTTCAGCCACATGCCAGCCACGCTTTGCGCGATGCGCCGCTGCAGGTCGTTGCGGTTGATCAGCAAGCGAATCGCCGGAAAGGGGGCGGTGTCAGAAAAACCCGCCTCTTTCAGCAGCCGTTTTGCTTCCAGCGCGTCCTCCGTCAACTTCTCATTTTCGTCGCCGATAAACGGAAGATAATCGAAAGCCGGCTCGCCCGCGCCTTCCAGTTCGTCCTGCACGATCCGCGCACGGTCGATGATCATCGAGAGCGCCTTGCGCACGCGCAGGTCATCAAAAGGTTTGCGGCCGGTATTAAATTCGTAAAAGGTCAGCGCGTTGTGGGTCGAGTGGCGGAAGTCCCGATAGGGCGCGAGAAGTTTTAGCGCGAGCGGTTCGAAATGAGTGTTGGTGATCGCATCGATCTCGTTCGCCTGGTAGGCGGCCAGCGCGCTTTCGGCGTCGGGCTTGGCGATCATAAAAACCTTGTCCAGGCTGACGTTTTCATTCGCCCAGAAAATATCCGAGCGGTTAAGCTCGACCTGGTCTTTGCCGACCGCGGCGATCCGAAAAGCCCCGTTGGTGATGGCGCTGGGCGCATTGGCGATCGCGTGGAGTCCCGTGTCGTCTTCATAAACCGGGCGAAACAGCGGATTGGCCGCGGCGGCGGGAAAATTCCCGTCCGGCTGGATCAGCCAAACACGCAGGGTCTGATCGTCGACCGCCTCAACACCCAGCCATTTGTTAACGGAAGAACTTTTGACCGGCGTTTTTTTCGGTGCGATCTCCGCCTGCGGTGCAGCGGATACTGCGGACGGCACAGATATCGCGGGCGTGTCAGCCGTTGCTTTTTCCGTTTGCAATTCGCCGTTCTTGTCAGGCGCGGCTTCCTGCAAAGCGGGACTCGGCATTCCCTCCGGTTTCGCAGCTTCGAATTCCTCATCGGGCAAAACAGTAATGCCGTCATCGATGGAAAAATTTTCCGCGCCGACGATATTTTTCAGCAGCCTCGAATTTGGAACATCCGCTCCCATCTCTGCCAGCCGCCGCCAGGAGCGTTTAAAATCGCGCGCGGTGACCGCCCGCCCGTTAGACCATTTTGCCCCCGTGCGCAAATGAAATGTCCAGGTGCGTCCGTCGGCGGAAACTTCCCAGCTTTCCGCTATGGCGGGTGTTGCTTCGAGGGTTTTCGGATCGAGATCGGTCAGGCCTTCATAAACCGCGCGGACGAGATCGGTTTCCGGCGGCGCCGAAGCCAGCGCCGGGTCGAGCTGCCTGGGCAGCTTGCCGTTGGCCCAGCGAAACTCTTTTTTGGCCGGCGGTTTTATCTCGCCGTAAAATTGTTTGATCTCGGGTTTTTGCAGATCGGCGCAGCCAAAAAAAGTCAGCGAAGCAAGCAGCCACAAAAAGGCGCAAAAAAATACAAAAAGAAAACGCGGCTTGTTTCGTGTAATTTCGTGTGGTTTCGTGGTTCCAGTTTTATCAACTATCTTCACGCCTGTATTTTAACAGAGATTTAATATAAGCGGAAAAAGTCCGGGGAGTCCGGGGAGTCTGGGGAGTCCTGAGAGCCTTGAGAGTCTGGAGTGTTTAAATTACCACTAGCTTTAGCTAGTGGTTAAAGAAGCCTTTTAAAGATAAAAGGCTTTAGCCTAATTATTCTTTTGGCTAAAGCCGAATGCAAAATTATTGACTCGCAACCACTAGCTAAAGCTAGTGGCAATTTATAAAAATCTTAAACTCTCCGGACTCTCCAGACTCTCTAGACTTCTTTCCTCTTAACAATAACCAGCGTGATGTCATCGCCGGCGGGGGCGGTTTTGGAAAAATCCGACAGCGCGCTTTCGACGCGGTCGCGCAAGCCCGCGGCCGATTTACCAAGATGAGATTTCACGACATCCGCTAAACGCTCGAGTCCGAATTCTTCGCCTTCCGGGTTGGCCGCTTCCGAAACACCGTCGGAATAAATAACCAGCACGCCGCCCGGTTCGAGCTGCGCCTGGCCTACTTCATAAACGGCGGTGCCCAAAATGCCCAGCGGAAATCCGCCCGAAGCAAGCTGCTCGGCCTTACCGCCCGGATGCACCACCAGCGGCGGATTGTGCCCGGCGTTGATAAATGTCAGCGCGCCGGTCGGTGGATCGAGCTCGGCCAGAAAAAGCGTCACAAAACGATTGGAAGGCGTGTTGGCCGCCAGGTAAGAATTGACGGCGTCGACCGTTTCGGGCAGTGTCGATTTCGCCGCCACCTGCCCGTGGATCGCCGCGTGCAGCGAAGACATCAGCAGCGCGGCGGCCGTACCCTTGCCGGAAACGTCGCCCAGCGCGATCAGCATTTTGCCGTCCGGGCGCTCGATAAAATCGTAGTAATCGCCGCCGATCTCGTAACAGGAAAAACTGATGCCCTGAAACTCATAGCCTTCGACGGGCGGCGCGGAATTAGGCTGCAGGTTCTGCTGGATCTCGATCGCGAATTTCAGCTCCTGCTCCATTCGCGCGCCTTCGAAACTTTCTTCCAGCAGACGCGCGTTTTCCACGCGGATGGCCGCGACCGAACTAAGCGTCGTCAATATCTGCAAGTGCTGTTCGGTAAAATTGACCTCGTAGGTGGGGCTATCGGCATAGATCAGGCCGAAGACGTTTTCGTTGACCGCGAGCGGAACCGCCAGCACGGAACGGATGCCCTGGAGCGCAATGGTCTGGCCGGAGAAACGCGGATCGTGCTGCGCATCGGAAGTCAGCACCGATTTACCTTCGGTCAAAACTTCGTGCAGCACCGAACGGCTGACGCGCACGTCTTCCGCCTCGGCTTCCTGCCCGCGAACTTTCGCCACCGCTATGCGGACATTCAGATCATCCGCCGCGGCGTGCGCGTCCCGAAACATTATCATGCAGCGCTCGGCCGGTACGGCTTCAAAAACGAGCGCCGCCACCGTCTGCAAAGTTTCTTCCAGGCGGGCCGAACCGAGCAAGCCCACGACGACCTTGTTCATCAATCCCCAGCCGTCTATCTGCTGGCGCGCGACACCGGACGCACTCAACACCGGCGCCGAACCCGGCACCTGCCCGGCGAGGCCGCGGTCGGTGATCGAATCAAGCAAACCGGCCGTGATCTTACTGGACGCGGGCGACAGCGCGATCGTCACCGCTGGCTCAGAGCCCCGGATATCTTCGCTGATCAGCGGCGCACTGCGCGACGGCACCGCTTTTTGCTCGTCAAAAACGAGCGATGTTTCGCCTATCTGGATCTCGCCGCCGTTAATGAGCGGCACCGGCGCGCTCACCGGCGCGCTGTTATAACGCGTGCCGTTGGCGGAACCGAGGTCCTGCAGCCAATACCGGTCGCCTTCCTTGCGAACCTCGGCGTGAATGCGCGAAGCGAACGGGTCGGGCAAACAGATGTCGCTGCGCGCCGAACGCCCGATCGTGGTGCGGATGCGCACCAGATCGAATTTGTCCGCCGGACGGTTTGAATGTTTGATAAGAAGTTGCGGCATAAATATGGAGCGCGGGCATCCTGCCCGCAGCGAACGCTCCTGCGTTCGCCGAAATAAATTGCCACTAGCTTTAGCTAGTGGTTGAGTTTTCAAAAATTTTATAACGGGCTTTAGCCCAACGGCGATTTGGCTAAAGCCATTTATTTTAAGCTCCCTTTAACCACTAGCTAAAGCTAGTGGCAATTTATAATATCCCGGTCTGCTCACTGCTCACCACTCACCGTTATTCATTCTTTCTCGCCGGCCTTTTTTGCGCGTAAATTACCACGGTCCCGGCGATGTAATCGTGCAGCGCGCGGCCGCCCGGCGTGAAGGCGGCGGCGATAAATCCTAAAAAGAGCGTGACCACTGTCAATAAGTACCCAAGAATATTGCGGCGCAATAATTGATTAAAATTCGCGGCCTCGCCGTTCATCGCCACTATTCGAATGCCGGTCAGCGCCTTGCCCAGGCTTTGCCCGCCTACTGCCGGCAGGATGATCAGGTTGGTCAATCCCACCAGTATCGCGATCAGCCAGCCCATCGTATTGAGCGGGCCGCCGAGAAGCTTGCTGCCGTCATTACCCATCATTCGCCCGATCATCAGGATCAAAACGGGTATCGCGACGACCACCATATAATCGACGCACAATGCGGCGCAGCGCAGCACGAACGGAGCCGCGACCCGCTCCGCATCGAAATTGACTATTACCTGTTCCATTCTGCGCGCCGGAACGGCTCTATCGGTTCTTACTGCCATCTGTTTTTTACTAACCTAATACTTGCTGAGCGACTGTACGGCTATTTTCGTGTGTTTAGTGTATTTCGTGGCTAACTATTTGGTAAGTAAATAAAAACTAAACCTTAACCACGAATCACACGAAACGCACTAAAAAATCCAAAACCTAAAATCCAAATTCCAAAATCGTTTTATCCAACTACAAACTGCAAAGTCGTATCGCCCACCACCAGTTTACTATTATGAACCAGAATTTGCGGCTGGTGAGGCAAGAGCCTGATCGCTTCGTTCATCGAGCTGACCACCACCGTGCCGTTGGATGAGCCGAGGTCTTCGACCAAAAAACTATCGCCTTCTTTCCAGATGCGCGCGTGCCGGCGCGAGATCTTGGTCTGCGGATCGTATTTGGAAAGATCAACCTCGGGAAAAATATTCGTTTGCGGATCGCGTCGCCCGACCACGTTGCTCAGCTTTTCCAAACGATATGTCGGGGGATTAAGTTCCCCGGTTCCCAAAACGGTAACGCGGGCCAGCGTCTGGGCTGATGCCTGGCGAGACGCCTGATGCGGCGGCATTTGCTGTGCAAAAGGCACCGGCTGACGGGCAGACTGCTGCGGGTCGGCCACGGCCTGCTTGGCGCCGCAATAAGGACAAAACACATCGCTGACAAATATCTTTTCGCCGCAGAAACCGCAGAATACCAGGTTCTGCCCGGATGTCATCCCGCCCTGCGAAGACGCCGACGGCGATGACGTTTGAGGCGGCCCATAGGTCAGCTGTCCGTAACGGACGCGCTCCAGATGCGTGATCAAAGCCTCGCGCAATTCCGCCGCCGACCCGTAGCGCAGCTCGACATTATATTCTACGGTGCGCATCAGGATTTGTTCCATTTCATTGGAAACATTCGGGTTCACGTGACGCGGGCGCGGGTTCTTGGAAAAATCAAAGATCAGCAGCGGATTGCTCTGCGGATCGGCGCCGGTCAAAAGATGAAACATCGTCGCGCCCAGGCTGTAGAGATCCGAACGCGGCTCGACATTGCCGCTAAAAAGCTCCGGCGGGGCGTAGCCCATCGTGCCCACGGCGGTGACGCCTTTTTCATCCTTGGTCACCCAGCGCGCGATGCCGAAATCGACCAGCATGATGCGCCCGGTATTACCGTCGATCATGAGGTTTGAAGGTTTAAGGTCGCGGTAGACGATCGGCGGCTCGCGGCTGTGCAGGTAATCAAGCACATCGGCCGTCTGCGCCGCCCACTCGGTCACGCTCTTTTCATCGATCTTGCCCTCGGGTGTCGAACGCAGCCGCGCCGCCAGGTCGCCGCCCGAAATATATTTCATCACCAGGTAAAAACGCCCGGCGGTTTCGTCATAAAAATAATCGTAGATGGTCGGGATGCACGGGTGTTCGAGCGATGTTAAAAGCATCGATTCCCGCTTGAAATCCTGCAGCGCTTTTTCCTGCTGCTCGGGTTCGATGTGCGACTGGACCATTTCCTTGACCGCGCGCAGCACGCCGCCGAGGTTGCGGTCGCTCGCCAGGTAGACGGCGCCCATTCCCCCGCCGCCGATCTTGCGCACGATCTCGTAGCGGGTGTTGAGCAGCGCGCCTTCGGTCAGCACATGCGCTTGTTTCGATCTTTTTCGCCCGGCCGTATCGGCCTCTTCGATCTGGCTGGTAAAAGGATGCTCGTCCCCGGTATTCTCCGGCTTTTCCGGCACAATATTGGAAGACACGGCCCTCGGCCCCTCTTTTAACCAATCCGGCGCCGAAGGCAGATCATTCGAAACATCCTCGATCGTGTCGATATTGCCAAGCGACTGCACCACCGCTGACGAGTCTTTTGAGTCTATCGAGGCAATCGAATCCAGGGGGTCGGAAATCTCACCGGTGGTTTTTGCTTCTACGATCGGCGGTTCCGCATTTTCGTCTTTGGGCCCGCCCAGTACTTCGCCCGTGGTCAAGCGCTCAAATTCCTGCGAAGTGTAAAGAATGGTCGGTTCGTCGTCTTCGTCATCATCATCGACTGAACTTACCGGTCCCGGCGCATCGGCTGATGCCGACGCTACTGACTCGGTCGCAGAATCTGATACTGCCGGCTCCTGACTCTCTGAACTCTCTGAACTCTCCGGACTCTCTTGACTCTCAGGAAACCCGGTCGCTACCGCTCCCGGTTCTGACTCCGTACTCTGTCCACTCGGTGAACTCTGAGAACTCTGAGAACTCGGTTCACTTCCTGGACTTTCCAGACTTCCCGCACTTTCCAGACTCTTCTTCTGCGGTACGCCGCAGTACGGACAGAACTCTGCATCAGGCCCGGTGTCCATCCCGCAGTCGTGACAAGCTATTTTGTTTTCGGTGGTATTTTCCAAGATGCTTAACTGTCTTTTTTGTTTTCTCTTTTATTTGACCACGTGAAAGCGTAAAAATGTTTTTCCGACGATTATTTCATCGCCATCCTTGAGTATATTAGGATTGCCCGGCAGCAAGCGGCGGCCCCGGTTGATAAAAGTGCCGTTGGTCGAGCCGAGGTCTTCCACCGAATAGGTCCCGTCCTTAAAAGTTATCCGCGCATGGCGGCGAGACACCTTGGCTTCCGGATCGTGCGCATCCAGATCGACATCCGGAAATATCCCGTTGTCCGCATCCCAGCGGCCGATATAAGCTTCGTTGGTCGAAAGCGAAAATTCCGTCCCGACGGCCGAGCCGCGTTCAATGATCAGCTTGGCGTGAACGTTCTTGGCTGTTTCCTCTTTTTGCTCGGTGTCGGCATTGGCCACCGCCACCATCGTCTCCGGCGCCATCGGCGGGGCGGGATCGGACGGCACTAACCCGCCGAGCGAAGTGACGTGGGCGCCCGGCGTACCTGTTTCCGGACCCGTGTCATAGGCATCTGAAACCGAGGGGGAAACCGAAGGGGAACCCGAAGGCGGCACATAGGCCGGGATAGGCGTCACCATCTGCGGCGCGCCGGCCGATTCTCCGCCGTTTCGCGGGCCGAACGGCGCCGTCGTTTTCAGCAGCGCCCCGCACTGGTCACAAAATTGTGAGCCTTCTCTATTTACCGTTCCGCAGCTTACGCAAGTGCTCATTATTCACCAGTTTCCTTAAAATATGTTGGCCTATGTCCGGACACAATATTACCGGGATATTTTAACTCAAAAAAAATAAATCGTCATTTCAAAATCTATCATCTTTGATCTATCAGTTATCAGTTATTCCGGAATAGCTGATAGATGAGAACTGATAGCTGATAGATATGTCCTAATCTTGAGCATTCATCACCCTTGGTTTATACTTTTCCTTTGCAAAATCAGGCGAAAATCCTTGTGCATCAACGTTTTGAATGAGTATACAGCTTTTCGAGTATCACCCGATCATCGGATACCGCTTCATTCCCGGTCTTAAGCTCCGCCTCGAACACGAAGGCGGCGGCTATCTCGTGCGGACGAATTCCGCGGGTTTCCGCTCCGAACACGAATACACTAAACAAAAAACACCGGGTAAATTCCGCATCCTGCTCTTTGGCGACTCATTCACCGCCGGCGACGCGGTCAGCAACAAGCACCGGTACGGTGACGTGCTGGAAACTTTGCTTCCCCCGGAAGCTAATGCCGAGGTTTACAACTTTGCCCTGCCCGGCACCGGCACCGATCAGCATTACCTCGTTTGGCGCGAGATCGCTCGAGAATTCGAGCACGATCTGGTAATCATCGCGGCGCAGGTGGAAAACATCCGCCGGGTCGCCGCGCGCCATCGTTTATCCGTCACCTCCGAAGGCGAACAGGTTTTACTCGCCAAACCTTATTTCGAATTAGAGGCCGACGGAACTTTGGATCTGCGAAATGTGCCGGTGCCGAAAGAGCCTTTAAACCCCGAAGACCTGCCGGAAGAAGACAAAGATTTTGTCGACCAGGGCGGGCGGCTGCCGTGGCTGCGAAATATCGTGAATAAACTGGGCGTAAAAGACGTGGTGCAAAAAATGTCAGGCTACCAGCCGCTGCCGGAATACGATTCGCCCACGGGCCGCGAGTGGCAGCTGATGAGCGCGATCTTGAAACAATGGATCGCCGAGATCGAAAAGCCCGTCATCCTGATGCCCGTCCCTCTCTATCAATACGTGGAAGAAACCGCTTCGCCGGAAAATTACCGGAAAAGATTCGCTGAGTTAGTAGAGTCTGTTGAGTCTATTGAGTTTGTAGAGTCCGCAGATTTAACAGGCTCGATAGGCCCTCTTGACTCAATAGACTCTACAAACTCTAAAAACTCTTTGATACTCCACGATCCGCTTGATGACTACTACGCCGTGCCTAAAGCTGAACGCCGCAGTCTCCGGTTTGAAAAAGATATTCATCCGACGCCGGAGCATCACAAGTTACTGGCTAAATCGCTGGTGAAAACCTTGTACCGCTTCTTTCCCGCCAGAGCTGAAGGATTCTCGTCCATAGGAGTTGGGGAATGAGTGATCCGATCATTTTGGGCATCTCGGCTTTTTATCACGACTCGGCGGCGGCGATCGTGCGCGGCGGCGAGATCATCGCGGCGGCACAGGAAGAGCGTTTTTCGCGCAAAAAACACGACCCGCGTTTTCCCCGTCACGCCATCAACTACTGCCTGGGCGAAGCCTTTATCGAAGCCGATGAACTGGACGCCGTCGTCTTTTACGATCACCCGCTGCTGACGCTCGACCGCGTACTGAAATCAATTTTATCCGCGACACCGCGCACCGAAGATCAATGGATAAAAGCCAGCCGCTCTATTCTCGGCACAAAACTCTTCGTCGAAAAATATATCAAGGATATGCTAAAGGCGGATGTGAAGGTTTATTTCACCGAGCATCATGCTTCGCACGCGGCCTCGGCGTTTTATCCTTCCCCATTCGAAGAAGCGGCGATACTGACCTTTGACGGCGTGGGCGAATGGGCGACCACTACGCTCGGCACGGGCTCCCGCGAGATGATGAAACTCTTAAAAGAGATCGACTACCCGCACTCTTTGGGTTTGCTCTATAGCGCGTTCACGTATTTCACGGGATTTAAAGTTAACTCCGGCGAGTATAAATTGATGGGACTCGCACCCTACGGCAAGCCGGTCTACGCCGACGCTATTCGCGAACAGCTGATCGATATCAAGGACGACGGTTCGTTCCGATTGAACATGGAATATTTCGGTTATCTCGACAGCGACCGGATGACGAACGAAAAATTTGCGCGAGTTTTTGACGGTGAAGCGCGCGCGCCGGAATCCGCGATCACGCGGCGCGAGATGAATCTGGCCGCTTCGGTGCAGGCCGTGACCGAAGAGATCGTGCTTAAAACCGCGCGTCATTTGCGCGAACTCACCGGCAAGAAAAATATCGTCATGGCCGGCGGCGTGGCGCTCAACTGTGTGGCCAACGGTTTATTACAGCGCGAGAAAATTTTCGACCGCGTGTGGATCCAACCCGCCGCCGGTGACGCGGGCGGCGCGCTGGGCGGCGCGCTGCTGATGGCATACCAAAAATTCGGCGTAAAGCGCGCGATGAATCCAACGGGGCGCGACACGCAGCGCGGTTCTTATCTCGGCCCGAAATTTTCGTCAAACGAAGTGCGCGCGTTTCTCGACCGCAAAAGTTTTCCTTATCACCAGATCACCGGTGAGGCCGAGCGGGCCAAACAGATCGCCGTGGCGCTCAGCGAAGGCAAAGTCGTCGGCTATCTGAATGGGCGGATGGAATTTGGGCCGCGCGCGCTGGGCGGGCGCTCTATTTTGGGCGATCCGCGCCGCGCGGAAACGCAAGCGACGATGAATCTGAAAATAAAATACCGTGAATCTTTTCGCCCGTTCGCCCCGTCGGTGTTGGTGGAAAAAGCATCGGAGTATTTTGAGCTCGACACCGAAAGCCCGTATATGCTGCTGGTCGCGCCGGTGAAAAAAGAACGGCAGATCCCGATGGACACGGCGATGTTTGACACGGACGCCGCCGGGGATGTCGATCTGCTCGCGATCGTCAATAAACCGCGCAGCGACATTCCGGCCGTAACGCACGTCAACTACAGCGCGCGCGTGCAAACCGTGCACCCGGACGACAACCCGGCCTTTTACGCTGTAATTAAAGAATTCGAAAAACTGACGGGCTGCGCGGTCGTCGTCAACACATCATTTAATGTGCGCGGCGAGCCCATAGTCTGCACACCGCAGGACGCTTACCGCTGCTTTATGTGGACGGAGATGGACCTGCTGGTGCTGGAAGATTGCCTGCTCTGGAAAACTGAGCAGCCCGTGGCCGAGAAGGATGATTCCTGGAAACAGGAGTATGAGCTGGATTGAACCGGAACGCCGCAAAATGGAGCGCCGAATTTATTCGGCAAGCGCGGTTACGCGCTAACGTTGCGGTAATTAAGCGACATTTTGAACGCTACGCGTTCATGCCGAATGAATTCGGCGCTCCGTAGAATTTTATGCGCTACTATCGCCCCAGCGAAGATTGGATCACAAACCTGGAAGGCCCGCACCGCGAGCCTTTTGCGGCGACGCTGCGCGGGCTCGGGCTGGAACGCCTGCAAAAATATCCGCCCCCGAAATTAGGCGGGCTTCCGCTCGGTAATGAAACACGAATCTTGAAACGCTATCTGAAAGGTGAAAGCTCGCAGCTTGACGCGTCCGCTCTGTCGTCATTTTATCTCAGGTCGGCGAGCGCGCGCGACAAACTTCTCTACAGCGCCTTTCGCCGCAACGATCATTTATCGCGAGAGCAATGGGCGGACATCATCGGCGCTGAAAGGGTCGATAAATGGCTCAGGCACAAATTCCTGCGCGAGACGCTCTCTTCTGAAGGTGAAGGTAAGTTTGTCTGCAAATTCAGCATCGTCGTGCTCGATGGTTTGCTGATGCTGGTAGACCCGCTTAACGATCACGGCAACCAGCATGAAACGGTCATGTTGCCGGAAGATTTTCTGCCTGCTGAAAACGATAACGACGTGGCCCCGTTCAATCACACCTACATCGGGCTCGATTCCCTGCGGCAGATTGAGATCATGGCGGAAAGCGACTTGCCGGTAAGCGGCGGGAATCTTGGCAGCTATCTTGACTGTGGCGTGGGGGCCGGCGCCATCCTGCTGTCGATCACAAAAAAGGCGCGCGGATTTAACGCGAGCATAGGCGTCGATATCAACCCGCGGGCGGCCATGCTGGCGCAGTTTAACGCCGAACTTAACAATCTGACCAACGTTCGCGTTTATGGGGACGATGCGTTAAAGCTTGGCGGCCGGTATGGAAAATTCGACCTGGTGAGCTGGAATCTGCCTTTTTTATTTTTCCCGGAAGAATATGCCGACAGCGCGGTCGATGCCTTCGGCGGCGAAATGGGCATCGGCCTCTGTCTCGACTTTATCGAAACCGTGCCCGGACTGCTGACGGAAAACGGCGTGACCTGTATCGCGGCCCTTTCGCCGATATTAAATTCGGGTGAAAATGTGCTCGAGACAAAATTAAAGGAAAGGCTCGGACGCCTTAGGTTGGATTGCACCGTTCGTGTCGCGCAGGTGTCGCTGGCGCACAACCGGGAAATGTGGCATTTTCATCAGAGCCATAACATCCGTAAATTTGAAAGCGTGTATCTTTTCCTGCGGCCCGGCGGCGGAAAATTAAAACGCATCGAAGCGGGCGTCACGCGAAGGGCTTTAGATGTAATAAGAGAAAAAATGTACCGGAGAAAATTCAGTTAGTGAATAACGGTTAGTGATCAGTGATTAGTTATTTTGCATGTTCGTGTTGTTTCGTGTGTTTTAGTGGTTCCAGTTCTTATGTTCTAAAAAACCTGTAACCACGAAATCACATGAAACAACACGAAAAAAACAGAGCTAATCATTTACTACCAGTTACCAATTACTAATTACTAATTACCAACTGTCTATGTTGACCATCGAACAAAAAGAAAAGATCCTGCGCGCGTTTTATCGCGAGCATCTGCTGCCGTTAGCGGAAGCGGCCAGGCAGCGCGGCACCCTATTCTTCCCGCTAGGCAAAGATGAAGGCACTTCAAGCGCCGCAAGTTATTATATCGACCGCCGGGACGATGGCAATTATGTTCATGAAATAGACTCCGCGAATTTAGCAAAAGAATTGGAAGCGCTCTGGCGGGACTTTCCTGAGCTTGCCGCGTTGGCCGGGCCCGTCGTGGAGCTGGCCGAAACCATCAAGGAAGATGAAGAATCGACGGAAGAAATTTCCCCGTTCATTTACGCGATGTTTTAACTTGGGAATTTATTGTACACGGATCTGACGGATAGACCGGATTAGCACGGATTTTCAGATCCGTTTAACTCCGTCTTATCCGTGCGATCCGTGTACCATTATTTTTTTGATGAATATCGCCAAACTAAAACTGGCTATAGCAAAAGCGTTTGATGTCGCCGGCATCAACGCGCTCGGGCATTTTATCCAGCGAAAAACCCTCTCGCCTTTTATCCGCGCGGTAAATTATCACGAAATAAATCGGCCCTGGGTGGAAAGTTTTGAAAAGCACGTCGAGTTTTACTCCACGCGTTTTGTAAATGTTACTTACGAAGATCTCACCGGATTTCTCGACACGGGCAAATGGCCGCATGACAAACCGGGCCTGATCATCACGTTTGACGACGGCTCGACCACGCATCTCGAGACGGCGGCGCCGATCCTGGAAAAATACGGTTTTACCGGCTGGTTTTTTGTGCCTTCCGGCTGGGTGATCGAAAAGCACGGCGTAAAAGGCGAAAAACCGTGGTTCGTAAAAGAGATCGAAGTATTGACGCACGAGCAATTGAAACGGCTCGATGAAAAGCATATCATCGGCTGCCACACCGATACGCATTGCCGTTTAAGCGCCGATGTGCCGGCGGAAAAAATGCGTGATGAAATTCTCGGCGCGCAAAAAGAGATGGAAGAGTTGCTGGGCCACCCGGTGCGCCTGTTTAGCTGGACCGGCGGTGAAGAATCGGCCTATTCAAAGACTGCCGCCGATCTGGTCAAAGAGGGTTTCGATCTGAGTTTTATGACCAATTCCGAGGTCATTCGCCCCGGCATTAACCCTTTGCAGATCCAGCGCACCAATGTCGAAGCCGAGCATCCCCTTTCGCTGGTGCGGTTCCAGCTTTCGGGAATAATGGATATCGCCTATGCGGGCAAGCGGAAGCGGGTGAATAAGCTTACTAAGTGACGAGTGAATAGTGACGAGTGACAAGAAAATCTCGATCCTGTCTTGTTACTTGTCTCTTGTCACCTGTCACTTGTCACTTCTCCAGAGCATTTTGTTGAAACTCTCAGCGAAACTTGCTCGTATCTACTTTTTAACGCATTTACTGGGTCTCTTGCGTCTGTTAAAATAAGTAATATAAATAATTACCCTGAAAACCGAGGAAAATAGAAATGGCTCTCAGCCGAAAGAAAAAAATCATTATTATAGTGTCCGTCGCTTTGTTGCTTGCCCTGATCATTATTGGCGCGGTATTTGCCAGCCGGACCGATACGCCGGAAGTGACCACGGTCAAGCTCGAAACCAAGCCTGAACTGCGTTCGACCGTCACCGCCTCAGGCGAAGTGCGCCCGATCCAGTTCATGAACCTGACCAGTGAGGTCCAGGGCCGGATCGAAGAGATCTATGTCAAAGAGGGCGATAAAGTGGCCGTCGGACAGCCGCTGGTAAAACTCGACCCGAACCAGCTCGAATCCAGCACCGATGCTCAACTCGCTTCTTTCCAGGCCCAGCAGCAGGAAGTAGCCGTTTCGCAATCGCAGGTGACCGGCGCGCAGAACCAGCTGACGCAGGCGCAGCAGCAGTTGAATGTTTCGCAGGTAGCGATCGATACTGCGCGCCAAAACGTGGTGACATCGCAAACTGATATTAGTAAAGCGCAGATTGCTCTAAATATCGCCAACCGTGAATTGAAACGCAGCGAGGAACTGGTGGAGGCCAAAGTTATCTCGCGGCTTGAATACGATAAGGCCGAGGATGATGTGAAAAATGCCCAAGTCGGGTTAGAGAACGCGCAGGAACGTCTCAAAGCGCAAAAACTCGCCGTCGAAGACGCTCAGAAACGCTATAAGGTGCAGCAGGCTGCCGTTGCCGATGCCAAGCGCGCGGTCGATACCGCCAATCTTAATGTGAAAAGCAGCCAGTCGCGCGCCGATCAGTCGGCCGCTGTTTTACGCGGACAAAAAGACCAGCGTGATAAAACCTTGCAGGTTGCCCCGATCAACGGCGTGATCGCGGAGATCCCCTCCAAGGTAGGAACCTTTGCGGTGGCCAATCTTTCGTCCACGGCGCTGATGACCATCGCCGACATGTCCACCATCAACATCGAGGTCAAGGTTGACGAAACCGAGATCGATAAAGTGTCGGTCGGCCAGAAAGCAAAGATCAAGGTCGATGCTTTCGGCGATAAAGAGATCGAAGGCGAGGTCACGCAGAAAACCCCTTTGGCACTGGGTAAATCGCAGACGACCGGCGGCCTTTCGACCAACATCAACGTGCAGGAAGCAAAAGAATTCCGCGTCGTCATCCGGTTGAACAACCTGGCGCCTGAGGTGCAGGACGGGCTTCGTCCCGGTATGAGCGCCACCGCAACCATCACCACGGACGTCAAGAACAGTGTTATCGCCGTGCCGCTCCAGGCCGTGATCGACAAGCAGCCGGATGGCGACAAGAACGGCGGCCCGACACCGACGCCCGAAGGCACGCAGAAACCCGAAGGCGTGGGCGAAAAACCGAAAACCATTAAGGGCGTATATATCCTTGACGGGAACAAGGTCAAATTTGTCGAGATCACCACCGGTATCACCGGCGAATCGGACATCGAAGTGACCAGCGGTTTACAGGCGGAACAGGAAGTTATAACCGGTCCGACCCGCGTGCTGAAAAATCTGAAGGATGGCGATCAGGTAAAACGCCAGACCAAGAAAGAAGGCGGAAACTCGGCCTCCTAAAAGGCCCTTAAGTTAAAAAAAAGTAGCCGGTAGTCAGTAGTCAGACGGAATTTAGGCTACCCTCTTCTGACATTTTCATCAGCTTGCGAACATATCAGATGAAGCCGTTAGATAATCTGAAAACCGCTGACTACTGACTACCGGCTATTTTTATAGATGCAAATATGAACGATAAAGTTTCATCCGGCAAAAACGGAAATATCGCCGCCCCTGATGCCCTGATCTCGATGATCGACATCTGGAAGACATACCAGATGGGCACCGAGCAGCTGCACGCGTTAAAGGGTGTTTCCTTTAACGTTAAAAAGGGCGAGTACCTGGCCATTATCGGCCCCTCCGGTTCGGGCAAATCCACCTTGATGAACCTGATCGGCTGTCTCGACAGCCCGACCCAGGGAAATTATTGGATCAACGGCCAACTCGTTTCCGCGATGAGCGACGACGAACTCGCGCGTATTCGCAATAAAGAGATCGGCTTCGTTTTCCAGACCTTTAACCTGCTGGCACGCGCCACTGCCCTGCACAACGTCGAGCTTCCGCTGATCTATGCCGGGATGCGCGCCGCTGAGCGGCATGACAAGGCACAGGCCGCGCTCGCTTCGGTCGAGCTGGGCGACCGCGTGCTGCATCGTCCTAACGAACTTTCCGGCGGACAGCGCCAGCGTGTGGCAATCGCGCGGGCCTTAGTAAACCACCCGTCGATCCTGCTGGCTGACGAACCCACGGGCGCACTCGACACCGCGACCAGCTATGAGATCATGAACCTCTTTGAGCACCTGCACTCTGAGGGCAACACTATCATCGTCGTCACACACGAACCCGACATCGCCGCCCGCGCCCACCGCGTGATCACCATCCGCGACGGCGTGATCGAAAAAGATGAGATCAACGAGCATGTCCAAAAAGATGACGGGCGCGAACGCTAGTAACATCGGGAAAACCAGGCAAGTTATTTAACCTCAAGGTCCGGAAGGGTTGCTTGCGCCCGCTGCTTTGAGGTTTTCTTTCGACAGCAAGTTACCATTTGACGGCTTTGCCCATAAGGTCGGTTTTTCTTATTAAGAGGCAAAATCGTGTATTTATTATTAGCCACTAATGTCACAAATAACACGAATTAAAGATTATTATTCGTGTTATTTGTGACATTAGTGGCAGATCCGCGACTTTGCAGGCAAAGCGATTTCAACCTTCAGAAGTAAAGAGCGGGCGCGGGGCGTCCCTTTTCGAACCTGAGAGGTAAATTATAATTTGGGTATTTTAAATGATGACCCAACTACCAGCCGTCTATATAACCTTTATTTTCATCCTCACCGTCCTGGCTACGGTAGGTTTCTTCCTTTACGCGCTTTGGACGGCGCACCGCAAGCGTTCTTATATATATCTTTCGGCATTGCTGCTCGGCGGCTGGATGTATTTTCAGGGTTACCTGGCCGATACGGGCTTTTACGCCACCGTTGACGGTAAGCCGCGTTTTCTATTGGCTATCGGGCCGGTGCTGCTGCTGATAATTCTCGCTTTCGCTTTTCGAAGATCGCGTAATGTGCTCGCCACTATTTCCCTTCCGGTCCTGACGCTGCTAAGCGTCGTGCGGATCCCGGTCGAATTTGTCATCGACTGGTGGTATCACGCGGGGCTCGTTCCGCAGCTGATGACCTTTGAAGGGCGAAATTTCGACATCATTTCGGGCGTTACCGCGCCGATAGTTTTCTTTCTTGCCTTTCGCACCAACAAGGGCCGCACTAATCGGATGCTCTTGATCGTTTGGAATATTGTCTGCCTGCTTCTACTCATAAATATCGTCGCTAACGCTATTCTTTCAGTCCCCGGGCCGGCCCAGATGCAGGCCTTTGACCAACCTGCCGTGGCCGTTCTTCATTACCCGTTTATCTGGCTGCCTTCGGTGATCGTGCCGGCGGTGCTGTTTTCGCATTTGGTAAGCCTTTACCAGTTGCTGTTTAATAAAAGGGAATGGTAAATGGGCGTTTCAGATCTGTTTTCGCGTCTCTTTTTTCTCGGGTAGCGGTCCTCTGGGAATCTTTTAAGAATGCCCTGGCCAGCCTTCGCGCCAATAAACTCCGCACGATTTTGACTTTGATCGGGGTGATCGTCGGCGTCTCGGCCGTGATCGCGGTGGTGACCATCATCAACGGTTTAGAGCAAACCGTTTCCTCGACCTTTTCCGCGCAGGGCTCGACCGCTTTTACTCTGACCAAACGTCCGCTGATCATCAAAAGCCGCGAAGAGCTGATCAAAACCAATCGCCGCAAAGACATTAACGAAGAGGACGCCCTCGCCGTGCAGCGGCAGTGTTCGCTCTGCTGGCGGACCGGTTTTGCCCTCAACGGCGTGGAGAACGTGAAATACGGCAATCAGCAATCGAGCGATGTCCCGGTGCGCGGCGTGACGCTGCCGATGTTCGATATCGAAGCCGTAACGATCGAGACCGGACGCCTGTGGACCGAAGAAGAAGGCGCCACCGGCACGAACGTGGCGGTCATCGGGCCCGATGTGATAAAAAATCTTTTCGATGACGCGCCGCCCGAAAAAGTGGTGGGCCGGATACTTCGCGTCGGCGGGCTGGAATTTCGCGTCATCGGCGTGACCGTTCCGCTGGGCAGCGTGCTCGGTTTTTCGCGCGATAATTTTGTCGAGATACCCTATCAGACCGCGCAGAAACTCTACGGCTCGCGCGATTCCCTGACCGTGCATTTTCAGGTCAAAGACCCGGCGCAGTTTGAAACCGCCAAAGACCAGGTGACGACGATAATGCGCGTTCGCCGCGGGCGCGCAGCGACTGACGACGATCTCGGCTTTTCGGTCGAATCGCAGGACGTTTTTGTCGGGCTTTTTAATACCGCCACGGAAAATATCTTTTTTGTCACCATCGGGGTGGCCGCGCTTTCGCTGGTGGTAGGCGGGATCGTGGTGATGAATATAATGCTCGTCTCCGTAACGGAGCGCACCAAAGAGATCGGGCTGCGCAAAGCGGTCGGCGCGCGGCAAAGCGATATCATGACGCAATTTTTGATCGAGGCCGTGACGGTCACTTCCGTCGGCGGGGTGATCGGCGTTTTTACCGGCTTCGGCCTCGCTTTTATACTTGCCAAGGCAATGGGATTTCCCCTGCTGCCTAGTATCTGGGCGGTGGTGATGGGGATCGGCGTTTCTTCCGTCGTCGGCATCGCCAGCGGGCTCTACCCGGCCTGGAAGGCATCGAGATTAAATCCGGTAGAGGCGATGAGGAGAGAGTGATATGGAGCGCGGGCATCCTTGCCCGCCTCACGTCAGTAGCGCTTGCGTTAGCAAGTGCGTTCTTTTGCTCTGGTTTTACGCATCTGCTAACGCAGACGCTACTGACATGAGCGCAGTGCGCTAATAGCGGGCAGGATGCCCGCGCTCCATAAAAAGAAGATGACTTTTGAAGACCTCAGAGAATCGACCAAAATGGCGCTGGAGACGGTGTGGGAAAACAAACTGCGCTCTATTTTGACCATTTTGGGAGTGACGGTCGGCGTGCTGACCGTGATGATCATGGTCTCGATCATCCAGGGTCTAAACAGGTCGTTTGCGGAGCAGATCGAAGCGCTCGGATCGAATACCATTTTCATCTCCAAGTTCAGCCCCAGTTTTGGCCGCCCGCCGGGACAGGAAGAGCGAATGCGCAAAGAGCTGACGATGGACGATGCGCAGGCGCTGCGCGACGAGGTCCCCCAGCTGGCCGGCGTTTCCCCGCTGCGCCGCAAACTTGCCGAAGTCATTCGCTACAAGGAAAAGCAGAGCGAAACGCCCATCCTTTTCGGCGTCACGCCGTATTACGAATTTGTCCAGTCGCAATACCTGGATACGGGGCGCTTTATTACCGACACCGATGTGCGGGAACGCACCAACATTGCCGTGCTCGGGCGCGATGTCAAAAAAGCGCTCTTTGGCGACGATGATCCGATCGGCAAAGACGTCAAGGTCGGCGGCTATCCGTTTCGCATAGTCGGCGTGATGGGCGATCTCGGACAATTCTTCGGCCAGTCTCGCGATAATTCGATCTTTATCCCGATTACGACCTTTGAAAAATATTATAAGGACATTCCGATGCCCGAAGTGGTATTCGTGATAGTGGTCCGGCCCAAAGCGCGCGATGTCGTACGGGCGGCGACCGACGAAATAAAAGACGTGCTGCGCCGCCGGCGCCAGGTTCCTATCGGCGGCAAGGATAATTTCGGCGTTTCGTCGCAGGATTCCCTGCTCGATATTTACAACCAGCTGACCGGCGCCACCTACCTGGTGCTGACGGCTGTTTCGGCGGTGGCGCTGATGATCGGCGGTATCGGCGTGATGAATATCATGCTCGTCTCCGTGACCGAGCGCACCAAGGAGATCGGCATTCGCAAAGCAGTGGGCGCGACGCATTTTGACATCCTCTCGCAGTTCCTTATCGAAGCCGTGGTTCTGACCGCCATCGGCGGAATTATCGGGCTGCTGATCGGCGAAGGCGTCAGCCTGCTGATCAATACCTATTCTCCGCTTCCCGCCTTTGTGCCGTTGTGGGCGATATTTGTCGGCCTCGGGATGTCTGCCCTAGTCGGGATCGTCTTCGGAATGTACCCCGCCTGGAAAGCCGCGCGCCTCGACCCCATCGACGCGCTGAGGTATGAGTAGGAGCATAAGGCAGCAGCAGGGGCAGAGCGGCAGTAGGCAGCAGCAGTAGGCAGTGGCAGGTTGCAGTGAAAAATCTTTTTTCGTGTTGTTTAGTGTGTGTTCGTGGTTTCAGTCCTTGAAGACCTTAACAAATCGCATTTATAAGAAAGACTCTGCCTACTGCCGCTCTGCCCCTGCTGCCTGCTGCCTGCTGCCTACCGCTACCGCTACTGCCAACTGCTACTGCTTACTGCCGCTTCCCGCGCTCCATAAATAGTCCGGTTTTATAAAGCCGTACTTAACCAAATAAACTTTTCGGTGTCTATAACGTATAATCGTACATAAGCTTAGAATGAATTTTTCAGAATCGTTAAAACTTGCCATCTCTGCCATCTGGGCGCACAAGCTGCGTTCTTTTCTTACCTTACTCGGAATGATCATCGGGGTCATGACCTTTATGATCGTGATGTCGGTCTTGATCGGGTTTATCGGCTTTATCGATGAAAAGATCGCGGGCATCGGCTCCAATTCTTTTACCGTCCGGCGTTTCGCCTTTGACGATTTCAAAGACACCGACACCATCGCCGCCGCCCAGCGCCGCAACAAAGAGCTGAGCTTTGACGAGCTGTATTTTATCCGCGACCACGCGCAGCTGATCGACAAGATCGGCGCCAAGGCGGGAAACGTCGGGCGCGACATTAAACGCAACGGGGAAACTCTGCAGAGCGTGCAGATCGAGGGCTCCGAACCGGTGGTGGCCGACATCGAAAAGATGGATATCACCCAGGGGCGCTATTTCATCGAATCTGAAAACACCACCGCCGCCTATGTGGCATTTATCGGCGCCGACGTGGCGAGCAAGCTTTTCCCCGGCGGGGGAGCGGTCGGCGGCGAGATCGAGATCCAGGGAATTCCCTACCGCGTGATCGGCGTGCTCAAGGCAAAAGGCCCTGTGTTCGGCCGCCCGCAGGATAATTTCGTGCACCTGCCGATAAAAACTTTCGGCAAAGCTTTTGGCGGGCTGCGCAATAACCGCGCGCCGTATTTTCTGGTCAAGGCCAAAAGCGACAAGGTATTTGACGATGCGGTGGAAGAGGTCCGCGCCCTGATGCGGATTAAGCGCAAGCTGGAAACGGACGAGAAGGATAATTTCGGCCTGCTGACGCCCGATGCGATCACCGGCGTGCGCGACCGCATCTTAGGCCCGACGCTGATCGTGGTGGGAATCGTCCCGACCATTGCGCTGGTGGTGGGCGCGATCGTCATTATGAACATCATGCTGGTCGCCGTGACGGAACGGACCAAGGAGATCGGCGTCCGGAAAAGCCTCGGCGCGCGGCAGAAGGACATTTTACGCCAGTTCCTTTTTGAAGCGGCTACGCTGGCTTCGCTGGGCGGGACCATCGGGTTGATCCTGGCTTACCTCGCCGGGTTTATCGTTACCCGAGTATTTTTCCCGACGAGTATTCCGTGGTGGGCGGCCGTCTTGGCGATCGGTGTTTCGGGCGGGATAGGTATTGCCGCAGGACTGTTTCCGGCCTGGAAAGCGGCGCGCCTTGACCCGATCGAAGCTTTGAGGCACGAGTAGATGGAACGCCGAATTTATTCGGCACGAATCGGCGCTCCCGATCAAGCGAGTATGATATGAAATTTCTTACCGGTTCATTTTTTGAGAATTTCAAGATGGCGATCGATACGGTGCGCGGTAATAAGCTGCGCTCCAGCCTGACCATCGTCGGCGTCGTGATCGGCGTGATGACGGTAATGCTGATGTCTTCGATCATCAGCGGCATCAATGTTGCCGTCGAACACGAAGTCGAGCAATTCGGCACTCGTTCGATCTTTCTCTATAAAATGGATATCGGCATCCGCACCACCCAGCCTACCCGCGAAGAAAGAATGAGAAAGCCGCTCACCACGGATGACGTCGATGCGATAGTCAAGCTCCCGACCATCGAAACGGCGGTGCCGTTTCTGGATATTTCCAACAATTTTTTCGGCAACAAGATCATGGTCACCGGCAAGAACGGCAAGACGTCGTCCGCCGTTAACCTCAACGGCACCTATCCCGACATTGAAAAGACCAGCTCGGAAGTGCTGCTCGAGGGCCGCTGGTTCACACAGCAGGAAAGCGATGACAAGGTAGATGTCTGCCTGATCGGAGATTCGGTCAGGGACGCCTATTTCCCGCTGGAAAACCCAATCGGGAATACTATCGAGGTGGGCGGCCGCGAATTTCGCATTATCGGCGTGCTGGCCAAACGAGAACAGCTTTTTGGCGGCGGCAGCGGCAACAACGACCAAAGCAACATCATCTATATGCCGATGGGATCGGCCCGCCGGATCAAGCCCCAGGCCGACGATCTTTTTATCATGGCGGTGGCCAGAGAAGGCCAGTTTGAAAAGGCCAAAGACCAGGTGCAGGACCTGCTCCGCATTCGCCGGCACGTGCCGCTGAGCCAAAAGAATAATTTCTCGATGGAAACGGCCGCCAGCCTGATCGAGCAATTTCAGGCGATCACGGGCGGTGTTTTCCTGGCGATGGTCGTTATTTCCTCGGTGGGATTGATGATCGGCGGTATCGGCGTGATGAACATCATGCTGGTGTCGGTCACCGAAAGAACGCGCGAGATCGGCATCCGCAAAGCCATCGGCGCAAAAAGAAAAGATATCCTGCTGCAGTTTCTTATCGAAGCCGCCACGCTGACCGGAATGGGCGGTGTGCTGGGTCTCATCCTGGGCTTTGGCGGAACCTATCTGATCAGGCTGATAATGCCTTCTTATGTTCCCTGGTGGGCGCCGGTCGCGGGATTTTTCGCCAGTATCGGGATCGGGCTGGTGTTTGGCGTGTTCCCCGCCTGGAAGGCCGCTCGGTTGGACCCCATCGAATCCTTAAGATACGAATAGCTTTTAACTCATAAATACAGCCGTTAATTACACAAATAACACGAATTTAGAAAATTCTTTATTCGTGTTATTTGTGTAATTAACGGCTGTAAAAATTGTTTCCGGCTTTACGGTTTACTTGGTCCCGCCTCCGAATATCAAAGCTGAAGCGATCCCGATAATAATACCGAGAAGTTTTAATCCCAAAGCTATCGACCAGGCCGAGCTGTTTGAGATCTTCATCATCGTCCGCAGGCCGATCACGCCCAGGATCAGCGCAAAAATTCCAAAAAGATCGATCGGCGCCAGGATGGCATTAAGGACCGGGCTATGAGTGGTGTCGATGAGAGCCGTCGGGTTAGCGCGGACCAGCCCGCCGCTCTGCATAAATGAGCTGTCAATATCGTCCTTCGACTTGAGCAGCAGCACAAGAATATTCGCTATCACCGCTACCAGCGCCGGGGCATAGCTTGAATAGACCCACACCGAAACTCCCTGCAGGTAACGGGCGGAACCGCCCATTGCGTTGGCCAGCAGCCAGTAGATCAAACCGCCGATAAAGACGACGAATATCGAACCGATCACGATGATGCCAAAGAAAAAGCCTTTAAAGAGCGGCCCGCGATAAAATCCCGCGGCCTTTTCGCGCGTGGGTCCGTCCATTTGCTCGTACTGCGGGCTTTTCTTCATCTGATCGATAAAGACCTCGCCCACGCCGATCTTTTGATCGATAGCAAACCAGAAGCCAAGCGATACGACGATCATAATGATAAGCGCCAGCAAAAACTTCGGCTTGGCGCGCATGGCGCGAAAAGTATTGCCCGGCTCGATGAAAATATTCGCGAGCGTGGCGACCTCGGACATTTGCGGCCCTTCTTCTTCGACCGGGCCTTCCGGCGGCGGTGGGGCCTGCCACTCGGCATTGTTAGGTTCTTCCATACACTTCCTCCTGTAAAAGTGAAAAATGAAAACGAACTGCTGATTGATTTTTAATTAAGAACTGCTGAAAACTATACGAGCATTATAGCGCAAAGGTTCTGTGAATAGTGAATAGTGATAAGTGAATAGAAGAATTCTGCTCCTGCCCGGCTTATATAAATTGCCACTAGCTTTAGCTAGTGGGTAAGAAAAAAGAGAGGCATGGGCTTTAGCCCAAATTTGGCTAAAGCCGAAAACTCTTCCTCCTTCGTGAACCACTAGCTAAAGCTAGTGGCAATTTATAGAACCCGATGATTAGGAGTCTTTTATCCACCACTATCCACTATCCCCTATCCCCTATTCCCTAATCCCTATTCCCTACTTCCTACTCCCTACTCCCTGCTCCCTGCTCCCTACTCCCTATCCACTAATATCCCGGTGTCTTTATACAGGCGGAAAAATGTCCGGGAGTGATCTCGTGGAGTTCGGGCACGATCTCGGCGCATTCCTGCGAGGCCAGCGGGCAGCGGGTGCGGAAACGGCAGCCCGAAGGCGGATTGATCGGCGTCGGCACGTCTCCCCTGAGGATGACGCGGCTGCGTTTTTGCGTCGGGTCGGGTATAGGAATAGCTGAGAGCAGCGCCTGAGTATAAGGGTGCAGCGGGTTTTCATAGAGCTCGCGCGCGGCCGCGATCTCGACAATTTTACCCAGGTACATCACCGCCACCCGCTGCGAAATATGTTCGACCACCGCCAGCCCGTGCGAGATAAAAAGATAGGTCAGCCCCAGCTGCTGCTGCAGGTCCTGCAAAAGATTAACCACCTGCGCCTGCACCGAAACATCCAGCGCCGAGACGGGTTCGTCGGCGATGATCAGCCGCGGATTTAAAGCCAGCGCGCGGGCGATCCCGATGCGCTGCCGCTGTCCGCCGGAAAATTCGTGCGGGTAGCGGTTCATATACGCCGGGTCCATGCCCACCTGTTTTAGCAGTTCGGCGACGCGATCCTTTCGCTCTTTCTTGTCACCGATCCCGTGGATGATGAGCGGTTCGGAAATGATGGTCTGCACGCTGAGCCGCGGATTTAAGCTGGCGTACGGGTCCTGGAAAATGATCTGCATCTCGCCGCGCAGCTCGCGCAGTTCATGCTTGCCCATTTTGGTGACGTCTTTACCGTCAAAGATCACTTCACCCGAGGTCGGCTCGATCAGCCGCAGGATACAGCGCCCGACCGTCGATTTTCCGCAGCCCGATTCGCCCACCAGCCCCAGAGTCTCGCCCGCCACAATATCGAACGACACACCGTCCACCGCGCGTACCACGTCGATACTTCCCTCCACGGGAAAATGCTTGACCAGGTCGCGAATGCGAACGAGCTTTTTGTTATTTGTGAATAATTCGACCGTTTCGCTTAATTTCACTAACTAATGTTAAACCTTTTTTGAGATCTTCGAAAGGAGAGCCCCGGCTAAACAAAACCCTGGAAGATTCCAAAATTAAGCTGATAAACCCATTATTAATTTCACTTTGAAAGACAGGCTTTATCTGGAACGGCACTGACGAAATGCGGTTTGTTCTTTGACTTGCGCAACGCTTAAAGGCTGGGACGATAATAACGCCGCATCTCCCAGGGCCTGGATCACCAACGCATTGGAGGCAAACGAACCTTTACATAATCCTTTAATTTCTATCCCGGCGCGCATCAAAACATATACCACCGTCCTGGCGTCTTCCACCGTGACTTTTTTGCCGAAGGCCACTAGATTTGTCGGCAGATCCTTTCTTATCGGAGGGGATACTTTGAGATTAAAGCCAAATTCCTTTAAGGCTGTTTCAACCTTGCCATTGTCGGTAGTTTTCTTAAAGTATTGGACAGTTATCGCCCGGCGCCTTTGCTCACCGTCAGAAGATATCTTTTGTATTTCCTGCTGGGCTTCAAGACTGCGTATGACCAGGGGAGATTCCAGGTTTTCCGCAGTTATGTCCACGACTATATACTTTTGCAGCATCGGATAAAGCGTGGTGAATGCTTTTTTGGCCTCATCCAATTTTGTTTGCGTATTGCTTAGCTCATCGTTTTTTCGTTGTATCTCGGCGTCTTTAGACGCCATTTCCCTACGGAGGTCCTCCCTCAGTTCGTTCACTTGCCAAAATGAGTAAACAAGGTATCCTGTGCCCACTATTAATAATAAGAAGGAAAGCAGAAGGGATATTTTAAAGGTTTGCTTTTCCTTTTTCGCGATCTGTTCGATCAAGTGCTCGAAACCGTGACCTTGATTTTCCGCTTGCTCTGCTTTGGTCTCCTGATTTTCCATAGAATTTATATTTTTACAGTCGCTTTTAGACTTTCGGTTAGAATCTGGGTAAAAAGGGCCTTTATCTCCGCCTCGGTTAGATGTATTCCGGACTGCTCCATGGCTAAATAAGTATTTAGCCTGGCGAGGCAATCGAAAAACGCTTTTACCGGAAGCGACGTGACCGCGCATGATATAAAAGCCGGGCCCAGCTTTAAAAATTCCGGCATCTTTTCGCCCAGTGCTGCTCCCGAGGCATAAAAATAGGCGGATGTTCCTATACCGGCCAACAGAATTGTGCACGACAAAGCAACCATGCTCCACATGTATTGTCTTTGAATTTTAATTTGACCTGATAATGAAAATAATTCACCCATATTTTTAGGGTTTGGGAAGCAGGAGGTAAACGATCAGACTTGTAAAGAATAAAATTTCTTTATAGTTAATCAGTCAAATGTAAAGTAAAGTCCGATTGGTAACGGACAGCATATTAAATTCTGATAGGTTAAGCAAGTATTTTTGCGGATGAACTCGTTTGTGCACGGTACTTTTGAAGCCCGTTCGAATCGAAAGCGCATTTCTGCGGGAAAGCAGTACCGCCGACAAAAAGAAGGCTGCTGCCCATATTAAACCAAACATGATTCGCTGCATTTCAATTCGTCTTTCAAAATAGAGATAAAATTTACCGCACCTCAAAAGTAGCTGGCGGTGCGCTGCCGCAGTTGCCGTTCATTTCGGTGGCGGTCACGCCGATCTGATAAACGCCCGCTTCCGGGAAGGTATAATCCGCCGAAAAATAGCTGGGATTACCGGTATAAGATAAAGGCAAGACGCTCGCATTGCCGCCGCCATCGGTAATAACGGCTTGAACGTTAAAATTGCCCGCCGGCCAAAAGAGGTTGTCGATCAGACAGCCGCACATCATCCGCACCTGGGCTGTGATCGTGGTGGGCGTTCCCGCGGCTATGGAAGTTCCCGTGGCGGGAGCGGTCAGCCCCGCCAGCAGTCCCTGAAGCACCAAAACTACGCCGGCCGCACCGGTAGATGAAACGTTTGGCAGCACCAGCCGGCTAACCGATGT
Organism: Pyrinomonadaceae bacterium; assembly: GCA_035995185.1. Taxonomy (GTDB): domain Bacteria; phylum Acidobacteriota; class Blastocatellia; order Pyrinomonadales; family Pyrinomonadaceae; genus DASYKT01. The sequence continues at coordinate 43,130 of DASYKT010000014.1, forward strand.
GGATATCCGGGTGTCCGCCACCGAGGTCGCGACGAATGTCAGCACTGTGGGTTCAGTCAACGCGATCTGCGCGACGAATTCCGTCGCCTCGTCGGCGCGGATGGGATATCCCCAGGGATAGGGCTGGCCCATGATGAACGAAACCACGCCCGAGCCATCCGTGCCCGCTACCAATCCCTGGTCGGCCAGGCCGCTCGCCAGCGGCGTCGTCGGGTCGTCGGGGCCGTAGATATCGATCTGGGCAAAACCGACATGACTGCCGACGAATTTACCGCCATAGGCCAAAGCTCTTACCGAAATTGTTGTAGGGTCGGGCATATTTGTCTCCTAATCACTATTCACTATCTTAAACGTTGTCATACAACACGCACCTGACATCCACTTCCGCGACCGGGTGATAGAGCGGGATCTCGCCGTGGGTGCATTTTTCCATACGAAATTCGCAGCGCGGCGCAAAATGGCAGCCGGGCGGCAGATCGGTCGGGCTGGGCACGATGCCTTCGATGGTGGAAAGGCGCGTTTCCTTGGCGTTTCCGACCTCGGTAATTTTTGGTACGGAGCGCAGAAGCCCTTGTGTATAAGGGTGTTTCGGGTGCGCAAAGATCTCATTCACCGGCGATTCCTCGACGATCTTGCCTGTATACATCACGCAGACCCGGTCGGCCACTTCCGCCACCACGCCCAGATCGTGCGTGATCAGCAAAACCGCCAGTTTACGGGTGCGTCGGAGTTCATCTAATAGTTCAAGTATTTGCGCCTGAATGGTTACATCCAAAGCAGTTGTCGGCTCATCCGCTATCAGCAGCTCAGGGTCGCAGGCCAGCGCCATGGCGATCATCACGCGCTGGCGCATGCCGCCCGAAAGCTGGTGCGGGTAATCACTCACGCTGCGGGCCGGGTCGGGTATCGACACCTCTTTCATCGCTTCGATCGCGGCTTCCCAAGCCTGCTTTTTGTTTAATTTGCGGTGCAGCCGCAAAGCTTCGGCGATCTGCTCGCCCACGGTAAAAACCGGGTTAAGCGACGTCATCGGGTCCTGAAAGATCATCGCGATGTCATTGCCGCGGATCTCCCGCATCTGCTCATTGCTCTTTTTTAGCAGATCTTCGCCCTTGAACAGGACTTCCCCGCCGGCGACCTTGCCCGGCGGCGAGATCAGCCGCATTATTGATAACGCCGTGATCGATTTGCCGCAGCCCGATTCACCCACCAGCCCGAGCAGTTCCCCCTCGTCCAGGTAAAAACTGACGTCGTTGACCGCGCGCACGAGTCCCGCGCGGGTCGGAAAATGGGTTTCGAGATTTTTGACCTCTAAAAGATGGGGCATAAAGCTTTTGACCGAAGCTATCTTAACAAATTTCGGGCAAATTTTGGCGGAAAGAGCGCGGAAAGAGCTTGGAAAGAGCTGGGTCTTCTTATCAACGAACGGCTTGAAATTATACTGAATGACCTTGGTCACCGTTACCGGCCGGCCGTCTGATCGTTCATCTGAAGCGGGCGCAAGCGGCCCTTCCCGACTGCAAATTTATTCAGATCCCTATACTTACCTTTCAAGCCTTTCAAGCCAAACACCTCTCAGGTCAGGAAGGGTTGCTTTGCGCCCGCTCTTGAAAAGCTACCTTTGCATTCCTGCGAGTTGTCGACGACCTTGACCGGCAGCGCCGGAAAAAGTACCGACGCATCTTTATCCACCACTGAATACTTGCGCCAGTATTCCGGGAGCTTGCCATCGGTTTTTTGCCCCGGGACAAGTGTAGGAACGAGCGCGGCGGCGGAAAGTATCAGGAAAATAACTGACAGAAATTTAGACATCTTCTTTCAACGTTTTTTTTATTAGCCGTTAATTACACGAATTAAAGCTCTTTATTCGTGTTATTTGTGACATTAGCGGCAGATATCCGCCTTTACAGGCAAAGCCTTAAAAGGTACTAAAATGAAATTCGACAACTTTTGTGACGCTGACCGCAACTTTGTCTTTTTTCGCCGGGACAAAAAGAATTTGTCTGGCCGCCGCGATAGATGATTCGGTCAGGCCGTTGGGCAATTCGCTGACGACGCTGATCTCGCCGATGCTCCCGTTATTTAACATGGCCACCTTTAGCCTGACCGTGCCGTTTACCTTTTTAAGGCGGGCCGATTCCGTATACTGCGGGGGCGGCTTCATGGCGATCAGTACTCCCTTATTATTTTCATCTTCTTTCACCAACGCGTTCCCGCCGCTGTCCGCGCTGCTGCCGATGCCGCCGGGAGGCGGGCCTAAGCCGCCGGTGTCGCCGGGGTTGGGAGTGAGCATCGGTAGAACCGGTGGGGCAGCCGGGACAATTACCGGTTTTACTTCCGTCTGATCATCGCCCAGCATTGTCTTCGAACCGGATTTGATCGAAATACCTTTTAGCTTTTGATCGAAACTAAGCGAGGCAAAAATATCTTTTGCTTCGATCTTTTCCGGGTCGTGGCTATAGATCGAGATCTCGAACCAGCGCTTATGGTCAAAGTCGTTGTAAAGCATGTGGACCATATTTTTACCGCGGATCTGCTTCCATTTTTGGCCGTTTATTTCCACGTCCGATTCCACTGAGCCTCTGAGAAATTTGAGCAGAGAGGCCACCCGGCCGGTAAAACTTTCCTCGTCAAATTCTTTTCTGTTCGGGCAAAGATTATGAGGATCGACCTTGTTCACCACTCCCAAAACGTAAGCCGCGCCGTCTGCATAGGCGCCATAATCATTTCCCTTTTCTCCCCTGCAAGTGTTGCCGGTGCTTTTAACAACCGGCAGCTTTGGCAATAAAACGGTCGCCTGCTGATCGGGAATAGAATATCTTTCCCACTTTACCGGCGCCACGCTTTTTGGCGTTTGCGAAAAACAAAACAAGCTCAGGGTCAACAGTAAGAGTATCGAACCGGTTAATTTTGACATGATGTTTGATCCACCTTTCCAGTCGCGTTTGTTGATGTTTAAGTTTCTCTAGGGACGTCTTCCCACTCGAAATCCCGGGCGATCGCCGATCTCGAAATTATAGACCAGGATCTTGGTGACCGTTACGGGGCTGCCGTCTTTGATGGCTGGCTCAAACCTTATCTTTTTCGCCGCTTCATAGGAAGATTTCAGCAGCCCCGCTTTTGATAATGCTTTATCCGAAGCGCTTTCATCGACGTAAAAGATATCGCCCAACTCGCCGGTGTCCAGGAAAGTTATGCGGAGTTTGATCCAGCCGGAAAGCATCTTGCTGCGCGCCTCGGAAGTGTATTCGCCGGACGGATTATAAGTTACCCGCAGCGGCCGGTCAGCCGGTTTCTGCTCCGTTTCCTGCCCCGTTGCCTGAGCGGCGGCAAAAGCGGTAACCGATAAAACAAATAGAGTTACGGCAAAGATTCTAAGTGGAGCTACTTTAAACATAAGACCGTTAGATGCAAAAAAACAGCATTATATTAGCATGCGGGGGAAAAATTTTGGGAACTAAATATCGAGAGTTTCTTTTTCAATTGCCGCTAGCTTTAGATATTTTGAAAAAGTTCAGCAATAAATGCAGAGGTTTTTAAATTGCCACTAGCTTTAGCTAGTGGATAAAACAAATAAGTAAATAAAGGCTTTAGCCTAAGTTTTTATCTTAGGCTAAAGCCAGGGCGTAAAGTTGATTACCTCTAACCACTAGCTAAAGCTAGTGGCAATGTAAAAGAAGCAGGCCCGCCCATCGAGCCTGCTTACTGCTACTGCCCACTGTCTAAGGCCGTTTCACCGGATCGGCCGGGCGTTTCGGCAGTTTGACCGGGGTCGCGATCTTTTTCATCACTTCCTGGATCGCGCGTTCGAGCTGCGGGTCATGCCCGGCGATGACGGATTTCGGATCGTTCTCGACCTCGATATCGGGATCGACGCCGTAGCCTTCGATCACGTACTGACCGTCGGGGCTGGCCAGTGCCGATTCCGGCACGTTGACCGTGCCGCCGTCGATCAGACCGCCGCGGTTGGTGATGCCGACCACGCCGCCCCAGCTTCGTTTTCCGATCAGCAGCCCGAGGCCCGCCTGGCGAAACATATACGGGAAGATGTCGCCGTCCGAAGCCGAGTTTTCATCCAGTATCGAAACCATCGGCCCGCGGAAAACGGCGTCCGGATAAGTGCCCGGTTCGGCGTCGCCGCGGCGGAAATTCACGCCCAGCATTTTGCGGCGTAGGCGTTCGATCAGCATGCGTGAAACATTGCCGCCGCCATTGGCGCGCACGTCGACGATCAGCCCTTCTTTATCCAGCTGGGTGTAATACCACTTGATGAATTCGCGAATACCGGCCGCGCCCATATCGGGAATATGCAGATAGCCGACGCGCCCGTTCGACGTCTGCGTCACGCGCTGGCGGTTGGCGTCCGTCCAATCCAGATAGATCAGGTCTGATTCGTTGGTGACCGGGCGAAAGGTAACGGTGCGCGCCCCGGCTGAGGTCGGCGTGCTGTTGACCGTCAGGGTGACGGTCGTGTCGGCTTTTCCGCGCAGGTAGGCGTAGATATCTTTGCTCGTCGTCACATCTTCCCCGTTGATGGTGAGAACGTAATCGCCGACGTTCGCCAGGCTGCCCACTTCCGTCAGCGGCGAACGATAAATATCTTCTTCATTCTGACCGCCGAAAATTTTGCTGATCTTGTAGCGCCCGGCAGTTTTGTCGGCTTCGAACCGCGCACCCGCGAGCGCCACGCGCACACGCGGAGGCAGGTTGAAATCACCACCGTCGATGTAGGCGTGCTGCACCGTGAGTTCCGAACACATTTCGGAAATGATGTAGTTCAGATCGGAGCGGTGCGCCACGTACGGCAACCATTTTTTGTAATCCTCACGGATCTTGACCCAATCAAAACCGTGCATGTTTTCGACGTAGAACCAGTCGCGGTAGCGACGCCAAACCTCGTTAAAGATCTGGTTCCATTCCTCGACCGGGTTTATCTCCGTCGACATCCCGGCGGTGGAAACATTCTTGCGCGAGCGTTCGCCAGCCGGGTTAGCGTCAAAGACCGCGTATTGCCCGCCGGAGTTGGTCATGATCTTGCTGCCGTCAGCGGAGATCGCGTAGCCGAAAGCCGGTGACAGCAGCGTGGTTTCCTTGCGGTCTTTGATCGAATAGATGCGCAGCGAAGGCTGTGAATCGGCCTGGCGCCCGTAATAGAACGGCGGCTGGATCACATACATCAGGTTACCTTTGTTGGCCGAAAGCCCGGAGTAATTATCCGCCGGCAGCGGCACTTTGGTCGCGCGTTTTTCGATGCCGTCAAAGTCGATGGTTTCCGGTGTCGCCTCTGCTGCCGCCGGTTTTGGAGATGCGGCAGGCGTTGCGCCCCCGGCAGCAGGAGTTGCCGCCGGAGTCGCCGGTTTTTCTTCCGTCACCGTTACCTCATCATTCTCGTACGGGAAAGGATTTTTCGTGTCTTTTTTGAGCGCCAGCGCATAAACCAGCGTGGTGCGGTTGGTCGCGTAATTAAACTCGGCGCCGGAGATCTGCGGCGCAAATTCGTGGTCGCTCAAAAAGTAAAGATAGTTTCCATTCGGGTCAAACGTCACGCTTTGCGAATTGAACGCCGGCGGAGTGACGCGCGTCGTCTTGCCGTCGTTAGCAGACCAGATATAGATCGCGCTGGCGCCGCTGCTGCCGTTCATCGAATAGGCGATGTAATTCCCTTTCGGCGACCAGTCGTAATCGTTGAGTAAGCCGTTGGGCGAATCGGCGATCTGCTGCATTTGTTTTGTCGCCACGGTCACTACATAAAGCCGCCCGTCCTTATCGGAAAAAGCGATCTTCTTGCTGTCGCCCGACCAGGCCGGGCCGTAACGCTGCGCCTGTCCGCCGGTAGTGATTTGCTGCGCCGGTGTCGAACCGTCTTGCGCGACGACCCAAATTTCCTCTTCGCCGGTTTTATCCGAAATATATGCGATCCATTTTCCATCGGGCGACCAGGTCGCCGCGCGGTCGTTCGCATTGGAAGAATGCGTCAGGTTTCGGATGCCGCCTTTTTCTACCGGCGCGGTAAAGATGTCGCCGCGCGCGCCGAAAATTGCGCGTTCACCTTTTGGCGAGAGCGCGTAGCCGCTGATCTGGTTGCCGACAAAAGTCTGGCGCGGACGGCGGTTGATACCGTCGTTTGGCACGGCGATGGTGAGTTTGCTCGTACGTTTCGAACCCGTGTCTAAAATTTCCAGTTCCCCGTCGCGCTCGTAAATGATGCGGTTATCGCTGTCGCTGCTCGGCCAGCGGATGTCCCAATCCTTGTTGGCGGTGACCTGCGTGGTCTTACCCGTACCGGTGTTATAGGCGTAAAGATTAAATTTGCCGTCCTTGTCGGAGTTGTAATAAATGTTAGTGCCCATCCACATCGCATCGCGGCAGGCGCGCGGGCTGTCGGAGATCTTCTGCGCGTCGGCGGTCTGCAGGTTGTAGATGTAAAGCGTGTTTGCCTGGCCGCCGCCGTAGCGTTTTTCCGGGCGGAAATCGCGGAAGCGCGGCGAATAGACCATCTTTGTGCCGTCGGGCGAAAAGTCGCCGGAACCGGCTTCGGGCATCGGCAGCGGTTCGGCCGGACCGCCCTCGGGCGAAACGGTGTAAAGTTTGGCGATCGGCAGCGACCACGAATCTCTCTGGCTGCGGAAGAATATGCGGCCGTCTTTGGTCCAGCCGCCGACCTGGTTGTCATAACCCCAGCGCGGCGCGAGCGGCCCGCGCGACGGGTAAAAGGTCAGCTGCTTTGGTTCGCCGCCGCCGGCCGGGATGACATAGACCTGCTCGTCGCCGTCATACTGCCCGGTAAAGGCGATCCATTTGCCGTCGGGCGAAAACTTGGCGTAAGTTTCCACGCCCGGGTGCGCCGTCAGCCGCGTCGCCACTCCGCCCGCGCCCCCCGAAGCCGAAGCGGTCCACAGATCGCCGCCATAGGTAAAGACCACCCTATCGCCGTAAATATCGGGAAAGCGCAGCAGCTTTGTCTGGGCATTTATCCCAATAACTACAAACAACCCCAGCAACAAAGCCTGAAAGACTCGTTTGAACATTGAAAATTCCTCCGTAAATGTAAAAGAAAAAAGGTGCCTAAGTGTAACGCAATTAATTACGAGAGAAAAGGCCGGGATGTTCGGGGTTTATTGTCGTAGCGCCACCGTCGCACATAACTGATGGGGCTATCCTGAAGGCGCGCCCCGCCTTCAGCTTCTTATTTATAAAGCGGAAGCGAGACGCTTCCGCGACAGCCGGCGGGACGCCGGCGCTACATTTAAAGAATTAGGTTCTGCCAACAACTTTGCTGTTTTTCCACAATTTGGCCGCCGCATTAAGACGCTTTACGATCTCGATTTTTTCCGCAAAAGAGCGATTTGCATTTTCGCTCCTTTGCTTCTCTTTTGCCTCTAAGAGATGGCTAATATCCGGGTATGTTTTTAAAGGCTTTGTTGGTATTTCTGCCATTTTTCTTTTAGTCCAAATCTATCGATCAGCACGGCTTAAACATTACCGGAAACCCGGTCGCTACGGCTCCCGGTTCTGACCTCGTCATAATAGTGGAAAAGCAATGGCGGCGGGATGAAGCGCCGCCATTTTGATCGAGGAAGAACCTCTCAAATTTAGCGCAGGGTTCTAAATGCCGTGCGAAGTTCCGATGTCAAAAGCTCGGGTTGTTCCCACGCCGCGAAGTGCCCGCCTTTGTCGAGCTTGTTGTAATGCATAAGTTTGGGATACGCCGCTTCGGCCCAGCTCCGCGGTGCCTGATAGAGTTCATCAGGAAATACGCTCACCGCCACTGGGATCTTGACACCCTTTTGGTCAAAGAAACCAAATTTATTTTCCCGGTAGAGACGTCCCGAAGAAACGCCTGTATTTGTCAGCCAGTACAGGGTGATGTTGTCGAGGATGTCGTCGCGGGTAAGGCCCTCGGTTCCTCCCGCGAAAACGCGTGAGATCAGCGCTAGGCTAGTCGCGTCATGGTCGAGTATCCATGCGGCGAGACCGACCGGTGAATCCGCGATCCCGTACAGCGACTGTGGATGCGTTCCCATCTCGTATGCATAGAATACGTCTGTCGCGAAAAATTCCTTAAGTTTCTCGTAGAGATGTGTTTCCTCTTCGTCAAGGCCGGCCGGCGCCGCCCCGCCTGATTGGACCGCCGCCGCGACGTCGGCTCGAACTGCTCCCGGGAAGTTGGTGTGAATGGCGATCAATCCCGCAGGTTCCTGCGCACCCATTAGATCGGTGATCTGCCCGCCCCAATCGCCGCCCGATGCAACATAGCGATCGTATCCCAATCGTGTCATCAACTCTGCGTTGGCGCGTGCGATGTGATCGGGGCCCCAGCCGGTCTCGGTCGGCTTGCCTGAGAATCCGTAGCCGGGCATCGACGGGATAACTACGTCGAAGGCCTCCTCGGCAGTTCCGCCATAAGCGGTGGGATCTGTCAGCGGTGCGATCAGCTTCAGCTGCTCGATGACCGATCCCGGCCATCCGTGCGTGATAATGATCGGCAAAGCATTTTCATGCTTCGAACGAAGGTGAATGAAATGAATGTCGAGTCCGTCGATCTCGGTGACGAAATTCGGAAGGGCTTTTAGTTTTGCCTCGCACTTGCTCCAGTCATAGTCTGTTGCCCAGTATTTAGCGAGTGCCTTCATCGTCGCGAGTTGCGGGCCCTGCGATATATCATCGACAGTTTCCTTCTCGGGAAAGCGGGTTGCTTCTACCCGGCGGCGAAGCTCTACGAGTTCCTCACTCGGAATGTTGATATGGTATGGACGGACAGCTGTCTCATCGGCTGGTGTTCTCTGTGCTTGTACTTGTGTCATTGGATCTTCCTTTCTGTTGGCCGGGGTTATGGGTTGCCAACGATTGGTGTAAAACGCAATTCGTTTTCCTTAGAATTAAGGGGAACGAGTCTCACCCGGGGCAGCGTTCACCCCGGGAGAACTGGTGTCAATTCTATTACTATAAGTATAACTATATACCATTGGATGCCCCCGGTAAATGAAATTCCGGTGAGAAAATATGCGGTAAACCTGGGACGCGCCGGTGTCTCGCCGGCAAGCGCGGCCTAACGCGCTAATGGCGTAATTTATAAACTGCTTTTCAGATCACCCTCCACCGTCCGTCGCTTATGTTAATATTAAATAACCGCAATTTATGAAAAACGTAGCTAGTGAGATCAAGAACAGCATCCTGATCATTCTCGGTATTTTCTCTGCCGCGATGGGCATTGAGGGCTTTTTGCTTTCCAGCCATTTTATCGACGGCGGCGTGACCGGAATATCGATGCTCGTTTCCCAGGTGCTCGGCATCCCGCTGGCGCTTCTGCTGGTGATAATAAATCTGCCGTTCATCGTCATCGGCTATCGTCAGATCGGCGCCAAATTCGCGCTCAAGACCTCGGCGGCGATCGTCGGCCTGGCCCTGTGTTTATTTCTCGTCAACTTTCCCGATGTCACTTCCGATAAACTTTTGACTGCCGTCTTCGGAGGTTTTTTTCTCGGCGCCGGCATCGGATTGGCAATTCGCGGCGGCGGTGTTTTGGACGGGACTGAGATCGCGGCGCTTCTCATCAGCCGTAAAAGCCACCTGCTCAAGGTGGGCGACGTCATTCTTATCCTGAATATTTTTATTTTTCTCTCGGCGGCATTTCTTCTCGGCGTCGAATCAGCGCTTTATTCCATTCTTACTTACATCGCGGCTTCAAAGACGATCGATTTTCTGGTGAACGGCGTAGAAGAATACACCGCCATTTTGATAGTTTCCACTAAAAGCCAGGACATCAAGGAAACGATCATCGATAAGCTTCACCGCGGCGTTACCGTGCTCAAAGGTTCGGGAGGAATGGGCAGCAAGGGCGTGGTCAGCGAGGAACAATCCATCCTGTATTGCGTCGTCACCCGGCTCGAGATAGGAACCATCAAACAGGTCGCGACCGAAATAGACCCGGCTGCGTTCATAACCACCCACTCTCTTAACGACGTCGAAGGCGGCCTGCTCAAACGGCCGGTGCTGCATTAACTATGGAGCGCGGGCATCCTGCCCGCAACGAACGCCACTTGGCGTTCGAATAAGTTTTACATCAAGATGTCTATAAACAAAACTACTTTAGCTTGCCTGAGGCAAGCTTTGCGGGCAGGGATGCCCGTGCTCCATAGAACTCTTAAACTATTGCCAAGCAACCCTTTTCATCGCTTTTTCTTCCAACGAATGTTATTATTTGAAACAATCGGGCCGGAACTCTCGTTTAAGCTCCAGCGCCGATTATGGCAGATAAGCCGTGTAGAAATCCAGCTTTAGGGCAATTTTATCCGGTCAGACGCGACACCAGGAGATTTTTGTGAAAAAACGTCTAACTCTAGCACTCTTAATACTTACTTCATTATTTACACTTCAGTTCCCGGCCGCTGCGCAGAGCACGGCGGTCAGGCAAAAGGTAGTGGCGGAAAGAGTAGCTGCGGCTGCCGATTCTAAAACTTCCAGCCCGGTCACGGCCGAGAAAATGGAAGCCGACATGGCCGAAGCCCTGACGGTGATCCAGGAAAACTATGTCAGCGGCAAGCAGCTCGATTACAACGAACTCTTTAAATCGTCGATCGAGAGCATGCTGCACCAGCTCGACCCGCACTCTAACTACTTTGACGCCAAAGAGTACGCGGAATTTCGCACTGAGCAAAATTCCCGCTACTTCGGCATCGGCGCGACGATCGGCGATCTGCGCGATCTCGGCGCGGGCGGCAGCGACAGCGTCAAGCTGGCGACCTATATCAAAGCGACTTTTGAAGAAGCCCCGGCAAACCGTGCCGGCCTGCGTTACGGCGATAAGATCGTCGATGTCAACGGCACCTCGATGATCGGCAAACCGTTCACCGACGTGCGCAATTTTCTGCGCGGCCCGCGCGGCACCGTCGCCAAGATCACCGTCGAGCGCTACGACACCAAGAAACTGGAAACGGTCGAGATCATCCGCGATGCCGTCGCCCAGCCTTCCATTCCGGAAGCTTACATGCTCCGCCCCGGCGTGGGTTACATCGCCATGACCGGCGGTTTTAATCAAACCACCTATGGCGAATTTGTCGACGGCTACAAAAAATTAAAAGAGCAAGGGATGCAGCAGCTCGTGCTCGACCTGCGCAGTAATGGCGGCGGGCTCGTGCGCCAGGCGACCCAGGTGGCCAACACTTTCCTAAACAGCGAGCAGATCATCTTTACGCAAAAGGGACGCATTCGCGGAAGTTATGACGTGGCGAGATCCGACAACAAAGATCCCGAACAGATGCCGATGGTTGTGCTGGTAAATCGCGGCACGGCTTCGGCCTCGGAAATTCTGGCCGGCGCGCTGCAGGACCATGACCGCGCGCTGATCGTCGGCGAAACGACCTTTGGCAAGGGCCTGGTGCAAAATCCCTTTAACCTTGATTACGGTTCGATGGTGCTGCTGACGATCGCGAAATACGAGACGCCTTCCGGCCGCCTCATCCAGCGCGATTATTCCAACGGCGATCTTTACAGCTACTACAATATGGGCGGAACGCTGCACGACGAAAAAACGGCCGGCACAACCGGCGCCGAATCAAAGACCGACACCGGACGCCCGGTTTATTCCGGCGGCGGCATCACGCCTGATGAACCGATCAAAGCTGCCCTGCTGACCAATGAGCAGGTGCAGATCCGCACCAAGCTGCAGGACCCGGTCTTTGCTTTTTCACTTGACCTCGTCTATGGAAAAGTCCCGGGTTTTGAAAATTACCGGGTGAATAATCCGCTCGATTATCTCGGCGATGTAAAAGCGACGGACTTCCCGGTAAATGACGCGCTCTACCAGGCGTTCAAAAAATATGCGGTGGACAAATACAAACTAGTTCCGGCCCAGGTCGATAAAGAACACGATTACGTGGGACGCGCGCTGCGCACCGAACTGGCGACCGCCACCTACGGCATGTACACCTCTTACCAGGTCGGCAACGAATTTGACAACCAGTTGAAGAAAGCGCTGGAATCGCTTCCCCGCGCCAAAGACCTGGCACAAAAAGCCGCCGACGCATGGAAATCAAAACCAAAATCGCAAACCACCGCGCTCGATGGAACGCAGAAGTAATGTTAGTAATTAACGATTAATAAAAAAAGCGTCGGAAATTCCGGCGCTTTTTCATTGCTGTTCATTCTCTCTCGATCAAGGGCAATTAAGGAGTGAAAGGGGGCGGATTTGTTACGTCAGAAGCCTGAACGCTCATACAGGGCTTTCCTTCCAGAAGAAGCGAAGTTCCCCCGGTAAGTATTATGTAAAGCAGTATGAAAAAACTCATGTCAATTCTACTGACATCGACCTCTTCTGTTTGTGCCTGTGTTCGCTGTTCAATTATGGCATCTAATGACTGGTCGAGGCGTTTCCCGACCCAAAATTTCTCTTCGCGACCGGCAGCATCCAGCCCTTTGATCAAGTCATAGTATCTGAACATATCGTTGTTCAGGGATTTTCTGGAACAGTCATTATTGATGACTATCCTATAGCCGGTTTCCGCCGTGGTCCCGGGGATACTGGTAATGTCGGATTGAAGTTGGATGTCAAGCATCTTTCCTTCCGGAACTCGTATTTTTGCTTTAACCCAGTGGCCCAGTGACTTAAACCTCTGGAGCTGAATCCTTTCTCCGTGCAAAAGTATCGGATCATCGGTGAGTTCTTCAATGTAGTCGGAAACCGAAAGCTCCGCATTGCCTAAACGTAAATGGACGGCTTTAGTTGCCCAATCGGATCTTATTTCCACACTATTATGGGTGAGATAAGGTGCGCCAGCACCTTTGGACGTCAGATTAAGTATCTTGGTATTAAATGAGGTAGTTGACGTTACGGCAGCAGGCTCCCGCTGTATATCGATCTTGATCTTGCCGTTTGGCCTGGCCAGGCTTTGTTTTAGCACAGGAGGTTCGTCGGCCGGGCCATGACTGACGTCGACCAGATGACAATCATCAAAATATAACAATGCATTCCAACAATCGTCCCTCTTAAACCAAAGCGCCAGACCTTTAATAAATATCTCTACGTTAGTAGCCATAGTTCTCCTTTATTAAGTGTGAGATTAGCCCCCCTTGACACTTTGCCCTCCTTGGTCAGATTCCTCCACCATTCAAACAACGTTTAGAATTTTCCGTGATATAACAAAACCCGCGATCAGCCGGCCAGGTATCTGATCAGAAAATAGATCCCTATTCCCGCCCCGGCCAGCACCAGCACCAGCAATAAGATCAACCCTACGATCACTGCCTTAAATTTCTTGTAACGGTTAGGGTCGGGCGGTGATAGTTGGCTTTGCGGAAAATACGGCGGCGGTCTGTTCATAGGGCTATCTTCCGATTTTTACGGGATAAAGGCAAGTGACGCAATTCGAGTATGAGGTCAGAACCGGGGTGTTAATCGCGGAGCGATGGAGTGAATGTAGCCGTGGGTTTTAACCCACGGAAGTCCAGCGGACAAAAGCGCGTCGCGTGAGCGACGGATGGGACGTAAAACCAATCGTCGCGCTGCGACGTCGTTGACCATCGAATTCATACCGTGGGTTAAAACCCACGGCTACGATCAAATGACCGCTACGCGGTACAGCTCCCGATTACAACTGCAGATACCGCTCCCGGTTCTGACTTCATTCACCTGGCAGCTGATCTTCCTAAAGTCACTTCTGATGATGTGTGTTAAAATATCCCATTATTCAGGAGGTTTTATCTTAGTGAAAAACGCAATTCGTTTTAGTTTTTATTTCGCAGTCATTTCCCTGCTCGGGATCCTTTCCTTCCCTCATTCACATACCAGGGCCGCGGGTAAAAGCGCCGTGGCGGATTACGACGGCGACGGCAAGACGGATTTTGTCACCGTGCGCGCCGAAGGCGACAAACTCACGTGGTGGATCAGCTACAGCAGCGGTAAGAGTACCTCAGCGGCCTTCGGAAACAGCGGCGACCGCTTCGTCCCGGCAGATTATGACGGCGACGGCAAAACGGACATCGCTGTCTTTCGCCCTGCGACTGCTACCTTTTACATAATGCAAAGCAAGACGCAGAATGTGCGCATCGAAAAATTCGGGTTGGAAACCGACGACCCGTCTGTGGTGGCCGATTACGATGGCGACGGCAAAGCCGACCTGGCAGTGTATCGCGCGGGCCCGCCGGAAAAACCGCAGAGCCTTTTTTATTACAAACCCAGCACCTCTACCAAAGCGGGAGATTTCACCGCCGTTGCCTGGGGGCTTTTGGGTGACGATCCCGTAGTGGGCGATTACGACGGTGACGGCAAAGCCGACCTGGCCGTGCGCCGCAGCAAAACGGGCGACGATCATTCGCTCTGGTACATCAAGCGTTCAAAGGAAGGCGATCTTGTTTCGCAATGGGGGCTCTCGAGCGACGTGGTAGCGGTGGCCGATTATGACGGCGACGGCAAGACCGACATCGCCGTGATGCGCAACAGCAACGACGGCGCCGAAAGCCGCTGGCAATTTTACGTGCTCAATAGCGGCGACGGGCAGATGGTGGTCAAGCAGTTCGGGCTGGCTAACAAAGACCTCTGCGTGCCGGGCGATTACGACGGCGACGGTAAAGCCGATGTCGGGCTCTGGCGCAAAGCGGACGCTACTTTTTGGGTGCTCAGCAGCAACACCGCCGGCGATGTCAAAACTCTAAAATGGGGCAACGCGACCGACACGCCGGTGAGCGTGCCGCGGTCAGGAAAATGAGCTTGATCGCAATACGTGATACGTTGCACGTAATACGCTGTACGTAATACGTGGGTTCGTTATTGTTAGTAGTCGTTGGTTCGTGATTACGCCAATTCCGGTTTGATATATGTGTTAATTCTTACGTATCGCGTATTACGTATCACGTATCACGTATCACGTATCGCGTATTACGTATCACGTATTACGTATCACGATAAGGAGCGGGCCATGAACTCAAAGAACCATCTCGCCTTTTTCGGAAACTTCCATCGTTTTCTTACAATTTTTATCGTTTGCCTTGCGGCTGCGCAGCTTCAGGTTTTTGCCGCCGGCCAGGTCCAATGGCGGATCAACCAGACGGGCACGGGCGGGGCTAACGTTGCCGGCCCGGTGCTCATACAGCCGGACGGAAAGATACTGGTCGGCGGGGCCCGGCGCGCCTTTCCTTTTGGGAGCGGATCCGATTTCGCTCTTACCAGGCTGCTTCCTTCCGGCGCACCCGACATTTCTTTTGGCATGAATGGCCAGGTGATCACCGCTTTTCCCAACTCCTCCTCGACAATCATCGCCCTGGCGCTCCAGCCCGATGGCAAGATCGTCGCCGCCGGGCAGGTATCAAACACCACTTTTACCGCCGGTTTCGCTCGTTACAATCCTGACGGCTCACTCGATACGACTTTTAACGGCGGCGGCAAATTTTCTCTCGGCACGTCTTCCACCGTCACTGCTGTCACCGTTTTGCCGGACGGTAAGATTCTGGCGGCGGGTTCCGGCAGCGTAAGCACGATGTCCGACTTTATGCTTATCCGTCTGGACGCAAACGGCGCTTTCGATAACACGTTCGGCAGCGGCGGTTTTGTGGTCAGCCCGATATCAAAACAAAGCGACAATATCCTTTCAATGGCGGTCCAGCCCGACGGAAAGATCGTGGTCGCCGGTTACGCCGATTTTGGCAGCCCCGAAGGCAACACCTTTGTCGTGGTCCGCTTCCTGCCGGACGGCAACAGCGACCCTGATTTCGACCAGGACAGTTTTACCATCACCGATTTTGGCGATCCGAACGAATACGCGTCGGCCGTCGCGCTCCAGGCGGACGGTAAGATCGTCGCCGCCGGTTTTACGGACGGCATCAATCGCCGCGCCGCGCTTGTCCGTTTTAATGCCGACGGTTCATACGACAACGGTTTTGGCACCGGCGGCAAGCTGGTGATCCCCGCCGAGACGCTATCGACTTCCAGAATTTCGGATCTCGCCATCCAGTCAAACGGCAAGATAGTTGCCGTCGGTGCCGCATCGTCGGGCACGACAGGCGGCGTACTTGTCTTGCGTTTTCTCCGTAATGGTTCGCTTGATACCTCTTTTGATGGTGACGGCATAGAGCTGCTGCCGACTTCTCCCGGCTGGCGAAATGCGGCGGCGGCGGCGGTGTCGATAGTACCGAACGGAAGTATTCGGGTGAGCGGAAATGAAAGCGCCGATAAGACCGGCGTCCAGGCTTTTACCTATAGCATCGTCGGCGACCAGCAAACCTTTGCCGATTTTGATGCTGACGGAATCACTGATCTTTCTCTTAAGGGTGTCGGTACCGGCGACTGGATCTTCCGGTTTTCGACCACCGGGATCAACCATACGATCAGCATGCATAACGTTGCGAACAGGCGGATCGTTCCGGCGGACTATGACGGCGACGGGCGCACCGATGCCGCCGAATGGTCCACCGTCAACGGGCAATGGATCATTACCGACAGCAGCACCGGCCTGGGACGCCAGCCGATCTTTGGCGCGAACGGTGATATTCCCGCGCCTGCTGATTTTGACGGCGACGGTAAAGCCGACCTGGCCGTCTTTCGCCCGTCGAACGGTTACTGGTACATCAACAATTCTTCGGACGGCAGTTTTTCGTTCGTGCCCTGGGGCAGCAGCGGAGACATTCCCGTGGCGGGCGATTATGACGCCGACGGCCGGTCGGACCAGGCGATCTTCCGGCGAAATGCCGCGACCGGCTTTGGCGAATGGTGGATACAATATTCGGGCGGCGGAAATTTCGTCACCGTTTTCGGCACTAACACCGATGTGCCGGTCGCGGCCGATTACACCGGTGACGGTAAAACGGATGTCGCGGTCTGGCGGCCTTCAGATGGATTTTGGTTCATCCTGCGTTCGGAAGATTTTAATTATTACGCCGCGCCTTTTGGCCAGGCGGGTGATTTTCTGGTGCCGGGCGATTACGACGGCGACGGGCGCAGCGACATCGCGGTCTTTCGCAACAGCACGGGCATCTGGTATGAAAACCGCTCCTCAGCGGGTATTTTATTCCAGCAGTTCGGCGGCCTCGGCGACCGCCCCATCCCAGGCGCGTATATTCCGTAGTATGGAGCGGGACAGACAATTTTAGATTTGGGATTTTAGATTTTGGATTTGTGAACTCACTTAATACCGAGATCACCATTAATCAACTCAAAATCCAAAATCGGCAATCCAAAATCCACAATCATCTGGGCAGCGGCTGCTGCAGATTTGCCAGCGCATAGCTTAGCACCGCCAGCACCGAGGCATTCTCCGCCAGATCTTTCGGATTAACTTTATCCAGCGTGTCGGCTGCCGTGTGGTGATAATCGAAATAAAAGCGCGCGTCGGAAAGCGGCGCGAAAGACGGCACGCCGGCCGCGGTCAGCCGGGCGGTATCGGCGCCGACGTTAGGCGCGGTCTGCACCTGAAAAGCGCCTTGCGAAAGCAGCGCGTTTGAGATCGGGTTAAAGAAGGGCAGCGCTTCGGGCTTGCCCGCAAAAGCAAAACCGAGCGGGTGGCCGGGGCCGAAATCCATCTCGAGCGCCGCGAAGTGTTTGGCAATGTTGGCGGATTCGTCCGCAAAATATCCCGCGCTGCCGCGTCCGCCGTTCTCTTCATTCATCCAGGCGATCACGCGAATAGTGCGTTTCGGGCGAAGTTTGAGTTGTTTCAAAATATTCGCCACCTGCATTGCCGCGGCCACACCGGAGCCGTCGTCGATCGCCCCACGCCCCAGGTCCCATGAATCCAGGTGCCCGGAAACGATCACTATTTCGTCCGGTTTCTCGCTTCCCTTCAGATCGCCGATCACGTTATAGCTTTCGGTGTCGGGCAAAGTCTGCGGCGTAAGCGTCAGGTGAATTTTGGTCGCGCCTTGCGCGGCCAGATATGCGATCAGATCGGCGTCTTCGTTTGAAACTGCGGCCGTCGGAATTTTCGTCACGCCGTCCGGGTAACCCATCGCGCCCGTGTGCGCCAGGCGATTTTCCGAAGTCCCGGCGGAACGCACCAGCGCCGCCAGCGCGCCGAAAGGCGCCGCCGCGCCCGCGCCCGCAAAGCGGTACGCCACCGCCTGCCCGTAGGCATTTCCGGCCTGCCCGGCAAGCGCCATCTCGCGGTCGAATTTGTTATTGAAAAGAACGATCTTGCCGGCGATCTTATCTTTACCGAGCGCCGCCAGATCGGCAAAGCTATTAACCACCACGATCTCCGCAGTGATGCCGCTGGCCGGCGTCGCCACGCTTCCGCCCAGCGCGGTCAGCACTATTTTCTGATTGGTGCCCGGCGCCATTCCGGGAAACTCAACCAGTTCGCCGTGCTCTTCGCCGCGCACCCAATGCGGCACCATCACTTTCCCCAAGCGCACTTCCAGCCCGAGTTTTTTCAGTTCGGCCTCGACATATTTCACGGCCTGCGCCGCCTGCGCCGAACCCGAGAGCCGAGGCCCGATGTTGTTCGACAAATACGCCACCTGCCGGTAAGCGTAATCGCTGCCGAGGGTCGCCTGCTGGATGGTTTTCAGATCGCGCAGCGTCCGGGCCGAGTAAAGTTCCGGTGTAGCTTGCGCAGCAGGCTGCTGGGCAAAAATTCCGGTGGAAAACGATAAGACAATAGCGAGGGTCAGTTGAAGCTTCATAATATTAATTATCGGATATTATCGATCATATTAGAAAACACGCGAACGCAAAAATTTGATCTTCATTTTTACATGACTTTTACGGGCCGAAAAAAGATAAGTTTCAGGTAGAAACCTGGAATGTGTACCTCATGCCGCCCGCTCTTTTAATTGCCACTAGCTTTAGCTAGCGGATAAGTTAGGGGAAAAGATCGGGTGCTTTAGCCCAACTATAATTCGGCTAAAGCTGGTTTTTTAATTCGTGTTATTTGTGTAATTCGTGGCTGACAAAAACCGCGGGAAGTGTTTAAGAGGTTTTAGACAGCTTTTCCAAAAGCTTATCGGGAATTCCCCAGGTGCTTTCCTCGATCAATTTACTGGTGGAAAAATCGGAAGCCCACTCGATAAGCCTGTCTTCATTCAAGTGTTTTTTGACCTCTGCTAAAAAGACACGCGGATTTTCGGACGGTATGAAAAGCCTATTGTCGTTATAGTATTCCAAAGCTTCTTCGTCCCCCTGCCTCGAGCCCATTGCATGCGAGCATTCCCATTGAAGCTCGGGCTTGGCCTTTTCTATCATGGATGGAACGATGACGGGTTCCCGAAGCACGTCGTATGCCGCCGCCAGCCAGTTTAACAGCGCTCCGCGCCAGTAAATATCGTCTATCGCAAAGATCGACCCGGTCCATTCGGCGATCTCTTCCGCTTTCAAATACTTTAAATTAAAGAAGATCATGGCTGAAAGATTTTCGCTCGCGGTCCCGGTGTCCCACGGCAGCTTCCATTGATCGGCGCCATCCCGGTATTCCGTCAGAAACGCCGGACGAGAAAATTTCTCGCCCTTTTTTTCCCAAAACCGCTCGTCCATCAGCAAATGGGAAAATGTGGCGATCACATCCTCCCTGAACCCGTCGTACTCGCCCTCAATGCCCTTCCAAAAAATATTTATAAAAGCCGAGACATTAGCTTGCAGCACATATACCGAAAAGAAACAGCGCTCATGCGAACGCTCTATCAGGTAAGGCAGCAGATATCTAAACCACTCATCCCATTCTTCCCTGTGTCCGAAGCTGCTGGTTCCCGATACGATCTCAAAAAGTATAGGATAAGACAGGTCCTGCGGTTTTATTTTTCGCAGTGTTTCTTCACTGTTCAATTCGGGAAACATCGTCCGGTCATTGGTATTGAACCACGCTTCGCCCATTGTTTCCTTCGGCTTTGGAAAATGCTCGCGCATACGCTCGAGGGCTTCGCGCGACGGGCCTCTGCCCGGGATCCATTTGTGTTGATTTTCGTTATTCATCAAGGCAGCTTATTTTCAGACAGCGACAGGAAAATGTCCAGTAAATTATAGTTCCCAAAATAAAGGCATTTCGAAGATCAGCGAACGGCAAACCAGGGTTCATGATTATTTAAATTGCCGCTAAAGCCAGGGCAATTTATTTGCAGAATTTAACCACGAATCACACTAAACACACCAAACTCTGGTACTCCGCCAACTTTCCAAATCCTTTATCGGAATAAACGACCAATTGCCTTACCCTCTGATGTTCGCCGTTCTTTAGAAGATGCGGCGCCTTGATCTTTGAAGTCCAAATCTCCCGAAAGAGCGTTAGTTTCACTTTTACGAAAAATGCGAAAAAGTGGAATTCCAAATCACGATGATCTCAAAAAAGGATGGGCAAATTAGTCAAATTCACTTTCGGACCCAACAATCAGCCCGTTTCAGCGCATTGTCCCGAAGTCTTTTACGGTCAACAGTTCGCGCTTCAAAGCGTTTCAGGTGTTTCATTTCACACCCGCAAAAGTGAAACGCAACACCTATGGAGCGGGCATCCCTGCCCGCTTCTTGTCAGTAGCGTCTGCGTTAGCAGATGCGTTTTTTATCTAAGAATTACGCATCTGCTAACGCAGACGCTACTGACACGAGCGTTCGTTGCGGGCAAGGATGCCCCAAGCTCCATGTTTTGAACTCGCCTGCTTTAATGCGATAATCTAAACGCTTTAACAACAATCTTTTTCGCAAGCGAGGAACTATGAAACGGCTTTCTTTTCTGCTTCTTTTAACGGTTTTGTCGGCCATTTACGTCTCGGCGCAGGGCCCGGTCTGGACGGTCGACGATCTGCTCCACGGCAAGCGCGTGAGCGATCCGCAGGTTTCGCCTGACGGCCAGTGGGTGGCCTACACCGTCGGCGATCTCAATTGGGACGGCAACCGCTATGTCAACCAGGTCTACGTGGCCAGGATCGGCGGCGGCACTCCGCAGCAGGTCACCAAAACCGACAAAGGCGCCGCTTCGCAGCCGCGCTGGTCGCCGGACGGCAAACGCATCGCCTATGTGACGGGCGGACAGCTCTGGACGATGAAACCCGACGGCAGCGACACGGTGCAGATCACCACCCTCTCGAGCGGCGCGGGCCAGCCCGTCTGGTCGCCCGATAGCCACTGGCTGCTTTTTAGCTCCGACGTCTACCCGGAATGCAGCGGCGACGATGCCTGCAACAAACGCAAGGACGACGCGGCCGATGCCAACAAGATGAAGGCCCATACGACCGACCGCCTTTTGTTCCGCCATTGGACGGGCTGGACGGATGTAAAACGCACCCATGTTTTTGTGGTGGCGGCCGAAAAGAACAGCAGGGCGCGCGAAGTGACGACCGGCGATTGGGACGCCCCGCCCTACGGAGCGGCCAGCGGCAGCGACTACGCTTTTTCACCGGACGGGCGCGAGATCGCTTACCTGCGCAATCCCGATAAGGTCGAAGCAATTTCCACCAACAGCGACATCTATGTGGTGCCTACCGCCGGCGGCGAAGCGCGCAACATCACCGTTTCAAATAAAGGCTACGAATTTTCCCCCGTCTATACGCCGGACGGAAAATATATCATCTATCGTTCGCAGGCGACGCCCGCTTTTGAAGCCGACCGCACGCGCCTGATGCGCTACGACCGCGCAACGGGTGCGAGCACCGAACTCACCACCGGATTCGATCTGCAGGTCGATGAATTTATCCTTTCACAGGACGGCTCGAAGATATTTTTCACCGCCGGCGACCGCGGGCACATCCCGATCTTTTCAATTCCCGTGGCGGGCGGTAAACCAAACAAGATCTGGAACACTGTTTCCGCTTCGGGTTTGAACAACGCTCTGAACGGTTCCAAACTCGTCTTTGTAACCAGCAGCATTGCCGAACCCGGCGAGATCGTGCTGGCCAGCAACGACGGCACGCAGACTGGCGGGCGTCCTTACATCAATGTCACCACGGCCAACCAGCCGGCAGGACTGGCACCGGCCGAAGAACTTACCTGGACGGGCGCGATGAAAGCCCAGGTCCACGGCTTTATCATCAAGCCAAAAAACTTCGATCCGAACAAAAAATATCCGCTGCTGGTGATCATTCACGGCGGCCCGCAGAGCGCTTTTTACGATAGCTGGGGCTACCGCTGGAACCCGCAGGTCTTTGCCAATCAGGGCTATGTGGTCTTTATGCCGAACCCGCGCGGCTCGGTCGGCTACGGCCAGAAATTCGTTAATGACGTTTCGGCGGACTGGGGCGGCAAGGCGGCGACCGACATTCGCAACGGCGTGGCCGAGGTCATCAAGCGCTCTTATGTGGATAAAAACCGCATCGGCGCGGCCGGCGCCAGTTACGGCGGTTATATGGTCGATTGGATGATGGGACACAACACCGACCCGCGTTTTCACTTTAAGGTGTTTTTGTCGCACGCCGGTGTGTATAACCTGGAGAGTATGATCGCGACCGAAGAACAGTGGTTCAACAACTGGGAGTTCAAGGGACAGCCCTGGACCAACCCGGTGATGTTCAACACCTGGTCGCCGCATAAATTCGCCAAGAATTTCAATACGCCGACGCTCGTCACCTGCGGCGAGATCGATTACCGCGTGCCTTATACCCAGAGCCTCGAGCTTTACACGACGCTGCAGCTAAAAGGCATCGAGTCAAAACTCATCGTCTTTCCCGACGAAGGCCACTGGATCCTCAAACCACAAAACTCGAAATACTGGTACTCCCAGGCCATCGACTGGTTTGATAAACACTTGAAGTAATATGGAGCGTTTTCTATGGAGCGCGGGCACCCTTGCCCGCCTTCTGAAATTGTAAGGGCAGTCCTCGTGGCTGCCCTTTTTCTATGCAGCTAGGGGCTCCTGCCCGCTCTTTGTTTTCACATTTCGGGATGGAGGCCGGTGCGTGTCGAAGAGAGAATTGTTACATTTTCGCATCTCTGAAAGCGTTTCGAAAAGCCGATTATTCATAAACTACAATTAGTGCTTTAAAGGGCGGTAGAACCTTGGTCTCTCGCTGGTATAGACTGGCGGTGGCGGTCTTGAGGGTTCCGGTAAAAGACGCTGTTAATAAATTTGAAAAGGAGTTTTCAATTACAGTTTTGGGAAATTTATTTCAGGGCATCTCATTTTTAAGATTTCTGGCGCATTTTTGGCGCAGGTGGCGCACTGGGGCACGCCGGCGCACGCTCCATCTCTCCCTTGTGGAAACTTGGCAGGCAAATTAAGACACGGCCTCAACGGCGGGCAGGATGCCGCGCTCCATAAACGTTTTTGGCGTACCTGGCGTATAATGCCCCAATATGTTTTTGAAAATATTTCGCCCGTTTTTCCTCTTAACTTTACTCACATTTTCCGCAACGGTGCCGGCCTGGGCGCAGGCGCCGTTTGCGCCGGCTTCGACGCACGGGCAGCGCACCTATGACGTGCAGCATTACCTGATCCGCAGCACCATAAATTATGCCGAGAAGAAGGTGGACGGGCAGACGACCGTGCAGCTAAAACCGCTCGCCGATAATTTCATCAGTTTCGAACTCGACGCCGCCGGCATGAAGATCGACTCCATCACGCTGGATGACGGAGCCGCCGGAAAACCGCTGCAGTACAAAACGTTGGGCGAAAAACTGATCATCACTCTGGACCGCACCTACGGGCCGGCGGCGCTGCTCGCGGTGACGATCAAATACACCATCAGTACGCCGGAAAAAGGCGTTTATTTTGTCGACGAGATGAAAGAAAAAAACGGCAAGCTCGTTCACCCGCGGCAAGTGTGGACGCACGGCGAGGCCGAAGAAAATCATTTCTGGTTTCCCTGTTACGATTACCCGGACGACAAAGCGACCAGCGAGCAATACATCACCGTGCCTTCGGGCGAGGTCGCCGTGGCCAACGGCGAGATGCTCGACACCACTGAAAACATCGACGGCACCAAAACCTTTCATTACAAAATGCCGGTGCCGCATTCCACTTACCTGACATCTTTCGTGGCCGGAGATTACGCCCGGGTCGAAGCAAAATACGGGGCGATCCCGCTCGGCTATTATATGTACCGCGGCACCGAAGACGTGGGCCAGGCCGCCTATGGCAAAACGCCGCAGATGATAGCCGTTTTTGAAAAAGTGACGGGCGTAAAATTTCCCTACCCGAAATACGACCAGACGATCGTCGCGCAATTTCAATTCGGCGGGATGGAAAACATCACCGCGACCACAATGGCCGATACAGAAATTCTCGCGGCGCGGATGGAAATGATGCGCCCTTTTACGGACGACCTGGTTTCGCACGAACTGGCGCATTCGTGGTTCGGCGATCTGGTGACGTGCAAGACATGGTCGCAGCTCTGGCTTAACGAAGGCTTTGCCACTTTTATGGAAGCCGTTTTTAAAGAAAGCGAAGGCGGCCGGAAAGCCTACCTGGAAAAAGCGCGCGGCGACGCCGGGCGTTTTATGGCGGACGATCTGCATAGCGCGCTGCCGCACGCGCTGGTCAATAAATACGCCCTGCCCAACAATGAGCTTTTTGACGTGACCACTTATCAAAAGGGCGGCGTGGTGCTCTATATGCTGCGCGAAACCCTCGGCGATGAAGCCTTCTGGAAAGGCGTCAACCTTTATCTGAACCGGCACAAATTCGACAACGTGGAAACCGCCGACCTACAGGCCGCGATGGAAGAGGCTTCAGCCAAAAACCTGGACTGGTTTTTTAATCAATGGGTCTATGGCACGGGTTTCCCCGATTTGAGAATAAAAAGCAGCTACAATTTGAAGAAAAAAGCTCTCGTGCTGGACGTCGAGCAGGTACAGAAAACGCGCTCCGATATGGTACCCGCCTTCCGGCTGCCGATCGGCGTAGAGATCGTTACGCGCGGCGGCGCCGCTAACCGTTCGATCGAGATAACAAAAACAAAAGAGGTTTTTACCATCCCTGTGGCCGCGCGCCCGTCAAAAGTTTATTTCGATAAGGATGAAAAAATAATGCTCAAAACCGTACATTTCAGCGGCACGATCCCGGTAGAAGGCGTGAGGTTTTTGGCGCTCCCGTAAACCGATTTTAGATTTTGGATTGCCGATTTTGGATTTGTTTTTTAGTGTTGTTTCGTGCGATTTCGTGGTTTCAGTCTTAATTTCTTTCGCGTCGACGGCTGTCGTTTAGTGTTTTTCGTGTGTTTCGTGGTTAAGCTGTTCAATTCATTTTAACCACGAACACACCAAAAACACGAATCTAAAATCCCCGATATAAAATCCAAAATCGACATCATTCTCTTTCAAAATCCAGCGCTTCATAGATCCCGTTGCTGAGTTCGACCAGCTCTGACCGGTCGGCGATGGTATGGTCGATATCGCTGATGCGCCCGCTCCAGATGCGCAGGACGCTGCCGTCTTCTTTTTTCACGAACGCCCCGGGATAGGGCCGGGTGGTCGCGCGCACCAGCCGGTCAACCTGTTCCACCGTCATTCCCCAGGTTATCCGGCCGTCGTCCGGCGTGCGGCCTTCCCAGATCGTCGCCCTCGATCCATCCTGTGTCTTTAGTTCAAGCGTATCATTAACCAAAGAGGGCCAAACATTGTGAATAATTGTTTTGTGCGCTTCATTTACACGTTTATAGAGGGTCGTGGCTGTTTCGTCATCGGCGATCGGCAGCACTTCCTGCGCTAGAATTTCACCGGTATCGACACCGACGTCTAGTTTAAAAAGGGTCACGCCCGTCTGCGTCAGGCCTTTTAGAATAGCGTTCGGGATGGGCGCGCGGCCGCGGCCTTCCGGTAATAACGTAGGGTGAATGCCCAGCACGCCGCGGTTTGGCGCATTGAGCACCGCTTGCCCCGCGATCTGCGACCAGCCGATGATAAAAAGCCAGTCAATTCCGCGGTCTTTGATGGCTTTGATAGCGTCTTCGTCGTTGATATGACGGACTTTGACGAGGTCGATGCCGTTCTCAGCGCAAAAATCGTCGATAAAGACGCGGCCGGATTTACTCTGCGCTTTATCGTCAGTGAGCGTGATGGCAAGATCGAGCTTTCCGCCCGCCGCATAGATCGCTTCCATGCAGGCCAGCCCGAGTTGGACACAAGTTACAAAACCAAATCGCATAAGTTAATAGAGTTTATAGAGTTTATGGAGTTGTGAGTCAAGCCTAATAGTTTGTAGCGCCGGCGTCTCGCCGGCTGTCGCGTGGGCGTCCCGCCCGCGCTGCTGAAGAATGACGGCGAGACGCCATCAGGACAGCCGCCGAGACGGCGGCGCTACGATAAGTCAATATACCGGTGGTTTTTTAGTAAGGTAGGCAAAGGTTTTCAGCACGATCTTCACATCAGTGAAAAAACTCATATTCGCGGCGTATTCCCCGTCCCAGCGCGCTTTTTCGTTTTCGGGCATGCCGTCATAGGCGTTGACCTGGGCCAGGCCGGTCAGGCCGGGGGCGAGTTCGTCGGCGCCGACCTTGCGCCGCAGCACCAGCAGTTTTTCCTGCGAAGGAATGGCCGGGCGCGGGCCGACGATGCTCATATCGCCTTTTAAAATATTGATCAGCTGAGGCAGTTCGTCGATGTTCGTGCGGCGGATCAGCTTGCCGATACCGGTCACCGGCAGCGTTTTGGCCTTGGCCGAAGGCACGCTCGCGGTATTTACCGGCATCGAGCGAAATTTCAGAAAACTAAAGGTGCGGCCGCCCCTGCCGATACGCTCCTGCGTGAAAAATATCGCCCCGCGGTCTTCCAGATATATCCAGATCGCCACCACCAGCATCACCGGCGAAAGCAGTACGAGGGCGAGCAACGCCAGCACGATGTCCAAGATCCTCTTTAAAACACTTCGGTACATTGATTTAAAAACTGAAGGGAGTTTTTATCGAGTAAATAGAATAGCGTTTTTGAATGAACGAAAGCAAGCCCTTGCGATTTTGGATTTGTGGTTTTGGATTTTGGATCGTTTTTTTAGTGCTGCTTCGTGTAATTTCGTGGTTCCAGTCTTAAAGCTGTTTTCTTCTACTTAAGGCTGAAACCACGAAATTACACCAAAACACACGAAATCTAATTCAAAATCGGCAATCAAAAATCTAAAATCGACTACTTTCTTCCCAGCGCGTGAAACGCGGTCTGAAAGGCTTCGGCGTAGCGCATGCCGGCCTGGCCGCCGCGATAGGCCGCGAGGCCCTTGAGGATCTCTTCGCTGCGCGGGTGCGGAAAATCGCGCATCACACCCTGGTACGAACGCAGCGCCACCAGCTTTCTCTCCAGCAGCTCGGCGCCTATTTCATAAAAAGTATCGGCGCGAAATTCGCTGCCCGACGGAAATGTCCAATCGGTCGCCGAAAGTATCTCCATAAAATAGAGCGCGCGCAGCGGCTTTACGCCTATCCGGCGCTGAAACAACCGCACCGCCGCCTGGCAGGCCGACGATGTCTGTTTGTGATCGTCGTTGATGTCGTTTGGGTGATGAGTGAAAACTATCTCCGCCTGGGTTTGCTCGATGGCGGCTTCGATAAACTGGACGAGTTCCAGGTGCGGCACGGAATTGAATTTTATATTTGGAAAGTTGCCCAGCACCGGCGGCTGAAAACCGAGCACCTTTTGCGCCTCGTTGGTATTCGAGTGAAATGTGTCCACATCGGGACGATCCTGGCGCGCGTCGGCATCGCCGCTCAAAATGCAGCTGCGCACTTCTTCGCCCTGTGCGGCCAGCGCCGCCGCGGTCCCGCCGCAGCCGAGCACTTCATCATCCGGATGGGCAACTACTATTAAGATGGCCATAGTTTTCTTCGCGTGAATAGTGAATAGTGAATCGTAAATCGTGAATGGGCTTCTCGGCAAACCGGTTTCGTGTTTTGTGTGATTCGTGGCTAATTATTTATTAGATTTAACCACGAAATACACGAATCACACGAAATCTATTCACGATTCACTATTTTCAATTCACTAACGATAAATTTGGTACAACATTAAGTACACGATAACACCCGTGGCCGAAACATACAGCCACATTGGGTATGTCCAGCGGGCGAGTCGCCGGTGCGAATCAAATTTCCCTTTTAACGCGTACCGCAGCGTAACCAGAATAAACGGAACTACCACTATAGCCAAAACCGTGTGGGTTCCCAAAATTACAAAATAGATCGGCCGCACGATCCCCTCGCCGGTAAACCTGGTCGGGCCTAAGCCAAAATGATAAGTGCGGATCGAATGATAAGTAATATAACAGGCGAGAAATAACGTCGAAGTCGTAAAGGCCGAGAGCATGCACACGCGATGTTTATGCACCCTCCCCAGTTTGATAAAAAGAAAACCGAATAAAAGAAAAATTCCGCTCAGCGCGTTCAGCGATGCGTTGATATGCGGAAACCAGCCAATTAATTCCAAACTATTCCTCCTTACTTATGGAGCGCGGGCATCCTGCCTGCAACGAACGCTGCGCGTTCGGAAACTGTCAGTAGCGTCTGCGTTAGCAGATGCGTTAAAAGGCGTACGAAACGCACTTGCTAACGCAAGCGCTACTGACAATGAGCACGGCAAGCCGCGCTTTGCGGGGCAGGATGCCCGCGCTCCATGCTATCTCAAAACTTTCGTTTTATTCTTATCGAGATCGCGGGTCGTTCCTTCGGTCACGCTGGGCACGGCACTCGACACCGGTTCAAAATCGTCACCGGGCTCAAGTTCCGCGGGATGGTCCGGCGCAGATTCCTTGCGCTTCGGTCCTCCGGTTCCCAGTGAGCGAAGCAGCGCCCGATCGAACCGTGCCGCCGCCGGTAAGGCCCCCATCGCCATGCTAAACATGCCGAGCAGCGCGATCAGAATCCCGGCCGATTTGGTGCCCCACACTCCCTGCCCGAGTACGACGATAGCGGGCCCGATAAAACTGAGCGCCAATCCGATGTATACAAGAGCGTAAAAGCGCTTGTCCGATCCCCTTCCGCTCTTTTTTTCCACCGCCACATCAGGTTCGTCGCCCTCGAGGTGGCTGCTCACTGCCCGCGCCACCGAATCGAGCTTCATCCCGCAGGCGCGGCAAAATTTCAGTTCCGATGAAGTTTTCCGGCCGCAATTTGGACAATGCATAAAGTTCCTTACTATGGAGCGCGGGCATCCTGCCCGCAAGCGCGGCCCGCCGCGCTAATGTCAGTAGCGTCTGCGTTAGCAGATGCGTCGTCCGAACGCGCCAGCCGTTCGAGGCAGAAACGCGACTGTTATGGAGCGTGCCTAAAAAAGGCAAATTACACGCTCCATAACTGTCGCGTTTCTGCCTGTATCATTTCCAAAAACCCAGCAGCAAAAACAGGACGACCCACAGCCCGCCTAAAAAGTGCCAGAAGACGCTGCTCATCCCGGCGGCCGAGCGGCGTTTTTTCAGCTCGATCTCGCTCTGTGTCGGCTGCCAGCTTTTTAAGACCACATAGCCGAGCGCCGCCATCCCGCCCACGACGTGCGCAGCGTGCGCCGCCGTCAGAATGTAGAAAAATCCCGCATAAGGATTGCCCGTCATATAGACGCCGCGGGCGACGAGTTCGAGCCAGGCAATGACCTGCGACGCGATAAAGACCGCGCCCAGCCCGGTCGTGACGAGAAACCAATGGAGCGCCCCCATCTGCCGGCCGGAGAAAAGATTATTTTTGCCGAATTCGTAGGTGATGCTGCTGATGATGATGATGGCGGTCGAGATCCAAAGCTGGAAAGGAAGGTCGAAGGGCCGCCACTCGAGCTGCGGGTTTGACGCGAGCATGATGTAGGCTGCCGAAAGCCCGGCGAACGTCATAAAAGCGACGGCCACCATAAACCAGATGCTGATGCGGTATTTTTGCGCGGAAGATTCGGCTTTGCGTTCTTCGGATTCGGGCGGATCGCCGCCGTTGTCATCTCCGCGATCGCCGCCACCGCCGCCCCTGCGGCCTTTATTGCCGCCGCCGTTTGAACCGTTACCCCCGCCCGTGCGTCGAGATGAACGAGGTTTCTTTTCCTCGACCTCTTCTTCGGGCGGTTCGATGGTTCCGACTTTCACTTCCATGTTCTTCGTATCGCCGCCGTCCCGGCGGCTGTCCTGACGGCGTCCCGCCGTCAGTTTTGGCGCGGGCGGGACGCCCGCACGACAGCCAGCGAGACGCTGGCGCTACTTTTATTTGCTATTGATCACCATCAGGAAAAATATCAGCGGCAGGTACATCACCGAGGTCATCAGCAATTTACGCGAAGCCTCGGGAGTTTTTTCCCGCGCCGCTTTTATTCCCGCGTACAAAAACCAAAGCCCGAGCACGATCGCGCCGATAAAATAAATTATCCCCGACGTGCCGGTAAAATACGGGATAACGCTGACGGGCAATATCACCAGGTTAAAGAACACTATCTGAAACGCCGTGTTCTTCCCTTCTTTTTCCACCACCGGCAGCATCCGGATGCCGGCGGCGCGGTATTGTTCCTTGTACATATTGGCGATCGCCAAAAAGTGGGGAAATTGCCAGATAAAGAGGATCCAAAATAGAACGAGCGCTTCGACGGTGATGTTATTTGCGGCGGAGGTCCAACCCATCAGCGGCGGCATCGCGCCCGGGATCGCGCCCACCGCGGTAGAGATCGGCGTGCGCGTTTTCATCGGCGTGTACATCAGCACATAGCCGACGATCACGGTCAAGCCCAAACCGGCCGTCAGCAAATTTACCGCCAGCGCCAGGTAGATTTCCGCCGCGACGGTTATCGCCAGGGCAAATATCAAAGCTTCCGTGGCGCTTAATTTTCCGATGGGCAGCGGGCGCTTCGCCGTGCGCTCCATCAGTTTGTCGAGGTCGCGTTCCCAATATTGATTGAGCGCCGCCACGCCAAATGCCAGCAGCGTGATGCCGATCATCGAATTCAGGAACAGGACGAAGTTGAACGGGGCTTTTAAAGTATTGGCGCCGAGATAAAACCCGGCCGCCGAAGTCAGCACCAGCATTACCGCAATGCGCGGTTTGGTGAGCTCCATAAAAGCGCCCAGCTTTTTACCTAATGTTAAGGGTTTTTCGGCTATCTCAGCCGATATCATTTCCATGGTTCTCTAATGAATAATTCCTGGTGAATAATGATTAATGAATGATCGGTTGTTGGCTGTCCATCACTGTTCCCTATCCACTATTCACTATTAATTACTAATCATTATCCATTAAAGATCGATTATTTTCCACCGGTGGCAGGCGAATACGGCTTGATAATTACAGTAGAAAAACTAATTTGGCGGGGCCGAAATGGCGTTGTCCCTATAATAAAACGGATGACCATCGCGATGAGGTCAGAACCGGGAACGGTAGTGACCGGGTTCCTGTTTAGTGTATTTAGTGTGCTTCGTGGTTAAGCTTTAATTTCATTATGCTGGACAACTCAGAGTTTAACCACTAAACACACCAAACGCACGAAAGTAAACCCGGTCGCTACTGCTCCCGGTTCTGACCCTATTTGCTATATTCAAATCAACCTATATTCAAATCAATGCGCAAATCCCGATTACCTCGAATCTCTTAACGACTAAATTTTCCGGCTGAGTTATGCTTTCAGGTGGCCTGAGGTCGGAAAAAAGAGCGGCAGGTACCTGAATTTCCCGATCTCAATGTTCTTTTTTAATTTAGTCTGTGGATTTGTGAATTTTACGGGATTTCTGTTCCAAAAGTGTTCCAGTGTTCCATTCGGACTCGCCCGGAACAGTGGAACAACCCAAAAAATCCGAAATCACAAATCCAAAATCCACTAGCGCTTCGGTTTGATGCCGATCGATTTATCGAGGACGACCGGCCCAACGGAGACGATCGGCCCGGTCTTCGGCCCGCCGGTGGTGCCTGCCCCGAGCGAAGCGATCAGGCGGTCGCGCCCTTCGGGTTTTACGGGGATCTCCTGTTTTCTCTGCATGATCTCCAGTATCAGCGCCAGCGCATAGTCACACACGCGATAGTTATACTTTTTATACTCGGCGACCTCTTCCGAACCCCAGACGGGCGCGTCGTGCTTGTCCGCCAGCAATTTTGCCAAACCGGGCAGCGCCGGCTTGCCGCTTTCGACGATGGCTTTCGCGGCGTCTTCCCAGTAAAGATGCGGCAGGCCCCAGGTATTGAAGTATTTTGAATTGGCCAGCGCGTCGATCAGGATCGGTATTCTTACCTTCTCCGTTATTTTCGCGTACTCGTCGCGGTTGGCCTTGCGCACCGCCATCAGCGCCAGAAATGAACTGCGGTTGGAAGCTTTGATGAACGCCGCCAGTTCCTTGCCCGCCCCGGCGCCGCGTTTTACTATTTCGCGATACGCGAGCGAGTTAAACGGCTCGATGTCTTTGTTAGAGTCGGTTTCGAGCCTTTTCGCCAGTTCGCCGACGGGCATTCCCTGGTATTCGGCTTCGACCGTCCGTCTTTTATCCTCGGCGACCTGTAATTTCTCCAACTGCGGTTTCGCTTCGGGCGGGGGCGACGCCTGTACTCCCGGAGCGGCTTTTTTCGAGCAGGATAACGACAGCAAACAGCCGGCTGTGATCGCAATTGATATGAAGAGATATTTTATTTTCATTTTGATCCTCGTTTCTCCTGGCTTATGGCAAGCGGGTGAATGCCGGAAATGTATTTTTGCCCAGCGTCGGCGCCTGTATGTTCCATTCATCGACCGCCCTGTCGACCTCGCCGTCGTGGTCTTCCCAGGCGATGCCGTGGATCGGATCGTTCACCACGCCCGAAGGATCGACCACCCAGCTCCAGAAGTAATAGCCCAGCAATTTGTTTTCACAGCCTGAGCCATTTTGGATGCAGACCGGCACGCTGACCGCTTGCCACCAAATATCTATCCACGGTTCCGATTCGCCGCGGCTCGGCGCGTCAAATAAGATGGCCGGATCGTTCTCCGAACCCGGGTCGAGCGTCGAGGCAAAAGTGCCGTCATCGTTGCGGCCGTAGTATCCCCACTTTTTGCCTTCCAGCCGGTCGATATACCAGCCGTTATCGTTGGCGCGTTCCTCTTTTTCCGATGAAGGATATATATAAGTGCTGTCTTCCATATCGACGGTGCGGACGATCTGGATATATGCGACCGTGTTGCAGCTGCAGCCTGAACCGCAATCAGCCGGGTTAAAATCGTAGCTGAGATTCATATCCAGCCCGTTGACGGACGATGTGTCCACCTTGCTTCCGGTAAAGGTAAAGATCCCGCAGCTTGGTATTCGCGTGCAGAAACTGCTGCAGCCGGCCATGCTCAGCACCAAAAATAGTGCCAGCCAATGTTTTATTCGCATATATAAAACCTCCCAAATTCTGGTTTGCCCAAGAATATTTGCCCAAGAATATTTGGTTGAGACTTTTTAAGCGAAACCCCGCGTGCGGCAGCAATCTGCCCGGTAAGATAGTTCTAATATCTGAAATTGCGTTTAGACATTTAGGGAGTCCGCGCTCTAGCTTCTCGTGACAAAGGTAAGACGAAGGAATGATCTGATTTTTGCCAAGCGCCTCTACTTACCATAAAAACACTAGCCGCAAAAATCGCTAAGTAATTTGCCAATAGGAAATGAAGTCAGAACCGGGAGCTCCATCTGTTGCCGTAACCGTGTGGTTTCTTGTCAGTACCGGGAACGTAGTGACCGGCTCTGAGCGAAGCGAATTGTTCACACATTGACACGTCTGCGCAAACGATAAAATCAGCCGGTCACTACGTTCCCGGTACTGACCTCGTAGCAGTTGAGGTTCAAAATCCCTTGATATTTACAGTAGTAAAACTAATTTTATTCGAGATGACAAAGCAATTTAGCTAAGATATTATAAAGGCTCGAAATAAACTCAATGTCCACAGCCGAAGATAGAATTACCCAAGAGGCGCCCGCAAAGGAAAAACCGCGCGCTGAAAAGCAGGTGCCCTTTGTAGAGCGCGCGCTGAAATTCCTTAGTTCGGTGCGGTTGGGGGTTTCTCTGCTGTGCATAATGGTGCTCTTTTCCGTCACCGGAATGGTCATAATGCAGCAGAACGTGGAAGGCTTTGCGGCTTACTATGTGGGGCTTACGCCGTCGGAAAAGCTGCTCGGAAGCTGGCTGGTGATCTTCGACATTTATCACTCGTGGTATTTTAACGCGCTGCTGCTTCTCCTTTCGCTCAATATCATTCTTGCTTCGATCGATCATTTCCCCGGCGCCTGGTCTTATGTGGTCAAGAAAAAGACGACCGCTTCGCCGATGTTTCTTTCCGGCCAGCCGGCGCACATGGTAATTGAAATGCGCGCGGCAGACACTGCCGAAGCCATCGATAAAATAAAAGCTGCTTTCAAAAAGCGCGGGCTTCGCTCAAGGATTACGGAGCTGCCGGGCCGCACCGACGTCTTTGGCGAAAGCGGCACCTGGAACCGGCTGGGAGCTTACGGCGTGCACGTTTTCTTGCTGACGCTTTTTCTCGGGCATTTTGTCGCGCTGCAAACCGGTTTCGACGCCGACGTTCAATTGATGCCGGGCACGGTCACCAATCAGATCCAGATCATCAGTCACCAGCTCGATCCGGTCAAAGGCGTCAGTATCGAACGCTATATCGCGGAGCCGCCCTTTACCATCACCTGTACCGATATCCAGCAAAAGCTGGTCGACCCGAACGGCTCTATCGATCTCGGCAACACGATGGATTGGAAGACCAGCCTGCGCATCGACGACCCGGTCTATGGCACGCGCGACGTGGATGTCTCGCTCAACAAACCTTTTTCCTATCGCGGCTACCGTTTCTTTCAGGCTTCGGCGATCACGCAGGGCAGCGCGCGTACGATGACGCTCGATGTCACGCCGCAGAGCGGTGGTGAACCATTTCAGATAACCCTGCAGCGCAACGGCGCGACCGATCTGCCCGACGGCACAAAGGTCGAATACCAGGCTTTCTTTTCGGATTTTACGATCGTCGACGGCAAACCCGATTCGGCCTCGGCGGAATACAGGAACCCGGCCGTCGTTTTGAAGGTGACGACGCCGCAGGGGAAAACTTTTAACGCCTATGCTTTTGGCGCCAAGCTGCCCGATAACGCCCCGATAGGTGCGCCGGTCGCGGGTTACAAATGGCACTTGGGAGCTTATGAAAAATCGCCGCTGGCGCACGTGCTCTCGATCAAGTACGACCCGTTTTACGGCAGCATCATCGCGTGGTATATCGGCGGATTCGGCGTTATAATGATGCTGATATTGATATATTTTTTCGCCCACCGGCGCATCTGGGCAGCAGTCGAGAACACCGGCGAGGGTGTTTTTAAAGTTTCGCTCGGCGGCAATACCAACCGCAACCACTTTGCTTTTGAAGACCGTTTCAAAAAAATAGTGGCGGAACTTGAGACCAAAGCGTCTAATTCATAATTGATAATGGATAATGATCAGTGATGAGGTCAGAACCGGGAGCGGTAGCGACTGGGTTTCGTGTTTTTCGTGTTGTTAGTGGTTAATTCAATTTTTCAGAAACAAGGAAAAAGATCTTAACCACGAAATTCACGAATCACACGAAAAACACGAAAGACGCATTCGCAGCAGGCGTTGAATAAAATTGATAAATTTGTCGCTTGCAGCGACAACGCATTTTTCCATAACGTTACGTAGGGCGCTGCCCTACGCTATTAAATTAGTCACCTTCGGTGACAGCCGGATCTATTCACAATTTACGATTCACGAATTATATGGCACAGACACTAACAGTCGAAGAACTTAGCGAGAATGCGGCAAAGCCGTCCAACTGGCGGTCTTTTCTGCCCGCGTTCCTGGCGATAGGCGGGGCATTTCTGATGCTCTTTGCGCGGCTGCAGATCGGCGGCAGTTTTATCGGCGATGCGTCGCTGATGATGCTGGCGCTGGCATGTTACCTGCTGGCGGCGATCTTCGGCCTGACCAATCTCTATGCCGCCTCGAACATGGCGCGCAAGATGAGCTTTGCCCTGGCCGTGCTTGGCGTCTTCTTTAATTTATCGAGCTGGCTGGTGCGCTGGGTCAACGGCTACGATCACGAGATCGCGCTGCTGCGCGCTTCGGGCAACCCGATCACGCCGTGGCTGTTTCGCTATATTCCCTTCGCCAATCTCTACGATCTGAGCCTGGCTTTCGCCTTCGGCGCGGGCATCGCGACCCTGCTCATCGCCAACCGCGACAAGTTCAAATTCCTTGCCACTTTTACTCTGCCGCTGGCGGCGCTGATCTTAACCTTAGCGCGTTTTATCGGCGGTGAATTCATCGATCTGCCGCCGGTGCTCGATTCCTACTGGCGCCCGATCCACGTGGGCGTGGCGAGTTTAAGTTACGGCGTGGCGCTGGTGTGTTTTGCGGTGGCGGTGATGTACCTGCTCAAAGACGGCGTCAAGGTCGAATCGATGGCGGTCTGGGCCAGTCTGTTCGCCTTTATGACGATCGCGACCGTTTCAAAATTTTCCGTGCTGACCGAATTTGTTTACCGCGCGGGGCTTTTTATTCCCAATCCCGGCGGCCGCAAACCTTTCGAAGCGCCGTTCCGGCTGGACATTCCCTGGCTGGGGCCGACCATGGCGCTCGCCGGGCTGCTTTCGCTCGCCGTGGCCATCGCCTTTGCGCTTTATTTGTATAAGAATCTGGAGATTGGAAAGACCATCGGGCATCTGCTCTTAAAAGCGTCGCTGGTGGTGTATATCGCGGCGATCGTCATCTGGGTGGCGCAGGTCAACTCGATCCCCGCCGCGCAGGTCAACGGCCTGATGCAAAAACAAACCGCCGCTACGCCGGCGCAGCTGGTGACGGCCGGCAAGGAAATAGCCAAACGGCAGGGCGCCGATATGAGCCAGGTCACGAGCGCGCAATTTAGCCAGGTGGGGCGCGAATACCTGCAAAGTGCCGGGCCGCAGATGTACGTCAGCCTGGGGACCAACCCGGTGGAATTTGCCGGGCTGCTGACCGCCGCGACGGGCCTGTTTTTCTGTATCCTCTTTGCGTTTCGCACCAGCACCTTGCGGGGATCGCTGCCAAGCTTAGAATCGCTCGATAATTTGATGTACAAAACGGCGAGCGTGGCTTTTGCCGGCCTGGCGATGCTTTTGATCACCGGCGCTATCTGGGCCAACGAATCGTGGGGACGCCCGTGGGGCTTTGACTCAAAAGAGACCGGCGCGCTGGTCGCCTGGCTGACCTACGCCGCCTTTTTGCACACGCGGATCGCCCGCAACTGGACCGGCCGCAGCTCGGCTTACTTTGCCGTGCTGGCCTTTGCGTTCGTGATATTTACGTACCTCGGCGTGAGCTACCTGCTGCCGGGGCTGCATAGCTACGCCTAGCGGAGCGCCGAATTCATTCGGCACGAACGCGCTGCGTTCGAATAATGATTTTAGATTGCCGATTTTGGATTTTGGATTTATTCGTGTGATCCGTGTAATTCGTGGCTGCTTCCAGTTTCCCAAGAGTTAAAGAACTGTAACCACTAAAACACACGAAGCGGCACGAAAACCGCAAATCCAAAATCGGCAATCTAAAATTTAAAATAGTCTAAGAATGAAAAAAGAAAATACCCTTTACGCCGTTATCGGTTTGCTTCTCGGTCTGATCGTCGGCTTTGCCGGCGCTAACTATCTGAACCGCGCGGGCGGCGCACAGGCGCAGGCGCAAAACGGCGGTCCGTCCGGACAAACAGCCCCAAGTCAACCGGGCCAACCAAGTCAGTTGGGCCAGCCCGGCGGGGGCGCAGCCATGCCGCAAGTGGCCGCCGCGCTCGACAAAGCCAAGGACGAACCCGACAATTTCGACGCGCAAAAACAAGCCGGAATAATGTTTTACCGCATCCGGAATTTCGCGCAGGCCGAGCCTTATCTGACCCAGGCCAACCGCATCAAACCGGATGATTTCGAGGTCAACGAAAAGCTGGGAAATATAAATTTTGACGCCGGAAAATATGAGGAAGCGGAAAAGCTCTACACTGCTGCGCTCGCGCTAAAACCCGACGACGTCAACGTCCGCACCGATCTCGGCCTGTCGTTTTTCTTCCGCCAGCCGCGCGACACCGACCGCGCCATCAGCGAATATCGCAAGGCCCTCCAGTACGATCCCAAACACGAATTGACGCTGCAGAATCTGTGCGCGGCGTTAAAGGAAAAAGGCGACAAGGAGGCCCTCGCCGAAGCTGTGAAGAAACTGGAAGAAGTTAACCCGAAGAATGAGGCGCTGGTGAAATTGAGGCAATAATCTCACGAATTTATCTGCGATCAGCGGATTTTGCCGCGTATGCGGCAATTGAATGTAGCCGTGGGTTTTAACCCACGGAATTTGATGTAAAATATGTTCGCGTCGCGCTAGCGACGAATGAATGTTCCACGATATGGCGAACACATTTTACCAATGCTTCTATCATATTGTATTTAGCACCAAAAACCGTGAACGGTTTATAAATGCCTCCATTGAATCTCGTGTTTGGGCTTACATCGGCGGCGTCGCTCGCAAACATCATTTGACAGCGCTCCAAATTGGCGGCATCGACGACCATATTCATGCACTGATCAGCGCGCCACCGACCGTTGACGTCAGTTCAATGGCGAAATTTCTCAAAGGAGATTCTTCCTATTGGGTACACCGTGAATTTCCCAAGTTATATGCATTTGCCTGGCAGGATGGTTATGGAGCATTTACGGTTTCGAAATCTCAAACGCAAAGTGTGATCGAATATATAAAGAATCAACGCGTTCACCACACCAGGCAGACTTTCGAAGAAGAATTTATTGAGTTATTGAAATTACACGAGATCGAATACGACGAAAAATATTTATACGGATGAGGCCTTCATGCGTCGCTCGCGCGACTCGTTTTTTTTCGCCCCATTTCCGTGGGTTAAAACCCACGGCTACATTCACTCCATCGCTCCGCGATATTCTACTAGCTTTCGCCTTTAAAAAACGGATTCTCGATCATCCCGAAGATATTCCCGAACGGATCTTTCACCGTCGCCACGATAATGCCGCCGCCGACGTCTTTTGGCTCTTCGTGCGCCTCGGCGCCTTTTTCGAGCATCGAAGTATAAGCATCTTCGCAATTGGCCACGCCCCAGTAGGCGATGTGGTTATTTCCCCGTGTGACGCCCGTCATATCCGGATCCAGACCCAGTTCGTAACCGCCCACGCTAAACCCGACGTAAAACACCTCGTCAAAATATGGCGCGATGCCTAACATCTTTTGATACCACTCTTTAGCCTGCTTGATGTCATCCACCTTGTAAACTACCGTGCGTAACCCCTTGAACATATATTTATTGTCCTATCTTCATTTCTTCGATATCTAAAAGCGAAAGACGTTCGATGTCGCCGTTTTTCAAAATTATGGTCACCACGTTCCGGTCCACATTGACCCGCAGCACGTCATTCATCGCGTATTTCAGCTTCCGGCCGTCTTTCATGTCCACCACCAGTTCCACTTTGGCTAATGGGTCAGACACATTTTTTGGAGGTTTCGTCACAGCGGCCGTGGATTTTGGCTTTGTCTCAGCGGGTTTTTTACCGGAAGACGAGCTTTTAGCCGTTTCGCTGCCGGTTTTCGGCTTTTCAGGCGTCCTGGCCTTGGCAGCGGCAGTCTTTTCCGTCTCAGTCTTTTTAGCCGTAGTGTCGGTCTTAGGCTTGCCGGTAGCCGCCGCAGCGGTCGGCTTTGACACCGATTTAGATCGGGTGTCCACGGTCGTCGCCGGTTTCGCCTTTTCTTTACCGGTATTTTTAACGGTTTCTTTAGGCGGCACGGGTGGGGGCGGCTGTCGTATTTCCTCGATTATCGTGCCGGCGGAATTGACCCGCGCGACGGCGCCTTCGTTGGCCTCGCTGCCGCTGACTTTCGGATCGCCCGGATTTCTTTTCACCGCCGAAGCCGCGATCGGCTTAAAAACCCCGCCGAATTTGATCGCGTAGCTCGCCGGATCGTCGCCGGGCGTGCGCCCCTCTATCCGCAGGACCAGCCGGGAAGGTATGCGCAAATACACTTGGCGCTGCATAACAGTTGCATAACCGACTGCATAAACACTTGCTTTAAGCAGTGGGCGCATGCTTCCGGCCGTGTAAATATCGATGTCTCCGTTCAAATTGGAAGTTTCGATATTAAGCACTACATCGCCGGTGCCCGTTTCGAAAATATAATAATGACTGGTCAGCCGCGAATCGCCGATGTCGCGCGCCCTGATCCGCCCTGCGATCTGATCGGTCAGAACGGGCGTCGGGTAATCGAGATTGGTGGATTGGGCGAAAATTGGAGAGACGAATGCGAGTATCCCGAAAAGGACAAGGAAAAAACTTTTCTTTTGGAATTCTAATTTATCGAACAAGCTATTCTCCAATTTCACGAAACCGCATTAGATAGGACTTTTTCCAGTATCGGGCCGAGTTTCAGGGGCGTAAAAAATGACTCCGGGTAGACGCTGGCTTCCCCTTCCTCATCAACTACCAGTATGTTTTCTCCGCGCAGCTTGATCCGGTAGATCTTAAGCGGAACGAGCAGCTTTTCGTCATCCGATCTGATGCAGACAGCAAAAAGAGAGTCATCCGAGGTGTTTCGAGCGTCGGCCACTTCGACCGTATATTCCCTGTCAAAACTCAGATCGTTACTCATATTAGTTTCATCCATTCCGATACCGCATCATCCAATTCTTTTAATTCATCTCGCGAAAGATCATTTTTTTCATTTTTCGCGTAAATGTCTAATAAAAGAATCCTCTCCTTGCTTACGGCGAAATAATAGATCAGCCTTGCTCCGCCTCTTTTCCCCAGCCCTAGTGCCGCCCAGCGTAATTTGCGAATACCAGAGGTTCCCGGAATCACATTCCCGTCATTCGGATATCGGCATAGATAAGATTGTATCTCACCAATTCCCTCGTCGCCAATCAATTTTAGTGCCTTACGGGTGAACCTTTGGGTTTCCGTGAATGTAAACAATTTCATACTTGTGGGAGTAATAATTGGTACAAATGTGAAACAGTTACCGGCCTGTTAGAGCCCTACTGCCTATTTTATCTTCAGGCTTCACCCGATCTTAGTTTTCGTCTATCAACAGGTCCGTCACGCCGTAAATATCGACCGTGCCGTCATTGTCAGGATTATATTCATAGGCAAACGTATTATAGCCGCCCTCGGACTTTGCCAATTTTGTCATCACCCAGACATTTGCCTGCGATACGTGGTCATAAAGCCGATTGG
The DNA here is from genome assembly GCA_035995185.1 of Pyrinomonadaceae bacterium. Lineage (GTDB taxonomy): Bacteria > Acidobacteriota > Blastocatellia > Pyrinomonadales > Pyrinomonadaceae > DASYKT01. The sequence goes on from DASYKT010000014.1 coordinate 84,130, forward strand.
CCGGCGACGGCAGCTGCCGGCTTTTGGGAAATACCGAGAGAGTTAAAATAATAAGAACCACCAGTGTTGAGAGAGTGCGTTTCATTTATATTTTCCTTTCGTACTTTGAGTAACTTTACCTATAAATGAAATAGATGATTATCGTAATGAAGTCAGTACCTCAGAACGTAGTGACCGGCTTCCGGTATAACTACCATCCTATTTACAGATAAAGATTTAATAAACCAGTTGTATCATTAGCCGGTCACTACGTTCCCGGTACTGACCCGTTACTTCTGACTTCAACCGATATTACGGGCAATGCGATACTGCCTTCTGCTACTGTTTCTAATCCAGATCTTTCCGCAAATGGATCAGTTTCGAAGAAATGTCGTAGCCAAAGGCCTGGTGGGCGGCGAGGCTGACGTTGTTATCCACTTCGGTATCGGAAGCCATTTCGGTGCAGCCGTGGTGCCGCGCCCAATCTTCGGCGTTTGCCACCAGCATGCGTCCGATGCCGTGCCGGCGGTATTCGGGTTCGACAAACCAGCCCTCGAGATAGCCGACGTGGTCCGTATGGCAATCTTCGACAAAGGGGCGAATGCTGGCTTCGAGAAACCCGGCCAGGTGGTCATCGCGCTCTTCCCCGCCGTCGCTAATAGCGGCCACCAGCACCAGCTGCGAATCCGGGTGGCCCAGGATCTCCGCCATCTCGCGGCGGTGCTCGGATTCCTCGGTCTCATCCCAGAGTATCCGGCGCAGCCGCAGCCACTCCGAAAGATCGTTTTTCCCAATACGGCGAATGTTTATGGACGGTTCAGGCATTATGTGAGTGTAGCAATTATTAGTCTTGCGAGTCTAGATAAGTCCGGAAGGTCTAGAGAGTCTGGGAAGTCTGGGAAGTCTGGGAAGTCTGGGAAGTCTGGGAAGTCTGGAGAGTCGGGCAGATGCTTCGTGTTTTTCGTGCGGTTAGTGGTTAATGTTTTTTAGACCAGTAAGATTTAACCACCAAATACACTAAACGCACGAAATACACCAAGCTGATTCTATAGGACTCCCAAAACTTCACAGCCTGTACTTTCCTAGACTTCCTAAACTTTCCTAGACTTCCCCAGACTTCCTAGACTTCCTAGACTTCCCCTGGACTCTCTTGGCTTCAAGTAGCTTGACATCAAGATATTTTTCTATATAATTAAACCTATGAAAAAAGAAGATCCAGGCGGGACGCATGTTTGGCTGGTGCTTTCGCGGGCGGCTAACGCGGTGGGGACGGTTGCCGACCGGCACATTGAGTCGTTCGGCTTTTGCGCCAGCGATTTCGGCATCCTTGAGTGCCTGCTACACAAAGGTGCCCTGCCCGTGAATACCATTGGCAAAAAGATCCTGTTGACCAGCGGCTCGATCACTTCGGCGATCGACCGCCTTGAGCGGAAAAAGCTGGTGGCGCGGCAGTTCGACCCGGCGGACCGCCGGGCGCGGATCGTCGATCTGACAGCGGAAGGCCGCAAGCTCATCGAAAAAGCGTTCAAAGAGCATGAACAGGAGATCGAACGCGCCATGGCAGTCTTAAACAGCGCCGAACGCAAAACGCTGACCGGTTTGCTGAGAAAACTCGGCCATCACGCGGCGGGTATTCAGGCAGAAACGGGACAGTAATGGAGCGTGTTTTATCACCGAAGGTGATCAATTTAATAGCGTCGGGTGAAAACCCGACGTTAGCAAAGAATAGACGCGGCGGTCCCCGAAAGGGACAAATTTATTCGACGCCTTCAGCGTCATGGTCATTGTTATTACTGAAACGTGGGGTTTCACCCCACGCTATTAAATATGTCGCTTTCAGCGACCAGATATTGCGTCTATCGAGAAACAACTTTAACGATCTTGCTTTAACAACAAAGGGGTAAATAAATGACTAATAAAAGAAACGTAGCTACGGTTATCACACCGGAAAACACATCGGACGGCGCGGGCGTCAAGCTCAAGCGCAGCATTGCCACACGCACTTTGAGCTATCTCGACCCGTTCCTGCTCTTCGATCATTTCGGCAGCGAGAATCCGGATGATTACATCGCCGGCTTCCCTATCCACCCGCACCGGGGCATTGAAACGGTGACCTATATGCTGGCCGGCGCCGTCGAGCACAAAGATTCCAGCGGCAACAAAGGAATTATCCGCACCGGCGACGTGCAATGGATGACGGCGGGCGGCGGCATCATGCATGAAGAAATGCCGATCGTCCAGGACGGCCGGATGGAAGGCTTTCAGCTCTGGGTTAATTTGCCTGCGAAGCTAAAGATGTCCAAGCCGCGCTATCAGGAAGTAGCTTCGGCGAGCATCCCGGAATATCACGGCGAGAACGGCGTCAATATCCGCGTGATCGCGGGCAAAGTGGGCGATGTTGACGGCGCGGTGAGCGAGATCGCCGCCGACCCGACTTATCTGGACGTGCGCATCCCGGCGGGCGCTGTCTTAAAACACGCGATCCCGCAGGGCCACACGGCCTTTGCTTACCTTTTCGAAGGCTCGGCAAAATTCGATGAAAACACGTCGGTCGAGGCATCGAAGCTCGTCATTTTCGCAGACGGTGACGAGATAGAAGTAACGGCCGGCGCAGAGAGAGCTCGCTTTCTGCTCGTGTCCGGCAAGCCTTTGGGCGAACCCGTGGCCCGTTACGGCCCGTTCGTAATGAACACCGAGGAAGAGATCGAACAGGCGTTGATGGACCTTAAAAAGGGTACATTTATTCAAAAGTAATATGGAGCGCGGGCATCCCTGCCCGCAAAGCGCGGCTCGTCCGCACTCATGTCAGTAGCGCTTGCGTCAGCAAGTGCGTTCTGCGCTTTTTACGCATCTGCTAACGCAGACGCTACTGACAGCGGGCAGGATGCCCGCGCTCAATAAGTGAGTTATTATTTATCAAGGGGAGAAAAATGGACCAGGAATTAAAAGACAGGCTGCTGGAACTGAGGCTAAAGATCCTGCAGCAGCACAAGATAATGATGGAATTTGAGCGGCGCGAGTTTGAAGCACTGTTCGGACGGGTCAATGCCGGCGAGCTTTTACAGCTGCTGATAAACCATGCGCAGTTTGCCTGGCTGCACCGTTTGTCGGAATTTGTCGTGCTGATCGACGAGACGATGGCCGATAAAGAATTTCCTCTGACCGACCAGAACGCCGAAGATTACATCGCCCAGGCGCGCGCGATCTTCGATCCGGAAAACCCCGACCTCGAATTTCGCGAACGCTACCAGGCCGTGGTCGAAGACGACCCCGAAGCTTTTATCAAACACGGCGAGATCAAGAAACTGCTGTATTAACGGGCGCGTTGTCAGCGGAAAACGAAGTCAGAACCGGGAACGTAGTGACCGGCTCTGAGCGAAGCGAATTGTTTACACACTGACACGATTGCCCAAATGATAAATCAGCCGGTCACTACGTTCCCGGTACTGACCTCACTTCCGCAGGTATAATAAATGAACTTTATCCCCATTATTTTGTGTAATAATACGGCAAACTTCTGATGCGCTTACTTTTATCATTTCTGGTCTGTCTGGCTGCGCTGGCCGCGTTTCCTTTAGCGGGTAAAGCCGACTTTTTTGGGCCGCCGCCCATTTCGCTGCGCGAGATGTATCTCAAAAGCGATCTCATCGTTATCGCCCGCACGCGCAGGCCGGGAAAATGGCGAATGGAAAACTACGAGCGCGGCTCGGACACAGAGGTCTGTGCGCGCCGCATTCCGCTCGATGTAGAACAGATCACAGGGCTGCCCTCGTCCCGGGCGTTGATGCGGGAGACAAACTGGTCGTCGTCGTGCGATGAAGCCGACACAGCCCGCGGCATTTCAAAGAATGAAAATGCCAACCGGCGTCTTTTCTTTCTCAAGCTGCTGCCCGGCAAAACAGGTATCTACGAAGAAATTCCCCAATCACGCGTCGCTCCGATCGAGGGCAATAATGCGGATAAATACGCCCAACGTCTGAGAGAGCTGGACGCTATCCATCACTCGGCGGATGAGATCACAAAAAAGACGGCCGAATGGATGGTGTCGCTGGCCGAAGACCCCGATACCCTTTACGACGGCGTGCTGGAACTGCGGCGGGCTTTCGATGTTCTAAAGCAGAAAAAAGCTTTGCCGGATCCAAAAGACCCGGCTTATCGTTTTACCGGCATTTTACGAGGAGAACGCGGTCAGTTTGCCTTGGCGCTTTTGCTAAAACCCGAACAAAAAGAGCGGCTGATCCAGGTGTTTCTGCAAATGGACCTCTCCTATGACGTTTTAAATATCGTCGCCGGCACGCCGTATGTTGAAATATTAAACCAGGCCGAATGCGAGCTGGTCGTATTGATCGCAAATTTTCATGACCGCCGGGTGGTCGCGCGCCTGAGGGAACAGCTTTCCAATCTTCCCGGCATATTTTCATTCGATAGCACTGTGATCCTGTTTTCGCTCGCAAATCATTTCGCTGACAGCGAACTATCCATGCTCGTCGGAAAATATTCCATGGCCGATTCTCCCGATCATAACGAGATCATACCCGACCTGAAAACGGCTTACGATGTAGACGGCGTTCCCGAAGAAAAACTCGCCGCAATGGTGTTCCCTCCGAAAACTTTCGGCCAGCGAAAAGCGGAATTGATGGCGCGGATACAGGCCCGGTGCAAAGAATTAATAGATGGATCGCCTTAAAGTTAGTAGTTTTGAGTTTTGAGTTCGTCGCTGAAAGCGACATATTAAATAGCATAGGGTGAAACCCCATGTACCAGGCAAGCGAACTCTCGCGACGCTGAAAGCGTCGAATATGTCCCTTTCAGGGACGCGCATTTTTGCTTCTCACAAACGCCGGGTGTTACCCGGCGCTATTAAAGATTTCACCTTCGGCGAAAATAAAAAGGCAGCCAAACGGCTGCCTTTTGCGTATCGCGTATAACGTATTGCGAATTATTCCGCCGTCTTTGCTGTCGCGGCTTTGCCGCTGAGAATTTCCAACGCCTTTTTGAGCTGGATATCTTCGGCGGGTTTAGCGGCCGGTTTCGGGGTCGTTGACGGCTGCTGGGGCTGCTGGGGCTGATCGGCGGGGGCCGGTTGATCGTCGTCCTGGTCGGCTAATTCTTCCGGGTCGATCGGGTCAGGATTTTCCGGGTGCTTTACTTCCACCGAAGGCTTCACGCCCGAGTTGTTGCGTTCGTCGCCCAAGAAAGTTTTGCCCGTTGCCGAAGCCCATTTGGCCGTCGTCAGCAGCAAGCCGTCGCCGCCGCGCAGCGGGAAAAGCTGCTGTTCGGTGCCCGCGCCAAAGCTGCGTTCGCCCACCACGTCGCCGCGCTGGCGATCGAGCATCGCGCCCGCCACTACTTCCGCCGCGCCCGAAGTCCCCAGGTCGATCAGCGTTACCACCTGTCCGCCAAAAACAAATTTCGCCGGGTCGGCTGTCACCGTGCGCAGCACTTTATTATCGCGCCCGATCACCTGTGCCAGCGTGCCGTCTTTGATAAAGAGATTGGCAACGTTGGTCGCTTCGTCCAATTTGCCCGCCGCCACGCCGCGCAAATCAAGCACGATCTTTTGCACGCCTTGCTTGTTGAGTTCGCTGACGCGGTTGGCGATGTCTTTCGATTCGCCGTCTTCCAGGCTGTAAACTTTGATGTTGCCGATGCGGCCTTCTTCCATCTTTACTTCGACCTCAGGGGTCTTGTAAGCGCCGCGGGTGACGGCGATGGTCTGCGGCTTGGCGCCCGCGCGCAGTACGCGCAAGTTGACCTTGGTCCCGTCCGTGCCGAGCAAAAGCTGTTTGGCATCATAGAGCGAAATATCGCGCGTCGCTTTGGTATCGACATACTCGACCACGTCGCCCGCATGCAAGCCCGCTTTGTCGGCCGGCGAGCCTTTGATCACGGAGATAACATAGAGGTAACCCGAAACCTGTGAGACTTCGGCGCCGATGCCCGCCTGGTTGGCGGCTTTCTTCGCTTGAAAATCTTTCACCTGGTCGGCCGTCAGGTAGGACGAATACGGATCGAGCCCGTAGGCTAAACCGCGCAGCGCTCCCGCGCGCACTTTTTCCATATTCGGCTCATCCACATAATCGTTCTGGATGTGCTGCAGGACGCTTTCGAAAATACGCATCTGCGCGCCCGCGTCATTGATGGGCTGCTGGGCGCTGACACCGAACCAATTCGCCATCGGCGTATTGAGCATCGCGCCGGCAAAGGCGTAGACCGAGATCAATACCGAAACTAAAACTATGGCAACCTTAAAGCGAGAATTCATCTATTACCTCTTACTTTTTAAAGCTGAAAGCCGAAAGCTATCAGCTAATAGCTTTTTCTAAACTTTGAACCTTGAACTTCAAACTTTGAACCGGCATCTGACAATTGATACGCAACCTGTTAAGCTTTGTTTCATCCCCAAACCCTTTTTGGGCCGTAATTCGGTCCAATTTGTACCAGTTAGCAGACGCAAAATATTATCTATCACTGGTTATCGATTGTGCAAGATACAGAAACGCTTAATACACCTGATTTTTCCGACCTTTCGCGGCTTTCCGCCGAAGGCCGAATATTGGCGCTCGATATCGGTACCAAACGCATCGGCGCCGCCACCTGCGACGAAATGCGCGTCACGGTCCGCGCGCTGACTGTAATTCAGCGTAAAAGTTGGAAAGAATTGCTCTTGCAAGTCAAAAAACTGGTCTCGGAATTGGATGCTGTGGGGCTGGTCCTGGGTTTGCCGCTGAATATGCCCGATGTGAACGCCTCCGAAAGCGCTCTATCTGTGGACATTCGCCGCATGGCGCGAAACTTCTCTCTTTCGCTTGAAATTCCTGTCTTTTTACACGACGAACGCCTGACCTCCGTCGCCGCCGAGGAAAATCTGCGCGACCGCGGCATCGGCGATAAAGAACGCAAAGAATTAATAGATAGCGAAGCCGCGGCGGTGATATTAGAGGATTTTTTAAGTTTAACAGGAAAATAGTGCACTCCTTCTGGGAGCGCCGGCATCTTGCCGGCAAAGCGCGGTCGTCCGCGCTAACTCAACGCCCGATCAAACGCTATTTAGATCGCTCACGCGATCTTGCCGGCAAGATGCCGGCGCTCCCAAGTTAACTGGATTTCTTAAAATAATAAGCGCTGCTGTATATCCAATCTGAAGCATTCTTACACAATTTAGCTTTGACCGGATTTAGCTCTATATAATTTACGGTATTTCGATAATGATCTTCATCCCGAATATAGCGATCGAAATATTCCCGCTGCCAAAAAGTCCAGGTGCGGTTGAGCAGTTTGTTGGCTTCATTTGCAGTATAGGATTTTACCGAATGATGGATCTCCGAAAGAGTATGCGGATATATCGGAACCATCAAAAAGTGAATGTGATTCGGCATCACTACCCATGACAGCAAACGGTATTTTTTATCGTCACCAAATAACAATGACTCCTGAACCATGGAAGCTATTTCCGGCCGCCGCAAATAGCATTTGCCATAGCCTTGATCAAGATAAGCCTCGATCCTTTCCTTTCGCGCAGGATAATATCCATATCTCTGTCATCTTTTAATTCCTTTTCCCATTTTGCTAATACTTCCTGCGGGAGCGAATCATTCAAACGCAGCGTAATAAACTGCGCCCGTTCGCCACCTTCAAAATGAGGCAGATATCCACGGCTGTACCAAACTTTTTCCTGATCCATGAGAGAAATGTGCAAGCTCTTCCTGGGAGCGCCGGCATCCTGCCGGCAAAGCGCGGCTCGTCCGCGCTGACTTGATGACAAATTGGACGCTTTTTCGTACGCTGCGCGTCCGTGCCGGCAGGATGCCGGCGCTCCCAGGTTTACTCGATTTTTAATTAATAACCTCAAATAAATATATACACAAAATTTGATTTTGGTAAATCTCTCAATTATTCTTCCCACATGACAGACGACCGCTACCCTATCGGAAAATTTTCGCCGCCGGAAGACATTACGGCCGAAACAAGAAATACCTGGATAAACGAGATCGCCGCCTTACCCGGTGAATTCAAAACAGCCTTAGACGGGCTAAACGATGACCAGCTCGACACGCCTTATCGCGAAGGCGGCTGGACTTTGCGCCAGGTCGCGCATCACTTGCCGGACAGTCACCTCAATGCCTTTATTCGTTTCAAGTGGGCGCTGACCGAAGACTTCCCGACCATCAAAGCCTACGAAGAAGCCGAGTGGGCCAAGCTTCCCGACGTCGAGAACACGCCGGTCGAAACTTCGCTGCAACTGCTCACGGCGCTGCACGAGCGCTGGGTCGTATTATTAAAAAATATGAGCGATGCCGATTACCAACGCGCTTACCTCCACCCGGAATTTTTACCGGAAAATTTCGCGATGAGCGACAAAGCTGCGCTCGATGTGGAAAAGATGAAAGCAGCCGGCCCTCTGCCGCCTTACATTTTTCTGCTGGAAAGAGTTTTAGGACTCTACGCCTGGCACGGCAAGCACCATACCGCGCACATCACCGCGCTGAGAGATAGATTGGGTTGGTAATTCGATTTTAGATTTGCTTTTATTCGTGCAATTCGTGGTTAAAATTCTTTTGTCTTCCCGCAAAAAAATATATTGCGGATAAACCGGCAAGCATTATCAACACTGCCGCCCAGTTCGGAAATGCCGGCTGCCCTTCCAGCCGCACGAGCGCGCCCGCATGCCAGAGGCCGCTGATCGAAAACAGCGCGTAATTTGCTCCCGCGTGAATGCCTGAGCTAAACCAGATATTTCCAGTGATCAGATAGGCGAAACTTTGCAGGATGCCCGCCATGAGTAAAATGCCCGCGCGCTCGAATGAGAGCGGCTCGCTGACTAAATGAACGGTGACAAAAAATATCGACGGTACCAGTACGCGAAATAAAAGCGATCGATGCTGCCAGAGTCGAATCGGAAATGCGCGGTTGGCGGTTTCTTCGGTGACGGCCTGGATGAGCAGCAGAAAAAACCCTGCGCCCACTGTAGCCGCTATCGAATATGCGTTAAAAGAATTACCCGCCTGCTCGGCAATGACGGCGGCGCCCGTCCACAGCGCGATCGCCCACGGAAGAAAGACAACTCCAAAACCGATCAAAAGGCCGATGATCAATTCAATAACCCGGCGCAGCGATAATGCGATCCCCAGCGGCGGCGCATCATTCCCTTTCGCCCACCGGTAAAGAAAAACCGTGAACACTATCACTGCAACGGATAAAACCACCAAACCGATGCCGTCAATAACTCCGACGGGGTCTTGCCCCAGGTGAATGTTTCTACCGGTTATGTTTCTGACAACGGAGAGAAAACCCAGCGCGGTGAGAAAGATGATGAGTTGGTGGAAAAGAAAAACCGTCCAGAGATTTTTTTTGAACAGTGCGGCAAGTGAGATCATAAAGTGGCCATCGCGATTTCTTGTCAGTAGCGTCTGCGTCAGCAAATGCGTTCTTTGCGATTCTAGATTCTTTTCGTGTGTTTAGTGTGTTTAGTGGTTAAAATCTCCTAACCACTAAACACACGAAATACACGAATCGAAAATCCAAAATCAAGAATCCAAAATTGCCCTATTTCTTCGGCGTCATCACCGTCACGACCGGCGCGTTTTTCTCCACGGCTTCTTTCGAAAACCAGAATATTTCCGGCTTGCCGGTGCGCCATGATTCGAACTGGTCTTTGAAATGCGCGGACTGCGGATCGCCGCTTTCGCCTAAAGGGATGACATGGCGCGTGGCGTCCCAGTTTCCTGGTTCCGTGATGAGGCGCATCGAAACGCTGGCTCCGACGTTCGGTGTCTGGCCGCTGCCGTTTACGCCCGGCGGGCGCACGGTAAACTGCGCGCCGATCAGCGGCGCCGCCGCCAGCGGGTGAAAGAAATTCGCCGTGAAATAATCTCCCCAGACCAGATCTTTGGGATCTTTTTTCAATCTCGCCGCCAGCGCGTTCAGATTCAGCCTGGCCTGTTTTTCACAATCCAGCAGCACATCCTTAAACGAAGTAAAACCGCTCGGCAGCCACTTGATCTTGTTATCTTTTAAGACCGGTATGATCACGCGTTCGCGCACGTAGCCGACGGGAATATTCAGCCGCTTGCCGTCTTTATCGACGAGGTTGGCTTCGGCCAGCCGCTCGGCAAAAACGTTGCGCATTTCATTTATGATCAGCGGTTCTTTCGCGTCGTAAGTCATCCGGCCGTTCCACGCCGCGATCGTCCCCAACGTCTCCGGACTGGCGCCGCCGATGCCGTGCACCAATTCGGCGAACATCGCTACGGGCAAGTTAAAAACATCGAGCTGCATGTCGCGGCAATCGTCCATCGTTATTTTTTTCTTACTCTTTAGGATGGCGTTGATCATGTCCGTGATCCGGCGCGCGCGCCAGGGCATCGCCGCGTCACGCGACAGTTCGGAAAAATATTGATGGCCGGTGCCGGTCACGCGCTGGTTTGCCGTCACCAAAAAACCCTGGTCCGGAGTGTACCAGCGCGGCATTCCGTTAAGCATCGGCCCCTGCGAATCATAGGGGATGGTCCCTATCCATTCGGCCTCGCCTTTTGCGCCGTCGTAGGGTACGGCGCCGGTGGCTTCAAACCGGATCGGCACCGGCCCGGCCGTATGCCAGCCGATATTTCCCTTCACATCGGCGTAGACAAAATTCTGCGCCGGCCCGCCATAGGTTTTTAGCGCCTTGTTAAACTCTTCCCAGTTTTTTGCCCGGTTCAAATAATAAAAACCGCTCAGCTCGTTGTTTTTCGGATCGCGCGCCGTCCAGCGCAGCGCGTACTTTTTATCGCCATCTTCAAAATAGATAACGCCGTGCCGCGTTTCTATGACCTCGAGCTTTTCCACCTGCGAATCCGTCACCGGCCCGAGCGGGTTTTTCCTCACCTTGATCTCTTCCGTCCGCCGGGTGCTTTCTTTCCAGCCCTTCTCGGTTTTGTACTGCCCCGGCCGCGCCGCGTCAAAGGTTTCCAGATACAGGTCCTGCACATCCGGCCCGAGATTGGTCGCGCCCCATGCGATGTATTCGTTGTGGCCGAGGGTGATTCCCGGCGCGCCGGGAAACGTCACTCCGCTGATGCGCATGTCGGGTGTGCTCAGATGCGTCAGATACCAGATGCCCGGCGCGGTCGCCTGTAGATGAGGGTCGTTCGCCAGAATAGCTTTGCCGTCCGCCGAGCGTTTGCCGCTGATGACCCAATTGTTGCTGGCGGCATTGTCTTCGGCATAAAGCCCGATTTTTTCCAGCGAAGCCCTGCGCATGTTTTCCAGAGCATCAGCCTGTTCAAAAACAGAGGCGGAGACACGACCGTTAGGGAGTGTGTTATCGAAATTTGGAGACACACTCGCTGACGCTCGTGTTTCCGCCCTCTTTCCTGTTGCCCCCGTTTTCACTGTGGGCATATCTTTTCCATATAAGACCACGTCAAACGGCGTCACCTGATTTAGCAGCATCTCAGCCTTGTCTTCAGGTAATTGCGTTATCGCCGCACGATACAGATCCTGCCGCCAGGTGTTGCTCAAAGAGTCCGAAAGAATTTTCCCGATGACTATCGAATCGGTCGGCACCCATTCGCGCGGTTTAAATTGCAGGATCTTGTATTCCAGAGGCAGCGTGTCATCCGTCAGCGTGGCGATGTAGGCGTTGACGCCGCGCGCGTAGTTATCGACGGAATTTTTCAGTTCGGGCTTGAGCATCGTATAGGTTTCCGCCACCACCCTCGAAAATCCCAGCTTGCGCCAGCGCTTGTCTTCTTCCAGGCCCTGCCGCCCGAAAATTTCCGCGGTCTCGCCGCGCGCCACCCGCCGCATCAGGTCCATCTGAAACAAACGGTCACTCGCCGTCACATAGCCCTGCGCGAAATAAAGATCCGCCTCGTTTTTCGCTTCGATGTAGGGTATCCAGCGCGCGTCCCGCCGCACGGTAACGGTGTCCTGCAGCCCGGCGACCGAAAGCGCCTGCGGCTGCTGCGCAAAGACCGGAATCGCGGCTAATAAGATGAGAAGAAGAATGATTATTTTTTTCATTTGATTTGATTGGGAAATTCTAAACCAATTCCCGGAAATTGTAACCTCTTTCCTCGAGAGCGCGGAATCTTATTTTCGTGTGTTTGGTGTGTTTCGTGGTTTTTTCGCCAACGGCGAAATATTTAATAGCGTAGGGTGAAACCCTACGTGTAAATCGAAATTGACGTCCGACGCTGAAGGCGTCGAATATTTGTCCCTTGCAGGGACTTAAGGATCACTGTCATCCGGCACGTCGGGTGTTACCCGACGCTATTGAATTTATCGCCTTCGGCGAACCGGTTACTGGCAACGCTCCCGGGGTTTATTCCTTATTTCTTGTCCGGTTTTTATACATATAATCCACGGCCGAAAAAACCGTTTTCCCGGCGTTGTCCTTTTATTTCAGCGATTACGGAAATTCCCTTCTTTGCGGCGCGGTAATTGCAGAATACCAAATTAGTGTGACCTTTTTTAGGACGCATCGGCTTTTGTTAAAGAGCAAGGAGGACAATATGAGAAATAAAATAATTATCGGGATGCTGATGTTAGCGTCGGCATTTGTCTTTTTACCGGCGGAAAATTATGCCGCGGCAAGCGAAAAAAATAACGCAGTGACGGTGTATGAATATTCGCCGCAGATCAGGGTGCAGATCGGGCGAAGGAATCGCAACCGCCAGTGGAACCGCGGAAGGCATAGAGGCTGGGATAATAGTCGGGATAGGTCTTACAACCGCACCAGGTTGGTCCGCCAGGTCTATTATGTCAACGGACACCGCTATTATCGCTGGGTCAGAGTCAGATACTAAAAATCTGCCTGGCGAGTCGGGAGTCTCTAGTAAGTCTAGGGAGTCTAGTAAGTCTGGAAAGTCCAGGAAGTCTGTAGAAGTTCGGAGTCGGGAAAGTGTCTAACGATTCTCTTGACCTTCCAAATTTCCTGGACTTTCTAGACTCTCTCGACTTTCCAGACTTTCCAGACTTTCCAGACTTTCCAGACTTTCCAGACTTCCCAGACTTCCCAGACTTCCCAGACTTCCCAGACTTCCCAGACTTCCCAGACTTCCCAGACTTCCCAGACTTCCCAGACTTCCCAGACTTCCCAGACTTCCCAGACTCTT
>DASYKT010000015.1:0-63053 GCA_035995185.1 Pyrinomonadaceae bacterium
GGTGACCTCGGATCAGATCGACGATCTGATGGAGGTGCTCGAAGGGCAGAACATCGAAGTCGTCGTTGCGGCGAACCAAGTTCGCGGTGACAAGACGCCGCAGGCACAGCGCCCACAGCGCTCCGAGATGCCGCCGCGCAGCTCCGAGTTCCCGTCGGTTCCGCCCGTTGCGCTCGAAGAGAGCGACGCGACGAAGTCGAGCGACCCCGTCCGCATGTACTTGCGCAAGATGGGCTCGGTCTCGCTTCTCACGCGTGAAGGCGAAGTCGAGATCGCGAAGCGGATCGAAGACGGCGAAGGCACGGTCTTCCAGGTCATCATCAACTCGCGCGTCGGCATCACCGAGATCCTCGACATCGGCGAGAACCTGCGGAAGGGCAAGATTCGCGCGAAGGACGTCGTTCGCGACGTCGAGCCCGTCGAAGAGGGCGCCGAGATCAACGAGGAAGAGATCATCAAGCGCGTCACGCGCGTCCTCGACAAGGTGAAGCGCCTCGAAGCGCAGAACGCGACCGTTCGCGAAGAGCTCGCGGCGCCGAAGAAGACGAGCGACAAGGCGCGGCGCCAGGCCGAGCATTCGATCGAGCTCGGCAACAAAGAGATCGTGCTGACCCTCCTCGAGGCGAAGCTCACGAAGAAGCTGATCGACGAGATCGTTTCGCGCATCAAGAGCTACGCGCGACGCGTCGAAGCTGCCGAGAGCGAGGTTTACGAAGCCGAACGTGGCATCGGCAGCCTCAAGTTCGCGGACATGGAAAAGATCGTCGCCGAGATGGAGGCGAATCCGGCGCAGGAGAAGAAGCTCCACAAGCGCTACGGCTCGATCGCGCAGATTCGTCAGGCGTTCGAGGTCGTGAAGGAAGCGCAGCAGGCGGTCGCCCGCGTCGAAGCCGACATGGGGCAGCCCGTCGACGTTCTTCGCCAGACCTACAAGCGCTTGCACAGCGGTGAGCGTGCAGCCGAACGTGCGAAGGCCGAGCTCGTCGAAGCCAACCTGCGCTTGGTCGTGTCGATCGCGAAGAAGTACACGAACCGTGGTCTGCAGTTCTTGGATTTGATCCAGGAAGGCAACATCGGTTTGATGAAGGCGGTGGATAAATTCGAATGGCGGCGCGGCTACAAGTTTTCGACTTATGCCACGTGGTGGATCCGCCAGGCGATCACCCGTGCTATCGCCGATCAGGCGCGCACCATCCGCATTCCGGTACACATGATCGAAACGATCAATAAGCTTATCCGCACTTCGCGGGCGCTGGTACAGGAACTGGGACGCGAACCGACGAGCGAGGAAATTGCCAAGAAAATGGACATCCCCGTCTCGAAGGTGCGTAAGGTATTGAAGATCGCTCAGGAGCCGATCTCGCTCGAGACGCCGATCGGTGAAGAAGAAGATTCGCACCTCGGTGATTTTATCGAGGACAAATCGATCCTGAACCCGGCCGAAGCAGTGACCGTTTCCAACCTGCGCGAGATCACCAACGAGGTGTTGGCGACGCTCACGCCGCGCGAAGAAAAGGTTATCAAGATGCGTTTCGGATTAGGCAGCAGCGGCTCGGAACATACACTTGAAGAAGTAGGCCAACACTTCGCGGTCACCCGCGAACGTATCCGTCAGATCGAAGCGAAAGCTTTGAGGAAACTGCGGCACCCTTCACGCTCGAGAAAACTGAAAGCGTTTTTAGAAGGCAAGCAGTAAATAGTTCGCTACCCAAAAGGCACGCAAACTCAAAAAGGCGCAAGAAACAAATAAAGTTTCTTGCGCCTTTTCTTTTTTGGGGGGAGAGTTGTTTTTTTAGTTGCCCTGGGTCACTTCGCCCGTGACGGTATCGACAAAAATATACGGCTCCTGCGGATTCGTACCGAAAACAAATTTCGGGTTGCTCACCGTCGGTCCCAGCGGATTCCGCAGCGTAACGTTGGCATAGGCCTCCGTGAAACCGGCCGCTTCTTTCAGGTCATTGGCTTTCGGAAGGTCCATATCTATCGGCCAATCGATAACGACATCATCGCCCCAGGGGCTGTCGAAAAGCTCGGGCGGACCGAATTCGCCGTAGCCCGTCTCGTTGATGATCACTGTGGTATTGTCCGCGTTCTGAAATACGACTTTCATCTGATTGATCGCTGCCGGGTCGGTGGTCGGCCCGTCTTTCGCCACTCCCTCGGCCTCGTACAGCTTGGCCTCTGGGTATTGTTCCGTCACGATACGCACAGCGATATTTACACGTCCGTTAAAACTAAGAATTGCCATAAAAAATTACCTCTTTCTTTTGTGGGTTGATTTGTCGGAAAGATGAAAGTGTACAGCAGAACCCGGCTAAAGAAAAGTCATTAGCATAATTTTTTGCTAAGATGACCGAAACAAGACAAATTTAACAATGGTTGCAATTTGCTTGTACCGAAAAATGCCGAAATGGTTGTGAAATTGCCGCCCTTTTTTATTTATATTTTTCACCACAAAGACACGAAGGACACAAAGTAAAGAGAGCAAACAACAAATTACTCGAATTTTTCTTTCGGGTAATTAGTGAAACTCGTTGTTCCCCGTTTTTTCTTTGTGTCCCTTGTGTCTTTGTGGTAAATATTTTCTGCTATTCGTATCGCAAACACTCGATCGGATCGAGCCGCGAAGCTTTCCGCGCCGGCAGCACACCGAAGACCAGCCCCACCAGGATAGAAACGCCGAGTCCGGCGATCACCGCCCACAGAGGTATTTGCGCCGGGATCGAAGGTATCAGGAAAAGTATCAGATTGCTGATTCCCGCCGCCGCTATCAATCCGATTATTCCGCCGATAAAGGTAAGCGTCATCGCTTCCAGCAGGAACTGCAGAACGATATCCTTCCGGGTCGCGCCGATAGCTTTGCGGATGCCGATCTCTTTGGTGCGTTCGGTCACGGAAACCAGCATGATATTCATCACCCCGATCCCGCCGACCAGCAGCCCGAGCGAAGAAATGGCGATCGCGATCAACCCGACCATTCCCGTGATACCGTCAAACTGTTTGATGAACTGGTCCGCGGTTTTAATATCAAAATCGTTCGGTTTATCAAAGGCCAGGTTGCGGCGCTTGCGCAGGATCGATTCCGATTCTTCCAGCGCTTCCATTACGCGGCCGGATTTTGCTTTGATGATGTGCAGCAGATAACTACGCTGCGGGGCGACCTTCCGCGCGGTGCGATACGGCAGCAATACTTTCGAATCTTCCTCGTTCTCGCCGAAAAATCCGGATTTTCTTTTTTCCAGCACGCCTATCACTTCCCAGGATTGGCCGTTCATTCTCACGACCTTGCCGATCGCTTTTTCTTCTTCGGCCGGAAACAAAGCATCGGCGGCATTCACGCCGAGCACGATCACCTGCCGTCTCTGCTGATCGTCGCCTTCGGTAATAAAGCGCCCGTATTTTATCGTTATGTTGACTATCTGATCGTAGTTGGCCGACACGCCGTCGGTTTGAGCGCGGCGGTAATTGCGGCCTTCATAAACTATATTATCGTCAAAGCTGGGGCCGAAATTTCCGATCCCCGGCGCTACCAGCGCGATGTCTTCTACCGCCGTAGCCTGCGTCAGGATCGCATCGGCATCGTCTTCGGTCAGCACTTTGCGCGTACGTTCGGACCGGTCGTCCGGGCCAAATCCGGTGGTCAGGTGAAAAGCGTAGATATTATTGGTGCCGTAATCTTCGATTATGGAAACAATGCTCTGGCGCATGCCGGTCAGGATAGAGGCGATCACGATCGCGGTAAAAACGCCGACGACAATTCCCAGCACGGTAAGAAAGCTGCGGAATTTATTGGCGCGGATACTTTCCAGCGCCATCTTGATTATTTCATATGGGATAAAACTTGGAAGCCTCATATTATTTAGCCGTCGTCAGCGCCACTATCGGGTCAAGCTTGGCCGCTTTATAAGCCGGGTAAATTCCGGCCACGACCCCTATCGTGCTGGAAACTCCCAGAGCGATAAAAATGTAAAAAGGCGTAATGTTCATCGTGATCTGGGCCATGACCGTGATCAGCTGCGTTACCCCGAACGCCAGCAAAATTCCTAACATCCCGCCAACCGCGCAAAGCAGGATCGACTCTATCAAAAACTGTAAGATGATCTGTTTCTGCGTCGCCCCGAGGGCTTTTCTTAAACCTACTTCAAAAGTTCTTTCGGTGACCGACACCAGCATGATATTCATCACCACGATTCCGCCGACGATAAGAGTGATCATCGTTATCGGCAGCACGACGGCTTGAATACTGTTGGTGAACTGGTCTATCTGGTTTCCCAGGTCGGCCGTATTTACCAGGCCAAAGGTGTCTTCTTCGCTGCCGATCAATTTACGTTTGTTGCGCATGTCTAAACGCGCTTCATCGATAGCGCCGGCAAGCTTTTCCCGCTCGGCGGATTTTCCGTGCAGCTGCAGCCCCTGGCCCCAGCCGAACATTTGCAGGTGAAGCGTCACCGGAATGTACATGTGCCGGTCGAGCGCGTCGCCAAAAAACGATCCGCGCTGGTCTTCGACGCCGACCACTTCCAGCGGAATTCCGTTGACCTTGATCTTGTGCCCCAGCGCGCTTCTATCTCCGAAATATTTTTCTTTCACGTCCCAGCCGATGACGCAGACCTTGGCGGAACGCTGCACCTCATCGTCGGTGATAAATCTGCCTTCGATGATGGTTTTTTCCTCGATGGTTTCCATGCTGGCGGTAACGCCGATCATGCGCACGGATGGCATTTCAATGCCTTCCTGACTGAGATTGGCTCCGCTCTGCGTCTGCGCGCCGACATCGGAGCAGTTTCCGCAGGTCGCCTTTATATACTCATACTCGTCCCAGATCACTTTTTTATTACGCCGGTTGGCCTTCTCATAGGCGTCGTCGTCCATCTGGCCGGAAAACGCCATCCGCGCGATCATAAAGTGGTTCGAGCCCAGTATCTTGCCGATCTTCTGCGTAACGTATGAATTAAGGCCGTTGACCGAGGCGCTGACCACTACCACCGCAGCCACGCCGATCACCACGCCGATCAAAGTCAGCAAGGCGCGCAGTTTATGGGCCAGGATCGAATCGAACGCGATCTTAAAGGCATCAGTGTAAAATGAGATCAAATACCGCATAAAACTAATAGAAACTGAGTTTTCCGCTTGTTTGGAGTCTTGCGACTTAATGTCTACTACGCCAAAAAGTAATCACTTGTTCTGGGAAATTTGCTTTTGAGAGAATTTTATTAAATTGAAGGAAGAACCCGACTCTTATTCGTGTTATTTGTGACATTCGTGGCCTATATCCCCGACTTTATAAACAAAGCCATATTTATCATAAGAAAACCCGGATCGACCCACAGCCAGCGCTGGGTAGTGGGTCGGTTTGAAATCAATAATGTCCGCGTAGCGGACTGTTTGAAGTGCCAGTCCTGAAGGGGCGGCAGAACTGACTTGGGTAATGCCGCCCCTTCAGGGCTGGATCATTTTGGATTACATACCCAGGGTGGCGTTCGCTTCGCTCACTTACCCCGGGCTATTTTCTTTGTCCCCGTTGGGGACTTTTAAGGATAGATTTTCTAACTGACCCACTATCCAGTGCTGTAAAATTAGTTAAATCGATCAATGTTTGATAGACTTATTAGTTTGTTTCTATATGAATAAAAAGATCGTCGAAAGCTACAGGAAAAAACTCGCCGTTGAAGAAGGCTGGAGCGTAAAACACGGGGCGCAGATGCGTATCGCGCTGTGCTACCCGAACACGCACGGCATCGGCATGGCGAATCTCGGGCTTCACACGATGTACGAGCTTTTTAACCAGATCCCGGAAGTTTCCTGTGAACGCGTTTTTCTGCCCGACGACATGGAGATGCGCGAATATGAAAAGTCGCGCACGCCGCTGCTTTCGCTCGAAACCCAAACTCCGGTCCGCGATTTTGACGTCGTCGCTTTTTCTATTTCGTTCGAGACGGACTACCTGAACATGGCCAAGATGCTGCAGATGAGCAGCATCCCCGTCTGGGCAAAAGACCGCAATCATTTTCATCCGCTGGTGGTAATGGGCGGCGCGGCTTCGTTTTTGAACCCGGAACCGATCGCGGAATTTACCGATGTCATCGCCGTCGGCGAAGGCGAAATTCTGGCGTACCAGTTGGTCGACACGATCTTTGAACACGGGACCAAGGAAGACATCCTGCTCGCCCTGGCAAAGATCGGGCGCGGATTTTATATTCCCTCGCTTTACGAGGTGATCTATAACGAGGATGGGACGGTTTACGATTACCTGCCGACCGCCGAAGGAATCCCTGCTAAGGTGGGGCGTGCTTTGGCGCATGAAAACCCCAAGGAAGGGACCCTGCGCCGGGCAATGCGGCGCGGTGAAACAGAAGTAGTCGATAGATTGGTGAACCAGGATGTTTTTGCGCCTTCCACTTCGATCTGGTCGCCGGGCGCGGAAATGGGAGATCGCCTGCTGGTGGAAATTTCGCGCGGATGTTCACAGGGCTGCCGCTTTTGCTGGGCCGGTTATAACTATTACCCGCCGCGCGTCGTTCCGGCAAAAGATATTCTGGCCAAGGCCGCGGAGTGGCGCGGTAAAACAAACAAGATCGGGCTGGTTTCCACCGCCGTCTGCGACCACCCGGAAATTTCCACGATCCTGAGCGAACTGCGCAAGATGGATTTTCGCATCTCGGTTTCTTCGCTGCGGCTGGACCAAATTTCCGAGGAACTGCTCGATGCGCTGGTCGAATCAAAAGACCAGCAGATCGCCGTCGCGCCCGAATGCGGTTCGGACCGCCTGCGCCGCGTGATCAACAAAAATCTGACCAATGACGAGATCGTCGATATTTGCGGCGCGGTTTTCGACCGGGGAATGCTGACCGTAAAGCTTTACCTGATGGTCGGGCTGCCGACCGAAACACAGGAAGACCTGGAAGAGATGATCGTCCTGGTCGAGCGCATCAAAGACCGCATGCTCGAGGCCGGTAAAAAATTCGGCCGCGCGGGCAAGATCATTCCCTCACTTAACGGATTTGTGCCCAAACCCAACACGCCGCTGCAGTGGGACGCTATCTGCGATGAAAAAGAATTAAAGCAGAGATTGAAATGGGTTTGTAAAAATCTTTCGCGGATACCGAATGTTGAGGTTCGGGTGATGTCGGCGCGTATCGCGCACGAACAGGCGCTTTATTCATCGGGCGACCGGAGGATCGGAAAGGTTATCGAAGCGGCCGCGCGGCTAAAAGGAAATCTCGATCAGGCGCTGCGCGAAACCGGTGTTGACGCGGCATTCCACACTTCGCGCGACCGCAGTTACGAGGAATTCCTGCCTTGGTCGATCGTGGATTCCGGATTGTCGTTTGAATTCTTGCGCGAGGAACATGAAAAGGCGCAAGCTGCTAAATCAACTGCGCCTTGTCCATCAACCGATACTTGTACTAAATGCGGTGTGTGCCCGTCGACTTGGCTCGGCAGCGCCGAACCCGCCTTTGTCCAACTGCAGGGCTTGCGCCCGCGCGTTCAGGCTTTACTCTCTTAATCTACGCCACCGAAGTATTATCAAATTCATAGCGGTACCGGTACAATCCGAAAGGAAGCAGGTTTATTTCCCTGGTGAATTTCACATGGGCTTTAAGAGAATTATTCAGCTCCGTCACTTCTATGACCGCGTTTCCCGGAACTCCGTTCTCATTTCCCGCCAGCCTGATCTGTTTCTTTAATTTGTCGGATAAAGACTCGGCCCCGTGCGGCATTGTTAATACCCGCATCGTGGCGCCCTTCATTTCCGATTTAAAATTTTCGTACTGGTACACGACGGGAAGATAGTTGTAACCCGCATGGATCAGCAAAAACAGTACTGTTAATGCGACCAGGGCGTATATCTTCGTTCCGCCTATCTCGTCTTGATGGAATCCGTTTTTTTTCACTCGATTTTCTTGCTTATTCATTGTTTGGATCTCCTGTCGAATCACATCAGAAGAATGCGGGATCTATTTAAGAATGGTTTTAATGGACTGTCTGACTATTGAGGCCGGGATCTTGTCATCGCCGATCAGAACCGGTTTGCCTATTTCTTTTAGCAGTATCCAGGTCGTAACGGTGCCGGCCTTTTTCTTGTCGAAAGCAGCCGCCTTGATAACGTCCTCGGGTTTGATGTTTTCTATCGCGGGCAGCGGACCGGCGTACCCTATAACATCAACCAAAGATTTTAAACTATTTTTATCCAAAAAGCCAAGATTTTTTGATATCTCGCTGGCCGCCAGCATCCCGTAGCCGACCGCCTCGCCATGTTTAAGCCATTGATAATTAAAGACTTTTTCTAATGCGTGACCCACCGTATGGCCAAAATTAAGAATTTTTCTCGACCGTGGATCCCGGCGATTCAACCCCTCTTTTTGGTCTCCAGAGACGATTTTGGCTTTAAATGCCACTTGCGCCTTGATCAGCCCGGAAAGCCGGTCTCTAAATTTCTCGCTGCCAGGGCCGGCAAAAAACCCGGCGAATTTACCGATCGGGTATGTTTCTAAAACCTCGGCCGTCCGGCTAAAAAGCGGGCCACCTGCCAGCGCGCCTTGTTTAATAACCTCGCAAAAGCCGGCGGTCAATTCCCTTCGCGGAAGAGTTTGCAGGGTTTCGATATCGATCAAGACCCCGCGCGGTTGATAAAAAGCGCCGATAAGATTTTTTCCGTATTCGGTATTAATGGCCGTCTTGCCGCCAACCGACGAATCTATCTGGGAGAGCAGTGTAGTTGGGATTTGCAAAACAGGGATGCCGCGTAAATAGACCGCAGCCGCAAACCCGGCCAGGTCGCCAACCACCCCGCCGCCCAGCGCCACCACCGCGTCCGCACGGGTAAAGCCCTGCGCGCCCAGAAACGCCAGCAGTTTCTGCAGCGACTTGAGGTTCTTGTGCTTTTCACCATCAGGCATCAGCCAAACGGAAACCCGGTACCCGCCGCGGGCCAGGCTTTTTTGTACCGGCTCGCCATACAAACCAAAAACTTTTTTGCTGGAAACGATCAGGATCTTACGCGTATTTGGGGATAAACATTTTTTCGCCCACTCACCGCAGGTTTTGAGACTGCCGGCGCCGATCGCTATCCCGTATGTCTGGCCTTCGCCGGGAATCTTTATTTTGACAGTTTGACCCATCTAATTATCTGACCGCACAGATTTTAGGCAAAATTAAAGTGAGTGTAACAGCGTGGAAGTGCGTCACACTCACCAATTCGTGATCACTGTCCTCACCCCAGCAACCACCGGAAATACAAGGGTTCAGCCTTGTGTTTCGATTACATAAAATATACTCCTCTGAAATAGGCAAAGCAAGAAAAATTATTTATTTTGTTGAACATTTTTAGCCGAGATTTTTGCGAATGACCTCAGCCAATTCCCCCGCCTGCCGATCGATGGTTTCCTGATCTTTTCCTTCGATCATAACGCGCGCCAGATTTTCCGTGCCGGAGTAGCGCAAAAGCAGCCGGCCGGTGTCGCCCAACTCGGCTTCGGTCTTTTGCGCGGCGGTCTGGATGGCCGCAACTTCGTCAAACGGCAATTTCTCGCGCACTTTTACATTGAGCAAAATTTGCGGAAAACGAGAGAACCCGGCGGACATTTCTTCCAGTGTCTTTCCACTGTCTCGCAGCGCTTTTAAAAGGAACAGCGCGGTCAGCATTCCATCGCCCACCAGGCTGTGATAAGGGAAAATTATATGGCCGGATTGCTCGCCGCCCAGCGCCGCTTCGGACTTTAACAATTCTTCTAAAACGTATTTGTCGCCGACGCCCGTTCGGCGGAGTTCGATGCCGCGCGTCTTGAGCGCGAGCTCCAAACCGATGTTGCTCATCACGGTGGCGATCACCAGATCGTTTTTCAGTTCGCCTTTGTCCTGCAGGTGCTGCGCCATTATCCACATCACGGCGTCGCCATCGACCAGCTCGCCGCCTGAGTTAACGAACAGCGCGCGGTCGGCGTCGCCGTCAAAAGCCACACCAATGTCGGCTTTTTCTTCGATAACTTTTTTCTGCAAACCTTCGATATGGGTCGAGCCGCAATTGAGATTTATGTTGCGCCCATCAGGCTGATAATTGATCGCGGTAATCTGCGCCCCCAGGTCGTCAAATATTTCAGGCGCGTAGGCAGATGAAGCCCCGTTGGCGCAATCGATGACAAACTTCAACCCCGCCAGCGAAAGGCCGGAAAATTCATTTTCCAGATGCGAAGAATAAAGCCGGTGCAGTTCGGAGGCGGAACTCTCGTCAAAATTTTCCGGTATGAGATCTTCCGGTCCGGCCGCAAAAATATCCGCTTCGATCTGCCGTTCGGTGGCTTCGTCGATCTTTTTTCCGCTCGGGGAAAATATCTTTATCCCATTATCCTGAAAGGGGTTATGCGAAGCACTGATAACGATCCCGGCGTCAAAATCCCGTGAGGATGTAATAAAAGCTACGCCCGGTGTGGGGATCACACCGGCGGAAGAGCATTCCGCACCGCCCGCTACCGCACCCGCTTGAAAGGCTCGCTCGATCCATTCGCCTGATTCGCGCGTGTCGCGCCCGGTGACGAATTTCGGCACGCGGCCGGTCCGATCTTTAAATTGCATCGCCAGCGAAAGCCCCAGGGTTTTCACCGTCTTTTCATCCAGCGGAAACTGTCCCGCCTCGCCGCGCATACCGTCTGTTCCAAAAAGTTTTTTCATTACGAACGATCGGCCACTATGCCGGAAAGATATCCTGAGCGGCATCGCGCCGACTTATTCTATGATTTTTGTGAGTTTAATTAGGCAACTTTTAGCAAGGAACTTTGAACTGCCTGAGGCAATTCGACCATGACAAAATTTATCGGCAGAATAAAGATAATCTTCGCCGCTTTCATCAACTACTCTCAGATCTCCGTCTTCCTCCGCTTCCTTATCCGGCAAAACCAGATAAATTTTATGAAGTTCAAGCGAAGCGGGATAATCAGAGTTATTTACACAGACGACGAATTTTGACTCTTTCCCGTTAATTGCGTTCATAGGTTTAATCCAGGTAGCATTTACGTTTTATTTCGCGTTTGCCGATGCCGTGAGCTTCGTACCAGTGAAGTTCCGCTAGACGTATTTTACCATTTTTAAGGCGAATTTGCGCCACGCCTTTCAATTTTCTCCACCGGCCCGAGCCGTATAATTTCGCAGTCTGGCAGCATCGCGAATTCTGCCTCCGACTGCAATAATTTCTATTTGGGTGATTTCACTTATGATGTGGAAGTTCATATTTGAAGACCTTTTAGATTGTACGAGCCCGCACGTCGGCCAGGCTTAATTTTACAAACCGTAAAACGAATCCCCCCGCTTCGTTCTCCGGCAAATAACTCAAAAGGTCAGATAAATTCGTTTTCGATTCAACATCAGTGTCAGTGCAAAAGCCAACCCCGTGCTTACTATCACGCCGTAAAAGGCGCGCGTGTAATCTCCGCCGTCGGCATCGGCCAGGTAACCGGTGATCTTGCCGCCGATCGCCGCGCCGATCGTTTCGATCATCACGATCACTCCCAGTATCTTACCGTATTCGCGCCGTCCGAAAAATTCCGCCACCAAAAGCTGCAGCAGGACAAAGGTGCCGCCGTAGCTAACGGCAAAGATAAGGATGAAAAATATCGCGTTGCTGGCGTTCAAGCCGAAAAAGATAAAGGTCGAGGCAAACATTACCGCGCAGCAGAGCAGCATCACCCGCGGCGGGGGCAGCCGGTCGCTCAGCCAGCCGAAAAGAAATTTACCGCCCATGCTGACCGCCGAAAGTATCGAGAGAAAATAACCTGCCGCCGATGGCGAGAAACCTATCTTCGGCGTCTGCAAATAGAGAATGAATTGCTGGGTCACGACAAAGATCGTATAAAAAAGCGCCGCCGCGCAGAGAGCAAATATCCAGAATACCGGCATCCCTAATGCCCGGCGCAAGGTATAACCGGACCCTGTTTGATCGTCGGTTTCGTTTTCCGCCGGCAGCGGATCGCCATCCGGAAACTGCCCTTTTTCTTCCGGGCGGTCTTTGACCAGGAAAAAAATCGCCGGAAGCAGAATGATCCAAACCAGCAGGCTGGTTGCTATCATCGCCGTCCGCCAACCGTAATTTACCAGTAGCGGCGTGGCGATCAGCGGCACCGCAAAGCCTCCCAGGCTTGTTCCCGTCAAAACGATTCCCAGCGATGTTCCCCGCCGCCGCCGGAACCAGTTAGAGACCAGCACGACCTGAGGCATTACGCCGACAAATCCCAGCGAAGCGCCCATTAAAATGCGCGCGATATAAACCACCAGCGGCGTTTGGGCCTGTGAATGCAGCAAAAGGGCGATACCCAAAATAAAACAGCCGGTAATCATCAGCCGGCGCAAACTGAATCTTTTTATCAGGTAGCCCGTAACGGGCGAGAAAAACCCGGCCAGTAAAAAGGTCAGGAAACTTGCCGTAGCGATCATGCTTTCCGCGCCGTTAAGGGGCACGACACCGCCGGCGACAAATTCTTCCCGGACGGATCTCGAGAAAACGGCGATCCCCAAAGTGGTCAGGCCGTTGCTCACCGCCAGCGCCAAAGTGGCCACGAGCACGATCGTCCAGCCGTAAAAATATCCTTTTTTCTCCTGAGTTTGAGTCTCCATCTATAATATTTTGAATGATTTCAATTTTTCTTTATCAAATCTATAAAAAACTGTGATATTTTGCTAACTGGCCGGCGACAAAGTTGACAACCTTTTGCCGTTTGAGCGAATCTTTATTTCACTGCCCTCGTTTTGGCAAGAGTAATTTTAGGCACACCGCTTTCTAAATGAAGTATCCCGAAGAGTATCGATGAATTACAAACCCGTCTTAATTTTAGCTTTAATTTTTCCGGCCAGCATTTTGGCCGTGGCACAATCGCCCGATAACTCGCCTGGTAATTCAGTTGACGAGCGCCCGCGTATCGTCGCGGATGAGAATGGACCGGAACTGTCGCCGACACCTTCGCCGACGCCGTTTGCCCCGGTGGTGATCACCAAAACCGACCGGCCTGTTTATCCCCCGCCTTCGACGCCGACGCCGACACCGGTTTATCGCCCTGCGCCCCCGACTTCGACGGCGACGCCGATCTACGTGCCGCGCGTTACGCCAACCCCGGCCATCGTCACGGCGAACGATTATCTTTCGGAGCGGGTCCTTCCCCCGCCCACCTATAACGGGAAGTTGCTAAACATTGCCGCCTTGAAGGCAAAGCTGAATGAAGCCAGGTCTTATATGCAATCGCGCCCGATGCAGATATCGTCGGTCGAAAATGTCGCGACCATGTCGACCGATACGGTCCGTATCGCGGCCCTCGATACCGCCACTTCGCGGATGCATTACATCCTGACCAGTAAGACATCCTTTCTTTCGCGCGATCTGCAATTTTTCGCGTCCACCTCCGAAGGCAAAAATGTCACGGTCCGCGTGGTCCGCGTCAACGGGGTAAATACCGCCGTCACCGTGACCGACGAAAGAAACCAGTCGCTGCTGCCGATCATCGTGCAATATCCGGTGGAAAGAAACGGCGTGTTCTATGAAATGGCGTATTATTCTTCGGCCCACCCGGGCACGATCAGCGCCGAGGTCGCCTATTACGGCAAGATGTACCTGCGCAACATAATCGATACCGCGCGCCAGAACCTGAAACAAAAAGGCGTCTTTATCTCGCCGCAAGTGGCCGATATCGCCGAACGTCTCTGCACCGTTGAACACGTCGATCACTACCGGTTCAACAATGAATTCCAGCTCGGGCTTTTTAACGAGATCTTTACGCTGTTTGCTCTAAATGAAGGCAATACTTACCGTTACGCGGTCAGCACCGCCGGCGCCGGCGGCTTGGTGCAGATGATACCTTCGACTTATTCGATGGTCCGCAACCGCCATTTTAACGTCGGACTGATACCGAATTTTGTCGACGGGATGCGAAACCATTCGAACGCCGCGCAGGCCATGCTGCTTTATATGCAGGATACGTGGAACGATCTTTCTTCGAGTTCGGATGTTTTAGACGCGATGTCGCAGGGCTATGCCACGCAGGCGGAATTGATGTCGGCCGGCTACAACTCAAACCCCGCGCGCCTTCCCGGTTATATCCGCCGCGGCGGCGCGAACTGGAAATTCCTGATACCGCGCGAAACTCAGATCTATCACCGGATATACGCCTCGCTGGATAAATTTGTCCCGATGACACCAAGAGCGAAGTGATTGGTAATTGGTTTTTGATTGTTCGTATGATTCGTATAATTCGTGGCTAAATTCAATTACCCATTATCTTAGTGAATTCTTTTTTTACATTTTCGAAGTCTACTTGCACCAGATTTTCTCCTCGAAAAAATTCATTACTTGAAACATCGGTTACCGAAAATTCCGGCGGGGAAAAATTCGCCGCCTCTTTCTCATCTTTAAAACTTACCTGTGCCAGGATCAGTCCCCAAAGTTTTCCCAGAAAAACGTCGACCACCAGTTTTGAATCTTCGTAGAAATAGCGGTTCTTCCGGATCTCTTTTTCGGAATGCATGTTGTCGGCACTATCGCCGCCCGGCAAAAGCGTGCGGGATATCTCTTCCCTCGCTTCCGCGACCTGTATTTCTTCTTTTATTCGAAACCACTCCCGGGTAAGGGGCACGCGTATCTGCCGCAGGCGAAATTCCGGCCAGGCAGTGTAATCGTCAAAGATCTGCCAGTGCTCGTCTATGCGCGTCAAGGGCGCGGGCAATTCTTCGAGCAGGAAAATTCTCTTATAAGCTGTCTCGTGAGCGGAAAATTCGGGTTTTTTGATCATCTCGGGTATTGTTAAAATATCGTTTTATTTTATACTTTCACTTTATCAAATAAGCAGGAGTCAAATAATGTCCATTTCAAAAGTAATATTTTTTATCATAATCTCAGCCCTGACACTTGGCGCTTTCGGGTGCGGAGACACGCCGACCGCCCCAAATAAAAATGCCAACGGCAATACCCCCGGCAATATCGGGGTAAAAACCAATTCCGGCAGCCCCGACAACAGTTTTGGCACGGTTAAGCAGGAAACCGGGGAAACCACTAACCAGGCGCCGTCGATCACGCCGCTGATGCAGACCTATTACGACGCGCTTAAGAAGAAGGACGAGGCCGGTTTACGTAAGTTTTATTCGTCGGCGGCCCTAAAAGAGCTCGAAACGGGGATGAAAGGCGAGGGCAAAAAGTCCCTTGTAGAGTATATAGAATCGGCCGAACCGGCGGGTGATAAGCCTTTTGAGGTCCGTAATGAAAAGATCGAGGGCGACACGGCGATAGCTGAAATAAGGGGCGGCAGCTACGTGGGCTGGACCAAGTGGAAATTCATTAAGGAAAACGGCGAGTGGAAAAAGGCCCCCTTAAGTGAGGATCTAAAGCTGCTCGGCAAGTAAATTAAGCTCAAAAAAAATTGCAAAATAGTTGATTTTTATGCATTTTTTACTTTACAAGTGGCTAATAAATCGCTATTATCTCCCACTTATGCGGGGTATTTTGTTAATTTTTACGGAATACCGGACTGCATAAAACTTGAAATATTAACCGATACATTTTTTGGAGGATTAGAATAGAAATGAAAATCAGAAACTTTGTTTTCGCAACCGTCGGAGCCGCTTCTTTAGCTCTTGTACTTTCAGCTTGCGGTGAAACACCTGCGACTAATAACGCTAACAACAAACCGGCGAATTTAACCCCGGCTAACACGTCGACCCCGATGAACATTACCCCGGTCAACACTATGCCGAGCAATGCCAATCACGGCAACACGACCACCGCGCCGATCAACACCAAACCGATCGACAACAAGCCGATGAATACCAATGCGCCCAAACCGGCCCCGACCAAGTAAGCTTTAAGCTTCTTGTTCAGAAAAATTTTAAGCCGCTCTGAGCGATCAGAGCGGCTTTTTTTTCGTTTGAATTTACCGGCGATCTTTAACCGGCGGCCTTAGCGGTCGGCTGATAAGGCGGCAAGATCACCCGCGCCGCTTTTTCCCGTTTTAGGCCCAGGGCCCAGTCGGCCTGCATCAGCGTGTGAATGTCACGGGTTCCCTCATAGATCACCGCCGCTTTGCAATTTCTCATATAACGCTCGACCGGGTAATCGTTGGTATAACCGTTCGCGCCGTGAACCTCGATCGCCATCGAAGCGGCTTTTTCCGAACGCACCGTCGCCTGCCATTTGGCCAGGCTGGCCGACCGTCCCGACGGCAGCCCGTTATTTTTCAGATAGCCCGTTTGCAGCCAAAGCAGGTGCGACATCTGGTAATCGGCCTCCATATCGGCGATCTTTTGTTTGACCAGCTGGAAGTTGGCGATCTTTTGTCCCTGCACTTCGCGGGTGTTGGCATACGCGACCGACGCATCGCGCGAAGCGCGGATAACGCCCGTAGCGCCGCTCGCCACCGTATAGCGGCCGTTTTCTAAGCTAAACATCGCGATCTTGAATCCTTCGCCTTCCTGTCCCAGCATATTAGCCTGCGGCACGCGCACGTCCTGCAGCGAAAAATAACCTGTATTGCCGGCGCGGATGCCAAGCTTGCCGTGGATGGTTCCACTGGAAA
Organism: Pyrinomonadaceae bacterium; assembly: GCA_035995185.1. Classification (GTDB taxonomy): domain Bacteria; phylum Acidobacteriota; class Blastocatellia; order Pyrinomonadales; family Pyrinomonadaceae; genus DASYKT01. Next base: position 16,542 of record DASYKT010000015.1, read on the forward strand.
ATCCCGGCATCGTACGCTCGATGATGAAACAGCTCATTCCCGAATGGTCGCGATTTTTGCGCTTCTCTTCGTCCGTCCAGCAAAAGAAAAGAAAATGGTCGGCAACATCCGCCAGCGAGATCCACATCTTCTCGCCGTTTAAGATCCAGTCGTCACCGTCGCGGTGGGCATTTGATTTCATCCCGATCACGTCCGAACCGGCGTTCGGCTCGGTTAAGCCGAAGGTGGCGATCTTCTCGCCCTTTGCCTGCGGGACCAGGTATTTTTGCTTTTGCTCTTCGGTACCCCACGAATAAACGCTTAACGAATTAAGCCCGACGTGCACCGACATCGCCACGCGCAGGAAAGTGTCGCAGGCCTCGAGTTCCTCGCAGACCAGCCCGAGCGAGACATAGTCAAAACCCGCGCCGCCGTACTGCTCCGGGATGCAAACACCCATCAACCCAAGCTCGGCCATTTTCTTGAAAACGCTCGGCTCAAAATACTGCTTTTCGTCCCACTCTTTGATATGCGGAGCCACCTCGCCCTGGCAAAATTCCTTCACCGTCTGCTGCAGGGCAATATGCTCTTCCGATAATGATAGATCGATCACTGTAATAAGTTCCTTTAACTGTAAAATTATTTAGAAATGTTGAGGAAATTGTAGCATTTACGGAAGGATTTTGCTTATTCGATCAGTTAAAAAGAGTGGCCGGGCCACTCTTTTTAACTCGCTAGTGTTAATAAATATGAACGGGCATTTGCGGTACTGCTTCAATGTTTTGGTCAGTAACGACATTAAAAAGATAGTCTCCGCTAACTCCCAAAGTAGCTATTATATCCAGTTGGCTATAGCTTCGACCGGGAATTTGGCCTGACCCATATAAAATACCCTTTCCGCCTCCCGGAAACGTGATCTCGACACTTACTACCCGATCCAGATTTTCTCCCGTAATCCAGTATGGCTGATCAGACGCCGGAGATGAGTGAAACGCAGGATTAGGTAAAAAACTGAAGAGTTTCGGTTGTGTAAATGGCACGATGTAATGAGTAAAAAACCCATTGGGATAATGATGCCGCTGATATCCTGAGATCTTCCAGTTCATTTCATAGACCCAGACACCGGTGGAATCAATTTCATCGACGCTGGCCACATGACCATCAGGGAAATCCGATGACCCCTCCCAAACTCCAATAGCATCTTTGACGGGGTAAGTGACGACAGTATAGCCAAGAGAAATAGCTTTCTCGTCCCAGGTTTTCGCAGGGCCCCTAAAGCTATTCGAGTTCTCAACATTCCTATCGCCCTTTCCATATCTCAGCCAATGCCAGGCCCACCACGTGCAATTTCCCTGAATCCCATTCGGACCAGTGCAGAGGAATGGGTTTTTCGGCGAATATATACCGTCACAATTAGTCACTGCAAAGGTCTGGCTTTGGAAGAGCACCATTACGGCAAATGCCGAAATTATGAAATATTTAGTCATAGTCCTTAGTTTTCTCATTAAAATTCTCCTTAGTTTTTTAGATACCGGTCATTATCAACTTCGATCTTTAGCCGGATCGCTGTCACGATTATTTCCGGTACCAGCTTTCGCTTTGTTAAACTTATGTGAGAACGAGTATGAAAATCTTTAAGGAATAATTAAATATTTCCAAAGGATTGATTAAGACATTATGTCCCCTACTCCCAAAAGATACAGGTTCAGAGATTTTTGTATTGATGCTGTGGAGGAACGCTTTTATTACAAAAGTGAACACATACCATTGGAAAATCGCGTTTTTCAGACGCTTCTTTTACTGGTAAAAATCCCCCAAAAAACGATAAGTAAATCCGAATTTATAGAAACGATTTGGGAAGGAGCTTTTGTTGAAGAAGGAAATTTATCTGTCGCCATAGCGAAGCTCAGAAAAGCGCTCAAAGAAAAAGATCCGACGACCAAATTTATCGAAACCGTGCCGCGCAGGGGTTATCGCTTCAAGTGCGCGGTGATCGTAGAAACGGACGAAGAAAGCGCCGAATCGGCGACGCCCCCCGAAAAAACGCACCCAGCCGGATACCCTACGAAAAAGTTCCCCAGAATGATCGCAGGACTGATCGCGCTTTTCCTGGCCGCCGCGACGATCGTCGTCTACCTGGCTATGATGGGCGCGGACCAGACGCCCGAACTTGAAAAAGTTACGATCACAAACCCGCCGGACAATAAAAGGCAGTTTTTTGTTCGCATAGACGGTGACAAATTCGTTTTTGAAACAGTTAGAGTGCGAGTTATCGGAATGGATTGCTCGGCGGAAGATCCTTGTGAAGTCCCGAATGATATACTTAAAAAATTCTCGGTAATAAAAAACTCTTCACTTGAACACGTTCCACTGACCTTACCCACCGGTGAATTTCAGATAATGGTTCAAAATGGCGATTCCGCCATGTCTAACCCCTTAACGATCAAAGTGCCTTGAGCAAATTTCACCCTTAAATATAAAATGTCATAATCTATGCTGTTGATTAAGTTACCTTTGTGAGAATTATGAAAAAAATAATTTTGACCTTTTGGCTTTTGTTCTTACTGCTTCAAACCTGTACCGCCGTTGCCCAAAACAAGTCGTGGGAAAAGATCCCGGCGATGCCCAAACTGCTTTCGCAGCGGCAGCAAATAAACGTGCGCGAAAGCTGGCTTAAAAAGCGTTTTGACACGATCCTTCTGCCGATGATGAAACGGCACAAGGTCGATATGTGGATCGTCGTCAACGAGGAATTTCACAGCGACCCGGTCACCGAGTTCATCGTTCCGCCCATCCCCATTGTGGGCCGCAGGGATTTTTTTGTCTTCATCGACAAAGGCGATAAGTTGGAGCGCTATGCGGTGGTCCGCTACGAAGAAGAGCGGTTAAAAAATCATTACACGCTGCTTTTGCCGCCGCGCGATGGAACGGCCGCCGCGATCAAAAAACTGGTCGAAGACCGCGACCCGAAAACGATCGCCTTGAACTTTAAAGGCTCCCGCGGAGCGACGAGCGGGTTGACCTATGACGCTTACCAGTTTTTGGCCGATGCCGTGGGCAATAAATATGAAAAGCGTTTTGTTTCCGCCACGCCGCTGATCACCGACTACCTGGACACGCGAATTCCCGACGAGCTCGAGCATTACCGCACCGCCGTTCTGGCGACGGACGTCATCACCCGCCGCGCTTTCTCTAATGAAGTTATTACGCCGGGCAAGACGACCGTCGGCGACGTCCGCTGGTGGATGATGCAGCAGCTTAATGACATCGGCGTGACGACCTGGTTTCAGGCCGACCTGCGCGTGCAGCGCCGGGCCAAGGCAAACCAGGACAGCCGCCAGTTCCTGGCCGTCGCGGATGAGGCTATGGTGATCGAGCGCGGAGACGTCATTCACGTCGATTTCGGCTTGATCTATATGGGCCTCAGCACCGACTGGCAAAAGATGGGTTATATCCTGCAGAAAGGTGAAAAGGACGCGCCCGCCGGATTAAAAGCGGCGCTAAAAAACACCAACCGTTTGCAGGACATCCTGTTTTCATTTGCGCGGCCGGGGATGACCGGCGCCGAGGTCTATGACAAAACGATGGCCGAGTGCAAGAAGCAGGGTATCCAGGCGATGATCTATTCGCACCCGCTCGGCGCACAGGGGCACGGCCTTGGCGCTTCGATCGATTTCCGGCGCGGCGCCATCGGCGGCGACGAAGAGCGATTTCGGCTGGGCTCATACATGTCGATCGAACTCAACACTTCGACCGCTGTGCCCGAGTGGGGCGGCCAGTCGGTGACGATAATGGCGGAAGACGACGCTCATATGACCGAGAGCGGTTACCAGTGGTTTCGCCCGCGCCAGACCGAGTTTTATTTGATCAGATAAAAAGTTGAATCTTTCATCTCTTATCTATCGGTTATCATCTATTCCGGAATAGATAAAAGATAATAGGTGAGAACTGATAGATACTTACTTAGCACAGCGATCTATGATCCCCATTTCCGAGGCCATCAAGATAATCAAGCTCGAGATAGCGCCGTTAAAGGCTGAGAAGATCAGCCTGGCGGAAGCATCGGGCCGCGTGCTGGCTGAGGACATCGTTTCCGACACCGATCTGCCTCCGTTTGACCGTTCCCAGATGGACGGATTTGCCGTACTAGCCGCCGACACAAAAAAGACTCCGGTGACCTTAACGCTCGTGGGCGAATCTGCCGCCGGGGCGGGCTGGCATCGCACCTTAAAGCCCGGGCAAGCGGTACGCATAATGACCGGCGCGCCGGTTCCCCGCGGCGCCGACGCCGTACAGAAACTCGAGCTGGCCAATGACAACGGCAGATCTGTTGAGATCCTCGGACCTGTCGAACCGGGAAATTTTATCGTTCATAAAGCCGCGGAGATCAAAAAAGGCGAGACTCTCTTTAAGCGCGGAGAGACATTAAATTCAGGGATGCTGGCGGCGCTGGCCTCTTTCGGCTATGCGCGGGTAAGAGTGGCGCGGCGGCCGCGGATAGGCATTCTGGTTACCGGCAGCGAGATCGTGCCTGTCAGTGCTAAACCAAAGCGCGATCAGATCCGAGATTCAAATTCCACGCTTCTCCGCGCCTATGCCGAAAAGTGCGGAGCGGAAGTAACGACGCTATCACCCGTAGGCGACGATCCGGGCAGATTGAAAAAAGTCATTGCAGCAGCTACCAGGGCAGCGAAAAACTTTGACCTGCTGGTAATTTCCGGCGGAGTTTCGGTGGGAAAATACGATTTTACCAAAAGAGTTTTGCAGGGTCTGGGCGCTGAAGTTTTCTTTGAAAAACTGAGCCTTAAACCCGGCAAACCTATGGTTTTTGCTAAGGTTGGCAAAACGCCGGTCTTTGGCTTGCCGGGCAACCCGGTTTCCGTGGCGGTCACTTTTCACCTATTCGTGCGCACGGCGTTAATGCTGATGCAGGCGGCGGCTGAACCGGAACTCGCGCGGGGCAATGCCGTAGTCATTTCAAAGATAAAAGCGGCGAAAGAGCGCGACAGTATGCTACCCGTGCGCGTCGAAACAGACGCCAAAGGCCGGATGGTAATTGAATCGCTTCGCTTTACCGGCTCTTCGAATTTTGTCGCTTTCGCCCGGGCCAATGCTCTGGTTTTTGTGCCCCAGGCCAAAGATCTGAAAAACGGCGACATTGCAGAAATCAGGTTTTTGTAATTTCATATTCAAATGGAACTTCCTGACGTAATGGCGCATGAGGCCATTCACGACACCGTCGAACAAATTTTGAAAGATTCCGAGCGCGGAAAGCTTCTGGACGTTCCGGCGGGCGGCGGCGCTTTGGCCGCGCGGTTAAAGACGTTGGGATTTGAACCGTATTGCTGCGATCTTTATCCGACGATCTTTAAGCAGCCTGACGTCGAGATCAAACAGGGCGATCTCGACCGCACACTTCCCTACGAAGACGGTTCATTCGATCATATTGTCTGCGTCGAGGGACTGGAACATATTGAAAACCCGGCCAATGCCATTCGCGAGTTTGCCCGGTTATTAAAACCGCAAGGCCAGCTGCTGGTCAGCGTTCCTAATATTATGAATATCGAGGAGCGTCTGAAATGGCTCTTTAACGGCTATACTTCGCATTTTAAACCGATATCACAGGCAATGGCGGCCGATATCAGAAAACAGCTTGACGGTATGGAAGAAATGGCGCTGCATATCAACCCGATCGGATATTCCGAGGTGCGTTACCTGCTGGAAAAGAGCGGCTTTGAGCTGCAGCAAACTTATTTCGATAAACAAAAAAATAATACCTGGCTCTTTTACCCGATCGCCGGCGTGATAAAACTGGCCTCAATGCTTTCTTCGGCAAGCAAGCGAAAAGAGCGCTGGACGGATGAGTTAAATTCAAGCGAGGTGTTGCTTGGCGGCAACACGCTTATTTTCAAAGCAAGGAAGATTTCAGATAACAATAAATCGACTTAATTACCTCCAGATGAAGGAAAGGTTGCTTGCGCCCGCTGTATTTTACAGAGTATTGATCGCGGAACTTAAGAAACGAAGAGCGGGTGCAAGCAGCCCTTCCCAACCCTGAGGTTGATTTACTTGCCTCTTTATTAATTAAGAATTCGGCTGATTGCTTATGAAAAAACTTTCGCACTTAGACAAAGACGGCAAGGTTAAGATGGTGGATGTCAGCAAAAAAACGTCGACCACGAGGATCGCCCGCGCGTCGGCGAAAGTGCTGCTGAACAAGGAAACGTTAAAGGCGCTGAAAGCTCAAACAAATCCAAAAGGCGACCCGCTGGAAATTGCCCGCATAGCGGGAATTATGGCGGCAAAAAAGACGTCCGAATTGGTCCCGCTTTGTCACCAGATCGCGCTCAGCAAAGTCGAGGTAAAAGCAGAACTCACGGATTTTGGCGTCTATCTTGAATCCGAGGCTAAAACAACCGCGCAGACCGGCGTGGAAATGGAGGCTTTGACGGCCGTTTCCGTGGCCGCGCTGACCATTTACGACATGTGCAAAGCGCTCGATAAGTCTATTGTCATCAGCGAGATACAGCTTGAGAGCAAAACCGGGGGAAAATTCGGCAGCTTTCGCCGTTAATTTTTGAACTTTAGCGGCAGAAAATCGTAAAATGCTAAGGAACAGTTGAAAAGGAGTTAATTATGAAATTTCAAGTAGCACACGACGCCCGCCCGCAGGTAAATCTTCTGCTCACGGCGGTGGCGATCAGCCTGGTTCTGTGGTTCATTCCCTTTGCCGGCTGGCTGGTCTATCCTTTTCAGCTTTTCGTCACTTTTATTCATGAAGGCAGCCACGTCATCGCGGCGCTGCTGACCGGCGAAGCCGTGCACAGCCTAAGCGTAGCGCCCGACACCAGCGGAATGGTGATGTCGTCTTCGACCGGCACGGTCTCGCAGATGATAATTTCGAGCGCGGGGTATGTGGGCGCGGTCGGCTTCGGCGCGCTGCTTTTGTATCTCATCCGCCTCGGCGTCAGGCCGAATATCGTGCTCTTTTTCTGCTCGATACTGGTCGGTATCCTGACGGTCGTTTTTGGATTTCTGGCGCCGGCGCTAAACATCTTTTCCGGCACCACCGGTATCCTGAGCATTGGCTTTACGGTTTTGGCCGGGGCCTTCCTTACCGCAACGCTGTTTTTAGCGGCAAGTTTTCTCAAAGGCTGGTGGGCAAACTTTATTCTCAGCTTCCTCGCCGTGCAGTGCCTGCTCAACGCATTCTTTAATATCCGCGATCTGTTTTTGATCTCTTCGATGACGCCTTACGCGCACAGCGATGCGGTCAATATGGCGCAGGCCACCGGCCTCCCAGCTATCTTATGGGTGCTTATCTGGCTGGGCATATCGGTCCTGATCACCACGCTGGCGCTGCGGGTGTACTCATACAGCCGCCAGGCTCCGGTTTCAGCAGGCGCCGGCGAACCTATGTTCGACGCTTCGAATATCTAACTCGAGAAATAGCCCGGACATTTTTGACGAACTATAAAAAGTGTAAGAAAATTCTTACACTTTTTTATTTATCCGCCAAAATTTCAACAGTTAAGTTTCCGGGAGCGTTCAATGAAAAAATTACTCTGCGCCTTGTTCGTTTTGATCACCGCTTTTTCTCCTGTTTTATCCGCCACATTAGATGAGCAGATCGACGCCGCGGCGATGAAGATATTGCCGCAAGTGATCGAGTGGCGCCGCCATCTGCACCAGCACCCGGAACTTTCCAACCGCGAGTTCAAGACCTCGGCGATGATCGCTACTTATTTAAAAACCCTGGGTTTGGAGGTCCGCACCGGGATCGCCAAAACCGGCGTTGTGGGCATTCTCAAAGGCGCTCAGCCGGGCCCGGTGATCGGCCTGCGCGCGGATATGGACGCGCTGCCGGTAACGGAGCGGGCAAAGATACCGTTTGCCTCGACGGAAAAAGCCGAGTACAACGGCGCGCAGGTGGGCGTGATGCACGCCTGCGGCCATGACAGCCATGTGGCAATGCTGATGGGGACGGCGGAAGTTTTGTCTTCGATGAAGAGCCAATTAAAAGGCACGGTCGTTTTTATTTTTCAGCCCGCCGAGGAAGGCCCGCCCGCCGGTGAAGAAGGCGGCGCCCCGCTGATGGTAAAAGAAGGCGTGATGGACAACCCGAAGGTCGACGTCATTTTCGGCATTCACATCAACGCGGGAACGGAGATCGGAAAGATCCGCTATAAGAGCGGCGCTTTTATGGCGGCAGCTGACTGGTTCACCATCAAGGTCAAAGGCAAGCAAACGCATGGCGCCTACCCATGGCAAGGCATCGATCCGATCGTCGTCGCGTCACAGATCATCCAGGGCCTGCAAACCATCGTCAGCCGGCAGTCCGAACTCGTCAAAGCGCCTGTCGTCATCACCGTCGGCAAGATCAATGCCGGTGTGCGGGAAAACATTGTGCCGGAAGAATTAATAATGGCCGGCACCATCCGCACGCTCGATTCGCAGATGCAGAAAGACGTGCACGAAAAGATCAAGCTCACGGCGCAAAAGATCGCCGAGAGTGCGGGCGCCACCGCCGAGGTCACCATCGACACCAAAACTCTCGTCACTTACAACACGCCGGAATTAGTAAAACAGATGATCCCGTCGCTGGAAAAAGCTGTGGGAAAAGAAAACCTGGTGGAGGCCGAATGGGTGACCGGCGCGGAAGATTTCTCGTATTTCGGCACCAAAGCGCCCGCATTTTATTTTTATGTCGGCGGCATGCCCAAAGGGATGAATCCCAAGGATGCGGCCCCGCACCACACGCCGGATTTCTTTATCGACGACAGCCGTTTAGATGTCGGCATCAAAGCCTTTTGCCATCTCGTGTTTGATTACAAGTAGTCATGGAAACAGCACCCGCTCGAATGCCGCTCAGCGATCTGCCCGTCGGCACACGGCTGATCATCAGAACAAAAACAGACTGGCGCAGCGCGGTCATTTCGCGGATCGGTGAAAGCGGCGTCTCGCTGCGAGTATGCTGTTCCAGCGGCCGCGTGTATTGGACAAAACGCGCGTCCGAAATGGAAGTGCTTTTAGAAGAAAATATTTTCCGGCTGGAAACTATCGTCGAAGAAGACTGGCGGACAAATTTTGCCAGATTTGAGGTGAGGTGGTAGGAGCGCCGAATTTATTCGGCATGAACGCGGGCATCTTGGTCAATTTTTAAAATCCTTCCTTAAAGTCCCCAACTTATGACAAGAAAATAGCCCAGGGTAAGTGAGCGAAGCGAGCGCTACCCTGGGTATAAGAATCCCGAAACGTTCCAGCCCTGAAAGGGGGCGGCAGAACCTCAGTCAGTTCTGCCGCCCCCTTCAGGGCTAATATCCAATTGATGCTCGCTACCCAGGGCTGAAGCCCTGGGCTATTTTCAAACAGTCCGCTGCGCGGACATACCGTTTCGAATTAACCCATCGCTTGCAACTTATTTATTGCAGTTTTAACTGCCCCACGCCCAGCACCCTACGGCTTTCGTTTTCCTGAATAAATACGACTGCTTTCAGGTCGTTCAGCTTCCATGCTTTCTGAATGGTCAGCTCGGCCTCAGTCTTAAAATCCTTGCTGCCGGGGGCTATATTCCCGACGGTCCTAAGCTCGCGCACGACCGAAGTATGGGAAAGTTTCCGGCCGGAATTTTCTCCGCCCTTGATATCGGCATTTAGATTGCTTTCGGCGATGGCGAGAAACACGGTCGCGTCTTTCATTTGCGGTATCTGCTGCAGCGAGTCGATATTTATCCTGATCTTTTCACCCTCGCGCGTGAGATTCACATTTGCCTTAGCATCCTTGGCAAACTGGACGATCATGATATTCGCCGTTTGCAGATCGCTGCCGGTGAACTGGCTGCTGCCATCGACCACCATCTGCGGTGTATAGACCTGGTCAAGGTGAAACCGCCCGGCATACTGGTTCTGCCGCTCGCTAAACTGCGCGGAAGAGAACGGGTCTTTCCAATCGGGGCCATCCCAATAATCCACGTGTAGTTCCAACGCCACGATCTGCGCGCCGCTCACCGGCTGTTCCTTTTCCAGGAACGCCAGGGCGCGGTCGGCCGGCGGACAGCTGCTGCAGCCTTCCGAGGTAAAAAGTTCGACCAGTACGGGCTTTGCCGGGGCCGGATTTCCCGCGCTTTCCATTTTCTCCGCCGAAGAGCTTACCTGGCATCCAAAACCCGATAAACCCAATAAAATTACGATCAGTGCTGAAGATACGCGCATAAACCTATAATACTTTGACAATAGCCATTTGAAAATAAATATAAAGTGGTGTCGCTTGATACGCTTAGCGTATTTCGTGTGTTTCGTGGCTAACTCCGACAAAATGCCATACGGCCGAAAGGCTTACCACGAATCACACCAAACACACGAAAAGCCTATTCCCCACAACTGCTAATCCCTGATCTGAACTTTTTATTGCCGCAAAAAATTGGTATCATATACGTTTGCACTTAGAGCGATTTTTTGAATAAGAGCGGCTGAAAGTAGTTTTACGATGTCCAAAGACCAGATCGAAGTAAAGGGAGCCCGGGTCCACAACCTCAAGAACATTTCCTTTACCATTCCGCATAACCAGATAACCGTGGTCACCGGTGTGTCCGGTTCGGGGAAATCTTCGCTCGCTTTTGACACCGTTTATGCCGAGGGGCAGCGCCGCTATGTCGAATCGCTTTCGGCCTACGCCCGGCAATTCCTGGAAAGAATGGAAAAGCCCGACGTGGACGAAGTGCTGGGCATAGCCCCGGCGATCGCCATCCGGCAAAAGAATCAGACCCGCAACCCGCGCTCGACCGTTGCCACCCAAACCGAGATTTTCGATTATTTACGGCTGCTTTTTGCCCGTATCGGGCGCACCTTTTGCCATCATTGCGGCAACGAAGTGCTGCGCTGGTCACCGGAATCGGCCGCCGACGATATTTTGAACCAGTTGGCGGAAGGCACTCGCTTTTACCTGCTTTTCCCGGTCGAAGCGCCGGGCCAGACGGACAAGCTGAGCGTTTCGGCCACGCTGATGAGCCTGATGCAAAAAGGCTTTACCCGCCTGTTTCAAGAGGGCAAAACGATAGACCTGCGCACACCGGACGATTTTACGGGAGACAGCCTGGAAAATGTTTATGTGCTGGTCGACCGTTTGGCGATAAAAGAAGACATCCGCCAGCGGCTGGTCGATTCGCTGGAGATCTGTTTCCGTCAGAGCGGTACGGCGGTGATCCGAACTAATGAAGACACCCCGCAAATTCTGAAGTTTTCCGACAAATTCATCTGCCAGCATGACGGCACCTTCTTTTACGAGCCGGAGCCGCGCCTGTTTAGTTTCAATTCCCCGTTTGGCGCCTGCCCGGTTTGCCAGGGGTTCGGAAACACTATCGGCATCGACTTTAACCTGGTCGTCCCCAATCCGCTGCTGACCCTGGCCGAAGGCGCGATCGAGCCCTGGACCAAGCCGCAGCACAAATGGGCCTTTGACGAGCTGAAGGAATTTGCCAAACAAGACAGCATTCCGATGAACGTGCCCTTCGTCGATCTGAGCGAGGAACAAAAAGCCGCCATCTTCGAAGGTAAAAAGAAGTGGCGCGGTGTGCGCGGATTTTTCAAATGGCTGGACACCAAGAAATATAAACTTCACGTGCGCGTATTTCTGGCGAAATATCGCGGCTACACCATCTGTCCGGAATGCCACGGCGGACGCCTGCGCCAGGAAGCGCGCAATGTAAAGATCGCATCCTTGAGCCTGCCCGAAGTGGTAGCGATGTCGATCAAAGACGCGGCCGTGTTCTTCGATTCGCTAAAACTAACGGACGAACAGCAAAAGATCGCCGATAAGCTTCTTTTCGAAATAAAGCAGCGCCTCAAATTTCTGATGCAGGTCGGGTTGGATTATCTGACGCTGGCGCGCCTGGCGTCCACGCTGAGCGGCGGTGAGGCGCAGCGTATCCAACTGGCTACCAACCTCGGTTCATCGCTCGTAGGGGCCCTGTACGTCCTGGACGAGCCTTCTATCGGCCTGCACCCGCGTGACGGCAAGCGCCTGATCCAGATCCTGGAAAATCTGCGCGACATCGGAAACACCGTGCTCGTCGTCGAACACGATTCCGACATGATGGAATCGGCCGATCACATTCTCGATATCGGCATCGCCGCCGGCGAACTGGGCGGAAATGTCATTTTCGAGGGTAATTACACCAAGCTTCTAAAAGATAAAGAATCGCTGACCGCGAAATACCTGCGCGGTGAGTATGAGATCAAGATCCCCAAGACCCGCCGCAAACCGACCAGCCGCAAGATCAAGGTCAGGGGCGCGCGCGAAAACAACCTGAAAAATATCGACGTGAATATTCCGCTCGATATGCTCGTCTGTGTGACGGGTGTTTCCGGTTCGGGCAAATCCACGCTGATCCACGACATCATCTATGCCGGGTTAATGAAAGAGCGCGGCGAATGGCAGGGGCACGTGGGTCTATTCAAATCGCTGGAGGGCAATAACCTCTTCGACTCTATCGTGCTCGTCGACCAGTCGCCGATCGGCCGAACGCCGCGTTCGAATCCCGTCACCTATATTAAAGCCTACGACGCGGTGCGCGAGCTTTTTGCCTCGACCCATGCCTCTCAGACCCATGGATACGATCCGTCGCATTTTTCCTTTAACGTACCGGGCGGGCGCTGTGAGATCTGCCAGGGCAGCGGAACGGTCACGGTCGAGATGCAGTTTCTGTCCGATGTCGAGCTGATCTGCGAGGAATGCCGCGGGACGAGATTCAAATCGACCATCCTGGATGTGAAATACAAGGGCAAGAATATCCACGACGTGCTGAATATGACCGTCCGCGAAGCCCTGCTCTTCTTTAAGGAAGTGCCCAAGATCGCCAACCGCCTGAAAGTGCTGGATGCGGTCGGATTGGGATATCTGCGGCTGGGGCAATCGGCCACCACGCTTAGCGGCGGCGAAGCCCAGCGGGTAAAGCTGGCAGCGCACCTGGCCACCAAAAATAAGGCGCAAACCTTATATATATTCGACGAACCCACCACGGGCCTGCATTTTGACGATATTAACAAGCTTCTGACGGCCTTTCGCGCCCTGATCGATAACGGAGGCAGCCTGATCGTCATCGAACACAACCTGGACGTCATCAAAACCGCTGATTACATAATAGATCTCGGCCCCGAGGGCGGCTCAAAAGGCGGCGAAGTAGTGGCTACCGGAACACCCGAAGCCCTGGCCAGGGCCGAAAATTCCCACACCGGCAAATACCTGCGCCGGGTCCTGCATACCAACGGCAACGGTAAAGGCGCCTGATCTCAATCATTTAGCTCCATTCAGAAATACCCGGAACCCGGCGGCGACCTGTTTTACCCGCGGGCTGGACGAGAAGACGCGAAGTGTTTCACTGTTTCCGGCGTTTCAGGATGAAACAGTGAAACAAAAATGAAACAGAAATCATAAAAATCACACGTAATGCCCCAAAAGTATCTAAAAGCGGCTTGAAAAGATCAGCGGAACTTAGAAAGTTGCCAAAAGCAGAAATACCGCGAGACCATTATTGCCGATAGCTGTTCGTTTCTATATAAAGGTTTTGGAGAAGTCTGTTCTTTTGGCGATCTTTAATATAAAACGATCGCCATTAGGATCGCTTGCGCCCGCTTTCGATTTATTTATGGTTTATGAGAGAACCACCCCGCCCTTCGGGCACCCCTCCTTCGTAAGGAGGGGAGTTTTTGTAGCACCTTTTTAAGCTCCCCTCCTTACGAAGGAGGGGTGGCGCGGCTTCCGCGACGGGGTGGTTCTTTCTTTAAATGTTTATTTATAAATTGCCACAAACAGGTGGAGTTGGGCACGCTAATCTGATCCTATTTAGAAGGGCGTGGAGTATTGGGATAGAGTTTAATTAGAGGCGGTTCCGGGACCGCCTCCAAGATTGAAAGCAGATCTATTTAGGAAGCGCCGGACCCTGAACCTGCCAACGCTGCCGGCCAGATCCATCATCCTGATTGTAGAGGTCCACCGTCAACCCGTCGGGCGTGCAGCTCAGATATCCGGATGCGCCGGCGATCGGCGTGATCTGATAATAGCTCGGGATCTGGGGCGAACTTGTGACCGGGGTCAGCACCCAGCGTTGCCGGCCAGATCCATCATCCTGGCTGTAGAGATCGACAAGACCGGCAGCTGTGCAGCTCAGATAGATTTTGTCCGGGTTGGTGCCGCCCGATACGATAATGTTGAAAACATTGCCGATGACACCGCTGATCGGCGTCAGATTCCACTCCTGCCGGCCGCTGCCATCGTCGGTATAAAACAGATCTACATGACCATCCGCCGTGCAACTCAGCAAGGAATAGTTACCGCTAAGCCCGCGTAGGACTTGAATATTATAAGGTCCGCTCATTTTGCTTCTCCTGTTTTTATGGGAATGGGAAATTTGGTATCGGCCAAAAAACGGGTCAGGGAGTCGTCTGTTTAACCAATGGCAGTCATTTTTATATGTTTTGCGCCCTGTGTCAATATTTGAACGCCAATAGCGGGTAAACCCTGCGGCTAATTCATTTTGTATTTAAGAGCGGACGTAAGCGCCCTTCCGGACCGCGAATTTATCGGACTTTTAATATTTATCTTTCTAGTTCTCCATAACTTACGGAATCTAAAGCTTTTACGCCTTCTTTGCTATTTTCTTTCACAAAAATCAAAAAAATCTCCTGAATTTCTGGAAATCAATTCTTATTAGCACTTTTCAAGTCTTGAATTGTTGCCCCTTTAATAGCTGTAAATTGCGGATGTCGCAGGTTAATAACCTTAAACTCCGGGTTTTGGAGTGCTTTTGACCCGGATTTTGCTGTCAAAAAGACAATACTTTCCGCAGCGGGCTAAAAATATCGCCAAACTTTTGAAAATAGGCGGCGATTAGGTATTTCACAAGAACGTAATTCGATTCTTCAGTAAATTTAAGGTATCGGTAAAAAAGAATCATGAAAAGCTTTAAACTCAAAAACTTACTTTCATTGATCGGCTTAATGGCCGTACTGACGAGCGCTATCCCGGTGAGAGCCGGCAGCATTCCGATGTCTGAGGTAGTACAAGAGATCAGTGCTAAACCCGTCCAGTCCGGCGGCAGCGCTACCAGATTGCATCTGGCCGGCGATGAACAGCCCGGCGGAGACGAAACGGCCAAAGAAGGCCAGCCGGCCCCGGCCGCCACACCGCCGCAAACGCGCGTCTATACCGTCGAGGAAGTCGACGTGGTAAAAGACGAAGATTGCGACTGTGTGCAGCCTGCGGCAAAGAAAAAGAAATTTCCGTACTGGGCATTCTTAGGCCTGGCGGTGGTTCCTTTTGCCTTCTGCTGCCGCGGTGGTGACAAAGAAACGCCGACGCCGCCCCATACGCCGCCGATAACACCCCCGGAGACTCCGAATACGCCGACCCCGCCCAATACCCCGGTACCTGAGCCGATGACGCTCTTGTTATTCGGTACGGGCCTGGCAGGTGTAGGATTGGCCGCACGACGCCGTTTCCGTAAAAACGAGGCCGGCGACGACAAGACCGAGATCCAATAAAATATTTGTGTCGAAATTGCGCCGGATGAGAGTATAATAACGCTCATCCGGTACAATTTAACGACTTTTGCTTTTTTTCGAGGTAAAGAACAATGCGAAAACTTAGTTACAATCTGACGCTGGCGCTGAGCCTGATCTTCCTTCTGGGAACGATGACCGCCGTTACAGCTGTCGCAGCCGACAAAGATAAAGATCCGCGCCGCGGCAAGATACCGAAGCACATGGGTGTCCTTTCAGTGTATACGCTGCCCGAGGCCGCGCCCGTTAAAATCGACGGCCCGGTCCAGGTGAGCGGCATGTCCACCTCCGATAGGAACAACCCGGCGGAATTCGTTTTAAAACCCGGCATATATACGGTTGAGATCAATTTCGGCGATAAGACCTATACCACTGAGATAGAGATCGTCGAAGGACAAAGAAATTGCGTTTGCGTCAAGAAGATCGTCAAACGGATCGACCGTCCCTGCCCGTACGATATGCGCGTCGACGCGCCGGCCGAATACGATGAAGGTGATGCAATTACCTTTACCGCGGTCAATATGGCGGGCGGCAATCCTCCGCTCAATTATCTCTGGAAGGTTTCACCTGCCGGTGCGAAATTTACGGGACAGGGAACCAGCAGCATTACGGTAGATACCTCGGGGCTAGGTGGAGAAACTGTTTCCGCGACCGTTGACGTGAATCAGGGCTATGCGGAAGATTCTTCCTGCGCCCAGATGAACTTCGCGGACACTGTCGGCAGAAAGAAAATTCCGCCGCCGCCGATCAATCCGATCCCGGTCGATGAATTCGACTCGGTTTCTTTTGACGACGAAAAAGCGCGCTTTGACAATTTCGCGGTCCAACTGCTGAACAGCCCGGACGCGCAGGGTTATATCATTGTCTATCAGGGAACAGCCAAAAATGCGATGTCGGCCGAAAGGGCCAGCCGCAGAGCGCTGAATTACCTGACCAAGAACAAAGGTATCGATCCGCGCCGCATCTCGATCACCAGTGGAGGCTTCCGCGCCAAGACCGGTTTTGAGATCTGGCTTATCCCAGCCGGTGCCGGCTACCCGACACCGCGGCCAACCGCATCAAGATAAACGAGAACTAACTTGTTTTAAGATCCTCAAAAAGGACGGTTTCGGCCGTCCTTTTCTTTTTGACCATTTTGAATTAAACCTTTACCATTAGTCCTTTGTCATTAGTCTTTTGTCCTTGGTTATTAGTTCTTTTTTTGAAACTTGGCCGTTGCTAATGACAAAGGACAAATGACCGATCGCTATTACTTATGAGCGCACCAAACATCGAAACTATCGTCTCTTTATCAAAACGGCGCGGATTCGTCTTTCCCGCTTCGGAAATCTACGGCGGGCTGGGCAGCAGTTGGGACTACGGGCAGCTCGGCGTCGAACTCGCCAATAACATCAAGCGAAGCTGGTGGAGCTGGCTCGTCCACGAACGCGATGACATCGAAGGATTGGATTCCTCGATCATTCAAAACCGCCTGGTCTGGAAATATTCCGGCCACGAACAGACATTTCACGACCCGCTGGTCGATTGCCGCAACTGCAAAGGAAGATTTCGCCAGGATAAACTCCAGGACGTGCAGTGCCCGAAACACCCGTCGGTAAATCCGGGCGGAGACAAAGAATGCGACCTGACCGAAGCGCGTGAATTCAACCTGATGTTCAAGACGACGATGGGGCCTGTGTCTTCCGACGAAGACCCGAGCGCGGTCGCTTATCTGCGTCCGGAAACCGCGCAGGGAATTTTTATTAATTTCGCCAACGTGCTCAACACTTCACGCCGCAAACTTCCCTTTGGCATCGCGCAGATCGGAAAATCGTTTCGCAATGAAGTGACGCCGGGAAATTTTATTTTCCGCACGCGCGAGTTTGAGCAGATGGAGCTGGAATATTTCTGCCGTCCCGAAGACGCTCCGCAGCTTCACCAGGAGTGGATCGACGAATTTCAAAAATGGTTTGCCACCCTGGGAATTTCCGCGGCCAATTTAAAGCTCTACGAGCAGTCGAAAGAAGAGCTCGCCCATTACGCCGCGCGCACCGTCGATATTTTGTATCGCTATTTTCCAGAGCGCGAAGACGAAGAAAAACAATTTGACGAATTAATAGGCATCGCCAACCGCACGGATTACGATCTGCGCGTTCATTCGAAAAAACCCGAAGACGCCGAAGGCAAGCGCATCAACCCCGATTCGACCGAGGATCTTTCCTATTTTGACGAGGCGACCAAGCAGCGGTTTTATCCTTACGTGATCGAGCCCGCTGTCGGCGTAAACCGAACGTTGTTAGCAGTTATGATGGACGCCTACACGGAAAAGACCAACGACAAGGGCGAGACCCGCGTCATCCTGAAACTGGAGAAATATCTCGCGCCGATCAAGGTGGCCGTGCTGCCGCTGGCGAAAAACAAACCGGAGATAGTGGAGATGGCTCGCAAGCTCAAAAAAGATCTGCAGCCTTCGATGCGCGCGGTCTATGACGACACGGGCGGCATCGGGAAACTCTACGCGCGGCAGGATGAGATCGGCACGCCTTTCTGCGTCACTGTCGATCATGAATCGCTGGAAGATAATGCCGTGACCGTTCGCGATCGCGACACCTGGGAACAGGAGCGAGTTAACGTTTCTGAATTAAAAGAATATTTGCAGAAACATTTGGCTTAGAGTTACGCCTAAGCGCGACCCTTTAAACTCCCCTCCTTACAAAGGAGGGGGGGCGCTGTACTCGGCGCCGGGGTGGTTCTCCCGGATTTCTTGCCTTTCCTCAAAAAAAAGCGCATCGTATTTTTATTATTTCTATCAGCGGCTTAATTGTTCTCTCAAACAATAACGGCAAATAAATTAAAAGGAGTTTATTTATGAGAAAGCTGCTTTCACGTTTCCTGGTTCTGGCTTTTTTACTTGGCTGTCTGGGATCGGTTTCCGTTCTGAATTCCCAGGCCAAGGTAATCCCGCCTTGTCCTGAAAACTGTCGCACCGATTGCAAAGACGTTTTTCTTGCTTGTGTTGCCGGGTGCACTGACGATCCCTGCATCACAAACTGCAAGGACGGACTTATCGCCTGCTTCGCTTACTGCGATTGGGTCTGCGGGCCGGAATAGATCAAAACAGATCGTCATCAAAGTCTCGCTAGGGAATGCATCTCTCGCGAGACTTTTTTGTTAAGATTAGTAGCGAAAATGGATGAGAAGGTAATACAGCTTGCGGAACGGATCAAAGCTGCCGGCGGCCGCGCGCTGCTGGTCGGTGGATACGTGCGCGATGAGCTGCGCGGTGTGGACACCGATGGACCAAAAGACTGGGACGTCGAAGTCTACACGGTCGAGCCGCAAAAGCTGAAAGAGATCCTGGAAAGTTTCGGTACGGTGCACACCGTCGGCGAAGCTTTCACGGTCTATAAACTCGGCGGCGATCTGGACGTTTCTATTCCCCGCAGCGAGAAAAAAGTTGCGCGCGGGCACAGAGGATTTATCGTCGAGGGCAACCCTTCGATGTCTTTTGAAGAAGCCTGCAAACGGCGCGACTTCACCGTTAACGCCATCTTAAAAGACCCGCTAACTGGTGAAATAATTGACCCTTACAACGGCCGCGCCGACATCGAAAACAAAATTTTGCGGATGGTTTCCCCGGAAACCTTTGCCGAAGATTCGCTGCGTGTTTTACGAGCCGCGCAATTTGCCGCGCGGTTCCGGTTCGATATTGAAAGCGAAACTGTCGAAGCCTGCAAACAAATAGACCTGACCGATCTGCCGGCGGAGCGGATCTGGGGCGAGATGGAAAAACTTTTGCTGCGCGCGAAAAAGCCTTCGGTCGGCTTGAAATGGTTTTATGATCTGGGCGTTGTCGAGCAGCTTTTTCCAGAATTAAAAGCGCTGGTTGGCGTGCGGCAGGAACCGATGTGGCACCCGGAAGGCGACGTCGATGTTCACACACTGCTCACGGTCGACGAAGCGCGCAAACGTATCGACGATCTGCCCTATGCCAGGCAGGTAACGGTGATGCTTGCCGCCCTCTGTCACGATTTCGGAAAACCCGCTACCACCGAATATCTCGAGGGACGCTGGCGCTCGCATTCGCACGACATCGCGGGCATCGAACCGACGATATCTTTTCTCGACAAACTAAATATTCACACGCTCGACGGTTACGACGTGCGCGAACAGGTAATTCAATTGGTGAAATATCATTTACGCCCCGGCGAATTTTATAACCGGCGTGAAGATATCGGCGACGGGGCCTTTCGCCGGCTCGCGCGCAAGGTCGAACCCGATCTTCTCTACCGCGTAGCGCAGGCCGATAACTTAAGCCGCAATGGCGATTGGATACCGCGCGAAAAATGGTTCACCTCCGAAGGCCACGATTGGTTTTTGGCCAAGGTGCGGGAACTGGAAGTCGAGCACGAAGCGCCTAAACCCATTCTGATGGGCAGGCACCTGCTGGAACTGGGCTTGGAACCCTCACCGCAATTTAAAAACATTCTCGACGCCGTTTACGAACTTCAACTGGACGGAAAAGTAACTACTCTGGAAGACGCTATCTCAGAAGCCAAAAAAATGAACCCGGTTTAGCTGCTGGTTTTCAGGTAGCGGGCTAGTTTGAATCTTAAAAAGAAATTGACCCCGCTCTTCCTGGGAGCGCAGGCATCCTGTCAGTAGCGTCTGCGTTAGCAGATGCGTAAAGTCACATGCGACGCACTTGCTAACGCAAGCGCTACTGACATGAGCACGGGCTGACTGTTAAAATTACTATCTGATGAAACCCAAGGCGGAAAAAGGCTCTTATTTTGGATCGCTCCTGCAAAGATCGGGCTGGACCAATCTTTGTCTGGTAGCAGGAACTTTTGTCGTTTATTTCCTCAGTAATCCGTACCCGCAGCTCTATTACAACTACACTTTTCTTATCGCCGAAAATTTTTTGCACGGGCGGATCGGCCTGGTCGAAAGGCCGCCTTCCTGGCTCAATGAAATGATCCCTTTCGAGGGGCTGTATTATTCCGCTTTTCCGCTGGGCGGCGTGCTGACGATGCTGCCGTTTTCATTCCTTAAACTTATCGGTTTGATCACGGACATGCCTTCATCGCTGATCGTCGCGCTGACCGCGGCCGTCATAAGCATTTTTCTCATTCTCATCGGTAAAAAATATCAGCACACCCTGCCAAAAAAGATCCTGATGGCGGCCGGCATTTTATTCGGCACTTTTTTGTGGGCAAACCTGGCCATGGGCAGCGCGTGGCAGATGGCCCTCGGCTTTGCCATGATCGGCGAACTCGGCGCGATCTACTTTACTATCTATGACCGGCGCCCCTTGCTGGCCGGATTATTTTTTGCGCTCGCTTTTGGCAACCGCACGGAGATCATCCTGACCGCGCCGATCTTTCTCTACCTGCTCACCCGCGACAAGGCAAAATTAAAACAGCCTTCAAGTTATGCCGGCCAGTGGAAACCCATTGTTTTCTTTTGTTTAGTGCCGTTCATTCTGGGTATTGCCACGCTTCTCTACAATTACCTGCGCTTTCATTCATTCACGGATTTCGGCTATGCGCGCATCCCCGGCGTGCTGAAAGAGCCCTGGTATCGCTACGGAATATTTTCGCTCGATTACATTTCTTTTAATGTAAAGGAAATGCTCTTCACGCTGTGGAGCCGCGTTCCGCGCTTTCCTTATCTCAAGCCGACCGGTTTCGGCGGGGCGGTCTGGCTATCCAGCCCGTTCCTCTTTTTGCTTTTCCGGTTTGGCGCCAAGGACAAACTGATAAAATACACCGCCTGGGTGGCGATCGCTTTAATGGTCTTTTTGCTGTGGTGTCACGGCAATCCCGGCGGCTACCAGTTCTCTTACCGCTACGCGATCATTCTGCTGCCGTGGGTTTATGTGATCCTGCTCGAAAGCAGCCCGAAAAAGATCACGCCGCTGGAATGGGTGCTATACATTTTTTCCTTTATCGCCAATCTCTTTGCCACCTACCTGTTTCATTGGACCGAATATATGAAAATGTAGCCTTAAAGCTGTGGAGTTGGTTTGTGGATCGCCGTTCGGAATAGATGATAACTGATAGATGACAGATGATAGATCGGATCTCTCAGCTATTATCTATGATCTTTCATCTATTTCCGAATGTCATAAATTCCCTTTCTCAAATTTGCTAATAAATTCTTTTCCGACGAAAATTACCTTGAATGTTCGTAGATATTACGCCGTTAAAAATATCGCGCGATTACCGTCTGCTTTTCTTTGGGCAGATGGTTTCTTTTTTTGGCGTGATGATGACCGTGGTAGTGGTGCCATGGCAGATGTACCAGCTCACGCAATCGAACTTTCAAGTCGGGCTGATCTACCTTTTCCAATTCGTCCCGATGATCGTAATGGCATTTGTCGGCGGGGCGCTGGCGGACGCGGTCGATCGCCGGAAGATGCTGCGCATCACCGAAGTCATGCAGACGCTGGTGACCGCCGCCTTGCTGGTCAATTCTCTCTTGCCGCAGCCCCAGGTCTGGGTGCTTTACGTCTGCGTCGTGCTGCACGCGGCTTTTATGGCGCTGCAGCGTCCGGCCTTTGATTCGCTGATCCCGGTGATCGTGCCGCCGGAATATATGACCGCCGTCGGCGCGCTCAATTCCCTGCGCTATACGCTCGGAGCCATTCTCAGCTTTTCCATATCCGGGATAATAGCTAACCAGTTGGGCGCGCCGGTGGCTTATGCTATTGACCTGGTTACATTTGCGGCCACGCTCATTGCCGTCTGGAAGATCAACGCCGTGCCGCCGCCGCCCGGCGCCGACCGCCCCAGCCTGAAAACCGTCATCGAAGGATTTCGCTATGCTGTCAGCCGCCAGGACCTGATCGGCACTTACCTGATCGATATCAATGCGATGCTTTTTGGGATGCCCATGGCCTTGTTTCCGGCGCTGGGCGCCATCTACGGTGGAAACTCTGTGGGGCTGTTCTATGCCGCTTTCCCTCTGGGTGCGCTCATTGCCAGCATTACCTCGGGATGGACGAGTAAAAAGGCGCGGCACGGCTTGCTGATCACCATTGCCGCCGGCCTGTGGGGCGTGGCCATTATCTTTTTTGGCTTGATGGACAGTCTTTGGCTAAGCCTGCTCTTTCTCACCGCCGCAGGATTTTTCGATATGATCAGCGGCATCTTTCGCGGCGCCATCTGGAACCAGACCATTCCTAATCACCTGCGCGGGCGGCTGGCCGGCATTGAGATGATCAGCTACCTGACCGGCCCCATGCTCGGCAATGCCGCCTCCGGAATTCTCGCGTCCTACACCAGCGTAAAATTTTCCATCATCAGCGGCGGAGTTTTGACCGTTATCGGAACGATAATACTGGCGCTGCTGCTGCCGAAATTTATCCGCTATCACTCCAGCGAAGGATTAAAAAGAAAAGAACTCGAAGAAAGTGAACGGAATTCGCGGATAACAAATCAGGCTTTGGTCGACGAAGACAGAAGATTTTCCGAAGACAGCTATTGATCAGCTGATAGTGAACAATTGATAAGGAATAATTTTCAAAAGAAAAAAGCCGGACGAATTGCTTCGACCGGCTTTTTTACACGCTCCATTACTGCCCTTGTTTCTGCTTAGGCGCTTGCGCCTTCGCTTTCGCTTTCTTCGCTTCCGCCTGTACGGCTTTTTTCTTCTTTCAGAATAGCCTTACGGGAAAGCTTGATCTTGTTGCCTTCTTTGCCGATGCATTTGACGAGGATCTGCTGACCTTCCTTAAGCTCGTCGCGGACGTCGCGGATGCGGCGCTCGGCGATCTCAGAGATATGCAGCAAGCCTTCGGTACCCGGGAAGATCTCCACAAAAGCACCGAAATCGACGATACGCGTAACCGTGCCCATATAGGTTTCCCCGATATCGGCTTCGGCGGTCAGCGCTTTGATCTTGGCCAATGCGCGCTGCGCGGCTTCGCCGTCGGCGGTTGCGATGTGAACCAAACCGCTGTCTTCGATATCGATCTTGGCTCCGGTCTCTTCGGTGATCGAGCGGATCATTTTACCGCCCGGCCCGATAACGTCGCGGATCTTGTCCGGATTGATCTGGATGGTGATTATCCTCGGCGCATATTTGGAAATATCGGCGCGCGGTTCCGCGATCGCTTTTTCCATGATGCCGAGAATATGCAGGCGTCCTTTGCGGGCCTGTTCCAGCGCTTCCGCCAGGATCTGCGCGTTGATGCCGGCGACCTTGATATCCATCTGCAGCGCGGTGATGCCCTCGCTCGTCCCCGTCACTTTGAAATCCATATCGCCGTAGTGGTCTTCGGCGCCGGCAATGTCGGAAAGGATCGCGTAGCGATTTCCTTCCATTACCAGTCCCATTGCCACACCGGCTACCGGGCGCTTGAGCGGCACACCCGCGTCCATCATCGAAAGCACACCGCCGCAAACGCTCGCCATCGAAGACGAACCGTTTGATTCGGTGATGTCGGAAACGATACGGATGGTATAGGGAAATTCAATGTCTTCCGGCAGAACGGCTTCCAGCGCGCGGCGCGCCAGGGCGCCGTGGCCGATCTCGCGGCGGCTCGAACTGCCGAAGCGGCCCGTTTCGCCGACCGAATAAGGCGGGAAATTATAGTGCAGCATAAAGCGGCGCTTTAATTCACCTTTTTCCAGGTCGTCCATATACTGCTCGTCATCTTTGGTGCCGAGCGTGGCGCTTACGATCGCCTGCGTTTCACCGCGGGTGAAAAGCGCCGATCCGTGTACGCGCGGCAGCCAGCCGACTTCGCACGTGATCGCGCGGATCTCCGAAAACTTTCTGCCGTCGGGACGGCGGCGGTTGCCGAGGATGTCTTCGCGGAAGATATGTTCTTTCAGCGCGCCGAAGACCTTGCCGGCCATCGAGCGTTTTTCCGCTTCTTCCGCAGGGTAGCCTTCGACCACTTCTTTTTTCAGGGCATCGACCGCAGCATAGCTGCTGATCTTGTCCTGACCGGTCGTGTCGAGCGCGGTGCGGAGCTTGTCGCCGTAATTTCTTTCGATCTCGCCTCTCAATTCTTCATCGAGCTGCGGCGATACAAATTCACGCTTGGTTATCTCCAGCGCTTTGTAAAGCTCTTTTTGCCACAGGCAGAGACGCTTGATCTCTTTATGCGCCAGCATCAGCGCTTCGACCATCACGGTTTCGGAAACTTCCAAAGCGCCGGCTTCCACCATCACGATGGCTTCTTCGGTACCGGCCACGATCAGGTTCAGCTTTGATTCGCGGCGTTCGTCATAGGTCGGGTTGACGATGTATTTTCCGTCTACCAAACCGATTCGCACGCCGGCGATCGGAGTAGTAAAAGGAATGTCCGAGAGATACATCGCCGCCGAAGCGCCAATGATCGCGATCACATCCGGGTCGTTTTTCTCGTCAGCCGAGATCACGGAAGCGACAACTTGTGTTTCGAAACGGTATCCATCGGGGAAAAGCGGGCGGACGGGACGGTCGATCAGACGGCAGGTGATAGTTTCCTTTTCATTCGGGCGTCCTTCACGGCGGAAGTAATTGCCCGGAATTCGTCCGGCCGAAAAAGCGGCTTCGCGGTATTCTATCGTCAGGGGGAAAAAGTCCAACCCCTCTTTCATCGTTCTGCCGCTGACCGCTGCCACTAAAAGCATCGTATCACCGTAACTTATCACCACCGAACCATCGGCTTGTTTCGCGACCTTTCCGGTCTCTATCGTTAATTCGCGCTCTCCTAATTTAATCGATTCTTTCAAATATTTTTTCGTCATTTTTTTCTCCATTCCCAGGGAATCATTCCGGCCAAGTTTGCGCGGTGAAAAATACCGGTACTTCCCTTTTCAACAATTTTAATTTCCTTGCAAACAAAAAAGGGCAAAAGTCCTTAACGTGAAACTTTCGCCCTGATATTTATCCTGTAAATTGGCAACCTGTTTTCGCCCGCGCCCTGTTTTTGCTGTCACGTTCAGCAAGGACCCGGACCCTTCGAATGAAAACAAGGTCGTTAAGAAACTCGAAGATGTCACTATATACTCGTGGCTCGCAACTTGGAGCCCGTCATTCAAAATGCGCTGATACAATTATCTGCGCAGGCCGAGGCGGCTTACCAATTCGTGGTATTGCTCGATATTTTTTCTCTTCAGATAATCGAGCAGCCTGCGGCGTTGTGAGACCATTTTCAGCAGCCCGCGGCGCGAGTGATGGTCTTTCTTGTGAGTTTTGAAATGCTCGGTCAATTCATTGATACGCGTGCTGAGCAGTGCTATCTGCACCTGCGGTGAGCCCGTATCGGAATCGTGTAACTTATAATCACCTACTACTTTTTCTTTTGTTTCTTTTGCCGTTGGCATACTTTAACAGTCTCTCCTTAATCGCAGTAGCTCTGTTAGTAAGACAGTAACCGCGAAATTTTGATCTATATCAGTCAAAAATTAACAGATGTTGACACAAGTGTCTAGTCCGCGCCTTTTGCCAGCCGCTTGGCGGCAAACTCTTCCATGAACTTGGTAGAGAAATCTCCCTTTTGAAATTTCTCGTCATTCATTATCTGTAAATGAAGCGGGATAGTGGTTTTTATACCTTCCACAACCATCGCTTCCAAAGCTCTTTTCATTCGCGCGATCGCCAGTTCGCGGGTGCGCGCGTGGACGATCAGCTTGGCGATCATCGAATCGTAATACGGCGGCACCACATAATCCTGATAAGCAGCGGTATCGGTTCTGACACCGGGGCCGCCCGGAATGTTGAACGTCGTGATCTTGCCCGGCGAAGGAACGAAAGTAACCGGGTCTTCGGCATTGATGCGGCATTCGATGGAGTGGCCGACGATCAATACGTCTTCCTGTTTGTAATGCAGGTTTTCGCCTTCGGCAATGCGTATCTGGTTGCGGACGATGTCCGCCAGCGTGACCATCTCGGTCACCGGATGCTCGACCTGGATACGCGTGTTCATCTCCATAAAGTAGAACTTGTTATCCTCATCAAGCAAAAATTCAAAGGTCCCGGCGCTCGTGTAACCTATTTTCTTACAGGCGTTTACCGCCACTGCGCCCATCTGTTCCCGCAGCTCCGGCGTTAATACCGGTGACGGCGCTTCTTCCAAGAGTTTCTGGTGACGGCGCTGGATCGTGCATTCGCGCTCGCCGAGGTGAATGCAGTTTCCATACTCATCGGCCAGCACTTGAATTTCAATATGGCGCGGGCGCTCGATGTAGCGTTCGATATAAACGCTGCCGTTTTTAAACGCCGCCAAAGCTTCCGTCTGCGCCAGCTCCAGGTTCGAAGCAAGTTCGTCTTCGTGGCGAACGATGCGCATTCCCCGTCCGCCGCCGCCGGCCGCGGCTTTGATGATCACCGGAAAGCCGATCTCTTTGGCCAGCCTGATCGCTTCATCAGCATCCTCGATCGGGTCGGGGCTGCCGGGCAGGATCGGAACACCGGCTTCGGTCATGGTGCGGCGCGCTTCTACCTTGTCGCCCATCATCGCGATCACTTCCGGACGCGGGCCGATAAATTTTATGTTGCAGTCTTCGCAGATCTTGGCAAAGCTGGCGGACTCCGCGAGAAAACCGTAACCCGGGTGGATAGCGTCAACATTGGCGATCTCGGCCGCGCTGATGATCGCCGGAATATTCAAATAACTTTGCGCGGATTGTGCCGGGCCGATACAGATGGCTTCGTCGGCAAATCTGACATGGAGAGCATCGCGGTCCGCTTCACTATGAACGGCCACCGTCTGGATGCCCATTTCCTTGCACGTCCAGATAATGCGGCAAGCGATCTCGCCGCGGTTGGCGATCAATATCTTGCGAAACTTACGCTGCTCTACCATAAAACTTGAGGCCGCTTCGTTCACACAGTTTTACTTTGCTGTTAAGGAACAGGAACTGTGGATAAGCGGCCGTAACACGTTAGCTGATGTCGAAAAGGGGCTGGCCGAATTCTACCGCCTGGCCGTTATCGACATATATTTTTACCACTTCACCGTCAAAATCGGACTCGATCTCGTTCATCAGCTTCATCGCTTCGATGATGCAAACGACCTGGCCTCTCTTAACCTTATCGCCGACCTTTACAAAAGGCGGCGCTTCCGGCGAAGGCGAGGCATAAAATGTGCCGACGATCGGCGAGGTGATGACATGACCGGTAAATTCCACCGCCGCTTCGGCTTCCGGTTTAGCTCCGGCAGTGTCAGCCGCAGGTGCGGCAGTTGATGCCGCGGGAGCCGCCACCGGCGCATATTGGATCGGCGCGTGCGGCATTTGCTTGCGCATATGCACGCGGATGTTGGCGTTCTCGAATTCGAAATCGACCAGGCCGTATTCGTCGATCAATTCGGCCAGCTCGCGCAGCTCACTCATATTGAGTGAAGGCGAATCCGACTTTTCTTCCTTATGCTTGTCAGCCACTTTATTACTCTCGTCGTTTTCCTGTTGCATTCTTGCAGAAGTTGCTTTGCTCATCACTTAGCCCTCTTACTGCTTCTTTTGGCCGCTACTGCTATTTTTTGGCTTCCAGTTCCCGTGCGTTGTCGACCAGTTCGATCAGTGCCATTTCGGCATTGTCGCCCGAACGGCGGCCGATCTTGATGATGCGCGTGTAACCGCCATTGCGGTCTTTATAACGCACGCCCAGTTCATCGAACAAACGCTTGACCGCTGCCACACCCGCGGTTCTTTCCGCGCGCTCTTTTCCGTATTTACCGGTTGAAGCAGCCTGCTGGCTGTTTCCCGCGTGGAAAAACATCGCGGCGCGGCGGCGCAGGTGGACCTGCTTGGCCACGGCCCCGTCACCTTCCAGCCCCTGTGCGTGGCGCGAGATGGTGATGACCTTTTCCACATAGGAACGCAGTTCCTTGGCCTTAGGCAAAGTGGTAACGATCGATTCATTTTCCGCATTGATCAAAGAAGTCGCCAGGTTGCGAAGCATCGACATGCGGTGCGAAGTGGTTCTTCCCAGTTTTCTGTGTGCTTTTAAGTGTCGCATGACTCTAATTCCTAAAACGAAAGCGTGAAGCTGCTTGCGAGTTTCACGCTTTCTATTAATTCAAAAGTTTATTCGTAACCGCGGCCGCCCGAACCCGGGATCGGATTTCCGTTCTCGTCAAAATCCATTCCGAAATCGAGGCCCATTCCGTGCAGCATGTCTTTAATTTCAGTTAAAGAAACCTTGCCGAAATTTTTGGTGCCGAGCATATCGCGCTCCGAGCGCTTGATCAGATCGCGGATGGTACGGATGTCCGCATTTTTCAGGCAGTTGTAAGAACGCACTGAAAGATCCAGTTCATCGACCGAGCGATCGAGCAAGTCGTTGCGCAGAAGCGGCGGACGAGCGATATCTTCGTATTTATACTCTTCTTCCTCTTCTTCAAAGTTGATGAAGATGGACATGTGGTCCTTGACCAAACGCGCTGCCAGTCCGATAGCATCGTCCGGTTTGACCGAACCGTCCGTCCAGACCTCAATGGTCAGCTTGTCGTATTCGGTATTGGAACCCTGGCGGGTCGGCTCGACGCTGTAATTGACCTTTTTGACCGGCGTGTGCACCGAATCGATCGGAATATAACCGATCGAAAGGTCTTCGTCGTTATTCTGCTCGGCGGAGACATAGCCTCTGCCGCGCTTCAAACGAACTTCCAGGTTGAGATCGCCGCCTTTACCTACCGTGGCAATGTGAACGTTCGGGTCGAGCACTTCCACGTCGCCATCGGCTTCGATGTCGGCGCTGGTAACTTCGCCGCCGCCCTTTTTGCTGATGGTCAGCGTCTTCGGCATCGTGCCGTGAAGCTTGAACGGGACCTGCTTCAGATTCAAAATAACGTCGGTCGCATCTTCGACGACGCCTTTAATTGAGGAAAATTCGTGCTCAATGCCTTCAATTTTGACAGCCGTGATCGCCGCTCCTTCTATTGAGGAAAGTAAGGCACGCCTGAGTGAGTTGCCTATCGTAGTGCCGAATCCGCGTTCGAACGGCTGAGCGAAAAACTTACCGAAGCGATCGGTAATGGTTTCCGAATCAACCTGCAAACGGCTCGGCATTTGAAAATCTGTCCAAAGGCTGTTTGTTGTCATATTCGTAATTTAATATCCAAATAAATAATTCTTAAAAATGCCTATGAGCAAGGAAACCGAAATGGCTTCCCTGCCCACCGGAAATACCGCGCTTTACTTGCTGTAAAGTTCGACGATCAACTGTTCGTTGATGTTCGCATCAATATCTTCGCGCCGCGGCAAGGACGAAATGGACGCACTCATATCCGTATCTTCGAGCTGCGAGATCCAGATCGGACGGCCGCGTCCGGCGGCAGTCTGCCAGGCTCCCTCGATATGCGGGTTCTTATGGCTGGTGCCCTTAACGGCGACGACGTCGCCCTGCTTCACCTGGAAGGAAGGGATGTCGACCTTTTTGCCGTTGACCTGTATATGTCCGTGATTTACCAGTTGTCTGGCTTGCCGGCGTGAAGTCGAAAAACCCGCGCGATAAACTACGTTATCCAAACGGCGTTCGAGCAGGAACAACAAGTTCTCACCCGTGATGCCTTTCTGACGCGAAGCCTTTTCGAAATAATTGCGGAATTGTTTTTCCAAAATGAAATAGATCCGCTTGACCTTTTGTTTTTCTCTTAATTGCTGGCCGTAACCGACCAGAACCTTACGTCTGGCGGTGGCGCCATGCTGCCCCGGCGGCTGCGTGCCGCGCTTTTCGATGGCGCACGACGGCTTGTAACACCGGTCACCCTTAAGAAATAACTTTCCACCTTCTCTGCGGCACAAACGACACACCGCATCTCTATATCTAGCCACTAATTAGCCTCCAGTCTAATATTGTTATTTGACGGAAAAGTTTACGAACTATAAAGTCCTTCATCCTTTTGATATCAAAACCATAATCAGTTCAGAGTTCGAAGTTTGATGTTCGAAGTTGGAAACCAACTCTGAACTCTGAACCGCGAACTTTGAACTCTAAAACTCAAACTCTTCTGCGCTTCGGCGGACGGCACCCGTTGTGCGGGATCGGCGTCACGTCGCGGATCGCGGTCACGCGAATACCGGCGTTGTGGATCGCGCGGATGGCCGATTCACGGCCGCCTCCCGGACCTTTAACGCGCACTTCGCATTCGCGCATTCCGGCTTCCATCGCCTTGCGGGCGCACTCTGAAGCGGCCTGCTGCGCGGCGAACGGCGTTCCTTTGCGCGAGCCTTTAAAGCCGCGCGCGCCTGATGACGATTGCGCGATAAGATTACCATTCTGATCGGTGATCGAGATCAGCGTGTTGTTAAACGACGCCGATACGACCGCTATCCCGACCGGGATGTTCTTCTTTTCCTTTTTGCGAAAAACTTTCTTTTTTGCTGCTGCTTTAGCCATAAAATTTCACTAGTCAATTGGCAGCGGCACCAGGCAGTAACTGCAAACTGCAGCCGCCTACTGCCACTGGATGCTATTTTTTGCCCGGCGCTTTCTTCTTGGCGACGGTCATACGGCGCGGACCTTTACGGGTACGGGCGTTGGTATGCGTACGCTGGCCGCGCACCGGCAAACTGCGGCGGTGACGAAGGCCGCGGTAACAGCCGATGTCCATCAGCCGCTTGATATCCATCTGCACGCGCTTGCGAAGATCGCCTTCGATATTGCCATGCTCATCGATGATGTGGCGGATACGGTTTAATTCGTCTTCGCTCAGGTCGCGAATTTTAACGTCAGTGCCGACCTGCGCTTCACCTAAGATCGCCGTGGCACGCGACCTGCCGATACCATAAATATAGGTAAGGCCGATCTGCGCTCTTTTATGCGGCGGTATATCTACTCCTGCTACACGAGCCATAATTCTCCTAAGAATCTAATTCCAAACTTTGTATTCCAAGATTCCATAATTCCAAGTTGTTTTTCACTTTTGGAATTTCTGGAATTTTGAAATCCTGAAATTAAGCACTACCCCTGCCGCTGTTTGTGTTTCGGGTTATCACAGATCACCCGCACCACGCCTTTGCGGTGGATAATTTTGCATTTGTCACAAATTTTCTTTACTGAAGGACGTACTTTCATGATTTCCCTCTTACTTATAACGATAAGTGATGCGTCCGCGGCTTAGATCGTAAGGCGAAAGCTCCACTAAAACCTTATCTCCGGGCAGGATGCGAATAAAATTCTTTCTCATTTTCCCGGAAATATGGGCTAAAACCTTGTGCTGCGACTCGTCCAACGCCACTTTGAACATCGCATTCGGCAATGTTTCCAGTACCGTGGCGGTAACTTCTATCGCTTCTTCTTTTGACATACACTATTGAGCCAACTGTAACTTATCGGCAAACTACTGATATTACCCTTTTTTGCCTGTTTTTTCAAGTTTCGGCACGGTTTTTGTTCTACGAATGCCCGCGCGTTAGCAAGGGCGCCCTTCCTACGGTCGGGCTTCCGTCAAAATCAGGCCGAAACCGCCGCTTTTTTGAGCTGTGCCTTCTGATCCGGCGACAAGGTCAGTATCTCCGGGCCTTCCTCGGTAATGGCCACAGTGTGCTCAAAATGGGCACTTGGGCTGTTATCGAGCGTTACCACGGTCCATTTGTCGTCCAAAACCCGCGTTTCGTGGGTCCCGAGGTTGATCATCGGCTCCAGCGCGAAAACATATCCCGCGCGTATCTTTTCCTTGGTCCCGGGGCGGCCATAATTTACGATCTGCGGCGATTCGTGCATATTGCGCCCGATGCCGTGCCCGCAGTAATCGCGGACGATGCCGTAACCGAATCTTTCCGCGTGCTTCTGCACGGCGTGGCCGATATCGCCCACGTGGTTTCCCGCCACGCATTGCTCAATGCCTTTATCCAGACATTCGTTGGTGACTTTCAAAAGCTGTTCCAGCTCTTCGCTGATCTCGCCGACCGGAACGGTCACCGCCGAATCGCCGACAAATCCGTTTAGCGTCGCGCCCAGGTCGAGCGAAAGAATATCGCCCACGCGCAAAATATATTCCGACGGAAAACCGTGAACCACCTGTTCGTTTACCGAAGCGCAGATCGCGTACGGGTAGCCGTGGTAATTCAAAAACGTCGGGTAAGCGCCGGCGTCGCGGATCATTTTCTCAGCCGTGTCGTTTAGCTCCATGGTCGTGATGCCGGGTTTGACCTGTTTGACCAGGGCTTCGCGCACGGTGCCGACGAGTTCGCCGACCACGCGCATCTTATCAAGTTCTTTTTTCGACTTCCCGATTATCATAGCTTTGGACAGAAGCTTCTCTCTGACACTGCGGAAAAAGTCTCCGGCTGACATCCTGCTCATCGCCTAGATCAACTTTTCCAGTTCCGTGTAAATTTCCTCAACGCTGCCGGTGCCGTTTATGCGGCTCAGTCTTCCCGACTTTTCGTAATAGTCGATCAGCGGCGCGGTGTCTTTTTCGTAATTCGCCAGGCGAACTTTAACTTTCTCTTCCTGATCGTCCGAGCGATGTTCGAGCGCCGTGTCAGGATGCCGGTCGCAAAAACCTTCGACCTTGGGCGGTTTGAAATACGTGTTGTATATCTCTCCCCCGGCCGGGCAATTGCGTCTGCCCGTCATTCGCTTTTCCAGCTGGTCCAGCGGAACATCGACCAGGATCGCCTGAATTTCCTTGCCCTGTTTTTCCGCCAGCGCTTCCAGCTTTTCGGCCTGCGGCGCGGTGCGCGGAAAACCGTCCAGCAGGTAGGTTCCCTGGGCATCGTCCTGCGAAGTTCTTTCTTCGACCATTTTGACGGTCAGTTCATCGGGGACCAGATTGCCTGAGGCCTGAATGGCTTTTATTTCTTGTGCGAGAGAAGTATCGGCTTTGGCCAGCGCGCGAAACATATCGCCGGTAGAGATCTGGGGAATAGCTTTTCGCTCTTGCAGCAATTTAGCTTGAGTCCCTTTACCTGCCCCCGGTGCGCCGATCAATACGATTATCTTGTCCATCGTCCTTTACGAGCGTCTGCCTCGCAAACGCGAACCGGAACCCAGGAAGCCTTCGTAATTACGCATTACGAGCTGGGCTTCAACCTGAGAGACCGTGTCCATCGCCACACCGACCAGGATAAGCAATGACGTGCCGCCGAAATAAAATTGATAACCCAACCCCGTCGGTATCCAGCTTAAACCCGGCGTCGAAGTCAGGAACAGGTCCAGCCTTTCGCCGATCCACGGCAATCGTCCGACTCTGAATCCGCTCAGCAAAAGCTGCGGCACAAAAGCCACGAACGCCAGGTAGAGCGCGCCCACCGTGGTCAGGCGGGTCAGGATATTGTTCAGGTATTCCGCGGTCGGAGCGCCCGGACGCACGCCGGGAATAAAACCGCCACTCTTGCGAAGGTTGTCCGCCACATCGTCTACGTTAAAAATAACGGTGATGTAAAAGAACGTGAACAGCACGATCAGGCCGAGGAAAAAAAGTTCGTAATACGGGTCGCCGCCGTGAAACTGCTGAAAGAAAACAAAGACCTGCGACCACCAGGAATCAGGCTGGTTCCTGTCCGGCGGAAGGGCCGAAAAGATCGTCTGCGGCAGCGCCAGCACCGACGAAGCAAAGATCACCGGGATCACGCCGCCCATGTTTATCTTGAGCGGAAGCGTGGTCTCGCGTCCCTGCATTACCTGGCCGCCCATCCGGCGGCTGGCGTAATTTATTCCTATCTGTCGCCGGGCCGATTCGACATAGACGATCAGCGCGATCAAAGCCACGATCACCGCAAAGAGGAAAATAACTCCCAGCGTCTGGAAAGTATCGCCCGTTTTAATGCGGTCTGAAATTTGGGTCAAGGCGCGCGGCATTCCGATAACGATACCGGCAAAGATCAAAAGCGAGATACCGTTTCCGATACCGCGTTCGGTGATCTGTTCGCCCAGCCACATCACAAAGATGGTTCCCGTGGTCAGCGTGACCACGATCATCAGGATCGACCACCAGTTGTCGGCAATGATCTGGTTATTCTTAAGCCATTGCGAAACGAAAAACGTCTGGATCGCGCAGAGCCCGACGGTCAGATAACGCGTCCACTGGTTGATCTTCTGCCGTCCGACCTCGCCTTCTTCCTGGATCTTTTTAACCTGCGGAGAAAGCACGGTCATCAACTGTAAAATGATAGAAGCCGTAATGTACGGCGTAACGCCGAGGGCAAAAACCGAAATGGTGCGGAAGTTTCCGCCGGAAAAAAGGTCCAATACACCGAGCAAGGTTCCGCTGACATCCTGCCAGACTCTTTCAAGCTGCACTTTATTAATGCCGGGCGCCTGAATATGCGCGCCCAGACGGTAAACAGACAGCAGCCCGAGAGTGAAGAGAATACGGCTCCTCAACTCCGGGATCTTGAACATATTTTGAATGGCGCTAAAAAACTTTTCCATTATTTTCCCTCAGTCGGCCCTCAATTGGTACGCAGTAAGGCACCGCGCCTGAAACTATTCTTCCTCTGCTTTTGGCGCTTTCCCCACTGCATCTGCCGCTTCCGGTTTTTCTTCCGTTGCTGCCGGGGCCGCGGGTTTTACCTCTTCAACTTTTTCAGCCTTCTCGGTTTTTTCAGCTTTCGGCTTTGCCTCGGCCTTTTCTTTCTGGGCTTTCGGCTTGGCTTCCTTGGCAGGTTTTTCTTCCACCGGACGGGCTACGTTGCCCACGCGGGCGGCCGAGCGTTTATTGGCCTGTGAATTGAATTTCGGTTTCTGCGCGATCTCGTCCATCGTGCCGCCGGCTTTTTCGATCTTCTTTTTAGCTCCAGCGGTAAAACGGTGCGCAGAGATCTTGAGCGCCTTGGTCAGCTCGCCGTTTCCAAGAACGACCAGGTCGTGCTTTGCCTTTTTGATCAGGCCGCGTTCGTGCAATATCTCCGGGGTCACTTCGTCGCCGGCGTTAAAGCTCTCTTCGAGCTTGGCCAGGCTGATCTCCAACCACTGCTTTTTAAAGATATTGGTAAAGCCGCGCTTTGGCAGACGGCGCTGCAAAGGCATCTGTCCGCCTTCAAAACCGATCTTGGCGCTGTAACCGGAGCGTGATTTTTGCCCCTTATGGCCTTTACCGGAAGTTTTGCCCAGTCCCGAACCGGGGCCGCGCCCCAGGCGTTTCTTTTTGTGCGTCGAACCCGCGGGCTTGCGCAGGTTATTAAGTGCTAATGCCATTTTCTTTTTCCTGTAAAATTTTTTCACCACAAGGGAACTAAGCACACCAAGGAAAAATAAATCAGGTCCTTGTGTTCTTTGTGTCTTTGTGGTTAAAAATCCCTAGTCAATAATTCTTAAAAGATGCGGAACTTTATTCACCGCGCCGCGCATCGCAGCGTTATCGGCTTTTTCCACTATCTGGTTCAATTTGGTCAGCCCGAGGCTCCTGACGATCGTTTTTTGCTTCGTCGAATAACCGATAGAACTCCGGTAATACTGGACCTTGATCTTGTTTCCCGCGGTTTCAGTTGTTTCTTTCTTCGCTGCCATAGCTTTATCTCTTATTAAATGCCTTACGGCTTAAATCCTATAAAAGTTCGTTGACCTGTTTTCCGCGCAGACGGGCCACTTCGACCGGGTCTTTCATTCGCATCAGGCCGTTAAAGGTCGCGCGCACGACGTTGTGCGGGTTGGCCGAACCGAGAATTTTGGTTCTCACATTATGAATGCCGACCGCCTGCATCACCGCGCGCACTGCGCCGCCGGCGATCACACCCGTTCCGTCTTCGGCGGGTTTCATCAGCACCCGGCCCGCGCCGTAGATGCCGATCAG
Source organism: Pyrinomonadaceae bacterium (assembly GCA_035995185.1). Classification (GTDB taxonomy): domain Bacteria; phylum Acidobacteriota; class Blastocatellia; order Pyrinomonadales; family Pyrinomonadaceae; genus DASYKT01. Next base: position 52,737 of record DASYKT010000015.1, read on the forward strand.
CGGATGCGGCAAGGTCCCGTTTATCAGCGGCACCTTGATCAGATTTTTCTTGGCCGATTCGACCGCTTTTTTGATCGCGGTAGGAACTTCGCGCGCCTTGCCGGTACCGAAACCGACGTGGCCGGATTCATCGCCCACCACCACCAGCGCCGCGAACGACATATTCTTACCGCCCTTGACCACTTTGGTCACGCGATTGATCGAGATCAACTGGTCTTTTAATAACAACCCCGACGGGGAAATTCTTTGTGTATTTTCTTTCATTGCTATTCTGCGTTCTCTTCAGTCTGCTGCTCGTTCTTGTTTAATCCGGCGCTGCGGGCGGCATCGGTCAGGGCTTTTACCCGGCCGTGATAAACGTAACCGCCGCGGTCGAACACCACGCTGGAAATACCGGCCTTGATGGCCCGCTCCGCTACTGCCTTGCCCACTATGGACGCGGCTTCGAGGTTTCCGCCGGTCTTGACCGCCAGATCCTTTTCCCGCGATGAAGCCGAGGCCAGGGTCTTGCCGGAAATATCGTCGATCACCTGCGCATAGATATGATTCAGGCTGCGATAGATCGCCAGGCGCGGGCGGGAACCCGTTCCCGAAACTTTCTTGCGGATGCGGCCGTGAACGGCCCTGCGTATATCTGCTCTGCTATTGGTTGCCATAACTTTTTTCCGTATTCCAGAATTCCAAGATTTCAATAATTCCACAAAGCGATTCCATTTGGATTTTGGAATCGTGGAATCTTGAAATATCTTATTTGCCCGTCTTGCCGGGTTTCAGTTTGTAATACTTATCGGCATAACGAATGCCTTTACCTTTGTACGCGTCGGGTTTGCGCAGGCGGTTAAGCTCTGCCGCAACCTGTCCCAGCAGCTGTTTGTCGATACCCGTCAGGGTAATGGTTAGCTGGTACTGGTTAATGCTGGCCTTGGTATTGACCCTTTCGGCCTTGGCATCGATACCGGCCGGCAGGTCGTATTCCACCGGATGCGAATATCCCAGCGCAAAGACAAGCTTGTTGCCTTTGACCTCGGCCTTGTAACCGACGCCGACCAGGTCCATTTCCTTGGTAAAGCCCTCGGTCACGCCCATCACGGCGTTGTTTGCCAGCGCGCGCGCCAGCCCGTGCTTCGCGGCCAGATCGTCACCGGCGCGTTCGGCCACCAATTGGCCTTCTTCGACCTTAAAGGTGACGCCTTCCGGGATCGGCGACTTCAGAGTGCCTTTCGGCCCCTTTACTTCGATATCATTTTGATTCACCGTCACCGTAACGCCCGCGGGCACTGCGATGGGTTTCTTTCCGATACGAGACATAATTTCCTCAAATTTGGTCTTAGGTTTTCGGTTTTAGGTTTTAGCAAAACCCTAAGCCCCCACACCTAAGCCCTTCTTAATATACTTCTGCCAATAATTCGCCGCCGATATTTTCCCGGCGCGCATTCTTTCCGCTCATCAATCCGCGGGAGGTGGAAACGATACTGATACCGTAACCGCCCAGCACGCGCGGCATTCCCTGCGCGCCCATATAAACACGTCTTCCGGGGCGCGAAACTCTCCCCAGGTGGGTGATCGACGAAGCTCCTTTTGCGTCGTAGCGCAAAAAGATGCGGATCACTTTCTGCGAGCCGTCGCCTTTATTCACAAAATTATTGATATAGCCTTCTTCCTTCAGGATCCGCGCGATCTCTGATTTCATCCGCGAAAAAGGAACGTCGACACGGGAATGCTTTGCCACGATGGCATTGCGGATTCTCGTTAGCATATCGGCAATAGGATCTGTCATTACTCTCTTTACTCCAATTAATTTGTTATCAGGTTTCGTCGCGCCCTATGCGCCACGACTACTGCTAACCCCAAAACTTCAGCTATCGAATTTGGTTATCAGCGGTCAGCGATAGTAACTCTCACTAATCACTATCAGCTATTCACTATCCGCTAAAAACCTACCAGCTGGATTTGACCACGCCCGGTATCTGTCCGCCCCGTGCGAGATCCCGCATCGCAACGCGCGACACACCGAACTTGCGCAGGAATCCGCGCGGGCGGCCCGTCTGCGAGCAGCGGTTGCGCACCCTGACGGGGCTCGCATCGCGCGGCATCTTTTGCAGTTTGCCTTGCGCTGTTTCCATCTGCTCCGGGGTCGTACTCGGATGCTTGATGATCTTTTTAAGCTCGGCGCGTTTGGCGGCGTAGACGCCTACCATTTTCTTGCGCATATTGTTCTTGACGACTTTACTGGTTTTCGCCATATCTTTATCTTCTTATTTCTCCACTAATTCTGTCTGAACGGCATACCGAAAGCTTTTAGCAATGCAAAAGCCTGGTCGTCCGATCCGGCAGTGGTTACGATCGAGATATTCATTCCGCGAACCTTGTCGATCTTGTTAAAGTCGATCTCCGGAAAGATCATCTGCTCACGAATGCCGAGGGTGTAATTTCCCCGGCCGTCAAACGCCTTGGCGGAAATTCCGCGAAAGTCGCGTACGCGCGGCAGAGCGACCGTGATAAAGCGGTCGAGAAATTCATACATTCTTTCGCCGCGCAGCGTGACCATCGTGCCGATGTTCATTCCCTGGCGCAGCTTGAACGACGCGATGGACTTTTTCGCTTTGGTGATCACCGGCTTTTGGCCCGAGATGGTGCGAAGTTCATCGGCGGCGGAATCGAGCGCCTTGGAATTGGCGATCGCTTCGCCGACGCCCATGTTAAGCACGATCTTCTGCAGGCGCGGGATCGCCATCGGATTTTTGATACCGAACTCTTTTGCCAGAGCCGGCGCTATCACACTACGATATTTTTCTTTTAACCTTGCCATTGTTTCCTCTTATCGTTTGGGTATCGCTCCCGGCTTTAGCAGCCTTGCGGTTCCAAACTTAACCGGAACGCCCAATTCATTGGGCAGAACCAAACTTAAACAACCTTGCCGCTCTTCGCCACGCGGACTTTCTTGTCGTCCTGGATCTCGTAACGCACGCGGGTCGGTTTGCCGCTTTCCGGATCGATCAGCATCACGTTGGAAATATTTACCCAATTTTCCATTTCGACGATGCCGCCGTCGATGTTGCGCGTGGTATCGGCCTTGCGGTGTTTTTTCACGATCCCGGCGCCTTCGACCTTGACGCGGCCCTTGCGCGGATCGACCGCGATCACTTTGCCGCGATGCGGTTTGCGCTCGCCACTGTTATCGAATTTGTTGTAATCCCTGCCCGCGATAAAAACCACCATGTCGCCGGTCTTGATGCGGGTGCGGATCGTTCCTTTTTTCACTTCTTTAGTCATTTAACCTATATAACCTCCGGCGCCAGCGAAACGATCTTCATAAAGTTCTTGTCGCGCAGTTCGCGCGCCACGGGGCCGAACACGCGGGTCCCCATCGGCGTGCCGTCGTCTTTGATAAGCACGGCGGCGTTCTGGTCAAAGCGGATGTAAGTACCGTCTTTGCGGCGAACTTCTTTACGCGTGCGAACGATCACGGCGTTATAGACCTTGCCTTTTTTGGCGACGCCATCGGGCGACGCTTCCTTGACGGTGACCTTGATCTTGTCGCCGAGCCGGGCGATCCTTCCGGTCGAACCGCCGATCGGCATGATCATCTCAACGCGTTTTGCTCCCGAATTATCTGCGACCTCCAAAGAGGTTTGCATCTGAATCATAATTTCACCTTAGTTGGTTCAATGTTCGATGTTCCGGGTTCGAGGCTGTCTTCTTTTGAACTTTGAACCTCGAACTTTGAACCCCAAACTTATTTCGCCGCTTTCTGAATTATCTCAACTACTCTCCAGCGCTTGTGCGCGGACAGCGGCCTGGTTTCCACGATCCTTACGCGGTCTCCGGTCGTGGCGCCCATTTCGTTGTGCGCCATGAACTTGGTGCGGCGGCGGACATAACGGCGGTACTTCGGATGCTTGACCAAACGGTCCACGCGTACCACGCAGGTTTTTGTCATCTTGTCCGAAGAAACGGTTCCGACCTTTTGCGCGCGGTTTCCGCGTTCGCCTTTTCGGACGGGTGTTTCACTGCCGGCAGTTTCTTCTTTCGGGGCCGCGGTTTCCGCTTTCACTTCCACTGCTTCTTCGGCAGGAGCGGTTTCAACAGTCTCAGCGGCTGCAACGGTTTCCACCGGTGTTTCCTGAGTTTCAATAACTTCTTCTTGATTCTTATTCGCCATTTCTTTTTACCAATCGCTTACGCTTGTGATTCCTTGCTGCGGATCATCGTACTGACACGGGCGAGCGTTTTCTTTTCGCGCCGCACATCGGCGGTCACCTGGCCTACGCCCAACGTCCTTTTGAACTTCAAGCGAAAGAGCGATTCTTTCAGCCTGTCGGCTTCCTCGCGAAGCTCGTCGATCGACAATTCCTTTAATCTGTCTAACTGTTCTTTTCTTTTCATTGTTTAAACGACGCCCCCTTCCTGGTCGGCGCGGGTGACGAATCTGGTCTTGAGCGGCAGTTTCTGCGCGGCTAAACGCATTGCTTCGCGGGCCAAAGTTTCGTCGACTCCCTGGATCTCATAAAGCACTCGGCCGGGTCTGACCACGGCTACCCAATGATCGGGTGCGCCTTTACCGGAGCCCATGCGGGTTTCCGCCGGTTTCTTGGTGATCGGCTTATCCGGGAAAATACGGATCCAGATCTTTCCGCCGCGTTTAATGTGGCGGGTCATCGCGATACGAGCCGCTTCGATCTGGCGGTCGGTAATCCAAGCCGATTCCATCGCCTTGAGCGCGAAATCTCCGAAGCTTACTTTTTCACCGCGGGAAGCATTGCCTTTCATGCGCCCCTTCATTTGTTTGCGGTGCTTGACCTTTTTCGGCATTAACATAATCTAAGTACCCTCTACTCTGATCTAAACTCTTTTGCTATTCGCGGTCCCTGTCACGACGGCGGCGGCCGCTGCTGCGTCCGCGGTCATTGACCTTGATATCGTTCATCGGATCGGTGGTGGTGCCACGCGCCATCGATGCGTTCGGGTCGAGAATTTCCCCGCGATAGATCCAAACTTTGACACCGATGACACCGAAAGTGGTGTGCGCTTCGGCCAGGCCGTAGTCCACATCCGCGCGCAGCGTGTGCAGCGGAAGCTGGCCTTCGAGCGACCATTCGGTGCGGGCGATCTCAGCTCCGTTCAGACGGCCGGCACACATGATCTTGATGCCGAGCGCGCCGAAACGCTGTGATTCTTCCATGATCTTTCTCATCGCGCGGCGAAAGGCGATACGTTTTTCCAGCTGCTGCGCGACCTTTTCGGCTTGCAGCTGAGCGTTGAGCTCCGGCTTGGTCACTTCCTGGATGGAAACGATCACTTCGCGACCGGTCTTGTTCGAAAGATCCTCTTTCAGCTTTTCAATTTCGCTGCCCTTGCGTCCGATGATGATGCCCGGGCGCGAAGTATAGATGATGATCTTCAAACGGTTGGCGGCCCTTTCCACATCGATGTGCGAAACGCCGGCCCCAACAAAACGCTTTTTCAGTTCGCGCTTGAGCTTTAAGTCTTCAGCCAGAAAGGCGGCAAAGTCTTTTTTGGCAAACCAGTGCGAGTGCCAATCCTTGTTGTAGCCTACGCGAAAACCGTATGGATGAACTTTTTGTCCCACAATTTACTCCGTTATTCTTTCTTATCGCCCTTATCGGCGGCGCCTTCGGTCTGTTCCGACGAAGGTTCTTTTACAACTTCACTTGTTTCAGTGGTCGTCGATTCTGTCTTACGCTCGATAGTTTCTTCCGCCACGTCAGGTGTATTCATTTCCGCTTTAGCTTCGACCGCTTCGGTTTCGGCGGCTTTCACTTCCGTCTCGACCTTTGCTTCCTGGGCCGCTTCTTCAACCTGCGGTGCAGTTTCCGCGGCGGTTTCCGCAACTTCCACTGCCGGTATCTCTAAAACATCTTCCGCCGGTGTTGCTTCACCCTTTTTCGGCTTGGCCGCGGCCTTAGTTTCTTTCTTGGCTTTCGGAGCGGCATTCTTTTCGGCTACTCTCTTGGCGCTGTTTTCCTTGGCCGTTTTAGCCTTATTATCTTTTTCCAGTTCGGCCGCCGGTTTTTCGCTGGTCACTTCCACGGTGATGTGGCAATAGTGGCGGCGTTCGCGATAGGCGCGTCCCTGCGGGGCCGGGCGCATACGAAAACGGCGCTTGGTCGGGCCGATATCAACGAAACAAGACTTGATCCAGAGATCGTCCGGATCGATCGCGATGTTCTGTTTTTCCGCCGCGAAGTTCGCATTTGCGATGGCCGACTTCAGGCATTTGCTGATAACGCCCGCCGCGCGCTTGTGCGTGAACTGTAAAATGGCCAACGCGTGGGCGACATTCTTTCCGCGGATCAGATCCACTACCAGCCGCGCTTTTTGCGCCGAACCGCGCATATTCTTGGCACTTGCTTTAGCTTCCATAATTCCTCTTCAAATCACGCTCCCTTTTAAAAGGGGCAAACGCGATCTCAAACCTTACTTTCTCGCCTACTTCCTCTTTGCGGATTTTTCGGCTTTCGTTCCCGGGTGGCCTTTGAAAACCCGTGTCGGTGAAAATTCTCCGAGCTTGTGTCCGACCATATTTTCCGTGACATAGACGGGAATATGGCGTTTGCCGTTGTGCACGCCAAAGGTCATACCGACCATATCCGGCGTAATAGTTGAACGGCGCGACCAGGTCTTGATCGCCGGCGGTTTCGATCCGCCCGCAGCGATCTTGGCCAGGGTCTTGGCCAGGCTGGTATCGATAAAAGGTCCTTTTCTAACTGAACGTGGCATAATCTTAATTTCCGATTGCGGATTGCGGATCGCGGATTGTTATCCCGTTTTTCGCTGCCGCTTTCATTTTTTATTTTCTATTTTCAGGATCGCTCATTGGTCTTGCTCTTAAATCCGCAATCCCAAATCCCAGATCCGAAATCTTATTTCACTCTTCTGTCGCGCACGATCATCTTCTGAGTGCGTTTGTTGTTACGGGTCTTGTAACCGCGTGTCGGCTGGCCCCAGGGCGTCACCGGGTGACGACCGCCGGAAGTTTTACCTTCACCGCCGCCGTGCGGGTGATCGACCGGGTTCATCGCCACGCCGCGAACGTGCGGGCGAATACCTTTCCAACGCGAGCGTCCCGCTTTACCGACCGAAACATTTTCGTTTTCGACATTGCCGACCTGGCCGACCGTCGCCTGGCAAACCACCGGCACGCGCCGGACTTCGCCGGACGGCATTCTCAGCTGCGCGAAACCGCCTTCTTTGGCTACCAGCTGCGCAAAAGTGCCGGCCGAACGGGCCATCTGGCCGCCTTTGCCGGGGCGGATCTCGATGTTATGGATCTGCGTTCCGAGCGGAATGTTGGTTATCGGCAGCGCATTACCCGGCAGAATATCCGCATCGGGGCCGCTCACGACCATGGTTCCCACCGTTAAGCCGACCGGCGCCAAAATATAACGTTTTTCGCCGTCGAGATAAGTAATCAGCGCGATGTGCGCGGAGCGGTTCGGATCGTATTCGATCTGCGTGACCTTTCCGGGAATGCCGGTCTTGTCGCGTTTGAAATCGACGATGCGATAAAAACGCTTGTGGCCTCCGCCGCGGCGGCGCACGGTAATGCGCCCGTCACTGTTGCGTCCCGAAATTCTGATCTTCGGTTCCAGCAAGGAACGTTCCGGTTTCGCGCCGGGCGTCAGTTCGTCACGCGTCAGATATGTCTGATAGCGTCTTGCCGGTGATGTCGGTTTTAACTTTTTGATAGCCATAACAAAACTCGATTTTGGATTTCGGAATGTGGATTGCGGATTTATTTATTCTTCCGCGACATTCCTTACCAATCTAAAAAATCACTTTACGAAACCAGTAATTAATCCGCATTCCGCAATCCCAGGTCCGCAATCGTTAGATTGCTTCTCCGTAATCAACGAACGGTTCACCCGCTTTAATAGTGACGTACGCTTTTTTGTACGAAGCGCGCCGGCCTTCGCTGCGGCCGCGTCTTTTCATTTTCCCCTCGTAATGCACGGTGCGGATATGCGAAACCTTGACGCTGAAGATCCCTTCAACGGCGTTTCTGATATCTTCCTTGTCGGCATCTACGGCGACCTTGAAGGTCAGGATCTGTTTTCCGCCGTCTTCGCTGGATACTTCCTTGAGAAGAACGGATTTTTCCGTAACCACGGGCGACTTTAATACATCCCAAATATTCATCATCTCGTTACGCCGCCTCCTCTACGTCAGCTTTTTTAGCAGCTTTCTTTGGCGCTTTTTTCGGGGCCGTCTCGACTTCTTTTTCCAAACCTTTTTCGCGGGCCGGGTCGAGCAATTCGCCCAACTCTTTGGCGGCGCTCTGCGTCAGCACGAGTTTTTCGTGATAGAGCAGATCGTAGATATTCACGCCAAAGCTGTTGACCACTTTCGCCTTCCTGACGTTGCGCGCGGAAAGGATCAGATTCGCGTTGTCCAGCGAATCGACGAACAAGGCTTTTTTCTGCGTTTTCTTGTCCATCAATCCCAGCGTGCTCAGAACCTCGAGAAACCCCTTGGTCTTGGCTTCTTTAAAGCTCAGCTCGTCGATCACGATCAGGTTGCCTTCGCGCAAGCGCTCCGAGATGGCCGAACGAAGAGCGCCGCGGCGCATTTTCTTCGGCATCTGGTACGACCAGTCGCGGGGCTGCGGGCCGTGAACGTTACCGCCGCCTTTCCACAAGGGCGAACGAAGCGAAGCGATACGGGCGCGGCCGGTGCCTTTCTGTTTCCAGAGCTTGCGGCCGGAACCCGAAACATTACCGCGCGTTTTCGTCGCGGAAGTTCCCTGGCGTCCGTTGGCCTGGTAATTCAAGACCGCCGCGTGGATCAGCGCTTCATTTAATTCAGCGCCGAAAACGGCATCCGGCAATTCGATGTCGCCGACTTTCTTATTCTTTAAATTGCGAACCTCAACGGTAGGCATAAAATTAACTCCAAAATTTAGTCTAGGAAGTCTTGAAAGTGTGGAAAGTCTTGAAAGTCTTTCTTTCCAGACTTCCTAGACCTTCCAGACTTTCTGGACTGTCTTTACTTACTCTTTTTGACCACAACCAGGCTGCCGTTCGCGCCGGGGACTGCCCCGCGCACCATCAGCAGGTGGTTTTCCACATCAACCTTGGCCACGGTCAAACCTCTGACCGTCACACGAGCGTCGCCCATGTGGCCCGATGAACGGGTACCTTTGATAACTCTCGACGGGTAAGCCGATTGCCCGATCGAACCCGGGGCGCGCACGTTCATCGAACCGTGCGATTCCGGACCGCGCGCAAAATTATGGCGCTTGATGGTGCCGGCAAAACCGCGGCCTTTGGATTTACCCATGACCTCGATCGCGTCGCCGTCGGCAAACTGATCGACCAGGATCTGGTCGCCGATGTTCGCTTCCGGTTCCGCGTCCATGCGAACTTCGCGCAGGATGCGGGTCGGCGGAATGCCGCCGCCGGTCTTTTCAAAGTGTCCCTGCAAAGGCTTGGTCACGTTCTTTACCTTGATAGGCTTATCTTCGACCAAACCGAGCTGGACCGCGTTATAGCCGTCGCGTCCGCCGGAAGTTTTCTTTTGCACCACAACACAGGGCCCCGCCTTGATCACGGTCACGGGTGTAACCGTGCCGTCTTCGGCGAATATCTGCGTCATTCCAACTTTTCTTCCGATGATTCCGTTAATCATCATAATCTCCAGTTCCCAAAGTTCTCAGAGTTCACTGCGTCGACAGAGTTACGAGAATAAACTCGGCAAACTCCGCCACTCGGTCAACCCGGCAAACTAACTCTTGCCAAAAGCCTTGATTTCCACATCCACACCGGCGGGCAGATCGAGCTTCATCAGCGCGTCAACCGTTTGCGGCGTCGGGTCGAGAATATCCATCAAACGCTTGTGCGTTCTGATCTCGAACTGCTCGCGGGATTTCTTATCCACGTGCGGCGAGCGCAGGACCGTCCATTTATTCTTCACCGTCGGAAGAGGAATAGGACCGGCCACTCTGGCTCCCGTCCGGCGCGCCGTTTCCACGATCTCTATCGTGGATTGGTCCAGCACGCGGTGGTCGTAAGCTTTTAACTTAATGCGAATTTTTTCGTTCAACATAATTTTCTCAGTTCAAAGTTCCGGGTTCGAAGTTCGAGGTCTGTCTTGTAACTTTGAACCTCGAGCCTTGAACACTGAACCAATATCTATTCCACGATATCGGATACCGTGCCGGCTCCGACCGTGCGGCCGCCTTCGCGAATAGCGAAGCGCAGTCCTTTTTCCATCGCGATCGGAGCGATCAGCTCGATCTCCATCTGGATGTTGTCTCCCGGCATCACCATCTCAACTCCGGCCGGCAGGTGTGCGACA
>DASYKT010000016.1:0-31125 GCA_035995185.1 Pyrinomonadaceae bacterium
TTGTTTCGTGTGATTTCGTGGTTACTGGTTTTATAAAAGAATAAGAACTGGAACCACGAAATCACACGAAACAACACGAAAAATACTTATAACCAATTAGCAACCACCAACTACAGCTTAAAAATTCTTCTTCAGATCCATTCCTTCATACATCGAAGCAACTTGTTCGCCGTAGCCGTTAAAGAGCAGCGTCGAACGCAGTTCTAATTCTCCGATGCGGCGTTCCCTTGCCTGGCTCCAGCGCGGGTGGTCTACGCCCGGATTCACATTTGAATAAAAACCGTATTCGCTTGGCGCGGCAATGTTCCAGGTCGTCGGCGGCTCAAGATCGGTCAAGGTTATCTTCACCACCGACTTGATACTTTTAAAACCGTATTTCCAGGGCACGACCAGGCGGATTGGCGCGCCGTTTTGATTCGGCAAGACTTTTCCATAGAGTCCTGTCGAAAGTATCGTCAGCGGGTGCAGCGCTTCGTCAAGGCGCAGGCCTTCGACATACGGCAGCTTGATCCCGGCAAAAAATCCGTACGGCATCTGACTTTTACCGGTCGGCAATTTCACTTCCGGGCTGTCAGGCTTCACCCCGTCATAGAAGGTTTGAAACGCGACGTATTTTGCGGAGCCGAGCGGTTCTGCTTTGTCCAGCAAACTCTTTAACGGAAATCCCACCCAGGGAATGACCATCGACCAGCCTTCCACGCACCGGTGGCGATAAATTCTTTCTTCCTGGTCGAACTTCAGCAAATCTTCGATATCGAACAACCCGGGTTTTTGGACCATCCCGTTTATTTCCACGGTCCAGGGCCGGGTAACAAAGTCCTTGGCGCGTACGGCGACCAGTTCCTTGTTGGTGGAAAACTCGTAGAAGTTGCTGTAATTCGTGATATCGCGAAACGAAGTCGTCGTATCCGGTACTGCAAACCCGGCATTTTGCCTGATATTCGCTATCTGCGCCGTTTCCGCGTCGGGCAAAGGCGGAGGATTCAGATAGCGGTAAAGCCCGCCGGTCGCCAGCGCCGTGCCCGCTAAAATGCCCGTTCGGAGGAAATTCCTACGATTCAGATAGGTTTTTTCATCCGTGATCTCGCTCGATCTGATACACTCATTTACTGGTAATTGGTCTTGGCTTGCCCAACAGAGTCTTTGAGGCGCCGTTGCCTTGCCTTGTGCTTTGTTCGTGCATTTTTCGTGTAATTTCGTGGTTCCAGTCTTAAAATCCATGGAATACAACAACTTAAGACTGTAACCACGAAATCACACGAAGCAACACGAAAAAAACTAATTCAATTCATATTCAATTTATAAGTAAAGCCCAATTGGTCTTACCTCATAGGTTTTCTACCTATTGCCTAAACCCAAGACTAAACAGGATTTAGTCCATACAAAATGCTGCTAAACAAAAAAATTACTAAATTCTATAAAAAATACTTCCATTGTCTGCTGGAATTGTTATAATATCAGTGCCAAACATTGATTGGCATTGTTAAACAATCTATTACCTCTACAAAACAATATGCCGTCAACAAACGAAATCTTACAAGGTCGCTATCGCATTGTCTCTCCGATGGGACAAAACGGCACTGGTCCCGTTTATAAAGCATTCGATGAAACTCTCAAAGCCGATGTTGTCCTCAGAGAGATCCCGATAAAGCTGAGTAAGGTGACCACGCCTGCACAAATGGAATCCAGAAGATCAGCCTTCACCGATGAGGCTGAGATTCTGGGCGGAATCACGCACGATCTGTTTATCCGTATCCGCGATTATTTTTCGGAGGTCGACCGTCATTACCTGGTGATGGAAGCGGTCGATGGCCATTACCTGAGCCAATCTCTGGAAGAAAGAGGCGGCGCATTTTCGGTATCTGAAGTCGCCGGCTGGGCCGATCATATACTGGACGGGCTAAACTACCTGCACACGCAGATGCCGCCGCTCGTGCACGGCGATATCAAGCCGCAAAATATCAAACTCTCCGGCGATGGCAGCGTTAAACTGCTCGCGCTGGGAGTCGCGCGCAACCCGCAAAAGGAATCCAGCATAACCGAGCAGGCCTTTGACGCGACCGCCTTGCATTACCTTCCGCTCGAACAGATCTGGGGAAATCTTGATCTGGCGTCGCAAAAGGTCATCTCAAATAGTTATGACGAGGCCTCGGAAGAGCTTTTGATGCAGCCCCCCTGTGCGCGCAGCGATATTTATGCCTTTGGCGCGACGCTCTATCACCTGTTGACCGGACAGCGTCCCATCGACGCGCTCGAACGCTCGATCGATCTTCTCGAAGGCAAAGCAGATCCGCTGCCGACGCCGACCAAATTAAACGCCCATGTCCCGCCGGAAATTTCCTACGTCTTGATGAAAGCGCTGGAGATCAAACGCGAGAAGAGATTTGAATCGGTCCTGTTAATGCGCCAGGTTTTAAAGACCGCTTTTCTGCGCGCGAAAGAGCGCGAAGCGCAGGACGTAAAGAAACAGCAGATCATCACGCCGCCTGAGATCAGAATGCCGGAACCGAAACTGATAAAGGCCGATCAGCCGTCTTCCATGCAAATGGAAGTTGAAGCCGATCCGCAAAAACAATTGGAAATGATCAAAGCCCGCCTGCAGGAAGCCGAAAACAAACGGCTGGTCGCGGAACAGCGCGCCGACGATGCGGAAAGACGCCTTCACGAAAAAGAGATCTCGATCTCCAAAGCCCCGGAAGACGCATTGGTCTTAGACATTCCGGATGCTCCGCTAAACGCTCCTGTAAATGCCGCAAATGCCGCGGGGCTCAAGGCCGTGCCAAGTGATACTCAGGTCCTGGAAATGCCGGAAAGGCCCGCGCACGTATCCCGTCCGCCCGCATCTCGCCCGCCCGTATCGCGTCCGTCGGTCGCCGCCCGGCCTGCTTCCGGCGATTTTGAATTCTCTCTCGGCCAGAATACTGCTGAGAAAAGATCGCGTCTTCCGATGCTGGCGGCCGCCGCCGTATTGGTAATTGCCGGCGGTGCCGGCCTGGGTATCTGGAGTTTTATGTCATCCGGAGCGGCGAAGTCCGAACAGGGTATTCCTACCCCGGTCATGTCGCTCAGCGAGCCGGCCAAACCCGAGCCGCCCAAATCGGAAACGGCGGCTGAAAGCACGACTGCGACTACGTCTGAAACGGCTTCACAGTCCGGAGCCCCTGGAACAGTTGACGCGGGACAGGAAACTGCCGCCTCTCCGTCTTCTGCCAGCCAGCCCGGGATCAGGCCGCGAAATACCCCTCCGCCCGCGAAGCCGGCGATAGCGGCCAAAACGCCCGCTAAACAGAAGAAAGCTTTAACGGTCGATGACCTGATAAATGATAATTAACTAACCTCAATAAAAAACTTTCAAGGATCACTGCTATGGAATTCTTTTGCCCGTCTAAAAAAAGATCTAACGGCCGAGCCGGTCGTATGCTGTTTTCATTCGTTTTGCTGACGCTGATGTCTGCGATGCTTTTTGGCAGCGTTGCGGCACAGCAGCCGGCCCAGCTTAGCCTCGCCGATATTTTGATCGCGCTGCGTTCAAAGAAAGTCACCCTGGCGGAACGCAATAAGCTGATCGGCGATGCGGTCAAGACCCGTGGAATAACCTTTGCGCTTACTCCGGAGATCGAAAAAGAACTCCAGACCACCGGAGCCGATCCCGTTCTTATCGGTGCCCTCCGGACCAAGATCCCCGACGAAAAAATAGCGCAAAACACATCTCTGAGATCGTTGACCGACCCGGTCACAATGCCGGTATCGGCGCCCGCTCCGCCGGATTTTAGTTTTTATCAAAAACGCGGCGACGGCTCGCTCGCCAAAGGCGATCCCGATTCCGCCATCGCGGATTACAGTAAGGCGATCGAACTAAGATCGATGGAGCCTTCGGCTTACCTCAATCGCGGAGTGGCCTATCTCAACAAAAAGAGTTACGACCTTTCCATCCTCGATTTCAGCAAAGTGATCGAACTTGAACCGGCACGATCGGTGGCCTATTTGAATCGGGGAAATGCCTTTGAGAAAAAAGGCGAGATCCAGAAAGCCCTGACGGACTTTCAAAAAGCCGCCGACCTCGATCCGAATAACGACGCGGCCAAGGCCAGCGTGCAGCGCCTGCAAACCGAGCTGGCGAAATTAAACGCCCCGCCGGTTCAGACTCCGCCCCAGACTGTGGCTGCGGATACCAAACCCAAAGAGACGGTCTCCGCTCCTGTTGTAGAGGCCCCAAAAGCGCCCCAGTCTTTAAATATCGGCGCGGCGATGAAAAACCAGGCGGTGAAATTGATCATGCCCGTCTATAGCGTGCTGGACAAACAAAGAAATCTGCAGGGAGTAGTTACGGTTGAGATAACCCTCGATGAAAAAGGTGAGGTTACCGAAGCCAAAGGGACCACGGGCCCGAAAACCTTGCGCTCCGCGGCCGAAGATGCCGCCCGCCGGACAAAATTCAAGCCCGCCCTTTCAGAAGGCAGGCCGATAAAATCCAGCGGATTTATCAATTACAATTTTGTCGTTCAATAAGGCTTAAGGCTTTGCTTATAAAGTCACGGATAACATAATAGAGAATTTTAAATTCGTGTTATTTGTGTAATTAGTGGCGAATAAGCCAGGCGGGTTAGTAGCTTCCGGCCACGATAGTTGATTTAACGCCTTCGGCTTCCTGCGCGATCTTGACGCCCACCGAAGCGCCGATGCGTGTCGCGCCTGCTTCGAACATCGCGCGGGCGTCGTCAATTCCCTTTACGCCGCCGCTGGCTTTTACGCCCAGCCCGGATCCCACCGTCCGCCGCATCAAAGCGACGTCGTCGACCGTCGCGCCGCCGGTTGAAAATCCGGTCGAGGTTTTTACAAAATCCGCTCCGGCATTTTTTGCCGCCAGGCAGGCGCGCACTTTTTCTTCATCCGTCAGCAGCGCGGTTTCAATGATCACCTTGCACAGCACGTGATTTTCGTGCGCGGCATCGACCACGGCGCGGATGTCGTCTTCGACCGTGCAGTCGTCGCCTGATTTCAGCGCGCCCACATTGATCACCATATCCACTTCGCGGGCGCCGTTAAAGATCGCGCGCCGCGCCTCGTAAGCTTTCACGTCCGCCAGTGTCGCTCCCAGCGGGAAACCTATCACCGTGCAAACCGGTATACCGCTTCCCTGCAAAAATTCGCTCGATTTTTTTACCCACGTCGGGTTGACGCACACCGAGGCAAATCCGAACTGCACCGCCTCGTCGCACAATTTTTTGATGTCTTTTTCCGCCGCGTCGGCTTTTAACAAGGTGTGGTCGATCAAGCTCGCCCAGTCGTGCGCGGTGGCGGTCGCGCCCAGCACGATCCCGATACGTTCCGCTCCGGCATCGACAATACGCTGCACATCGGCGTGGCAAAACGTCGGGCAATAATCATCGCCGCCCAGACGCGCCAGCACCATGTCTGTGATCTGTTCGACCAGCTGATTGTAATTGCCGTTCTGACTCATAGAAATTAGCAGTAATATATTAAACCTTTTGTCGGCGAAATTTGCAAAAATTTGGAAATAGGTCAATTTGAAGATCTATCCTTAAAAGTCCCCAAACGGGGACAAAGAAAATAGCCCAGGGTAAGTGCCAGGTGAGTGAGAGCAGCGAGCCCACCCGCGGGTATCGAATTCTCAAGACGTACCAGCCCTGAAGGGGCGGCAGAACCCCGATCTACGGTTTGTTAGTGTTGTTTCGTGTGATTTCGTGGTTCCCGTCTTATAGCCTTGTAAAATAAGCTTTTTAAGAAGTAACCACGAAATCATACGAAAACGACACGAAAAAAACATTTATGCGTTGCATGGGGGACTGAACGCTTTATAGGCAAAGCCTTCTTATATGAAAAGATTTAATTAATTTTTTAGCGGCATCTCAAAAAATATATCTCTTTTTCCCAAGCGTGTTTTCCTTAGGCGGCTTAGTAAACTTGCAGAAAAAACGGCTCGTCCCCAAATATTAACGGGTCGTATCACCCTGGTTAAAAGGTTGCCCGGCGGCCGCTTATTTTATCCATATTATGCTGCCTTTTGTCGCTGAAATTTGCAAAAATTACCTGCCGGCCATGCAACCTTATCACCCGTTTTGCGTATCTATTCAACGAAGCCGCTAGTTTGAATTTCTCTTAAAGAGGTTTTTACGCGCTAATTTACAAACATCGAAAACTGCAGTTTTCGTAAAAAAATTCATAAAAATTAAAAGAGGTATCATATGTTAAAAAGAGTTTCTTTGACGCTCTTAATGGGCTTAGTGTGTGCGTTTTCAGCGGGCGTGGTTCTCGGACAATCATTTGCCGATAGCAAACCAGCGCCAAACGAATATTCCAAAGATCTGTTCGGTAAAAAAGATACGGGAACGTCCGACACCCGCCGTAAATTCGAGGCCGGAGTTTTTTTTACTTCCCTCTCGCGCGGCGGCGACGGCGACCGCGTCGGGCTCGGCGGGCGTTTTACTTACGATTTCGCCACCTTCGGAAGCGGCAAATATGTTGCAGGGTGGGATTCGGAAGTCAGCTTTTTGCCCGGCGACCGGTTCGTTCTCACGCCGCGCGCGAACGGCCGCGTGGTCCAGGGATTTTCCGGTTTGAAGATCGGCCGCAAATGGGAAAAATTCGGCATTTTTGCCAAAGCGCGTCCCGGTTTTGTCCAATACACTCGCGGCAGACAAGGCGTGACAGGAACGAACGCGAATCCTTTCTTTACCTCGGAGCGCGAAACCAACGCGGCCTTTGACGCCGGCGGTATCGTTGAATTTTATCCCACCAAACGTATCACCGCGCGTTTCGATGCCGGCGACACGATCGTGAGATTCGGCAGCCGGGGCTCGTCGTTTTACGACTTTAATACCAGCACGATAGTACCGGTAACTTTGCCTTCGTCAGTGAAACATAATTTTAGTTTCAGCGCTGGGATCGGTTTTAGGTTCTAAGACGAGATTCAAATAGGACACGGATCAGACGGATAAAACGGATAAGCACAGATCGGAAATCGGTGAAAATCAGTTTTATCAGTAAGATCCGTGTCTATCACTAATCACTAATCACTATTCTCTATTCTCTATTCACTATCTCTTATATTGCTTTTCGATATTATCGATCTTGGCCACGCGTTTTTTGTGGCGGTCTTCGGTGAGTTCGGTCCCTAAAAAAGTGGTGATTATCTCTTTTACTTCGGCGAGGTTATTCTGCCCGCAGCCAAGTGTGAGCACGTTGGCGCCGTTGTGTTCGCGAGAATTTTTTGCCAGCGCCACCGTGTAGCACGCCGCCGCGCGAACGCCCGGAACTTTATTGGCGGTCATGGCGCTGCCGATCCCCGCGCCGTCAATAATGATCCCTACATCGGCGACCTTGTCAGCCACAGCTTTGGCCACGGCATGAGCATAATCCGGATAATCGACCGCGTCTGTCGAATTGGTGCCAAAATCGCGCACCTGCACGCCCAATCCGGCGAGAAAATCTTTCAGATCTTCTTTCATCTGGAAACCGCCGTGATCGGCTCCGATGGCCACCGAGCGCGCTTTTGACGAGGAGCGTTTCGATTCTTTTTTGACCAGCACGATCCCTTTTTCGCGGACCAGGTCGCTGGCCAGCGGGGTGAACCTCACGCCATCCGCCACGCGCAAACGCATCCCGGCTTCCAGGCCGCGCAGTTCATCCTCGGTTATCAGATTTTTCGCCGATTCATCGCGGTCGTAATCCGCCGTGGGTTGGTCTTTTAGCGAATTGACCTTCACATGCTGCGGAAAACTCGGCGCCGGCTCGTCTTCACCTTCCACCGGAGTATTGGCCAGCACTTCCTTGACCAGGGCGCGCACGCGGTCGCGTTGAGACTGTTCTTCTGCCATAAATACAGTGTGCAGCCGCAGACATCAGTAGGCGGCAAAAACCTGCCTACCGCTACTGCTGCCGCTTACTTAAAAAAATCCTTTCCATCCCCTTTATCCCTGTTTGAATTTCTTATAATATGTTCAGAAATCTTTCAAAGCAAACTAGGCAAAAATACCGAGGAAAACGCGATATGTCCACATCGACCGTGCAGCAAACCACCGAATTCAGCAATCCTAACCTTGAAACGCTCTACAACGCCGACCAGATCCAGACGCGCGTGGCCGAGCTCGGCGCGCAGATCACCAGCGAATACGCGGGCAAAGACCTTTATATCGTCGGCGTGCTCAAAGGTTCGTGCATTTTCCTGGCCGATCTGATCCGCCATATCGACCTGCCAATGGAGATCGATTTTATGGCCGTGTCCAGCTACAAGGACGCCCTGAAATCGACCGGCGACGTCGAGATCATCAAGGATTTGATGAAACCCATCCGCGACCGGCACGTCATCATCGTCGAGGACATCGTGGATACGGGGCTTACGCTTTCGCACCTGCTCGACCTTCTCGGCACGCGCGGAGCGGCATCGCTTAGGCTCGCGACCCTGCTCGACAAACCCGAACCGCGTATCAAAAAAGACCTGCGTATCGATTACACCGGCTTCCAGATCCCAAACAAATTCGTGGTCGGTTACGGCCTGGACGCCGCCGGGCGCTATCGCAATCTGCCCTTCATCGCGGCGGTGATAGACCCATCTGCTGCTTAAAAATATTCCTTATAGAGCGCCCACGGCGCGTAAGATGGTAGCCCGGGGTGATAACCCCGGGTTTAGTGTCAAAAAAATGTTCGAGCCCTGAAGGGGCGACAGAGTGTCCGGCGCAAAGATATTCAAGAGCTGAAGATCGCCTTAGCGCCAATAAGCAATATCCGGGAACGGTCAGGGTCGCCTATTGCGGCCTGCGTAAAATTCATTTCAAACGACAACCCCAGGCCGCTTTTAACCCGCTTACCAATATCAACGCCATAAGTCGTTACAGACTCGAGCCCTTTTTCGTAATAGAGGTCGTCATTGGATATAAGGAAGTTCAGATCCGGGTCGACCTTTCCCTTGAACAGTGTCTGGTTGCCATCCATCGCCCAAAACATTCCAAAAGCCGCATTTGATGCCGTCAGGTAGATCTCTACGCGGTCCACCCACACGGAAGATTCTTTAAAGACCGGTTCGGTTTTGGGCTGAAAAACCGAAAACCCCAGGATAGACTCGGTTCTTTCCACGCTCAGCGGCGTAGGGATGCTGAAATGCGCCGTCATGTGGGCGTCGTAGTTTGCGTAGGCAAGAGTGCCCTGCCTCTGGTATTCGATCGTTAATTGCCTGGGAGCCTCCGGCCGTTCTGCCTGCACATGCGCCGAATTACCGTGCACCCGCATCGAGGTATAATGGATCTCCTCGGTGAACTTTACCGCAGCAACTGAAAAACCAAAACCACCCATAATGTGTCTCCCTTTATCTAAAAGGTAGCACCTGCCGCCTGTCATTACAATATTTTTTAAAAACAGCTGATCAACGCCGCGGCGACAAAAAGCTCCCCTCCTTGTGGAGGGGTGGCACGGTTTTCGCGACGGGGTGGTTCTCTCTGAAACTACTCCTGCGTACTCACTAGCGCCGTCCTGCTCACGGTAGTGTTTTGAATAAAATAGATTACTAACAAAGACAGGTATTTGAAAAAAGTATTGCTTTTCTGACACATATTGGTCAAAATTACCTGCTGTGCTTACGGATCCCAGAGAACTATAGTTTTTTCCGTAGAGAATCTTATGTATAAAACTCTTCACGCTGATTTCGATGGAAACTCTTGGGAAGATTTCTGTCAGAGCTGTTTTGTTTTAAAATATGAAAGTGAGGGTTACCAAAGAATGCCTGCGTGGCAAGGTGACCTAGGTATTGAGGGTTTTACTCGAACAGGAAAAGCATTTCAATGCTACTGTCCTGACGCTGATTATAATCCCGACAAATTATACGAGGAGCAAAGAGATAAAATCACAAAAGACCTTAATAAGCTCGAAACCTATGAAAAGCAGCTTGCACCATACTTAGACGGGACTAAAATTAAACAGTGGATATTTGTCACCCCAGAATATAAAAATAAGAGTCTAGTTAGACACTGCCGAGAAAAAGCAAAAGCTTTCAGAAACAAAAAACTGTCAATTCTCGATGATGATTTTGATGTTTTAATTCATGAACTCAAATCTTTCTCCGCACAAATTCCAGTAGTACTAAATTATAATAAGCAAAAGATATCTCTCAACCCTAGCGAACGAAGCTCGGAATCTGATATAGCAAATTGGAAAACCACCGAAATTACCCTTGTTCAAAATGCAATAACCAAACATGGACAGAGATTGAATCCAACAGTTACTTCTCGTGATAACAAAATTAACACTTTGACTCAGAATAGTATTTCAAGCTTCCTTGACGGAAATATTTTACTTCGTTCTTGGCAAACGAATTATCCCGAAGACTATGAAAAGTTTTTAAGAGTAATCAGTCTTTACGAAAAACGAGTCGAAGAGGAATGTATTACGAATACAGGTGACAATAATGAACTTTACAAAAGAATAGGTAGTGATTTGAGATTAAAACTCAAAGAATCTTTCGCTTATGTGGACAGCATCATGATTGATCAGCTCGCCGAGCAGGTATTGGCAGATTGGATACTTCGTTGTCCGATAAATTTTGAATAATGGAAATTAGCCAGCTAGACATTAAAAAATTAGCCTTCCATAGTCGCCCAATTCCTATACCTGTCGATTATAGACCTCTCTATAAAATCGCATTAATAACTTTAATCTTAAACTTTTGTTGCAGAGAAGAAAAATCAACGTTATTAAAACTTCATTTGTTTTCATGGACCCTAAAATCAGAGGAAAACACACAAAAACTTTTTGATTTTATCAACGCTAATTTCACCTCTGAGTTTTCGGTCTGGGGAATTGAGCCGGCCTTGAATCGGGCGTTACAATATGCGGTAGCAGATAATATTTGTGAAGTTATCAATGGTAAATATTACAAACTCACAGAGAAAGGTGCAGTTTTTTTCCAGATGATTAAAAAAGATAAGGATTTATTTGTCACGGAAAAAGCGATCTTACAGTTTATTGGTAAAAACAAAATTACGGATAAAAGAATAGGTTTAATGTCCAAAAAATGGTCAAAATTTTATGCTGAAAATTCGAGCAATTAAGCTGGAGGTCGTCACTGTCGATGGCGAATACGGTGCCGAGTATTTTTTCGATAATGGGTTAAATATAATTCGAGGAAATAACAGTACCGGGAAGAGTAGCTTGTTTCAAGCTATTCTCTACGGACTTGGATTTGAAGAATTGCTCGGCGGCAAAAACGAAAAAACAATGCAATCAGTATTGAAAGATGAGGTTGAATTCCCCGTCGGTGCTTTTCACAAAGTTATACAATCATTTGTTTATTTAGAAATCGAAAATAGAGATACAGTAACGATAAAAAGAAGTATTGCAAGTGAAGCGCGGAAATCTCAACTTGTCGATGTGTATTTTGGACCTTTGCTTACTGAGAATAAGCCTTTAGACAGTAAACCAATGTATGTTCACGACAAAGGTGGCGCTTCCGACGAGATATATGGATTCCATAGTTATTTAGCTTCTTTCTTGGAATGGGATTTACCTGAGGTGATGACCACGCACGGCAATTTCCACAAGCTTTACCTACAACAAATAGCACCTGCTTTTTTTGTCGAGCAAAAGGCGGGGTGGTCAGATTTTTTTGCTACAACTCCGTATTACGAAATGAGAAACACGCGTGCAAGAGTTGTGGAATTTTTACTTGAACTTGACGTATTTGAAAATCAAAAATTAAAACAGCAACTATATACCCAAAAACAAGTTATCGGCAGCAGATGGGATGGCCTTTATTTTCAATTCCTACAATTAGCTTATAAGCACGGTGCGACTCTAAAGGGACTCGAACCACATCCTACGATAATAACCGATTTCAAGAATCTTTTTCTAACTGTACCTTATGAGGATCAAACATTATCCCTGCCGGAATTCAATCAAATACTGATGGAAGAATTTAATAAGACAGAAAAGTTAGAACCGCATAAAGTTGGAGAAAATGTAAAGAAAAACGAGGAAGAACTTAACAAGTTGGTTAATCGTCTTAATAAGACCTCATTAAATTATGAATTGCTCTCCTCAGAAATGAACTTTGATTTAGAAAAATTAAAACAATATCAACTTCAGCTAGTTGCGGTTAACGACGATCTTAAAAAAAATAAAGGGGCGTTCAAAGTCACTATTCTTGGGGCCGCGTTGCCAACTAAAGTGGCAAATAATATTTGCCCTACCTGCCAACAGCCGATTAAGGAATCATTGCTACCGCATGACATAGAGCAAAGACCTATGGGTATCGAAGAGAATATTTCTTTCTTAGAAGCCCAGCAGAAAATGCTGGAAGTATATATAGAAGGCCAAATACAAATAATTAATGAAAAACAGCGCAAAATGGAGAACTATTTGAATAGTTTGTCAGACATCCGACAAACTATACGCGATCATAAAAAAGAATTAATACAAGATGAGAGACTACCCTCAACCCTTGAAATTCAAAGACGGCTTAAAGCTAAAAATCGCATTGAATCAATTTCAAGAACAGTTGAGGAGTTTTCTGCTTTAATCGAAGACTTAAAAAGTCTCACACAAGAATTTTCTCAAATTCTTAAAAAGGAAAAAGCTTTACCAAAAGAATTTTTCTCGGATACGGATAAGGAAAAATTAGAAAGTTTAAAAGATCGATTTATACAATTATTGAATATATTTAAATACAGTAGTAGTCCAATTAAAAAAATACATCTATCACCTGATAACTATTTACCGGAGGTTGAAAAGATTACCGCAAGTAATGCGAGTACATTCCAAAAAATCATTTTTGACTCGTCAGCGAGTGATTTCATTCGTTGTATTTGGGCTTTCACATTATCCTTGTTAGATGTGTCCTTGATGTTTAAAGCTAATCACCCTCAGTTATTAGTTTTAGATGAGCCTAAACAACAAGATATTTCCATGAGAGACTTCAAAAGCTTTCTACAAGAATTGTCAAAATATGAAACTTCTCAAATTCTTGTTTTTGCGTCGTTTGAAAACCTAGATGGTTCTTTTGAAGAAGCCACAAATGGGTTAAATTTTAAGCTTAAACGAATTAATCCAAAACTAATAAAACCGACCCCTGTATCATAAGCATATTGTTAGGCTGCGCCTCCAGAGGCGTTTCAAGATGAAACATTAAATATTTCACAAAAGGCCAAATCACTGCCAATCACCTATGAAAAGACGCGCCCGCGGCCAAAAGCCGCAAAATCAGGCCTTATCTCGTCAATTCATGACAACTCTTTTCCTATCTGAATTTACGCGAGGCGCGTGTTCCACTTTTGTTCCAGGTGTTCCACTGTTGCACTCAGCAGGTGGAACGGAACACCGCTACTCCACCCGCACGATCTCGAGTTCGAAAGTTGTCATCCAGGTGTTCTTGATAAAGCTGTCGACTTTTTTCTCGAGCACGCGAAAAACTATCTGGCGCTCGGCGGAGTCTTTACCGGGAGTGAGCTGCGGGAAATCATTTACGTTCGTCCATGCATAATTAACTGTGTGGTGAAGGGGGAGTTTCGGAGCGGTTGCAAGCGTCATTCCGTAATCGCGGCTGAAATTTGCCTTGGCGCGGTAGTATTTCCCCACCGCGAGCGTACGGGCGTATTCCAGGATCTCGGTTTCTTTGGGCTTAAGGCCGGGCAGCGGTTTGCCCGAGCGAAACTCTTCGGCCAGGTGCATCAGCAGGACCAGCGACGCCGGGTAATGTTTAGCTTCGTCTTTATCCCAGGCGCTGTAATTGCGCAGCAGTATTGTTTTGCTACCGAAAATAACCGTCGTCTCGAGGCCGGAGTCATCTCCCCTGCGATACTCAGGATAATCCGCCCGCGCGTTTTGAAAATCGGGCTCGCTGCCCAGCCTGATGAATTCCGCGATCTTTTCCGCCGCCAGCCTGGCTCTGTGCATCACCAGCATGTCGGTTCCCGCGCGGTCCCTGCGACCGTTTTCCTCGTATTCGGCGGTGCCGTCGCTATACAGCCGCAGGTAGAGCCGCAGCGGCGGCAGCGCGCTCATCCCTCTTTCCTGATTGCAGATGGTCAGGGCCACTTCTTTTCTGGGGTCGGTATTTTTCTGCAGATCGGCGCAAACTGAAACATACGTGCGCTGCGCAAACGAGATCGCCGGCAGAGCGAGCAGCGATACAACGATGAGAGCGAGTCGATTCATTCGTCCACCCGCACGATCTCGATCGTACAGGTCGTGGTCCAATGATTTTTTCTGAGGAGTTCGATCTTTTTGTTCGCCACTTTAAAAACGATCGTACGCACGCCGAAGTCTTTGTCGGGGTCGAGCGCGGGAAAATCTTTAACATTCGTCCACGAATACATCACCGAGTGGTGATACGGAAGCTTGGGAAATTGCGTGAGCCGCATTCCGTAGGCGTCGCCAAAATTCACTTTGCCGCGATAGGTTTTGCCTACTTGCAGAAATCCTTTGTATTCGAGCGGCGCGGGCGTTTGCGGTTGCGGCCCTTTTAAATTGCGCACTTCACCGGCCACGCGCAGCAGCGCCACGAGCGCTCCCGGGTAATTTTTCTCGCTGTCTTTGTTTCCGACCTGAAAATTCTTTAGCATCGTCCGCTTATAAATACTTTTCCAGTTAAAGATGACGGTGGTCTCAAGACCGGAATCGGTCCAGATCTGAAATACGGGATAGTCGCCTTTGGCGCTCAGAAAATCGTCTTCGGCGCCGAGCCGTTTTATTTCTTCGACCTGCGCGGCGCTCGTTTTAAAGGTGCGTTTGACCAGCCGGAAATTGTCCATCCCGGCGACGTTTTCCTTCCAGGAAGGATTTTCTTCGTATTGGGCGGTGCCGTCGGCAAAGACGCGCAGGTAAAGCCGCAGCGCGGGCAGCGCAGTCATCCCCCAGCCTTGATTGCAGATGGTAAGCACAGGCTGCGGGTCGCCCAGCGGATTTCTTTTGGCGGACTCGCTGCAAACGGAGTTTTCCTTGTGTTGCGCGAGCGCGAGCATGGGCAGGAGCAGGATCAAAAGAAGCATCTTCATGCTATATGGAACGCGCGGCGGGCGGGAAACTTGCGGAAGGTATGGAGCGCGGGCATCCTGCCCGCGCTCCATATCACACCACTTTTACTACGATCATGGTCATATCGTCATGCTGTTTTGCGCCGGACGCGAATTCATCCGCCTGCGCGACGATATATTCAAGAATATCTTTGGCGCTGCAGCCGTAGCACTCCTTTAACTGCTCTAGCATCCGGTCTTCGCCCCATTCTTCTTCAGCCGGGTTCATCGCTTCGCTGATGCCGTCGGTAAAGCCCACCAGCAGATCGCCCGGTTTTAATTCGATCTCGCCATAGACGTAATTGATCATCATCGGCGGCAGCATCCCGACCACCGCGCCGCCTTCTTCCAGCCGTAAGATCTCAAAACCGTCACCAGCGGGCCGCAGTAAGAACGGCGGGTTGTGGCCGGCGTTGACATAAGTGAACGTGCGTGTTTCCGGCGCGTAGCGGCCATAGAAAAATGTGGCGTAACGGTTCGAGGTAGAGGCTTCATAGACCAGCGCGTTGACCTGCTTCATCAATTCGGCGAGATCGTTCTTGTAATGCTGCGCCTGGCCGCG
Source organism: Pyrinomonadaceae bacterium (assembly GCA_035995185.1). Lineage (GTDB taxonomy): Bacteria > Acidobacteriota > Blastocatellia > Pyrinomonadales > Pyrinomonadaceae > DASYKT01. The sequence continues at coordinate 15,580 of DASYKT010000016.1, forward strand.
CAAGCTGGCCTGCAGGCTCGCCATCATCAGCGAAGCGCCGATCCCTTTACCGGAAACATCGCCGATGGCGATCCCGAATTTATTATCAGGCAATTCGATAAAATCATAATAGTCGCCGCCCACGCCCAGCGCCGGACGGCACGCGCCATAATAATCCAGCCCTTCGATCGACGGATGCTCCTGTGGGAATAATCGTTCCTGTACTTCGCGAGCGATCTCGAGCTCGCGGTTAAGCCGCTCTTTCTGCGCCGCTTCGCTGACGAACGCTTCGGTCAGGCGTGAATTTTCCAGCGCCATTCCGGTTTGCGCGGCGACCAGTTTTAACAGGCGAAGATCGTTCGGCGAGTAAGGCTCTTCCGAGCGTTTCGGCGAAAGGCTTATCACGCCGGAAAGATCGTCTTTAGCGCCGAGCGGCAGCAGCAGCTGCGAATTAAGTTCGCGCAGGTCTTCGCGCTCATCTGCGCCTGCTTCCCTGTTCACCCAGCTTTCCTTATCGTCCTGGTAGATGACCACCGGCTCGTTCTTTCTCAGCCTTTCGATGGACCTCCCGTTTTCGGGCAGCGTGGCGACGGGCATCGAATCGTACCCGAGGGCATAAGCGGGCCGGAAAGTGGCGCCATTTTTTAACAACAGCGCCACCTGCGGCACGTGTAAAGATTCACTTATTTTATTTGAGACGGTTTCCAGCAGCGGCGCGGTTTCGATCATCATGCGCACATTTTCGCTCAGCTCGGTCAGGATCTGTTCGCTGTTATATGCTTCGCGAAAAAACCGGCGGTCGATCCAGACCCGCAGCCGTTTAGCGGCAAAGTCGATGAGCGGGATCAGCGCGACCCCCGCCGCGACAAAGCCGATCTGCGCCGCAGTCTCCTGGCCGAAATTGCGAATGATCAAAAACGTGCCGAATATTACGGCGATCAATAAAATGACCTGCAATATTTGCACGCCTCTTTGCGCCAGCGCGTACTGCAATCCCTGGCGGACCACCACGCTGACATCCATTGCCCGGTGAACGACGATCACATAGGCCATTGTCAGCGGAAACAGCAAGAGCGCGCTCAGCGCAAAGATCGCGAACCAGGCCGGGACCAGATCGAAGAACGAGCTTTGTTCGCCGCCCCGGGAAACCAGCCGCAGGATCACTATTCCCAGTGACGGCAGCATTGCCACGGATGTGCCGACATAAAGGATACGCAGGCGCCGGCGGGAATCTTTATTCTCGAGCGTGCCGCTTTTATAGGCGAGAATGGCGAAAAACAATCCGGTGGCCGTCATCGCCAGGATGGTAAAGATAGTGTCGTAAGGCTCGGTGAAATTATCGATCGGCTCCCAAAGCGATCGCCAGCCGAAAAGTCGCCCCAGCTGCTCGAAGAAATTCAGAGTCGCGCCCGCTGACAGCGGTAAGATCAGAAGCCATTTTGCCCAGGGAAATTTTTTGTCCAGTATCCATCTCTCGGGAAAATAAATTCCGAAAAGAAGCATCCAGATACCCCATGAGTTGATCAACGTCTGTTGGAAAAAATAGATCAGCGTGCCGGTTCGGCCGCCTTCCATCGCGATCGAACCGACACTAAGTAAAAGCAGCAGCAGCACCCACGCCAGCGGGTCGCGCGGCCGCACAAAGGCCACATAGAAACCGAGTAAATATGAAACCGCCGGTAAAAGAAGCAGGAAAAGGACCGTTATCGCCGCGTCCCGCAGCGTCTGTCCGAGCGACATTCGCAGCGGCTGCCCGGTGATCTGAAGGTCGATGGTAGAGACGGCGCCGTTCTCATCGGCGCGTTCGACCGTAAATACCGATACCTCTCCGACCTTTGCCGAGGCCAGCGCATCCTGCCATGAAGCGTCGTCGATTATCCGGCGGCCATTGATCGCGACCAGCCCGTCCCCGGGTTTCATTCCGCCCACGACCGCTTCGGGCATCGGCTCACCCACCAGGTGGTTGGAAAATTCGAACGGAACGCGCACCGACGAAGATTGAAACACGAGCCGCCCCAGCCCCCTGAACACCCGGGTGGAATGCAGCGTGAAAACAGTCGCCGTCAGAAGCAGGAACAGCGTGAGCGGGACGTAGAGGAGCGTGAATCTTTTCATAGATCCCGATTAATTTACGTTATTTGAAGAAAAAATTCACCTTTTAACCGGCTGCCGATTTTTTGGCGCGTTTATTTTCGTACATCGCAGCGTCGGCCAGCTTGATCAGATCGGCGAGCGAATCATTGGATTCGGGGTCGACGCTTATCATTCCCCAGCTCACGTCCAACCGGTAGGGCTTTCCGCTGGCCGCGTTGTATTCGTCGATCTTTGCTGTCAGGCGGGCGGGAAGAACTTCCGCGATGTCAGCCTGCGCGTTGATCGCCAGCGCGAGGAATTCGTCGCCGGCCGGGCGCGAAAGGATATCGGAATCGCGAAAAGTTCTTCGCAGGATGCCGCCGATCTTTTTGATCCCGGCGGAGCCTTCCAGATGCCCATGCACGTCGTTGATCTTTTTCAACCCGTCCATATCGGCCACCATCAGCCACAGACCTTTTCCGACCTTGCGTTCGCGAAAGAGTTTTAGCTGCTGCTCGGCGTGGAGGAAAAATCCGCGGCGATTATAAAGGCCGGTCAGGTCGTCGTGCAGCGAAAGGTCTTCGAGTTCGGCATTGGCCTTTTGCAGCATCAGCGATGCGCGGCGCAGTTCCAGCCGCAGCGAAACCTGGCGCGCCAGCGCCTGCAGGCCGTCTAATTGCTGCGGGGTAATCTCACGCGGCTTGCGGTCGATCACGCAGAGGGTTCCCAGCGCGAGATTTTCCCGCGTAAACAGCGGGGCGCCGGCATAGAAACGGATAAAAGGCTCCGAGGTAACAAAAGGATTGTTGGCGAACCGTTCGTCCAGCAAGGCATCGGGCACGACCATCGGCGAAGAATACATGATAGTATGCGCGCAAAAAGCATCTTTGCGCGGAGTGTTCCCCACATCAAAACCGATGATCGATTTAGGCCACGAACGGTCCTCGTCGATCAAGGCGATAGAGGCTATCGGCGTGCCGCAGATCTGCGCCGCGAGAAATGTAATGTCGTCGTATTCCTGCTCGCCGGGAGTGTCCAGAATCTGGTGCTCGCGCAAAGCCGCCAGCCGGGCCTCTTCGTCCACAGGTAGAGGAAACGTCATAAGTGCAATTTTAGCAAAAATAACGTTCTTATTTCATTTAAATTATTTCACGCGGCAGTGCTGCAAAAAACTCCCCTCCTTACGAAGGAGGGGTGGCGCACGTTTCGTGCGACGGGGTGGTTCTCTTTCGCCCGCTCCTTTTTTAAAGTCCGTAGGGACATCATATTTGTAGAACAGCGATATTTTAAATGACCCAAGCTCCGTTAGGAGCGACATATGCCGTTCCTACGGGAACTGATCCTGTCTTTTAAATTGCCCACTAGCTTTAGCTAGACACAAACAATAAAAGTGAGGGCTTTAGCCCAATTGAAAAGTCAATTATCTATTATAAAATCGCCACGCCGGTTTTTGATCGCGCGTGAGTTTTTGTTTGGTCAAGATGGCGCGGACCATTTCCACCGGTATCGAGCCTTCGCGGAGGATCGCGTCGTGAAATTCGCGGTTGGTCATTTTCTTTGAATCGACCAGGTCATGATGCAGCGAGTAAAATTGCAGCCCGCCCATCATATAGGCGATCTGGTAAAGCGGCCCGTAATCACCGGCGAACGAACGGCGCACTTCGGCAGCGGCGTTATCGCGTTCGTGGCCGACGCGCTCGACCAGAAAATCGACCGCCTCCTGCGGCGTCATTTTTTCCAGGTGAAAACTAAGCGAGAAAATTATTCGCGCACAGCGGTGCATCCTCCAAAAGAGCGCGCCTACTTTATCTTCGGGCGTTTTATCAAAACCCATGTCCCAGAGCAAAAACTCCCAGTAGAGCGCCCAGCCTTCGGTCCAGAAAGGCGTGCGGAAAATGGCGCGGTACGAATGATAACGGCGGTTCATGTATTGCTGCAGGTGATGCCCGGGAATCAGCTCGTGAAAGACGGTGGCATGCGAAAAATGCGGATTGTTTCCGCGCATCGACATCATCTTTTGCTCGTGCGTCATCCCGCTTGTGGGATAGGAGACCAGCACGGTTTCGCCGCCCAGGAAAAACGGCGCGACCAGTTGGCGCTCGGGCGTCATCATCTCCATCCGCCACGATTCTTCGGCCAGCTTAGGCACAGTAACCAAGTCGTTTTTCTTCACGAAAGCGGTCGCCTCGCGCGCCAGATCGCGGATCAGCGCCGCCTGTTTGCCCGGCTCGACATATTTTTGCTTGACGATCTCGAGCGCTTTTTTCCAATCGTCGCCGTAGCCCATCGCACGGGAAGCCTTTTTCATCTCCGCCTCGCACCAGGCAAATTCCTTGTTGGCGAGTTCGATCAATTCTTCGGGGGTGTAAGGAATGCGCTCAAATTCAAGTTCTTCCATCAACCCCTGGCGTCCGATCGGATCGCCGATGATGGTTGTCTTGTCGTCCGGTTTGATGCCGACCATTTTGTCGAGCAAAAAGGCCTGGTATTTCTCAAGCGCCGTATCGACCGCCTTGTAAGGTTCCGCGTTCCACCAGGTATATTCCGGGTCGTAGCCCGTATAGAAAGTGTTCCAGTTTCGCAGCGTGCTGCGCAAGCCGGCGACGGTCCGCGCCGCGCGGTTGGCGACGGTGGGTTTCGGCCACGACGATCTGGCGTTCTCAAAATTTTTCTGCCGGTCGGTTATCTGCCTGGCCAGCGTGTTCAGAGTGTCGGCGGTTTTCGCCGAGTCGAGCGTTTCCAGCCGGCGGCGTGAATCTTCCAGGGTGCTGATCGTCAGGGCAAAAGGTATCAGCGCATCCATTTCCTTTAACTGCGCTTCAAATCGCGCGAGCTCTTTCTGCTCGTGATCGAGATAATTTTTAAACAGCAGATGATCGACCTGCTCATCATGACTAAGCGTATCGAAATCCGTTTTGCTAAGGATGGATAAATAGTCGGCGTACAATTGCCGGAACCGCGCAAGGCGGTTTGGCGACGTTTGCGCGCTATAAAAACGGTTGAGCGCGCCGTAATCTTCGTCAAAATTTTCGATCACGCCGCGCAAACGGCTGGGAGATTCGTTATAGGCATTTAACTCGGTATTGTTTTGAGCGAAATTAAAGCTGCTCAGGGTCGAACAGAGAAAGAGAAACACGACAGCCGTCTGGAACCGCTTCATTTAAATTATCTCCCTTGTGAAACTTTTGGATAAGAACAAGGGAAATTTATTACATTACATATCCTGGTGACAAGTAATCCCGGTGTTTATTTCTTGTTGGCGGTGAAAAACCACGGATCGTCCGTGTTCTTACGCACTTTTAATTTGTCTTCAGGGATGGCGCTGATCCCGCCAACGGCCCAGGAATAATCTATTGTCAGAGACTTGATCTGCTGAGAGCTGTTTACCGCCCCTTTCTCTAACCTGACCTGAACGTACCCGATGAATGGAAATTCCCTGGCGAAAAAATCAGGCTCTTTTTTTACCAGCCATTCGGCAAATTCATTTTCATCTGAGCCCCAGATCGGTTTCGTCTTCCACCAATCGCGCATCAGGTCGTTGTATCTTTGCCGGCTCGATTCGGGCAGCCATATTTTGCCTTTGTATAGCGGCAGACCGTCCTTGTTTTTTTCTTCCGTCTTGTCGGCTTCATACCAGGTAGACCAATGCTCTTTGTCACAGCTATACCGGATAAACAACCGGGCCTTTCCCCATTTGCCGTCTTCATTGAGACTCCCGTCAAAATATATCGTAAAGCTGGCCGAAGAAGGCGGGCGCCAGGAAAGGCCGATCGGAAAAGCATGCGTCTGCAGCCAAACGTCGTGCGACTGATTGGCGGGCAAAGCCGGTGAAGCCAGGCCGTTTTCAGTGAGGCTGAGTGTCGGCGACCAGGTAATGCTTTTGGAAATTATTTCAGGCGAGAAAAATATATTCTCCGAACCGGCGGATAAAATACCCGCCTGTGTTTTAAATGTAAAAAACAGCAATGCCAGCCCGGCAAATAACACACATCTTTTCATTAGACTCGCTCCTGATGAGAGATTTACGACTGTTAAGTTAGAGGCCGTATTTTCCGGAATGGTTGGATGAGCGAACCCACGTCTCATCTGCCGCGCAAAAATAAAAGCGTTCCCGATCGGAACGCCTTTATGTAATGTAAGACATGTGTGTGTTTTTAGGGTTACGGCCTTTGATTTTGCTCCGGGCCGCTGGGGCCGCCGGGGCCGAATTGATTTTCGAATCCTATGTAGGCCGCCCAGACCACAAACAAAGTTAGAAGAACGGACAGGACAGCGATACCTATCGTCAGCCCGTAGCGCTTGATCTTACCCTCATCGTGTATATCGGGAAAAAGGTGATTGGTCGAAATTGCTCGTGCCATAGATTCTCCTTTCTATATAAAATTTACCGCAATAAACGTTCCAAATCAATAAAAATGGGCTCAGAACTTGCCCGTTTGAAACGGCGCTTTTGCCGCGGTCTAATAATGTATTGAAATAAAACGCTGAAGATCTGATCTTAAACCTTTATGACGCCAGTCGGCTTTGCCGTCACAAATACCACGAATAAGAATCTTAATTCGTGTTATTTGTGTAATTAGTGGCCAATAATGAATGCACGGTTTTTGCCTGTTAATAAGAAAATCGACTTTATAGACAAAGCCCTCGGAGCTAAAAATATTCTAGACATCGGCCGCTATTAAGATAACATTGGCAGGATAAAGATCTGAGGCCTTTCCCTTTTATGAAACCTAAAACAAAACTGTTCCTCATTCTCTGGCTGGCGGGACTAAGCGGCGTGCTTTCATTTTTGCTGGTCGACATTAACGCGCTGCTGGCTAATTTGCCTTTGCCGGCTGAAGTCGAAGTTCCTTTCTTCACTCCGGTGATGAAAGCGCTGAGCATGATCCAGCCGACGATCATCATGTCTCTGGCGGTTCTTATCGGAGTGGTGCTCGCGGGAAAAGTGGGTTTGCACGCGCCCGCTGCCGAAGCCATTGCGGGCATGAACAAGAACGGCGAAAAGTTTTGGCCCGCGCTTAAACCGCAGATCGTTCCGGGTGTCCTCGGCGGCATCTTTGCCGGCATCGCCATCGTTCTGCTGTCACTCTGGGCGAGGTCGTTTTTTTCTGCTGAAACTACCACCCGTATCTCTGAGTTGGGCAAACTCCTGCCGCTTGCGACGCGCTTTCTCTATGGCGGCATCCTCGAAGAAATATTGCTGCGCTGGGGAGTGATGACTTTGCTGGTGTGGCTAATATGGGGAGCCGCATGGCGCGTGTTTCAAAAAGGCCAAGAGAAAACCAACGCGAAACCAAAGGCCGTTTATTTTATCGGCGCGATCTTTATTTCCGCCTTTATCTTCGGCATCGGCCACCTGCCGATCGCGCTCATGATCGTGCCCGAACCGACCGTCGCTTTTGTTTTATTTGTCATCATCGCCAACTCGGTTTTCGGAATAATTGCCGGTTTTCTTTATTGGAAGAAAGGACTCGAGTCAGCCATCATCGCTCACATTCTGACCCACGTCACGATGTTTTCGGCCAGCTATCTTGGGGCTTATTTTTAGACAAAGAGCTGGTGGAATATTAAGTTGACTTATTAGCATTATTTTCGACTACGGCCGGAGTTCCCTGTTTATGTTCAATCTCTTTTGCTCTTTCTTGTAAAAGACCAAATCCAACATACAAGCCACCAAAGATAGCGGCGAAAACGCCTAGAAGTAAGCCGGTCAATTTCAAAGGGTTTTTATTTTCCTGTCCCAATCCAAAGAACCATTTAACGGGAATCAATAAGGCTTTTGCTATCCAACAGAATAAAATCAATGAAAGATATAGCAAGGTCGGGATGAAAGTTGTATGCATCACCCAAAAATACGGAGAAAGGCCCCAATATGTATTATCGGCAGATCTGGCAAAAAGCACGTGGAAGGTTTCTTGCAAACTCAAGGCTTTATCGGTAAAAATCAGACCGAAATAAAGCGAGCAAATCGCAAATACCCCTGCTACCACGATGTCCAACAAAATACCTATAGGAAGCCGGAATAAGCCATCTTTAGATAAGGCTTTTGAGAGAATCGCAAAAGTTATGGCCATGGTAAGCCCGTCAAATATCACATTTGATATGAGCATCTGTAAGGTTTGGGGAACATAAGCTGATGGTTCGACCAGATGTCCGATCGCCATGGCCCACAGCGTTATAGTAAGCCCCCCCACTACGCCAATGCTGAGGTAAATTAAAAAATCTTCCAGTTCCTTTTTCTTGCGTTTTTCCCCGAAAGTATACACATGGATTGGGCCAAGTAAAAGCAATGAAATCGCCATCCAGAAAACTGGTGCAAGCAGACTCATTACAATAGCCGCGCTGTTAGGATTTTGGTGAAGTATTATTTGAAGCCAAAGAAAAGTAGTTAATAGTCCCGTTATTATAAATACAGCTAATAATGGAATAACGAAAAGTTTCGCAAGTCCCATTTGGACAAATATGAGTGGAAACCTACCCAATATAATAAAGGAAATTATTGGCGCAGAGATAATAAAAGCCAGAAAAGCAATTTTCATTCCCCAATAAATAAAACATGATGCAAAAAGCAAAAAAGGAATGGTTAAACCTATCAGATTTAAGAAGCGGGGCGGTACTTGCTTTTCTAATTTTAATAATGAGTTCTTACTACTCAACAACCACCTAGTCGTATTTTCTGGTAAAGAAAGCCAACGACTTTTATTGATGGCCTCCCATTTTCCCCTAAACCAAGCTTGAGTTTTCTCAGTTTTTTCGTTTTCAGCGGTATCTAAAAAGGTAAAAAGCGCTCCCGTTAACCCAAAGAGGGAGCCAATTATTGCACAAACAACTTTTATGAGGAAGAAGGTGTCGGCATTCATAATGGAAGATATATTAGAGAAAGTTTAAGTTAATGTCTAAAATAATTCTTGCATAAAACTCACGCCATCTTTCAGCTCCACGCCGAAATTTTCCGCGATCGTCTGTCCGATATCTGACAAAGACTGTCTAACACCTAAATTCACCCCAGCCCTAGCGGATTTTCCATAGACGAGCAGCGGCGCGTATTCACGGGTGTGGTCAGAGCCTTCTTTGGTAGGGTCGTTGCCGTGATCGGCGGTGATGACGATCAGGTCGTCTTCGCGCATCGCATCCAAAATTTCCGGCAGGCGCGTGTCAAAATGTTCGAGCGCTTTGGCGTAGCCCTCGGTGTCGCGGCGGTGGCCGTAGAGCATATCGAAATCGACCAGGTTGGAAAAGATCATGCCCGTCGATTCGGCATTCAGCGCATTGATGGTCTGGTCGATGGACTGGTCGTTATTCTTGGCTGTCAGGTCCTCGGTCACGCCCATCGAATCGTAGATCGAAGCGATCTTGCCGATGCACACTACATCCTGCCCATTCTCCTGCAAAATTTGCAGCAGATTTTCGCGCGGTGGAGGCACGGCATAATCGTGACGGTTTTCGGTGCGTTTGAAATTGTCGGCCGCCGTGCCCAAAAAAGGCCGCGCGATCACCCGCCCCACGCGGTCCGGCCCGTCCAAAATTTTTCGCGCGATCTCGCACATTTCATAGAGCCGATCGATGGGGATAATTTCTTCATGCGCGGCGATCTGGAAAACGGAATCGGCGGAAGTATAGACGATCGGCTTGCCGGTCTTGATATGTTCCTCGCCCAGATCCTTGATGATTTCGGTCCCGCTGGCGGGAATATTTCCCAGCACGCCGGGCACATTGGTGAGCGCCGTAAACTGATCTAAAATTCGCGGCGGAAAGCCGTCGGGAAAAGTCGGAAAAGCTTTTTCCAAAATTATGCCCGCCATCTCCCAATGTCCGGTGGTGGTGTCTTTACCGTTTGATTTTAGCGTGCATTTTCCGTAAGAGCCGATGGGCGAATCGATCGCCGGCAGATCGGCCAGCGGGCGAATGTTTCCCAGGCCCAGCTTCTGCAGATTAGGCAAATTCACTTTACGCGACTTCAAGATATTCCCGAGCGTGTCCGCCCCGGCGTCGCCCCACGCGGCGGCATCGGGCATCTCGCCGATCCCGGCGCTGTCTAAAACCATTAAAACGATACGTTTAAATTTTTGGGTAAATTCTTGGGTAACTTTTTCCGTCATAATTTTACAAGTTAAAAATTATTGCTTTACCGGCGCAGGCACGTGTACTATCACAACTAGACACTATTCTACCGGCCATTTCCGTTAAAAGGAATTCCTGCAATGTCTGAATTTAGCCCCAAATTTAATAGGCGAAAATTTTTAAGAGATACGTTAGCTTTAGGCGGCGGGTATTTTTTGTTTCAGCAAACGCTTTCACGCCTCGCATTTTCTCAACTTGGATTGTCTCAAACTGAAAAGACCGCGGCTGTGCCGGAAAGCCTCTACGGCCCCTTAAGCCCGGTGGCGGCGGCAAACACCGGCGAGGTTCTTTTATCGCTGCCAAGCGGGTTTCAGTACAACGTTTTTGGCAAGACAGGCGTGACGATGTCCGATTCGCGTCCGACACCAAAAGCGCACGACGGCATGGGCGTTTTCGACGGTATTCCTGATCACTGGACGATCGTACGCAATCACGAGATCATGGATTTTGCCGGATCGCCCGGCACCGTCAGCGACTCCCGGCCGTATGACCCGCTGGCCGGCGGCGGGACGACAAACCTGCTAATTAATAAAGCTTCTCGCCTGCTCGTCGGCGATTTTGTCACGTTAAGCGGAACCGTCAGAAATTGCAGCGGCGGCATGACCCCGTGGGGAACGTGGATAACGTGCGAAGAAACGACCGCGGGAAAACTCGCGGGTTTTTCAAAACCTCACGGTTATTGTTTTGAAGTCGGCGTAAATGTTATTTCTTCCCCGCCGCCGATGCCGCTAAAACAAATGGGCCGCTTTCGGCATGAAGGCGCCGCCGTCGATAGAAAAACCGGGATCGTTTATCTGACTGAGGACAACCCGGCTGCAAACTCAGGCTTTTACCGCTACATTCCGAGTAACCACGGCAGGCTCATTCAAGGCGGAAAGCTGCAGATACTAAAAATACGCGGCAATCCGAATTACGACACCCGGACAAATCAAACTGTGGGAAATACCTTACTGGTGGACTGGGTGGATATTCCCGACTCTGACCCTACGACTGCGGAAACAAATCCGGCGGCGGTCTTTGATCAGGGCTGGAACGCGGGCGCCGCGGCCTTTGCCCGGCTGGAAGGGTGCTATGCGGAATTTGACCGCATTATTTTTATTTCCACGACCGGCGGCAATGCCGGCATCGGGCAGGTATGGGAATATCACGACCGCAAAGGAAATTCGGGGCGGCTAAAAATGCTGTATGAATCGCCTTCGGCGGCGGCCTTGAATGTTCCGGATAATGTATGTTTCGGGCCAAAAGGAAATATTTTTATGACCGAGGATAACGGGCTGGATGTTCATATACGCGTCCTTAGCCCGAATGGCGCTGTCTCGAACCTGGCGCAAAACATCATGCCCGAATTTACGTCTTTCGAATTCACCGGGTGCTGTTTTAATCCCGGCCGCTCGGTGCTGTTCGTCAACCTCCAAACACCGGGGCTGACATTTGTGATCTGGGGCCCGTGGTAACCGGGAGCTCTTAAGTTGGAGCGGTTTTGTTCGTGTGCTTTGGTGTGATTTCGTGGTTACAGTCTTAAAGATCTCTGTAAATAGGCGTTAAAGCTGGAACCACGAAATCACACTAAACAACACGAAAAAAACTTAAATGTTTATCTCGCGTTTTAACTTTATAGTAATTTATTTTTTTGGCGCCAGATAACCTTCACGCGCGCGCACGACGGTTCCCACGGGCAAGCCCTTCAACTGCACGCTGATCTTGCGAAAGGCGCCGTTTCTGGCTTCATTGTCCGAATAATAACCGAGGCTGTATTTCGTACCGATCTCCTGCGCCACTTTATCAAAAGCGGCTTTTGCGCTGCGCAGGTCGGCGATCGGGAAAACCTGTCCGCCCGACGCGCGCGCCAGATCCTTCATCTCGGCATCGGCGATCTGGTAAAGTCTTTTGCTGATATCCAGGCGTTCAAATTCGCCGATCTTGCAAAAATCGTAGATCCTTTCAAAGCTGGCCTGGGGATAATATTTATTGTAGTAGCGTTGAATCTGCGCCCTTGAAAACCAGAGCGAGCTGTGGCAATCGCCCAGCACTTTACTTTCAAAATAATCCCGGGTATCGACCTGAATGAAATAACAGATCAAGCCGGCTTTGGCCAGCTGGCTTTTAACCGCTTCAAACTGCGCGGCGCTGTTCGAATCCACGCCATCGGTCAGCGCAACCAGCGCGCGGCGGCCCCGAAATTGATCTTCGGGTTTTTTGTCAAAAACTTTTTCCACCACCTGGGCCAGGCTGTCGTAGTAAGGAGTGCCGTTGCTGGTTTTCATTCCCTCAAGAGCGGCTTTCATCTCGTCTCTTTGATCGGTCAGGCCCAGCAAGACCTCGCTGGCGGCACGCTCCTGTCCTTCCGGCCCGTCCGTTCTATAGGCAATGATCGAAACGCGGTCGCCCGGCCGCAGCGAAGAGATAAAACTTTGCGCGGCGCTTTGAATTAACGTCAGGTCCGCGCGGGTCGAACCTGACGTGTCGAGCAAAAGCGCTACTTCAAACGGCGCCGACGTGGTGGCAAAATCTGAAATGTCCTGCTTCTTTCCGTCTTCATAAAGAAGGAAATTTACCGGCTTCAAATTTAACAGCGGACGGCCCGCCTTATCCGTGACAACCACCGGCACGTCGATCAGCTGCGTCTCGACCCGAATGACCTCGTCTTCTTCTTTCTTGTCCGTTTGCGCAGACGACGTCCACACCGCGCCAAGCGCGAAGATCACCAATAAAAAGATCCTGACTGTTTTCATTTCAAAGTCACCTGCTTATCAACAGATTTTAACAAAAATCACGGCGGCGGAAAAATTTTCTTAAATCCCCCTGAATATCTACCTCTTTGTAACTGTTTTGTGATATGCTTCGGGGAAAATTATGTCTAAATACCAGCCTCGTTTTCTGTTTTACTTGTTGAAACGAAAGTTATCCTGCGTATTTGCTATTAAAGCTTTTATTTGAGAGGGAGATTGATATGAAAAGGATTTTAAATAACAGGACGAGATTGCTTTGGTGTCTCGTCGTTCTTTTTTTGATCGGAATATTTCAGCTTTCGGGCAGCAGCATTAACCCGGTCAAAGCGCAAAAAGGCAGCAGGATAATTCCGGAAACTACCACCCCGCAGACTTTGCCGTTTAGCCAGAACTGGACGAACGTCGGTTTGATCACGGCTAATGACGATTGGTCGGGCGTACCGGGGATCACGGGATTTCTGGGAGACTTTGACCCCGGTGCCATAACTGCCGTAGACCCCCGCACTTTATTGACCCCTTTCGCAACAAATAATATTGATGTCATCGCAAATCAAGCCAGTGTTGCTCTAACCAACGGCGGCGTGGGAGAATTTGACGGTATCGCCAACCCGGTGGTTGCCTTACAGGGATCGGGCACGGCTGACGCTCCGAGTATCGTGATCTTTCTCAACACTACGGGATTTAGCAGTATCAATTTCACCTGTAATATTCGCGATATCGACGATTCGGTGGATAATGCTACCCAGCAGGTAGACGTTCAATACCGCGTCGGCGGTGCTGGAAACTACGCTTCCGTTACCGGAGGCTATATTGCAGATGCTTCATCGGGGCCGAGCACCACGATGACCACCCCATTGAATTTAACTCTTCCCGCGGCGGCTAACAATCAACCGCAAGTGGAGATCAGGGTCATTACGACCAACGCCATCGGCAGCGATGAGTGGGTCGGCATTGACGATATCAGCGTTACCGGAACACCGGTCGTAACTTCCATTCAGCACGTGATCGATTTCAACGGCGACGGCAAGACCGATTGGTCCCTGGTGAGAAACACCGGCGGCGGCCCGAGCGGACAGATCACATGGTTTACTCAATATAACGGCGTCGCGGGCGGGCAAGGTGACGCCTGGGGCACGGCCTCTGACCAGTTCACACCCGCGGATTATGACGGCGATAACAAAACCGACGTTTCGATCTGGCGTCCGGGTCCGTCAGGATCTGCCGCCTGGTATACGCTTTTAAGCTCCACCGGAACAGCCCGCGTTGAGCTCTTCGGGCAGACGGGTGATCAATCCGATGTGACGGGTGATTATGATGGCGATGGCAAAGATGATATCGCGGTTTATCGTCCGGGCACCGGCAGCGGCGACCCGAGTTTCTGGTTCTGGCGCACGGCCCAGAACGGCCCCGTGTTCGCGGTCCAGTGGGGCCAGAACGGCGACTTCCCCGCACCCGGCGATTATGACGGCGACGGCAAGAACGATTTCGGCGTGCAGCGCAACGCCGGCGGCGGCCAGGCCCGCTTCTGGAGATTGTTTGCCACGGGTTCGAGCGATTCGCTCGTCTTCGGCACCCCGACGGACGTGATCGTGCCCGGCGATTATGATGCCGACGGCAAGACCGATGTCGCAGTGATCAGAGGCGTCGGCGGCCAGTGGCTCTGGTGGATACACCCGAGCGCGGGCGGCGCAGACACGGCCACTTTCTGGGGCAACTCCGCCACCGACTTCCCGGCGATGGGCGATTATGACGGCGACGGCAAATCAGACCTCGCGGTCTGGAGGCCGGATATAGACCCGACTAATACCTACTTCTTTGTGAACCGTTCGAACGGCAGCGGGCTGCTGGCTTTCGAATGGGGACAGAACGGGGATTACCCGGTCGCCAACGTCAATGCGCATTGATGTTCATTTGGATAGAAATAAAAGAGGCCGGATCATTCCGGCCTTCTTTTTTATTCGCCGCAAATGTCACAAATAATACGAAAAGAAACATTCTCTATTCGTGTTATTTGTGACATTCGCGGCCGTATCCATGACTTTATAGGCAAAGCCATTACAAATTCCCGCGAAATGACTTTCAGGTTTTCCCCGATAACGGTAATATCATAGTGTTCAGTCTAAAAACGTCAGGGAGGAGAAGTATGAAAACTTTTTTTATCGATCCCACTTCCACGTATTTGTCTGTTAAGAAATTCTGCTCTAAACAAGCAGCTTGGGTTTGGGTTCTAACCGCGGTTTGTTTCGCGGCTACTTCGGCTTTGGGGGCAACGTTTCCCGCCAACGCCCCGTCTCTCGGCGCGATCCCCGATTCAGATATCGGCTCGCCCGTTTGTCAAAATTTATCAACAACTTTCAAGGACGTCACTTTTACCGTGACCGGCCTGAGCGGAAACGTTACGAGCGCGGTCGTATCTTTCAGCGCTTCACACACGTTTTTGCAGGACCTTGAAGTTTCGCTGCGCGCACCCGGCGGTTCACCGTCACACCTGCTGTTCTCGGCAACGGGAACCACTTCGACCGTGGCCAATACTTGCGCGGGAAGTGCTAACGACCTCTCGACAGCCAATACTTACACGTTTGCCGATACTGCGGCCGCCAACTGGTGGACGACAGCGGCGACCAACCCCGTTCCGACCAGCACC
>DASYKT010000017.1:5000-6394 GCA_035995185.1 Pyrinomonadaceae bacterium
AGTACCGTGAGGGAAAGGTGAAAAGTACCCCGATTAGGGGAGTGAAAGAGCACCTGAAACCGAATGCCTACAAACAGTAGGAGGGCGCAAGCCTGACTACGTACCTTTTGTATTATGGGTCAGCGACTTATGATTGACGTGCAAGCTTAAGCCGATAGGCGGAGGCGCAGCGAAAGCGAGTCTGAATAGGGCGAATTAGTACGTTGATATAGACCCGAAACCAGTCGATCTAGCCATGGTCAGGTTGAAGGTGCAGTAACATGCACTGGAGGACCGAACACGTAACCGTGGAAAAGGTTTGTGATGAACTGTGGCTAGGGGTGAAAGGCTAATCAAGGCTGGAGATAGCTGGTTTTCCGCGAAAGATATTTAGGTATCGCGTCGAGCGAATACTCCAGGGGGTAGAGCACTGGATGGGCTAGGGGTTCGTATAGAGCTACCAAACCCAACCAAACTCCAAATACCTGGAAGTAATACTCGGCAGTCACACAGTGGGTGCTAACGTCCATTGTGAAGAGGGAAACAACCCTGACCTACAGCTAAGGTCCCCAAATAGTGGCTAAGTTAGGAAGGATGTGAAGATCCCAAAACAACCAGGAGGTTGGCTTAGAAGCAGCCATCCTTTAAAGAAAGCGTAACAGCTCACTGGTCTAAATAAGGGTTTTTGCGCCGAAAATGTATCGGGAATTAAGCCACTTACCGAAGCTTAGGGTGTGCTCCGCAAGGAGTACGCGGTAGCGGAACGTTCTGTAAGCCTGCGAAGGCAGACCCGTGAGGGCTGTTGGAGGTATCAGAAGTGCGAATGCTGACATGAGTAACGATAAACAGTGTGAGAGACACTGTCGCCGAAATCCCAAGGGTTCCTGCTTAAAGTTAATCTGAGCAGGGTGAGCCGGGTCCTAAGGTGAGGCCGAAAGGCGTAACCGATGGCAATCAGGTTAATATTCCTGAGCTAGTGGAAGGTGACGGATCTAGTAAGATATGCGAAGTTATTGGATTCTGAGCGTATCGAATAGGTTCCAGGAAATAGCCTCCACATCAACCCGTACCCGAAACCGACACAGGTGGGAAGGTAGAGTATACCAAGGCGCTTGAGAGAACTATGTTGAAGGAACTCGGCAAATTACCCTCGTAACTTCGGGATAAGAGGGCCCCGTCATTGGGCAACCAGCGGCGGGGGGCACAGGCTAGGGGGTAGCGACTGTTTAGCAAAAACACAGGGCTCTGCGAAATCCAAAGATGACGTATAGGGCCTGACGCCTGCCCGGTGCCGGAAGGTTAAGAGGAGAGGTGCAAGCTTTGAATCGAAGCCCCGGTAAACGGCGGCCGTAACTATAACGGTCCTAAGGTAGCGAAATTCCTTGTCGGGTAAGTTCCGACCTGCACGAATGGCG
>DASYKT010000018.1:5000-46868 GCA_035995185.1 Pyrinomonadaceae bacterium
TTTCTATCAGACACGACAGAATGTCAAGTGTGAAACAGCTCTTTCCTTAACATCTCGTTAATAAGCAGATTGGAGCGGGCGACGAGGATCGAACTCGCAACCCCCAGCTTGGGAAGCTGATGCTCTACCATTGAGCTACGCCCGCGCCTTGAGAGTATAAATAAAATAGATTTAAGGGAACAGGTTGTCAACATTTCCCGTCTGGTGAACTCCCCTCCTTACGAAGGAGGGGTGGCGCACGTTCGTGCGACGGGGTGGGTTCTTGTTAGTAGCGTCGGCATCAGCCGATGCGGAACCCGGTCGCTACCGCTTCCGGTTCTGACAAGAACGCATCGGCTAACGCCGACGCTACTAACCACGTCCAAATAAAAAAGCCTCACCCGATCACTCGGACGAGGCTTTTAATTCAAGTACTCAATTATTAGTCGAGAACGACGTCCAGAATAGTTCCCACGACCGCGCCGAGAATGGAGTATTTACCATTCGAGTAGCTGCCGTAACGATTGCGGCTGTAATAGCCGTCTTCGTAACCACGCTGGAAACCTTCACGGAAATAATACTGATAGTCACCTAGTTCAACGTAGTAGCTGTCATACCCGTACGCTGCATCCTGATAACCGTAAGAGGCGTTATAGTCATAACCCCAGCCATCCTGACGATCGGCAAGTCCGGCCCGGAAGCCTTCCTCGTAACCGTTATTAACGGCGTCGCGCAGCATCTGCGCACCGTATTGACTGGTGTAGTAATACTGGCCGCCGCGATTGTAACGATAATTGTAGGTCAGATTATCGTAGTAGCGCGCCTGCTGCAGGCGTAGCTGATCGCGTCTGACACGATCCCAATAAGACTGCTGGTAACGCAGGTAGTTATACCGGCGCTGCTGCTGCAATTGCTGTTGGCGCCAATTCTGATTACGCTGCCAGTTTTGCCATTGGCTGTTGTACTGGTTATAACGCTGCTGCTGCAGCTGTTGCTGCTGCTGGCGGTTGAACTGCTGGTGACGCTGATTGCCGTTACCATTATTACCGTTCCAGTTGCCGTTATTATTAGTGCGCGGATTCTGATTTTGCTGCTGCTGGTTCTGCCAGCCGCGCTGGTCCTGAATCTGGCGCTGATTTTGCTGCTGACGGATCTGGTTCTGCTGGTTCTGCTTCTGCTGTTCCCGGTTGTTCTGATCCTGGATCTGTCTTTGCTGCTGTTGTCGGACCTGATTCTGCTGGTCCTGCTTGCGTAATTCGTTATTGCGCTGATCCTGGACCTGGCGCTGTTGCTGCTGCCGGACCTGATTTTGCTGAACCTGATTCTGTTGGTCCTGCTGAATACGCCGTTGCTGCTGACGAACCTGGTTTTGCTGTTCCTGCTGCTGTTGTTGCTGGACCTGTCTCTGCTGTGACTGGCGCCACTGCTCCTGCTGATTCCTTTGATTCTGCTGATTCTGCTGCTGCCGCACCTGAGTCTGTTGCTGTTCCTGCTGAACGCGCCGCTGCTCCTGGCCCTGGCGAACCTGGTTCTGACGCTGATCGTTTTGAACCTGACGCTGCTGCTGGATCTCAGCCTTACGCTGTTCACCGCGTTGTTGGTTCTGGTTCTGCTGCTGTTGTTGCTGTTGAGCACGCTTATCGTCGTCCCTGCCGCGCTTTTGCGCGATAGAGACACTGCTCACCCCAAGCAGTAACCCGAACACAACAAACATTGAGAACGCCGTTTGTTTGATGTATTTGAATTTCATAATTACCCCTTCTATACTCCTTCGACCAAACGCATTTGGCTCTGTCCATATGAAAAGCAAATACCGTTCCGTAAATAAAAAGCTTTTATTTGTGGGATTTAGCGAGTTTAAAGGAGAGAGATGTGTACGATTTAAGGTGTAAACCACCCTTTTAGGGTAAATGTTGTAGCGCCGCCGTCTCGGCGGCTGTCCTGAAGGCGTCCCGCCTTCAGTTGTTTTACGTGGGCGGGACGCCCACATGACTGCCAGCGAGACGCTGGCGCTACTTTCGTGCCTGCAGGATCAGGTCGGCGACTTCCCTGACCGCGCCATCGCCGCCATTTTTTTCAGTAATATAATGAGCAGCCTCCAAAACCTCTCTGACGGAGTCGGCCACGGCGACGGCGAGGCCGGCTTTTTTTAACAGGGCTATGTCAGGAAGGTCGTCGCCGATATAAGCGGTTTCTTCGGCTGAGACGCCTGCGTCGGCCAGTATGTTTTCAAACTCTTCCGTTTTATCGTCGCATCCCATGCGAAGATATCGTATTCCTAATTCCTCTGCCCGGCGCTTAAGCCCATTGAAAACCCGTCCGGTAATAATGCCCGTAGCGATACCGGCGCGATGCAGCAAAACGATCCCCAGACCGTCTTTTGTATTAAACGCCTTGGTCTCTTCGCCGTGTTCATTAAAGTAGATCTTTCCGTCGGTTAAAACGCCGTCGCAATCCATCAAGACGAGTTTTATTTTTTTTGCCCTGGCAAGAATATCTTCGGTGATGTTTTTCATCAGCAGCAATAATTGATAGTTATCAAGTTATGTGGCTTTGCCTATAAATTGCCACTAGCTTTAGCTAGTGGTTAAAAATCAATAATTTTATGAGCGGCTTTAGCCGAATCTTATTTGGGCTAAAGCCCAAAAATTGGAGAATTCCTTATCCACTAGCTAAAGCTAGTGGCAATGTAAAAATAGACTGAAATGCCGGGGATAAGTTTTGGCAAATCGATTTTACCCGTTATCAACTTTCAGTTATCAACTTACCCGTCTTCTTACCTCACCTCGAAGACTTCTACCCCGCCGAGTTTCCAGACGCCGCCGATTTTTGCCAGAACAAATGTTGCGGTCCCGGATTCGGTAAGTTCAGACCCCAGCCGTTTAACCGAGATCTCGGTTTCCACCAAAACGCGATTGGCGTCTATCTTGTCCACGCGTAAAACTTTTGTCTGCCATTGCGAAGGCTGGCCGGCCATTGCGCCGGCTGAGAATCTTGATACTTCGCCCGGGACGATAAGAGTGTCCACTTCGGCTTTGCGTCCGCCCAAAATGGTCTTATCGAATTGCGCAAAGAAAGCTTTGACACTGTCATCGATAGCGGCTGGTGAAGTCTCGATCCGAAGCCGTCCCCGGCGCGCGGCGAGGTTAGAACCGTACTCCGCATCGGCGAGTAGCGCCTGTTCGAAATAACCGGCGGCGGCGGAGTTCTGACTCGCTCGCACACTGATCTCCGCCAAACCTATATTGGCCCAGGCTTCGGTAAAAGCGGTCGGCAGTTTCTCGCCCAGCGCGGCTTTGAATTCCTTATCGGCTTCGGCCACGCGATTCTGCGCCAGCAGCGCCCGCCCCAGCCACGTCCGGACCTCATCGAATTGCGGCAGATTTTGCAGCACTATCCGCGCGGTTTTTTCGGTCGC
Organism: Pyrinomonadaceae bacterium; assembly: GCA_035995185.1. Classification (GTDB taxonomy): domain Bacteria; phylum Acidobacteriota; class Blastocatellia; order Pyrinomonadales; family Pyrinomonadaceae; genus DASYKT01. The sequence continues at coordinate 8,398 of DASYKT010000018.1, forward strand.
GGCAAAGTCCTGCTTGTCAAAAGCACGTTTAATTATCGTGAGCGGATCGCTCTCATCCAACTCTCGCGGTGCCACATCGTCCGAGTAATCGAGCTGCGGGTAAAGTTTGTCGCTGTCGACCTCGGTGCGAACGATCTTAGCGCTGGTCTTAAAGACCGCATCCGCGAAACCCTTTCCCGGTATCGAAACCGCGGTGGTTAGTTTTTCACCTTTATCGGTGGTGGCCGTCACGTTCACATGCGCGGAAAATCCGCCGGTGTTTCGCAGGGCGACCTTTACTTCGCCCCCGGCTGCCACGGGCAATCCCACCATCAAATTCATATCGGTCGCGTTCTGCTGCCAATAGTCGATGATCTCATACGTATTTGAAAAAGTTGTGCGCAAGCCAAGGACGGTGAAAGGGTCCTGCGTTTTTGCGTAACTAAAAAATTGCTCGGCGCTCATTTGTTTGGTCAGCACACGCCAGACCATCGCGCCTTTATTGGCGACCGAAGAATAATATGAACCGTCCAGCGGTGAGACGAGATTTAGCGGAGCATCACGCCGCGCGACGGAAGCGTAAGCTACCCGCTGCCGCTGGCGTTCGACGTCCGCGACGTCCTTTCCATATTGCTTTTCCAGAAATTGCGTCGCGATAAAAAGCGACAAACCTTCACGGATCGCGCCGTAACCTTCACCGCGCACCAGCCTGCTGTTTCCCAACCAGATCTTGGCGATCGATTCCGCCACGGTCATGACGGTTCCGTTGTCCAGTTTAGGCCGCCGGAAAGCTCCGTAATCTAAAAGTATCGTTCCCGCATCGGCAAAGCCCGCTCCCTGGCGCACCGCTACTATGCGCATCGGCAGTTCGGTGGTGTTGCCCATTAGAGAGGCGATATAGGTCTTGGCATCGACCGCCAGGCCGGCCAATTCCCCCGCGCGCTGCTTTTCCGCTTCACTGGCGCCTTTCGGCAGAAATACCGTCACGCCTTTCGATTCCACCGTGTCCCAGTTCCCGGTGAGAAAGAACGGCTGTCCGTTTGCCTTCTGTTCAAACGAGGTCCCGGCCTGCGTTCCCGATGAGATGACCGTTTCGCCGCTGCCCGTGACACTCAGTTTGAACGGTGCAAAATCGGCGCCCTTCGGGGCAAAATGATTGTTTGGGGTCGGGTACCAGAAAGAAAGCGGCAGAAACTGCGAACCGAGTGGAGAAAGAGCGTTCAAGCCGGAATTTTCGTCAACCTTCAGCGTGTATTCGACCGTCACGCTGACGGGCCCGTTCGGCTGCACGGCGGGCATCGTGACGATGATCCTCTGGATAGATCTTTGTGAAGTCCCTAATCTCTCTTCGCCTTTTGTAAAACTTACCGCCGCATCGTAAACCTTGACCGCGGTGACATCCGCCCCGCTGCCGATGCGCAGCGTCACCCGCGTGCCCGGAGCGTTTCCCACATTCTGCATGTTCAAAAGCGCTTTGACGGAAAGTTTTCTCTCAGCCGTATTTTGCGGAAGGGCGGCGGATATATCATAACTTTTCACCTGCCATGCCGCGGCCGCGCGGGTATCGTCCTGGGAATACGCCGAAAAAGAAACAAGGATAAATAAGACTAAAATAAGGCCCGGTTTAATATTGCTCATTCTTATGAAAAACTCTCTTTGCAGATCGGTACAAAAATAAAAACAGTCGAGCTTTGCAGTTTGTAAAACCTGCTTTTCTCAACTGTCTTTATAACAATATTTTGGGTTAAATACCAATCTATTTGCAATCGGAAAGCCGCCAATTAACGACCGACTGCGAATCTACCTCCGGACATTGCGCGTTTTCGCGGCGCGTGACACCGATCATCTCCGCGTTCGAATTCACCAGGACCGCCAGCGGGCGATATGAGCTGGCATAGCCGAAAATAGAGTCTTCAATGCGCAGGCGGTTGACATTCTCTGCTTTCACGCCGGTCCCGATCGAAATACCATTAAGATTTACTTTGATACCGCGCAGGTTAAGGGCGAACAGATTCTGGACATCTATCGTAGAGACTGCTCCTTCGTCAAAAAAGGTGTCTACGATCGTAAGATTTTGAGTGCTCACCGAGACCGGGGAAAGCGTTTGCCTGGCTCTCACCCAACTGCCGGTTAGCGCCGGTGTCTTGGACAAATATTGCCCGTTGAAATGCGCGTAATCGAGAAAAGTAGAGCTGCTGATCCGCGAATTTTGCATCTGTGAAGTGCAGCAATCCAGGCTGATGACGGCGCCGTCCGGGTAAGCGGCGTTTAGCCCTTCGAATAAGCAATTATCCGCCGTGAAGTTCGAGGTCGTATAAACGATCGCCCCCGGAGACGGAACCGCAAGTCCGAAGAAAGATGTATGAGAAAAATTTACCGAGGCAACATAATGGGCCACGATAACATTGCCCGCATCGATAAATTGCGGATGGCCGATGGGCACATTTTTGCCCACGAAGATCATATTTTCAAACTGCAGTTGATTCAGGTTGCCGAAAGCTAAAGCGTTCTTTTCACTGCCCACCGAAATACGCACGACGGCCCCTCCATCGCCCTTGATCGTTAAATTGACCGGATAGTCTCCGGCGGGACATATACCCACAGCGTTCCTGATGTCCAAAACACCCGGCGGAAATATAACGGTTCCGCCGCCGCCGGCAATGGCTTTATTAAACGCCAGTTGGACCGCGGCCGAATCGTCGATGTCGTCATTGGGGATCGCGGTCACCGTGACCGTGATCGCCGAAGCCGCTTGAACCATGCCCAGGGCGAATATCATTACGAATAAAAAAGTCAAAATTCTCGTGTTCATAAAATTAGTTTGTGTTTGTTATCAAAATGGATCTGGCAGACTCTTCTTAAAGATCTGAAATAAACAGGAATATTTTTGCTTGAGAAAGGGTCTGCTTTTGGGGAAATTTCTTGGGGAACGGACTGGGGGAGGCCTTTGGATCAAAGACGCCGTGATACTAACTTGCAACAGCTATGCCACGATGGGAATTTGATAAAACGTGAGATTTAGTGAGGATTTTTAGGCTGTTTTATCAGCTTGAGGATAATTTAGGGGCAGGAAGGATACGACATTTTACCCAGCGGGAAATATTCCGCATTTACCGGGTATGTATCGGATCTTAATAAATTTGCAGTCCGGAAGGGCCGCTTGCGCCCGCTCTTATGAGCTATCAGATCAACTGTTTTGATGGACAAAAAAGAGAGTTTAGAGGCAAAGCCGGAACAAACAAAAAGGGCATGACGTAGAGATCTACATCACGCCTGCGCATTTTTGCAGCGACGATCCACGCCGCGTTTATTCGCAATCGGAAAGCGTCCAGTTGATGGTGGTCTGGGCATCCATCGTGGGGCATTGCACGCCCTGGGTTCGCGTCACCCCGATCATCTGGACGTTCGATTTCGACAATATCCCCAGCGGGCGCGGCCCCGCCGCATAACCGAAGACGGTGTCTTCGATCCGGGCCCGGGCAATGTTATCCAGTTTAAGGCCGGTCCCGTATGCCGTCCCGTTTATATTAATTTTCAACCCACGCAAAATAACCGCTCCTATATTTTGCGCATTTATCGCAACCGCCGCGCCTTCATCAAAGAATGTATCTTCTACCGTAAGACGCTGGTTGATCGTCGAGCCCAGGTAATACACCTGCTTTGCCTTGATCCAGTTAGCGGTAAAGGCCGGCGTCTTTGAATAATACTGGTCGCCGAAAAACCCGTAATCGACAAAAGTAGAATGCGAGATGGTGGCGTTTTGCCCGTGCGAAGTGCAGCAATCGAGACCGATCACCGCTCCGTCGGGGTAAGCCGCATTCAAACCTTCGAACTGGCAATTATCGACAGTCAGATTCGTGGCAGCTTGAATGATCGACCCGCCGCTCGGCACCGCTATACCAAAGAAAGATGTTTCCTGGATGGTTGTCACCGCTACATAGCCAATGAAAAAAACATAGCGGGCGTCGATAAATTCCGGGTTGCCGATCGGCACATTCTTTCCGGTAAAGACCAGGTTCGCGATCTTCAATTGATTTAGATTTCCAAAACCGAAAGCGGTTCCCTTGCTGCCCACGGAGATACGTATGACGGATCCGCCGTCGCCTTTAAGAATTAGATTTACCGGTTTGTAATATTCGGGGGCTACCGCGATGCCGGTATTGATGTCCGTCACTCCGGGGGGAAAAATGACTGTCCCTCCGCCGCCGGCCAGGACATCCGTAATGGCTTTTTGAACGATAGCGGAATCATCCCGTCCATCATTCACGGTCATTTTTCTTTCCGAAAGATCGATCGTTATCCCAAAAACAGTCTGCGTGGTGAGTAAAACAAAGACCAGTAAACTACAGCTTACTAAGGCTTTTTTCATAAACCCTCCTACAAATAATCAAGTTCAGGCTCGAAACAAAGACGTGGGGATAATCTTTAGACACTTAATATTGCTAAAAAGTTGCAGAAAGTAAAGAGATTTGTGTATTTGTATCTAGCTGGATTACTTGCTACTTAGCGTCCGTATTTGTCTGCAGTAAGTCGTGGATGTTTTTCAGGATGGTCAAAAGGCTTTCGAGTCTTTCGAGCGGAAGTTGATTGGGGCCGTCGCTGGGCGCATTTTTCGGATCGTTATGGACCTCCATAAATACGGCGTCGATGCCGCAGGCGACGCCGGCCCGGGCCATGTGTTCTATATATTCAGACTGTCCCCCGGTTGCTTTGCCCAAGCCGCCCGGCAGCTGCAGCGAATGCGTAACGTCAAAAACCACCGGCACGCCAAAACTGCGCATTATCGGGAACGAGCGAAAATCGACCACCAGGTTGTTGTAGCCAAAGCTGGCGCCGCGTTCGGTCAGCAATATCTTTTCACCGCCGGCGGCCTGTAATTTTTCGACGATGTTTTTGGTGTCGTGCGGCGCGAGAAACTGCCCTTTTTTTACATTCACCGCGCGGCCGCTTTTGGCGCATTCAATAAGCAGATCGGTCTGCCGGCAGAGAAACGCGGGTATCTGTAAAATATCGGCGACTTCCGCGGTCTTCTCTACCTGCCACGGTTCGTGAACGTCCGTCACCACCGGCAGCCCGGTTTCTTTTTTGACCTGTGCCAGCACTTTCAATCCTTCTTCCATCCCGTGGCCGCGAAAACTTTCGATCGAAGAACGATTGGCTTTATCAAAAGAAGATTTATAGACCAGGTCGAGCCCCACCTTTTTTGTGACCGCGGAAATTTCCCGCGCCATCATCGAGGCATGCTCGTACGATTCGACCACGCACGGCCCGGCAATGATCGTCAGCCGCCCGTCGCCAAACGCTGCATTTCCCACTTGAAAAGATTTGATCTCAGACATTGTTTATTGCTACTTGAGAATTTTGAAAAGACGGCGGGCGCCCGCATCATACTTCCGCTTCGTTTATTTCCGCCCGTTCCTTTACTTCGACCTGTTTATCGCTGGTCACGTCTTCTTTCAGATTTTCGCTGGCCTGACGATTTTCCCAGGCGGCTTTTACAAACGAAGTGAACAGCGGATGCGCCTTCCACGGCTTCGACTTATATTCAGGGTGAAACTGGCAGCCGACAAACCACGGGTGAACATCGCGCGGAAGCTCGATCATCTCGACAAATTTTCCGTCGGGCGAAACACCGCTAAAGGCCATGCCTTTTTCCGTCAGCTTGTTGCGAAACGCCGGGTTGAATTCATAGCGGTGACGATGGCGTTCGCTGATCTCTTCCGCATCGTGATATATCTCTCTGACCAGCGAACCTTCCGAGAGGTTGCACGGCCAGGCGCCCAGGCGCATTGTTCCGCCGAGTTTTTCCACATCCACCAGGTCGCGCAATTTGAAAATGACCGGATGTGTCGTCTCCGCGTTAAATTCCGTGGAATCCGCTTCCGTGTCTTCGCAGACGTTGCGGGCAAATTCGATACAGGCCGTCTGCATCCCTAAGCAAATACCCAAATAAGGCGTGCCGGATTTTCGCGCGTGAGTGATCGCCCGGATCATTCCCGCGACGCCGCGTTTGCCAAAACCACCGGGTACGAGGATCGCGTCAAAATCATTAAAACGCGTTTCATAATCTTCGGTCATCAGGCTTTCGGATTCTATCCAGGTAACGTTTACTTTGACATTGTTGGCGATGCCCGCGTGCGTCAGAGCTTCGCGCAGCGATTTGTACGAATCCTCCAGCTCGACATATTTTCCGACGATGGCAATGCTCACCGTGCCGTTGGAAGGTTCCTTGATTATCGAAACCAGCTCGCGCCAGTTGGTGATGTCGGCTTCTTTCGATCGGTCTTCCAGTTTTAATTGCTGCACGATCAATTCATCCAGATTCTGCTCGTGCAGGCGAAGCGGCGCTTCGTAGATCGTCGGCACATCGAGCGCCGAAATGACAGCCTGCTCTTTTAAATTACAAAACAGCGCGATCTTTCCGCGCAGATCACGGGAAAGCGGATGTTCCGAACGGCAAAGCAAAATATCGGGCTGAATACCGATCTCGCGCAATTCGCGGACGGAGTGCTGTGTCGGTTTGGTTTTGAGCTCGCCCGCGGCGGCGATGTAAGGCACCAGCGTGACGTGAATGAACACCGCATTTCCTTCACCGACATCGTTTCGCAGCTGGCGAATGGCTTCCATAAAAGGCAGCGATTCGATATCGCCGACCGTCCCGCCGATCTCGACGATGATCACATCCGCTTCGTCCTGATTTTCGACGGCGCGGATCGCGTCCTTTATTTCATTGGTAATATGCGGGATGACCTGGATGGTTTTTCCCAGGTAATCGCCGCGGCGTTCTTTTTCGATGACCGAAAGATAGATGCGGCCGCTGGTCCAGTTATTGGCCTTGGTCAGCTTGGCGTGGGTAAAACGCTCATAGTGCCCCAGATCGAGGTCGGTTTCCGCGCCGTCGTCGGTGACAAAAACTTCGCCGTGCTGGAAAGGCGACATCGTGCCCGGATCGACATTTATATACGGGTCAAGTTTGATAAAAGTGACGTGCAAACCGCGCGATTCAAGCAGGCAGCCGATCGAGCTTGCCGCTAGGCCTTTGCCTAAACTTGAAACCACCCCGCCCGTAACAAAAATGAATTTGGTTTGTTTTTCAGTCATTGTTCTCCTCGCTATCTGATTCGCCGTTTAATTGGTCGTCCGATTCGCCCCCGTCGCCCTGGTCCTTCTTTTTGTTATACCTGCCCTGCTTTATTTCCTGCGTCGCCACGATCGCGTTTTCCTTTGAAGGATCGAGAAATTTTTGCAGGTCCGCTAACCCTGCGCCCACCAGTGTTTGCCCTTCTGCGGCACGTTTTTCAAATTCTTCGGCTGATAGGTCTCGCGGCCTGCTTAGATAACGCAGGCCGAAAAATATTCCCAACCCGAACGCTATTAATATTCCCAACCCGATCCAATCGCTCATATGTATCGCCACCGTCCCGGTGGCAGTCTCGGAAGCGTCCCGCTTCCGTTTTCTTAATAACTGAAGGCGAGACGCCTTCAGGACAGCCGGCAAGATGCCGGCGCTACAAATTCTCCAAGATCTTTCTCACCCTCTGATAATCTTCTTCAGTATCGACGCCGATGGATGCCTGGGCCGCCTCGATCACTTTTATCCGCGCGCCGTTTTCCAAAGCTCTTAACTGTTCCAGCATTTCAAGTTTTTCGCCGGGCGTTTGTTCTAATTTCGTATATTTTAACAGATACTCCCGGCGATACACGTAGAGCCCGGTATGTTTTCGAAAAGCCGCCAGCATCTCCGGCTCATTTTGCAGCGCGCTTGCCAGATCGCCGTGTTTTTTCACCGCTTCACGGGGAAACGGGATCGCCGCGCGCGAAAAATAGAGCGCGAATCCTTCGGTGTCAATTACCACCTTGACTACATCGGGGCTCAAGACGTCTTTGATATCATTTATCGGCTCGCACGAGGTGACGATGTCCGCACCCCCTGCTTCTGCCGCGAGCATGGCCTCTACCGCTCGTTCTATCGTGGCTGTGTTGATCATCGGCTCATCGCCCTGAACGTTCACCACGATCGTGCCCGCGGAAAATGTTTCGGCTGCTTCGGCGATGCGGTCGCTGCCGCTTTGATGATCGGGAGAGGTCATCACGCACCCGTAACTGCCGCAACCGGCATTCTCGACCGCTTCTTTAATTCTCGGATCGTCGGTCGCCACTATCACCCGGTCAATGTTTCGCGCCGACCGCACCCGTTCGGCCGTATGCAGGATCAAAGGTTTTCCGGCCAAAGGAAGCAACAATTTCCCCTCCAGGCGCGTAGAATGATAGCGCGCGGGGATTACAGCGATGACTTGTATGTTGGATTTTTGTTCCGTGAGGCCCACGGGATTACAGGTTATATGGCTTTTGCCCCCACGTCAACTTTAAGCTTTGAAGTTCGCGTTTTAATGTGTATTCTTTGATCTGAGCATTATGCAGCAAGAACAAATTCCTTTCAGCCTTGCCGACGGCCAAACAATTTTCACTCCCGTTCCAGAACCCGCAGGCCCCCCTTATGAACCGACGCCGAACGATCCGCCGTGGGGTGTTACCACTGCTTTTGTATCGTGGCTGGTCAGCGTGTTCCTGCTGATCTTTGTCGGAAATATCGGGGTCGTTATCTATGCCATATCCCAAAATGTGGCGCGCGAAGACCTGGAAGCCTTTCTGATGAGCCCCAATGTCATTCTGATCGCGATAGCATCGGTCATTCCGGCGCATATCCTGACACTAATATATTGCTGGGTCGTGGTAACCAAAAAAGGAAAATACTCCCTTAGTAAAACGCTCGGTTTTAAATGGGGGAAATTTCATTTCGGGTATGCGCTGCTCACGGTCGTGGTGTTTTATGCGATCTTCGGCACGCTGGCTTATTTTTTGGGTGACGAAGACCACCAGTTAATGAAAATACTGCGCAGCTCGCGGGCGGCTTCGCTGATCGTGGCGTTCCTGGCCACCTTTACCGCGCCGGTCGTGGAAGAAACGGTTTATCGCGGGATCATCTACTCGGCATTTCAGCGGACTTTCGGTATCCCTCTCGCGATCGGCCTGACCAGCCTGCTTTTTGCCGGCGTCCATTTTGCTCAATATTCGACCAGCGCTACGGCGATCATTATGATCTGCATCTTGAGCTTAGGGTTGACGCTTATCCGGGCGAGAAGCGGAAACCTGCTTCCCTGTATCGTAACCCATATGATCTTCAACGGTTTACAGGGAATAGTGCTGGTTTTGCAGCCTTACCTGGAAGACCCGGCCACAGCTCCGGTCCCGGTCGAAGCCCTGATCAGATCTTTTACATTCACCGGTTAGGCACAGTTAGGTCCCGGTATTTGGGAACTTTTCCTTCTTTAAAGCGTGAAACAACCTAAGCGGTGATCTCTTTCCGCCGTATTATCGTATTATCCTGCAACTTTTTTGGAAAAAGCACGTCTAATGTAAATGGCTTACAACTTTGGTTGTATAAGCCAACATCTTATATACGATTCAGCCGAAGTCATAAGCTCGAATTTAACGGCTGATCATTTTGGAATAATAATATGGCAACCTTCAAAGACCCGGTCAGATGTTTCGCACCTCTCGAGGTCGTCGAAAGACTTCTTGAGATACGGGAAGAACTGGGTTACCGGCAGGCAATATATTTGCACAGTTCAATGGGTTTAGCCGATTTTCTGGATGCGCACGGTTTTGATGTTTATGCTTTTAACGGGCGGGATCAGGAGATAAATTATGGCGATTATCGCGCGCCGATGGTTCCCGGCGGCGACCATGTCCACAATTCATTAAGAGCTCATTAAGTTCACACTGCAGGAACGCTAACGGAAGGGGCAAGGCCAATCGGTCTTGCTCTTTTTTATTTTATGGAGCGTTTTTTGGAGCGCCGAATTTATTCGGCATCGAGCAACGCCCAGACACTTTAGATCGCTGCGCGATCTTTGCCGAATAAATTCGGCGCTCCATATTGACTCCTATATCGACTTGATCAGGAAAAGCGTCCAATCGTCTTCTAAATTTTCGTGCCCGGCAAATTCCAGCACTTGTTCGTGGATAAAGTTGACCAATTGTTTGGCGGGAAGATCGATCTTTTCCAGGATTCGATTACCGAGCCTATCACGCCCGAATTCTTCGCCGTGCTCGTTGGTCGCTTCGGTAATGCCGTCCGTGTAGATCGCCAGAACTTCTCCCGGTTCTCTGAAACGCAGGAAGTGCTGGTGGTAATGCTCGTCTTTAAACATTCCCAACGGCCGGTCGCCATATTGGATGGTCCTGGTTTCGCCCGACGTGCTGATCATCAGCGGCGGGTTATGCCCGGCGTTTGAAAATACGAATGTTTTATTCTGCGCGTCGAGAATGCCGTAGATGGCGGTGACGAACTGGTTGTCCTCAGTTGACTCCCAGAGCAGGTTGTTGACCTTGGCCATGGCGACGTGGGGCGCATAGCCGGTTTGTGATGCCGATCGCAGAGAGGCGCGTAAGAATGCCGCCAGCAGCGCCGCCGGAATTCCCTTTCCCGCGGCATCGGCGACGACTATTCCTATCTGATCGCCAAAGATCTGCACCCAATCGTAATAGTCACCGGAAACTTCTTCGGTGGGAAAATTATAACCGCTGATGTCAAAACCCTTCAGAAGGGGATCGCTTTGCGGCAAAAGCTCCAGCTGAACCTGCCGCGCTACTTCGAGCTGCGCCTGCAGGCGTTTTTTCTCTACCACCTGCTCATGCAGCTCTACTTTTTCGATAATGATCGCTACGTGCGTGGCAAGCATTATCAGGACCTGCAGATCGTCTTCGGTATAGGCGTTTAACTCGTCGCTTTCCAGATCGAAAACGCCGATCACTTCGTTGTTGGAAACGATCGGCGCAACTATCTCGGAACGCGTGCGGCTGCGGGCCTCAAAATAACGCGGGTCTTGCGAAACATCGTGGCAAAGAATGGTCTTTCCGGTTTGCGCGACATAGCCGATAAATCCTTCGCCGACGCGCAGCTTCGGGTCCGCCAGTTCGCCCAGCTCATAACCGTTCAATGCCGCGGAGCGAAACGAACAGGGCTCGTCTTCGCCGCCATCTTTTTTGGCGCTGCAATCGACAAGATAAATTCCCGCGGCATCGTAAGGTATCAGCGAACCGAGCGTGTCCATCACCAGCTTTAACACTTCGTCCAGGTCGAGCGAGCGGCTGATCTTCTTGGTGATATCAAGCAGAAGCCTCAGCTTATCGACAACGGAAAGATCCGTGTCCGGGACCGGTGATTGAAAGATTTGATCAGCCATTTATTTTACGGCTATTTTTTCGGAAAATTAGGATCGGCTTTTACTTCTTCGATCTGTTTATTATGACGCTCCGAATGCGCGGCGATAAAGAAAAACCATTGCCAGGCATCGGCCGGTCCCATCCCGGGCGTATCCATAAAATGCGCGCGCAGATTTTCTTTTGTATCCTCGATAAATTTTATCGTGTTATTGCGGCGTTCTTTGAAAGTGTCCGCAGCGTTTCCCGGCACTCTCGTATCGCTCGGCACGATCGGCTCGGGGGCCTTGAATTTCGACGTCCGGTCGGGGATCATCTGCATTATCTTGGCTTCTTTTCCGGCAGCGTCCGCCTGTTTTTCCGGGGTCGCGGGGGTCTTCATGACCTGGTTAATGATCATATCAAAGAGAAAATTCTCGGCCAGCGCCAGGTGCTGGGTGACTTCCCTGACCGACCAACGGTCCGGGCCGGGTTTAAAATTCAGCTGGGCTTCCGAAAGCCCTTTATTGTTTGCGAGCACCTTATCCCGTGAGCTTTTAAGATAATCGACTATCTGTTTGCGCTCGGCTTTGGTCAGCGTGGTCGGAGCGGTGTCCTGTGCATTGACGGCAAAAGTAAACAACAAAAACGCAAATATTAAAAAGCTAAGTTTTTTCATACAAATTTACTTCCTTTTTCTTCGTTCGTGTGATTTCGTGGTTCAATCTAATTTTAATAGGCGTTGCCCATAAATGAAATAGATGATTATCGTAATGGAGTCAGTACCGGGAACGCAGTGACGGGCTTCCGGCATAAACTTATCATCCTATTTACAGATAAAGTTTAACAACAGTTGTATCATTAGCCGGTCACTGCGTTCCCGGTTCTGACCCGTTATTTCGTCTGATATTTCCAATGACGCGATTTTCCTTCCGAGATCCAGGCAACTGCATCCGCCATCCGTTTATTTTTCGTCGCGTCGGTTTTCGCATCGGCGATCCAATCCGCATACTCGCGCACTTTCGAAGGGCTGAACGCTTTCCAAACTTCCATCGCCTTTTTATTTTTCTTCAGCGCCGCCAGCAATTCATCGGGAATAACAGTTTCTTTCTTTTCCACGCCCGATTTTGTTCTCACCGGTGTTTTCACACCTTTGTCATTGAGCTCCGCGGCCTTCTTGATGTAACCGATCAGCACTTTGTCCGGCGGCAGGTCTTTTAAAGTCTTTAATTGCCCAAGGTGGCCTATCGTGGTCTGGCCCATTTGCTCGACCTTGCCTTTTAGCTCGGGAATCAGAGTGCCCTTCCAAAAACCGAAAGCACAGTGATTCTTAAAAGCCGCCATGTTGCAAAACGGCCCCTTGTAATCAAAGTGAGGGCAGCTCCATTTGATTTTCTCTTCCACGTCGGGACAGGCTTTATGGACCAGTTCTCTCAAGTGTGTCAGGATCGGCTTGGCAAAATCGGCCGACTTTGCGATATAAGCATCAATTCTTTCGTCTCTTGTTCCCATAAAGAAATAATTGGAGCACACAAATTGGAGCGCCGAATTTATTCGGCATTCGAACGCTTCGCGTTCGTGCACAATGAATTGTGCGCTCCATTCGGCGCTCCCTCCACCTACGCCGCCGCGGCCACAACTTTTTCCGCGGCATCTCTCATTCCGTCCGCCGGGATGATATTGATGCCCGATTCGCGCAAGACCTGACGGCCTTCTTCGACATTGGTTCCCTCCAGCCGCGCGACGATCGGAATTTGAACTCCGAGATTTTTCGCCGCTTCGACCACGCCGCGCGCCACCATATCGCAGCGGACGATGCCGCCGAAAATATTGATCAGCACCGCTTTCACGTTAGGGTCGGCCAGCAAAATACGAAAAGCATTCTCGACGCGCTCCTGCGAAGCGCCGCCGCCGACATCGAGAAAGTTTGCCGGTTCGCCGCCCGCGTGCTTGATAATGTCCATCGTGGCCATGGCCAGCCCCGCGCCGTTGACCATACAGCCGATGTTGCCGTCGAGCTTGATATAGTTCAAATCATATTTCGAAGCCTCGATCTCCAGCGGCTCTTCTTCATTCAGATCACGCAGCTCGGCATAATCTTTGTGACGATAGAGCGCGTTGTCATCAAAAGTGACCTTGGCGTCGAGCGCGATAAGCCGGTTGTCTTTGGTCAGCAAAAACGGATTGATCTCAACCAGCGAGGCGTCCATTTTTTCCGACGCGTCATAGAGAGTCATCATAAATTTCGCCGCCTGGTTGATGAGTTCCACCGGAAGCCCCAAACCAAAAGCCAGTTTGCGCGCCTGGTAGGGACGCATCCCGACCGCCGGATCGATCACTTCTTTCATGATCTTTTCCGGTTCGTTAGCGGCAACTTCCTCGATATCCATTCCGCCCGCCGACGAAGCCATAAAGACCGGACGTCCGGACACACGGTCAAGCACGATACCAAGATAAAATTCCTTGTCGATAGGCAGACCTTCTTCGACCAAAAGCGTTTTGACCTCGCGTCCTTCCGGGCCGGTCTGGTGGGTGACCAGATTCATACCCAGTATCTGGGCAGCCAGTTCTTTTGCCTCGGCCGGAGATTTGGCAAGCTTGACGCCGCCGCCTTTTCCGCGGCCGCCGGCGTGGATCTGTGCTTTGACCACAACCACATCCGTGCCTAATTCTTTGGCCGCGCTTTCGGCTTCAGCCGGCGTGCGCGCTACTATCCCGCGCGGGACCGGCACACCGTAGTTCTTTAAAAGTTCTTTACCCTGGTATTCGTGAATTTTCATTTTATTTAACTATTTTATTTTGCCACGGGTTCGACGCGAATCTTTATCCCGAAAATTTTCCAGTCGCCGTCCTCTTTGGCATATTTAAGTTCGAAGGTGGTTTTTTGCGTTGTATCGTACGAGCCCTTCAGGTTCAAAAGTTTGACGTTATTGTCCTCTGTAATGCTCGGCGCGGGCGAATACTTCGGCGTCAAATCAGCCGTCGCTCGCAGGATCGGGGCAAGGTCTTTCTTTTGCTTGATGAAAGAATCGAAAAGCTGATTGAAGCGCTCGGCGCTGACCGTGGCCTTGAAATCTTTGGAGCAATTGCTGTCGCGAAACTCGGTGAAATCGCCTTTTTGAACGGCCTCTGTAAAGTCCTCCATGGTGTCGCCTACTAACGCGTCCTGTTCAGTTTCCGAAGGCATGTCCGGATCGTCCGTGCTTCCGGTAGGACCGTCCGGCGTAGGTGAACCATCGCCGGTCCCTTTTCCACCACCCGTCTGGTAAACCACTCCGTCAAGTTTCATCTTGCCGCCGGCCGGCATCTGGTCGACCTTATATTCCTTAAGCGAAACGCCCAGGAAGCTCAGCTTCAAAATTTTCGCGTCTTCGTCAAGCTCCGCGGCGCCGTTGTCGATCTTGGTCCCGCCCGAACGGTACACAACCGTGCTGTCGGAACTGATATTCAACGTGGTGCCGTCGCTTCCGGTCCAGCTGCCCTGGAAAGCCGCCGGTGCCGGCTTAAAGTTGCCTTTCGATCCGCCGCAGCCCAATACCACAAATGCCAGAGCGGCGAGGGCGAAAAAGAAAGCGAATCCCGTATTTTTTCCAAAAGCTGATATCGATGTGTTTTTTGACATGTTTTGCCGCTCCTAAACGTATTTTTTTTAAGTTCTGCCGGTTAAGCAGACCGCAGGGATTTCAGAAAACTTTGTTTGAACTAATACCGAACCAATATTGTAACTTAGAAAAACAAGAGCCGTAAAATATACCGGTGTTTTCGATATATTTTTACGGCCCCCATTTGGAAACTTTTATTGTGATCTTTCCACTAACCTCAGCAAGGTTTTGATCGCCACCCCGGAAGGCCCTTTGGAATGATGCGGTTTCGGTTCGTCATTCCAGGCGGTTCCGGCGATATCAAGGTGCGCCCATTGCGCATCCTTCACAAATTCCTGGATGAACACCGCGCCGGCGATCGTGCCCGCCTTGCGTCCTTTACCGATATTTTTAACATCGGCGATATCTGACTTGATCTGGGCGGAATATTCCTTGCCCACCGGAAGCTGCCAGAATTTCTCGCCGACCTCTTTGCTGGAGGCAATGATCTCATCGATCAATTCCTGGCTGGTGCCCAGAATGCCGGTGTTGATATCGCCTAATGCGATCACGACGGCGCCGGTAAGCGTCGCCATATCGACAATGCGGGTCGCGCCCTGCGTTTCCGCGTAAGCTACCGCATCCGCCAGGATAAGGCGGCCTTCGGCATCGGTATTGAGAATTTCCACGGTCTTGCCGTTCATCGCGGTCACCACGTCACCCGGACGCGTCGCGTTTCCGTCGGGCATATTTTCCACCGCGGCCACCACACCCAAAACAGGGATGCTCGGCTTTAGCAAACCGATCGCCCGCATCGTTCCGATCACGGTCGCGCCGCCTGACATATCGTACTTCATCGCGTCCATGCCGTCGGCCGGCTTGAGCGAAATACCGCCGGTATCGAAAGTGATCCCTTTTCCGACCAGGGCAAGCAGTGAATTATCCGTCGCCGTGCTGGCGGCGGGTTCGTATTTGAGAACGATCAGCTGGGCCGGCTGCACCGAACCCTTGGAAACGCTTAACAGTGAGCCCATGCCGAGGGCTTCCATCTGCGCCTCGTCCAAAATATTGCAGGACAAACCCGTTTCCGCGGCCATCGCCTTGGCGCGATTCGCCATTTCGGTCGGAGTCAGGATATTTGCCGGTTCGTTGGCCAGGTCGCGCGTAAAATTCATCGAATCGCCGATCACGCGGCCGCGCTGCAAACCTTTTTCCAGATCGGCCTGGTTGTCGCCAACCACGATGACCTCATCGATCGTGCGCTCTTCTTTATCGGCGGTGCGGTATTTATCGAGTTCGAATAAACCGGTGATCACGCCTTGTGCCGCGGCGGCCGCGGTGTCGATGGCGCTATCGGCGCTGCGCGTGATCAGCACAAAACTCTTGACACTTTTTCCGCGCAAAAATCTGGCGGCGGCACCTGCCAAAACGGCGGTGCCCGGCGCTTTATGGTCCGCCTGTTCGCCGACGCCTATCAAAAGCACGCGTTTGGCGGCCGCGTTTTGACCGGTAATGGGAAGATATAACGTTTCGCCTTCTTTGCCTTTGAATTCTTCACTCTGCAAAGCCGCACTTATATTTCCGCCGCTGAGATCGTCGAGTTCTTTTAAGATACCTGAATCTGCACTTTCGTCTTTGAAGATGGGAGCCACTAAAGCCTGGACGGGGGCTTCGCTATAGTTGCCGGTAATTGCCTTGAAATTCATCTATCTCCTTACAAACCCAAATGGGATATTCTATTTTTAAACAGAGCAAACAACATAAATACCATAAATCTGGCTATTTATAAACCGTTGTTACGGTAAAAACAGGAAAAAGTTATTAAAAGTCTTATATTTAGCGACCTCTGTCTTTAATTTGCTGCAAGGTCTCTTTTTCCACCGTGCGGCGCATTTCCGTTTCGCGCTTGTCATAGAGCTTTTTACCTTTAGCCACGCCGATCTCGAATTTGATCCGCCCGTTTTTCCAATAGATACGGGTTATCACCAGCGTCATTCCCTTGACCGTCGACTCGCGGTCGAGTTTTTCGATCTCGTGCTTATGCAGCAATAGTTTGCGGGTGCGCGTGGGATCCAGATTTTCGCGGTTGCCGTGGGAATAGGGGGAAACATGGGCGTTAAAAAGCCAAACCTCGCCGTCTTTGACCGAAACGTACGATTCTTTAAGCTGAACCCGGCCGGCCATGACGCTTTTCACTTCCGTTCCGGCCAGAACCACCCCGGCCTCATACCTATCCAGAATATGATATTCGTGAAAGGCGGCGCGGTTATTGGCAATGTCCTTGCCTTCGAGGCTTTTTTCGGCACACATAGAACTTTACATTGTGGACTTAGCCCCGTTTTCTGGCAAGCGAGATGGAGCGCCGAATTCATTCGGCACGGACGCGAGAGCGTTCGAAATCCGAGACCGCCGCCCATTGCCGAACGAATTCGGCGCTCCATGTATTTGACAAAGCCACCAACCCTTTTTAAATTAGAAGTGCTTGGGAGATCGTCTAATGGTAGGACTGCAGTCTCTGGATCTGCCTATCGGGGTTCGAATCCCTGTCTCCCAGCCATATATTTTGAAATGCTTTAAAGGCGCGGTGAAATTCGCGCCTTTTGCTTACTTGTAGCGCTGCCGTCTCGGCGGCAGTCGTGAGGGCGTCTCGCCCTCATCAAATAAGATCATGGCGGAAATTCTTCCGGAACAAGAATGGCACGAAGTTAAGATCCGCGTGCGTTATGCCGAAACGGATAAGATGGGTGTGGTCTATCACGCCAACTATCTTATCTGGTTTGAGATCGGCCGCACCGAATACTGCCGCGCCAAAGGCATCACCTACCGCGATATGGAAGAACAGGACGGCGCATACCTGGTCGTTGCTGAAAGCTATGTGCGCTACAAAGCCCCGGCGCATTACGACGATCATCTGACCATTCGCACGCGTGTCAACGAAATGAAAAAACGCACGCTGGTTTTTGAATATGAGATATTTCGGGCGTCTGACAGCACTGTGATCGCCCAGGGCGAGACAACTCATGTGGTGACTGATTCTGCGAGCCGTGTGATCTCATTCCCCGATACCTACCAGGAAATTCTCCTCAGGCCTTTTGTAGAAGATTTGGAACCACTGCCCGATTCCGCGCCGGAATAATTGTTAGTAGCCAGGAAGGCCATACAACTATCGGGCCGAGCTTCTTTATAAAAAACTTTGTAACCAAGAACCAGCCGTGGTAGACTGCTTACCCTTTTAAAGGCCTATGCCTTAAAAACATAAAAAGCGTGCGAACCATTAAACCCAAACACTTTCAATATTTAGGTCAGCTATTTAGTCAACGTAGCATGATGTCCATTGCCAATGGCGATTTTTTTCGGACAAATTCGGAGGTGATTTCGTGGAGTGGTTTTAGAATGAGGAAGAACCACTCTGTCGGTAATTTTTTTGAAGAGCTATATCACCTGCTTTCTCGGAACTATCGTTCTGAGTATATTTACAAAAATCAATTAACTCTTGAGATTTTATCCCAATACCATTCTGAAAAGGCTACCGTGCTAACAGAATTTCGGTCGGCAAACTGCTTAGCAGATGCCTTGGTATTAAACGGCACGTCGTGCGCTTACGAAATCAAGACTGAACTTGATACATTAGATCGACTTGAACGACAACTTGCCGCATATCAACAAATGTTCGACCAGATTTATGTAATTACCTCTGAGTTACAAGCTGAAAAATTGATTTTAAAATTGGATTCCTCAGTTGGTATTGTTGTCCTAAAAGCTGATCTTTCTATGAAGAGAGTTCGGTTAGCTCACTCAAATAAAGCCGATATTGATAACGGACAAATTTTTGACAGTCTCAGAGCTAAAGAATACCTAAACATCGTGCATAGTCAGTTCGGGTTCACTCCAGACGTCCCTAATACCTTGCGATACACGGCATGCAAAGAATTATTTATGCAGTTATCACCGGAAATCGCACATAATGAAATGGTCAGAGTGTTGAAGTGTAGAATTCCAGATGTTAAAGCCGAAATAGCATTAAACTTAATACCGAAGTCATTAAGCAGTCTTTATTTGAATAGCAAATTTACAGAAAAACAAAACAATACTTTCATGAAAAATTTAAGATTATGTCACTCCGACTCTCTCCTAAATTAGAAGATCTTTCATGAGATTTAAATGATGACTGATCGATAACTCCTTAGCCAACCCGAGACCTTTGTAGGCCCCTTTAGAATGTAAAGATCTATAGCCTATACAACCATCGCAATGATTTCCGTTAAAAGCTGGGTTTTTCATTTCTATTAATTTCTCTAACGCCTCAGCAAATTTGCCCCCAGGGTTTGCGGTCGAGTCAGGCATACTATCTGATAAAAAATGCCTGATCCAAACGTGATCACCATTCTCGGCTGGTCGGCGATATACACAATGAATTGCCACCGCGTAGGCTGGGCCGCCCGATTTAAAATCTTTTCCAATAACTGAGTAATCTCCAAAGCCCGCTAAGCCTAGTTTTTTATATTGTAAATGCCAATCGGAAAAATATTCGTCCTGACGTTTTGCATAATCAATATTTTTTTCTGCTTTTCTGAAACTGTCACGAATCAGTATGCGGTTAATGAATTTTTGCTGGTATAAATGACCAGATTCTCCGTCAATAAAAATCTGGAATCCCATCGAAGCATATTCGGAGCAAAGTTTATTCAACTCTAAAGGTTTTCTAAATTCCGCGGCGTGTATAATGCTAATTTTTCTTGGCGAAGCCTGTTTAAGAAAGTCCTTAACGTCCTTTAATATGGTTCGATAATTAAGTATATAAGCTAAATGTAATGGTGAGTCGGCTAATTCACTTGAGCTAATTAAATCAAACACGCGTTCTTCTATAAGTTCTCCGACTTGAGGGTTAACGATGATAATACAAGGTACATTCAGTCGGTTCAGGCATTTCAAGGACTCTTGGAACGGTTTAGGGTCTTTGGTGACCGGCTCTAATATGGGCGTGATTTTCTGTTGCTTAGCAAGCCAAATAGCAGCTGTATTCAATACCTGCAATTCATGCTTTTTACCTCTTAGATATGGGAAATACATGGGATCTCTCCAAACTAGAAACTATTGCCAATTTCTAGTCCAGAAGTTAGCAGATAAAATAGCGAAATGCAAGGATATTTGTAAAAAGGAAAACCTTTAATTTTTATACAAGTCCAGTATTTACAAGGATTAGCGTCCCTTTATCTATAAATTAATGTCTTATGAATGCAACATGTAATGGACTTACATCGGTAGATATTTAATCATCATGCGTCAGCATCAATCTCTCGATGCTCGTCGCTTTTCCTGTCTCTTCGTCGATATCGATTAACACGGCGCATAGTTTTACATCACCGGCGCTGTGTTCC
The DNA here is from genome assembly GCA_035995185.1 of Pyrinomonadaceae bacterium. GTDB lineage: Bacteria > Acidobacteriota > Blastocatellia > Pyrinomonadales > Pyrinomonadaceae > DASYKT01. The sequence goes on from DASYKT010000018.1 coordinate 28,541, forward strand.
GCCCGGCGCGAAGGCACTTGCGTAAATCTTTCCAGCACATGTTCCTTGTTCATTCCGATCACGCCGTTGTAGCTGCCGGTCATTCCGATATCGGTAATATACGCCGTGCCGCCTGGGAGGATCTTTTCATCCGCGGTTTGCACGTGAGTGTGCGAGCCCACGACCGCCGAAACCTTGCCGTCAAGAAACCAACCCATCGCGTATTTTTCCGAGGTCGCTTCGCAGTGCATATCGACCAGGCGAATTTTTATGTCGTCCGGGATCGATCCCACCTGCTCTTTGGCAACGCGAAACGGGTCGTCGCAGGGCGGCATAAACACGCGGCCCAGCAAATTTAAAACCGCGATCTTAAAACCGCGTATCTCGCCAACAAAAAGTCCGCTGCCCGGCGTTCCCGGCGGATAATTTGCGGGGCGCAGCAGCAGCGGCTGGGTTTTTATATAGGGAACGACCTCGCTTTTATCGAAGATGTGGTTGCCGGAGGTCATAATATCGATGCCGTGCGCAAAAAATTCTTCGGCGATCGGCGGCGTAATGGAAAACCCGCCCGCGACGTTTTCGGCGTTCATCGTGATGATATCGGCGCGGTAATATTCGCGCAGGTCCTGCACGCGTTCGAGGATGGCTTTCCGGCCGGGCTTTGCCACCACATCGGCAAACATTAAAACTCGCATAAAATTAAAAAGCGACAAGTAACAAGTTACAAGTGACAAGAGAATCTTTCTCTTCTTGTCACTCGTCACTTTTTACTTGTCACTAAGATAGGCGATAGGCTTCCGCGGTAGCCGTTCCACAGTTGGAAATTGAACCTGTACTAAACAGGTGGGTGACCTAGTGCTTCGCGTAAGCCATGAGCTGAATCCTCTGGCAGGCCTTTACTATGAAAGTCTGCACCGGAAACAGCATCGGTCTCCCTTTCTCCAAATGTTGGCTCAATTATTAAAGCTGCGGTGACGAACTCCGCAGAAACTGCCTGTCGCCTTGATTAATAATAACAGCGGGAAAAGTGAAAGACAATTGTTTTGGAGGATTTTGAGAATTAATTGCGAATGATCAATGGTAACTGATCAATGACAAGGAATTTCTGCTCACTGCTCACCGCTCACTGCTTACTGCCTACTGCCTACTGCTCCCCGTCAAGTTGATGCTGGATAAGGTTTTTGTTCTTTAGCACGCGGTCGAGTTCTTCGGCACATTCGGCGCTTCGCTGCGCAAGCTGGGCGTCCATATATTCCTGCTGGTTTTTTAATTGATGAAATTCATCGGCAATATGCAGGGCGGCCAGGATGGCGACCTTGTGAGAATCAACGGTAGCGGTGCCGGAATGGACCTCGCGCATTTTGCTGTCCACGTATTCCGCTAACCGGTGAATGTACTCGTTATCCCCATCGGAGCGGATATTATAGGTTTGGTTATATATTTCAACTTTTAAGGAATCAGCCATTTTCTTCTCCTGATCTTATCTGCGCAATAAAGCGGCCGTTTCCGGCTCTATCACCGTGATCGACTCAAGCATATGTTCAACCCGGGATTTGATCTTGCTCCGCTCCGCGGCCAGGGTGTCCAGCTTTTCCTGCTGCTTTGTCTTTTCGGCCCGCAGCGCGGCGATCTCCAGCCGCAGCGAATCGGCTTCTTTTTCCAACGCATCCCGTTCCTCGTTCAATTTTTTTACAAATTGGATGGTCAGAAAGATCTTGTCTTCCAGATGCGCGAATTTTTCCATTCCGGAAAGCATTGTCATCTCATTTTTATCCTTTAAGAAGTTACTTTAAGTATTGCGAATGGCATAATTATCTATATTTTTCAACAAAATGCAAGGAAAAGTTAAAGCTTTTCTGGATGACGATTAGGCTTTGCTCATAAATAAAAACGGATGCCCTTCGCGATGAGGTCAGAACCGGGAGCCGTAGCGACCGGGTTTCGGTAATGTCTCATGACCATGCCCATAAATGAAAAAGATGACTATAATGACGAGGTCAGAACCGGGAACGCAGTGACCGGCTCTATTAATTTATAGCGGTGAACGATTAGTGATTAATTTAAGAGATAAATAACTGGCACATTAATCATTAACCATTAATAGTTAATCATTAGAACCAGCCGGTCACTACGTTCCCGGTACTGACTCCGTTACGGGCATCGCTGTCTTATTTTAGAAATTTCTTTGGCAGATCTATCTCATCATCGATCAGAACATCCGTACTTATCTTTACCAGGCGCGCATATTTAAGCAACACAATATTTGAAGGTTCCCGAACAGCCCGCTCATATTGAGAAATTGAGGCACTAAAAATGTCGCCTTTCATCCCCAGCAGATCGATCAGCTCATCCTGAGAGAGCCCCAAATAACTTCTAATTTGTAAGAGTTTTTCGGCAAGTCTCTTAGGGCGCGGTCGTGATTTCGTTCCCATTTTAGGGCATACCTCATTGCTTAGCTTTTTATTTCTCCCGGCATCGATGAAATTGTCTCTAGTTAAGCATCCCTTAACTTCAATAAAGAGATCTGAACCACGAAATCACACTAAAAAACACGAACAAAACATAAGACAAATTCTGACTTTATAGGCAAAGCCATATAAAAAGTTAATTTACCTCGAGCCGGAAGGATCGCCCCACGCCCGCTCTTAAAAACCTTTAGGTAAATCTCTCTCATCATCAATAATTACATCGGTTGAAATGTTGGCGAGTTTGGCATAGGCGAGCAGCACGAGAGAGGAAGGAACTCGAATCTTTAGTTCGTAAGCACCGATATAGCTTCGAAGCATTTTCACTCCATATTTCTCCAAAGCATTGGCCATTTCGGTTTGTGATAAGCCCAGCTTCATACGAATCTGAAGAAGTTTTTTGGCCAGTCTTTCAGGCCTTTCGACTTTACTCGTACCCATCAGAAAAATCTCCTTGACAGGTCTTCAGAGCTGAGCTATACTTGCTTTCAATTGACAGCAAGTGGGTTGTCTTTGAAATCCGCGCCAAGTTTTTCAAAACATTGCGGCGCAGGCAAATCAAGCTTTATTGCCCTTATTGGTCATTGGCATTCGATGCTTGTTTTAAAGATGCGGGATGAGAACTAAATTGTAAGCATCCCTGTCAAAATTACGAGTTAAATATAGCATTGTTCATCTGTATCTTATTGAAATAATTTTGGCCGTCTTGAATGTATCCAACGCAGCGGCTTTCATCATTGCCTTGGCTTTTTATTTCTCCGGCATAGATGAATCACAAAATAACTTTATCTCTCAAATCCGAAAAGGAAAAGAACCCCAACTATCTTTTTTGCAAAAGGAATGAGCTATCCGAAAGGAGCGTAAGATTCTTATGCGCAAAAATAAAATCAAAAAACTGGAAAGATTAGCGGAGAAATTGCTGAAGATACGCCTCAAATTAGGATTATCCCAGGCGAAAATGGCAGAGGCTTTGGAGCGGTACGGTGTAGAGAGGCACAGGAGCTCGATACGCGCCTACGAGAACGGTGATCGGCTGCCTCCTCCCTTGGTTGCGCTCGCTTATGCCAGGCTTGCTAAAGTCTCGCTCGATCTGCTCATCGATGATGAAAGAGACTTGCCGAAAGGTTTTTAAGAGCAGGCGCAGGGCAAGCTTTATAATGGGTCAAAAAAGCAGTTTTCCGGCGCGGGATTCCTGATAATGTGAAACTTTGGAAACGGGTGATCGCTTTGTGTTCTGCGGTGCCTTTGTGGAGAAAATTCTTTTTTTCACGTGGCGTTGCCTATAAATTAGTTTATCTTTATTTCGAACTAAGATATGACGGGTGACCTTCGTGTATTTCGTGCGTTTCGTGGTTAATTCCGGAAGTTTTACCACGAATCACACTAAACACACGAAATGTATCGCTCAACAAGACAATCTTATTCTTTTATGGGCAATGCCTTTTCGCGTGTTTAATATGACGCAGATGGTTCCGGTCTTTTTCTGCCGTTAATGTCACAAAAATTCCCGCCCGGACAAAAACCGTTCTTCACCTCAGGCGCCTCTTCAGATATTATCTTACCGCGCGGGTCTCCTGCCTCTACTCGACCGCCGTTCTTTGAATTTCAAAACTCCCAAAACAGCGTTTGCGGAAAATAGCGCGGATTTCAAGGTTTTGCCGTAAGGTATGAAATTCCCTTTATTTCTGTTTCAAAAACGTTTCACTGTTTCATCCTGAGACGCCCGAAACATGAAACACTTTCGCATCTACTTTATAAGTATTGATGGTGCGGTGTTTACCGCCGTTATAGACTCGAAGCTTGTTTCAAAACGTTTTAGATGTTTCACTTTTGTTACATTACAAATAGAACTGAAAACACCACCGTATTGCTTTACGGCAACTGTCGTTTTTGCATGATTCGTGGTTTCTGTATTTGATCTTTAACAAATCTGAAGAATTAACCACGAAGCACACGAAAAACACTAAACGGCCTGCTTCCCTTTTACGCCACAACTAAGCTCGTTGTTTGATCCCAAGCTTTGTTTCCAAGTCTTTTAAGATGCCGGCGTGGATCGTTTCGACCTCTTCATCCATCAGTGTCCGCTCCGGTGAACGGTACTCGAACCTCACCGTCAGCGAACGTTCGTCGTCGGCCAAACCCTTGCCTTCGTAGATGTCTACGAATTCGATGTTTTGACACAATTCTACCTTCATTTCCTTGATCGCCGCGCGCACTTCGGCAAAGCTCATACTTCGTTTTACCAGGAACGAGACATCGCGGGTGATGGCCGGATATTTAGGCAGCGGGCGATAGACGACCGGCTCAGTCGGCATTTCCAGGACCGCCTGCAGATCGACCTCCGCGACATAGACCGGCTGGCGGAATTTGTACCCGGCGGCGATCTCGTCGCTCACCCGGCCCAAAGTTCCCACCGGCCTGCCATTTACCCGCACTTCGGCGGACTGGCCTTTGCGCAGGTGCTTTATGTCTTTAGCGGCAAACGAAACCTGCGGGCAATGGATGGCGGCAAGCGCTGCTTCGAGCGCGCCTTTGGCGTCGTAGAAATTAAGTTCCCGCGCCGGCAGCGACCTGTCTTCGCACACCTCTCCGCCGGTGATGACCAAAGAGAACAATTCCCTCTCGTTAGGCAGATTATCTTCGGACCGTGTATTGGCAAAAACTTTGCCCAGTTCGAAGAGTTTTATGTCGCGGCGCTGGTAATTAAAATTTGTCCGAACGCCGTCCAGCAGCCCGGCCAGCAAAGTCGGGCGCATCCGCACCGCGCCTTCGATGATCGAATCCTGCAGGGTGACAAATTTTTCTTCCGCATTTTCGTCGATCAGCCCGGCGACGAGTTCATAGGTCTCATCGTGCTCGGTGCTGATAAAGCTGTACGAGATCGCCTCATCAAACCCTAAAGCGGAGAGCTTGTTGCGCAGCGATTTTTCACGCGGTTCGTTTTCCTGGTATTCGCCGGCGGAAAAAGCGGGCGGTAATTCTTCCGTAATTTTGTCGTAGCCGATGTGACGCGCAGCTTCCTCGACCAGGTCCTGCTCGATGGCGATATCGTGCCGCCAGCTCGGCTGGACAAAAACGGTGTCTGACTTTTGCTTTATCCCCAGCGCACCTAAAATGCGAACGATCTCCGTTTTTTCTTCCACCAATCCGGTCAGTTTTTTTACCGCGGCCTGAATATCTTTTGACTCGACCTCGTTGGGAATAAATTTCGTCGGATAGACATCGACAAATTCACCGGCCGTTCCGCCTGCCAGCTCACAGATCAGCTGCGTCGCGCGGTTCGAAGCGCGGGTCAGATTTTCGATATCGACGCCGCGTTCAAAACGGTAGCTTGCTTCGGTATCCAGTTTAAGTTTGCGCGAGGTCCGGCGAATATTTTCGCGTTTGAAATAGGCGACCTCGAGCAGCACTTCGGTCGTGCTTTCGGTTATTCCCGAATCAAACCCGCCCATTACGCCGCCCACCGCCACCGGCTTTTCCGTGTCACAGATCGCCAGCATTGTTTCATCCAGCTTGCGTTCGACCTCGTCCAGCGTTTTGATCGTCTCGCCGTGTTTTGCGCGGCGCACAATGATGCGCCCGCCTTCCAATTTCTTCAGATCTAACGAGTGCATCGGCTGGCCCAGCTCGTGCATCGTGTAGTTCGTTATATCGGCAACATTATTGATCGAGCGTTCGCCGACAGCCTCCAGCCGCTTCACCAGCCATTCCGGCGACGGCCCAATTTTTACGTTGCGGATAATGCGTGCGGTAAAGCGCCGGCAAACGTCAGCGTCCTCGATCGTAACCAACTCGCTGTCTGTTGACGGCTGCGCCTCGTCTCCCGTTTCCTGTTTCCTGACTTCTTTCCCGAGAATTACCCCGAGTTCCCGCGCCACCCCGAGATGCGAAAGACAATCCGAGCGGTTCGACGTCAGATCGATATCGAAAACATGATCGTCGCCCGCCGGGTGAACTCCCTCAACCGCCAGCCCGACGCGCGTCAGTTTCTGCGCCAGCTCCTGCGGCGGCAGATCAATATCTATTAAGTCTTTCAACCAGTTATAACTGATATCCATAAAATTCCATCAAAACGCCAATAAACAATATAGATCTGTCTTAATGATACAAATCTGCAAAATGATCCTGTAAAATTCTATGGCGGAAACGCCACTGTCCGCCATTATTTTCCAGAATACGCATATCTGTTGCATATTTGAGAAAATCTACAAATCGTATAGGTATTGATCCTTCTAAATAAAAACAAAGACGAAGAATAAAGTGATTGAAAAACGGACTATAGAAAACTCCAATAATTGCACCAACAATAAAAACTACAAACAGAATTGCGAAATCCATCTCAAGCCGACTTATAAAATAAAGATATACTGACATTGCGATGAAAGTTATTAATGCTACTTTTAATGCATTAAATAGTAAGCCACTCCTTAGTCTTTGATAAGCCTTCATAGTCTTACTAAAATGTGTTATTTGAAAGAACTCCTCAGCAGAAAAATAAACAGCAATTGCTGAAAAAGAAGCCAGTCCAGAAGCTAAAAAGTTTCCCCACAGTAACCCAAACAATACTCCTCCAAATAAACCTCCTACTAAACTAACTATTAAAATCTCCGCCCATTTGGACGGTGAGAACAAGAGATCCCACTTCCATTTACGCATATCTTCCGTCTTAACTTGGATATCTAGAGTTACTCCAAATCCAAGCACTAGCGCAGCTAGTAAACTTGGGAAAATACTAATAGTAAGCATAAACAAAGGCCAAATAATCATTATAAAAAATAAGGCTACTATCAAAATGAATTTTTTCCGCCCATTCAAAAAATCTGGCTGGAAACTCGACAACTCAAAGGAAGTAATCTTTTTTCTTCTAATTACATCTGCAAGCCAAGAAAGCCAATATTTATTTCTTTTAGATACTGGGAATTCCTTAAAAAAGACGCCGAGCTTATTTTCGACAAATTTATCAATTAAGTATATTTGCCACATTTTTTCCCCGCCGGGAATTTCTTTTATAGATTCTGGGTCATTGAAAAGTTGTGACGCTAGATTAAAATAAAATGGCGTGGATATTGCTCTGGCGAAAGAGGATGATTTATCCATTAATGTTAGAAGATTTCTAGCTGTTATCGGATTTGCAAAAGGGCGATCTTCTGGTTTTTGCTGATTATCAATGATTTCTTGCAAGCTTCCACGAATTTGTTGTTCGGTTAAATCTTTAACCAATACTTCCGCTCTTACCGGAGCGTTGCCAACAATTTCTTTATACTCATCTATTCTGCTACAAATCACGAGATTTTGGGGTTCGTAATTATACAGATAAAACTGCAGTTTTTCTAAACAATCACTGCGTAAGACCTTATCAGAAATCTCATCTAGCCCATCCAAAAAAGGCAACAAATTTCGTTTTTCAATTACATATTTAGCAAGCTTTGGATTAAAACCATAGCCATTCACTAATATATCTTGGCACCACTCGGCAAAATCGTTTTCTAATTGCCATGAAGAAAGATCTAAGATAACAGGATAAGGCGATGATTTGTTATGTTTAGCATATTTAAGAAGCACAATAGCCAAATCTAATAAAAGAGTCGTTTTTCCCGCGCCTGGTTCACCAATAATTAATAGTGAAGAATGTTTTTGAAGAATTGTTGAAAGTGTGGAATGAATTTCCATCTCATCCCTTGCATCTTTGGCGAAATAAGTTTCTGCGTAGATTTCACTTGTTCCTTCTTTAGTATATTTCAGTTCCAGACCTAATGGAATTCGCTGGTCCAGTTTCTGTTTAAGCCTATCTTCGTAACTTTCAAGGAGAGTCTGTACTATGTGCTCCCTTTGGAGTTCTGCGATTTCTTTCGATCCGACGCGTTTTTCCTTCTCGCCCCAGTAGGTAAAAAGAATCAAAATCAAACTAACTATTCCTACGCACAGATACCAACATTGACGATAAGTAAGACCAAAAGAAACGGCTATACTTCCAAAGTCCGTTTTAATATCATCTGGTATTATCTCGCCGAGTAAACTTAAGACTGTGCCCAAAATAATCACTAAGAAAACTCTGGTTAATTTAGGGAGTTTGCTACCTAACATAGTTATACTAATTAAATCATTTGAATTGCTCCAAAAACCGCACGTCGTTATCGAACATATAGCGGATGTCGTCAAGCGTGTACATCAGCGAACACATTCGTTCCAGCCCGAAGCCGAAGGCAAAGCCGGTGAATTCTTCCGGGTCGACATTGCAGGCGCGCAGCACATTCGGATGCACCATTCCACTGCCGCCGAGCTCGATCCAGCCGGAGCCTTTGCACGGGCGGCAGCGCTCGTTTTCGAACACGCCGGTGCCGTTACATTTGAAACACGAGAAGTCGAATTCCGCGCTCGGTTCTGTGAACGGAAAATAGCTGGGGCGAAAACGCGTCACGGTTTCCGGGCCGAACAATCGCCGCAGCCACTCCGTCACGGTGCCTTTCAGGTGCGCCATCGTGATGCCGCGATCGACACAGAGGCCCTCGATCTGGTGAAACATCGGCGTATGGGTCAGATCGGGCGTATCGCGGCGAAACACGCGGCCGGGCGCAATGATGCGCAGCGGCACGCCGTGGCGTTCCATCGCGCGGATCTGCACGGTCGAGGTCTGCGAACGCAGCGCCAGGCCCGTAGTGGTATAAAACGTGTCCTGCGACTCGCGCGCTGGGTGTCCTTCGGGAATATTGAGCGCGTCGAAATTGTAATAGTCGGTTTCGATCTCGCGATCGTCCTCGATCTTATAACCCATCGACACAAAAATGTCCTCGATCCGCTGGCGCAAAATGGTCAGCGGGTGCAAATGCCCTTCGCGCGGGCGCGTACCGGGCAGCGTGACATCCAAACGCTCGCGCGCAATTTTGGCATTTTCGATAAAAGCTTTAAGCGTAGCATCGGCTCCGTCCAGCGAAGTATTAACCTTTGCTTCGGCAGCCTGAATCACCTTGCCAAAATCCGCCCGTTCTTCGGGCGCAACCTGGCCGATCAATTTCTTGAGGCCAGCCATCTCGGACTTTTTACCGGTGTGCTTGACACGCAATTCGCCCAGCTCTTTGAGCAGGCCTTCGGCCTCACTCAAGGTCTGAGACTGTGAGCTTAAATTATTGAAGCGTTCGAATTCTTTTTCGAACGCTTCGCCTGCCATTTTTACTTGTTCTTTTGGTTCTGTCATTTCTCCAAACCATGCACAAGCGCAGACGAATACCGTCTAAATAAAAAACTAAACGGTATTTGTCCACGAATATTTTTCATTTTTTCTCAGGTGCCGCTTAGCGGCTTACCCGGTCGCTGCTGCTCCCGGTTCTGACCCGTTTTACGCCGCCGGTTTGCTGGCGATCGCTTCTTTAACCTGGCCGGCCAGATGCGCAAACGTTTCGGGCTGCTTGGCGGCGATGTCGGCCAGCACCTTGCGGTCGAGCTCGATATTCGCCAGTTTCAGTCCGTGCATGAACTGCGAATAGTTTAACCCGTTCAAGCGGGCCGCCGCGCCGATGCGCACGATCCACAGCTTGCGAAAATCGCGTTTCTTGCGCTTGCGCCCGACATAGGCGAAGACTAGTGCGCGGTCAACGGATTCCTTCGCTGAACGGTAAAGTTTTGATTTTGTTAAACGGTAGCCTTTGGCCCGTACTAATATTTTCTTACGTCTCTGCAGACGATTGTTTCCGCGTTTTACACGAGGCATATGATTGCTCCTTTCAGTCGCAAAAATTGAAAACTAATAATTAAGAATTGATAATTCTCTAATCCACATTTTTCAATTTTCCACTATCAATTATTAATTATTAACCTTATTTTCTGCCGTAGGGCAGCATCGCTTCCACGCGTTTCTGATCGCCCTCTGACACGTATGTATCGATGTCTAAATTACGTTTCCGTTTATTGGTCTTTTTCGTCAAAATATGACGGGCGTGCGAATGGCCGCGTTTGAACTTGCCCGAGGCAGTTGAACGAAAGCGTTTCGCCGCGCCTTTATGTGTTTTTAGTTTTGGCATAATTTGCTCCTTAAAATTGCTCTAAATAATTAAACTTTTTCTTCCGCCGATTCCACGGGTGTTTCCGCCGGTGTCTCTGCGAGTATCTCTGCGGGTGTTTCCGCTAAATTCTCCGCGGCAGTAGTTGGCGGCGGCGGCGGCGCTGCCGTCACGGCTGGTTCCTGCGGCAGATCCTCTCCGGGTTTTTCAGCCGGTTTCTCAGCCGGTTTCGCCTCAGCCCTGGCCGGTTTTTCCCCTGCTTTTTCCGCAGGCTTTTCCTTCTTGGCCGGTTTGGCAGGCATCTTGCCTTTTTTCGGCACCATGATCATGAACATCTGGTAGCCTTCCATTTTCGGCAGCACTTCCGGATCGCCGTATTCGGCCAGATCTTCACGAAGCCGCGCCAGAATTTTCGCTCCCAGTTCGCGGTGGCTCATTTCGCGCCCGCGAAACGAGATCGTCGCTCTTACCTTATCGCCTCCGATCAGCCATTCCTTCGCTCGTTCAAGACGATACTCGTAATCGTGATTATCGGTAGCCGGGCGAAATTTGATCTCCTTGACCGTCACAGTGACCTGTTTTTTCTTCGCCTCGTGCTGCTTTTTCTTTTGGTCGTAAAGAAACTTTCCGTAATCGATGATCTTGCACACCGGCGGATCGGCGTTCGGCGCGATCTCTACCAGGTCGAGCCCGACACTGCGCGCGCGCTGTACGGCGTCACGTACGTCCATTACGCCCAGCGGTTCTCCGTCTTCACTTATCACCCTCACCGCAGGAACGCGAATGCGCTCGTTGGTGCGATTCTGAGGCTGCCGCGGCTGGTACCCGCGTCCGCGATAATAATTATTAGCGATAAATTACCTCCAAAGTCATTTAAAGATTTTTAATTGGGAGCGCCGAATTTATTCGGACATCTGTAAGGCACAATAAATTGTGCGCTCCAACGAATCAAAAATCTAAGTCACATTTTCCAATGACCGCGACTCCTTAAGTCTCCTGGTCATTTCCTTAAAATCTTCCAGCGACATCGAACCCAGGTCGCCCTGTTTTCTTTCGCGCACCGCAATGCTTTTTTCTTCCAGCTCCTTATCGCCAAGGATCAGCATAAAAGGAACTTTCTGCAGCTGTGCGTCGCGAATTTTGGCGCCTATCTTGTCGCTTTTCGTATTTACTTCTACGCGTAAACCAATTTTACGCAGTTCTTCACCGATTTGGGAAGCATAATCATTGATCCGGTCGGTGATCGGAAGCACCGACACCTGCACCGGCGCCAGCCAAAACGGAAACGCTCCCGCATAATGTTCGATCAGCACGCCGAAAAATCTTTCGACTGAGCCCAAAAGCGCGCGGTGAACCATGATCGGCTGGTGCGGCTTGTTGTCTTCACCGGTATATTCCAGCCCGAAACGCGCCGGCAGGTTAAAATCGAACTGCACCGTGCTCAATTGCCACAAACGTCCAATGGAATCTTCGACCTTAATATCGATCTTCGGCCCGTAAAAAGCGGCTTCGCCTTCGATCCGTTCGTAGGGAATGCCGCGCTCGTTCAGCGCGTCTACCAAAGACTTCTCGGCATTTTCCCAATCCTCATCCGAACCCATCCACGCTTTATTATCGGCGCCGCCGCGCACGGAAAGCTCGACCTTGAAATTTTCAAAACCGAACGTGCGAAAAACATCGTAAGCAAAATCGACACAATCTCCGATTTCTTTCCCGACCGTTTCCGGCGTGGCAAAAATATGCGCATCGTCCTGGGTAAAACCGCGCACGCGCATAAGACCGTGCAGCGTGCCTGAAAGCTCCGCCCGATAAACCGTGCCCAGCTCCGCATAGCGCAGCGGCAATTCCTTGTAAGAGCGCGGGTGCGCCTTATAGATACCGATATGCCCCGGGCAGTTCATCGGCTTGAGCCGAAACTCCGTGTCTTCGCCAAACCATTCCGGCAGCCCGATCGGCTCGAAAAGGTTCTCCGCGTAATTTTGTTCGTGGCCGCTGGTCTGCCAAAGCTGGCGCTTAGCTATATGGGGCGTAAACACCTGCCCATAGCCGCGTTTGACCAGCTGCTCGCGCATATAGTTTTCCATCTCGGTGCGGATCGCTCCGCCCTTCGGATGCCAGAAAATAAATCCCTGCCCGTAATCGTCCTGGATGGAAAACAGGTCGAGTTCCTTGCCCAGACGGCGATGATCGCGTTTTTCCGCTTCCTCGCGCTGCTTGAGCCAGGCGTCCATTTCTTCCTGCGAGAAAAACGCCGTGCCGTAGATGCGCTGCATCTGTTGGTTCGCGGCGTCGCCCTTCCAGTAAGCGCCGGCGATCGCCAGCAGTCTAAATGCTTTTAATTTGCCGGTGTGCCCGACGTGCGGCCCCATGCAGAAATCGATGAATTCCGAACCGTCTATATAATAAACGCTCGCTTTGCCTTCGACCTTTTCGTCGATCAATTCACACTTGAGCGGTTCTTCGCGGCCCTTGAAAATGTCGAGAATTTGCGCTTTTTCGATCTCTTCGCGGCGATAAACCAGGTTGCGCTTGGCCATCTCGCGCATTTTCTTTTCAATAGCGGGCAGATCCTCTTCGCTCAGTTGGCGCGGAGCGATCACGTCATAGAAAAACCCGTAACGCGGATCGTCCAGCAGGGCCGGCCCGATGCCGAGCTTGGTTCCGGGAAAAAGTTCCAGCACCGCGGCCGCCAGCAAATGCGCGGTCGAATGACGCAGCACTTCCAGCCCGTCGCGGGTACCAGCCAGGATGGGTTCGACATTTAAAACTTCGTCGCCGCCGTTCTCCAGCTGTTTGCTGAGATCGACCTCCTCGCCGTTGACCTTGGCCGCCAGCGTTTTTTTCAACACCTCGCGGTCAAAAGACTTCAACACGTCCAGCACCGTTACCGGAGCGGGAAATTCCCTCTGATTTTCTCCAACTTTGATCTGCATAAACCCTCGTAAATTAAATCTTTTCTCTGCCGTCCCTGCGTTAAAAAAACTCTTAACCGCAAAGGACCCAAAGAAATACGCAAAATACGCTCAGAGCTTTTGTCGCTCTAAGCTTTAAGATTCAAATTTACGATCCTACTAACCGTTATTGATCTGATCCGATAAGAGCGACTTTGCCTTGGCGCCAAAAAAACAAACGCCGATATACACGCCGTTAGAAGCGTGTGTTAGTAGTTGTAAAAGCTGCAAAGTACTTAAAAAGCATCGTATCGAAAGTATGTAATTGGTAGGCACTAGCAGAGTTGAACTGCTGACCCCTACCGTGTCAAGGTAGTGCTCTACCACTGAGCTAAGTGCCTATACCTCGGTATCGCCAATGAAAGCGAACAATTAGAATGCCAAAGGTGTTAAAAACTGTCAAGTTACGGGCCGTCTATTGGTGTGAGCATAAGAAGGTTGAGAATTTTCCGCGTCCCTTTCGACTCGGCCAGCATTTTCGGTGATATCCCCTCTTTGTTCTTCTTATTCGGGTCCGCCCCGTATTTCAGCAGCATTTCTATTTGCTCATTATCGAATTTCCGCTTTACCGCATAAAATAGCGCCGTATTCCCTTTGTTATCAGCGATATCCACATCCGCGCCGTTTTTCAGGAACCATTCGGCCGCGGCAAATTTTCGCCAGGAAAAAGCCGCCAGAAAGGGCGAACCTTCGCCCGCCAACTCGTTAATGTCGGCCCCGAATTTCTTGAACAGCGCAGCCGCTTTCGGATCGTCATACCACGCGATGGCAAACATACAATGGTTCGGATCGGCGCCGTTTTTTAACAGGTAAGTATAGAGTCTTTCGTTTCTTCCCCGGGTGTACGCGTACCACAACGGCATACCCGGGAAATACCCGCCGTGTTCGGGAATTTTGTGAATGGAATTAATATCCACCCCGCTCTTTAAGAGAAATTTCAAGATCTGCAGACCCTGCTCCACCTTGTACTCATTGTCAGCGACGGCTAAGCCGCATAAATAATGCAGCGCGTTCTTTCCGTCCTTCTCTGCCCAATCTATCCACTTCGGATCTTTCGCGATCAAAGTCTTGATCGCTTCAAGGTCCAAATTTTTGACCGCGGTCACGAGTTTATTCATAGACACTAATTAAAACCGGGAGCTGCAAAATCCGTGCATCGCGATAGCCGCCAATTTCGTCGTGTGGTTGTCGATATCGAAATTTGGATTGACCTCGGTAAATTCGATCAACCTGGTTTCTTTTCTTCTTCCCGCATATCCCGCGAGCGCGACAAATTCTTCCGCGGTCATGCCCGTAGGGCTCGGCGCTGAAACACCGGGCGCATCCGAAGCCCGCACCGCGTCGACATCAAAGCCCCAGAAAATATTCGCCGCCGTTCTGTGCGATTCGATAAAAAATTCGAACCAATTTTCAATCCTGAATTCTGCGTTCTGAATTTCTTTGATACTCTTCATCATCACGCCGAGCTGTTTCAGATAGTCGTAATAAACGGGCGAAGCCGCCTGCGGTTGGTAACCCATCTCGGCAAAGTTTTCCGGTTTCAGCAAGCCTTCTTCCAGCAGCTGGCGGTACGGCGTGCCGCTGTTTCGCGGCTGATCTGCACGAACGTCAAAATGCGCGTCGATATTAAACCCGAGCCAATTTTCCGCTCCGAAAGTTTCTGCCATCGCTTTGCCGTCGGGATAAGAAACGTCATTTCCGCCGCCGAGCGAGATCACCGTTTTTCCGTCTTTTAATAATTGCGTCACAACTTCACAATGAGCGTCATGAGTTTCTTCCAGCGTCGGCTTTATGATCGTATTACCCAGATCTAATATTTTTGCGCTGACACCAAAGGTCGTGAGTTTGTAAAACTGGCGGCGGATTTCGTCAGGCGCGAGCGCTGCGCCCACCCGCCCCTTGTTTCTCTTGACGCCCTCATCCTGTGGGCAGCCGACGATAACGACCTCCGCATTTTCGTAACGATCAGGTTTAGCCGAAACGGCTTCGCCCAACCGCAGATCGTTGGCATCATTGCGGTTGAAAAAAAGTTCGGGATTCGGACGCGCGGTCAGCTCGAAAATTTCACTCATAATTTATTGCAAAATCAACCTGATAATAGCAGAAGTTTCCGATAGCTGACAGCTATTAGCTTTCAGCTGTTTCGCAGATGTTATAATCTTAAAACTTATGAAATTCAAGCAATTTTATCTCGGTTGTCTGGCGCATGCTTCTTATTACATCGGCTCCGAAAACGAAGCCGCCGTGATCGATCCGCAGCGCGACGTGCAGCAATACCTGGACGAAGCTGCCGCCAACGGCCAGCAGATCACCTACATCATCGAGACCCATTCGCACGCCGATTTTGTCAGCGGCCACCTGGAACTCGCCGAAAAGACCGGCGCGGAAATTATTTACGGCCAGCGAGCAAACACCGAATTTCCCACTCATAAAGTGAAAGACGGCGACGAACTTTCAGTCGGAAAAATTAGCTTGAAGTTTCTGGAGACGCCAGGCCACACGCCCGAGGGCGTCACCATCGTCGCTAAAGACACCGAAGACCCCGCCCGTCCCTTAAAAATATTTACCGGCGACACGCTTTTTATCGGCGACGTGGGCCGGCCCGATCTGATCGGTTCAAAAGGTTTTACGGCGGAACAAATGGGCGCGATGCTCTACGATTCACTGCACGAGAAAATTTTGAAATTGCCGGACGAAACGGAAGTTTACCCGGCGCATGGCGCGGGTTCCCTCTGCGGAAAATCCCTTTCCAAGGAAACGTGGTCGACGCTCGGCGAGCAGCGTAAATTCAATTACGCGCTGCAGCTGATGTCGAAAGAAGAATTCATCAAGGTCGTCGCGTCCGATCAACCGGAAGTGCCGATGTATTTTCCCAAAAGCGCTTCGCAAAATCTGAAAGGTTCTGCGTCGCTCGAAGACTTGCCGAAACCGGTGGAATTTTCTACCGGACAAATTCAAACTTTCGACGGCGTCGTTCTCGACATTCGTGCCAACACCGAGTACGGCGCAGGCCACGTGCCTAATTCGATAAACATCGGGCTTGGCGGGCAGTTTGCATCCTGGGCCGGCACGCTGATCTCGATCGGAACTGCTCTGGCCATCGTGGCAAATACAAAAGAACAGGTTGACGAAGCCTTTACCCGGCTTGCTCGTGTCGGGATCGAAACCATCAAAGGGTATATTTTGATCGGAGATTTTTCCGGTGAGACAAAACGTATCGAACAAGTGTCGGTGCAGGAAATGAACGAACTCGCCCAAACGGAAAAAGGCCTGCAATTTATCGACGTCCGCCGCCTGGCCGAACACAGCGCCGGGCATGCGATCCGCACGTCTAACATATCGTTAGATAAATTGGCTAAAGAGGTCGATAAACTTTTACCGGATGTTCCGACCTTTGTCATCTGCCAATCGGGTTATCGCTCCAGCACCGCCACGAGCATTTTGGAAAACGCCGGTTTCAAACAGATCTACAACGTCACCGGCGGCACCGCGGCCTGGATGAATGAAAATTTGCCGAGCGAGAAAGCCGCCGTACAAAACGGTTAAGATTTTCTAGCCGCAAGAAAGCGCAAAAGACACAAAATAGAATCGTATGATAACACCGGCCTTACTTCCCTAATTTCCTATTTCCTTTTTCCTCTTCCCTGCTCATGCCTTTTTGCGGCTAACCCTCTTTCCCATTACAATACTTTGCAGTATGAAACGAATTGTAAAAGCCCCGACCGGCACCGAGCTTACCTGCAAAAACTGGCTGATCGAAGCAGCCTATCGCATGATCCAGAACAATCTCGACCCGCAGGTCGCTTTCGATCCGGACAACCTGATCGTCTATGGCGGGCGCGGCAAAGCGGCGCGCAACTGGGAATGCTTTGATGCGATCCTGAAAAGTCTGAAAGAATTGAATGAAGACGAAACTTTGCTGGTGCAATCGGGCAAGCCGGTCGGCGTTTTCAAATCGCATACTGATGCGCCGCGCGTGCTGCTGGCAAATTCCAACATCGTGCCCCACTGGGCCACACAGGAGCAATTCGACAAATACGAGCGCGAAGGCCTGATGATGTACGGCCAGATGACCGCCGGCAGCTGGATCTACATCGGCACGCAGGGCATCCTGCAGGGCACCTACGAAACGTTCGGCTCACTCGCGCGGCAGCACAATTGGGGCACGCTCACCGGAAAATTTGTACTGACCGCGGGCCTCGGCGAAATGGGCGGCGCTCAGGCGCAGGCGATCACTTTTAACGGCGGCGTGGGTTTGCTGGTCGACGTCGATCCGTGGCGTATCGAACGCCGCTTGAGTTTGAAGCAGGTCGATGTCGCGGCCAAAGATCTGGACGAAGCGCTGACGATGGTCGCCGAATCCGTCGAGAGAAAAGAGGCGCGTTCCATCGCGCTCTGCGGCAACGCCGCCGAAGTTCATTGGCAAATTCTCGAACGCGGCATTTTGCCCGACGTCGTCACCGATCAGACCTCTGCCCACGATGTTCTCTATGGCTATATCCCCGTCGGATTAAATATAGAAGAAGCTGCGAACTTAAGAAAATCAGATCAAACCGAATACGAAAAACGCGCGATGGATTCGATGTCGCGCCACGTCGAAGCGATGTTGGAATTCGGGAAACGCGGCTCGATAGTTTTTGATTACGGCAACAATTTGCGCCAGCGCGCGCTTGATAACGGTGTCGCCAATGCTTTCGATTATCCCGGTTTTGTGCCCGCCTACATCCGCCCGCTCTTTTGCGAAGGCAAAGGCCCCTTCCGCTGGGTCGCGCTCTCTGGCGATCCCGAAGACATCCGCAAAACCGACCGCGCCATCATGGATCTCTTCCCCGATAACGACCATCTTACGCGCTGGCTGACCATGGCGCAGGAACAGGTCGAGTTCCAGGGTCTGCCCGCGCGCATCTGCTGGCTCGGCTACGGGGATCGCGCCAAGGCC
>DASYKT010000019.1:0-2210 GCA_035995185.1 Pyrinomonadaceae bacterium
GGAGCACGTTTCAGAGCCTTTATATTGAATTTCACCCTGAGTTTGGAGCCACCGTATTGTCGCTTCGCGCCAGAACTGAAGCTTCTTGTGAATAGAAGATATGGTGACCGATCTGGTTGAGCCTGCTAAGCGATTTCGACCAGCGCGGCTTAACTTCAACGGTATGATAGTGGGTGGCCGTGGAAACAAACATAAACTCTTCGTATTTCTTTTTTTTCTCAAGGGGGAGCAGCAGATTAGCAATCGCCGTTGCTTTTTGCCAAGCGCGACCAGCTTGAGGAACATCGGATTTGCCGTCACAGGCAAAGGAAAATTGGCAAGCGTTAAAATGGCTTGATCCCTGAAAAACTACGCCACAGATCGTTGAAGGATAGGCTGGAGTTTTCGTTCTATTGATTATTACATTCGCCACAGCTAGCTGCCCTAAAGGGGGTTCTGAGCGGGCTTCGAAATAGATTGCGGTAGCCAGGCAGCTTTTTTCAGTCATTTGCAAAGAAAATATTTCAGCTATACGATCCCGCCATGCGGCTAGTGGGGCTACTCGGCTGACTGAAGCGGGAAATTCGCGGCTGTCCGGTGTTTGCTCCTGCTTAAACTTGATGAACACTTCCAGAGATGGAGGAAAATCATTCGGTCTAAGAGCTGCCCCCATGGGGGCGGGTAGAAGTGCCAAGGCACATACCACAAACACCAAAGTAAGAAGGGTCCGGTCCATCCCGAGAAAACCTGCTGGGATTGAAAAGGTTCCAACTTGGCTGGTGTAGCAATCGGCAATTGACCTTCAAGGTTTTAGTTCCATAGGCTTCAAAAAATAAATGCCTATGCGGAGCCGACGGATTCGGAACACTTGCTCGTCCTTAAAGTTAGATCGCCCACAGGAATCCCATTCCTCGTAGCGACAAACGTCTTAAGGAGAAGACTATGACCACTAAATTTCCCTTACTTGCCTTAGGTGCCATGCTTGGATTGGGTGCCATTACTTTCACAGGGACAGGAGCCTTAGCAGGTGCCCTACCGCTTTCCCCGACTACATCTGTCCAGCTTGATAGTATCAGTGACGGTGTGATTCATGTTGCTCAGGGCAAAAAAGATGGGATGCGCTCCAACTGGGAATCGCGGCGGGATGGCCGGCGTTGTTCCCGCCGTGAGGGAAATTGCCGCCATTTCCACGAGGGGTACTATTATGAAACGCCTTGGTGGACCTTGCCGTTGATCATTGGCGGAAGCATTGCCAACGACAATTATGGCGGTGGGTATGGCCGTTTGTCCTGTGGCGAAGCCCGGTCGCGCGTTCGCAATAGTGGTTTCAGGAACGTGGCCACTATTGAATGCCAAGGCCGCACTTACACCTTTGAGGCAACCCGCCGCGGACGCGACGTCACGGTTTATGTTAACTCCCGGACGGGAGCCCTGTCACGCGACTAAGCACTAATGGCAGGCCTCTGAATGCAGGGGCCTGCCAGTTCTTTTCACAGAACCGCAACGATGCAACTTTCCCGTCCGCCTGATGAAGTTTTAGATAATAGATTTTTCCACGTAACAGGAGTTGTGATGGTAGTGGCAACCCTGCTGGCTGGAGCTATCATATTGCGGCTAGCCAACGATCGGGCGGCCCTAGGCTTTCAAGAACCGGTTGCCGTTAAAACCCTTGAAAGCCAAAGACATACTTATTTATCGAAATTATTGGCGGCCCCGACTGGATTCGAACCAGTGGCCCTCAGTTTAGGAAACTGATGCTCTATCCAACTGAGCTACGGGACCTCTCAGGCGTTCTTATAGTTTGTAACACCCCCAAAAGAAAAGGCCCGGATTTTTGATCCGGGCCTGTCCCTTGAGGTCTTGGAAAATTCTTATGCGGCTTCTTCGGCGGCGGCGGCTTCTTCTTCCGCCTTTTCGCCGGCGGCCTGGGCGCGCTTGGCGTTCTTGGCGAGGAATTCGGAAAGTTCCTTCACCGACTGGTCATCATCCACTTTCCGGACAGCAGCAAGCTCGCGGGCCATGCGGAGCAGGGCCTGCTCGAACAACTGGCGCTCGGAATAGGACTGCTCGGGCTGGCGATCGGAGCGGTAGAGATCGCGCACGACTTCGGCCACGGCAATGAGATCGCCGGAATTGATCTTTGCATCATATTCCTGGGCGCGCCTTGACCACATGGTGCGCTTGATGCGGGCCCGGCCACGGATAACCTTCATGGCGTGCTCGATCAGGCC
>DASYKT010000020.1:0-2246 GCA_035995185.1 Pyrinomonadaceae bacterium
CTTGGCACACCAGTTTCGGTGAGAGAGAATGCGAGCTTGCTTATGCCATCGATAAAGACGGGAAATTGAACCCTCTGACGTCAACGGGGCCGGAGCTTAGAAGGGCCGCTGAGCTTGAAGCCAGAAAATATGGCGAAGGCCAGCTTGATAAAATGACAACGTCGAATTCTGATAAAGACAAACAAAGGGCACAGCAGATTATCGGTAACCAGGCCAGGCTGGCAGGCCAGGAAATACAACTTAGCTTTAAATAATTTTTTCTCTTATTGTCGCCTTGCTGAAACTTATGTGGCAGTAAGAAGCGATGGGCGATCTTCCCGTAATCACGCGTTCGCTGCCGAGTAACTATCTGATTCAAATCAGCTAATTTAGCGCTTTTGCAAGGCGTGGAATTTTGCTACGTCCGCATGGGTTATTTAATTTTTGGAGGAATAAATTATGTCATCAATACCATCAGTCTCGATCAATCGTTATGCGTCGGGTATCACTAACAATCTTGGCATCACTAACAATAATGTCGGTTTTTCACTCTTTGGCGGGCTTACATCGCCGCCGGACTTGGAAAAAGTGCTTAGTGAAAAAGAAGTAAAAAATATTAGGAAAGATTTGAAAGGCAATAAGAGCGTTAAGAGCGAGCTTAAAAAAAGCGGTTCCGTAAAACTGGAATGCGCTTTAAAAGCACAAGAAAATACCGACACTAAAGAGAAAACTTATTACGTTGCTGTAACTGCAAAAAGCAGTGATGGTTCGATTCTTGCCAAACATTGCTATGCAATAGGCTTAGATAAAAAGGATGAATTCGAACTATCCGATAATGGAGAACCTGCCGACAACAAAAATGTGACAATAAATTTCGACGGTAATTTGTCAGATCAAATTCTGAAAGACGGAGCTAAATTGGCTTGCAAAGATGTATTTGATTCCCCTTCTTTAGGAAATATAATAGAAAAAACGCTTGAGAAGTAACATTTTCCCGGTTGTGGCCTATTATTGATAATGCCACATCAGGATGATGAGCAATCTTCCTCAAGGTCACCCGCCGGTCTTGCTCCGCAAGATCGGCGTTTTGCTTCTCAATCTCGGCACGCCGGAAGGCACATCTTACTGGCCGATGCGGCGGTATCTGTCGGAATTCTTGTCCGATCGCCGCGTAATAGAAGTCAACCCGCTGCTCTGGCAGCCGCTGCTGCAACTCGTCATTCTCACCACGCGTCCCGGCCGCAAGGGCAAGGATTATGAAAAAATCTGGAACAGGGAGCGCGATGAGGGCCCGCTGAAAACCATCACGCGCGCGCAGGCAGAAAAATTGCAGAGTGAATTCGGTGCCGAGGTAATCGTCGACTGGGCGATGCGTTACGGACATCCCTCGACGCAAAGCCGCATCGAAGCTTTAAAAGAGCAAGGTTGTGATCGCATCCTGCTCATCCCGCTCTATCCGCAATATTGCGCGGCCACGACGGCAACCGCCAACGACAAGGCCTTCGATTGCTTAAAAAAGATGCGCTGGCAGCCTAGCGTTCGCACCGCGCCGCCCTGGCATGACGATGAGGTTTACATCGAGGCGCTGGCAAGTTCAGTGAAAGAAAATCTGGCCGGGCTCGATTTTGAACCACAGGTTATTCTCGCCTCGTTCCACGGCGTGCCGGAAAAATATTTATTGCAAGGCGATCCCTATCATTGCCAGTGCGTGAAAACGGCGCGGCTGCTGCGCGAAAAACTGCAGATGACCGAACTCGCTTTCCTGCATTCTTTCCAGTCGCGCTTTGGCGCCGATAAATGGGTTGAACCCTATACCGATGAAACGGTGAAGAAGCTGGCGCACGAAGGCGTGAAAAAACTCGCCATCGTTGCGCCGGGCTTCACCGCCGACTGCTTAGAGACGCTGGAAGAACTGGACGTCGAGAATCGCGGCTATTTTCTCGAGAACGGCGGCGAGCAATTCGCCTATCTGCCGTGCCTGAATGATTCAGAACAGGGCATGCGTGTCATCACGCATGTGGCGCGGCGCGAACTTGGCGGCTGGCTGACATTTTTAAATAAAAAGTAACCATAAAAGGCGCCCGGCAGCCGCGCTGCAAAAAAATTTCGAAAATCCCTGGCCATCCGGCACTTTACGCAGACAAAAAGCCGGAGGCGGATAAGCTTTCTTTACGTTAATCGCGCATTCTCAGGCTGAACAGTTTTCTCCAGAATGGGGCTCTCGTCGCGTATGCGTAAACAATCACTTAATTCATGTGGCATGCCGC
>DASYKT010000021.1:0-46809 GCA_035995185.1 Pyrinomonadaceae bacterium
TCCTCGCATGTCGCATTGTAAAACCAAATGAAAAACGGCTAAGCGTGAAGTACAGTATTCGGTTCTCCGCCTAAAAACCACGGAACCGCTGCCGCGCGGCGAAGCGTCGCCGCGAGTGGACACCCGCCGCCCCAACAGACCCAGAAAAACAGTAAGCAGTAGCAGTAGGCAGTGGCCGCAAAACTCCCCTCCTTACGAAGGAGGGGTGGCACGCGCTTCGCGCGTGACGGGGTGGTTCTCTTCTGCTCGCGCGGCTGTGCCGCCTGATGTGCGGAAAGGCTCTGCCTCCGTAACTTTCAGCGATCGGAAAAAAGCCGTTCAAGAAATTGTTTTGCCTTCGAATAGATCTCAGTGTCTTCCGAAGCCCGCGGGCCGGCAATATTTAGAATTTCGCCGTTGATCTTACCCAGCCACTTCTGCGCCTCTCGAAAAAGTGTTTCCAGGTCACCCGAAGAAAGATCGATATGCAGCAAAGGCTTTTTATACTTTTCCGCAAATTCCGCCGTCAGCTTTGACCCGCCGGCAAGCGCGTTTCGAAAAATTATCATCGTCGCGTCGGAGTGCAAAACATTCAGCTCGGTGCGCTGCGCCGGATCGTCTGTTTCCGTTTCGATAAGGTTGGGATATTTTTCAGGAATGAGGCCGTCTTCGGCCTGTCTGCCTCTGGGAACATAGCCGCCGGTCTCGATACCGTTTTCCGGCGCGAGATCCAGCGCGGCCCGGTCAACGCCCGTTTGCCCGCCGGAAATTATCTTACGAACTTTCACAACTTTTTACGGCGCGAATAATTCCTGCAGCACGGACAACACCTGGGCTTGTTCCCCGCTTTCGAGCTCGCCCACTTTTTTGGTCAGGCGCGATTTATCGACCGCGCGGATCTGTTCCAGCACAATGCTTCTTTTTTTATTCAGAAATTCTATTTCCACGCGGGTAGGATATTTGTTTCGCGCGGCATCGATGGGCGCAACAATGACCGAGGAAATATTGGCGTTGAGTTCGTCCGGCGATACGACCACGCACGGGCGCGCCTGTTTTCCGCCGCCCCCCGAAGATGCCCCGCCATCAGCAGATGCGCCGAGATCGAGCAAAAAAATGTCAAAGCGTTTTACCATCGCCAGTTGTCCTTTTCAAAGGCCGACCGGGCGTCCAGCTCTTCGCCGGAGATATCGTCATCATCGTTTTCGGCCATTGCCTTAAAGGCTTCCGCCCAATTTTCCCGGGGTTTTTTTGTTTTCTTGATGACGATGCCCGATTCGCAAAGCTCGAGGTCCACTTCGCCCGTGAGGCCGCTTTGTTCAAGCAAGGTCTTGGGGATCCTGATGCCCTGGGAGTTTCCGATGCTGACTATCTGCGCTTTCATAATTACAATGTAATTACGGTTTTGATTTGTGTCAAGAAAAGAGGCAAGGATTGGTTCGTGCTTTTAGTGTAATTCGTGGTTAAAATCGTCTTTTTAGCCACGAATCACACGAATTTCACGAACTAGGGATCTTTTCAAATCCCGTAAACTGCTGCAAAACCTCAGGTATCAGCACCGAGCCGTCTTCCTGCTGGTAATTTTCCAGGATGGCGATCCAGGTACGGCCGACCGCCAGGCCCGAACCGTTTAATGTATGCACAAATTCCGGTTTGGCGCCGCCGGCACGGCGAAAACGCGTATCCATCCTTCGCGCCTGGAAATCGCCGCAGTTCGAACAGCTGGAAATTTCGCGATATGTCTGCTGCGAGGGCAGCCAAACCTCGATGTCGTAGGTCTTCTTCGCGCCAAAACCCATATCGCCGGTCGAAAGCACGACGGTGCGGTATGGCAGGCCCAAAAGCTGCAGAATGCGCTCGGCATTGGCGGTCAGCTTTTCGTGCTCTTCCTCGCTGTTTTCCGGCAGGCAAAGCTTTACCAGCTCTACTTTTTCAAATTGGTGCTGG
The DNA here is from genome assembly GCA_035995185.1 of Pyrinomonadaceae bacterium. Taxonomy (GTDB): domain Bacteria; phylum Acidobacteriota; class Blastocatellia; order Pyrinomonadales; family Pyrinomonadaceae; genus DASYKT01. The sequence goes on from DASYKT010000021.1 coordinate 1,924, forward strand.
CGGATCAGCCCGCGCGTGTCGCGGCCGTAGCTTCCCGCTTCGCTGCGAAAACAAGGGCTGTAGGCCGTGTAATATTTCGGCAGATCCTTGGCGTCTAGAATTTCCTCGGCGTGATAATTCGTCACCGGAACTTCCGCCGTCGGAATCAGCGCAAAACCGCGCTCGTCTTTGATATGAAAAAGGTCTTCCTCGAATTTCGGCAGCTGGTTAGTGCCGAAAAGCGCCTTGCGATTGACCAGAAAAGGCGGCAGGGTTTCGGTATAACCATGCTCGCGCGTGTGCACGTCGAGCATAAAATTTACCAGCGCGCGTTCCAGCCGAGCTCCCGCGCCATTTAAGATGGCAAAGCGCGAACCGGCGATCTTTGCCGCCCGGTCCAGATCCAGTATGCCCAGCGCTTCGCCGATATCGACGTGGTCTTTTGGCATAAAATCAAATTCCCGCGGCGCGCCCCAGCGGCGCACTTCGACATTGGCGCTTTCATCCGCGCCGACCGGAACGCTTTCGGCAGGAATATTCGGCAGGCCGCCGAGCAGTTCAAACATCGCGTTTTCCGCTTCGTCCCGTTTTGCGTCAAGCTCGGCTTGCTGCTCTTTTACTTTTGCGACCTCGGCTTTCTTTGCTTCGGCCTCGTCCTTTTTCCCCTGCTGCATCAGCGCGCCGATCTCTTTGCTGGCTGAATTTCGCAGTTCATTTAGCTTGTTCGATTCGCCGATAACTTTACGGCGCTCCCCGTCTAATTCCACAAAACGGTCTAAGGCTTCGGCGGGAAAATTACGGTTCCCCAGTGCCTCTCTGACTTTATCCAAATTCTCTCTGACAAAATTAAGGTCTAACATAACTAAAACTATCCTGGTCTTTCTATCCCATCGTCCTGGTCACTATCAGCATGCACGAAGACTTGCTCACATCCGGCGCCGGATTTACTTTTTCCACCCGCAGGTTCCACTCGTTGTATGAAGCGAATCCGCCGACCTCGAGTATTTTTTCTTCGGTATTGTTTTTAAAAGTTATTTCCAGCTTACAAAAAACCGAATCTCCGCCGGACGGGCGCTGCGAAGCCCCGTTTTCCAGCATTTTAACCTTGATGCCGGCGTTGCTGACATTAACGGCTTCGCCCCTCTTTAAAGTGAAATACTCATTGGTATCCACCGCTTTGACAGACCGGGAACAGCCCGCCAAAGCAAGCCCTAAAACAAGGATGCTCAGTACCATGAGCAACAGCAAAGCTTTTTTCATAAAACTCTGGTTTCTTTCTCCGCGGCCGGCAAAACCGTGCCGTTTGTCTCTCAGCCGTTTTTAACCTAAAATTTCTAATTCGGCACTGCTCTTTGTTTATCACAGAAAGCAAGGTCATAATTTAACAATCTTTTTATGAAACAAAAAATTCGCAAAGCAGTTTTTCCCGCCGCCGGTTTGGGCACGCGCTTTTTGCCGGCGACCAAATCTTCGCCCAAGGAAATGCTGCCGCTGGTGGATAAACCGCTCATCCAGTACGTGGTTGAGGAAGCCGTCGCTTCCGGCGTCGAATCGATCCTGATCGTGACCGGGCGCGATAAATCGCCCATCGAAAATCATTTTGACATTTCCTTTGAGCTGGAACAGCTTCTTAAAGAAAAAGGAAAAACCGAGCTGTTCGATCAGGTCCGGGCGATCTCCGATATCGCCAAGATCAGCTACACGCGGCAAAAGCAGGCGCGTGGTTTAGGACACGCCATCTACCAGGCGAAAGATTTTGCCGGAAGCGAACCCTTTGCCGTGCTGCTGGCCGATGATCTGGTCGACGCGGAAACGCCCGCGCTCAAACAGATGATAGACGTCTTTGAAAAATACGATGCGCCGGTGATCGCAACAATGCGGGTTGAAGGCGAGGCAATTTCCCGCTTTGGCGTGATCGACGCTGAAGAGATCGAACCGAATGTTTTTAAGATCAAGGACATGATCGAAAAACCCGCTTTGGCTGACGCGCCTTCAGACCTGGCGATCATCGGGCGCTATATTTTCACCCCGGATATTTTCGCGGCAATCGAAAAAACAACGCCCGGCGCCGGCGGCGAAATACAGATAACCGACGCCATGCGCTTGTTATTAAAAGAGCGTCCGTTCTACGCGGTAAAACTCGACGGTGTAAGGCACGACGCCGGGGACAAATTAGGATTTCTGATCGCGACGGTGGAATTTGCTTTAAAACGGAAAGACCTGGGCGAGGATTTTCGGGAATATTTAAGATCGTTGAAATTGTAGGCGAACAGCGCCAATGGCACGTAATTTAGCAGCTAAAAGCAACGCCTTTTTGCAAAAATGTATTTCCGCAACAAGCGCCAACGGCGCGTAATTTAATAGCTCAGGGCAACGCCCTGAGACAATGCATAATAATCAACAAAAGCCCCGAAAGGGCGTCATATTCCCACAAATATGTCTCAATCACTTTCGTCCGTGTTGCTTCATTTGGTCTTCAGTACAAAACATCGAAACCCGCTGATCACTCCGGGTATTGAACCTGAGCTATACGCCTATCTGGCCACTGTTTTTCGCGCTTGTGGATCGCCTGTCTTAAAGATTGGCGGCGACAAAGACCATATACATGCTCTGTTCTCGCTTTCGCGCACAAAAACGATCGCGGAAGTTGTTGAAGAAATTAAAAAGCGTTCTTCAAAATGGATAAAAACAAAAGGGGACGAATTCAAAAATTTCGGATGGCAGGGCGGATATGGAATATTTTCGGTCAGTGAGTCCAACGCCGAAGCCGTGAAACAATATATTGCCTCGCAAAAAGAGCATCACGCGCGTATTGATTTTCAAACCGAATATCGCGAGCTTTTAAGAAAATACAAAGTCGAATATGATGAAAGATATGTTTGGGATTAAAATGACGCCCTTTCAGGGCTGAATTTGTACCGGGCATTTTTCGTAGGGCGTTGCCCTACGCTATTAAATGATGCGCCTTTGGCGCTCTATTAGGAAGCGAGAGAATTTTTTTGAGCGAAAAACAATTTGCAGGAAGATCGGCGATAGTTACGGGAGCGACGCGAGGCATCGGACGGGCGATCGCTTTGGAGTTGGCGAAGCGTGGCGCGAACATCGCTTTTAATTTTGCCAAAAGCCAGGAAGAAGCCGACAAGCTTAAGGTCGAGCTCGAAGCGCTGGGCGTAAAAGCGTTTGCGCAAGCCTGTGATGTGGGAAACACCGAGGCGTCCGCCGAATTCGTAAAAGCCGCGCAGGCAGAACTGGGCACGATAGATTTTCTTATCAACAACGCCGGCATCACGCGCGACGGTCTCATCATGCGCATGAAGGAAGACGATTGGGACGCGGTGATCGACACCAATCTCAAGGGCGCGTGGAATTTTTCCAAAGCCGTGATGCGCCCGATGATGAAAAACGACAATGGTGGCGCCATCGTCAACATCACCTCCATCAGCGGCGTGGTCGGCATGCTCGGGCAATCGAATTACTCGGCTTCAAAAGCCGGGATGATCGGGTTGACCAAAGCGCTGGCCAAAGAAGTAGCCAGCCGCAAGATCACCGTCAACGCGCTCGCGCTCGGCCTGGTCGAAACCGATATGAGCGGCCAGCTTTCCGATGAATACCAGCAAAAACTGCTCGAAATGATCCCGCTAAAACGCCTCGGCAATACTCAGGAAGTGGCTGAGATCGTGTGCTTTATCTTGTCCGATTCCGCGCGTTATATTACCGGACAGGTGATCCAGGCAGACGGCGGCCTGGCGATGTAAGACCCTTATTTATATATGTCGCTAAAAGTAATAGATCCGGAAGAAAATTCGCAGCCGCAGGGACCCGATCAGGTCCCTGACGATGACGGCCGCACCGTTGTCGCTCAACATGCTTTTCCCTATTTCACTATCGTCATAATAGCGGCGCTGGCGGCGGTGTATCTTTTTCAAAATACGACCGGCTTTGAAAACTCGTTCGACGTGGCTGACGCGAATAACCGCCTGATCAGGAACGGGCAATATTGGCGGCTGGTTACGGGAAACACGATGCACGGATTTTTTTGGCATATCGCCTTAAATTGCATGGCCCTTTATAGCCTGGGAAGCGCGATCGAGCTTCTTTCCAACCGCGCGCATCTCGCTATAGTTTTTCTTTTCGCCGCAGTGGGCGGCAGCGTAATGAGCGCCCTTTTATTACCGGAAATAAATTCCGTCGGCGCTTCGGGCGGCATTCTCGGATTGGCCGGATATCTGACCGTATATGGCTACAAACGCAGGCGCTTGCTGCCTCCGGGTTTTCTAAAAAACATGCTGATCAATCTCGCGATAGTAGCGGGAATGGGAGTGATCGGCTACTTGTATATCGACAACGCCGCTCATCTCGGTGGCTTTCTCGTCGGCGCGATCTACGGGCTTATCCAAATTCCAAAAGACCTGTACGAAGACCCGCGCAAGGTCGACGTGGTCACCGCCGTGATGGGCTATGCAACTCTTGCGGCCTTCATCAGTTTCGCCACCTTAACCATACTTCTCCTTACCAAAAAAATAGCTTTGTAATGCCGAGGGTCAGAGTTCATCAACACGTTAATCCATTGGCTCCGCGATTCCAGGCGCTGTCACCGGCGATCGATTTCACAAAAGTTTTTGCCGCCCCCCCGCAGCAGCCACTTCCGCTGCACCTGGATATCGGGTGCGCCCGCGGCAGATTTTTGCTGAAGATGGCACAGCTCGAACCGCAATGGAATTTTCTCGGGCTCGAAATACGCGAGCCTCTCGTGGACGAAGCAAACCGCATCAAAAATGAAAAGTCATTGACCAATCTTCATTACGAATACTGCAATGCCACCATCTCGCTGGGAAATGTTCTAAAAGACCTCGGGCCCGGAATTTTGCAGATGGTGACGATCCAGTTTCCCGATCCCTGGTTTAAGAAAAAGCATTTTAAAAGGCGGATGGTAAAGTCAGGATTGATAAACGATATCGCCGCCCATCTCGCGCCGGAAGGCAAAGTCTTTATTCAATCCGACGTCGCTAAAGTGGCGGAAGAAATATGCGGATTTTTTAACGAGAGCCCGGAGTTTAAATTGCTGCGAAACAAGAAAAACCCTTTTCCCATCAAGACCGAGCGCGAGACGTCAGTCGAAGAAAGAGGGCTTCCGGTCTATCGTGCAATGTTTGCGAGAAAGTAGTATCGCCGCAAGAAGACGCCAAGTATTTCCTTAAATTGCCACTAGCTTTAGCTTTGGTTTTCAATACCATACCGCGGCCTGGGCTTTAGCCCAAACAGAAATTATGTTGGGCTAAAGCCCGACAATATTTCATTACCTGCTACCCACTAGCTAAAGCTAGTGGCAATGTAAAAGCAACCTTTAGAAAACAAATTTATCTATCGTTCATCCGAATCGAACCGCGCATCGCGCTGAAGGTCCGGTTGTAGGTAACGGAGTCGCTTTCCGGTGCTACGCCCGCAAAGAAAAACAGCCGCCCGTCGCTGATCATTACCGCGTGTATCGTAACGATCTCTACTCTTCCCGTTACCGGTGAAGTGCCGCGGAGTACCGTCGCCATAGCGGCCCGGCCGGCCATATTGGTGCCGGTCGAAGAGCCCTGCCTGCGCAGGTAGCTGTTACCCTCAAGCAAACTCTGTATATAGGCGTTATTTGCCGCTGTCAGATCTCTGCTGCTCGGAGAATAAAGTCCTATCAGCGTTCCGTGGGTAATGCCGTCCTTGCCGTAAGCTCCTTCGGGAACGAAAAATATCTCATCGCTGTCTGACATTTCCTTCCAGTTGCTCGGCACGCTCATTTGCAGGAAATTGCCGCCGTTGTAAGTTTTATAACTGCGCGACGGCAGCTCGATGGAATTTTTATACGTGCCGGTCATTATCGGCGAAGTGCCGGTATTGCCGCTGCTCCCGGTTTTAGCCTGCTTTTCCAATTCCGCCATCGATTTGGCGCGCGGCATTGACGACAACCGCCGTTTTGTTTGTTCAAACCCGGGCGTATTCTTGATCGGATCACCCGTCACTCTGAGCAGCCTGGCTTCATTTTCGATGTTTTTATAACGATTCGCCGGGTTCGGGTGGCTGCTGAACCAATCCGGCCCGCCGCCGCCTCCACCGCCTCCTTCGCGTTCGATGGTGCGAAACATATTGGCCAGGTCCTGCGGGTCGTAACCGGCGCGCGCCATTATCTGCGCGCCCAGCGTATCGGCCTGGGTCTCATATTCCCGGCTATAGCGAAGAAAATACCCTTGAGCAAAAATGGAACCTGCCTGGGCGCCGGCCTGCCCGGCGAGAATGCCGCCGCCGATGATCGCCCCGATGGCCAGCACCTGGTTGAGCGGGTTGGTAAGCTTTGTCTGCTGCGCGGTGCCGTGACGGAGTGCAACGTGGCTTAATTCGTGGGCCATCACGCCGGCCATCTCGCCCTCGTTCTTGGCAGCTTCGATCATCCCCCGATTGACGTACATCGGGCCGCCCGGAAGCGCAAAAGCATTGATATCCCTGGCATTAACGATCTTGAATGAATAAGTGAACTCAGGATGCCGGAATTCCGGCGGTATCGATGCCACCAGGCGCTCGCCGACCTGCTGGACATAACGTGTCGATTGCGTGTCGTTTAGCACCGGAAACTGCTTTTCGGCTTCGAGCGAGGCTTCCCGGCCCAGCTTGATATCGTCCTGGATCTTATATTTATTTTTCGGCATGCTGATCTTAGTCTGTGACAGAGCCGTCATCGGCGCTGAAACGATCGCCAATAACACCAGCATTACCGTTAAATTCTTATTTATGACCGTTAAAGTTCTTCTCATAATTTTTACCTCTGCTTAGAACGCGCCCAAAACGGATGGCCCGCGTCAAAGCCTGATAACCTGTTAAAAATCTTTGTTTAAGTCTAAGCGAAACGCCGTGGGTTATCAATGAAAACTTAAACGTTTCTAGGATGTAACTGCCTTAAAACGGGTTCACCGTCTTTTCCCGAAATGGCAATTTTTCCCGATGTTACATTTTTGTTAAATCTCTCCGGATATAGATAGATAAATTCAACCGCTTTGGGTATACTTCACCTTCCTTATGCAATTTCAGCGAATTGGAGACCATACATATTATGGCTTTTAGCCTCTTGCCTCGTGAAGACGCATATTTCACTATCTTTTCTCAGATCAGTGGAAAGATCACTGAAGCGGCTGATCTGTTGGTCGAAATGATGAAGGCCGACAGCAGCGAATTTGAGAATTTCGCGCGAAAGATAAAGACCGTAGAGCATGCCTGCGACGACCTGACACATTCCATCACCACCAAGCTCAACAAATCCTTTATCACGCCTTTTGACCGCGAGGATATCTACACGCTGGCCGTTGCGCTGGATGACATTCTGGATTACATAGATGCCGCCGCCCGCGCGATCCTGATGTATGACATCAAGGAAATAACCGAACATGCCAGGCGTTTCTCCAAGGTGATCCAAAGCCTGTCGCTGGAGATCGATGCGATGGTGGGAACTCTGCATAAGCCTCAGAATATCACTTCACATTTGGTCGAGATCCATAAGCTGGAAAACGAGGCTGACGATATTTATTTCCAGGCCGTCGGCGGCCTTTTTCACCAAAATACGGAGGCGATAGAGATCATCAAGTGGAAAGAACTTTACGAGCTGCTTGAATACGCCACCGACCGCTGTGAGAGTGTTGCCAACATCAGCGAAGCTATCATCCTGAAGCATACCTAAGAGATCTATGAGCCCAATTCTCGTGCTAGTAATTGTCATAGTCATCGTGGCGCTGATCTTCGACTATGTGAACGGTTTTCACGACGCGGCGAATTCGATCGCCACCGTAGTTTCCACGCGCGTGCTTTCGCCGGGTGTTGCGGTTATCTGGGCTGCTTTTTTCAATTTTATCGCTTTTGCGATCTTCGGCACCCACGTGGCCAAAACCGTGGGCGGCGATCTGGTGAATCTGAATCTGATCGCGGAGGATTACAAGCTGTATGTGATACTGGCCGGATTATTAGGGGCGGTGATCTGGAACCTTATCACCTGGTACCTGGGCCTCCCTACGTCCAGTTCCCATGCCCTGATCGGCGGCTATGCCGGCAGCGCAATGGCTTCATACATCAGTTTTCATGGATTTAGCGGGGTGACAACGATCCTCAAACCTGAAGGCTGGATCAAGACGATCTCTTTCATCGTCTTGTCGCCGCTGATCGGAGCGCTGCTCGGATTTGTCCTGATGGTGTCGGTTTATTGGATCTTTCACAAAGTGTCGGTAAGCAGGGTCGACAAGGTTTTTCGGGTGGGACAGCTTTTTTCCGCAGCTGCTTTTTCGCTGGGGCATGGCGGCAACGACGCCCAGAAAACCATGGGCATTATCACTGCCGTTCTCGCGGCCGGCGGTATCTTAAGCTTTGGGCCAAAAGGCGAACTCCCGGACATTCCTATTTATGTCGTCCTGGCGGCGCATCTGGCAATAGGATTAGGAACGCTTTCGGGCGGCTGGCGCATCGTCAAAACGATGGGCTCCAAGATATCTAAACTACAGCCGGTGGGCGGCTTCTGCGCGGAAACAGCCGGAGCGATAACCCTATTTTTTGCTACCTTTACCGGCATCCCGGTTTCCACGACCCATACTATTACCGGCGCGATCGTCGGTGTCGGCTCAACTAAACGGCTCTCCGCCGTTAAGTGGGGAGTAGCGGGAAGGATCGTGTGGGCATGGATATTGACGATACCCATGGCAGCGACCATCTCCGCGCTTACCTACGTGATCGTGATGGCGCTGCACGAATTGTTAACTTAAGCTTTCCGGGCGTCTATCTTTCCTTTATCAAAACTTCATCAAGGGTGCGGGTGGTGTGCTCGGTAACGCTCGACAGCGGCTGTACGGCCTGTATAGGCTGCTGCGGAGCTTCGAGTTGAGCGGTGGTGTGTGAGAATAAACTTGCCTGCGGTTTTTCGGTTGACGAGCTTTTATTTTCGATGTGGCTGCTGACCAGTTTGGATATCATCCGCAGGAACATAAAATTAATACTAGCCAGGCTAAGCAAATATATCGTGCAGATGATCATCATCACCTTCTCATCCACGTGCCTGTCCAAAAACATCAGCGTCAAGAGGGCCAGGACAAATAATCCGACGGTATCGATCACGCAAAGCGCAGCGGCCAGAAAAGGCAGCGGGTTGCCTTGCCGGGCCGGTCGCTCATCGGTCTTCGCCAGCTTATTACCGCAGGAGTTGCAATAATTAAGGGTGTTTTGGACCAGACTGCCGCACTTTGCGCAATACATAATATTTTATTGTTTCGGTTGGGTCTTGATCTTGTCGTTGAGCCAATTGGTCAGGCCGTCGAGCGATTCAAAATGCGCGGCTTTGCCTTTCCATATCCTTATCATCGTCACCACCAGGAAAATTGTCGTGACCAAACCAAAGATAAAGCTGCCGATCTTTACGACATTCGTTATTTCGCCGATCACTCCCAAAACGACGTACACCAGCAGGATCGCAATATGGGCCGCCAACCCTTGAGCCGCGTGAAAACGGACTTTCGATTCGCTTTGCGGCACAAAAAGAAGCTCCAGGATGCCGGCGATCAGCCCGATGGAAAACGGGGCATAAGGCGCTATCATCAGCAAGTTTTCCGGCAGGCCGACGATCTTGCGATTGGTCGGTTTTTCGGGGGTGCTCAGCCTGGTGGTCTGATACATCGGCCCGCCTTGAGGCTCGGCATAGGCGGACGAATATTGCGCGAAATTCGGATTGTCATAACGCCGCGTGGGTTCGTCGGCGGTGGCCCTGGCCGTTGCCGAAGCGCTAAAAGCTTTGGTCTCAGCGTCTAAATTCGGCAGAAACTCGGTTTGCTGCGAATGCCCGGCTTTTTTCGGGAAATCAGGGTCCAGCGGATTTGTGTCGTATTTACTCGCCATCACAGTAGGATTTTACGATATTTTGCGAGATTTGTTCAGGGAATTTCGATTCTTTTATGTAGCGCCGCCGTCGCAATAACTTGGCGGGGCTGTCTTGAAGGCGTCTCGCCTTCAAATAAAAATGCGGGCGAGACGCCCGCACCGACAGCCAGCGGGACGCTGGCGCTACGAATTATTCAACGATTTTTATTCCCAGTTCTTTTAGCTGCGATTGGTCGACGTTGCCGGGCGAATCCATCATCAGGTCCTGCGCCGAGGCGGTTTTGGGAAAGGCCATCACGTCGCGGATGTTTTCCGTGCCGCAGAGGATCATACAGGTGCGTTCGATACCGGCGGCAAATCCACCGTGCGGCGGAGTGCCGTATTCCAGCGCATCGAGGAAAAATCCGAACCGCTCGCGCGCTTTTTCCGTCGAGAGCCCGAGCGCCTTAAAATTCAATGCCTGAATATCTTTCTGGTGGATACGGATCGAGCCGCCGGCGCATTCGTAGCCGTTGATGACCGCATCGTACGCCTTGGCGCGCACCTGCCCGAGCAGGTGATGCTGGCTGGGATCTTCGATCGCTGTCTTGAACATTTCAAGGTCCTCGTCCATCGGCGAGGTGAACGGGTGATGCGCCGCCATGTACATATCGCTTTCTTCATCGTGCTCGAACATGGGGAATTCCGTTACCAGCAGCGGTTTATAAGCCGAGCGGTCGATCAGATTTTCGCGGCGGGCCACTTCGTTGCGCAGCGCTCCTAACGCCGCAGCCACAACAGACTTCTTCCCTGCCACGATCAGCACTGCATCGCCCTTTTCCGCTTTCGTGGCGGCCGCCAGCTGTCCGATCTTTGCTTCGCCTAAAACCTTCAGCAGCGACGAAGTCGTTTCGTCCTGTCCCAGCTTTATCCACGCCAATCCGGAAGCGCCGTAACGCTTAACAAATTCCTGCAATTCATCCAGAATTTTGCGGGAATAATCGCCCTTGCCTTTGACCACGATGCATTTGATCTCGCCGCCGTTTTCGAGCGTGTCGGCGAATGGCGCAAAATCAGTATCTTTTAATTCCCCGGAAAGATCGGCCAGTTCCATTTCAAAACGCAGGTCGGGTTTATCCGAACCGTAGCGGCGCATTGCTTCGGCATAGGTCATCCGGTCCCATTCTTTCGGCAGCGCGACGTCGATCAGCGTAAAGACGTGCCCGAAAAAGCCTTCCATCACGCGGTAGACCATCTCGCGGTGCGCAAAAGACATTTCTACGTCGAGCTGGGTAAATTCCGGCTGGCGGTCGGCGCGCAAGTCTTCGTCGCGAAAACAGCGCGCGATCTGGTAATACTTGTCAAAACCGGCAATCATCGTGATCTGTTTCAGGATCTGCGGCGATTGCGGCAGCGCAAAAAATTTTCCGCTGTGAATGCGTGAAGGGACAATAAAATCGCGCGCGCCTTCCGGCGTGGATTTCAGCAGGATCGGCGTTTCGATCTCGATAAAACCCGCATTGTCCATATACTCGCGGATCTTGGCCACCGCCTTGGCGCGCATCCTAATGTTGTGCTGCAGCTGCGGGCGGCGCAGATCGACGTAGCGAAACTTCAGACGCGTGTCTTCGCTGGCCAGGTTTTCCGAACCGGCCACTTCCAATTGAAACGGCAGCGTTTTCGCGTCGTTAAGGATCAGTAATTCTTTGACGTGCACCTCGACATCGCCGGTCGCAAGTTTTGCGTTGCGCGTATTTTCCGCGCGGGCGATCACTTCGCCTTTGACAGCGATGACAAATTCGCCGCGCAGATCCTTGGCCTTTGCATGCGCGGCCGGATCATAGTCCTCGGCAAAGACAAGCTGCGTCACGCCTTCGCGGTCGCGCAAATCGACAAAGGTAAAAACACCCAGATCGCGCTTTTTCGCGACCCAGCCCATCAGCACCACTTGCTCGCCGACGTTCTCAGCGCGCAGCGCGCCGCCAGAGTGAGTTCTCTCTAAATTTCCTAAAATATCCAAAGCCATTATTTACTGTCCTAAATCTTCGCTGATGCGAAAAAGATTAATTCTATGCCAATTAGCGCATAAAGACAAAAGTACGCTCGGTTTTACCCGGTGCCGGTGCTAAATTACGGGCAACCTTTTTCCTCACGGAAAAAACGTGACAACGCTATGAAAACCTCGGACTTCTAAGTTATCGGCGCAGCAAAAAAAGCCAACAGGCTGTTGCGTCTTAATACAAGAGGGAGAGGTACAAAAAATGAAAAAGACATTATTACTTTCATTGATACTAACAGGGGCTTTTGCCGTCTTTCCGATAGCAAACGCTAATGCAGCGGAAAATGTTAACTCTGTAACCGTGAGCGAATCTCAGCCGCAGTGGCAGCAACGGCAGCGCCGCGGCAGGCGGGGAGGCGATCGTTCTTTCATTCAGACGCGCACAGTCAGGCGCGGAGGCCATCTTTACCGGGAAACTTACCGCGTAAGGATACACAACGGCCGAACGACGACCACGCTCATCAGCAGAGTTCGCATCCGCTAAAAATGACCTCCTCAAAAAAGATCGAGCGGCATCTCTCCCGCCGCCCGATCTTTTTTACTTTTCAATTTCTTTTCTAAAATCTTTGTGCAAATCTAGCGGGTCGGGTTTTGCCGCGCCTTCTTTTTTGTCCATATAGGAATTGAAATCGGCCGACTTGTTTCGCGGAATGCTCAGGGTCTTCCATTCTCCGGCGCGCAGGTGTTTTGCCAGAAAAACGATCTGCCCGACATGTGAAGCAGTGTGCGCCAGTGAACGGTTGAGCGCCTTGACGACCGTGTGGTCTTCGCCGCGAATTTTTACGATCTTGCCCAGGTCGGCAGGCTGTAAAGAATCGAGCGTGGCAAAAAGCGTGCTCCAGCCCCTTTCCCACAGTTCCATCAGGCTTTCACGCGTATCGTTTTCCGGTTCAAATTCCGTGTCGCGGTGACGGTCCGATTTTTCCCCGTCGCTGGTTAAAAACTCCGTCCAGCGCGAACGCAGATTCCCGCCGATATGTTTTACGATCGCCGCCAGCGGATTCGATTCTTCATCTATCGTCTGAAAAAACTGTTCGTCAGAGATCTGTGCCAACGCTTTATCAGCCAGGCTTTTATAACTGCTAAAGCCAAGCACCGCTTCGTCGATAAAATTTTGCAGGATCTGTTGAGTCATATTTTTTGAATTACCGTAAACTTTCTTTTTACATTCTCTCAATTTTTTAAAAATATTTCTAAGCAAAAGCGATTTTCCTTTTTCGTCTCGTTCTTTGTTGCGAGATGCAACTCAAAATGCGTTATGTGCCATCTACGCATTTAATAGGTAATAAACCTGTTGTGAACGGCCTTGATGTTTAAGGCCTGGTTTTATGAGTTTTACCCCGGTTTTTTCGGGGGCACAAGGAGTAATACAGTAATGGGAATTAAACTAATTAATACATTTGCATCAGCAGCGCTGGTGCTTTCTTTTTGCGGAGCGCTCGGCGTTTCCGTTTTCGCGCAGGATCAAAACAATACAAAAGCGGTTGTAAAAACCGGCAATGTTTCGATGAAAGCAAATCCTTTCGATAAATTCGGTAAGGGAGAAAAGACAGTCGAAAAAACAAAAGAAAAACAATCGTCATCCTCGTCTTCACATTCGTGGACGGGCTGGTACGTAGGCGGATTTGTCGGCAGTAATTTTAGCCGCGGCTCAGCGGATGTTTCGACCGTTTTCGCACCGACCGGATATTTTGCGACTTCCAGCGTGAACGCGGTCAACGGCGCCGGCGCAACGCGGGTAAAAAAGAACGGATTTACCGGCGGCGGACAGGGCGGTTATAACTATCAGACCGGTAATTTTCTCGTCGGTTTCGAAGCCGATTTTGGCTCGAACCGCGCGCAAATGTTTTCCTTCAGCAACACGACCTACCCGTGCTGCAGTCCCGACAGCTTTCTTATCACGCAATCGGTAGGCACCGAGTGGATGTTCACCGCTCGCCCGCGCGCGGGTGTGGTTCATAAGAACGCGCTGTTTTATGTGACCGGCGGCCTGGCCGTTACCGACGTTGAATACGGAAGCGTTTTTTCCGATAACTTTGCCAATGCGCTGGAAACCAATTTCTTTGGGAAAACGAAAGTGGGCTGGACGGGCGGCGGCGGCGTCGAAGTAAAACTGGCCAAACGCTGGTCGGCCAAGGCGGAATACCTTTATGCGAATTTCGGCCGGACGTCATCGACCAGTACGAACCTGACGGCCTTTACGCCGACGCAGTCTTTTCCGGAAAATGTCTTCACGCACTCAGCGTACCTGAAAAATCACAACCTGCGCTTCGGCATCAACTTCCATTTTTAAGTCAAAGGCATATGTGTAATTAAAAAAGGCGGGCCGATGTGGCTCGCCTTTCAATTTATGTCTATAAAAATCTCTCATCGAAATCAATGCCGCTGTTTCTTAGCAGGTCTTTAAATTCGTCTTCAAAACTGATTCCCAGGTGATGCGCTTCCTGGTCACGGATATAGCGGCGCACGCTTTCCACCTGCGACCCGCCGACCGTAAAGGCCCCGTAACCGTCCTGCCATTCAAAACGCCCGCCGGTAATTTCATTCGCCCATTTAGACGTATTGGCCTTTAGCTCGCGCATAAGATCGGAGAACTGTATGGTCGGCTTAAGTTTGATCAGAATATGCACGTGATCTGCCGCGCCTCCGATCTCAAGCTGAATGCCGCCCAGGTCACGAACAGTTCCGCCGATATGGTCGTAAAGACGCGGCTTTAGCTCTCTGCCGATCAACGGAAGACGCTCTTTTGTGGAGAAAACAATATGGTAGAGAAAGTTTGTATATGTGTGGGACATATATTCAACCTTTATAAATGATATTTAGTTTGTTTAGTCGTGCCGAAAAATGGCATTAAAAAACCAGCATGTAATCGTTCAACGAATCCGCGTATGCGGACTTTGATCCTTTGATATACGAACGCTCGTTATGCGGCTTTGATTCTTTTCGCGATGTCTTCTCTTTTTACCGTTTCCTGTTCGCCGCTCTGCATATTTTTCAGAGCGATCATGCCGGCAGCTTTTTCGTCGTCGCCTTGCACGACCACATAAGGAACGTTGATCTGCCCGGCGTATTTAAATTGTTTGCCCATCTTATCAGCTTCGGGATAGAGCAAAACGTGCAAACCCTGTGCGCGGAGCTCCTGTGCCAGCGCGAGCGAATCGGCCACCGACTCTTCATTCCAGATAGTGACCATCACATCGGCGGAATTTACCGCGGCGATCTCAGGCGGAAACATTCCGCGCTCTTCCATCACGACCAAAATGCGTTCGAGCCCCAGCGAGAATCCGCAGGCCGGGATCTGCTCCTTGCCGAACATCCCGATCAGGCCGTCATAGCGCCCGCCGCCGCCCAGCGAGCCTATTTCTTTTCCGACATCGACCTCCATAATGGCGCCCGTGTAATAGGACAACCCGCGCGCAAGGCTGGCGTCGATCTTTATCGGCAGATCTTTAGCAAAGCCGAGTATCTCTCCCAGGTCTTTACAGCCTAGCTGCCCGAACTGATTTTCCCCGACAAAATCCTTCAAAGCATCAAGAATTTCAGCATTTTCAGACAAGGAGTTTATTTTCTTAAAAAGCTCTAATACCTTGTTTATCGACGCCTCGGATATCCCCCGCTTCAGCATTTCGCCGACGACGCCGTCCGTGCCGATCTTGTCCAATTTGTCGAGCGCGACCAGCGCATCCGTCTGCCTGGCTTCTTCGATACCGGCCGCCTCGAGTATGCCTCTTAAAACCTGCCTGTGATTAAGTTTTATGACAAACTCTTTGAACCCCAGATTTTTCAGCACCTCTGCTACCGCGGAAAACACATCCGTCTCGACCAGCATCGATCCCGATCCGATCGCGTCAATATCGCATTGATAAAATTCTCTGAACCGGCCGCGCCCCGGCTTATCCGCGCGCCAAACAGGCTGGATCTGGTAACGCCGATAGAATTTCGGAAGTTCGCTGCTGCGATTGGCGGCCACACGCGCCAGCGGCACGGTCAGATCGTAGCGTAGGGCCAGATCGGCGAGAGAGTTCCCAGAGCTTTTCGAATTCTCCGAGTTTTCCGAGTGCTCCGAGTTTGCCAACTCTGTAGACTCTGTTAACTCATTAAACTTTGCTAACTCTTGATCGAGTTTTTCGCCGCGCTTGAGAATTTTGAAGATCAGCTGATTGCCTTCGTCGCCGTATTTGCCCATCAGCGTTTCCAGGTTCTCGATGGCGGGCGTTTCCAGCGGCTCAAAACCGTATTTCTGGTAAGTCTCTTTAATGATCGACATGACATAATCACGCCGGCGCACGTCCACCGATAAAATGTCGCGCATTCCGCGAGCAGGGCTTGTATTGCTTTTCTCTTTTTTTTCTTTTTTCTCTTTCATTTCTTCACCTGCGGCAGGAATTTCTCTGCTATGCCTGCAAAATTGTCATAATTTTTTGCTATTGCATCCAGATCATCATATAAATACCGGTCGTCATTAAGAAATGTGTCGTTATTAAAATCTGCAATAACTCTTTTTACTTCGTGAAATAATTCGGCCGTCGGCCTGGCCATTTCCAGCTCCAGATCGAATTCCTTGAATTGTCTCCGGCGTATTTCCATGGCGTGATGCGCGGTCAGGATAGCGATCGTAATGACTTTCTTTACGTTTTCAAGTATCTCCAACGCCTGCCGGCCGGCAGTCGCGCCCATACTCACATGATCTTCCGTATTGGCCGAGGTCGGTATCGAATCCGCCGAAGCGGGATGGACCAAAACTTTATTTTCGGAAACCAGCGAGGCCGCCACGTATTGCGCGATCATTAAGCCCGAATTAATATTTTTCTCATCGTAAACCAAAAACGGTTCGAGCAGATCGTTGGTGGCTTTATCCAATAATTTATTGATCTGACGTTCGACAATGTTGCCTATCTCGGCGATGGCGAGTTTCAAATAATCCAGCGCCAGCGCCAGCGGCTGGCCGTGAAAATTTCCCGCGGAGATCACTTCGCCTTCTTCGACAAAAAGCAGCGGATTATCCACCACGGCATTCAGCTCGTTTGCGAAAATTCCGCGGACGTGGTTCAAAGCCTGCAAACTGGCGCCGAAAACCTGCGGCATACAGCGAAATGAGTAAGAATCCTGCGGCTTGATCTTTTTCCCGGCCAATTCTTCCAGCAGATCGGTTCTCTTTTTTAACTCTTCGGTTTCGGTGGGGTTTGACCCGGCCGTTCTCGATCTGCTTTTCAATGTCGCGGGTGAAACGTTCATAAAAGTAGAACCTGCCGTAAACTCTCTTATCCAGCGGGCCACTTCTATCTGCTCCTCATGTTTCCGCACCTGATGAACCTTATCGTCAAACGCCTTTTCCCTGGCACAAAAAGCCTCCAGCATCAGCGAGGACGTCAGCGTCGCTAATTTTAAGAGCCGCCCAAAATCGTATACGGCAAAAGTCCCGAGGGCCGCCATGATGGTCGTCCCGTTATTTAGCGCCAGCCCCTCTTTATAACTCAGTTCTATCTTTTCCCATTTTTCCTCGTCATTCTCATCCTGGCCGGTAGCTTTCTTTAATTCGAGGAGCTCTTCTGACTTGAAGAACACCCGGGATTTGTATTCCACGCCTTTGTATTCGACTGACCCTTCCTCGATCAAAGGCAAGGCAAGATGCGAAAGCGGGCACAGATCGCCGCTCGCTCCCAGCGAACCCTGCTCGGGAACTACCGGGTGGATCCGATGATTGAGAAAACTTTTGAGCCGTTTGAGGGTTTCGGGTTTGACGCCGGAATAACCTTTCATCAGCGTATTCAAGCGGATCAGAAGGGCCGCCCTGACCATGCGCTCCGGGAAAGGTTTGCCCACGCCCGTCGCGTGCGAAAGCAAAAGATTGGCTTGCAATTTCACGGCATCGGCCGCGGAAATAGTTTTGTCGGCTTTGGCCCCGAACCCCGTCGTGACCCCGTAGATCACCTCTCCGGCGTCTACTTTCTGCCTGATAAGAGCGACGCTTCTTTCGACGTTCGTCATATCGCCCAGCTCGATCTTTGCATTTTGACAGGCTACCTGTATCACTTGTTCAAAAGTGAGATCGTCACCCGTTACTGTTATCTTTTCCATGCTCCGCCTTCAAATAAATATTATCACGATTAGAAACCATTGAAATAAAGCCGGGATAAACCCGGATTTTGGTAGTGGTGTAAATGTATGTTGCTGCGCAACAAAATCGCGCCCCGGCGGAAGCCCGACCGTTAGGGAGGGCTAATTTTCCTGCGATAAAGATTGAGCCCTTGCTAACGCGCGGGCTTCTGCCTTCGCCGATTCGCGCAGGTCCGGCTACAATTAGCAACACAGAAATTACACCACTACCGGATCTTTAGACCGGTTTCCAGATCGTATCCATAAAAAATGCGTTTTCGTCCAAAAAACTTTTTTCTACCTGAAACTGGTTCTCTTATTTATTTCTTCTCGGATAAGTAAATTTCGGTAAGCCTGACGTAATTTTGCCAGAATTTTTTCAAGCCCTCGATCTCTTCACCGGTGAGTTCGCGTTTTACTTTTGCCGGGCTGCCCATCACCAGCGAGCGCGGCGGAATTTTGGTGTTTGGCGTGACCAGGCTGCCGGCCGCCACCAGCGAGTCGCGGCCCACGCGAACGCCGTCCAGCACGACTGCGCCGATACCGATCAGGCTGCCCGTTTCCACATAGCACCCGTGCAGCGTGACGCTGTGGCCGACGGTCACTTCGTCTTCCAAAATTGTCGGGTGGTCCTGGCTGCTGACGTGAATAACGCTTAAGTCCTGGATATTAGTGCGGCTGCCGATGCGGATATGATTGACGTCGCCGCGCAGCACACAGCCAAACCATACGCTGGAGTTTTCGCCGATCGCTACATCGCCGATGACCACGGCGTTTTCGGCTACGTATGAACTTGTCGGGATTTGGGGTGTCGTGCCCAGAAAACTTTTAAGCATAGAATTTCCGATAAATTGCCACTAGCTTTAGCTAGTGGATTAAAACCTATTATATTGGAGCTTTAGCCTAAAACAAAGATTTGGCTAAAGCCAACGGAAACTCGCATTCCTAACCACTAGCTAAAGCTAGTGGCAATTTAAAACAACTACAAACCGCAGCGCCTCTTAAGCAAAACGTTTCCATAATTGCTCGTCGCTCTTTTTCGTGGCAAACTCATAAGATAAAATTAATTTGATTTTGTGAACTAAATTATGGCGATAACTCCGAAAATTCTGGCTTTTGCGGGCAGTTTGCGTGAAGGTTCGCTGAATAAAAAAGTGCTGCAGGTTGCGGCCGAAGGCGCCCGCGCGGCCGGCGCGGAAGTCACCGTTGCCGATCTGCGCGATTTCGACATGCCGATCTATGACCTCGACCGTCATGAGAAGGACGGTTTTCCGCCGAATGCGGTCAAGTTTCAGGACCTGATGCTGGCACACAACGGGCTGCTTATCTGTTCGCCGGAATACAACGGATCGCTGCCGGGCGGGATGAAAAACATCATTGACTGGGTTTCCCGTAAGGGCCATGCGGAACAAAAAATGTATGCCGCATTCACGGGCAAAGTCGCCGGAATTATGAGCGCGTCGCCCGGAAGTTTTGGCGGGCTGCGCTGCCTTAGCCATCTGCGCGGCGTGCTGACCATCGCTTCGGTCCACATAGTTCCGCTCGAATTAGCGGTGACCTTTGCCGATCAAAAATTCGACGGCGACACGATGACGGATGAAAAGACAAAAAAGCTTTTGGAAAATTTAGGCGCCTCGGTCGCCGATACTATCAGGAAGCTTAGCACTGAATAATATGCCCGAAGGATGCGTACATTTATCGGAAATGAAAGAGGTAACGCCGAGCGCCGACGGCTGCGAAGACTGTCTTAAGATCGGCGGCGTTTGGCTGCATTTGCGGCTTTGCAAGATATGCGGGCACGTCGGCTGCTGCGACAATTCGCCCAACCGCCATGCGACAAAACATTATCACGCCAGCGATCACGCGATGATCAGATCATTCGAACCCGGCGAAGAATGGGGATATTGCTACCCTGACGATCTGTTCTACGAAACCCTGCCGGATAATAAGTAATAAGAATATGTCTAAGCCTGTAAAGATATTGCTGCAAACTACTATTCCCGATATAGAGGACGACTGGCATATTGGGCGGTTTTCTCTCTTGCACGCTCATCTCGACTCTTTGCGTGATGAGAACGGTGAAAAACTTTACGAAGTGATCGCGCGGGACCGCGAAGTTAATGAAAACGGCGACGATACGGCCTTAAGTTCACTAAACGGGTCTGATTTTGACCAACTGTGGCTGTTCGCAGTTGATACGGGAAGTGGTTTATCCGCGAACGATTGCGCGGGCATTACCAAATTTCGCCAGCGCGGCGGCGGTATTTTTTCTACCCGCGATCATAACGATCTTGGCTCATCGCTTTGCACGCTGGGCGGCATCGGCGAAGCGCATTATTTTCATTCGAAACATCGCGACCCCGACGAAGAGCGAAACGTTCGCGACAACCAGGACAATCTGAGCATCGATTATCCGAACTACGATTCGGGCAGCAACGGCGATTATCAAAAGATCGATGCTGCCGAACCGCACCCGCTTTTGCAGCGAACGGATAGCGGCACGATCGAATATTTCCCGGCGCACCCGCACGAAGGCGGCGTCGGCGTGCCTCAGGGCAGCGATACGGCGCGGGTGATCGCCACCGGCACCAGCCGCGCCAGCGGGCGGCCGTTCAACCTGGTCGTGGCGTTTGAGCGCGGCACGGACAGGCACGGTAATCACTGCGGCCGCGCCATCGCCGAATCGAGCTTTCATCATCTGGTCGACTACAACTGGGACACCGAGATGGGCTGTCCGAGTTTCCTGGAAGAACCACCGGGCACGGGAATTAAAGATGAGCCTGAAAAATTGAACGATATTAAAAAATACGTCGAAAACCTGGCGGCGTGGTTATCACCCAAGTAACGCCAGCGTCCCGCTGGCTGTGGTGTTGGCGTCCCGCCGACACGCTGAACGCGAGACGCGTTCAGGACCGCCGCCGAGACGGCGGCGCTACGGTAAGAACGTTGCGCTCTCGAAAAAATCATATTTATGAACCATGAACAATTTCCGTCTTTGCCGTTAGAAAACTGGCGCCCGACCAAGAACACGCTTCACTTGTATCTGCAGATCGTCGGCAAAATTCGCCTGAAGCTTTTTCCCCGCATCAACCACTGGTGGCATGTGCCGCTTTATGTTTCGCCGCGCGGGATAACGACCCGGCCTATTCCCTACCACTCGGGAAATTTCGAGATCGAATTTGATCTTCGCGACCACGTGCTGCGAATAAAATGCGACAGCGGCGACCATCGCGAATTTGCGCTGCACGACGGGCTGACCGTGGCGGAATTTTACGGCCGAGTTTTTGAAAATCTGAACGCACTCGGGATCGAAGTTAAGATCTGGGCGGTCCCGTACGAAGCGCCGAGCAAAACTCCCTTTGCCGAAGACATGGAAAATATGTCTTACGACAAAGAGTACATCGAGCGTTTTCACCGCATTCTTGTCTCGGTAAATAACATCTTCGAAGAATTTCGCGGGCGCTTTACCGGCAAGAGCACGCCGGTGCATCTTTTCTGGCATAGCTTCGATCTCGCGCTGACGCGCTTTTCCGGCAAGCCCGCAAAAATTCGCGAAGGCGCCGGCATGGTCGAGGCCGAAGCCTATTCGCATGAGGTCATCAGTTTCGGATTTTGGGCCGGCGACGACAAAGTTCCCGCCCCGGCATTTTATTCTTACGCCGCACCGGAACCCGCCGGGTTAGCGGATGAAAAATTGCAGCCCGACACCGCCAAATGGAACGAAGCCAACGGCAGCCACATGGCCGTTTTGATGTATGACGACATCCGCGAAGCAGACGATCCGCGTAGCAAAGTTCTGGAGTTTTTAGATAGCACTTACCAGGCGGCCGCAAAACGCGCGGATTGGGATATCGGATCTTTCAGTTTAAGAAAATTAAAATAGTATTTACCGAAAGCAATCAGACGTGTAAGTCTAAAAAACTTAAATTGATTTATTAAAAGCGTCAAAGACGCGTTCTGAAGTTAGCCAGACGTGAAACGTCCGATAAGCTAAAAACATATATCCGCGTCTGGCTAACTTCAGAACGCCGCGGTCGCGGCTCCATAGGGAATTTGTGGGAGTAGTAAATAATCTCATTTTCATTTTGACGCTTTTGACCGCGCTCGGATGCGGGCTGATCGCCGGTGTTTTTTTTGGTTTTTCGAGTTTTATTATGACGGCGCTCGGACGCGTCCAGCCTGCGCACGGGATCGCGTCGATGCAATCCATCAATGTCGTCGTGATAAACCCGGTCTTTCTGGGAGTTTTTCTGGGCACGGCAATTTTATGCGCGGTGCTGGTAATATTTTCGCTGCTGAATTGGAGCACGCCGGGCAGCGCCTGGCTGTTGGCGGGCGGCTTGCTTTATTTCTTCGGCACTTTTGTGGTGACGATGGCCTTTAACGTTCCGCTCAATAATGCCCTGGCGGTGGTCGACCCGGCGAGCGCTGAAGGGGCCCGTGTCTGGGAAAATTATCTTAATGTCTGGACGATCTGGAACACCGTCCGGACCATCGGCGCACTGGCTGCGATGGGGGCGCTGATCGTCGGGATGATAAATAATGCAAAATAGATCGCATCATGGCTAAAACTCTCGTCATCTTCAGCCTTATTCTACTGCTTGCCTTAGCGGTCTCGTCACAATCTGTTGAGAGGCCGGCAATGCGGGCGGAAAATGTTCACGCGGCAAACGGCCTTAAGCTATTGGAAAGCGGCGAATACGCAAAAGCCGGCGCTGAATTTGATAGCGTTCTAAAACAAGAGCCGGACAACGTCCAAGCTATCTATCTACGGGGCATGTGCAAATTTATGCTGAGAGAGATGAAAGACGCGCAAGCGGATTTTGAACGCGTTCTAAAGTTATCTCCGCCTAAATCGCCCGGCATCGAAAAAGTTTATGCCAACCTGGGCAACACTTATTATTTCCACAGAGAACTCGATAAAGCACAAGCGAGCTTTGAAAAAGCGCTCGCGATAAACCCCGGCCACCTTGCAGCTTATGCAGGCTTAGGAAATGTGCTGAGTGATAAAAAGGATTTTAATGGTGCCCTGACCGCTTTTGATAAAGCTCTTACTGCTCCTAAACATCCATCGCAAGCTTATATCCTGATCCCTTCGTACATCGGGCGTGGTGACATTTATTTTAAACAGAATAAATTAGATCTCGCCCTGGCCGACTTCGATAGCGTGCTGGAATTGGCTCCGAATTTACCTGCGTCAAGTCTTGAACGCGGCATTGTCTATGCATTGATGGGCAGATGGACCCTGGCCCTTACCGATATTCGAAACTCTCTTGATCTTCTCGCCGCGCCGAGGCCGGATATTGGCAAAGTATCGAGTTTTCCCGGAACGATCGATAGAGTGGTAGCGGACCTTGACGAATACATCGCGCAAAATAGTACGAACGCAAAAGCCTGGGCCGTGAGAGGCTTGATAAGATTGCTGCGCAACGACCGGAATGGCGCCAAAGACGATTTTGCTAAGAGCTTTCAATTGGATCCTGTACTAAAGGCAGAGATCGAACCGGACATAAACGCTATTATTAAAACTCAAACCAACCAATGATCGATCTACGCAGTGACACAGTTACAAAACCCACGCCCGCGATGCGCCAGGCAATGGCCGAAGCCGAAGTGGGCGACGACGTTTTTGGCGAGGACCCGACCGTCAACCGCCTGCAGGAGCACGCCGCCGAGCTTTTCGAAAAAGAAGCGGCGCTATTCGTGCCGACCGGCTGCATGGCTAATGAGATCGCCGTCAAACTGCACACCAAACCGGGCGACGAGTTTGTCATCGAAGAGCGCGGCCACGTCAACAATTTTGAATTGGGCCTGTACGCAATGATCGGAGGCACGGCGGCGCGCACCGTTCGCAGCGCGGACGGCTCGGGCATTTTAACCTGGGACGAAATAGCGGGCGCGCTCCGGGTCAACCTGCCCTATTACACTTGCCCGACGGGGCTTGTCTGCCTGGAAAACACGCACAATATGGCGGGCGGAACGGTCATGACGCGCGAACGCACCGAGGAAATTTGCGCCAAAGCTCACGACTTGAATCTGCCGGTTCATCTGGATGGCGCGCGGTTATTTAATGCCGCCGAGGTGCTGGGTGAATCGGTCGCTAATCTTTCGCGTGAATGCGACTCCGTGATGTTCTCCCTGTCAAAAGGATTGGGCGCGCCGGCCGGGTCGATCCTGCTGGGTAAAAAAGCTTTTATCGAGAAGGCGCGCATCTGGCGCAAGCGGCTGGGCGGCGGGATGCGGCAAATCGGCATTCTGGCGGCTGCCGGGCTGGTCGCGCTCGATGAATCGCCGGCCAAACTTAGTGCAGACCACGCCAATGCCAAACTTCTCGCCGAAGGAGTCGCGAATTTAAATGGCATCTCTATCGACCCGGCTAAGACCGTCACGAATATCGTCATTTTTGACGTTACCGGGTCCGGCCGGACCCCGGCGCAGCTTTGCGACAAGCTAAAAGCGCGCGGCGTCCTCGCGATCGGTTTTGGAAGTGCAATTCGCATGGTGACGCATTGTGATATAAGCAGCGAAAATATCGAGACCACGCTTTTGGTAATGCGGGAAATTTTGAACGCGTAAAATTGATGTATGGCAACTTTTCTTCTTACTTGGAACCCCTATAAATGGACCTGGCATGATCTAGGAAAAGATTCCGAAAAGGTTCGCGAAGGGCAAGAGATTCAGCGTCGGTGGAGTTGTGGAGTAACAAAGAAGATAAAAAACGGAGATAGAATTTTTCTCGCCAAATTGGGCGATGACACACGAGGAATTATTGCCTCAGGATACGTCAATCAACCTCCCTATTACGATGCTCACTGGGATATTGAAAAGCGAGGCCAGGAGGGGCTTTATGTCGGCATTATATTTGACACACTGTTAAACCCAGAAACAGATCTGTATCTTTCAATAAAGGATTTGAGTTACCCGCCGCTTTCTAATTTTAATTGGACTCCGCAATCTTCCGGAACGGAAATTCCGGCTGAGATCGCTGAAGAGCTTGAGCTCTTCTGGGAAGAATTTGCCGGCTCACAAATATTTATCCCTGAAGAGATTGAAGACGGCGAAGCAGCGCGACTTTTTGAAGGATCAAAAAAGCAAATTCAAGTAAATGCTTACGAAAGAAATAAAGCAGCTCGAAATGAATGTATTAAGTACTATGGAGCAAAATGCTTTGTTTGTGACTTTGATTTTGGAAAAGTGTATGGTGAAATTGGTAAAGGATTTATTCACGTTCACCACTTAAAACCTCTTTGGGAAATAAACGAAAAATATGAAATTGATCCCTTGGAAGATTTGAGGCCCGTTTGCCCTAATTGTCACGCAATAATTCACCGGCATAAAGAAGTTTTGTTGATTGAAGACATCAAGAGCTTAATAGACGACAATAAAAAATGATAATCGCTATTGACGGCCCTTCGGGTGCGGGCAAATCCACGCTGGGAAAGATGCTCGCGAAAAAACTTGGACTCCTTTATCTCGATACCGGGGCGATGTACCGCGCCGTGGCCTTTGCCGTGCTGGAAAAAGGCGAAAGCTGCTCTGACCCCGTCAAGGCTTCTGATATCGCGCGCGATTCACAGATCGAGCTGACCGGTGAACCGGAAAGCCTGCAGATCATATTAAACGGCGTGGACATTTCTACCGAGATCCGCAGCAAAGAGATCGCCCAGGCGGCCTCGGTCGTTTCGACAAATTCCGAGGTCCGAAAGATCCTGGTCAAACATCAGCAGGAACTGGGAAAATACGGCGGCGGCGTATTGGAAGGACGCGATATCGGAACGGTCGTCTTTCCCGATGCCGACGTCAAATTTTTTCTCACCGCCCGGCCCGAAGAGCGCGCGCAGCGCCGTTATAAAGAAGATCTTGAGCGGGGCGGCACAATTAGTTACGAACAAACCCTGGATGAGATAAATCAGCGCGACAAGCGCGATGTCTCTCGCGAAGATTCGCCCCTCTCGATAGCCGAAGGCGCGGTGGTGATAGACACCAGCGGAATGACGCTTGAAGAAATTCTTGAATTGATGCTGCTAAAGGTTGAAGAAAGGAAACGCGCGCCCAACCAAGCAGCTCAAAGTTGACTTGAAAATCACAGGTAGCTTACCATTTGAAGTTCAGGCTCCCGTAGCTCAGTTGGATAGAGCAACAGCCTTCTAAGCTGTGGGTCGCACGTTCGAGTCGTGCCGGGGGCACCATATCTTAAATAAAAAAGAGCGGCTTTATCGCCGCTCCTTTTTGTTTTTTAGAGATCGATCTCGATATCGTGGTATAAGCCTCGTTTTTCTTCCAGGTCCTGTGTTGAATAGTAGTCGCTGCTGCTTGTCAGAGCATCGACTAAGGTCTGGCGCGGAACCTCCGTCTGGCGGTCCGGACTGCCATGTTTGCCGGCCATGGTTGAAACCACGGTTCTCAAGCGGTCCGCTGATTTATCTTCGGTGGCTTTATCAAAAGTGTTCCATAGCTTTTTGGGTGTCGCATTGCGGCTGCCGTGGTGCCCTACCTTGTAGAGCGTCGTGTCCTTGAGCAAATTGATATTGTCCTGACAATCGGGCGCCACCTTTAGCGCATATTCCCAATTCTCGATCTGCGCGTCGCCCGGAAACAGGAGCTTTTGCTTGCCAACCTCAAACATCAGAATAACGCTGGTGTTATTCATCGCGTCATCCAAAATACGCACGATCTGGAAGAGTTGATCGGCGCGCATGTTTCTCAATCTTCTCACGAACCAGCGGGAATGGTCCGGCATCGTTCTCTGGTATTCATTCGCGCCCGGAAAAAGAAGGTCGTCCTCCTTCTTTTTATCTTTACCGATGGTGCTGTCCAGCAGTTCCTTTCTCATTTCAGCCGTCGCGGCATAGAGCATCCAGAATTCTTCCCGGTCACTCGACCTTTCTTTTTCTATATCGCTGTATTGGTCCACATTCGGCGGCCCCAAAACCCTCACTTTTACCCCGGGCAGTATTTCCCCGAGGTCGGGGTCGAGAGGATAGCCGTAATTCACATAAAGACGCTTACCGCTCATCTTGTGATTCAAATTCTCTACCGCGGAAGGGTTCTTAACGCCATTATTATCGGCCAGGAAATCCAACCGGCTAACCGTTTTGGAGTCCAGAGTTTTATGAAACCTGCCCGGATCGGCCAGGTGAGAAACTTCCTTCCCGATCGCTTCCGACACCATATTCATATTTCGCAAGCTCTGGGTGAAACTTAAATTCACTGCGCTCAGCGCTTTGCCTTCCCCCGCCCCGGCTGCCCCGGCTGAGGCCGGGAGCGGGGCCGATTTAGCATCCGGCGCCAGATCGGGGTCTTCGGTCCACGGCTGAATTATGATCTTCGGATTACAGCTCCCGATGATATCGCCGGTGCTTGATTCCACAATTGCCGCTTTACCTTTACCTTTGGTTTTGGGCGCATTGTCCGTGGCAAATCCGCTGATATGATCTTTATGACGGTGAGACGCCACCACTATATCAAGCTGATTTTTGCTGCGAAGCGCGATGTCCTTCGCCACTCTTTGCATCTGATCTTTCGGCGTTCCTTCCGGGAGCCCGGTGCTGCCAAAATCGATCAAAATGTGTTTTTCTCCTACGGCATATTTGAACGTCAGCAAAAAACAATCGCCAAAACCTACTTCATAGGTTCGTAAAATTACTTTGATAGGTTTATCCGCCATAATTAAAACTGCTCCTCTCTTCTTGCTGGAACGCCTAAAGTTTTTTGCAAATGCATTCGCGCAAACACGTTCTCGCGATAAGCCTGGTTGCCGATATAACCCATTATCCAGAGGTATTTCAATCGTTTTGATTGTTTTTCATTATAGAGTTTATTGCGGATGTGATATTTCAATCTGCCGTATTCGTCAAAGATAAGGGTGCCCCCGCCAAAAAGCGTGACTTCCTGATCGTCGGGCATAGAGGACGGCACCGCAATATTCATATTCTCTACTTCGATCGCTCTTAAAGTGATCATCTGGACATAGACCGCTATCGTTTCGCGCAAGACAAACCCGTCCGGGGCTATCCGCATGCTCGGCCTGAGAGATTGGACCTCGGTATAGGCGTCTTCGTCGATCTCCAGGGCCTTCCGGTTGTCCCAAATAAAACGGAACACTTCATTCGAATCGTGCAGCAGTGATTCAAAGTGGGTCCGGTCATAACAAACTTCTTTATCGACCATCTCCCACGTGCCGGTGGTTTTCGGATTCGATGAAGGCTTAATTCCCAATTCCTTGAAATTATTCAGCAAGATCTTTCTGTATCCGTATTTTGAATCGTCCGGGACGACCACGGAGTCCGCGGTCAGAAGAGCGCTAAGAAAATCTCCGAAGCTCAGATCCGTGGGCGGCGTGAAATCAAGCGCGCGGATAACCATTGTCAGCAAATGTTCCGCGGCGCTCGCCCCTTCGTCGATTATCAGATTTACATCGATATTCGCGTTTTCATCCCGGTCTTCCAGGTAAGGGGCCAGGCGTTTTTCCCACACTTCCAGGAAACTGTTCATAATGGCGGCGACTATCAATTCGCCGCGCCGGTGCGGTTCCTGAAACTCCGGATCTTTTTCATACAAATTTCTCCGGTCTTCGCGTTCCATCAGGTCGACCGAACGCCGCAGCGCTGAGCCTCGTTTACCTGAAAGGCCTTCGCCCATTTGCTCCGCCATACCGAACAAGATCGAGGCCCTCAGGTTCTCCGATGTCAAAGATTTCTTTGTGATCCAGATCTTCTTTTCTTTTTTTGCCTTTACCTCTGCGTGGACAAATTCCCTTATTTTTTGGGTTTCTTCTTTTTTCCCTTCCGCTTTACCGGCAACCTCTTTCACTTCTCCGGTTTTTAACAGCTTTGCGCGGCTTCGTTCGTCCGCCACTCTTTCCACCAGCGGAAGCAGCGCCTCCATCACATCTTTGAGGGAAAATATCGAGAGTAAGGCCACCACATCGGCGAATCCTTCATGAAATCCCGCCTGGTCGGGAGACGATGGATCGGTGAAACGCTGGCGTAGTCCGTCGAGTAGCGCATGAGTGGTTTCGTGCGCCACCACGTCGTGCGACAAACAGGTAAAAATGGTTTCCCCTTTAAGCGCTTTTTCGTTGGAAGGAAAATATCCGAAACAAAGGGCCCGGTCGTTTTCCGAATAAAAGGCGTTCGCATCGGCAAAGGCGTGGGGGGCGATATGGATTTGGTGACCTTCAAATCCCCAGCCAACCCTTCTTCCCAGCGCAAATTCAAACCGCGCCAGGGTTTTCATCACGATGGCATAGACATTTTGGCAATGAAAACTGGGATCATCCAGAAGTATTTTGTCTCCGTCTTCTTCCTGCAATCTTTCCAGAAAAGGATCTTCATATTGCCCTTCGTCATCGAGGCCTCTATATTCTATCGGCATGTAAAGCGTGCCGGTAGACGTGTCGTAATCGATTACGATCACCCGGTAACCTCGCGGCCCCGGCATCAGATCTTCCGCGGGGATCTCCAGTTGAGTAGTGAGAATTCTTTCTTTTTGCTCGGCTTTTGCTTTTGGTGCGTTTTGCGCGTTTTCTTCCGTCTCTTTTCTCTCGACGGGCGCTTTCACACTGGGATCTTGCGCAATTATAGTAAGTTTTCGAGTGCGAGGATGTAACTCTGGCATTCCAACGCTCCTTTCCTATATAAACGAATGTAGCCCAAATGCGACGCAAGGAATGACCGGTATAAACTTGAAGAAAAGTAGATGCCCCTTCTATTACCAATCAAAAGTCGGTTTTGGGAAGTCAGATAATGTGCTGCAAAGGTTACCACTGTTTAAGACGTAAAACAATGATTTTTTTGCGCTGGGTGTTGTCCTAAAGTTGTGGTACTGAGAAGGGAATGTGGTTCGGAATAGATGATAACTGATAGATGATAGAGAATAGATCAAATCTTTCAGTTATCATCTATCATCTTTTATCTACTTGCGAATGATGCGAACACCACGACTTTAGGGCAACACCTTGCGCTGAGATAGCTTGAAGATTGGTTTCATTTATGTAAAACTCTATGATTGCTTTATGGCGGCTATAGTTCAGTTGGTTAGAACGCCTGATTGTGGTTCAGGAGGTCGAGGGTTCGAGCCCCTCTAGCCGCCCCATTCCCTTCGATCTATCGTTATGAAAATTCTAAAAATTGCAGCACTGTTCGTATTCCTTTTAACTTTCGTCCAACTCACTTTTGCCGCGAAATACTATGCCGACGGCGAGCTTTTGGTGAAGTTTAAGGACGGCCCTTATTCCGCCCAGTCACGCACGGCAAACTCGATGCTTCGCGCGGAATTGCTTGAGGTATTTCCGGCCATCGGATGGCAGAGAGTAAAGCTGCCCGAGGGCTTAAGCCTGACTGAAGGAATCTCTTTCTACAATCTTCTTTCGGACGTGGAATACGTACAGCCGAATTACTACTATCACTTGCTCGCTACGCCGAACGATCCGCAGTTCACCGCGACCGGGATGTACGGGTTGAATAAAATATCGGCCCCGGCCGCGTGGGACATTACCACCGGCAGTTCGTCGATCGTAGTGGCCGATATCGATTCCGGCTTGAGACTCACGCACCAGGATATCGTTCCGAACCTGTGGGTCAACACAGGCGAGATCGCAGGAAACGGCGTTGACGATGACGGTAACGGATTTGCCGACGATGTGAATGGATATGACTTCTTTTATAACGATCCTGATCCGAGCCCGACAAACGGCCACGGAACGCACACCGCAGGTACCATCGGAGCGGCGGGAAATAACAGCCTAAACGTGGTTGGCGTTAATTGGAACGTAAAGATTTTGCCGATCAACATTTACAGCCCTGCCGGTACCGATTCGACATCAGCGATGCTCGTCAATGCCTACAATTATGTGACGATGATGAAAAATCGCGGCGTGAACATCAAGGCGACCAACAATTCCTACGGCGGCTGCGGTGAGGCGTGCGGGTACGACCAGGCGACCAAGGATGCGCTCGACGCGATGGGCGAGGCAGGCATCGTAAATGTCTTTGCCGCCGGTAACGACAACATAAACAATGACACGACGCCGGGCTACCCGGTGAGTTATACCAGCCCGAGCATCATCGGTGTTGCTTCGTCCACTTCGACCGACGCCAAGTCGAGTTTTTCAAGCTTTGGCGTGCAGACCGTCGATCTGGCCGCCCCGGGCTCCAACGTGCTGAGCACCTATAGCAGTTCCAATACTTCGACCGCGTCACTGAGCGGGACCTCGATGGCCACGCCCCACGTGACCGGCGCGGTGGCGCTGCTGGCATCTTCGAATCCGAGCCTTTCGGCAGCATCCTTAAAGGCCAGCTTATTGAACAACGTCGATGTCCTGGCAAACTGGAACGGGTTGGTCAAAACCCGCGGGCGGCTGAATATTTTTAAAGCCATTCAGAACCCGACCGTTTGCACCTTTACCACCGGCGGCCCGATAAGTGTGCCGGCGCCCGGAACCAGTACTTCTTCCAATGTCGTTGCTCCGGTCAATTGCGACTACGCCGTTAAAAGCAATGTGAACTGGATCACCATCAACACGGGAAATCCCGGCAGCGGAAACGGCAATTTTACCTTTACTGTGGCCGCCAACAGCGGCGCTCCGCGCAGCGGCACTATCAAGGTCGGCGATCAGACGGTGACCGTGAACCAAAGCGGCTTGACCTCGGTAAATCAAAACAAAGTTTTAGATTTTGACGGCGACGGCAAAACGGACTTCGCCGCTATTCAAAACACGGGCGGCGGAATGACCTGGCATATCTGGCGCAGCACCGCCGGTTATACCGTATTTACTTTTGGCATCTTTGATCAGGACAACCCCGTCCCCGCCGATTATGACGGCGACGGCAAGGCCGATGTGGCCGTTTGGCGCGGTGGCACGGCCGGCCAGCAAGGCTATTTCTACGTTATCAACAGCTCGAACGGCTCGATAAGCATCAATGCCTGGGGCTCATCCGGTGACGATCCGCGCATGGTGCAGGATTTTGACGCCGACGACAAAGCGGACCTGACCGTAGTGCGTAAAGCCGGCGGGGTGTTGAACTGGTACATCCTCGGCACCAGCATGGGCCTGCGGATCTATCAATTCGGGACCGATACCGATCTTCCGCTCAGAGGCGATTATGATGGTGACGGAAAAGCCGATCCTTCGGTCTACCGCTTAGATAGCGGCGTACCGGCAAATACCTTTTTCGCCCTCAACAGCACCACCGGAAATCTTCAGGCGGTCACCTTCGGCACGTCGGCCACCGATAAGATCGTGACCGGCGACCTCGACGGCGACGGAAAGACCGAAGTTTCGATCTGGCGCAACACTGACGGCAACTGGCATTGGCTGCAGAGTTCTAACGGCAGCTATCATGCGCTGGCCTTCGGGATCGGCGGATTAGATCTGCCCACGCCGGGAGATTATGACGGTGACGGGAAGACCGATTTTTCGGTCTGGCGGCCAAATTCCAGCCCCGGCGGTTCCGGAACTTTTTATATATTTACCCAGCAATCGGTATTTTCAACCTTCACTTGGGGAAATTCGGATATGATAATACCGGCAAATAGTTTGCAGATAAGGAATTAGCCGTCTCGTTAGAAAATTCTTCCGGTGATCAGAACTTTTTCTCTATCCGGAGCATCTAAAATTCAAAAGCACCTGCTTTTGTGGTATTCTTAGCGCAAATGTTACTCAGAAAGCTGAGACCATGCGTTTCAGTCTAACAATGTCTTGCTTTTTTTTATAAAAAGGAACTATTATTGAGATTCTGACTGTTTTCTGTCTTTCGTTGAATCCACAGCAACTGTTAGGAAAACAGACAAATCTTCAATCGTAATAACTTGATTTGAAAGGTATTTTGACCAATGTCTAGAAAATTTAGCGTCTCGCTTATTTTGATGCTGTTATTGTTTGGTGTTTCCGCCTTTGCGCAGCCGAGTTTGCGCATTGCGATGGACCAGGACCAGGATGGAAAAGCTGACCTGGGAATTTTTCGCCCCAGCAATAACGTCTGGTATTTCGCAAAATCAGCCGGCGGAGTGAATATTCAAACCTTCGGCATTGCCAGCTCTGATTATATGGCCCCGGGCGATTATGACGGCGACGGCAAGGGCGATATTGCTATCTGGCGCGACACGGATGGACTCTGGTATTTCCTGCGAAGCTCCAACGGCACGGTCGGCGGCATGGCATGGGGAATTAGCGGCGACGAGCCCGTAGCGAGAAATTACGATAGTGACAACATCACCGATTTTGCGGTAGTTCGCCGCACCGGCGGCACCATGATCTGGTACATTTTCAACAGTGCTACCAGTTCTTTCCGTGCTGAAGGCTGGGGTCTTTCTACTGACTATACGGCGCCGGGCGATTATGACGGCGACGGCAAATTCGACCTGGCGGTCCAACGCCCCGGCGCTACGCCGACCAGCGCGGCCACGTTCTTTATCAATAAATCGGGCGGCGGTGTGGAAATCTTCGGTTGGGGCTTTAGTAACGACCTGGTCGCCCCCGGCGATTATGACGGCGACGGCAAAACCGACGTGGCGGTGGTTCGCGAAGGCGCAACCCCGACGGCCGGTCTGCAGTGGTACATTCGCAAGAGCTCGGACGGCGGCTTGCTGGGTGTGGTGTTCGGAATTACCGGCACCGATATTAATGCGCAGAATGACTATGACGGCGACGGCAAATGCGACCCGGCAGTCTGGCGCGATACCACCGGCACTTTTTTCGTCGATCTCAGCACGACCAACTATACGCAGCTGAGCGCCAATCAATGGGGCCTCTCGGGCGACTACCCGGTGGCGAGCTACGATACCCATTAATCGATCCGACAATTGATCGAATCTGTAAAGCTGAAGGTGTCCAAAGCCTTCAGCTTTTTATTTTTACCGCTGCTTTTGTCGCGTAGCGACCGGCTGATAGTAGCCGTGGGTTTTAACCCACGGAAGCGTTGATAAAAACCATATGTCGCGTCAGCGACGCGTGACTCGACCCTGTGTACACGCGTCGCTGACGCGACGCGCATTTTATCATTCTCATTTACCGTGGATTAAAATCCACGGCTACATTCAATAACCGCTAACGCGGTTAGACCATTCCTTTTGCTTTGCACCGTAAGTTTTGTTAATTTCTAGTACTTAACGATGTCTGATTTGCAAAAGATCATACGCGACGAGTTTCCGCGGAAGAAGATAATGATCGTGGGAGATCTGGTCGCCGACCAGTTCCTGCAAGGAACGATCACGCGCGTTTCCCGCGAAGCCCCGGTGTTCATCATGCGTCACGATCAGACACAAACACTGCCCGGCGCGGCGGCCAACGCCGCGGTCAACGTGGCTTCCTTGGGCGGCCAGGCGGTCCTGGTCGGGATTGTCGGCAGTGATGACAACGGAAATGCCCTGCTGGGAAAATTAGAAGAAGCAAAAGTAGATCATAAGCATATTGTCCGGGCGGCTGAGATGCGCACCACCACCAAGATACGGGTTCTGGCCGGCCAGGAACATGCCGCACGCAAACAGGTGATCCGCATCGATTACGAACCTACCCCTTTCCTGAGTTCCGAGATCGTAAAAAATATAAAGGAAAATATTTTGGCCGCCCTGAACGGTGGCGATGGTATCGATGCCATCGTTATCTCCGATTACAATTACGGCGTCGCCGCGCCCGAGGTCATTAAAACCGTGAACGAGGCCGCCAGGGAAAAAGGAATCCCGGTGATCGTGGATTCCCGTTTTCGCTTGAGTGATTTCCCCGGGGCCGCTTCCGCCACTCCCAATCAGGACGAGGTCGAACAGATCGCCGGACGCAGGATCGCGGACGAAAAAGAACTCGCAGTTTTTTGCGCCGAGCTAAGAGAAAAACTAAATTACCAGGCGCTGCTGGTCACCCGCGGTAATAACGGCATCCTGCTGCTGGAAAAGAACGCTCCTGCCGTGAGCCTGGAAGCGGTCGGGTCAAAAGAGCCGATCGATGTCACCGGCGCCGGCGACACGGTTATCGCCGCCTACGCTTTGGGACTTGCGTCCGGCCTTTCCTTTCTTGACGCCGCCAAGGTCGCAAATCACGCCGGCGGAGTGGTCGTGATGAAACGCCGCACCGCTTCGGTCAGCGCCGATGAACTGGTCGCGGCGATCAAGGTCCAGTCTCAAACCACCTCGGCAACCTTATGAGCCAATTTGCATCGCCGATCCTGGAACGAACCCGCCTGATCGCCCGTGTCGCCGTCGAACGGCACAAAGGCGCGACGATCGTGCTGGCCAATGGCTGTTTTGACCTGATCCATGCCGGTCACATCCGCTATCTCGAAGGCGCAAAGGCCATCGGAGATATCCTTATTGTCGGGATAAACTCCGACGAGCAGGTCAGCCTTTTAAAAGGCAATGGGCGCCCTTTTATGCCGGAAAACGAGCGGGCCGAGATAATTTCAGCGCTGCGCTGCGTCGATTTTGTAACCATATTTCCCGAACCGACAGTCGAACAGCTGCTGCTGGCGATCAAGCCAGACTTTCACGCCAAAGGAACCGATTACACCGAAAGTAGTGTGCCTGAACGTGAGACGGTTCTGTCATACGGCGGACGGGTGGCCATCGTCGGCGATCCCAAGGACCATTCCTCTACGGATATGATCAAAAGTGTCAGAGGAAAGTTTTAGCGCCCCGCCGCCTTTAATGAAAATACTGATCGTAAAATTAGGCAGCATCGGCGACATTGTGCACACCCTGCCCGCGCTCGCGGCGATCCATCATGGATTGCCGGACGCCGAGATATCGTGGGTGGTCGAAAAACGCTCGGCGGAAATACTGCGCGGCAACCCGATGATCTCTCGGCTGATAGAGATCGATACAAAAAGCCTGCGCCGCAATGTGAACCCGCGTAAATTCCTGGGCCAGGTCAGGTCCGAATTGCAGCAATTGCGCGATGTGAAATTCGATGTCGCTCTGGATTTTCAGGGCCTCCTGAAATCGGCGCTGGTGGGAAAACTTTCCGGTGCCAAAAAGATCTACGGGTTCTCATCCCGCTCGCTAAAAGAACCCGCCAGCCGTATCTTTTTAGACAAGGCCGTGCGCACTTCCCGGCATTCCAACGTCATTTTCAAAAATCTCAATTTGGCCAACAGGGCGCTAAAACTGGATCTTCCAGCGAGCTCTCCGGAAATGCTGAGTTTCCCGATCCGGTTAGACGATGCTCACCGCGCGGAGGCCGAACAGGCGATCGCGAAAATTCACGGCGACTTTGCAATTCTTAATCCCGGCGGAGGATGGCCGGCGAAACTCTGGCCGGCGGAAAGATTCGGGCAGCTGGCCGACCTCCTCTGGAAAGAGCTGGGCCTTGCTTCGATCGTCACCTACGGGCCGGGTGAAGAGGAGTTAGCCGTCCGGGTAGTAAATTCCGCCGTTTCGCAAAAAGCCTTTTCGGCGGACATATCGCTCAAAGGTTTTTTCGCACTCGCTCAAAAAGCGGCAATTTATATCGGCGGCGACACCGGGCCCACGCATCTGGCGGTGGCGGCAAATACTCCGGTGGTCGGCATTTTCGGCCCCACCGAATGGTGGCGTAACGGCAGCCCGCGAAAAGAAGACATCGGCGTCAAACACGAGGGCGTGGCAGCCCACACATGCACCCGGCGCTCGGATTCCAACTGCCCCTGTATGGATATTGCGGTGGAAAGGGTTTTTCAGGCCGTACGGCACCGTTTGAACAAAAGTTTTTAAGTTTTTTGGCTGATTTTCGCCTCTTAAGGCTTTAAAAGTATTCCAAATTTTTCTTAGTTGCGGTAAGCTGGAACCAAGGCATCTATCTGCGATAGTCGGACGTCTTAACTTATAAGGGTAAGTTAAGTTAATAGGATGGTGATAGAACAAATATGAGATCATATTGCGCGAAATATTTGTTACTTTCCTTCACTCTTTTATTTTTATTTCTTCCTTCCGTTTCTCAAACCCAAAACGATCCTGCGTCGATCGCCGCGTCGACACCGTTACCTGCATTTGTTTCAAGAGCACCGTTTCAGGTGGGCGAGGTTTTAACCTACGAAGCCAAATTCAATCGCGCTTTGGTGCCGCCGTTTACGGTGGGCGATCTTTCATTCAGCGTGATCGAATCGCCGCACGCGGCCGGGGGCATTTTTCTCATCAAGTCTGAAGCCCAGTCGCGCGGGATGGCCAAGTTATTTGGCAAGAATATTTTGCAGAAGCTCGAATCGCGGGTTGACGGAGACAGGTTCCGCATCCTTCGCTCGGTAAAATACGATCAGCAGGACGACCGCATCCGCAGCAGCGAATCTATCTTTGACTACGACGAAGGTAAAGTCACCTATACTGAGACCGACCCGACCGACCCGGCGCGGCGCCCTTATCAATTAGCGTCTTCGATACCGGATACCGCTTACGATATCGTCAGCGGGGTTTATGCTTTGCGGATGATGCCGCTGGCGGTGGGAAAAACTTTTGACATTACCGTTAGCGATTCAGGCCTGGTCTATACGGTGCCGGTTACCGTTACCGCCCGCGAACGCCAAAAAAGCATTTACGGCAAGGTGTGGACCTTCCGCGTCGAACCTCAGATCTTTGGCGAAAAGCGCCCTTTTAATCAAAAAGGCAAAATGGTGATCTGGATAATGGATGACGAACGCCGCATACCGGTCCGCGCCGAGATCAGCGCAAGTATTGGAAGACTTGATGTTAAATTGAAAAAAGTAGCTCTTACTCCTAAATAATTCGCTTATAAAACTCCCCTCCTTCGTAAGGAGGGGAGTTTTTGCGTATCTCATCAAACACATCCTATGCGAAGAAGGAGCCAAGACCGGGGTGGTTCTCTCACACTAAATAAATTCCCGAATTCTCATTCTCGCCGGTTACCCTTATAATAGAAATGGATCATAGATCTGAAATAATCATAACTTGTTATTATTAATAATTTTAAACGCCGTTATATATGAACAAAAGAGATATCGATATTGAAATTTTAAGACACGAGATCACCAGCCTGAAACATCTGGTCAATGAGATCAAAAAAGATTTCGTCAAAAAAGAAGCCGCAAAGTACGTATTGTCACAGACGCCGAGCGACGAAGAGCAGCAGCTTGCCGCCCTTAACAAGGAGATATTGCGTCGCGAAGGCGAATTGAAGCAATTTATAGCCGAAATAAAATTGGAAGAAGAGACGAGACTTGCGGAAGAAGCGCAGGTTTTAGCCGAAGCTGAAAACACATTGCCTTCCTCCGGGACGCTGGTGGCCAAACAGCCTGTAAGCGTCGAAAGAATTTTGCCGCTTGAGCCAGTGGAAGAAGCGGAAGAAATAGGAACCGAGTCAGCGGAAAAACCGGAAAAAGTAGTATCGCCGATCTTTAAAAAATTGGCCGAGCCGAAATTGCCGGAACTTCCCTCGGACGACCGCGCCCGCCTGCAGCTGCAATCGCCCAACCGGCTTTTCTTTTACTGGTCGAGCCGTAAAAATCCGTATGAGAATCTGCAGCGGCTTTTTGGCGAGCGTTTTGGCGGCTATGATCTTTCGGTCAGGCTGATAAATCTGAAGGACGATTCGGTGCGCGTGATGCCGGCCGATATCTCAGGCACCACCTGGTTCGATGTCGGTTCCGACACGCCCTATCGCGCCGAGCTTGGTTTCTTTTCGCAAAACCGCCCGTTCATTCGCGTGATGTATTCGAATACGATTGAGACGCCGCGCCCGTCGCCTTCGCGCAGGCTGGCGTCGGACGACGATTTCGCGGTTCGGACACAGCAGTTTGCCGATGTGCTGAGCGCTTCCGGATTTGCGCACGAAAATGTCGCGCAGGATTTTGCCTTTGCCGATAAACTTTTAGCAGATGCCCGCGCGCGTGAGATCGCCGCCCGGTTGACTGATGAAAAAGAAGAAACTTTGGCCGACATCAGCCTGCTGGAATTGCGCTGGGTGCTGGTTTCGCTGGCGGCCTATGCGCCGCTCGACGAACTCAAACGCTCGGTTTCGCCGGCCCTGGTTGCCTGGCTCGAAAGCATCGAAGCCCAGAATCCTGACGCATTAAAACCTAAAAATGTCGCCGGTGAACTGGAAAAGACCTTAGGCGAAGAATTTGTCGGAATGCTCCAGAGCGGCGAGGTTGAAACGCGCAAGCGTTATGTCCACAGAGTCTTTGGCGGAAGCGCGGTCGATGTCTTTGAGACTTTCGTTCCGCAACTGGTGGATTTTCCGGCGCCGAAGGAAAAACACGGGCCGCGGCTCGATTTTCCGACCAGCCCGGTTCATTTGGGTTAAGGTATGCCGCGCGATCGGGAGCGCCGAATTCATTCGGCCGTAAGATACCGGCCTTTAGGCCGAATAAATTCGGCGCTCCATGCGCCGGCGCCACAATTCTAAATGCCGACAGGTTACTTCAGCTTAATTCTACACGCGCATTTGCCGTTCGTCCGGCATCCGGAGTATCCCGCATTCCTCGAAGAAGACTGGCTTTACGAAGCCATCACCGAAGTCTATCTTCCGCTCATTTTCATCTTTCAAAACCTGCACGAAGGCGGCGCCAAGCCGCGCCTGGCGATGAACATCTCGCCGCCGCTGTGCGAGATGCTTTCGGACAAGCTGCTCGAAACGCGCTACACGAACCATCTTGAAAAACTGCTCGAATTGGCCAACAAGGAACTGCTGCGGACCGATAAGGAAGCGCCGCAATTTTACCGGGTCGCCAAAATGTATGTCGATAATCTGACCGCTTCGCTTGATCTGTGGAATAACAAATATGAGCGAAACCTGGTCAACGCGTTTCGCGAACTGCAGGATGAAGGCGTGCTGGAAATTCTGACCTGCGGCGCGACCCACGGTTTTTTGCCGCTGATGTCCACCCAGGTTTCAAAGCGCGCGCAGGTACAGGTAGCCGTTAATAATTATCGCAAACATTTCGGCCGCAACCCGCGCGGCATCTGGCTGCCCGAGTGCGCCTACGAAAACGGTATCGAAGATCTGCTGGCCGAAGCCGGGATCGAATATTTTATCAGCGACACGCACGCCATTCTTTACGGCGACCCGCGCCCGCGCTACGGTGTTCACGCGCCGGTGCGCTGCCCGAATAACGTCGCCGTCTTTGCCCGCGATATGGAAACCAGCCAACAGGTCTGGAGCGCCGAGGTCGGTTATCCCGGCGACCCGGCGTATCGCGAATTTTATCGCGACATCGGATTCGATCTACCGCTGGAATACCTCGAGCCTTATCTTGACACCGAAAAAAACCGCAAGCATTTGGGGTTAAAATATCACCGCATTACATCGCGCACGGGCGGCGAAGAAAAACAGCCTTACGATCCGGATATGGCGCGGGAAAAAGTCGCTTCGCACGCGGCGCATTTTGTCGGCGAGCGGGTCAAGCAGGCCGCTTATCTGCGCGAAATTTACGGCAATCGCGCACCGCTGGTAGTATCGCCCTACGATGCCGAGCTCTATGGCCACTGGTGGTTTGAAGGGCCGCAATTCCTTGATTTTGTTTTCCGCCGGCTGCATTTCGATCAGAACGAGGTCCAGGCCGTGACGCCGGGCGATTTTCTCGATGCGGGGATCCCGATCCAGTACCAGGAACCGTCGGCTTCCTCGTGGGGCGAACGCGGTTATTACAAGGTTTGGCTGAATGAAAATACTTCGTGGATGTACCCGTTTCAGCACAATGCCGAAGAACGAATGACCGCTCTGGCCGATCTTTACCAGGTGCCAACCCGTTTGGAAGTACGGGCTTTGAACCAGTGCGCGCGCGAGCTTCTACTGGCGCAATCCAGCGACTGGGCTTTCCAGATCTATCAGGGAACGACCGTCGAATACGCCTCGCGGCGTTTTCGCGCGCACATTCACCGCTTCGACCTGCTGGCGACGGGATTGGAAAATGCCAAGGTAGATGAAGAACTACTGGCAGAGATCGAATCGCGGGACAATATTTTTGCGGAAATTGATTATAGGGTTTATCGAAGTTGGTGAAAAGTAACGCGTGGGAACGCCGAATTCATTCGGCTCCTCATCATTACTACGGCTCTGCCGCTCGATGTGCGGAAAAGCTCTGCTTTTCCGGAAAGTTTGTTAATATTCTACTGGCGGCTACGCCGCCGAAACTCCCATGTTTCGAATATCAAGAAATACTCCCGCGTATTATTTGACTTCGGTTGCCCACAACCGCCTACCTGTATTTCAAAAAGACAACATAAAGGCAATAGTTTGCAAAGCTCTCAGCGAAGCCCGGTCGTCCGCTAAGATTCTCATCTTCGCGTACGTCATTATGCCTGACCATATTCATTTGATCACCGATAGCGCTAGGTCTATAGCGGATGTTCTGCGGTTCACAAACGGTATTGCCGCAAAGCGAGTGATCGATTATTTAAAAGAAAACAATTTTAAGAGTTCTCTCACCAAGCTGCGCCGGCAGGAAGGCGAACGCCAGCATAAATACTCTTTATTTGAGCATCATCCGAATGCTTTTCGAATCACAGGCGAAGACACGTTGATGCAGAAAGTGAATTATATACACCTCAATCCTGTTCGAGCCGGATTTGTTGAGCACCCTGACGATTATATTTATTCAAGCTCGCGCTTGTGGAGGAATCAACCAAATGAGCAGGAACCTTTGGTAACTGATCATAAACAGATTGAGTGGAGACCGGCGGCGTAGCCGCCTAAAGCAAGAGGAAGACGGTCAACGGAAAAGCACAGCTTTTCCGCACATCGACGGGCGAAGCCCGAAAGTCACAGCCAATTACCACCAAACCGTCGTGCTTGCCAGGTTGGTACCCCGCATCCCATTAAGGCGTGATGGTGCCATCGTCGGCGATCTTTGGCGCGCTCCCGGCAAAGTCGGCATTCGACAGATTGCGCAGCAGCGGAATGGCTGCTTTTGAAGGATCGAGCTGCGGGCCGCCGCGGCCTTCCTGTTTTACCGGGTGAATTTTTCCGCTGATAAACTTCCCGTCCGCGCCCAGTTTTACTTCAAGAATTTCCGAGAGGGCCGTTTCCGCCGCCAACTGGAACCATCCGTAGGTAGCAAAATTTCCCAGCGAATAGGCGATCAGATGGCCTTTATAGATTTCCATCCCGCGCATCACGTGCGGCCCGTGTCCGAGCACGAGATCGGCGCCGGAGTCTATCACCGCGTGGGTAAAGACGCGCAGGTTTCCGCGCGCTTCGCCTACAAATATCTCGGTGTTGTACGGGACGTGCTGCGCGCCGGTCCCTTCCGCGCCGCCGTGATATGAAACTACTACCAGGTCCGATCTTTTCTTTGCCTGGCTGACGACTTGCCGCGCGGTTTCCACATCGTTCAGATTTAGCGCAATGTTATTGTGAGCGAAACTGACAAAGGTGACTTTCTTTCCTTTTACGTCGAGCGTGACGGTGGCAAACTGCGCTGAGCGGTCGCTGCCCGAATGTTTTAATCCGAGTTCGTCGAGCACCCTGCGGGTACTGGCGCGGCCGTTATCGCCAAAATCCCCGGCGTGATTATTCGCCAAATTCAAAATATCGAAACCGGCATCCTTAAGATATTTTCCATAGCGCGTAGGCACGCGAAAAGCAAAACAGCGGGTCGAAGTGGGCGCGCATTTGGCGGAAGCGCCGCCTTCGAGCATCGGGCCTTCGAGATTGCCAAAGGCGATATCGGCGGCTGACAGGATAGAGGTTACTGCCCCGAGTTCATCCGCGCCGTCGTTGGGCGGCATCCGGCTCTCATTCGGATAGGTCGAGCCAAGCATGATATCGCCGACCGCGGCGATCGTGATCGGCTCATTACTCACCGGTTTCGCAGGCGTGCTTTCAGCCTGCGGGTCGGTGGCCGCTTTTACTTCCCCGGTGCCGGCGGTCCTGCTCTGGCAAGCCAGTAAGACGAGGCTTCCCGCCAACAACGGCAACAGCAATAATAAACCACCCGATCTCTTTTGTTTTCTCATAGCGAGCGCGATATGTTTTCCTGACTTTTTCCCAAATTCCTAGTCGATGCGCGGCTCTTCACGCGCCAGAATGTTAAACAAAACCGTTCCGGTATTTACCAGATAAAATCCGACGATACCTTCCATGACCGCCAACAGCGCCGGCGAAACGAACATTGACATGGATCTTGATGCGAGTTCCGGCGTCTGCAGTGCGGTCAGTAAAGTGCCGATCAGGGAAATGCTTGTGATCGCCGCTAAATAGAGCAAATAAACGCCTATCAACCTTACTACCAGCCAAACAACTTCTTTTTTATTCATATCGCCCTCCCCGTAACGAATCTCGTTAGAAAACGTTATAATGAAAACGCAAAACCTGCAAAGTAAAACGTCTGTAATTTAATAAAAATATGCCGCAAAGCTTTAAATGCCCTTCATGTGCCGCTCCGCTGGAATACAAAGGCGAACGCGCCCAAAAATGCGATTTTTGCAACTCGACGGTCATG
Source organism: Pyrinomonadaceae bacterium (assembly GCA_035995185.1). Lineage (GTDB taxonomy): Bacteria > Acidobacteriota > Blastocatellia > Pyrinomonadales > Pyrinomonadaceae > DASYKT01. The sequence goes on from DASYKT010000021.1 coordinate 45,277, forward strand.
GTCGATTCCGAGGTTCGCAGCCAATTCGACGAGGCCCCGGAATTCGGGTTTGGTTCCTTATTGGAACAGGCGCAAAAACTAAAAAAAGTAAAACGCCTTATTGAATCGGGCAACAAGATCGGGGCGATCAAGGAGTATCGCGAGATCTTTGGCTGCGGGCTGGCGGAAGCAAAGGAAGCGGTCGAAAATATCGAAGCCGGCCGTCCCGTGGTTTTCACCAGCTACCAGAGCGGGCATCCGGCCGATCCGATCCCCTCGATCAACATCGACGCCAGAGGGTTTGCCGAAGCCGCGAAAAGCGTCGGGCTATCGCTTTTTGCTATCGTCGGAATAATTGTCGCGGTGGTCGGCATTATTGCCGCAGTCATATTATTCTCGGTCTATAACACCGTAAATAAACATCTTGGCTCGCAATGGACACCCGGCAGCACTCCGATCGCCAGGACGATCCCGACCCCGAGCCCAACCCCCACGCCCATACCGCAATTTGCCAAAGAAACGTTTCGCTTCGGCGGCGAGGGCATGGGCGCCGGGCAGTTCAAAGATAACCGCAGCATCGCCATCGACAGCGATGGAAATATTTATTCCGCGGAATATACCGGCGGCAAAGTGCAGATGTTCGGCCCCGACGGCACGTTCAAAAAACTTTTGATGGTCGACGGAGACAAAGCGCTGCTGGATATGGTGGCCGACCGCAATGGCCATCTTTTTGTATTGATGGTCGGGGTCATTTACCGCTTTGACACAAAGACCGGCCTGGAGCTAAGCAGGATCGAAAAAGTTTACTTCGAAGACCTGGCGGTCGGGTTAGACGGCTTGATCTATGCCACGGTCGGCATGGGAGGCAGCGCCGACATAGTAGCGCTGACCGCCGACGGTAAAGAAGTGAAGCGTTTCAAAAATGTAATCGAGCAAACCAGTCTCAAGCATGCTGCGCTGGAAAATATCACGCTCGACGGCGACGGTAATATTTATGTGGTCGACCGTCTCGGCTATTACATTCTGAAATTTTCCAAAGACGGTAAATACGTCAATCGCTTTGGCGGCAAGAACGAATCAGGTAGAAAAGGCGTCAAAGGCTCGCTTGATGCCATGGTCACTGACATCGCCATCGACGGAAAAGGTAATCTTTTTGTCAGCCAGGTCAGCGATATTCTGGTCTTTGATACCAATGGCGCTTATGTCGATTCTTTCGACTCAACCCAGGCTTTCGGGATGGTGGTGACCGATAAGAACGAGCTGTGGGTCGCCTGCCGGCCGTATGTTGTTAAGTATGAGATTAAATAAAAGGCAGAAACGCGACAGTTATGGAGCGTGTTCTTAAAATACTCTTAACACGCTCCATAACTGTCGCGTTTCTGCCTTATTCATTACAGCCTTAGGGCTTCGCTAACCAGTTTCTCCTGTTCCAAACCGTGCACCACATAATTACCGGTAGCGGGGCTGGCTGAAGGCGCCCGGCCGACATAGATCGGGCGCGGACAATCATTCATCAGATTCAGCATGCGCGGTTCGACAAAGGTCCAGCCGCCC
>DASYKT010000022.1:0-224218 GCA_035995185.1 Pyrinomonadaceae bacterium
CGAGCCAACCGCTGCGAGGCCTGTTCCCGCCTGATTTCTCCTCGCATGTCGCATTGTAAAACCAAATGAAAAACGGCTAAGCGTGAAGTACAGTATTCGGTTCTCCGCCTAAAAACCACGGAACCGCTGCCGCGCGGCGAAACGTCGCCGCGAGTGGACACCCGCCGCCCCAACAGACCCAGAAAAACAGTAAGCAATAGCAGTAGGCAGTGGCCGCAAACTCCCCTCCTTACGAAGGAGGGGTGGCACGCGCCTCGCGTGACGGGGTGGTTCTCTCTGTTCAGAAGTTCAAACTCCTTCCTTACAAAATGAGGGCCAGCCCGGCCATCTTTTCATCCATTGTCGTCTTCGTTCCTTTATTTCCCGCGAGGTTTATGACAGAATAAACAGTTCTATTACATACAAATAATTTAACTGGAAGGATTTGAAAATGGCTGGAAGAAATAAGATCACGGTCGTCGGTGCGGGAAATGTGGGCGCCACGGCTGCCCACTGGATCGCCTCAAAAGAATTGGCGGACGTCGTTTTAGTTGATTTGCTGGAAGGCATGCCGCAGGGCAAATCGCTCGACATGGCGCAGGCCGCGCCGATCGACGGCTTTGACGTAAAGCTTGTTGGCACAAATGGTTACGAAGAAACAAAAGACTCGGACGTAGTTATTATCACGGCCGGTCTGGCGCGCAAACCGGGTATGAGCCGCGACGATCTGCTCAAAACCAACGCCGGCATCGTCGGCGAAGTCTCCGAGCAGGTGGCGAAATATTCCCCGAACGCTTTCATTATCATCGTCTCTAACCCGCTCGACGCCATGGCCCAGGTGGCGTTCAAAAGATCTGGTTTTCCGAAAAATCGCGTGATGGGTATGGCCGGCGTGCTCGATTCGGCCCGCATGCGCTGTTTCCTCGCCGAAGCCCTGAATGTATCAGTGGAAAACGTGACGGCTTTTGTGCTCGGCGGCCACGGCGACACGATGGTGCCGCTGCTCCGATTCTCAAACTGCGCCGGTATTCCGGTGACCGAACTGCTGCCTCAGGATAAGCTCGATGAGATCGTTAAGCGCACCGCAAACGGCGGCGCCGAGATCGTCGGATTGCTCAAGACCGGCTCGGCCTATTACGCGCCCTCGCTTGGCGCGGTCGAAATGGCCGAAGCGATCTTGAAAGACAAGAAGAAAATTCTTCCCTGCGCCGTCTATCTCGAAGGCGAGTACGGTATTAACAATCTTTTCGTCGGCGTGCCGGTCAAACTCGGCAAGGACGGCGTCGAACAGATCATCGAGATCGGCCTCACCAACGAAGAACGCTCCGCGCTGCACAAGTCAGCCGGCGCGGTGCAAGAGTTGATCGACGTGCTGGGAATGTAGACACGTTCGCGGTTATTTGGTTTATCATAAAATATGAAGGCCGCTTATCCTTAGCGGCCTTTTTGTTTCGAGGATTGATACTCATTATTTTTTTTCATATCGGCAAATAAGGATTCGACCAATCTTCCGTATCCTTTATCCTCTGGAATGGTGAGATTTTCAGTGTCATTTAAAGCCGCCCTTTTAATCTTATCTCCACCGATCAATATGGCTTGTCTCAATGATTCCCGAGCTTTTTCCTCTTCACCTAAAAGAAAATGGGCATAGGATGCATTTTGCCAGGCGTTGGAATTTTTTTGATTCATGCAAATTGCTTCTTCTGCCTTTTTTAAGGCCTCCCGTAATGTAGGCTTGAAAACATCTGTCGAACTTTTAAGGATGGATTTTTTCGCTTTACAGATTAAAGCAAAGCTATGATTTCCTGTCGCTTTTGATACACGTTCTTGTATCTGGGGATCTTTATGTTTACCAAATCTGCGCCGGGTTTCTTTCCAGATATTGATCGCCTGTGAGGCTTTATTCATTTTAATAAGAGCAATCCCCTTATTCACTAATGCGGTTGCAACCCACTGTTGTACTTCCTCGGTATTTCTATACCTCTTGTCCACCTCAACTAAAACTTTTACTTCCTCTTCAAAATCCTTTAGCTTACCGCATGCTATTCCTTTATTTATCAAAGACATAATTTTCAGAGTCGACAGATTGCCTACCACCTTTATCTTTCTGAATTTCTTATCAAATTCATCATATACTTCAATAGCCTCCCAGTATTTTTCCATGTTTATCAGACGAAAGCCCTTATTATAAAAAGCTTTTGCGGCTATTATTTGCAGTTGAATCTTCTTCGAGTTTAAGAATTGAGCGATAAGACGATCGTAAATCTCTATTTCTTTTATTAGATCTCCTTTTTCACCGGAAGAATAAGCCCAATCAAATAATGTTTCAGCGATTATTTCATCATATTTTTCCGACTGCTTACTCAATCTCTGTAAAACATTGATGACATTTTCATATCGAGCTATTTCGTTTTTTGTTCGCGGCTTAAAGGTCGGCAATGTAGCTTTAAGAATACTAGAGAGTTCTTTGGCACTTTCGGCTTCAACAAATTCCCATTCTTTATCGGTAAGTTCACAGATCAGGCGAATAGAATTTTTATTATCTCCTTTTCGAAAGACCTCTTTAATTGCTTCTAATTTAGCCTTTAATGAATTTTTTTCTTGCTTTATAACTGCCTCGTGTGTTTTTAACAACTGATTTCCCGTCTCTACTCTTTGAATAACGTCTCCCAAACGGTAAGCCGTTTGACCTTTTTTTGAATAATCCCGGGGAAGAAGCTTTTTCAATTGCTTCGCAAAAAAAGAAAGAGGGTCAAGAATTAAAGACGGCTGTTCAATTCTTACTTCATCAACAAGACCTTGAAAGATAGATTCCGCCGAAAGAATCTCATACCCGTCACTAGCCGGTCGCAATGCGTCTTTTTCTTTATTTCCGTCATTATCAAAAAATACATTAGGTAGGACGAAATTGACGTCCGGGTGTTCTTGTAACCAGTTAGGGAACTTCTTAAGATCATCCGACCGATAGCAAAACCAGTAAAGATTATTAGGAATTCTATCGTGGTAAAGTCGGTTTTTTAGAGCTGTCATTATCACATCATGCTCCCAACCACTGTATCCGACGATCAGGGGAGAGCGATTGATCAATATGCTCTCGAGAAGCGAAGACATTGCACTTTTAGCTCTGATTTCAATTTCTCCCCGTAAATTGCAAACATCATAAAACCAGAAAGTTCCGTGAACATGTATAATTTGTAAAGCTTGGAAATCGCTGGGATCGATTCTCAAAGTGGTTTTCGGGTCATCGCATACTATCGGTTCTTCCCCAAAAAATCTCAAGGTTTTAGCCAAAAAATCGTCAAAGTTTGGTGTTATTACTAACTTTGTTATTTTGTTTTGAATAAGGATTTGAGCCAAAAGGAAATTTGCCTGAGAAATATTTTTTCCGGTTATCAAGCTTCTGATATATTGTTGACGCTCTTCAAGATGAATAAAAGCCCTTTGAAACCAAAATGAATATTCGTCCAGGAGATCCTTATCGTTTGGCTCATCAGCACAACCGATTTCTTTGGCCAGTTTTCTGCAATCGTCAGTGATGGCAGCCGCAAGTTTTACTTCCGGCGCGGAAACACCTGCGCCGACAATGAAGAAAAACCGATGTTTGTTGGTAAAAGTATTTTTTATTTGTCTCAAAGCTTCTTTGAGAGAGATATTGGGCATGAGAGAACCTTTTTCGTCAATGAGTCTGGAAGCTGAATTTTCTCGAATAATAACGAAAAAAGGAAATGGGTGCAAGTATTTTTCCTGTAAATCTTGCCGGTAGTAGATTTCCGATAGCGGGGTATTTTCGATTAGTTTAAGCGTATAAGAGGGGGTCTGCCGATTGCTTTGGCTGAATAATAAAAAACAAGCGACATAAAAGTATGTGAGACGCCGCTGATCTCACTCGTTTACATAAAATTCTCGGCAGAACATCTTGACTCTTAATAAAAGATATAGGTGTTCTGGCTTCTGAGATAACAGAAGCATTAATTCTTCAACTCTTCTAACTTCTGCTTCGCTATCCCGGCCTGCAAAATATCAAATGCCGGATTTGTCTCAAGCGCCAATTTCAAATTACGAACCGCTTCTTTTTTATTACCGAGCGCGTTTTCGATCATGCCCAGGTGATAATAAAACGAGGCGTTTTTTGTTTTTAAACGCATAGCTTCGAGAGCATATTTTTTTGCTTCGGTATATTGCCCTTTTTTGTAGGGACACCAGGCAAGAATGTCGCTGGCAAGCAGGTCGCTGTTTTTAGCGCGGTCTTGCCGGGCTACCTCAAGCGCCGCATCCAGGTCCATATCATGATCGGCCCAGAATAAAGCAATGCGGTGCATGTCACCGCCCGATGTGGTTTCACGTTTTATCATTTCCGCATAAATTTTTTGCGCGTCGTCGTCGCGGCCGGCCGTTTTGTACAGGTCGCCCAGGAAGATGGCGCGGTCGGCTTGCGGCACGCGGCTGATAAGTTTTTCAAAGATCGCGGTGGCTTGATCATACTCTCCGCGGCCGGCGAGTATCTTTCCTTTCCCCGCCAGAGCCCAGTGATAGTCGGGAAAAATATCCAGCGCTTTATCAAACGAGCTTTCGGCTTCTTTAAATTTACCGGCGAACAAATATTCTTTGCCGAGTTCGGAATTAAACCACGCCAGGCCTTCTTTATCTTCCGGGTCGGCGATGCGAACCGCCAGCTGCCGCGCTTCGATCGCACCGGCCGTGTCGCCGTGCAGCGAACGCAGGTGGGCCGCGCGCGTGTAAGAAGCCGAATTTGGCCGCAGATCGACAAACTTCTGCGCCGAGTTTACCGCGTCTTCGTATAGACCGAGTTCGGTTTGCGCATCGACGATCGCAGCCTGTACCGGCGCGCTGTTCGGATTAGAGCCTTCCAGTTTTTTGGCGAGTTCCAAACCTTCTCTGAACTTATGTTCGGACAGGTAAATCTGCGTCTGCAAAATTTGCGCGTCGAAATTATCCGGCTCTATCTCCAGCGCTTTCGAGAGAGACTCCTCGGCTTTGCGATTGAGGCTGTAGTCGCCCGTTTCGCGCACCTTGCTTAAGATCGCCGCGGCCAGCTGCACATGGTATTTCGCCAGCTCCGGCATTTTGTTCACCAGGTCGCCGGCTTTTTTTATCCGTTCATCGGCCGGGCTCTGAATCTCAGAGACAGTAGTGACAGTTGCAGCCTTTTGTTGAAGACAAGCCGGGCTGCCGATGGCGATGATCGCCAGTATCAAAATAAAAAATATTTTATCGCGCATAATTTTGTACCTCAATAAATTAAAAATAAAGTTGGGCAAAGCCGTAACCTCGCCCAACTTTTGTGTAGTTCTACTTAACGGTATTACCGGCCTGCGGCGGCGCGAGATACGGAAAACGATCCAGGTAAGGAACGTCATTTTCGCTTACGCCGTCGCCCAGCGTGTTGTTTGGCGCGATATTGAATTCCGGCGTGAACGGCGTACCACCGGCGACCGCGCGCAGAGCGATATCGACCACGTCGTCCTGAACGCGGCGCCCATTCGGAAACCCGGCAATATCGCCGCCGAGCAGCCCCAGCCGGTTGATCTTGTCAAACGGCGTTATGGGCAAGGCAACATTCAAGCGCAGGTATTCGTGCGGCTTGCCGTCCGATAAAAACGTGGTGTAAGCCGGTCCGGTAATGGCATTGACGGGAATTCCGGTGGCAAAGATCGACACCAGATCGTTGCGCGGCGCCGGCGGGATCTTTATCCCGAAAACGGCCTTCATCAATTTCGGAAGCTCCGGGTCGAGCACCGCGGGCGCTGCTACCGCGTCATCCTTTGGGGAAAGCGAGTTGAACGCGTCTTTCAGTTTCAGAGGAATGACAACTTCGTTGACCAGCGGATTGCCCAGCCGCGATATCTGGCGGTAATCGCCGTCCAGCACTCGCGTGCCGTCGGCTTTGATAACGGTGGTCGATTTGCGGCTGGCCGTCGCCCAGACACCGATGACGGCATCGTCGGCCGTTGAACTCTTCGGTACTTTACCGCTGCGGGTCAGTTCCTGGATCGGCAGCTCGATGGCGATCGTGCTGACGTTAAACCCCTTGGTGTAATCATAACCGCCCATCACCCCGATTGAGTGCAGGTTCAGCCCGTCAAAAACCCCGCCTACGTCGACAAAAAAACCTTCATCGCGCTGGCCGGCAAAAACACGTCCGCCGGTGCGCAATTCATGCACGGCTTTTTTGCCGAGCTTTTCCTCATAATTCGGCGTCACCTTTGGCCCGATATGGCGGGCGGCACGGCCAATCCGTTGGCGATCAGGCTGCCAAAATTATTTTTCTTATAATCGATCTTGCGCACCCAGAAAGTTTGCGCTTCGTTATAATCGGCATCGTCCAGCGAGGTGATGGCGATGTCTTTATTCGCCGCGCCCTGGCCCAAAACCGTGTCGCCGTTTTTTACCTTGGTCTGAAAAGTAAATTGATAGCTGAGGTCTTCCACGCCGTCGCCGGTGTTGTCGATCTTGATCTCATACAGCACCGTATCGTCAAAGCGGAAAAAGTGCGGGCCGCCCGACGGCTGTTGAAACGGAATGTAGTTTGCGATCAGAGTGACGTAGTTTTCTCTGCCCTTTTCGATACTGCGGAAAGCATAGGTATCGGTGTTATCGGCAAAACGGTCGCGCGAAATGAGCGGCGCTTCGCTGTGGCTCGAAGCCAGAACGGGGAGAGTCAGCGTGGTCACGCTGAGTAGGAACGAAAAGATCTTATAAACCAATTTTTGATCGAAGATCTTTGTAAGCAGGTTCTTCATTTTCTATATTCTCCTTAATATCAGGGCAGTGATAGTTAAAGATGGCCAGGGTCCACCGGTTTAATACAGCTGGTTATTCGTTAAAAGCGGGAAGATAGATTTAATAAATTTCGTGTGATTAGTGTGTTTCGTGGTTAAGCTCTTAATTTTTTCTTATATCGCGGTAAGAGCCTAGCCACGAAACACACTAATCACGCGAAAATAGTCGCATCATCTCTCAGAACTTTTATGAGTGACGCCGACTTAATTTATTTTTTTTCGCCAAACCGCAGCGTGACACCTGCAGTAAAAGTTATCGGGTAACCGGGAGTCGCGTGAATACGCTCGGCGGGAAGATCGCCCGGACGAATGCGCGATTCGAAAAAATTTTGCGTTTCGTAATAGCGCTTATCGGTCAGATTATCCACGGCAAAATTCAGGTCCAAAAACTTGTCTAGTTTCTTATTCAGACTCAGGTCTACCAGGTCGAAACCGCTGGCTCGCAAGTTTGGGTCACCGGCGCCGTCCAGGCGGTAACTGCTGATGTGGCGATAGCGCAGCGAACCGCTAAACCCGTACAGATCGGCGAGCATAAAGGCAGCGTTGCCAACCAGATGCGGTGCGCTGTCAACATACGTGCGGGGCGCGGTGCCGCGAAATGCCTTGATCACCTGGGTAAATCCGCTGTTGAAATTCAGGTAACGATTGACGCGCAGCGAGGTTTTTGCCTCAAAGCCGTAGGAGCGGCTGGGGCCGGCGAGTTCGATGCTTCCGTCGTCCGGCACATAGACCTGTTCGTTGCTGCGGTCGATCAAAACGCCGCGGAAAATCGCTTCGAATTAAAAGCGACGCCGCTCTGATAAAAATCCGTCAGCGCTATCTTCGGGCTGTCAGGCTGCTGCACCACGCCGCGTGCGTCCTGGCTGTACGCCCAGGTAGCCTTGCCCATGGCCTTGCGTTCCCTGGTTCTGCTGCACGTTGTCGGTCAAAACTTTCAGCCCGCCGTTCACGCCGCCGTGATCCAGGTTAAACCCGAAACGCCTTATCTCCAGCGATTTACCGCCGCCTTCATGCTGGCCGGCATTTATCCCGGAATCGAGCGTTTGAAAGATCTGGTCGTCGCGGGAAAAAAGCGTGTCTTTGTAGATGCTGTCATTGCGGCGCTCGATACTCGGTTCCAGCTGCGAGGCATTGATCACCAGCTCTTCATGGATCGGCGGCAGAAGATAACTGATCTCGATCCGCAGCCGGGCGGTTTCGTCCGTTTTTTTGTAGGTAAAAGTAAGCGGCTTGATATTTTTTCCGCTGATCGAAAGGGTAAACTCGTCTGCCGCGATGGTGGTTTGAAAATCGCCCTCGGCGTTTGAAACTACTGTCTGTTCACTGGCGCCGCCAGCAACTTTTGCAGCGACTTTTATCGTCACATTGGGCACTACTTCGCCCAAATTTGTTACGACCGTGCCCGCAACCGTGCGCTGCGCCCCTGAAATTTGCGCCTGGCCGCATAGGCGAGGATCAGACACAGAAGAGATATTACCGCGGCAAACTTAAATGTTTTGAACGGATCGGGAAATAAATAACTGCTATCGGTATTTGAGATCATTTTCGCCTCGTAGCGGCTGCAAAATAGCAGCTGCAAAAAATTACATTCGGCTATAACGCGAAATCAACGATCCAAAACCACAACGAGGAAAGAAATAATTCGAAAGAAAACCCGGCTATTTTTTAACCGCCGCCGCCCGCGCCCGGTTAAAACTGATGAACGCGGCAAAGAGCGCGAGCACGGCGATCAGCGATTGAAACGGCACCCATTCTTCGCCGGTGATCAGCCGTTCGATCACGCGCGCCATATTCAGAACTCCGAAAAGCGCGAAAACCCCGGCCAGCAGATACCAAATTCTTTGCATAGGTTATTTTATATCATTTTGCGACAGAATAGATGCAAGCATTTTCAACTTGCGAAACGCGGGCTATTCCTTTTTTATCTTTGCTCGGGTCGAAAGCGTAAATAAAATTCACACCATATTCCTCGATCTGTTTGATCAAAGTATCCACTATATCCTGGGCCGTCACGCCGGAAGACTTAGCACGGCTAAAGTCAAATATAAGAAAAAGCCCATTGAAAGGAATGTCGGAAAAATATTTCACTTCTTTGCTTACGACAAACGCTTTTACGATCTCTTCATGAAAACCCAGTATTTTTTTCACCGCTTCGACATGTTCCGGCGATAATTTATGCGGAATTATTTCATCGGTGAGAAAGATCCCTTTGCGCTCGTTCTGCGCTTTTTCTATTTCAGCATAAGATTCCTCCAGCGCGTCGGCGTATGGCGCAGCTTCCTCGAATCTGCCTTTTGCGCGCAAATATTGAAATGCGGCATCGTTGGCACGCGCTTTCAGTTTTCCGTCCAGCTCGACCGACCGTCTTAACAGTTCGAACCCCGTCTCGTCATCTTCCTCGAGCAGCAAATATCCCAACGCAAAAGCGGCTTCGGCATGATCGGGAAAACGCTCCAGGAGTGCGCGCAACTCCGGGATCGCATCACTTCGCTTCTGTTTTTCCGCAATGATGCACGCCTTCTCGTACCACTCCTGGGCATCTAGCTCTTCTTTCGTCAAAAGCTCGGTCAGCCGTTCGTCGGACTTCTGGTAATATTCGTACCTCTCTTTCCAACCCTGGCCGGCTTTTTCCTGCCATTCCATATCGAATTTGCCGGTCAGATCATCGATCAGGTCCCCGACGTAATATTCGGCGGCCGATTCGCCCATTGCCTGTGGCAAGGCGGGCATTCCCTCGCCGCTCCAGTAGCCGATCTTCTTTAATCTTTCTGCCAGCGAAGGATGTGTGTCGGCATAATCGGTCGGGGCCTCGAGCGCTTTTTCGACCGTCGACCGGTCACGCTCGCCGTCACCGCTGTCAAAAGCCATCATCATCCTGCTAAAAAGCATCGGCGTCGGCACCTCATGTTCCGCATTTTCTTTTTCGATGCCCTTCCAAAAAACTTCGGAAAGCATCGCCGTTCGCGTGCGAAGAGCGAGCAAGGCTTCGCCCAGCGGCTTTTCGCCGGCATACTGCACGGCATAGGAATCAGCCTCGCGCTCATGCTCACGCATCAGCACAAACGAGTATGCCCCGAAATAAGGGAAAAACCATTTGACGAACTTTTCATACAGAAACGCCGCTTTATTTTCGTGCTGGGCCTGCGATTCAAAAATGCGGCTCCAGCTTTCCTGCAGTTGATAGGCCCACTTGACGAAAGAACCGTGTCTGCCTGAGATGTGCCCGATCTCATGAATAATGACCGCGCGGAATTGTTCGGGTGAGAGCGCCTTCATCAGCGGCAGCCCCAACAGCAGATAGACCCGGCGCCCGAACATCCCAATACGTGGAATAGTGACCACCGCCGCATTAAATTCATCCGTGATCAGTATCTTCTGCGGCCTGGCTGCTTTCAGTTTTTTACAGATGTCACCGACGAATTCAAAAATTGCCGGCGTTTCGCTACTCACTATCTCGCGGCCCTCCGGTTTCGGGACCTTCACCATGAACGCCTTAAGTATTCCACCGAGAATACTGAAATAAGCTATTGCTACCGGTACCGCCACCCACCAGAGCTTGGCAAAAATAAGCAGCATCTTGCTGACGGCATCAAAGCTCATCAACAACCCCGCCAGAATTATCAACGGTAAACTAACGAGTAGTATTACCATCCCGATAATGTAGGCATATCCTAACGAAGCCAGCAGCCCGACTTTATAGCGATAGGCCGCGGAGTGCTTCGCTGCATAGACTTCGAGGTCTTTAATAAGAGAGATATAGCTCTGATAATTCATCGGCAATTTGGGCTCTGTCGGTTGATAGAGCGGGAAAATGATAACAATAAGTGCGCAAAAACAAAAATGCGAGACCTCTCCGGCCTCACATTTTTCTACTGACGGACAGGCAATACTATTTTTTCAACCAGCCGAGCAAACCGTGGATGGTGACATCGCGGTTGGTTTCGTAAATGGCGCGGGTCAGCGGGATATTCATCGGGCAAACCTGCACGCAATTTTGCGCGTTGCCGCAATTGGTGATGCCGTCTTCCTGCATCAATCCTTCCAGCCGCTCGTCACGGGTCATCTTGCCGGTCGGGTGCATGTTAAAGAGCCGTGCCTGGGCGATGGCCTGCGGGCCGATATAATTATCTTCCGAATATTGCGGGCAGGCTTCCAGACAGCAGCCGCAGGTCATACAGCGCGAATACGCATAACGCTCTTCGACCTCGTCTTTCGACATTCGCGGCCCCGCGCCCAGATCGTAGGTGCCATCGAGTTCGACCCAGGCGTGAACTTTTTTCAGATGGTCGAACATCCGCGTGCGATCGACAACCAGATCGCGCACGTTGGGAAATTTCGACATCGGTTCGAGCGTGATCGTATTAGTACCCGTATCCAGCAGCATATTATCGACCAGCGCCGAGCAAGACTGGCGCACCTTGCCGTTGATGACCATCGTGCAGATGCCGCACACCTGTTCGAGACAGTTCATGTCCCACACCGGCGGCGTCACGGTCTTGCCTTCCTTGGTCACCGGATTTTTGCGGATCTCCATCAGCACGGAAATGACGTTGAGATTGCGGCGATACGGCACCGCAAAGGTGTCCCAATATTGCGCCGCCTGCGGGTTCTCACGCCGCCTGATGCGGATCTCAACGGTTTCCGGCGGATCTTCCAGGGTCTTTTTCTTGTAATGATGCGTTTCAGTCATGGTCTATTTTAATAAACTAACAAATCAGGCGATGAAACTCTGACTTGATCAATTAATTTTATGCCTATCTCGCGTTTGGCAGTATAAGTTTTTGCAATAATTCATCCATGTTTATCGAAGGATTGGTCATATTGCAATCAAAACCGTCACCTCCGTGGCACTCTTCCGAGTATTGCCATATAAGCACCTCAGCGGGCAGCTCCAGGTCCGGCCGCGTCTCGCTTTGAGACCAGTCGAGCAAAGGGGCGCATCCCGCTCCCGGCGTGATCTGATCGCTGCGTCCGCCGTAATTTGCGACCCAAAAGCCGCTGCACTCCGTTCCACGTTCTGCCGCCGCGATTACCGCGTTCCAGGTTGCACGATCGCGCCGGTTCAAATAAACAGCGGGTAAAACCCGAAATCTTTCTCCGCTTATTTCCAGGCTGCGTTGAGTGATCCCATTTGCCCATCCGCTGTAATAATCGGCGGATAAGGGATGCGTGGGTTCAACATCTAAGAACATAAGAAACTCGTTTCCCTGTGTGGCCAGGTAATCGACACCGAAAGATGCGATCAGATCTTCTACGTTTCCCCGCCCATCCGCTGCTCCAGTGGCCCCGCTTCCACCGACCTTAGTGGTTTGTTGAGCGGTGGGAAGCACTCTTATATTTCTTTCGCGCAAAAGATTGGCTTCTTTTCTACCGATATATTCGGCATTACTAAGCTGCTGTAAATTTTTGAAATATCTTCCCCAAAAAAGCGGCGCTTCGCCGAAATGACCGGTCGCCAAATCTAAAAGATTTACTCCGTTTATTTGATGTGAAACAACTATTGAGCTATCCGCTCCGGGTCTTCCTTTTGACATTTTATTCCTCCCGGGAGACGAGAATTTCCTCGTCAAATTCGATCAGTTATTTGCTGCGGCCTTTTAGCAGGTCCGCTTTGCCGCGCCTGTTCTTATTTTACAGACGCTTTAATTTATCAAATCTTTTCGCCGCCTCCGTCTTTATCGTTTCGACGGCCGTTTCTTTCTTCAACCCGGCGATGGCGGAATGCGGAAAAACAAAAAACATTACACCGCGCGAAACGCTGTAGTCGCGAAATTCGGTGCAGTTCCCTTCCGCATTGCGATTTACACATCGCTCTGCGCCGACCGCGCGCAGCAGCGCCGCTGAACCCTCGCCGATCTTGCCGCGCTCTCCCGGTCCGATATCGGCTATAAAGACCGGCACGGCCTTGTCACGATAAACCACCACGCCGAGATCGCCGACGCGCGCGCCGGTCAACTGGCGAAATTGCCGGTCGAGCGGAATGACCATGTACTGGATCTTGTCCGCATCGACAAACGCCTGGTTTTTGTAAAAGACGCTTTTGTCGTCTGTCGAGTGGTATTCCGCATCCGAGGGATACTCGTCATCCCACATATACGCCGTGCGGCATTGGTCAGCGTCGCCTTTTTTATCGGTGCATGAAAGCCAGGAACCGTCCAGATCGAGCGACATTTTGGATTCGTAAAATATCGTTCCATCGGGAAATTTCAGCAGCGCGTTAAGATTATTTTTATCTTTTTCGCAAACCGGCGTGTCGTCGCATTTTATGTACATTTGCCGGTAGTCTTCATTGACAGGCTTGGCCTTGCTGAAATCTATTCCGCGGACCGCATCGGCCGACAAAACCGGCGGCATATAAACAGTTTGTCCAAAGATCGAACTTGACCCTAATAAGAGAAGAAAAGCTAAAAATTGCCAGCAAAAAACATTCTTCATCATTACCTCTTTTTGTAGCGCCAGCGTCCCGCTCGCGCAAAATTCACACAGAAGGCGGGACGTCTTTACGGGGCTGCCCCGATTAAAGATGCAACGGCGGCGCCACCTTACTAAACCGTTTTCTTTTTCGTCGAACTATAGTCACGCTTGCGCGGCTCGATCAGGCTCACGTCCACCGGCTCGTACGAAAACACCGGTTCTTCGGTCGAATATTCCGCGATCGTCGTTTTCAAATACTTTTCGTCGTCGCGTTCCGGAAAGTCCGGCTTATAATGCGCGCCGCGCGATTCATCGCGGGCCAGCGCTCCCAGCGTGATCACGCGCCCCAGTTCCAACATATTTTTCAACTGCCGTGCGTGCGGCAGCGCCTGTGTCGCCCACAGATTCGAATCGTTGATGGAAATATTTTTATAACGCTGCATCAGCTCGAGCAGCTTATCGTCAGTCGCTTTCAGCTTGTCGTTATAGCGCACGACGGTGACGTTGTCCGTCATCCACTTGCCCATTTCTTCGTGCAGCTTGTACTGGTTTTCGCTGCCGCTCTGGTGCGCTATCAGATCGTTTATCTCGCGCTGCCGGCGCAGCTCGCTATCGTGAATGCCATTCGATCCGCTGGTCCCGCGCTCCACGTTCTTCGCATACTCCACCGCCGAAGCCGCCGAAACAAAGCCGCCGTAAACACAGCTGACCAGAGAATTAGCGCCCAGCCGGTTCGCCCCGTGGATCGAGTAATCGCATTCGCCCGCCGCCAGCAATCCGGGAATATTCGTGCGCTGATCGAAATCGACCCACAGCCCACCCATTGAATAATGCACGCCGGGAAAAATTCGCATCGGCACATAACGCGGATCGTCGCCCACGAACATTTCGTAGATCTCAAGGATCGCGCCGAGTTTTTCCGTCAGCGTTTCCGCCGGGATATGCGTCAGGTCGAGATAGACCTGGTTTTCGCCGCCCACGCCTTTTCCTTCCAGACAAACCTGAAAGATCTCACGCGTTGCGATATCGCGCGGAACGAGATTTCCATAGGCCGGATATTTTTCTTCGAGAAAATAAAATCTTTCGCTTTCCGGGATGTCACGCGGGCTGCGTTTATCCTGCGGGTCGCGCGGCACCCAGACACGGCCGCCTTCGCCGCGGGCGGATTCCGACATCAGCCGTAATTTGTCTTCGCCGGGGATCGACGTCGGGTGCACCTGGATAAATTCGCCGTTGGCATAACGCGCGCCCTGTTGATAACAAGCCGAAACCGCGCTGCCGGTGCAAATCTGCGAGTTGGTGGATTTGCCAAAGATCAATCCCGGCCCGCCGGTCGCCATGATCACCGCATCGGCGTAAAAACTTTCGATCTCAAGCGTCTGCAGGTTCATCGCCGTCAGACCGCGGCAAACCTGGTGGTCGTCCAGCACCATTGAGAGCATTTCCCAGCCCTCGTACTTCGTCACTTTTCCCTGCGTTTCCCAATGACGCACCTGTTCATCGAGCGCGTAAAGCAGCTGCTGACCGGTAGAAGCGCCGGCAAAAGCCGTGCGGTGATGCAGCGTTCCGCCAAAGCGGCGAAAATCGAGCAGCCCTTCCGCGGTGCGCGAAAACGGCACGCCCATGCGGTCGAAAAGATAAATGATCGACGGCGCCATCTCGCACATCCGTTTGACCGGCGGCTGGTTTGCCAGAAAATCGCCGCCATACACGGTGTCGTCCAGATGCTTCATCGGCGAATCGCCTTCGCCCTTGGTGTTGACCGCGCCGTTAATGCCGCCTTGCGCGCAGACGGAATGCGAGCGCTTGACCGGCACGATCGAAAACAGATCGACCGAATGTCCCGCTTCGGCGATCTTCATCGTCGCCGCCAGGCCCGCCAGCCCGCCGCCAACCACCGCAATTTTTAACCCTTTAGGTGCTGCCATAAAATACTTTTAGTAAACTTCGTCGTGCGTGCCTATTGTCTGCAAAAGAATCGTCTCTTCATCATCGAACTGCACAATTTCAAAAACTATTCTTAAATCGTATGCGACGCGGCATGCCCATGACCCTTCCAACACACCTTTTAATTTATGAGTTTTAAGTTGAGGGTCAAATAGATCTTTTTCCAACAAGGCAAGTGTTTCTTTTAGAGCCTCCGCAAATTTCGGATTTCTTTTAACCATCCGCTTCGCCGATCTCACAAATGAAGGAGTAGATAGTAATTTCACGACATGACCTCTTGCATTATTTCATCAACGCTTGACGATTTTGCCGCTCCTTCTTCAAATTCTTTTCGCGAAGCTTCTATGTCAGATTTAAGAGCTTTACGCCGCTCTTCGATCAACCTATGCTGCACGATATCGACCAGCATTTCTTTTTCTTCGGTCGGAAGTTCTTCTACCGCTTCTAATATGTCCGCAAATTTTACTCCCATATTTTGTCTCCTATTTCAAAACTTCGTCTTCTCTCCTGTCGGTTCCACGATCTTACTTTTTTCCGCCTGCTCACAGAAGGCTTGCGGCAGCAGCCCGCAAGGCTTGATGAAGGCAAACGCCGCATTGGTTCCCACGACGAATAACATTACCGCCAAACCAAGCGAGGCATAGAGCGCTATCTTTTGCGCCCGCTCGCCGATCAAAATTCCCCAGTCGAGCGCAAACAGGAAAAACCCGTAACCCAAATGCCACGCCGTCGCGCCCACGCCGAGAATATAAATTATCAGGATAACGACGTTTCTGAATTCATTCGCCACGATCGTAAAAGCCTGGTCGGCATGGCCGGCCACCGGCGTCATATTCAGGCCCGGTATCATTCCAAAACGAAAATTCAGAATGTGAAACAGCAAGAAAAAGAAAAGGAAAATTCCCGTGGCGCGCTGGAAAAGATAAAACCAGTTGCGGCCATAGGCATAACTGAAAACATTCACGCGCGCTTCGGCCGAGATAAAAACTCCATAGACCGAATGAAACAGCAGCGGCAAAAAGATCCCGAATACCTCGATAAAAAGCAGGTACGGTATATCGTGAATGCCCTGCACATGTTCGTTAAAAACTTTTGCCCCGCTCATCGCGGCCGAATTGGTATACAGGTGTACCAGGAAAAACAATCCGAGCGGAACGATACCGGTCAGCTGGTGAAGCTTGCGTAAGAGAAAAGTGGTGCTGAGTTTAATAGCCATTAAACCTTTGTCCGTAATAATTTCAGGAATTGCGATGAACTAGAATTTTAATTCTAAACATGTAAATCGGCAATCTTAAGCCCTACATTTTGCCCCTTCCGGCGTCTTTCAGCTTTTGCTCTCTTCGCGGCTTTCTTTACGCTCTTTGCGATTAAACATTTCTGAAAAACCCGCCCAGTACGCGAAATAAAAAAGCTGCTATTCCTGATCTCATAATAAATATCATATTCCTTTTCAGTTATAAGATAAAATGAAATCTCTTTTACATCTTCTAAAGAAAAACTTATAATTGATTCGAGTTGGCTGAGTTTGCCGGGTTAATTGAGTTGGTCGAGTCACTCCTTGAACACCCGGTTAGCTCTGCAAACTCAGTCAATCTGCTAACTTTATGCACCTGGAAACATTCAAAGTCTTTTGCGACCTGGTCGAAACCCAAAGCTTTTCGCTGGCGGCTGAGCGCAATTTCGTCACTCAATCCGCCGTCAGCCAGCAAATGCGAACGCTCGAAGAAAAATTCAAGCGCCGTCTGCTCGAACGCGTGCGCGGCCGCCGCGAGATCCGGCTGACCCCCGCCGGTGAGGTTTTCTATCGCGAGAGTAAAAATATGCTCACCGCCTATGACCAGATGCAGGAATCGATGCGCAGCCTGACCGGAAAGATCAGCGGCACCGTGCGCGTGGCGACGGTCTATAGCGTCGGCCTGCACCAACTGCCCGGCCGGGTGCGCGAGTTTATGACCAAATTTCCCGCGGTAAAGATCGACCTGGAATACAGCCGCACGACCCGCGTGGTGCGTGACGTGCTCGGCGGTACGGTCGAGCTCGGGATTATCGCGTTTCCCGAACCGCGCCGCGGATTAACCGTCGTAAATATGCCCGGCGACCGGCTGGTTTTGATCTGCCCGCCGGACCATGAATTTGCCGAACGCAAACAGGTAAAAGTAAAAGAATTGCAGAACCTGGATTTTGTTTTTTTCGAGCGTGACGTGCCCACCCGCAAAGCGACCGACAAGGTGCTGAAAAATCACAGCGTCGTAGTGCACCGCGTGGCAGAATTTGACAACATCGAAACCATCAAGCGCGCCGTCGAAGTCGGCTTCGGACTGGCAATCGTCCCCCACACCAGCGTGCTCGACGAAGTAAAAAATAAACAGCTGGTTGAGGTCGACCTCGCCGGCGGCGACGAATGGAACCGCAGTGTGGGAATTATTTATCGCAATGACAGAACGCTGTCGTTAGCGGCGAAAAAATTTGTGCAGTTGTTGGAAGATAAATAGTTCTTACTATTGGAATGATAAAACAGCAGAAAGACGCGGCTCAAAAACAGTACGAAGCTGCGGATGAAATGCTTAAGGCAATAAAACGTCCTGTTGGCACGCCCACGCCAACACCAAAAATTGTAACCCTTAGAGGTAATTAGACAAAAACTAATCCAAACTCACCAACGTCAACGAACTGGTCGGCGCGATGCCGTTCAGAACATCCTTGAGCATCGGGATCACTTTTTCATTCTGGATATAATCTTTCCCGAGCATTCGCTTGAACTGGCGCTGTTTGCTCTCGCCCGTCATTTCTTTATACATCGAGCGGCAAAAGGCCGAGACTAGTTCCGGGGCAAACTGCTTGCCGGAATTTTTATAAAGGTCTTCGATCACATCTTCGGCCGGGCGGCGGCGTTTATAAGGGCGGTCGGTGGTCATCGCGTCAAAAGAATCGGCGAGGTTTACGATCTTGGCGATATAAGGAATGTCGCGGTCGTATAATCCATCGGGATAGCCGCGGCCGTCGATGCGTTCGTGATGATATTTTGCGGCGAGGGGCACATCGGCGAACGGGTGATGGATCGGCATCAAAATGTCATAGCCGGTCTGCGGGTGTTTATTGAGTTCGGCTGATTCCTTGGCGTTGATGCGGGTCGGCGAATTTATGATCGTGCGGTCGATGGTCAGTTTGCCGACGTCGTGCAGGTAACCCGCCACGGCGACACCTTCCATCTGGTCGCTGTCCCAACCCAGCTCGAGCGCGATCGCCTCGCTGTATCTGCCGACGCGGACGGAATGGCCTTCGGTATATTTGTCTTTACAATCGATCGCGGCGGCAAAAGCTTTGACCGTGTCTTTGTAAGTAAGCTTCAGGTCTTCGTAAAGCTGGCGGTTTTCCTGAGCACGGCGTTCGAGCTCGGCCATCAGGTTTCGCTGGCGGATACCGACACCGATATGCCGCGCCATGGCGCAGATCACGGCTTTATCGCCCGCATCGAATTTTTCCCCGCTCGCTTTTCCGCCCAGCAGCGCCAGGCCCACCAGCTCATCCCGCACGATCAGCGGGATCAAAAGCTCGATCTGTTTTTGCTCGAATAATTTTTTGTGGTTACGAACGAACGGCAGGCCGTTAAGCAGCGGGTAATTCAGGTCGTAAGCTTCCAACCCGCCGTTTACAAATTCGCGCACGTCGTCGCGCCCGAGCGAAAGCATCAGCGGAAAGTCTTCGCCCATGCTGCGCATCGCCAGAAAATTCAATTCCCCGCCGAAACGCGAAAAACGCGCTACCCCGCCGCGCATGATCGCCAGCGAACCAAGCAGCAAATGCAGCGATGTTCGGATCATCTGCTGAAAGCTGTTCATATCGGCAACTTCCTGCCCCAGATCGGCCAGCGCGGCAAATGTGTGTATAAATCTATCGGCTCGTTCAGGCATAAGATCTTAATTATCTTCGGACAGTTCGACGTGCTTTGTTACACCCAGCATATCAAAAAGCTCGATGGTATTCTGGTTCATATCCGAAAAAACGACTTTGGCGCCCGCGCTGGAGGCGGCATCGATCACGCCCAGCAGGATAGACACGCCGATGCTGTTCACCAGTTCGGTGTTGCGAAAATTGAGCACCAGCGTTTTACAGCCGCCGTTTAAGCGTTCCTTGCACTCGCGCTCGATCTTTTCGCCGGTCAGTTTATTTAGATAGTCCGTCGCATAGACGACTGAGACGTCCGGTTGCGAGGGGGCCTGATCAGCGACCTCTAACAGGTTTTCTGTTATCACGATTGTTTCTCCTGGAAAAGCCTAAACTAAAACGTGAACATTCTACTCTTAAACTTATGAAAAGGAAAGCGATATTTTGGGGAGCGCCGAATTTATTCGGCACGAACGCCGGAACGTAGAAAAGGCGATAGATCGAACCCCCGCGATCTTGCCCCAATGAATTGGGCGCTCCGGTCTATCTCCGCCCTAACCGCTTCGCAAAATTATTATAGGCCTGATTGAGTTCCCTGACGCCAAAGAGTTTTGACGCTACAAGAAACACCGTGCCGCCGATGGCGATAGGAACGAAGACTTCGATCAGGCGGACGAAAAATCCGTCGATGCCGAGGCGCATGGTCAGCAGATAATAGCTGCCGTAGCTGGCGGCGCTAAGCAGCGCAGAGGCGGCGGCGATGCGGGCAAAGGAATTAACCATCTGCCACCCGTGGATGCGTTTTATGCGGCGGCGCATAAAATACGCCAGCGCGAGAAAATTGACCAGCGCCACGGTCGAGGTAGCTAGCGCCACGCCGACGTGTCCGAAACCGTGCGGGTGTTCGGGCGTGACGCCGACCTGTGAAAAGACGCGCATAAAAAAGTAGCTGGCGATGGCATTGACCACGATCGAACAGAGCGCGATGATCATCGGTTTTTTCGCATCGTCGAGCGCGTAAAAAGACGGCGAGAGAACTTTGATCGCGGCGTAACCGGTCAACCCGATGGTATAAGCCGCCAGCGCGTAGGCGGTCATCGGCGTGTCGGAAGATTTAAAAACTCCTCGCTCATAAAGCAAGCGAATGATCGGTTCGCTCAATACCACCAGGCCGCAAGCCGACGGCAGCGTGAGAAAAAACACCAGCCCGATAGAATCCGAAAGCGTCTTGCGAAATCCGGCCAGGTCGTTCTGCGAAGCCAGCCTGGAAAGCGCCGGGATCGCCGCGGTCCCAATGGCAACACCAAAGATCCCGATGGGAAACTGCATCAAGCGAAAAGCGTAGCTGAGCCACGAACGCCCGCCCTCGATCTCAGTGACAAAAACGGTATTTACCAGCACGTTGATCTGAACCGCCGAGGTGCCAAGGATTGCCGGCGCCATCAGCCTCATCACCTTGCGCACGCCGGCATCGGTAAAACTGATAATTGGTGAGAAACGAAAACCGACGCGCCACAGCGACGGCACTTGTACGACAAATTGCGCTGCGCCGCCGATCAGAGTGCCGATGGCCATTCCGATGATCGCCCACTGTGCTGAAGCGGCTGCGACAGATTCCTTGTCCACCGGTTTTTCCCAATTCCCGCCGCTAAACCAAAATGCAAAGATGAGCCCCGCTATGATCGAGATAATGTTGAACGCCGTCGAAGCTGAAGCCGGAATGCCGAATTTGCCTTTGGTATTAAGCACGCCCATCGCCAGCGCCGCCATCGCCACCAGCAGAATGAACGGCAGCATTATCTGCGTCATCGTGACGGTCAGCGCAGCTTTTTCCGGCGAGAATCCGCTGGCGAGCAGCGGCACAAAATACGGCGCCAGCAGTATTCCGAGCAGCACGAAAACGCTCAGCACCACGACCAGCGCATTGAGCACCATGCTGGCCAGCCGCCAGGCTTCTTCTTCGCTTTTCTTTAACTGGTAATCGGTAAAAACTTTGACAAACGCCGCCGACAATGCGCCTTCGGCAAAAAGATCGCGCAAGACGTTGGGGATCGTAAAAGCAACCTGGTAAGCGTCATACAAAAATCCCGCGCCGAAATAGCGCGCAAAAACCATCTCGCGCACCAATCCCAACACGCGCGAACCCATGACCGCAACAGAAACTATCCCGGCGGATTTGGCGACACTCTGAGTTTTTTCTTTTGGTTGTTCGGCGGTGACGGGTTCAGGCCCGGAAAGTGCGTGCTCGAGCGGCAAGCCTTCTTCTAAAGCTTCTACAGAGGTTGGAATTGGTTGACTGTCTTCGGGCTTGTCAGTCGGATTCATTTATTAAAGATTCTCAAATTTAATATCTTTGAACAAAGATTCTATTTGTTCCAATAAAGGATAATCTCGAGACGCCAAATCCACGTAAAACTTCTGAGAACGAAACGTGATCACGTTATACGATCCTTCCTTCTGAAAAATTACCATTTCGCTCCAGTGGCTGCCGGAAACAACCTTTACCGTATTACCGTATTCCAATTCGGTTCGCGGAATGATGCTTTTGTAATTACCGACAAATCTTCTATGAGCTTCATCAACGGTAGAAGATCCGTACGCATTTATCACTGCGAATTTACCCCCTTCAACCGAAAAGCGGAATTCGCATTCCGAACCGTCCGAGGTGGTGGTCGTGAACGTTTTTTCTATGTTCAGTTTTGCCAGCACATTCTGACGAATTGTTTGGCAAAGGCCGGGTTTGGAATTTTCCTGCGCTGCTGCCTGCACTGTCAGCAAAGCGCCTAATAGCAAAGTCAAGAATGTTAATTTGCCGAATTTAGTCGGATTCATTAAGGGTTTCCAGCTCGTAGTCCTTTATCTTCGTCAGCAGCGTTTTGTAACTCACGCCCAGCATCTCTGCCGCGCGGGTTTTATTACCGCCGCTAATTTTCAGAGTTTCCATTATTTTACGCTTTTCCACAAGTCGCAAAGCGCGGTCGGAAACTTCCGAGAGCGAGCCGGAATGATCGAAATTTGCAAAGCTTTCCAAAGAGTTCTCGTTTTGAGGGGAAACCAGGCCCAGATCTTTTGCGCACAGCTCGTCGGAGTCGGCGAGGATACAGGCGCGTTCGATGACGTTGGCGAGTTCGCGCACGTTGCCCGGCCAAGGCTGTTTTTGCAGAGCGGCGATCGCGTCATCTTTGAGTTCTACCGCGCGCCCGCGAAATTCCCGTCCGAATTTTTCGGCAAAATGTTCGGCCAGCAAAACGATATCGCCCGCGCGTTCGCGCAAGGCGGGAATAGAAATGGGAAACACCGCCAGGCGAAAAAAGAGGTCCTGCCGGAATTCGCCGTTCTCCGACTGCGCTTTCAGATCGCGATTGGTGGCGGCGATGACCCGCACGTCAACCGGCACGGGGGCGCGGCCGCCGATGCGGTCGATGGCGCGTTCTTCCAGCGCGCGCAGCAATTTTCCCTGCACGGCCAAAGGTAACTCGCCGATCTCGTCTAAAAAAATAGTACCTCCCTGCGCTAATTCAAATTTGCCGGGCTTGCGTTCGTTCGCCCCGGTAAAGGAACCTTTTTCGTGCCCGAAAAGTTCGTTCTCGATCAGGGTTTCGGGAATGGCGGCACAGTTGATGGCGACAAATGGTTTATCGCGGCGCGGGCTCAGATGATGAACGGCGCGCGCAAAAAGTTCTTTACCCGTTCCGCTTTCACCGAGCAGCAGCACGGTCGCACCGGTCGCGGCGACTCTCTGTGTTTCACTGACGGCGGTTTTGATCGCGTCGGATTCACCGATGATGCGCGGAAAGCCGTAGCGTTTCGCCACCTCTTCTTTTAACAACAAATTCTCGTTGCGCAAGCGGTTTTGTTCCAGCGCGCGTTCGACCAACATCAGCAGATGGTCCGTATCCACCGGCTTTTGCAGAAAGTCGTAAGCGCCGTCTTTCATCGCCTGCACGGCTTCGTCGATGGAGCCGTACGCGGTCATTACGATCACCGGGATATCGCGGTCGATCGTTTTAACGGCGCGCAGCACGTCAAGGCCCGTGCCGTTCGGCATTCGCAGGTCGGTCAGAACTATTTGAAACGGGGTGTTGGAAAGTTTTTCGATTGCGGACTTCGGGTCCGGAAAATCGCTCACTTCATACCCGGCATTTTCCAGCGTCAGACGAAGAGCGTTTCGCAAAGTGTCTTTATCTTCGACCAGAAGCACTTGCGATATGAACGGAGATGATTCGATTTGAAGTTCGGGTTTCAAGATATGAGGGCATGTGAGGGATGCATCGGGGATGCCTGTCTGTTCGTGTGTTTAGTGTGCTTCGTGGTTAGATCCGCAAAACCTTAACCACGAAACACACGAATTACACGAAAACTAAAGAAGAAAAAAGAAGTTAGTTGCGCGAACGAGACGCCGCCGAGTAATTGACCCGCGTGTTTGCCATTCGTGTGGCAAATCCCGGTGAGTTATACCCCAGCGGAGCGGCCCCGCCGCAATTGTTTTGCAGCGTGGTCACCAGCGTGTCCTGGTAATTGCGATAGTTCTTAACGCCGCCTTTTTGGTTAAAAATGACAAAGAACAAAATATCGCCGTTGGCGCATCTGGTCTCGCCGACCAGCGTGCTGACGCCGCCATCGGTATTGCCCAGCGTGCCGGTTTTAGCGACGACGCTGCCCACCTGGTTAAACGCCTTGAAGCGGTTTGCCAGCGTTCCCGGATCGATACCGGCCACGGGCATAACATCTTCGAGTTTCAAACGGTAGCGCGCCAATTCATTACGCAGTCCGCGCAGGACCTTCATCATCGCTTTCGGCGTGACGCGGTTGTAACCGAGTCCGCTGGCCGTTGCCAGCTGCAGTTCTTCCGGAGCGATGCCCTGCTCGGTCTGATTCAGTCTTTCGACCGCTTCGGTTCCGCCGATGGAATTTGCCAGTTGCTGTGCCATTTCATTATTTGAATAGGACAGCGTGACTTTCAGAATGTCTTTGAGCGGCGCGGATTCGTGCGAGAATAACACCTTCGCATTGGTCGGAAGAACGTTTTCCTCGTAGACCTTGCCGGTGATCGTGACGCTCGGGACCGTAAAGGTTTTGCCCGAGTTGATACTGTAATTTTGCCAGGCACGCACTGCCGCGGCCGAGCGGCCGTCGGTGTTTAGCGTGTTGTAAAGCGTTGCGCCGGAACGTGCTGCCGAGCTGTTGAAATTCATCATAAAGCTCGACGTGACAACCAGGTCGCCATTTACATTACGGATGCCGAGACGATTCAGCGCTTCGGCGATCGCCACCCCGTGTTCATAGTTAAACGACGGGTCGCGGCCGGAAACATAAAGGTTTCCGTACAGATTTCCGGTAGCAGTGTCTATCGTGCCGTCCGTCCAGACATTGGTCGGGTAACGGTAATTCGGGCCAAATGTTTTCAGCACCGCATAGGCCGTGATCAATTTCACATTGGAAGCCGGATTAAAGGCAAAGTTGGACGCATTGTCCATTACCGTTTGCCCGGCGGCTTTTTCGACCAGGATGCCGGCGGTCGGAATGACCGGGATATCGTAAAGAGGCTGAACGCTAACTGTCTTGGTAATACCATTTATACCCGGCGTCGGCTGCGATTGCGGCTGCGGCGCAGGTACCGGAGCTTGTTTCTGAACTATCGTTTTCGTGGGAATTGAAGAAGACGGAGTACTAACTCTAGGACCTGAGGATGATTTAGTGATAACGATCGGCTGCAGTAAGGGGGTACCCGTGCTGCGCGGTGTTTGCGCAGACACTTCTACCACTCCAGAGAGAGCCAGACCGGCAACGAACATAAAACTAAGCCTGGCGGCTTTTTTCAGCAACGAGTTCATCAATTTACCTCTTTAATTAAATCTTCGCGAGAATGGTAGGCTTCCCCTGCCTTGCGAAAGGAAAGGCTAAATATATTATAGCCAATAGCATCATACTTTTTCAACCTCAAAAGGGCATTTTTCGCCACTTTACCGGAACTGCAGGGGTTAGATGCCTACTGCTAGACCGACGATGCCATAAGTAATCAGGCTTACTTATGCATACAATACTAAACGCTTATACCTCAGAAATGTTCGGAAATCAAGAGTTTTTTTACCTGCCCAGCGGTTTAATTCGTGTGTTTGGTGCATTTCGTGGCTATAAAGTCAGTACCAGGGACATCGGGATATTGTGTCCGCCGTTTCCCTGATGTTCCCTGATGTCCATCGTGTCATCGCACGAACAGCCCGGAGAACTGTCACAAACTTCGCCGCAAGCGAAATATTTAATAGCGTAGGGTGAAACCCTACGTCACGGATAGCAAGAACGCTCCGACGCTGAAGGTCGAATATGAATGCGTCCGGCTGCGCGGACGAGGCCGCTCTTAAACCGGTAAGCCGGGTGTTACCCGACGCTATTAGATCTGTCACCTGCGGCGACAAAACCGGAGCCGTTTTGTATTTTAATGCTTCGTGGTTAATTCCGGATTTAACCACCAAATACACGAATCACACGAAGGCGGAAAAACCGGTCGCTCTCCCACCACCCCGGCCTTCGGCCACCCCTCCTCGGGCAGGAGGGGAGCTACCCGGTTCTGACTTCATTTTCGACAACTGCTTACCGCTCACTGCTCACTGCTTACCGCTCACTGCTTACCGCTCACTGCTTACTGTTCACTGCTTACTGTTCACTGCCCACTAAAATCCATTGACCGCAATTTGCCAAAGGTACATAATTGATCTAACAATATCCGCGTGCGAGAAAAAGTCCCTGTAACCATTGAAAACATAAAGAGTAACCATCGCCGCAGGCGGAAAGAGATCCTGGCCAAATTGCGGGAATTTAAGGACGTTTGGCGCAACGGCAGCGACGAACGCCTGTGGGAAGAGATGGTTTACTGCTTTTTTACCGGCGGCTGCTCGGCCAGGATGGGACTGCGTTCGATCGAAGCGGTCCGTCACATCCTGGAAGAAGGCGATTTTTCGGAGCTTTCCAGCGCTCTTTCCGGGGTTCACCGGTTCCCTTTCGCCCGTTCGAGATATATTGTCGCCAGCCGGGATTTTTTAAGCGAGTCAGGCATCAAAAAAGGACTCAAACAGCATCTAACGAGTCTGAAAGACCCTATCGACCGGCGCGACTGGCTGGTAAAAGAGAAACGCATTAAAGGACTCGGGTATAAGGAAGCCAGCCATTATTTACGAAATATTGGCTTAAGCGGCTATGGCATCCTGGATAAACATATTCTCCATTGCCTCGTCGAACTCGAAATTATCGACGATCCCAAACCGCCTTCGACCCGCACCCGTTACCTGGAAACCGAAGAGAAATTGCGTGATTTTGCCAAACGGGTAGAAATTAATTTTGACGAGCTGGATCTGGTTCTGTGGTCGATGAAAACCGGTGAAATTCTCAAGTAGCGGGTGCGCTTGAGAAGAAGGAGTTCGCGTTATGTTTGTAAGAGTTTTACGAAGTTCTTGCACTTTCCCTGCTGTTAGATCAGCGTTCCCTGCTTTCGGAATATTTTTGTTTTTGATCTGCCTTCTTTTACCGGCCCCTATAGGGATCCGCGCCGGGGATATTCAAAACATTGATGTCGCAAGCGAATCGCAATGGATGAAACAAGGTGAGAAGGCCTTTCACCGTGCTGATTACCCTCTCGCCGAGGCCAGCTTTCGCAAAGCCCTCGAGATCAATAAGTTCAGCGTCAAAGCCAAATTAAAATTGAGCCATGTGCTGTATAAGACCCGTCAGCTTTTGGAGGGTTACATGCTGGCCTTTGATGTGGCCAAATCCGATCCGCGCAACGCCTATGCTTATGCTCTGGTAGGCAACATTCTGCTTTCCGCCGGCCATTTCAAAGAAGCCGAGGAAACTCTGAGGGCGGCGCTTGCGCTCGAAAGGGACAATGCGTTCGCCATTGCCGGCCTGGGAATGCTCGATTTCTATAACAACCGGCTGGAAGACAGCCGGGCTAAATTATCCTGGGCCGCTTATGAGGACTTTGACGAACCGGATTATCTTCTTTCGCTGGCGCAGGTCTGCGCCCGGCTCGAAAGATACCGGGAAGCGGCGGAGTCGTACCGCAAATTTTTGCGCATCTCGCCTCCGGCCGACGTTGACCGGCGCGAGCGAATAAAAGGCCTGGTCCGTTTCCTGGAAGTATTAAGCACCCGGACAAAACTTTATGACACCGGCGGAAAAGACGACACGACCGTTCCCATCGAATTGATAAACGACCGCCCGGTAGTGAATTTAAAGATCGGCCGTAATGAGGAAGTATTGCGCTTTGTCATCGACACCGGTTCGAATATCACGGTCGTATCTCAGCAGACGGCGGATAAGCTGGATATCAAGCCGGTGGCGCGCGGCGGCAATGCCCGCGGGGTGGGTGGCAACGGCAAATTTGAGATCGTCTATGGAATGCTGTCATCCGTTTCGCTGGGCGAAGTAAAAATACGCAACGTGCCGATCTATCTGCGGCGGTTCCCCGATGAAATAAACCGCTTTGACGGTTATATCGGGCTGTCTTTATTGTCCAAGTTTCTGACCACGATCGATTTCGAAAATATGACCTTTGTCATGTCGAAGCGCGATGGTAATGGTGACGATCATCCCCAGGAAAAAATAGAGGGCGAGTTCGTTTCGACTCTCAGGCTGACCCCGAGCGGATTCTTAAGCGGTGAAGTCATGCTGCCGGGAGTTGAAGATCCGCTTAATTTTATCGTCGATACCGGAGCGGAGCTTTCGGTCATCTCAACCGAGCTGGCCGGGCGCGAAGAGGTCAAACATTTTCAGGGCAAACAAAAGATGAGGGTCATCGGCGCCGCCGGTGTGACCGAGGGAGTGCCTTTGTTTCATCTGCCCAGCGTCTCGTTTGGAAAGCATAGTGTCGAAGATGTGCGCGCAATAGCCCTTAACCTGAGCGTGATCAATGAAAATGCCGGTTTTGAACAATCGGGAATTTTGGGAGGAAATTTTCTCAAACACTACCGGCTGACATTCGATTTCCAGAAATATACGCTTAGCTTTTCGCCGATAAAACGAGCGGTGACGGCGAAAGAGTAAGAGGATCCTAACTCCCCTCCTTACGAAGGAGGGGTGCCCGAAGGGCGGGGTGGTTCTCTTCAGTATTTATTCTAGCCATCTAATTTGTATTATTTGTTGTAAAAGAACCACCCCGTCGCGCTGAGCCGCGCCACCCTCCTTCGTAAGGAGGGGAGTTTTTTTGCCGCCGATCCTACAGCAGTTTTCTTAAACGGCAAAACCGGCGATAATAAGAACGTGAAACAAAGCTTATATCTGGAAACTTCCGTTGTCGGGGCATATCTCGATAACGGAGAACCTTTTCGTCGTGACCTGACCATCCGCTGGTGGGAACACGAACTCCACGAGTACCGCCCGTTTATTACAGCGCTTGTTCAGCGCGAACTCGAGAGAGTTTCCGAACCGCACCGTACCGGCTATCTCAATCTGATAAAACCGCTCGAACAATTGGAAATGGTGGATGAGGCCGCCATCCTCGCCGAAGGCTATATTTCTCGCGGCATCTTTTCGCGCAAATATATCGCCGATGCGCTGCACGTCGCACTGGCGTCCGTCCACAAGATCGATTATCTGGTCACCTGGAACTTCGGCCACCTGGCCAGCGTTCGCAAACAGGCGCGGATAAGATTGTTCAATACCGCCGCCGGCTTCTTTGTCCCGATGATCGTCACCCCGGAATTTTTGGTGGAAAAATAATCGGAGCGCCGAATTTATTCGGCATAAACGCAGAGCGTTCGAAAAAGGTTATAGATCGCTATCGATCTTGCCCAATAAATTGGGCGCTCCCTTTTTCATCTGGGCGATGGTGGAAATTTTTTTGGGGGTGGTTAATGGTATAATTCCTACCTGATGTATCGACGAACTTTATTTCTGGAAACGCTGCACAAGATCCGCGAAGAAATGTCTCGCGAAGCGGATTACGATGTCGATCTGTTTGCCGAAATGGTGCGGGGCGGATTTCATAAAGAAGTAAAAGCCGCTCCGGTAAAGCGGAAGAAAAAAACGATCGTAAAGTCGAAAGCGAAACCTTGATCTGTCGCCGGAGGTGACCGATTTAATAGTGTCGGGTAACACCCGACCTCGTAGTTTATAGCACCACGTCCGCGAAGCCGGACGAATTTATTCGACAACTTTCAGTGTCGTAAGATCGTGTGGTCAATTCACGTAGGGTTTTACCCTACGCTATTAAATCTTTCGCCGTCGGCGAAAAAATCACTCGGAATATATTCGACGTGATTTCAAAACATCATAAAATGCGCCGCATTTTAACATTCAGTGTAATCGGGGTCTTGTTAGCAGCCGTCGTCCTGGCCGCCTTTTATTTTTTTCTCGACATTTATTGGATCCATCGTTATGACGAATTGATCTCTCGCCAGGCCGAAGTCTATCACCTGGACAAAGACCTGGTCTGGAGCGTGATCTACGAGGAAACTTACTTTAAACCCTGGGAGATCGGCGCCGATGGCGAGATAGGTCTAATGCAGGTCACCCCGACGGTAGCGCGTGATTGGGCCAGGGAAACCGGAATGAAAGCCTTTGAAAAACGCGCCGCTGAAAATGTGACCGAGCTGCTGCGGGACCCGGAAACAAACCTGCAGATCGGCTGCTGGTATCTGGAGAAATTACGCCAGAATTTTCGCGATCTGCCCGGTGAAGAAGCGCGCATGCTGGCGGCCTACAATGCCGGCCCGAGCCGGGCTGAAGATTGGGGCAAAACCGCGGAAAATACTCAGCCGCTCACGGAAAAAGAGTTTATCGAACACATCGATATTCCATCGACACGCGCGTATGTGGAATCGATCCTTGCCCGCTACCGGAGATCAAAAAAAGCCAATTAAATTATGCGTATCATGGCCGCCGAATGGGTGCTTCCCATATCTTCACCGCCGATCCATAACGGCGCCATCGTCATCGAAAACGGCAAGATCATCGCCGTCGATAAAAAAGAAAAACTTGTCCGGGCTTTTCACACCTCGACACTGGAAAACTTTGGCGCGGCGGCGATCCTTCCCGGTTTGATCAACTGTCATTCGCATCTGGAACTAACCGTGATGCGCGGCTTGCTGGACGACGTCGAAGACGATTTTCTCGCCTGGCTGCTAAAGCTGACCAAGGTCCGCGCCGAATTTTTGACCGCCGAGGACATCGAACTTTCGGCTTTGCTTGGCGCGGCCGAAGGCGCCCGGGCCGGTGTGACCTGTTTTGCCGATGTCGGGCGAAACGGGTTGGCCGCCATCAAGGCTTTGAGGCAAGTGGGCTTGCGCGGCATCATTTACCAGGAGACGGAATTTTCACCCGACGATGCCCGGGCAGAAGACGATCTGCAAAAGCTAAAGGAAAAATACCTCGCCATAAAGAGGTATGAAAGCCCCCTGATCGAAGCCGGTATCTCACCTCACTCTCCTTATACCGTCAGCGCGGAGCTATTCCGCAAGATCGCTGAATTTGCTATCGATGAAAATATAAAAACTTCGATCCACGCGGCCGAATCTTCCATCGAAGAAGCGTTTATGCTGCGCGGCGATGGATTGCTATCGAAGCTTTGGAAAAAAAGCGGTATCACGTGGAAGCCGCCGGGCACATCCAGCGTCCAATATCTTTCTTCGATCGGCGTGTTGGAGTCAAAGCCGCTGCTTGTGCATTGTGTAAATGTGGATGAGGACGACCTCGGCCTTATTGCCGGAAGCGGTTCCACGATCGCCCATTGCCCGAAATCGAACGCAAAATTCGGCCACGGCGCCGCGCCGCTGGAGAAATTTCTTGCGAACGGCGCAATTGTCGGGTTGGGCAGCGATTCGGTGGCCAGCAATAATTCCTGCGATATCATCGAGGAAGCTCGCTTTGCCGCTCTTTCCGCCCGAAATCGCGCCGAAAGCCGGCGCTTTATTTCCGCCGCGGAGATGCTTGAGATGATGACGCTTGGCGGGGCCCGGGCCTTGGGGCTAAGCGACGTTACCGGTTCGCTGGAAGCGGGTAAGCAAGCCGACCTTGCCATCGTGACTTTAGAAAATATCGCCCAATTACCGGTGCACAACGCTGCCGCGGCCATTGTGTTTTCGTCTAACGCGCGCGATGTGGTCCTGACGATGGTGGCCGGAAACGAGATCTATCGCGAAGGTAAAGTTAAAACGTTAGACGAAAAGCGCATCAGATCTCTTTCAACCGCTCTTGTCCAAAAGATCTCCGCCTGAGCATTTCGCAAAGATCCCTTATTTTTAAACAAAAAAACGGCTTCGTTAGAATCTTATTTCAACGAAGCCTATGGGGAGTTGTCCAATTATGGTGAGAACTAAAATCTATCTCACTATCAAGTTCGCTTGAGTATGCTCAATACCGAACCAGCTTAGGAACTTTTTCGATTAGTCACCGATCATGATGCCGCCGTTGGCTGAATCGCTGCTGCAAGCGTCATCGGCCAGGTCACCGATCAGGATGCCGGTAGCGGCAAAGTCGCCGATCAGGATTCCGCCGAGCGAAGCGGCAAAGTCACCGATCAAGATCCCGCCGTTGGCTGAATCACCATCTTTGGTGCAAACATTCGTGTCACCGCCGTTACGATCTGCCCAATAAACTCCTGCGAATGACGAGCTGACGCCCATAACCGTTACCATTGCTACCATTGCTAAAATATTTTTTACGCTTTTCATTATCTTTTCTCTCCTCTAAAATATACTCTTTTTTTCTCTTGCTATGTTATGGCTTCATCAGCCTAGTGCCCTCTCTATTACAATTCGCGTGCCACAGATTCCGCAAAGAGCAGGAACTTGTTAAACCGTTGATTTATCAGGCCTTAGATACACAAATTCATTTCCTGCACGGCAAGGTTAATTGCCACCAGAAATGGATACTGAGTATACAGTTATAGCTTTTAATTTGGGAAAAACGAGTAAGTTACTGCAATTACTGGGTTAACGGCTTTTTTTAAAGTGGTGTATCCTGAGTATACAGTGAGTAGCAAGTATCCACACTTCGCACACTTCGGATTTGCATATAATTTACTCGGCACACAATAAAAATAGGAGTGTGAAGATGCCCTAAAGAAGCCGGATCCTGGACCTGGAAAGGTACAACTGTATATGGCGAGTCCTCTATAATGTTTGGCCGTGAGTCTGAAGCCCTTAAATGCCTGGTAATGATCACTGTTTATTAGGGCGCGCAAATGACAGGCCTAGAGAGGTTGTTTTCAGCAGTAGATAAAATGATCATAGCTGATAACTGAGAGATCCGATCTATGATCTGTTATCTATCAGTTATCAGCTATTTCGAAGGTAATAACTTAAAATTCCCGCCTGATCTCTTATTTTTAAACAAAAAAACGGCTTCGTTAGAATCTTATTTCAACGAAGCCTATGGGGAGTTGTCCAATTATGGTGAGAACTAAAATCTATCTCACTATCAAGTTCGCTTGAGTGCTCAATACCGAACCAGCTTAGGAACTTTTTTGATTAGTCACCGATCATGATGCCGCCGTTGACTGAATCACTGCCGCCGCAGCGGGGAGCGTCGGCCAGGTCACCGATCAGGATGCCGGTAGCGGCAAAGTCGCCGATCAGGATTCCGCCGAGCGAGGCGGCAAAGTCACCGATCAAGATCCCGCCGTTGGCCGAATCACCGTCTTTGGTGCAAACATTCGTGTCACCGCCGTTACGATCTGCCCAATAAACTCCTGCGAATGACGAGCTGACACCCATGACCGTTACCATTGCTACCATTGCTAATATGTTTTTTACGCTTTTCATTATTTTTCTCTCCTCCAAAATTTACTCTTTCTTTTTTCTCTTGCTATGTTATGGCTAATTGCCTAGTGCCCTCTCTATTACAATCCGCGTGCCACAACGTTCCGCAAACTAAGCAAGCCATCTAAACGCATGATAAATAAGATGTTAACCAAGCGGACCGCCTTTGGTGGAGGCAAAAATTATTGCTACCAGAAATGGATACTGAATATACAGTTATGGCTTTTAATTTGGGAAAAACGAGTAAGTTACTGCAATTACTGGGTTAACGGCATTTTTTTAGGGAGTGTATCCTGAGTATACAGTGAGTAGCAAGTATCCATAGTCTCGACTGGAAGCGTTAACTTCAATAACAATAAATGTTTACCGTTACCCAATTTCCGCTGTGACAGCTTATTACGATATCTTTGCCGGTTCGTGGCAAATTAAGACGGTGGACCCCGGCGATGATCCAGACAAAAAACGAATAAAAATCGGCATATTATGCAAAATAACAGTGGCATATTGCGTTGAACAATGTTAATATCTTAGTTGATGGCCGCTTCACGGCCGATTGCGCGTACCTCTAAGACAGAAGAAACTCCGTTACACCTCCCGCTATCAGAATATTCCCGAGATGTACTAATTCGATTTCTCTGATGTGGGCTTCCTATCAAAATCTGCCGATAGTTAAAGGTTTTACCGCCTCAGACAATTTGTTTATCCGTTTCGTTACGGAAATGCTTTTTTAACGCCTAATCAGCGCTTCCCCGATATTTATGGGTTACAAAGTCCTACAAAAATCTTTCGATGTTGCCATAATTGCCGCTGGCGGTCTTGCGCTGGTGTGGGCGTTTACCCACCTTAACTACGACAAGATCGACCTCGGCTTTCTTCTGCTGACCGTTTTCACGTTGGCCGTGGCCTCGCGAATGCAGCTTCAGTTTCCCCGGTCGAACCTGGTCTTTACCTTCGCGGACGCGATGATCTTTCTCACCTTTCTTTTTTACGGCGGTGAGTTTGCCATCATCCTGGCTTCGCTCGAATTCCTGACCAATTCGGTCCGTATAAAAAGCCGGAACGCGGGCTATCCCAATTCCGCGATATTTTTTAATGTCGGCGGTATCGCTTTATCGACGACTATTACCTACGTTAGCTATCTCACGCTCTTTCCTTTCCTTCAAAGTGTCGGGCAGCCGGCCGGTTTTGCCACCAGCGCCTATTTGCTTTCGGTGCTGGGAACGATGGCCCTGATACAGTTTTTTGTTAATTCGACGCTGGTTGCCGGGTATGTCGCGTTTCGCAAGGAAAAGAGCTTTTGGCAGATCTGGCTGGATCAGATGCTGCCCGGTTCGATCACTCACATAGCCGGGGCCGGTTTAGCGGGCCTCATTTATAAGCTGATCATCTACGCAGACCCGGTCGCCACGGTCGTGACCACGATCGCCGTCGGGCTGGCATACTTTACTTATAGGAAATCGATCGGGGAGATCAACGTTTCCTTTGAAACAGCGGAAAAGGCCGAGCGCGCCAAGGCAGAAGCGGAAAGACAGCGTGCCGAGCAGGCCGAAGAGCACGTCAAGCAGCTGAACAGCTATTTAAAGGAGCAGGAGCGTATCAGCGACGCGCTGCGCAAGAGTAAGGAAGCCTTCCAGTATGCGGCCCTGCACGATTCGCTGACCGACGTTGCCAACCGGGCTTTTTTACAGGAGCAGCTAAAATCTTCGATCGAAAGATCCAACGGCCCGGAGCAGACCAAATTCAGTGTGTTTTTCATCGATCTTAAGCGCTTTAAGAATATTAATGACTCTCTCGGCCATTCGATCGGCGACAAGATGCTGATAATGGTGGCCAAGCGGCTGCAGGGTGCTGTGCGCGAGACTGATGTGGTCGCCCGCTTGGGTGGAGACGAATTCGCGGTCGTCCTCAACGACATCACGAGCCCCGCGGAAAACCTCAGGTTTGCCAAAAACATTCACCAGAAGATCTCGCAGCCTTTTATTCTGCAGGGCAACAAGGTCTTTATCTCGCTGCATCTCGGGATCGCCCAGAGCGACGCGGAATACGACCATCCGGAAGAAATACTCCGTGATGCCGATATCGCGATGCATCACGCGAAAAAAGAGGAAGTTCCGATCGCCATTTTCGACAAAGAACTTCGCTCTCGCATCGTAAACGCCGTGAAGATCGAATCCGATCTTCGTTTTGCGGTCCAGCGCAAGGAACTGGTCCTCTTTTACCAGCCTATCGTATCGCTCGAAGAGGGCGGACTGGCGGGTTTTGAGGCCCTGGTCCGGTGGAATCATCCAGAGCGCGGATTGGTTCCCCCCAACGATTTTATCCCGATCGCTGAAGAAAGCGGCATGATCATCCCCATGACGGGTTGGATCCTGAATGAAGCCTGCCGCCAGGTCGCCGAATGGCAGAAGCTGCCCGGGGTCGATAAAAATCTGATGGTTAGTGTAAATCTTTCCGGCCGTCACCTGTCTGAGGTCAGCCTGGTCGACGACGTGCGCAAGGTGCTGGAAAAACACCGCCTGGCGCCGGATTCGTTAAAGCTGGAAATCACGGAATCCACGGCGATGCAGAACATTGAGATGACGGTCGATTCCCTGACCCGCCTGAAAGAATTGGGCGTCCGCCTGAGCATCGACGACTTCGGAACCGGTTACTCATCGCTCAGCCAACTGCACCGGCTGCCTTTTGACACGCTCAAAGTCGACCGTTCATTTGTTTCCAACGTACGCGAAGGCGGCGAGGACGGCGAGATCCTGCGGACGATAGTTTCACTGGCTAAGACCCTGAAGCTGAAGATCATCGCCGAAGGCATCGAGACCGTAGGACAGCTCCAGATACTGAGAAAACTGGATTGCGACTATGGCCAGGGCTATTTGATGTCCAAACCCCTGCCGAAAGATCAGATCGAAGCGATGCTTAATGAAAAGGCCTGCTGGTTCCCGGAAGAAGTACAAATGCAGATACTTCCCGGCATGCAGGCGCAAGACCTCGACGCTGACAATCAATTACCTATCTTTTAAACAAGCTTTCGGAGCGCCGAATTCATTCGGCTCGAGAACATTATTAGAAGGCCAGGTTAAAAAAGCCAGGCAACAAAGAAAGCTTTTAGAAGCATTCGAACGTTCGCACGTTCGTGCCGAATAAATTCGGCGCTCCATACCACTTTCCCTTTAATTTCTACGCCTTTTGCGTTATGCTTTTTGCAAAAAGTTAAGGGAGAGGTGTAAATGACAAAGATCATTACGTTGTTTTTAGCGCTGGTGTTTTTATTGACAGGCAGCGTTTCTGCACAGCAATCATTCGATTATCCCAAAGCAAAAAAGGTCGAACAGGTTGATGAATATCATGGAATGAAGATCTCCGACCCGTATCGCTGGTTGGAGGACACTGAGTCCACGGACTCACGCGCATGGATCGACGCGGAAAATGCGCTGACCGCTTCGTACCTGGATACGATCGCCCCGCAGCGTCAGATGCTCAAAGAGCGCCTGACCAAGCTCTGGAACTACGAAAAAATTTACGCGCCGAACAAGGTCGGCAATTTCTATATCTACGCCAAAAACGACGGGCTGCAGAATCAGAACGTTCTGTATATCGCCAGTTCGATAACCGATCCGGGCAAGGTATTTTTCGACCCGAACAAGCTTACTGCCGACGGGACCGCTGCTTTAAACGGTTCGTCATTTACCGACGACGGCAAACTCTGGGCCTATGGCGTGGCGGTGGCCGGTTCCGACCGCACCGAATGGCACATCCGCGACGTTGCTACGGGCCAGGATCTTCCGGACACCTTAAGGCCGAACCGCCAGGGCGGGATCTCGTGGCTCAAAGATAACTCGGGCTTTTTCTACAGCCGTTTTCCCGATGCCCAGGCCGGCGGCGAGTTAAAAGGCAACAACTTCAACCAGAAAATGTATTTTCATAAACTCGGCACTCCGCAGACGGATGATTACGTGGTTTATGAACCGACCGACAAAGAATATTTCGTCGGCGGCGGCGTCTCCGAAGACGGCAATTGGCTGATCATTTCCATCGGCAAGGGCACTTCGCCGAAGAATATGGTTTATTTCAAAAACCTGACGGCCGAAAAAGCGCCGATCATCCCGCTGGTCGACAAGCTCGAGGGCAACTACAGCTTCATCGGTAACGACGAAGCCAATTTTTATTTCTTTACCGATCAAGGCGCTTCGCGCGGCAGAGTAGTGGCCGTCAACGCGCTGGCCAAAGACCGGATCTGGAAGGACATCGTTCCCGAGTCGGCGGAGACTTTACAGGGAGTCGATTTTCTTAACAACCAGTTCGTCCTTTCCTATCTGAAAGACGCCTATACACAGATCAAGATCGTCGATACCAATGGAAAATCCGTCCGCGAAGTAAAACTTCCCGGGATCGGCAGCGCCGGTGGATTTAACGGCAAACGTTACGACACTGAAACTTTCTACACATATTCCAGCTACAATGCCCCGCCGACCATCTATCGCTATGATATGAAAACCGGCAAGAGCGATCTGTTCCGCACGGCAAAGGTTGATTTCGACCCCACCAATTTTGAGGTCAAACAGGTTTTCTATCCGAGCAAGGACGGCACCAAAGTGCCGATGTTCATCGTTCACAAAAAAGGCATCAAGCTTGACGGTTCGAATCCGACCATCCTTTACGGCTACGGCGGTTTTAATATTCCGCAGACGCCGAGCTTTAGCGTTTCCCGCGTGGTCTGGCTGGAAATGGGCGGCGTGTTGGCGGTCGCCAACCTACGCGGCGGCAGTGAGTATGGCGAAAGCTGGCACGAAGGCGGAATGAAGTTGAAAAAGCAAAATGTTTTTGACGACTTTATCTCGGCGGGTGAATGGCTGATCGCAAATAAATACACGTCGACGCCGAAACTCGCCATTCAGGGCGGTTCTAACGGCGGCTTGCTGGTCGGAGCGGTCCTTAACCAGCGTCCGGACCTCTTCGGCGCGGCCCTGCCGGCGGTGGGCGTGATGGATATGCTGCGCTTTACGAAATTTACCATCGGTTGGGCGTGGACCTCGGACTATGGCTCGCCCGATAACGCGGAAGAGTTCAAGGCCATCTACGCATACTCACCTCTGCACAACATCAAGCCCGGCACGAAATATCCGCCAACGCTGGTGACCACTGCCGATCACGACGACCGTGTCTTCCCGGCCCACAGCTTTAAATACACGGCAACGATGCAGGCGGCACAGTCCGGTAATGCTCCGGTCCTGATCCGTATCGAAACCCGCGCAGGCCATGGCGCCGGCAAACCGACGACCAAGATCATTCAGGAACAAGCCGATATCTACGGATTCCTGATGAAGAGCCTGGACATGAAGTAAGGAGCGCATATTTTGGAGCGCCGAATTCATTCGGCAAAAGGCGGGCAGGCCTTGTGCCTGCCTTTTTTATTACAGATAAATTGTCGGAAAGATCAAATGAAAGGGTTGATAGATTCCAAAAAAAGAAAAATAACCTCCTCTATGTGCCCTATATGCTCGTTTAATGTGTCGAATAATCTCAACAGCTTCTACCCACGACATTTGTTTGCTTGAACTAACCATATCGCATAACTGTTGATCTGTTAGTCGTATAGGTAAAAAGGCTTGCGTTGGATTGGATGAAATAGCATTTCCTTGCATATCTATATCGATCATACATTCCGTAAAACCGTCTATCTTATACCAGCAGCATGGGGTATTTAGCCTGATATCGAATAATGATTGAGCCAATGGAACTCCTGCTAGAACGGAAATACCGAACTCTTTATTCATATGGCTATAATTGATCAATTCTTCATTGATTTTGAACGAAATTTTATGATCCTTAACTGGGGAAAGCTTTGGACGTCTGGCAAAAGCACTTATGATTTTAACCGAAGAACGTGCCATCATTCCTCGCGAGGTGGAATTTCCTTCTCTGGTGCTCCAAAAAAACATGGGTATTATTTCTGAAGTTAAACTTTCAAAGCGCTTTACTAAATCAGGCACCAGAACATATTCTGCTGAATGTTCCGACATAAAGTTGGGATAGTTCATGATCAAGATTATATTATCTATGCTGAATTTTATTCAGATAAAAAAGG
Organism: Pyrinomonadaceae bacterium; assembly: GCA_035995185.1. GTDB lineage: Bacteria > Acidobacteriota > Blastocatellia > Pyrinomonadales > Pyrinomonadaceae > DASYKT01. The sequence continues at coordinate 38,862 of DASYKT010000022.1, forward strand.
CGGGCGGGCGGCCCGCCTTTTTTGCCGAATAAATTCGGCGCTCCACACCCTTACGAAACCGCAAAGCTTATATTCACCACCGCGGTTATATCCTTATAAACAGACGAGGTGTCGCTGATGCCAGAATCGGAGACGTCGGTTGAATCGGCGGCCGTGATCTGCATCACGCCCATTTTGGCGGAACGCACCGCACCGATCTTATTACCGGTCGAAGAAGCGATCTGCTCGGCGCGTGTTTTGGCGTCCTTGGCCGCTTCGCCCAGCATCTCGACCTTGAGATCGCCGAGCTGGGTGTAATAATAGCGCGGCGCGCTGGATTCTATCAGGATGCCCTGGTTTAACAGCTCCGTCGCTTCGCGCGCGATCGAGCCGATCCTCTCGACATCGGGCGATTTCACCTCTACGTATTGCTGCAGAGAGTATCCGGTTATCTCGGAATTTTCATTTCCCTCGGCGTCCCGGCCGTGGAGCGCCGTGGTCGAAATGGAAGAGATCGTGATCTGATCTTCCGGAATTCCCTTCCCCAGCAGATATTGTTTTATCCGGGGCACGTTTTCGGTCAGGACCTTGTAGGCCTCAGCCAATGTCGAAGCCTGGTGAGAGACCCCGGCGCTCCACATTACGATATCCGATTTAATGCGTTTCTTGGCGGAACCGGTGACGGTCACCGCCTCATCGCCGCTCCTCTTACTCGTATAAGCCCACCCCAGCACGATCGACGACAAAACCAAACCCACAGCCAGCGCCAGCCCGGCATTAGAAAGAAAACTCTTTTTTTCTTCGCTCATTTCCTTTTATGCTACCTCAAAGCAACATCGAACACTTTACCCGTCCGCGCCGGGCCCTAAAAACCTCGCGCGGCAAACATAAACCGCAGTGGATATCCACAGGTTCGCGAAGGAATATACTCTTAATTTTAAAAAATACAAGAGTTTTTTTAGCGCGTGAATCTGCTTAAATTGCCACCGGCTTTACAGGCAAGCCGTGTTTCACTTTTGTTTCATCCGGGGTGAACCAAAGTGAAACACCTGAAACGTTTTTGAAACGCTGTTTTGGGAATTTTGGAATTCAAAGAGCGGCGGTCGAGTGACGGCGGGAGACCGCGCGGTAAGAGATATATGAAGAGGCGCCCGAGGTGAAGAACGTTTTTTGTCCGATCGGGAATTTTTGTTTCATTAGCGGCAAAAAAAAGACCGGAACCACCTGCCTCACACTAAAAACACAAAAAGAGAATTTCCACCACAAAGACACTGTAGAACACAAAGCGATCCCCCGTACCCAAAGTTTCACATTATCAGGATTTAGTTGAGAAAAAGAGCCGCAAAGAGAGAACCACCCCGCTGCTAAAGCAGCGGGGTGGTTCTCTCTTGTCAGTAGCGTCGGCGTCAGCCGATGCGTCTCTTGTCAGAACCGGGAGCAGTAGCGACCGGGTAACAGCTAACAAAAAAAAGACGCCCGAAAGCGTCCTTTTTATTCAAATAAGCCTTGCTGCTATTTCTTCTTTTCTTCCTCAATGGTATTTACTTTTACACCGTGGGTTTCAAAGTCCGCTCTGATCTGGCGGAAATTATCCCCGCCCAGTTTGATGACGGCAAAATCCTTTTCGGTTTGAATTGTCAGCCAGTGATTCTTTTTCTTGATAAAGAGGAACGGCAGGGCAAAGATGAATCCCACGAGCAATGCGGTCGCTACCGCGCCGCCGCCGGAAAGCATCGGTTTTTTGGAATAAGAATAATCGGCTACTTTTATACCGAATAATTTATGTTCTTTGACGAAGATGCGAAGGAACTCTTATCCGGTACAATGGTAAAATTCTTTTCATTCATCGTGAGGTCGGCATCGGTCTCAACCGACTTTTTTCCTTCGGAAACGACCAGCTCCGCATCATACGTGTGCGACACGGTCTGAGCGAACGCTGACGAAATCGCCAGGATCGAGGTTATGATCACAGTGGAAATGATTTTGTAAACACACAATTTTATATTGATTTCTCGCATTTAAATTTTTAAACTCCTTAATTTTATTCGAGAGGGTTGGGCAAATTAACCGAGAGTGTAGCCCGTTTCGCTTCGCAAGTCAATAAATATAACAAAAGGCAGTCTTAAAGCCTGGCGCATCAAATAACCATTTCGGAATAGATGAAAGATCATAGATGATAACTGAGAGAGCCGATCTCTTATCTGTCATCTATCAGTTATCAACTACTGCCGAATGGCAACCTCATAGTTTTCACGGTCGCACCCGCGTTGCGTGAATATTTGCCATCCGCCAGTTTCCCTTTTGTTTTACCCAAACGGCCGACATCCGGTAGCGGCCGACGGTGGGCTTGCCGTCCTTGTCTTTTCCGGTGACCACCAGCAGATAATTGGCGACAGCCGTCTTACCGTAGCTGCGCACCTTGAAGTCTTCGTAGTCGGGCGCCAGTTCAGCGGCGGGTTCGGTGTCGGACTTTATGTCCTCGAGAAATTTTTTCTTATCGTAAATGCTGCCGTTAGCGGCGACGAAAATAAAGTCGTCGCTGAAGATCCGGTCGAGCGCGGCGATGTCCTTTTTCCCTTCGGCGTCATCCTGCGCCCGCTGCAATGCGATAAATTGCTGTTCGAGTTCATTATTTTTCGCCGTTTGCGCGTGAGCAAAGGTGAATGCCGTGAAAATAAACGAGGCTGCCAAAAACATTTTTCGTTTCATCGACGTGATTATAGCAGTTAGCTTGCCCATAGATACTCTCGGGCGAATACGGCGGCTATTTCGTGTATTTAGTGTGCTTCGTGGTTAACTCTTAAAGTTGTCTAAGCATAACGAAACGAAAACCTTAACCACGAAGCACACTAAATACACGAAACAAGAGCCGCTTTTCATCTTTAGATCGGCGTGAGCAAGCTTTTATGGACAACGCCATTTTCCGCCTAAGCAACCCAAACCCCTTCCACCTCGTCTTACGTTCGTACTCAGCTGGTCTATCAATTAAAAACTAACACTGGGGATTGCGCGACTTGTCTCCGGAGGAGAGGTCTGTATGAAATCCACACTTTCGATCCTTTTGCTGCTTATTTTTGCCTTAACGGTGCCTGCCCAAATGCGGAACACGCGCCGTCCGGTGCCGGTGAGGCCCGTATCTATAAAGACAGTCACGAAGCCGGCGGCGCCCGCGCCCGAAGCGGGAGCGCAATTACCCATAAAACGGGTCATTCTTTATTCCAACGGCGTGGCCTATATTGAGCGGCGCGGTATGGTCAGCGGCGACGCTCGCATCGATCTTTCGTTCAAACAATCGCAGGTCGACGACGTGCTGAAATCGATGGTCGTGCTCGACCTCGGCCAGGGACGCATCGGTGCGGTCAGCTACAATTCGTCCGCCCCGCCCTCGGCAAAAATGAACGAGATACCTTTCGGCGTCGATTCGGACACCGAATCGGGCGGCGGCCTGGCCGGCGTGCTAAAGCAGCTTCAGGGAGCCCGGGTGCTGGTCACTTCGACCAAAGGCCCGGCGACGGGATCTATTCTTACCGTCGAAAAACGCATTTTGAAAACCGACAAGACCGAAAGCGAAGTTTATGCACTGGTCATCGCCTCAGAAACGGGCGAGATATCGAGCTTTGATCTTTCGGACGTCCGCAGTGTAAAGCTTTTGGATTCAGACACCCGCCGCGACGTCAACGAATTTGCCAACGCTACCGCCAGCGCGCGGCGGCGCGATGCAAAGACGATCACCGTCACCTCGGAAGGCAGCGGGCAGCGCGAAATGGTGGTGAGCTACACCATCGCCGCGCCGATCTGGAAAACAACCTACCGCGTGGTGCTCGATAATGAAGGCAAGCCGTTTTTCCAGGGTTGGGCGATCGTCGATAACGTAAGCGACGAGGATTGGACAGCCGTGAAGCTTTCGCTCGTCTCCGGCACGCCGATCTCTTTTATTCAACCGATCCAAAAACCGATGTACCGTTATCGCCCGGTAATTCCTATTCCTGCGGACTTAAATCTCGACCCTCAGATTTATGAAGAAGGCGAAAGCGCCGGGGTCGGCATGGGGCGTGGCTCAGGCACCGCGGGGGGCGTTGTCAATGTGACCAACAGCGCGGATGTAAGCGCGGCACGCATATCCGCACAGCAGATAAATTCTCTGCCGATAAGCGGAGCTCAAAACAACTATATGAACAGCATGAACAGCGCGCCCGGCGCGACCGCTGAAACCACCGTGAGCGAGGCACTTTCCAACAATCGCTCGGGCGTGGAAACGGCCGCTACCGGCGAAGAGATCGGCGATCTTTTTGAATACCGCATCGATCAACCGATCACCGTCAACCGTGACCGCTCAGCGCTGATCCCGATCGTCCAAACCAAAATGACGGGCGAGCGGATCTCCATCTACAACGAAGCAACGCGCAGGGACCGCCCGATGTCGGGCCTGCTCCTGCAAAATACCACGACGCTGACGTTGGAAAACGGCAGCTTGACCGTCCTCGACCGCGATGCTTATGCCGGTGAGGCTTTGATGGAAAGGCTAAAACCCAAAGAACAGCGCCTGATCTCATTCGCACTGGACCTGGGCACGCTGGTCACGATCAAAGATGAAGAAGTGCGCGCGCCGGCCAAACTCATCAAGGCGGTGAACGGCGTTTTACAAGTGCATTATTTTCAGTCAGACCGCAAGATCTATAAACTCAGCAACCAGACCGACCGGCAAAAGATCGTCTATATCGAACACCCGGTACGAGGGGGATGGGAACTTTCCGAAGACACCACGGCGCCGGCCCTGACCACGCAAAAATATTATCGTTTTCGTATCGTGCTGGAACCGTTTGCCAAAGCGGAATTGCCGGTCACCGAACGCCAGGGATTGGTGGATAGCTACCAGATAGGAAACCTGAGCAAAACCGATCTCGAACTTTTTGTCCAGCGAAAATATATCTCCGCCGAAACCCGAGCGGCGCTGGAAAAATTTATCAACCTGCGCTCTCAGATCCACCAGATCGACGCGCGGCTGGAAGCTTTTGAAGCTGAAGAAGAAAAGATATCCGACGACCAAAAGCGTCTGCGCGAAAACATCGAGGCGCTGGCGAAAACTCCGGAAGCCAAAACGCTGATCGCGCGCTACATCGCCAAAGCGAACGAACAGGAATCGCGCCTGGAAGCGATCGACAAGGAACGCAAAATGCTCGAGCAACAAAAACAAACTCTGGAAAATGAGCTGGGAGTGGAGATCCTGAAATTTAGTCTTTAAAGTCTGGATAGTCTAGGAAAGTCTGGGAAGTCTGGGAAGCTAAGATCTCTAGACTCTCAAAACTCTCTAGACTCTCTAGACTTCCCTGGACTTTCCTAGACTTTCCTAGACTTTCTCGACTTATTTCCTGTGGTAGCTTGGGTCGCAATACAGGATCGGCTCGCTTCCGGCCTTGAATTTTTTCGGCACCATGATGGGGCAGGTTGGCGAGGCGCGCAGGCCGCTGGTCGGGCAGATCTGCACCATGATGGTCCTCTCCGTATCAACCCGGCCTGGCTGACGGGTTTTATTCCCCGACTGCTCTTTTTCCAACTCTTCGAGCGGCATTTCCAGTTTTTCAACGGGCGTTTTTTCCGGCACCGGTGTCGGCGATTCATTGCCCGGGATCGGCAGTTCTTCGACCGGCGTTTCTTCCAAAGATTCGTTCGCGCCAAAATTTTTGTTCGGGACCGTACCACCGACAAAAAGTTCGATGCGGCGAAATTCCACAGGCACATCTTCGATCTTGGGCGCTTCCGGTTCCGGCATTTCGACGTCTTCCAGAGGCGAGTTTGAATCTTTATTGGCGTTTAGCTGTTTTTCCGTTTCCTTGACCGTTTGAATATTCGAAGCTTCATTGTCGGTTAGCTCGCGGATGAGTTTTCCGTTGCGGATATCGATCTCGGCTTTGCGGATCCCGCCGGGTTCCGTCCAATCCCCGTTCCATTCCGGGTGCTGACCGAGCGCTTCTTTCATAAAATCCGCCCAGATCGGCAGCGCAGAATCCGCGCCCTTCATTCCCAGATCGGAACCGTCGTCAAACCCGACATAGACCACGCAGACCAGGTTGGGTGTAAATCCGGCAAACCACCCGTCACGCGAAGTCCCGGTCTTCCCCGCTATCCCGGTTTTGCCGGCGACGTTGTTAAAACCCCACGCGTGCAGATCGGCGGCGGTGCCGCGGTTGACCACGTCTTTCATAATGTCGGTCATTATATAGGCCACGTCCTGGCGCACTATCTCGGTCTTTTGCGTGGTGGGCGCGGTAACCGTGCGCCCGTCACCACCGGTAACGCGGTTCACCGCCACGGGCGATGTCTTCTGTCCCAGGTTGGCAAAGGTCGTGTAGGCGGTCGCCACTTCAAGCGGGGTCGCTTCGGCGGTGCCGAGCGCCATCGAGGGATAGGCCTTGGCCACTTTTGGAAAACCGGCCTTGGCGGCAAAGTTCATCACCTTGCCGATATTAAGCTCCATCGCCAGATCGACGGTGATGACATTTTTGCTTTTTACCAGCGCGTCGCGCAGCGTCATTTCCTTGTTGCTGAAAGTATCGCCGAAATTATTTGGCGAATAACTTTCGTTGCCGTAGGTAAAGGTTTTCGGTTCGTCTTTAAAAATGGTGGCCGCGGTAAAAACACGCGAGCCAAAATCGTAGGCGGAATTAATAGCCGACGCATAGACGAAAGGTTTAAAGACCGAACCCGGCTGGCGCATGGCGTCCGTCGCGCGGTTGAATTGGTTCTGCAGAAAATCACGGCCGCCGATCATCGCCTTGATCTCGCCGGTTTTCGGATTTAATGCGATCAGCGCCGCTTGCAGATCGCCCTTTTTTCGCTTGGGAAAGCTTTTGTCCAGCTTGTCCAGCCGCTTGGTGACCGCTTCATAGGCGGCGCGCTGCAGATCGACGTCGATGGTCGTATAAACGCGCAGGTGCTGCAGCGCATCGGGATCGGAAACGATCGAGTTCAATTGCTGCTCGGCATAGCCGGTAAAATACGGCATGTCCAGCAGCTCCGGGCGGCTGGCGATCTGCACCAACTGCAGCGGGGTGCTTTTTGCCTCGGCGAGCTGCGTCTGATCGATCTGGCCGGACTCCATCATCGATTCCAACACCTGGTTGCGGCGCTCGGTGGCTTTTTCCAGGTTCTTGTAGGGGTTGTAACGATTCGGGCTGCGAATGATACCGGCCAAAAAAGCGGCTTCGGGCAGCGTCAGGGCCGAGACGTCTTTGCCGAAATATGCATTCGATCCTTCACCCACGCCGTAGATGGAAAAACCGGCCTGCTGCCCGAGATAGATCTGATTGGCGTAAAGCTCGAAGATCTGTTCTTTGGAAAGCCGCGTTTCCAAAATGACGGACATATAGGCTTCGGTGGCTTTGCGCGTCCAGCTTTTCTCCGACGTCAGCAAAAGGTTTTTCACCAATTGCTGCGTTATGCTCGAACCGCCCTGCCGAGCGATCGGCGAATTGTCGTCATCATCCAGCCGGCGCCAAAAGGCGCGCGCGATACCGCGAAAGTTCACGCCGTAGTGTTCGAAGAAGCCGCGATCCTCGGTCGTGACCATCGCCTTGATCAATTGCGGCGGCAGGTCTTTAAAGCTGATTACTTTGCGGCGGCCGTTCTCTTCGTTCGTAATGGAGCTGAGAATTTTTGGCTCAAGCTGCGCCGCCGTCATGGTTTGCTGGTTTTGAGAATTGCCGATAGATGCGACCGAGTTATTACCCTTGACAAATTTTACCGTCAGCGGCTGATACTGCTGCGCCCCGTCGAGGACCCCGGTAATGCCGGGTTCGATCAGGAAAGAATTGCCGTCCCAGGCGTAGCGACTGCGCTGCGGGTCGGCCTGCTGGTTTTTCTCGATATAACCCGCCGATTTCAAATAGGTTATCAGGCCATCGGGCGTGATATTTTCCCCGACTTTAAGAGTTTTAGGCGCGGAATATACCCCGGCTGAGCGCGTAAAGACATCGCCGCGCAAAAGCCCGTCAACCCGCTCCGAGTATTCGAACCAGAAGTAGGTAAGTGTCAGAAAAACGCCGATAATGGCCAGCAGACACACTCCGACCGTGATCGGATGGAAAACAAACCTCAGCACCCGCCGGAAAAATCCGGGTTTTGGCTCTTTGAACGCGGCTATCCGGGGGCCTTTCCGTTTTTTGGGGTCAAAACCGGGCGGCTGCGGTCTTTTTTTTACTTGGATCTGATCGGCCATTCCAGGGCAAAGGAAAGTAGTAAAGAAGCCTTAAAAGCTGGCAAAATACTGATAATGTGGGCCAGTTCCCTATAACTTTTGTACCATTTACAAGGGGATAAAACAAGTTTTTGATTTTATGATCTCTGTGGTATTGGCCATAAATAAACGACTCATCTCCGAGGGTGAATGATATTTCGTGTGTTTAGTGTGATTCGTGGTTAAAATCTCCCGGAAATTTACCACGAAACGCACGAAAAACACGAAACATAAAGTAATTCACAATCGGAAATCTAAAATCCAAAATCCAAAATCGAAATTTTTATGGCTTCCAAGTATAATACTCTTTCGAACATCTTCTTTTTATTTAGCTAATGCCTAAACGCACTGATCTGCACAAAATACTAATTATCGGTTCCGGTCCTATTGTTATTGGACAGGCCTGCGAATTTGACTATTCCGGTACGCAAGCCTGCCGCGCTCTGAAACAGGAAGGCTATGAGGTCGTCCTGGTCAATTCCAACCCGGCGACGATCATGACCGACCCGGAGATGGCCGACCGCACGTATATCGAGCCTCTGACGGTAGAATCCGTCACCGCGATCATCGTTGCCGAAAAACCCGACGCCCTGCTGCCAACCGTGGGCGGGCAAACCGCTCTTAATCTTTCCGTCGAACTTTTTGAACAGGGAGTGTTAAAAGAACACAGCGTCGAACTGATCGGGGCCAATATCGATGCCATCAAGCTGGCCGAGGACCGCGAACTCTTCAAAATAGCGATGGAAGAGATCGGCCTGCCCTGTGCCAAGGGCGGTATCGCCACCACCTGGGAAGACGCGCAAAAGATCGTCGAAACGACCGGCTACCCGGCGATCATTCGCCCGGCATTTACGCTCGGCGGAACCGGCGGCGGCGTGGCTTTTAACCCCGAAGAATTTGAAGAGATCGTGCGCAGCGGCTTGCACCTGTCGCCGATCAGCCAGGTCTTGATCGAAGAATCGATCCTTGGTTGGAAAGAATACGAGTTGGAGGTGATGCGCGATCTCAACGACAACGTCGTCATCATCTGCTCGATCGAAAATTTTGACCCGATGGGCGTGCATACCGGCGATTCGATCACCGTCGCCCCGGCGCAAACTTTGAGCGACGTCGAATACCAAGTGCTGCGCGATATGTCGATCGCCTGTATTCGCAAGGTCGGCGTGGAAACCGGCGGCTCGAACATCCAGTTTGCCGTCAACCCGGAAAACGGCGAGGTGCGGGTGATCGAAATGAACCCGCGCGTATCGCGTTCCTCGGCGCTGGCTTCGAAAGCGACGGGCTTCCCGATTGCCAAGATCGCCGCCAAGCTGGCGGTCGGTTACACACTTAACGAGATCCCTAACGACATCACGCAAAAAACACCGGCGAGTTTTGAACCGACGATCGATTACGTCGTCACCAAAATTCCCAAGTGGGCGTTCGAGAAATTTCCGCAGGCGGAAGACGTGCTCGGCACGCAGATGAAATCCGTCGGCGAAGTGATGGCGATCGGCCGCACGTTCAAGGAAAGTTTATTTAAAGGATTGCGCTCGCTCGAAGCCGTCAAGCCTCTTCGCCTGGTCGATGTGCCGGACGACGTGCTCCAGCGCAAACTGGCGCGGCCCAATTCTCAGCGTTTTTCCTATATCACTTACGCGCTGCAGCACGGGTACTCTATTGAGGAAATTTATCGCCTCAGCAAGATCGATCCATGGTTTTTAGAACAGCTTCAGCAGGTAATGAAACTGCAGGACGAGATCGACGGCAAGCAGCTTTCGGAAATTTCGGACGAGACGCTTTTGACCGCCAAGGAATACGCGCTTTCCGACCGCCGCATCGCTTTTTTGACCGGCACGACGGAAAACGAGGTCCGCACGCTTCGCAAAAGCAAAGGCATTGTGCCCGTTTATAAACGCGTCGATACCTGCGGGGCGGAATTCGAATCTTTCACGCCGTATCTTTATTCCGCTTATGAAGAAGAATGCGAAGCCGCGCCCACCGACCGCCAAAAAATAATGATCCTCGGCTCCGGGCCGAACCGCATCGGGCAAGGGATCGAATTCGATTACTGCTGCTGCCACGCCAGTTTTTCGCTGAGCAAGAACGGTTTTGAGACCATCATGGTCAACTGCAATCCGGAAACCGTCTCGACCGATTACGACACCAGCGACCGCCTGTATTTCGAACCGCTCACTTTCGAAGACGTGATGAACATCGTCGACGTAGAAAAACCGACCGGTGTGATCGTGCAGTTCGGCGGGCAAACACCGCTCAATCTGGCAAACCGCCTGCACGAAGCGGGCGTGCCGATCATCGGCACTTCGCCTGATTCTATCGACCTGGCCGAAGACCGCAAGCGTTTCGGCGCGCTGCTCGATAAATTGAAAATTCCTTCGCCGCCAAACGGCACCGCCATTTCGGTGGACGAAGCAAAAGCCGTGGCTGTAAAGATCGGTTACCCGGTGCTGGTGCGCCCGTCTTATGTGCTGGGCGGCCGCGCGATGGCGATCGTTTATGACGAGGAAAGTTTGGTCAGTTATATGCGCTCGGCGGTCGATGCTTCGCCGGAAAAACCTATCCTGATCGACAAATTTTTAGAACGCGCCGCCGAACTCGACGTCGATGCGATGGCGGACGAGACCGCTTGTGTGATCGCCGGCATTCAGGAACACATCGAAGAAGCCGGTATTCACTCCGGAGATTCTTCCAGCGTGCTGCCGCCGCAAAAAATAGCGGTCGAACATTTGGAAACAATAAAACACTACACAAAAATGCTGGCCAAGGCTTTAAACGTTATCGGGCTGATGAACATCCAGTTTGCCATCAAGGACGACCGCGTTTATGTGCTCGAGGTAAACCCGCGCGCCTCGCGAACTGCGCCTTTCGTTTCCAAGGCGACCGGCGTGCCGCTGCCCGCGATCGCTTCGCTGGTAATGGCGGGTAAAAATAAATTGTCGGATTTTAATTTGCCCGAAGTGCTGCCCGTGAAATTCCACTTTGTAAAATCACCGGTGTTTCCCTTCTCTAAATTTGCCGGTGTCGATCCGATCCTGGGGCCGGAAATGCATTCGACCGGCGAGGTAATGGGCGTCGGCGCTACTTTTGGCGAAGCATACGGCAAAGCGATGGTCAGCGCCGGGCTAAACCTGCCCACGTCTGGTAAAGCTTTCTTAAGCGTTAATGATTCGGACAAGGGCCAGGCCGTCGTGCTCGCGCGCCGCCTGAAAAATCTGGGCTTTGATCTGATAGCGACTTACGGCACGGCCAAACGCCTGGAAGAAGTCGGCCTGGAAGCCGAGGCGGTTTTCAAGGTCAATGAAGGCCGTCCGAACATCGTCGATCTCATCAAGCAAGGCGACATCTCGCTGATCTTTAACACGCCGCTTGGCCGCGCTTCGCATTTTGACGAACAGGCGATCCGCCGTGCCGCGCTGCAATTCAACGTGCCGTGCGTGACAACAATGACCGGCGCCGAAGCCCTGATAGACGCGCTGGTAAGCAAAAAACAGCAAAAAGGTTTTATCGCTCGTTCGCTGCAGGAAATTCATAAGACCAAAGAACCGCTCACCGTGGCGGAAGGAAAATAAATATGTGCAAAAGAGTTGCTTTGATAGTTTCGCTATTGTTGTTGATCTTTGTCGCCCACTCTTCCGCTCAACGCACGTTCACCGAAAGAGCGTTGGGCTCCGGCGGGCCGCTGATGCCTGAGCAGGCGGCTTATGACGTGAAGTCTTACGACCTGTCAGTGAAAGTGAACATTGAGGAGAAGTCGATCGAGGGTGTGTTGACCGTAAAGGCGGCGATAGTAAAACCGCTCGATAAATTCGTACTCGATCTGCACGATACTTTTATCGTTGATTCGGTAAAAAGCGGAAACGCAGCGCTCACTTTCAAACGCACGGACAAGCAGATCTGGATCGACCTGCCCCGTCATATGACGCCCGGGCAAGCCGCTAACATTACGGTGGTTTATCACGGCGTGCCGCGCAGCGCGCCGCACCCGCCGTGGGTGGGCGGTTTTGTCTGGTCGAAATCGAAGGACGGTTCGCCGTGGTTTGCGACCGCCGTGCAAAACGACGGCGCGGACATCTGGTTTCCATGCAAAGATCACCCTTCGGACAAACCGGAAACAGCTTCGCTGCATTTCACCGTACCCAAAACGCTCGTCGCTGCCTCAAACGGCAAGCTTCAGTCGATCAAGGAGAACAGCGATGGCACCAGCACCTATAACTGGTTCGTTTCGCAGCCGATCGCAAATTACTGCATCGCACTCAATGTCGGCCCCTATAAACTGATCAAGGACACTGTTCCGACCGTTGCCGGCGGAACGATCCCCGTCTGGTTTTACGTCTTGCCCGAGGATGCGGATAAAGCGCCCGCGCTGCTCGACCAGCTGAAAAAATTCAACGCGTTCTTTGAATCATATCTCGGGCCCTACCCTTTCCGCGCGGACAAGATCGGCATCGCCGAAACGCCGCACCTCGGCATGGAGCACCAGAGCATCACCGCCTACGGCAACGGATTTAAGAACAACTCCGATGGCTTTGACGGATTGCTCGAACACGAGTTTGGCCACGAATGGTTTGCAAATCTTATCACCGGAAAAGATTGGGCCGATATGTGGCTGCAGGAAGGCTTTCAGTCTTTTATGGATACGCTTTACGTCGAAAAATTAAAAGGTAAAGATGCGTATTTCGCGGAAATGTCCGGCCGCCAGAGAGGCTTTCACAATGTCCGCGCCGTGGCGCCTCGCGAGGCTACCTCCACGCTGCAGATTTATTTCCTCGCGCCTGATTACGTCAAAAGCGACGGCGATATTTACGGCAAAGGCGCCTATACTTTAAGCACGATGCGTTTCTACCTGGGCGACGATATGTTCTTTAAAATGCTGCGCCGCTGGACCTATTCCACGCCGGAGATGGAAAAGGTCACCAACGGAGAACAGGAAAAGATCGTCACCACCGATGATTTTCTCGCGCACGTAAATAAATTTACCGGCAAGGATATGACCTGGTTCTTTAACATCTATCTGCGCCAGCCGAAACTGCCTAAACTGATCGCCGAAGCCAGCGGAAACAAGCTGAACTTGCGCTGGGAAACTCCCGATAAACTGCCCTTCCCGATGCCTGTCGAAGTAGAAATGGGCGGTGAGATAAAAAGGGTGGAAATGCCGGATGGCAAAGGTTCTATCGAGATCCCGAAGGACACGGAATACATTGTCGATCCGCACCGCTGGGTGTTGAAAGAACAATGATCTCCGGGCGGCGCCCGGCATTAAAATGACAGTAAAGGCCCGGCGTGATACCAGCGCCGGGCCTTTTGCATGCAGGCGGATCACCGAAGTTTTGCCTGGAATGATCTCATCATTTCGACGAACTTAGCGGAACCGGAAAAACCCGTGTCGGTTTGCCATTGAGCTATCCGCTCGTTGATATTTTCCACCGTATACACATTTTGATTTTTCCTGAAATCTTTGGACGCGGGAATAATAGCGATCAAAACCCCATCACCCTCGATATTCAGCGCAAAAGTCTCGCTCTTTTTCGTGGGCACCGCGGAGGTTCCCTTCAGTTTCATGTTCAGGGCGACCGATCCTTCTCCCAGGTTGTCCGGCGGCCCGGTGTCGCCGATCACCGCCGCCACCGTCAAATTTGTTTTCGGATTAAAAGCAACGACCAGGTCTCCGACACGGGCGCCAAACGTTTTGACGGCATTCGTCCCGCCCACCAAAACCAGCGCCGGTATCCTGATCGGATTTATTTGATTATCGACCTCGCACTCGCCTCTCTGGCCGACGGTAAGGCCATTTTTCAGAGCCGTCAGCGAGCCGAAATAACCTGTGAATTCTCCCGATTTAAAGATGCAGGGAATATCTCTCCCGTTCTTTTTTTCCGCCGGGATGACGTTTGCCCAGTTGATCCTAAAACCCGGCGGAACGACCCAGTCGTGTTCTCTGAATTGCTCGAAAACACCGATCGCGGTGCCAAAGCTCGTCAGGCACAGGTTCTTCCCGGTAGATATCTTAACGATCGACATCGCGTTGCAAACGTTGTTGAGGGCCTTTACATTTCCGCGCGGGTCTTGCGGGTGATATGACAACGGCGAGCCGTCCGTATTAACGCGCAGCATGGTTTGAAACAGGATAATGTTTTTTGCGGCGGTCCCTTGTTTTTTTAGCAGCAATACTTTTTTGATCTGGCCGTCGCTCTGTGTAAATGTTTTTGTTTGAGAAACCGAATAGGTCTGAGAGTGCGCGACACCGGACGCCATCGCCCAAGCGGCGATAACAAGTAACGCTTTGACTTTCATGTTCATTTCCTCGCTTTGTAAAGTTTTCAGGCTGTCAATAAATATGACTTTTTACCGGAAAACCTTACGCCGATCTACCGGCTAAAAGGCCAGATGGCTTTTTCCAATTCCCCGAGCGTGAAGTTCATCGCTTCCGGCCGGAGGCGTAAGGCGTATTTCCGCAGGTCGCTGCACTCGTAAAGAATGGTCAGCAGCATCAACCGCCGGCGCAGAGTTTCGTCGATATCCTTGTCCGCATAGCCATAGGCGCGGAGGAATTCACGCTGTACTTCGCCTAGTCCCTGCATGACCAGCACGCCGGGCGCGACAAACTCGTATTCATGAAACCCGGTAAGCGAATCGGCAAAATCAAACAGGCCCGTGACCACCCATTCGTCTTTTTCTTTTTTCATCCGCAAGTTTCCGAAATGCACGTCGCCATGAAGAAAAACGGGTGAAGGCGCTTCCGGCAGCAGATGAAGGTTCTCTTCCAGATACCGCGGCAGGCTTTCCAGCCATTCGGGATTTGCCCCGGCGGCCCGCTGCCGTTCGAGGACAGTTGCTATCTGATGACGGAGAAATGCGTTCCAATCAAAAGCGATCTCGCCTGCGTTATGTGAATGCAGCTCTTTTAACGCCGCACCGATCTTTGCGGCGAGCGCGGCCTGCTCACGCCGGTCCGATTTCTGCCATTCTTTCCACGCCATTGCGTCGCCTCGCAACTGTGTCATTACCAGGTAGTCATAGTTTTCGATATTCCCCGCCGCCGCTATCTGCGGCACTTTTAGGCTTGTCTTGCCCCGGAGAAATTCGAGCGCCGCCTTTTCCCGCGCAAATCCCCGGCGAAACGGCGTGTAAATTTTGACGACATAACTTTCACCCGCCAGAAAAACCACGTTCTCGCCATACGGGGAGCGTCGCAGATCGTCCTCGACGATACCGTGCCTCCCGCAGATCGTTCGGGCAAAACCCTGCCAAAATTCATCCCGAAAATGCCGATCGAACCCTTCGCTGCTTGAAATTAAAGGAAAGCTCATTATGATATTGTTTTCAGCGTTATTTTCTTCAAAGCATTTGAACACAAACACGGGCGAAAATAAATTCCTTAGCAGCGGCGTACAGGCGATGTTTCTTTCCACGCTCGCTTTTTCGCTGACCTATGCTCTTGTCAAGCAGCTTAGCCATCTGCCGACGATCGAGGTAGCGTTTTTTCGCTGCGCGATCGCCTCATTGATCTGTTTTGCCGGAATATATCGCGGCGGAATCGATTGGAGAGGTTCAAATCGCAAGCTGCTCTTGCTGCGCGGATTTTTTGGCACGACCGCTGTTTATCTTTTCTTTTTTACGCTGCAGAGAATTCCGCTGGCCGGTGCGGTAACCATCCAATATCTTTCGCCTATTTTTACCACGATCATCGCCATCTTCATTCTGAAGGAACGCGTGAAACGGCCGCAGTGGCTATTTTATGCGATCGCTTTTTGCGGTGTGCTGCTGATCGAACGTTTTGATCCGCGCATCTCGATAGTTTACCTGCTGACCGGGATCGGCGCGGCTTTTTGCTCGGGCGTGGCCTACAACCTGGTGCGCAGCCTGCGCGAACGCGAACATCCGCTGACCATCGTCCTGCATTTTCAACTTTTCGGTGCCGTGGTCTGTTTTTTCGCGATGTGGTTTGACTGGGTCACGCCCGTCGGTTGGGATTGGTTTTACCTGCTGCTTATCGGGGTGTTTTCACAGATCGGACAGGTTTTTCTGACCCATGCGCTGCAAAAAGAAAAGGCCGCGGGCGTGGTGATCATAAATTATTCGGGTGTCGTCTATGGCCTGCTTATCGGCTGGTTTTTCTTTAACGAAACGCAGACATTCGAATCTTTATCAGGTATGCTTTTGGTAGTATGCGGCGTCGCGTTAAGCGTATTTTACGGCAAGCGTCAGCGTGAACTGGAAAAACTCGAAGCCACTATCAGCTAAATTATGAATGAACCGGAAACTATCAAGCGCATTTTGGACGAATGTAAAACCATCGCCGTGGTCGGCTTGTCTTCAGACACCATGCGGCCCTCGCATGGCGTGGCGGGCTATATGCAGAAACAAGGCTACCGCGTGATCCCCGTCAATCCTAACGAAACCGAAGTGCTGGGTGAAAAAGCCTTTAATGACCTTTCATCCATCGGCGAGCCCGTTGACCTGGTCGATATATTTCGCAACTCGGCTTTTGCCGGTGAGGCCGTCGACGAAGCGATCAAGATCGGCGCCAAAGCCGTCTGGCTACAGGAAGGCGTGATCGACACCGCCGCCGCTAAGCGCGCCGAGGACGCGGGACTGCTGGTCGTAATGGACCGCTGCTGGCTGAAAGACCATTATCGAATGAAATGAGCGAACCGATTAGAGCTATTGTGATAACGGTCAGCGACCGCTGTGCCGCCGGCGACTCCGAAGACGTTTCGGGCAAAGTGCTGGCCGGTCTTTTGGAAGGAACCGGCGCGGAAATTTATGAAAAACTGACCGTGACCGATGACCTGGAACACCTTGTCGAAATTTTAACCATCCATTCCAAAATGGCCGACCTGATCATAACCACCGGGGGCACCGGCCTTTCTCCGCGCGACAATACGCCGGAAGCGACCCAACGGGTGATCGAGCGTGAAGCGCCCGGGCTGGCCGAAGCAATGCGTTATAAAACTCTGGAAAAGACCCCCTTTGCAATGCTATCGCGCGGTGTCTGCGGTGTGCGCGGGAAATGCCTGATCATAAATTTACCCGGCTCGCCCAAGGGCGTCGAGGAATGTTTTGAAGTAATAAAGCCCGTGTTGCAGCACGCGATCGATCAGATAAGAGGAAATACCGGCCATTAGCTGCCATCAAGATATTTCGTGCGCTTAGTGTGATTGGTGGTTAATTTCATATTCTTTTTTTTCAAGACAGCCTTAACCACGAATCACACGAAACACATCAAACCAAAGATCTTATGATAAAAATTCAAAATATCCTTACTCTCTCTTTGTTAATATTTGTATTTAACCTGCCAGCGACATTTGCCGCATCGTATAAACAAATTCCGGCGTTCGAAATATCGACCATATCTGAAAAATTTTACCGGACAGAGCTTTATTTTGGCATGAATAAACCTGGCGGTGTCGTGATAACTAATGAAGAATGGAGTAAGTTTCTGGAAGATGAAGTGACGCCGAGATTCCCCGACGGCTTTACCGTTTTGGAAGGTTACGGGCAATTCAAAAACAAGAGCGGCAAGATCGTAAAAGAAGGCAGCAAGGTGTTAATAGTGCTTTATCCTAAAAAAGCTTTCGCGGATGCCGATCGAAAGATCGACGAGATCCGCACCGCCTACAACAAAGCGTTTCAACAGCAATCCGTCCTGCGGATGGACATTGTGCAAACCGTGCGCGTGTCATTTTAAAATTGCCACACTTTTAATTCATTGGTCATTATTTTCGCTCATCAATGCAATTTTTTCTTTTATAATTTTCAAAGTTCTTTCGTCCACTAATTCCACATCATGAATGATCTGATTTATCCTGGTCCTGGTGATCGTTCGGGGATATTTTAACTCAGCGCCGCTTATTTTTTTAAGTTCATCCGGAACAAAATCGGGAACGGACGCCTGGTATTTGGTGGCACAGCATTCCTGCAAAGAATAAACGAAACCTTTTTGTTCCTGAATGTTCTCACCTTGCCTGGCCAGATCGGCGAAAAATCTTTCCCAATCTCTTTCTTTGTCGCCTAAAATTTTTATCAGTTGAAATGAAGCGAGATATTCCGCCAAAGGCTCGAGCGAAAAACGTATCTCATCCCTTTCAACTCCAACTATAGAGATAAGCCTTAATTTTTCTTCCAGGTAAGCCAATTGGGCAGTGGCTTTTTCATCTCCGCCCAGTTCCTGAAAAACGTCTTCTCTGGCGGCGAGGGAAGGTGAATATGTTTTCTTAAGACAATGCCACGCCGTTATTCTGGCGGCAAGATGAACTTCCTCATCCCTGATCTCCTTGTCAGAGCTGCGATTCAGATAGTTTATATAATAATAGATCAGATCCGGTATATTCTGCGGGAATTCTTCTTCCTCCTTTTCGCGCGGCCTGTCGTCGATCTTGGAAGCGATGCTCAGATCGGCAAAGAGTTTAACGAACAGCGGGGTTATTCCCCGGTCCGGGGTCATCCGCGAGAGATGCTCGCACATATCGAAAAATTCCGTATCAAATTCATCTCTGACATTTCTGACCGTGAGATAGGAATCTAAAAAACTCGATAAAAAATTTCCTTCTATCTTCATCGGCCGGATATTTTGAGGAAAAAAATCTTCTATATTTTCATAGTTGCGTGAAGTTAAAATGACGGCCGTGGCAGACAGGTCGGATAGGTTTCTTAAGATCTGGTCGCGGATCTCCCGGGGCATTTCCGAAAACCCGTCTATGATTATCAATAATCTCTTGCGTTCGATCAATTTTCTTAGCAGCTCCGGGGAAAGCGGCGAACTTTGCTCCGTGTACCTTTCGATCTGCATTCTTGCTATATTTTCAACGATATTCGAAGCCCCCGCGTTAAGAAGCCTATTTCCCTGTTCGATCATGATCGGGAGCAGTATATGCCTGCACAGGCGCTTGTCTTCATCCGCTCCCATTCCCCATTTAGCTATCGAACAGGCATGGCTCGTCTTTCCGACCCCGCCATCTCCTGAGATCATTATAAATGTCGCGGAAGTTTTAAAAAAAGGTTTGAGGTCTTCCGGACTAAGCTCGGCAAGTCTTTTGTCATTAACTTTGACTGGAATAGGTATGTGAGTTTGCCTTTCCGCCACTACTCCCCTGTTCAGAAAACCGGTATTTATATTGCCTTGGTATTTCTGTATCCAAGCGTCCAAAACCCGGCGAGAATAGTAAAAAAAACCTACCAGCAGAAAATAGCGAAACGGTGCGGTAAAATAGCCCAACATGGGAACTTTCTGCTCAAGAGGAAAATGCAATAATTTTTGATTTATTCTGAAAATGAGAATCGGCTTCAGCCAGAGGACGATCAAACAGGCGGTCAGTAAAAGCAAATAAAACGCGACCGGTAAAAGATAAGGCAAAGTGTAATACAACGGCCTCCAGACTTTCTTCTCCCACCAGGCACTGTCCAGACTCTTGAGGGAATCCTGAATATCCCTGGCATTTTCTTGTACCTGGTCCTTATCATTTGTCAAAAGCACTTTTTCAGCCTCCCGAAGCAAGGCGTTATAATTCGTATCACCTTTCCGCATCAAGTTTTTGGCTATGTCCTTCAGCGCTATCGACGCGGAAACATCCAGTCCTAGTCTGCGACTGTTGTGTTTTTCGATCAATGTATGTACTACTACTCCGGGCCGGGCGGAACCAATGCTTCCCAGTGTTCTTACCGCCAGGTCCTTGGTATCCGAATACTGCTCCCCATTATTCAGGATCCCGAGGACCTGATCTAATATCCGGTCTCCCGTTTTATCGTCAACCGCTTCTTCTCCGATAAAATAAAGCGCACTTAGAAAAATAATATCGTTTTTGTTTGAGTGATCGCTTCCGTATTTATCGGACAGGGCCGGAACAGCGGATTTGCCAATATATTTAAACATAGCAAGAATGTTGGGCGTTTCCCTGCCGGCAAGATCAAGACGGAAATTGATCTCCCCGTCATGTCCGAAAGTTTTGACAACCAAAGCCTCTTCATCTAGTATTTTGAAAAGCCTCGGTAAGAGCTCATCTTTCTCCTTCGTGCTTTGAACCAACAGCCTGACCAGAGAGGCCCGAATATAAACAATAAATCTTAACCTGACAGCCTCGCGCTGATTGGTTTCTTCATCGAGATACGAGAGAGCTTGCTGTTTAACGGAACTGGAATTTGCCGAACGTTCCAGGTAATCCTGTTTTGCCTTATTATATTTTTCATCGAAGTAGTCGAGCGCGGCTAAAAGTTCGCCGGACTTTAAATAATCTGGCTCATTCATTCCCTCTATAATAGCTATTGCGTGCTGACAATACCCTAAGTCCCAGATATCTACTTCAAACTTTGAATTTTGAAACATATTCCACAATTCGGAGTATATTTCTTCCGATTTATATTTATTTTTTACTAAAGCAGCGATCAGTCTGGCTCTGATGTGTTTTTCTTTTTTATCGATGTTTAGCAGTAATTCCGCCAGAGTATTTTGCTGCTCGGCGGACAGCACCTCCACGGAATCGATCACGCGGGCAAAGAACCCCCTGACAAGCTCTGTTTTTAAGGGATCTTTTATCTTTTCGACTATTAAAGGAAAGACTGCGTCAAAAGTTTCATAATCAATGTTGCTCGTTTTGGTTCGGGAGGGAAGTAGTAAAGATTCTACATAATCAGCAACTTGAGGGTCGTTCGCTTGACTCAACAAGCCCGTTTCTTCCAGTATTTCAACCAGGCTTTTTACATAATCATGGTTATAGTTCCCTCGCATTGAGGAGATCAGGGAGGTGCGAAAGTTGCCGAGTATTATATTAGCGTTTCTGCGTCTCCCATAAGGTTCTTCCCTACTGGATTGAAAAAGTGCCGGAAGTGTACGAGCTCTGTCTTGAAATGGAAGCGAATTAAGATCCGCGATCGCTTTGTCAAAGATCACGGCGTCCGGGTTTTTAAGGTCGTTTAATGCCTTATTAATATCGACGACAATAAATGCTTCGATCGTTACTTCCGTTTCCTGCGGCGTTACTTCCGCCGGGAAAACGAAAAACAGGCAAAGCGCTGTCAATATTATATGAAAAATAAATTTGGTGGGAGTATTTTTTTCCATAGCTCATAAGAACTTCTTTCCGGTGAAGAAGATCGATTCTATTGAAATAAATTAAATCGGCTTTAGGTCTTTACCCTGCCCGCGACGCTCTGGAAATTCACCGCTATTTCACCAGCGAAGTTCGCACGAAATCCATCGCGTCGTCGTGCAGCCTCTTCAGCGAATTTTTCTCGATATACATCATATGGCCGGCTTCGTAATAGTGGAACGAAACGTTCTTGCGCAGGCTCGGATCGAGATTCATGCTGGCAAAGCTGTACTCGGCGGCAAAATACGGCGTCGCCATATCGTAATAACCGCAGCCGACAAATATCTTCATATACGGATTTTTCTGCATCGCGCGTTTTAACGGCACCGCCGTGTTGGCATAACCGTTGTTCTGATTCCAGTTCCACGGCGAGGTAATTCCTCCGCCCAGAATGTAGTATTCCAGATCGGATTTAAATCCCAACTCGCGGCGCACATAATCGTTGAACACGGCCGTGTAAGGCGGACGGATCGCCGACATGCTGGGATCGGCGTCCGGCGAATCGTTCGCCGCATTTGAATCGATCCCGGTAAAGCGGCTGTCGAGCCTGCCCGTGGTGCGTTTCTGATCGCGCAGCAGCTCTTTGTTAAAAGCGCCCAGATCAACGCGCATGTTGCTATTGTCGATAAAATTTTTGCTGAGGCCGCTATAACGGCTGAGCTTTGTCAGCACCGCGTCTTTTTCCGCGGCGCTCATCCGGTCGCCCCGCGTTAAAGCGACGGTGTATTCATTGGCGGCAAAGTTTTCCGATTCCTTTAGCACGTCACGCAGCGGTTTGCTCTGCAGATCGGCGGGCAGCTTTTTGTGATACCACGCCGTGGCCGTGTATGAAGGAAAGATCAGCGGATAGGTAGTGTCGTTTCCTTCGGCAAAGCGAATGCTCTGGAAATTCATCACGGTCGAGATCAGCAAAATGCCGTTTAATCCGATGCCTTTTTCAAAAAGCAGGTCGGACAGTCCCGAAGCGCGCGTCGTGCCGTAGCTTTCGCCTACCAAAAACAGCGGCGACGCCCAGCGCTCATTGCGGCCGAGGTACATTCGAATAAATTCTCCGACCGATTCCAGGTCGCCGTTCAAAGAGAAAAATTTGCTGGCTACTTCGGGGCGCGCCGCGCGGCTGTAACCCGTCCCGACCGGATCGATGAAAACGAGATCGGTGTCACCCAGCCAGGTCTGGTCGTTATCGACGATATCGTAGGGAGGCGGAGGCAGTTCACCGCTGTCCAGCATCTTGACGCGGCGGGGCCCGATGGCGCCCATGTGCAGCCAAACCGATGCCGAGCCCGGCCCGCCGTTAAAAGAAAACATCAGGGGGCGTTTTGTCTTGTCCGTCGCGCCGTCGAGCGTGTACGCCATATAAAAAATGCGCGCATCGGTTTCGCCGCTCTGCGCGTTTTTTATCGGCATATAGCCCGTGGTAACGGTATAACTCAGCGCTTTGCCACCAGCGCTGACGCTGTGCTTGCTGACCACAGGCGGCTCTTCCGGCAGTGACGCTTGGGGTGTCGCCTGCTGGCGAGGCTGTGTCGTGGCGGCCTGCGGGTTTTGCGGCGTCTCCGGGGGACGGTTTGCCGCGCCGCCCGGTGTTTGAAACAAAAAGAAAGACAAGACTATCGTAGCTAGCATAAAATTTGATCTCTTTTTTAGAAATAAAAAACCTGTGGAGTACCGAAAGATTACCACAAATAAGCAAATATCGGGAGCGCGGACGGCTCTTCAAAAGTCCCCAACGGGGACAAAGAAAATAGCCCAGGGTAAGTGAGCGAAGCGAGCGTCACCCTGGTATCAGATGTCCAACCGACTCAGCCCTGAAGGGGCGGCAGAATCCCGTCACAGTTCTGCCGCCCCTTCAGGGCTAACACTTCAAATTGATCTTCGTTACCCAGGGCTGAAGCCCTGGGCTATTCTCTTCAGTCCGCTACGCGGACAATACTCGTTTTCAAACTGTTTAAGCCAAACTAGGATCTGCGGGTGAGTCAGCCTTATCGGCTTCAGCCGAAGACTTGACCCTGATCTTCCCGAATGAAAACGCGAGGGCGGCGATCGCCAGGAGCGCCCAGCAAATAATAGAAAGGATCTGCGCTCTAACAACAGCCGGGGATTCGATAAATTTAACACTGATCCGGGATGTTTCCGTCGGGGCGTCGAACGTAAGCGCGCCGTCAGCGGCAGGAGACGCTGCGACCGCCTCATCATTAATCTTTATCTGCCACAACGGATAGTAAAATGTCGCCATACGGACCTTGGCCGGCTCACCGGCGCCCAGCGTAAAGGCATGATCTTTTCTCTCCCAAACCAATCCGCTGACTTCGCGCCCGCCGGCGGATACTTTTTCCTGATTTTTCATCGCCTCGTTCTTCGCCCAGACGGGCAGCCAGCAGTCGCAGTTTTGCGGCGCATCGCCCAGAGGGGCCACCACTTCTTCAAATTCACCCCGCGGGTAGAAATTTGCCGCTCTGATAACCTGAAAAACCGTAAAACTGGTGCTGAACAATAATATTCCGACGACGATCAGCGCATAACGGCGGAGGCGTTCATCTTTTAACCACTGGGCACAGTATTTCCATCCGGCAGCCGCAAGCGGTATCCCGGCCAGCGAGATCACCGAAAGCCAGCGCCAGGGGAACTGTACCTTTTGAAGTATGGCGACGTTATCCCACACAAAAATACTGAGATAGGTCGCCATAAAGATGGAAAAAGCGAGAACGATCCAAACCCGGTTAAGCCTCGCCGCCGCAAAAGAACGAACCGATCTCCAATAAAGAAACCCGAGAGGCAGCGTCAAAAGCAAGGTGCAGCCGAGCACCATGTTGGCGAACCACATGTCCCGGTCGTCAAACATCACCAGGTATTTTGTCTGCAGCAGAAAATTGATGCGGTAATCGTAATGCACGGAGCCGGAAGAATAGGTTTCCGATGAATGATTCAGCCACGCCATCTCGGTGACTATCTTTATCCAGTAAAATGCGCTGAGCGCGAGCCCGAGAATAAAACCGGCGCCAAGTTTCAGCGCGGTGCCGATAAGATTTTTGCGCGGCAGCGACACCAGCGAATAAACCCCGAGCGCTGCCGTTCCCATCACGGCGATCGGCAGGTTGCTCAGTATCAGCAAAGCGAAAGATACGCTCAAGCCCGCCAGATTGCCAAGCTTGCCGTTTCTGGCCAATCTGTCCACAAATAGAAAACAGAACGGCAGAAAAGCGACCGCGGCAAATTCGGCGTAATTGAAGGCGTTGTAGATCTCGTTGATGTGGTACGGCGCGACCACGAAAACCGCCCCGCCGATAAATGACGCGCCGGGCGAAGACCTTTCGCGCGACCAAAAATACCCGGAAATGCCGCTCAGCGACAGCCAAAACCAGAAAACCAAACACGCTGCCCAGTACCAGTTTCCGGTCAGCATTTTACCCAGCGCAAGCGCATAGTAGCCTACCGGCGGATAAAACCGCATGCCTATCCCGCCATAGCCTTTATTTTCATTCGGCATCCATGACGGGTAATAATCTCCGGCCTGCAGCGCATCCCGTATCGTCACCGCAAATTGAAAATGCTGCGGCAGATCGTTGCCCTTCGGAATGCCTGCGATCCAGATCGGCAGCATCATACAGAGCGCGACCAGGCACACCCCGGCCAAGGCCAGCACATCGTGCTTGTAACGTAAAAATATTTGCTTGAGATTTAGAGTAAATGCCATTTTTTAGCGCCATTTTAGCCGGGCGGTATCTTTGTCGTTACCAGATCCAGATCGACGTCACATTTTTCTTCGGAATTTATTAAACGATATGGCGCCCCGGAAGGATCGAGCGGAATTCCCTCGCGGGAAAGAGCCAGGCCTTTTCCGTCAGACATTTTTATCGCGCGCAGCGAGGTAAATATGGCCGGCCACGACTGCGGACAGCTTCCGGTCTTTTTCTGGATTTCCTGCAGCACTTCCCGTATCCGATCCCGTTCGTCGAGAGAAACTATTTGGGCCAGCCGCATGGCGATCAATTCTTTGGTCCGGGTGTCTTCGGCGGAATCGAAGATATGCTGGTAAATTTCCCGGGCGGTTTCCCGCGTCCCGCCTTCCAATCTCACCTTGGCGCTCATCTGTTTCATAAAAGCAGGCGCTCCCTCTATCTTCGAACCCTGGTCATAAACCTGAGCGGCCTTTTCGTGATCGCCCCGCTGCCAGTAAATATATCCGAGATGCTGGTACAAAACCCATTCGTGCGGATTCTCCGCGATCCCTTTTTCGGTTAACTTGATCGCCAAATCTTCGTCGATGGCAGGTAAAATTATCGCGCCAAAAGTATACGCCGCCATATAACCCGGATCGAGAGTGGTGGTCCGGTCCAGCATCGGGTAAAGCTGCCGCGGGTTTAGCGGGCGCATGTCTTTTAGGCTAAAAGCGCCTTCGTCCTTCGCCTTCACTATTTTGCCGCCGATATACTGGAGCGAATTGATCCAGTACCAATCGGCTGCCAGGCCGCTAAAATCGCCGCTAAAGGCCTTTATTCTCTGTGATGAAAGATACAGGTCTTCATCCGCGTAAGGGTCGGGAGCCCGCCTCGCTTCAAGCACGTCGCTTAAAATAAAGATCAGCCCAAAACCGGCGATAATAAAACCGCCAAGCAGGATCGTCTTTAAAGTACGTTTGGACATTGGATCTATTTGAAATTCCGGCGGCTAAAAATGAGTATCGAACCCGAAAGTAAAATAGTTACATAGATGAGTGCATAACCGGCGGCGGCGGCCGTAAAACCGGCTGACGGAAACTGCCCGTGAGCGGCGGGAGTGATAAAAGCAAAGTTTGACAGATTCGGCAGCACGTAATAAAGCGACTCGAAAAATAACTTCGCCGATTGTGAGCCGAGGGCAAGAGCAAACTCTCTTAACGACGCACTGAAATGTCCGATAACAAAAATAAAAAAGGTTAGTAATGCCGAAAGCGCCGGTGATGAAAACGAAGAAAATAGCGTCGCGGTGGCGGTAAGTATGGTCAATTCGAAAAAGGTCAGCACAAGCGCATACCAGATACTCGGGATGAACTGCCCGCCTTTTACATAAAGCAGCGCCAGGGAAATTCCGGCCCCCATCACCACTACATTAACCAGCAGCGTCAGAGACAGGCCGAGATATTTTCCGATGATAAATTCCCCGCGCCCTAACGGCTTGGAAAGAATTGCGTACACGGTACGTTTTTCTATCTCTTTGGAAACCAGGCTGACCCCGACAAAGATCGCAATAAAAGCACCGAATACCAAGGCCGCGCTAAGCCCCATATTAACGATCACCCGGGCTTCGTATCCGGCTGTCAGATCACCCAGAAAAACTGCCGCGGCCGTGATCAGTAATACGAATAAAACCAGGTTATAAAGCACACGGTCGCGCACTGCTTCGCGAAAGGTATTTCGGGCAACGCTTAAGACCCGCTTTAACGACGAACTTTTCATCAGATTTACTTTACTTTTGATCCGCTTCCTGCTGACCTTAGATGAACGGCAGACTGGCCCAGTATGGACATGTATTAGTGTATGGATTTGCTAAAAAGAGTCAATCCGAAAGACAGTCGGAAATGAAAAAAAGCAGGGCGAAATATTCCGCTCTGCTTTCCTGGCTGCTGCACAAAAGTCTTGTTTGCACGGCCCTTTTTATCTGATAGGCGTATAGGGTGTACAGGTGGCAGAGGTTGTGACGTTAGCGGCGGCAGCCGTGCCGTATCTGATCACACCGTCTTCCATTACACAAAAATTACGGGTACCGGTAGCGGTAACCCCGCCAAAAGTGACCGGACGGCCGCCTTCCACATAACCCGCGGGAATACCCGACACCGGAACTGCAATTACCACCGTAGTCTGATATAAATAGCCCGCCTTTGGCGTCGTGCCGGGACTGTGAGCGTTGGATAAAACACTATCTATCAGCTGTTGGCCAAATAACTGTGCCGAGCTGCCATAGTTGCTGTTGGCGCCGACTGTCGCTAAATATGTAGCCTGGGCGCTGCTGATGGTTCTCATCGAGGATGTAGCCGAAGCTTCGTTAGCTGCGCGGCGTGATGAGAGCAGATTAGGAATGGCGATGGAAGCGATGATCCCTATGATGCAAACTACGATCAAAAGTTCGATAAGGGAAAAACCCTGCTGACCCTTTTTCATTTGGTTCTTTGTTCTCCTAATATCAAGTTTTTGACTTTTTATGCCCGGACCGGAAGGCATTTATCAGATCCGGCTCCCGATCTTTCTAAAATAAGGAGCGGCGGGGTAATAAAAAGCAGAACGAGAAACTCGTTCTGCTTTTATCATTTCAAAGTTAGCTAACTATTAGTTAAGCGCTGCGAAAGTTACGCCGGTGCAAAGAGCGGCAGTGGGCGAAGTAGCGGCGGCCGGGCCACCTTTAACAACTCCGTCTTCCTGGACGCAGAAATTACGTGTACCGGTAGCGGTGATAACACTGAAAGCAACCGGGTGCGCACCTTCAACGAAGCTGGCCGGGACGCCCGAAGCGGGAATCGCGTCAACTTTCACGATGTCATACAAGTAACCCGATTTCGGAGTACCCGCACCGTGGGCTGAATTCAATACGCTGTCGATCAACTGCTGACCGTTCAATTCAACAGCCGTACCATATCTTGCGTTGGCACCGGCGGTCGAGAAGTAAGTAGCTTCGGCGCTGCTCACCGTTCTCATTGAGGAAATAGCAGAAGCTTCGTTAGCCGCGCGGCGTGAAGCGAGAAGATTCGGGATAGCGATGGCGGCGATGATACCAATGATCACGACCACGATCAGCAATTCGATAAGCGAGAAACCTTGTTGATTCTTTTTCATTTTAATTTTAACTGTCTCCTTAAGCAAAGTTTGATATTTTTCCTACCCATTCAGGCACCCATCTATTTACAAGTGCCGTGCCATAGCTTTGTTATTTGTTTAACTATTGATTTGATGGACTTTAGTAGGCAAAGAGGGCTATTTAACAGCGTTTTGGAGAGTCAAAAAACCGTCAAAATAACAGTTTTCGGCATTTGGCGGGTGACAAAAATTGTAACTAAGAGCGTCTAATGGAGCGCCCAATTTATTGGGCATCTTATTCTCTTTTTTTCTCGTACGCACTTCCAAACGGCCAATCTTCCTTCGCGTTGCACAGGCGTGCTTTCACCGGATTGCGCTCAATATAGCGAAATGCTGAAAGATAATGCTTCTCGTCTCGAATGTAACGATCGAAGTACTCCTTCTGCCAAAACCGGCCACTGCGATCAAGAGCCCTGTTCGACTCCCGTCCGGTACTTCCTTTAAGTTTTTTCAATATTATGTCTAACTTGTTTCAGGCTGTAGGCTTAAAAAGCAGATGCACGTGATTTGGCATGATCACCCACGCGGTCAGATGGTAGTATTCCTTCATGAAACTCCAATATTTTCGACCGAACTATTTTCGCGATTTTTCCTTGCTTTAGATAACACGCGCCGTAGCCTTGATCTAAAAATAGCTCGATTTTCTTTCTCAATTCTGCTTTTCGCTCAATATCGGGCAGGTGTTGCACTTCATATTTCCATTTCTCGATCAAACGGCCTGGAACGGAATCTGATAAACGGAAGGTTATGAACTGAAAAATTTCGCCCCCGTCGAAATGAGGAAGGTAACCGCGAGAATGCCAACCTTTGGGAGTTTTGGTCATATCGGAGCGCTAATTCATTAAGCAAGATTACGTAGCGAATTAAAAACACTCGCCTAAGCGTTCGCGCCGAATGAAATATGAGTCGTTTTCAAAATATTGTCGAATGTAGATAAGTATATTTAGTTTTTTTAGGCAATGAGTATTGCGAATTAGGAAGAGCCACTTGGAGCGCCGAATTCATTCGGCACGGTCGTTCTAAGCATGCAATTTTTAAGTTAGTCCGCTGCGCGGTCTTGCCCAATAAATTGGGCGCTCCAAGGCGCTCCGCTATTCCCCGGTGCCGCGCATTTGTGCCGATAAATTACGGATATCATGCTTATCGAGCAGGTGGCGCAGTGAGCGGACGGGTATTTTCAGGAGTTCGGCGGCGCGGGTCTGGCTGCCCTGGGTGGTACGCAGCGCCTCTAAAACGTAGGTTTTCTCTAATTGATTGATGTGGGCGCTGAGGTCGATCCCGTCTGCCGGGAGGCTGAATTCGGCCTTGATCCGTTCCGGATTATAGTTAGTAATATGGTCGGGCAGGCGCTCGGGGTGTATTTCGCCGTTCTTTTCCAGTGCGACGGCGCGTTCGATGGTGTGTTCGAGTTCGCGGACGTTGCCAAACCAGGCGTAGTTTTCCAGCAGCTGCAGCGCTTTATCGGTAATGCCAAGTTCCCTCTTCGACTGCTCACAGAATTTTGCGATGAAATGCGTCACCAGATCGGAGATGTCTTCCTTGCGCTCACGCAGCGACGGCAGGGAGATGGGAATAACGGATACCCGGTAGAAAAGATCCTCGCGAAACTCGTTGTTATCGACCATGCCTTTCAGATCGCGATTTGTGGCCGCGATAACGCGCGTATCGAAAGGCGTTTCATCATGAGCGCCGACGGGCCTGACCCGTTTTTCCTGCAGCACGCGCAGCAATTTAACCTGCATGGCAGATGACATTTCACCGATCTCATCCAAAAAGATCGTTCCGCTGTTCGCCGCTTCGAAAAGACCTTTACGATTGGTGTTGGCGCCGGTAAAAGCGCCTTTTACATAGCCGAAAAGCTCCGATTCAAGCAGCGTTTCGGTAAAAGCACCGCAGTTTATGGAAATAAAGGGGCGTTCCGCGCGGGGCGAAAGATCGTGGATCGCGCGGGCGACCAGTTCTTTACCGGTCCCGCTTTCGCCGGTGATCAATATAGTCGACTGGACTTCCGCCACGGTCTCTATCATCTGAAAGACCGCCTGCATTTTCGGCGAACGCCCGATTATGTTTTTCAGGCTGCCGCGTTCGCGCTGGGCACGCTTAAAGGCACGGTTTTCTACTACCAGCGCCTGTTTTTCCAGCGTTTTCTTGACGATAAGCTTTAGCTCTTCGACGTCAAAAGGCTTTTGAATAAAGTCGTCCGCGCCCAGTTTGAACGCGTCCCGCGCCGTTTCCACGCTGGCAAAAGCGGTCATCAGCACTACCCCAAGGTCCGGCAGAAATTCCCGCGCGGCGCTGAGCAGCTCGATTCCGTCCATGTCCGGCATCCGCACGTCAGAGATAACCAGATCGGCCGGTTCAACCAGCAGCATTTCCACCGCTTCACGCCCGTTTTTGGCCGTGCGGACCTTGTACCCTTCGGTCTCAAAGACCAGGGTTAAAAGCTGGCGGTAACTTTGTTCGTCATCAACGATTAAGAGGTTTGACATTTAATTCGGCACTCACAAAAAACTCTTGCTGCAATTGATCAAAACCGGGAGTCCTGACGAAGAATTTTCAGATCTTTTTTCGGCCGAGAGATCGGCCAAGTTCCATTTTGCGCAAAACAACATTTTTATTCAAGCCCCGGAGCGCACAATTTATTGTGTCTGAGCACTCAGCGCTCGAAATCCTTAGATCGCTTTGCGACCCAAGCCGAATGAATTCGGCGCTCCCTTTGGCGCTCCACTTGGGCGCTCCTACTTTTCCTTCTCATTCGCGGTCAAAAAGCTTTCCAATCTCGAAGGTTCATGCACTCCATCATCTTCAGGAAAATTAGAACGGGACGATGCCGGCTTCATCTCGCCGGGCAATTCGATAGTGATCGTGGTTCCCTTATTTTCCAGGCTGCGCACATTTATGGTGCCGCCGTGGTCGCGCACGATCTGGTAAACGATCGACAGCCCAAGGCCGGTCCCGCCCGTGCTCGATTCGGAAAACGGCTCGAACAAGCGGTTGACCTGGTCGGGAGTCATCCCCCGCCCCGTATCGCTAAAGATTATCTGCACCCGCCCGTTATCGCGCCGCTGTAATTTAACTTTCAGCTCGCCGCCATCGGGCATGGCCTGTATAGCATTGCGGGCGAGGTTCCAAAAGACCTGTTTAAGCTGGGTAGAATCCGCCATCAAGGCAATTTTTTCATCCGGCAGATCGGTAACCAGCGAATGCCCCTCGCCGATCTCCGGGCTATGCCGCAGCAGCGTGAACGAATCGCTGATGGCCTCGCCCACATCGACCTCGGTGAACGAAGACGCGTGCGGGCGCGCGTAAGTCAAAAAATTAGAGATGATCTTGTTTAACCGGTCCGATTCGGTCTTGATTATTTCTATCAAGCCGTTGTTGGTCAGATCGTCAGGTATCTGGGTTTGCAAAACCTGCAGCGCACCGCGCATTGCGCCCAGCGGATTGCGTATCTCGTGCGCCAGCCCGGCCGCGACTCTTCCGACGGCCGCCAAGCGGTCTTTGCGGCGCGCGCTTTCTTCCATCGAGCGCATTTCCGTTAAATCCTGAAAAGTAATGATCAAGCCCTTGATCTCGCCTTGTTCATCAAAAAGCGGAGAGATGCCGTACCCCAGCCGCACGCCGAGATTTTCCGGCGTCGTGAAATCGATCTCAAACCTCGGCGGCTGTTCACCGCGTTCGGCCGCTTCCAGCGAGACCTTGATCGGCTGTTCTATTTTCCCCAGCAGCGTAAAAATAGAATTTCCCCGCAACTCCGCCGATCTATAGCCCGTGATCTCTTCAGCGGCGGCATTAAAAATGTAAATTTTCCCGTCAAGATCCGTGGTTACCAGGCCGGAACGAACGGATTCGATGATGCGTTCATGCAGCAGGCGAAGATCGGCCAGGCTTTTGGTGGCTTCCTGCAGTTTGCTGGATGCGGAATGCCGGCTGGCCAGCCGTGACGCGAGCAACCCCACTACGAGAAAGGCGACGTCATGAAAACCGATGATCTGGATTATTTTTCCCAGCTGCTGCGAAGCATCTTCTTCGATCGCCGGGGTGATAGCGCCTAGCCACACGCCATAAACCAGCAGTGTGAAAACCAGCGCGCAGGTAGATGCCAGCAGAAGCGTGCCGCGCGCGCCCAGAAAAAAGCTCGCGACACAGATCAGCACCGTATAAAGCGTGATGTAAGGAGAATTGACGTCGCCCGTTTGCCAAACGAGCTGCGTTACCAGCGCGATATCCACGACGATCTGCAGCCGTATCTGCCATTCGCGAAATGGGAAAAATTTCAGCGCCAGGAAATAGATTATCGTCAGTGAAACCGAGATAATAAAAACGTAAAATAAACCCTGGGGAATATTTTCAAAGGAAAGCGCCAGCGTACCGCTTTTCCAGATCCAACCGGCGGCCAGCAGAAAAAAAACGACCATCAGCCGGCCGAAGATCAGCCATTGTATCTTGGCCGCCAACCCGGAGTCTTGTTCTGTGGTATTATCTTCGAAATTTTGCATCGCTATCGAATAAGAGGATCAGTGAAGGAAGCAAAAAATTTTACATCGCCGGAATATGATGAACGCCCCTGGGGTAATTATACCGTATTGGACGAGGGCAAAGGTTTTAAAGTTAAAAGGATCGAGGTTCTGCCGGGAAAACGCCTGAGCTACCAGCGGCACGCGCAGCGCGCCGAACACTGGCAGATCGTCCGCGGCACCGCTAAAATAACACTAAATGACACGGAAACGCTAGTCGGAAAAGGCGGCACGGTTGATATCCCGGTGGGCACCAAACACCGCGTGGAAAACCCTTCTGAAGGCGAACAACTGGTGTTTATAGAGATCCAGCTGGGCGACTATTTGGGCGAAGACGATATCGAACGTTTCGAAGACGACTTTGGCAGAGTTTGATCCAAAAACTCCCCTCCTTACGAAGGAGGGGTGGCGCGGCCTTGCGCGACGGGGTGGTTCTCTCTTGTCAGTAGCGCCGGCGTTAGCCGATGCGTTTCTGACCTCATTCCGAAATAATATCTTTCACCGCATCCAGCAAATTTTCCGCGATCAGGTCCGGCAGGCCCGTCAATTTTTCCAGCTCTTTCTCGCCATAACCCGTCATCACCAAGGCTGTTTTCATCCCGGCATTTTTTCCCGCCTGGATGTCGATGGCCTTATCGCCGATCATCCAACTTTTCTCAGGGTCGATATCAAATTCTTCCAGCGCTTTTTCGATCATTCCCACGCCCGGTTTGCGGCAAACACATCCTGCGTCCGGCAGGTGCGGGCAAAAATAAAACGCATCGAGCCCGATGCTCAGGTCGTTTTGAATTTTTTCGTGAATGCCGTGCATCGCGGCTTCGTCATAGATGTTCCGGCCGATGCCCGATTGATTGGTGACCACAACGATCAAAAAACCGTTCTCTTTTAGCAGCTTGACCGCTTCATCCGTAAAATCGAAAAAGCGCAAGTCCTCCACGCGGTGAAGAAAATTCACCTCTTCGATCAGCGTACCGTCGCGATCGAGAAATATGGCCGGTTGTTTTTTATTTTCGGTCATAATGGAACGCCGAATTTATTCGGCAAGATTATGCACAATAAATTGTGCGCTCCTAAAAACCTCGTCCGGCGAAATTCGCGTCATACAGCGATGATCTATCGGACAATCTCTCAGCATACAAGGCGAGCATTCAACCTCTTTTCTTATTATCTCAGCATTCGCCGGAAATGGCCGGGTCGTCTTCGGATTTGTCGGGCCAAAGATCGCCAGGGTCGGTTTTCCAAGTGCCGCTGAAATATGCGCCGGACCGGTGTCATTAGAAACCAGCAGATCGCAGACACTTAAAATAGCCACCACTTGCGAGAGCGAAGTTTTACCGGTAAGCATCACCGGCGGATGTTTTGCCAGCTGGGAAACGTTCAGCGAAACGTCTATCTCATCCGGCGCGCCGATCAATACGACATTCGCGTCTAACTCTTCCTTTAGTTTATCGGCCAGAGCGGCATAGCTTTCCGCTTGCCAGCGTTTGGCGCGGCTGTTGGTCGAACCGGGGCAAAACGCGACGATCTTTTTATCGCGATCGCACCCGGCGTCGCTTAACATTTTCCGCGCTTCATTTTTTCTTTCCTCGGAAACCGTTAATTCAAAACGCGGCTCGTTTTCCAGGACCTTGCTTTCACCATAAAGCAGGGTTTCCAACTCCGCGACGATATTCAAATAATAAAATATCTCGTGCTTTTCGTCGCGCCACCCCGGCATATCCAAAGAATGCGTCAGCAAAAATCCGCGTCCTTCGTTCTTGTATCCGACGCGATATTTTGCGCTGCCGAGTTTTGCCGCGGCCGCCGAAGAAAATGAATTGGTAAACAATACAGCGAGGTCGAAATCTTCCGCGCGTAGAGCTTTTCCCTGTTTCCAAACCCCTGCGCCGTCCACTATCAAAATGTCGTCGATGAAGTCCGCGTCGGCAAAGATCCCGCGCGACCATTCAGGCGTAAAAAGTGTGATATGCGCCGACGGCAGGATGCGCCGGAGTTCGCGCAGCGCGGGAATGGTCATCACCGCATCGCCCACCCAATTCGTGCCGCGCACGACGACTTTTTTTATTTGCCCCGGATCTATTAGAGGTGTCTTCACGCGAATTAAAAGAGAGTTTTCAGGCCTTCTTCCAGGCTTATCTGAGGAATCCAGCCAAGTTCCTCCCGGGCCTTTGTAATATCGGAAATATAGTTTTGCGGAACGGGCGGTTCCGCTTCATCACCCTTTTCGATGACCGCTTGCAGCCCCGAAACTTCTTCCATTTTCGCCGCCAATTCTTCCAGGCTCAGAGCATTTTCCCGGCCACCGCCGATGTTATAAAGCCCCTGTCTTATCTCGCCGTCCATAAATCTACGGCAGGCGTAGCCCAGATCGTCCACGTGCAGCAGATCGCGCACGGGCCGCCCGCCGAAAGGCAAATGCAACACCTCACCGCGATTTATCATATCGGCGTAATGGCCGACAAAATTCGGTTCGTTGCCCTCGCTGCGGGGTGCGTACACCGTCGAGAGGCGAAAGATCGCCGAGCGAAAACCCTGCCGCGCGGCATAAAATTCCACGTAGCGCTCCGCGATCAATTTCGACCACTCCAGCGCCGATTGGCCATTAAAATCCGTCGGACAGGTTTCCGGAACTTCGGCAAAATTATCGGCAAACTTTCCGTAGACGTCACGGGTCGAGGCAAAAATAAACACGGTGTTCGGCAGCATCGCCTGCAAAAGGTTCACCGTGCCTTCGACGTTGACCAAAAAACTCTCCTCGGCATTTTCCGGCGACTTGTCGAGATGCGCAGCCAGATGGATCACCGCATCGTAATCTTCCACGCGGCGGACGTCGGCCAGATTTAAGACGTCCACGCCGCCGCGGCGAGAAAAATCGTCGGCGTCAAAATAGCGACGCAAATGTACCCCGAGAAAACCGCTGCCCCCTGTTACCAAAACTTTCATAAACTAACCGCAAACCTCGACAAGTTTTTTCATCGCTTCCAATTTCCCGATCACGATCAGCAGATCGCCTTCCAGCAGCACGGTCTCGCCCGAAGGGTGAAATATCATTTCCGAATTTTCGCGCCGGATGGCCACGATCAGCACATCGACCTCGACCCGCAGATCGACGTCCTTCAGACGCTTATCGACCAATGACGACCCGGCCGAGATCTCGACCTGTTCAAAGATCAGGCCCATATCCTCAGCCACGATCGAATCCATAAAATCTGCCAGCGCAGGTTTTAGCAGCGCGGCGGCCATGCTGCGCCCGCCGATCACGATCGGCGCGATCACGCGGTTTGCCCCGGCGCGGATCAATTTCGATTCGGCCTCTTCTTCCACCGCACGGGCAACGATGTGCAGTTTTTCATTCATTCCGCGCGCCGTCAAAACGACATAAACATTATCGGCATCGTCGGGCAGGCACGACGCCAGGCCGACTGCGCGCTCGACGCCCGCTTTTTGCAGATTCGACTCCAGCGTGGCGTCACCGACTATCACCAGGTCGCCGTTTTCGATCATGGCAGCTACGCGGTCGCGGTTTTTTTCGATCACCACGAACGGTATATGCTGCCGCTTTAACTGCGAGATGATCCGGCGGCCGACGCGCCCCGCTCCGCACACGATGCGATGATTTTGTAGATTGTCCATTTCTCTCCGTCTCATCCGTACCCCGAGAGCATACATCACTTCGGATTGAAAAACCGCCTGCGCCACGGCGGTCAATGCGTAAAGCGCGGTGCCCGCGCCAAACAAAATAAAGATCGTGGCAAAAAGCCTTCCCGCCGGCGTGACCGGTGTAATGTCACCGTACCCCACCGTGGTTACCGTTTGAACCGCCACATAAAAGCTGTCGCCCCAGGAAAAACCTTCGATCAGGTGAAACCCTACCGCCCCGAAAATAATAGTGATCAGTACAGCGACCAGGGCATAAACGAGTTTCTGCCGCGGAAAAAAAGAATGTATCGAAAGTGATTGTGATGTACTCATCAAAAATGGTATAACGGCTTTGTTATGGCCGGAGCGGGCGTTCTTTAGATAAAAAGTAAATTATACAGCCTTTACGCCAAATGCTCAGCGGCAACAAGAGTAATTGCATGTTCATAGTGAAAAAAATCACCATGCTGCTATCTGTCCTCTTTTTTGCCGCCGGCGTAGCCCCGGCGCAATTCAAGAAGGCATTGGACGCGTACAATCGAGGCTACGACTTTCAGATCGCCGGAAAGCTGGACGAAGCCCTGGCGGAATATAACAAGGTCGTTCAGCTATCCCCCGATTTTGTGAAGGTTTATCAAAATCGCGCGAATATTTATTTGGAAAAGGGCAGCACAGACAAAGCCCTCGCCGATTATTCAAAATATATCGAACTGGCGCCGGCGGATTGGCAGGGCTACTACAACCGCGGCATCGCCTATTATCAAACGGGCAGCTACGACAACGCGATCGCTGATTTTGACAAGGCTTTCTCGCTAAATCCCAAGATGACCGAGATCCTGATCAATCGCGGCTCCGCGAAAAAAGTTAAGGGCGATCTGGCCGGGGCTTTCGCCGATTATGACAAGTCGGTAACACTTGCGCCGTTGGCATACGAAGGCTATTACAACCGGGCGGCTGTGAATTTCGAACTAAAAAAATACGATGAAGCTTTGATGGATTACAGCCGGGTCATTGCGATAGTGCCCAAAATGGCCGACAGCTACCGCATGCGTTCCGCTATTTATTCCACGCAAAAAAAATTCGATAAAGCGTTGGCTGATCTCGACCGCGCTATCGCGCTCAAACCGGGGGAACCGGAATTTTATTACCTGCTGGGCATGGTCAAGAAAGAAAAAGGAGATGCTGCCGGGGCCCTGGCCGCTTTAGACGAATCGATAAGGCTGTCACCGGACAACGCCGATGTCTTTTTTTCACGCGGAAATGTTTTGGAAAACACAGATCCCGCAAAAGCCATCGCCGATTTCACCAAAGCGCTCGAGTTGGACCCGAGACATGCTCATGCGTATGCCCGGCGCGGGCTATTGCTGCTCGCCCAGGGCAAAAAGGCGGAGGCCGCAAAAGATCTGGCCATGGCGATAAGATTGAATGAAACTCTGCGCGCGGATTACGAAACTTTTCTGAAAAAGGCAGGCGGTTCCCTTCCGGCGAAAAAACCATGAGTCTTAGCCGGTCAAAATCCGATAAATATCGGCTCCGGTTTTAGCTCCACCCCGAAGTTTTCCCGCACTGCGGCCTGAATTGCGTTCATTAAACCTAAAACCTCGCCGGCTTTTGCGTTTCCCCGGTTAATGATCGCCAGCGTGTGGTTTTCCGAAAGCCCGACATTCCCAAAAACATAGCCTTTTTGAAACCCGCTCTTTTCGATCAGCCATGCGGCCGGGACCTTTACTTCGCCATCGCCCGCGGCAAAAAACGGCACGCTTTGGCCTTCCGTGGTCAGCCCCAGCGTTTTTGCGGCTTCCTGAATTTCATCAAACTTTTCGAGGCTTACCACGGGATTCTTGAAAAAAGATCCGGCGCTTCGCGAATTAGGATCGCCGGGTGAAATGACCATCGATTTTTTTGCGCGGATCTCTATCACCGCCTGGCGCACATCGCTTAACGAGGGAACTTCATTCTTTCCTGCGAAATATTTTTTCAAATCCGCATAGCGTATCGACGGTTCCCCGTTTAGGGCCAGATCATACGTTACAGCCGTAACGATATAGCGGTCTTTTTGCGTGCTGTTAAAAATACTCGAACGGTAAGAGAATCCGCAGTCAGCGTTCGACATCGTTTCGAACCGGGCGGTTTCGCGATCGTAGACACGCACAGCGGTGATCGTCTCACTGACGTCCTGCCCGTAAGCGCCCACGTTTTGGATCGGTGTCGCGCCGACAAATCCGGGAATACCGCTCAAACACTCGACGCCGGCCAGGTTTTTTTCAACGCACACCCGCACCAGATCGTCCCATCCTTCGCCGCCGGCGGCGGTGACCCTGCTTTCTTCAAACGCGATCCCGCCAAGCACCATCTGCAAAACGAGGCCGTCAAACCCGTCGTCGGCGATCAGCACATTACTGCCGCCGCCAAGAATAAAAACGGGCAGCGCGCGCTGCCGCGCAAACTCCAAACCCGCCAGTATTTGTTCCTCATTTTCCGCGCGCGCGAAAAAACGCGCCTCGCCACCGATATTTAAAGTGGTTAGAGGCGCGAGTGAAATATGCTCCTGGATCTGAATAGGCGTCATTCTAATGGAGCGCGGGCAAGATGCCCGCGCTCCATAAACTCAAGGAAGTTTCGGTTTCGGTATTTTAGTGAGCGGGTTATTTTGCTGCACCTGATTTTGCACTTCGGTCAGGACCGCGCCGCTAAAGATCACGTCCAACTGCCGCGCCAGGTTAGGATTAAGTTTTCGCAATTTATCCTGGGCCTTTTTGGCTTCCTTGGTGTGGCCGCGGCGGTATTCGGATTCCGCCAGGTTGTAATAGCCGGCGGCAAAATTAGAGTCCGTATCCGTTGCTTTTTTGAATTGCTCGACCGCTTCACCCAGCCGGTTAAGTTTGCGAAATGCAATGCCCAATTCATTCAATGCAAAGGTCCAGTTCTTGTGCAATTTCAGGGCCGCCTGCAGCGAAATGACCGCCGCCGCGTAATCGCCCAGATCGTTTTGGGTGATGCCCAGATTGAGATAGGCCGCCTGGAATTTACTATCTAAGCTGACAGCTTTTTCCAGCGCCGCGCGCGCCTCCTGGAGTTTTTGTTTGGATGCCGCGTCTTGCCGCAGCTTCGCATCTTCCTGAGAACCGTTGTAATAAGCCCAGCCCAGGTTGCTGTAATCGATGGCATCGGACCGCGGCGTGATGGCTTTTTTCAAAGCATCGATGGACTGTGTCCATCTGCCCAACCGGCCCAGGGTATAACCATAACTGCTATAGAGTTCGGTATCGTCCTTGAGGAACGCGACCGCGATAGAATATTCACCGATGGCTTTGCCAAACCATTCTTTTTTCTTTACCGCGTTGGTTTCGGCCGATCCTAGCTGCCTAAAAGTTTCCGCCAGATTAGCATGCGCTTCGGCATAATCGTTCTTGTATTTGATCGCCTCCTGGTAAGCGGCCACGGCATCCAGGTATTTTTCCCGGTTGTAATAGGCCACGCCTAAATTATAGTAGGCCTCGACGTAGCGCGGGTTAAGCCGGATGGCTTCCTGATATTCCGTGATGGCTTCCTTATCGCGGTCGGCGCGATCATAGGCTTCACCGAGATATAAATGGGCTTCGGGCGTGGAAGTTTTTGTGATCGACCTTTTGAAAGCGGCGATCGCTTCATCATTGCGGTTCTGCCGCGAAAGGATCAAACCGTAAAACAATTCCGTGTCCGGATCGTCAGGCCGTATCGCCCGGCTCTTGATCAGGTACTCTTCGGACTTGGCTATCTCGCCTTTCTGGTAATAGATGATGCCAAGCGGAGTATAAAGTTCGGTTAGCGTTGGGTCGAGAGCAAGGGCTTTTTCATACCCGACCTGCGCTTTATCGTTATTGCCGGCTGCGTCATAACATTCGCCCAGGCCCGCATAGGCCCCGGCATTGTTCGGATTCGCTTTTGCGGCTTCCTCAAAATAATAAACCGCGGTTTCCGGATGCCCGTCGTCCAAGGTCTTGTTACCTTTACGAATATAGGCTTCGCTTAGGCCCGGCTTGGCGGCGGCGTTTTTCGGGTCGAGCTCCGCGGCCTTCTTGAAATAGTCGATGGACTTGTCCAGATCGTTTTGCTCCAAAAACATTTCGGCGGCGCCGGCCAATACTTTAGCGGCTTGTTCGCGCGAAGCGGTATTGGCGACCTTAGTGGTCGGCGGCACCGGGCTGTTAACCTTCGTCGCATGCGGGCGTGATTTTTGATTGGCGGCGACCTGCTCCTGGATCTTCTTGCGTGACTCGGTCCTCTGAGCTGAAGTTCGCTGGCTTACCGTTTTGCTTTTTGAAGAGCTGCGCGCCTGTGGGGCTTTTCGCGACTGGCGAAAAACAAAAACACTCGATCCGTTGGTCAGATCTTCGGAGGTCGAAACAAGATCCTGCCCCCGCACGGGAAAACTGTTTAGTAAAAAAGTTCCCAAGATCAATATCGTTAACAAAGAACTGTATCGTTTTCTCTTGAATTGCATATTTCTTTTCCGCTCCATCAAGCACCGCCGGGCTGAATTCATTTTACTCCGCTTTGTTTTCAAGGCAAGTGATACCTTGGTAGTGTCTTAATTTGCCGGCAAAGTTTCTCAAGGATGGGTGGAGCAGGGTGCTCCAGTGTGCGCCAGTGCCCCACCTGCTCCAAAAATGCTCCAGAAATCTTAAAAATGAAAGGCCATTAAACAAATCTCCCAAAACTGTAATTGAAAACTCCTTTTGGCAGTGTCCTGATCCGGTGGTGCCAGAGCCAGATAACAGATAACAGACTCGAAAATCTATCGGTTATCCTCTATCATCTTTTATCTATTTCGAGTAAATTCCGGCGCCGCTCTCCTTTTCAAGGTATTGACAGCGTCTTTTACCGAAGTCTTTAAGACCGCCACTGCCATTCTACCTGCGAGAGAGAGAAAGGCACCACCGGCGCTTATAGCATTAATTGCAGTTTGTGAATAATCGGTTTTTCGCGCGATTTTAGCAATCCCCCGATTTAACAATTCTCTCTTAGTACACTCACCGGTACTGCAGCCCCGAACGTACCAATGTCCGAGTCTAAATTAAGACACTACCGATACCTGAAAACACCCAAAAAACAGGCCCAAACTATTTGACGTTGGCAGCGGCGCTTTTTTGCAGGTAAAAAAAGCCTTCGTGTATTTCGTGTGTTTCGTGGTTAATTTCCGGAAGTTTTACCACGAATCGCACCAAACGCACGAAATGTATCGCTCATTAAAACGATCTTTTATTTCTTACGGGGCAGCGCCAACTTAATAAGCAAAGCCCACGAAATACAACTAATATTCGCGGGCGCTGCTTAATTCAAATCATTTGACAAGTCCGGTCTACGGCAAAAAGGCATTTGGCACTGCTTTATCCGTCGACACCCCGAACATCATTCCGGTGTATCCGGCCGTCGACTGCAAAATGAACCAGACGCCGTTCGAGGGCCGGTAGACCGCAATATCGGCCCGGCCGTCACCGTCATAATCGGCCGCCACCGGTTTATCTTCCGCCACGCCCCATTGTAACGAGGTCATCGTTGCCGTGCCGCTGTTAAA
Source organism: Pyrinomonadaceae bacterium (assembly GCA_035995185.1). GTDB lineage: Bacteria > Acidobacteriota > Blastocatellia > Pyrinomonadales > Pyrinomonadaceae > DASYKT01. The sequence goes on from DASYKT010000022.1 coordinate 80,696, forward strand.
AATGAACCAGCTCCCCAAAGCCGGGCTATAGAAGGCGAAATCCGTCTTGCCGTCGCCGTCATAATCGGCGGCCACGGGTATCACGCCGCTCGCCCCGAACTGCGCCGCGTTCGCCAGCCCCGTCGAGCTGCTCAGATACCACCACATGCCGTCGGACGGGCGGAATATCGCCGGGTCCGATTTTCCGTCGCCGTCAAAATCGCCGATCACCGGTATGTCGCCTGCCTGTCCGAAAACGAGCGGTGAGTAACCCGCGGTCGAACCGAGCCTGAACCAGATCCCGACCGCCGGCCGGTAAATGACAAAATCATCTTTGCCGTCGCCGTCGAAATCTTCCGCCAGCGGAATATCGCCCGGCACCCCGGCAAATCCAAAACCAACAGCATAGAAACCGCCGTTTACGCTGCTGGCATACCACCAGGTCCCGGTGCTCGGCCGGTAGATGGCCAGTTCGGTTTTGCCGTCGCCGTCGAAATCGCCCGGTGTGATCACATCGCCGCTGAGGCCGAAATTCTGCACCTGAAATCCCGTCTGGCTTCGCACCTGGTACCAGTTGCCGTCCGCCGGGCGGAATACAGCGATATCGGCGCGGCCGTCACCGTCAAAATCAAAACGGGCGGCATTGTGAAATACCTCGGTGGCGATCCGGACGATACCCGCGCGAATGCTGGACCCGAAAGCCGTAAAATCGCCGCCCACCAGGGCTTTATTATCCGGCTGCCCGGCCAGCGCGCGGACTATTCCCTTCGGCCCCTCGGCAAAAAACACCTGGTCGAGCATGCCGTTCGTATTAAGGCGGACCAGGTTTTTACGCGTGAGCCCATTGACCGTACTAAAGTTGCCCCCGACGATCAAAGTGCCTTCGGCCTGGATGATGACGCTGTTTATTTTTACATCGCTCCCGCCAAAGCTGACATTGGCAAAGGTCGCATCCGCGCTGCCGTCATTATTCCGCCGCCTGACATTCGAACCATAGATGACGTATTTGCCGTCGCTCTGCTGCAGAACGATGCCGCCCGCTCCGTTGCTGTTAAAAGAAGTGTCGGTAGTGCCGTCGGCATTCAAACGCGCCATTCCCGAACGGTTGAATCCGTTCACGCCGTTAAAGGAACCGCTGAACACGATCTTGCCGTCCGCCTGCGCAATGACCGAAGTCAGATTAGGCCCGCCGCCTACGATCGGATTAAATCCCGCATCGAGACTGCCGTTCGCATTTACCCGGGCGATACCTGTGCGGGCTGAGGCAAAAACCACCGAAAAATTTCCGGTCGCGACGACTTTTCCGTCAGGCTGAAGGGCGATCGCGTAGATATCGTTATTGAAAGCGGGCGCGAAACTGCCGTCCAGGCTTCCATCTGAATTTAACCTGACCAGTTTGCCGACCGGGCTGCCGTTAAAAGTTGTGAATGTTCCGATCGCGAGAATCTTACCGTCCGGCTGGACCACCATCGAACTCGGCGGAGCGTCAAAACCGCTGCCGGGCACAAACGTAAGATCGGTGGTGCCGTCGGAATTAACCCGCGCGATGTAATTGCGGGAAACGCCGCCCACGGCATTGAATATTCCCGCCAGGATAAATTTCCCGTCTGCCTGCCGCGCAATTGAATGGATCTTGCCGAATTCCCCGATCAGAGCGTTAAACCCGGTATCGAGGCCTCCCTCGGGATTGAGCCGGTAATATTGCTGCCCGGTAGAATTCGATTTGCCGAAAAACACGACCCTTCCAAGGGAATCCAAAACCCACCGGTTGAGCACTTCGCTGATATCGTTCGCTTTGGTAAAAGAACCGTCTAACGAACCGTCCGAATTTAGCCGGTAGAATTTATTGGGATTACCCACGCCGTTGCTGGCATCGATCAAAATCTTTCCGCTCGGCAGGACCTGCGCGCGGTCGCCCCAGATAATAGCGCTGACCGTGAAACTCAGGTCAACGTTACCCGCCGGAAAAACGCGGGCAATGTTTGGCGTGGCGGCGCCGTTCACCGTATCGAATTTGCCGCTGATGATAAGGTTTCCGTCAGGCTGGAGCGCCAACCCGGTGAGGAATGAGGTAAATCCGGGAGCCCACCCTAGTACCGGCCTTTCGAATGAAAGATCGAGCGAACCGTTAGAACTATAACGCTTGACCAAACCGGCCGTTCCCTGTCCCACGCCTTCCTGTGTTCCCAGGTAAAATTTGCCATCGGGCGTTGGTACGAGGTCAACGATCCCGCCATTGATCGCATTGTTGATCACCGTCAACGTTGAAAACGTATCGTCAAAAGTGCCGTTCGCGTTTATCCGATACAGGTACTTGAAAAAACGCCCGTTGATGAATTCGCTTCGCTCGACATAACTTCTGCCGTCGGGCAGTACCGCCCAGACATAGGCGCCTGAGGTGCCGGCCGGGCTAAGGGGTAAAGCCGGGTTGTAAGAAGCGTCCAGGCTGCCATCGGAGTTGAGCCGGATAAGCTTTGCTTTGTTATTAGCATCGCCGCCGGCGACCAAAAATTTTCCGTCCGGCTGCAAAGCGACATTTGCGACGCCGCTTAAGTGACATCCGCAATAGCTAAACGTCAGGTCGGGGCTTCCGTCTACGCCCAGCCGCGCGATCTGCCCGTCGGCGGACCCGCCCGAACCGAGAGCGCCGCCCCAAACGATGACCTTGTTATCGGCCTGGACGATCTGCCCTTTACCGGTCGCTGCCGTCGGCACCTGCAAGGGCACCGTGCTAAACGAAGGATCGATCTGATTCTGAGCGTTTGCCGATAATACCGTAAATATCGCAAGCAAAAGCAGGCCAGTAAAAAGTTTTAGATGTCGCATTTTTCTCTCCCCGAAAACCGCGTGAAAAATTAATATAAGTCGTGCACTCAGTTAGCCACTAATTACACAAATAACACGAATGAAAGATTCTTATTCGTGCTATTTGTGCCATTAGTGGCAGGCAAAGGCCTCTTAGTTCTACGGAATATAAGCATTTGGAACCGCTGTATCCGAAGACAAACCGAACTGCATACTCGTCGGGCCGCCTGTCGATCGGGAGATGAACCACATCCCGTTCGACGGACGATAGATCGCAATGTCCGTTCTGCCGTCGCCGTCATAATCCGCCGGGGTCGGCCGGTCATCGCTAAAGCCCCATTCCCTGGTAGTGATCGAACCGTCATTGCTGTTCATGATGTACCAGACCCTCGTTGCCGGGCGGAACACCGCCGGGTCGGTCCTGCCGTCACCGTCATAATCTCCGAGCACCGGAATATCACCGGGCTTACCCCACGGGTGAGCATAGAACAATCCGTCCGCGCTGCTCGCGTACCAGATGACGCCGTCCTCGGGCCGGAAGATCGTCGGATCCGCCTTACCATCGCCGTCGAAATCGGCGACCAGCGGAATGTCTCCGGGCAAACCGAACTGAATATTGGAAATGATCCCGGTCGAAGAGCTCATGCGAACCCATAAACCCGTTGTTGGTTGGAAGAAAACGAAATCGGCTTTTCCATCACCATCGAAGTCGGACGGCACCAGAGTGTCATTCGCTGTACCCCAGCCAACGATCGAAAAAGTTCCGGTAGTGCTCTTGAGATACCACCATTGCCCGTTACGATAAACGGCCAGATCGGTCTTGCCGTCGCCGTCATAATCAGCGGCCGCCACCCGGTCGCCGTTTTGGCCCCAGTGCGTGACGGTAAACCCGGCGCTGCTTCTGGCCAAATACCAGTTGCCATCCGACGGGCGGAAGATACTGATATCCGCCCGGCCGTCGCCGTCAAAATCGAATTGCGGCGCGCCATGGAATCTGGCCAGCGATACCCGCGCGACTCCCGCCCTGGGCGTGTTATCGATCCGGGAAAATTCCCCGCCCATCATAACTTTTCCGTCCGGCTGCAGGGCCAGTCCGTGAACCGGGCCGTTCACGCCGTCCGGGAAGATCAGCTGCTGCGGATGCCCTGACGAATTTAGCCAGGCAAAGTTAGCGGTGGCAGCCCCGCTAACCGATGAAAACTCTCCCCCGACCAGTATCTCTCCATTAGCCTTAAAGACAACCGAGTAAATGCGCTTGGTCGAAGTGTTGGTGGTAAAAGTGACGTTGGTAAAACCGCTGTCGGAGCTTCCGTCCGTATTCAGGCGGCGCATCTGGCCGCCATCCGATGAAACCGTCAGCACTTTCCCGTCCGGCTGCAGCCAGAGCGACGTAAAACCGCCAGCAGTGTTGGTGGGGTTATAGGTTAGGTCCAGGGAACCATCGGAATTCAATCGCGCCAGATTATTGCGGTTAAATCCGTTGACCCCGCCGAAAGATCCTCCCGCTACGACTTTTCCGTCAGCCTGTACTACTAGGCTGTTGAGGCTCGGACTTCCAAATGTAACGCTGAACGTGTTATCGGCCGAGCCGTCGCTATTGATGCGCACCAAGCCGCCGCCGGCCACGAGGATCTTTCCATCGGGCTGCAGAGCTATCGTGTTAACACCGATCAACACGTGATGATTAAAAGTTCCATCCAGGCTGCCGTCGCTGTTGAGCCTGACCAGTTTTGAAACCGGCATTCCGTTATAGCTGTCAAAATTTCCGGTTGCTAATATCTTTCCGTCGGGCTGCATCAACATGGTATATATTTCGCCGACAAATCCGGTTCCCGGATTAAAGGTGCCATCGAGAGTACCGTCGGTGTTAAGCCGGGCAAACCGTGATTGCGACAGCCCGTTGACACTGATAAAGCTTCCCTGGATTATGACCTTGCCGTCCGGCTGGCGCAGCATAAATGAAACCGTTCCGGACTCCGCGACGTTGGAATCAAAACCGGGATCGAGTGTGCCGTTGGTCCCGACGCGGTAGAACTGCTGCTCTGCCGAATCCGACTGGCCAAAAAATACCGCGTTTTCCGACGCGTCCAGAACAAACCTGTTGAGCACCGGGATCGAGCCGGTAAAGGCGAACTCCTGTTCGTCACCACTCCTGACGTCCCTGACGCTTTTCACACCGCCCTGCGCGGCCGACAATTTTTCAGTTCCGGCTCCCATTCCGGCTTCAGTCTCAGCGGCGGCGGGCTTGGCCAAAGAGTTGTCGATCGAACCGTTTGAATTCAAGCGGTAGAGACGATTGAGATTTCCCACGCCGTCACTCGCCGCGATGAGAATTTTACCGCTTTGCAGCAGCTTGATCTGCCCGATCGAGACGAAACCGGAAACGGAAAAAGAAAGATCGACATTTCCCGCCGGCAGCAGCCGGGCGAGCCTGTTTACCGCCACGCCATTGATCGTCGTCAATCCGGAAATGAGAAGGCTTCCGTCAGGTTCGATGGCCAATCCATTGATGGCGCCGGTATCCTGCGGGATCGACGGCGGGTTCCAGCCGGCATCCGGCGTTCCGTCGGCATTAAATCTTTTAAGGCTTGCAAATTGGTGCGAGATGATAAAGCTGCTCGTCCCGATATAGAATTTTCCGTCGGGAGCTATGATAACTTCCGGCACGTAGACTATCACGCTGCTGCCCAGCGATATCGGCGTGAAGGAATTATCGACCAATCCGTTGGTCTGGTAGCGGCCCAGGGTAGAGCTTCCGTCGCCCCCGGTCGCTTCGATGATCGCCATGCCATCCGGCTGGATGGTCCGGATGCGCGCCGCTCTGCCCGGCGAATCTATCGCGCCGGTAAAGGGCGAACTATACGTGACATCCAGGCCACCGCTTGGATCGATCCGGATAACTTTTCCGCGATTAAAACTATTTGAACCGGAGACCAGCATTTTGCCGTCAGCCAGCACCGTGACATTCGTCACCGAAGCAAAGGAGCATCCGCAAAAACTAAACGAGGTGTCCAAACTTCCGTCCGCATTCAAACGCGCCACCAAACCTTTGATCGTGCTTGCTTCGGTGAGGGAACCGCCCCAGACGATCACTTTGCCGTCGGCCTGAACTGCCTGGCCTTTGGTATTGTTAACGTTATTAACTGCCAGTGACGGTGCGGCATTAAATGTCATATCAACCTGATTTTGGGCAAACGCCGCGAACACCAAAAATATGGCGATCGAAAACGCGCCTAAGACATTCTTTGAATTTTGCATTTCAGACTCTCCCCGCTCAAAAATAATTACAAAGTATCCGCAAGTTTTAAAGTTGTGGTGTCGGACGCGGAATGTGATTCGAAATAGATGATAACTGATAGATGACAGAGGATAGATCGAATCTTTCAGTTGTTATCTATCATCTTTTATCTATTCCGAATGGTACTGCAAACTCAGCATTACAACTTTAAGACACTACTCAGTTCTATCAAGCGGGCGGCTTAAGCTCACCGCCCGCCAGATCAAGTGGTTGATCTATTGGATCATCTCACTGGGAACAGCCTGGTCACTAGAGATGCCAAACTGCATTCCCGTGAATCCTGAGGTTGATTGCATGATGTACCAGACCCCATTCGAAGGCCGCCATACCGCTACGTCGGCTTTGCCGTCCCCGTCGAAATCTCCCGGTACCGGCCGGTCTCCGGCCAGGCCCCAGCCCATGATCGTGACCGTGCCGCTGCCGCTGTTATAGATGTACCAGGCGCTGTTCGAGGGCCGCCATACCGCTACATCCGTCTTGCCGTCAGCATCGTAATCGGCCGCCACCGGAATGTCACCGCTCTGGCCCCATTGCATAGAGGTCCACCCTCCGGCCTCGTCGCGCATCCCCCAGAGACCGGTGGATGGGCGAAATGCGATCGGACTGGCCTTACCGTCGCCGTCGAAATCTCCGCTGACCGGAATATCGCCTGGGATCCCCCACTGTATCGTCGAGCTCACTCCGGTGGAACCGCTGCGGAACCACTCGTTGGTGGCCGGATGATAATAGATGAAATCGGCTCTTCCGTCGCCGTCAAAATCAGCCGGCAGAGGAACATCGCCCGCGCCGCCCCAGAACTTTAATCCGACGGTGCCGGTCGAGCTGTTAAGGTACCACCACGCTCCGTCGCGATAGATGCCCAGATCGCTTCGGCCATCGCCATCGTAATCGGCGGAGGCCAAGCGGTCGCCTGCCTGGCCGAAATTATTGACGTTGAAACCGATCTGGCTTCCCATCAGGTACCAATTTCCATCCGACGGGCGGAAAATGGAGATATCGGACCTGCCGTCGCCGTCAAAATCCCACGCCGCGTTGGAATTAATCAAACGCGCTATGCCCAGTACGGGCTGGCCGTTATATAAAGTGAACGAGCCGGCGATGACAATTCTGCCGTTCGGCTGAAGGATCATTGAGCCAACGCCGGCATTCGTTCCCGTACCGACATTAAAAGTCGGGTCCCACGTACCATCGGCATTGAGCCTGGCGATATTAGGGCTGGAATTTCCGCCGACCGTGTTAAATGAGCCCGCGATCAGGATCTTGCCGTTCGGTAAAATCTTGACCTGACCAACGCCGCCCGATATGCCCGTAATGCCCGGGTCGGCGAAGGTCGGATCCAAAGCGCCGTCGGACGTAAGCCGTGCCAGGTATTTACGGGGGGTCGTATTGTATGCGGTAAAGCTGCCTGCGATCAGGATCTTGCCGTCAGGCAGGATCACTGCGTTGCCGATAGAATTGTCGGCCCCGACCGGCGGATTAAAGGTATTATCCAGAGAACCGTTCGCATTTAGCCGGGCGATGCGGCCGCGCGGTATTCCCGCGATCGCGGTAAATCCGCCGGTGATGATGATCTTGCCATCCGCTAAAGGAACGATCTTTAAGACCGGCGTGCTGGTAACGGGACCGCCGCTGTCAAATGTATTATCGAGCGAACCGTTGGAATTAAGCCGCACGATGACCCGGCTGTTAATAAAGCCGCTGACCAGTATCTTTCCGTCGGGCAGCACAGCGATATTTGTCAGCGCTGTTCCGCCGCCCACTACCGGCGCGCTAAATGTGTCGTCGAGTGAGCCGTTGCTGTTTAATCTGATAAGCGATGATCCGGATGCTGATGTTGATCCGACCAATATCTTATCGTCCGGTAGAACTTGCAGACAGCATGGAATATTATTTACGTTCACGGCAGCGGTGAAGGTTGGATCCGGGCTTCCATCGAAATTTAAGCGGATCAGGTTGTTCACAAACCTTCTGCCGTTGACACTGATCGTTCCTCCGACCAGTATTTTACCGTCGGACTGCTGCGCGAGCCTCACGGTTTCGGCAACCTCCTGAGCATATACGCTGGCAAACGTGTTATCGCTGCTGCCGTCAGTGTTGAGCCGTCTAAAGTAACCTCCGCTTTTGGCGTTCGAATCTGACTGTACGTTGCGGTTCAGCAAGCCTCCGATGAAATACTTACCGTCGCCTTGCAGCAGCACACGGGCGGGAACCTGAAAGAAGTAAACGGTATCGTAACTAAATGAAGCGTCGAGCGAACCGTCGGCATTGATCCTTGCCGCTTTATCACTCGCAGTTCCGTTATAAGTTGAGAACCGTCCTACCGCGACCAGCTGCCCGTCAGGTTCGACGATCACATTTTTGACCTCGCCGCCAAATCCCGACCCCTTGGCATTGAATGACATGTCCAGGGAACCGTCGGTGTTGATCTTGGTGCCGAATTTGCGATCGGTATTATTATTGATGGTAGTAAAGTCGCCGTAGGCAAAATATTTGCCGTCAGACAGCTCTGCGATGCCGCGCACAAATCCGCTGGTGCCGGTACCGGTAGAAACCAGAAACGAGGGATCGGCGGTGCCATCGGTGTTGAATTTTTTGATAAAAGCCGAAGTGTTCAGCTTGCAGGAGGCTAATACTTTACCGTCCGGCGTTGCCTTGGCCGCAAAGCACCCGTTCATCGATCCCGGGTCAAAACTCAGATCGAGGGTTCCATTGCTGTTAAATCTCACCAGCGAGTTTCTGTTCACCGAGCCGCCATACCCCATAAAACCGGCGGCCATCACTTTGCCGTCCGGCAAAAGCTCGATGTCCGCGATCGTCCCATTGGTAGCCGAGCCTACGACGCCGCCGTAATTAAAAGCATTATCGACCGAACCATCGGAATTTAAGCGCGCCATCATCTGGTGCGCCTCACCCGCGACAGCCAGGAATCCTCCGGCGACAAGGATCTTGCCGTCGGGCTGGAGTATCATGTCGTTGATCGCCAATTCAGAGAGGCAGCAGGCCGAAAACACCGCCGGGTTAAAAGACAGATCGCGGGAACCGTCAGTGTTAAAGCGCGCAATTATTTGAGATGGCTTGTCATCGAGGGCCGTCCATTTACCGGCGATAATAACCTTTCCGTCCGGCTGTATCACGGCAGCGCGAACGTCGCCCGAAAGTTCCCCGACGCCGCCTTTGAAAAAAGTGTCCAGTTCGCCCGTCGCCCTGGCCCCGCCGCAAAATATTGACAGCACCAAAACAAAAAGAGTTATTAACCCGTAACCGTTGAAGATCCTTGATCGACTCATATTCCCTGCTCCTTTAATGGAAAATCGACGGAAAAATTCCGTCAAAAATATCTGCTAATTTTCTCTGACCCGAAAAATTATTGTTAGAACTACAAGGCTAGTAACACTAATTGGACTCCGCATTTGTGGGCCCTCCTCGAACTAATCCTGTTTGGCGATCTCGCCTGTCAGGTCGAGATCTAAGTGAGAGGCTATGGTTTTTCCCCGTAACTATAACATTTTTTGTTGAAAAGGAAAGCTTTTTATGCAGCAAAACCCGTTGTTAAACATAATTTTAACGGGGAATTAACACGCCTTCTTGCCCTTTTTTATCCGGTCGTTTAAATTAAACTCTTACCTGGAGCAAATTCCTGAATTTTTCCGCGATATTTAATGCTTTTTGCGTTTTTTGAGCGGACCCAAGGGACCATGTTCCCTCGTAAGACAATTTTTCATCCCGAAAGGAGATATTGCCGACCTATGAAAGCCTACTCAACAGAGCAAATACGCAACATAGCAGTCATTGGACACGGCGACGCGGGTAAAACCCAGTTGGTCAGTTCCCTACTTCACGTTTCCGGCGCCACGCATCGCTGGGGAAAGGTGGACGAAGGAACCACCGTCACCGACCACGAAGAAGATTCGATAGAGCGAAAAGTGACGCTCAATAACAATCTTGCCCATCTGGAATATAAAGAGACCAAAGTTAACCTTATCGATACACCAGGTTACGCGGCCTTTGTTTCGCACGCCCGCCCGGCAGTGCGCGTCGCCGATTGCGCGCTGGTCGTGGTTGACGGCGTTAACGGCATTGAGGTGCAAACGGAAAAGACCTGGAGCTACGCTAACGAATTTATGCTGCCGCGTTTTATGGTCATCACCAAGATGGATAAAGAGCGCGCCGATTTCGGGCATGCGCTCGACACTGCGGCCCATTCTTTCGCCCGTTCGATCGTGCCCTTCACGCTGCCGATCGGACAGGAAGCAAATTTCCGGGGCGTGGTCGATGTCGTGCATATGAAGGCTTATGAATATGACGAGAACGGCAAAGCAAAAGAAGTTCCGATTCCCGCAGACGGAAAAGGCCTGGTCGATAAGACCCGCGAACGCCTGATCGAGATCGTCGCCGAATCTGACGATGCCCTGCTGGAAAAATTCTTTGAGAACGGAACGCTGGAAGACGAGGATGTCATTCCGAATCTCGCCAAAGCTATCGCTTCGAGCAAACTGTGTCCCGTCTTTGCGGTTTCCGCCGAAACATTGGTCGGCCTGACCACGCTCCTCGACGCGATCGTCGAATACGCGCCCAACCCGGCCACGCACGCGCAAGAATACGGCTATGCCGATTCCGATATGGCGGGCGATCAGATCACCCGCAAATACAACAACGACGAACCGTTCAGCGCTTTTGTTTTCCGCACCATCGCCGACCCGTTCGCCGGCCGCATCAACGTGATGAAGGTCATCAGCGGCAAGGTCGCGCATGACGCCACGGTCTTTAATTCGACGCACGGTTCACCGGAGCGCCTCGGCGCGCTGCACGTGCTGCAGGGCAAGAATCTGGAAAAGGTCGATTCCGCGCAGACCGGCGATATCATCGCGGTGGTGAAACTAAAAGACACTCAGACCAACGACACGCTCAGCGACAAAGCCAAGCCGATCGTTTATCCGAAAGTGAAGTACCGCGAACCGGCCATCGCTTTCGCCATCGAACCGAAATCGCGCAACGATGAAGAAAAGATCTCGCAGGCGCTGCACAAAATTCTGGAAGAAGACCCGAGCCTGCACTTTGACCGCGACGCGCAGACCAAGGAGTTCATTCTTTCGGGCACCGGCCAGCTTCATATCGAAACGGTGGTCGATAAACTCATGAACCGCTACCACGTCGAAGTAGCGCTGCATCCGCCGAAAGTTCCCTATAAGGAAACGATCACCGCCCAGGCGGAAGTTCAGGGACGGCACAAGAAGCAATCCGGCGGCCGCGGCCAGTTCGGTGATTGCAAGTGCATCTTTGAACCGCTCGAACGCAGCGCCGGTTTTGAATTTGTCGACAAGATCTTCGGCGGATCGATTCCGCAGAATTTCCGCCCCGCGATCGAAAAAGGCATTATCGAGGCAGCGGCTTCCGGCTCGGTCGCCGGTTACCCGATGGTCGATTTCCGCGTCACGCTGATCGACGGAAGTTTTCACGCGGTCGATTCGGACGAGCATAGTTTCCGCGCGGCGGGACGCAAGGCGTTTCGCGCGGCAATGGAAAAAACAAGGCCAACGCTGCTGGAACCGATCATGGACGTCGAGGTTTTCGCGCCGCAGGAAACTTCGGGCGATATCATGGGCGATCTGAATTCGCGCCGCGGACGCGTGCAGGGTATGGACATGCTCGGCAAACAGCAGGTGATCAAGGCCCAGGTGCCGCTGTCGGAAATGCTCGATTACCAATCGAAGCTCAATTCCATCACGGCCGCGCGCGGTTCGTATCATATGCAGTTTTCGCATTACGATCCGCTGCCCGGCAACCTGATGAGCAAGGTCGTCGAACAGGCCCGAGCCGAAGGCCGTATCCGCGGTCACGAAGACGACGAGTAATCATTTGTCGCTTATAGATATTTAGCCACAGAGAACACAGAGTTCACAGAGTTCACAGAGAGGTAATTTTCTACTCTGTGTTCTCTGTGAACTCAGTGGCTAATTTTTTTCAATGCCTCTCTGCGATCTTTGCGGCTAATTTTTTACGGATATAAAATTTCCTCATTCTCCGCTTTCTTTTTTTGAATTATAATAACTACACTATGGGAATGGCTCTCAACAGGCACCATTTTACTGTCGATGATTTTAATTTTCTGCACGACCAGGGAAAGTTCAAACCCGACGACCGTCTCGAACTCATCGAAGGGGAAATATACGAAATGTCACCGATCGGGAGTCTCCACGCCCGCTGCGTAAAATATTTAAGCAACTTTTTGGCACAATGCCTGGCTGGCCAATATATTATCGGCACTCAGGATCCGATAATTCTGAATGACTTTAATCAGCCGCAGCCGGACATTGCGGTTATCCGCTATCAGCAGGATTTTTACAAGCAATCTCATCCGAAAGCTGCGGATGTTCTGCTGGTCATCGAAGTTTCGGATACTACGGTTGAATTAGACCGCAATATAAAATTTCCTAAATATGCCGCGGCCCGTATTCCGGAAGCATGGCTGGTCGATCTTCCCGCGGAGCAGATCGAGGTTCACTCCCACCTTCAGGATAAAACCTACGGAATGGTCAAGATCTATCAGCGGGGTGACGAAGTTGTTTCCTCCACAATGCCCGGGATAAAGTTCAGTGTCGACGACATTCTCGGCTAAACCGGCAACCCGCAATTTCAAGATCACAAGAGCGCATAGCACTGAGAGTTTTACCAGGGGCATATAGGGATAAAAGGATTAAAAGAAACTAAATTTTCTCTTTTTCAACCCTCCATCCCTGCTAATTTTTCTCCGTAAACTCCTTGGCTGAACCAACTATTTCTAGACCTGCCGCATCCAAATTGATACACTCTTTACCATTATGAAAATACTATCCGAACGCTTTGCTGCACTCCTTCTTATCGTTCTTTTTCTAATGACACCCGTCTGGGCCACCTGTGGTGGCGGCGGTGGAGGCGGAGGCGGCGGAATGTCCGGCGGCAGTTCGGGCGGCGGTTCCGACCCGGTCGTTTATCACGTGCCGTGGAAACTGCTTAAAGAAATAAAGGAGCCGGTCAAAGAAGGCCTGATCGTTTACTGGTTTCCCAATTCCGTTGAAGAGATAAAAAAATCGCCGCTGCGGGAATCGCGCCCCCTTTCTCTTTACGCGGCCCAGTGCACCTCGATGCAGCTGGCTGACAGTCACACGCCGAACGCGGACGCGCTGGTCGGCGAATCAAAGCTTCCGGTGGTCGTGCTGGCTAACCCGGATGCCACGGTTGTCGGCAAAGTGGAAAACAAGGACGGCAAGATCAAACTCGTCGATGTGGAAAAACTGGTCGGCGATGAGATCAAGAAGCGCGAAACCACCGTCGATACGAGTTTGAAAGAAGCCAAGGCCAAAGCAACCGCGGGTGACAACGAAGGCGCGATCAGGCTCTATGAATCAGTGACAGCCGAAAAATGCATGTTCGCGAAAAAAGCGAAAGACGCGGAAAAAGAATTGAAGAAGCTGGGCGCGCAAGGCGTCGTGAATGTCCCTCTCGCGCCGAAGATGGACGCCCGGACAAACGCTCTGATCGTGCGGACGATGAAGCAGGGATTGATCGCGGAAAATAATTCGCAGTATGTTTTGGCGGACAAGCTTTACACCAAAGCGAACCTGATGGACCCGGCCGATCCCACGCCGCTGCGCTATCTCGGCGAGCTCTATCGCCATCACATCGGCGACTGGGTCAAAGCGCGTAAGATGTTCGACCAGATCCTTGAGATGCCGGCCGACCCGCTTTCACGCGCGGTCGCGCTGCACGGGCTGGGCAAGATGACCATTCACGACGGCGAATTTAAAAAAGGTTTGGGCCTGATGGAACAGTCCGCCGCGATCTATCCGCTGGCGCTGACCTATCGCAACCTCGCCGTGTATTGGAATTCCGAAGGCGATCTGGCCCAGGGAAATTTCTTCACTGAAAAAGCCTTGGCGCTTGATCCGACCGATCCGTACAACCTGGTCTTTGCGGCGGTGTTTATGGCCGCTTCAGGCAAAAAAGACGAAGCCGTCAAGATCGCCCGCGCGAACGCGAACCTGCTGCCTGCTTCCTACAATCTGGCGGCGATATTCGCCCAGGCCGGTGAAAAAGATAAAGCCCTGACGATGCTAAAACGCCACTTCTATCAATACGAGCGTTACCAGGCGGTGCGCGCCAAGGAAATGATGGAAGCCCGCGTCGATGCCGTGTTTGATTCGCTCCGTCACGACTCGGCTTTTATCGATCTCACCAGCGGCGCCGATGGCCGCCTGATGATGCCGATGAAACCGATGACGGGAATGACCAACTAAGACTGAAACCAGGGCAGTAAATAGAGCGTGTAAAATCAAGGAGCACAAAGAACAATAATCTTTGTGCTCTTTGTGTCTTTGTGGTTAATTATTTCTTCGGCTTCGCCTGCGCTAACCGGTGCGCGCCGCGCAGCAGATCGCTGAGCGCATCTTCACTCACCTTTGATAAATTCACTAAAACATATTCGTAATTCAGATAGTGATCGGTGATGAAATAAGTTTCGGGATCGGCGGCCATTAATTCTTCACGTTCCTCGAAAGTGGTTTTGAGCACCATCGTTTCGCCGTCTTCCCACATCCGCACCATAAGCTTGCCTTTTACTTTTAGCGCAGGCGTTCCGTAAGACGTACTTTCGGCCACGCCGGGAAGAACCAGCCCGACCCGGCGAACCGTATCGAAAGTGATCAAAGAGTTTTTCTTCATCAATTTTGAGGATGAACGGTTTTTTATTAGCCACTAATTACACAAATATCACGAATGAAGGATGTATTAATTCGTGTTATTTGTGACATTCGTGGCCGTATCCGTGACTTAGGAGAAAGCTTAGCGGTTCACTTCCATCGACAGGGTGCTTATCCAGTTATTCACCACGGTGGGTTCGACCGACAGCGCGCCGACCAGGTAAAAGATATCGCCTTTTGTATTTTCGATGCGCAGGCTGTATTCGCCCGGCGGCGTTTCCCGGGCGACGTTCACTTCAAAAGTATAAGCCTTAAGGTCGGTATTAAACTGCGTCGGCTGCAAGCTTCCCCGCGTTACACTCAGGTAAGTAGAATTAAAAGACACCCGCAGGGTGTTGTTTTGCAAAGTCTTGTCCGCCAAAAACACCTGGTAAGGCTTGCCGTCGTTGACCGGAATGGCCAGCGTCGAAAGCTGGGAATTAAAGCCGAGATAATCGAGCGAAAGCCGGCGGAGCTTTGCCGCAAATGGTTTTTCGAATTTAACGGCTTTACCCGGCGTAATATTTACTTCACCCAGCCGTTCGGCGGAAAGCAAAACCTTATTTTTCGCATCGCTGTAATTCGGAACATTTTGCGCGAAGACAGAGTAGTTGCCGGCCGGGATCCCTTCAATTTTCCATCCGCCCAGCTGGTCGCTGAGTGTCCCGGTAACGATCCGGCCCGAATCATCAGCTTCCAGCCAGATCTGCAGGTCCTTAATAACTTTGTCCTTGCCGAATAAAAGTTTACCGCTGATGCTTCCGCAGCATTTTTCATCTTCGACATATCCGTAAAGCGCGCGCGCACCCGCGATATCATCCTGCGCCAGGGTGCGAAACCCGGAAACCGGAAGGCTGTAGATGCCGTTCATCGCGTGATGGCCATGCATCGTCGCCCCGGCGATATCACTGTGCCCGAGCCCGAGCAAATGCCCGATCTCATGCGTCAGCACCGATTCCAGGTCGAATGTTCCGGCGGTGTCGTCGTCGGAAAAAAGCTGATAGGGGTTGAGAACGATGTCGCCCTCGGTGATCTGGCCTTTGCCGTTAAAAAAGATGCGTGTTTTGGCGGCGGTGTTCGGTTCGCCGTCGAAGAAAAGAATATTATCCGGGGTGTCCGCGATGGTGATCAGGCTCATCCCGTCGCCCCGCACACCGGCCGCACTTACGTCCGTTTTATCGGTCCAGACAATATTGAAATCGACGTCGGCCACGTCTTTCCAGTGCCGGAGGCTTTTCTCAAGCGCGTCGAATATTACACCTTTTGATGTGGTTACCAGCGGGGACGGGTTTTGCAGCGAGCGCGAAACGGCGAGGTCGATCGCGTTGGTTTTCCAGCGCAGCCGCTGCAGCTTTGCCTTATCGGCAAACTGGACGGTGTAGGCCGGCGCGGAAATAGCAAACGCCAGCAAACATAGAACTATGAATTTTAGTCTCAGCTTAACCATTTATTACACAATTGCGGTCTTAGCCTGAGGAGAGACTTATTTTTTATCCGGGTTAAAACCTTCGATCGCGTCACGGTCGACTTTTTCCAGATCGTCAAACGCAACTATCAGCATCAAAACAACCAATGCCAGGGTCGCCAGGACATAAAGGATGGCGATCTGTTCCAGCGCCAGCAAAGTCGTTATCACCACAGCGACCGCGATCAGCCAAAAAAGGGCGATCGTCCGGCGGCTGAATCTCTTCGTAATATTACTCATTAAAAAACCTTCCAAACAAGACAGTCTATTTATTCTACCTTATCCGGGCCATTCCCGGAAGAAGCAAAATACTAACACAAAAGCTTTCTAATGGCGCTGCTCCTAAAGCAGATGCGGTTGGTATTTTCAGTTCCTCTTGTAGAGTAGTAAAAGTGTAGCGCCTGAAAACACCCCTGAAACAGTCTGCGGGTCCATAAGCGGCGGTAAATGCCGCACGATCAACAGCTTATAGATCGGATGCAGCTGTGTTTCAGTGTTTCGGGCGTCTCACAATGAAACAGTGAAACAAAAATGAAACAGAAATCTTAAAAATCATAAGCAGTTGCCCAAAAGTAAATAAAAGCGGCTTGAAAAGAGCGGTGGAAAGTTAGAACTTCCGCAAACAGAAATACCGCGAGGTTATTATTGCCGATAGATATTATTTTGGTAAGAAAGGCTTTGGAAGTTTTGCTTTATTCGCGGGCTTTTGCCTGATAGATGAATGGATGGCTATCGCGATGAAGTCAGAACCGGGAACGGTAGTGACCGGGTTGTTTTTAGTGATTAGTTATTAACGATTAATGATTAACGAACTCTTTTGCCATCTCTTAAATTATTAATTGATCATTCACAATTATAAACATTACCGAAACCCGGTCGCTACGGCTCCCGGTTCTGACCCGTTACGGACTGCGTTGCGTTTGGGTAACCTTCGTGTATTTCATGGTTAATTTAGATCGCTGCGCGATCTTTGCGGGCAGGGATGCCCGCGCTCCAAAAAAGCCCTAATCTACAATTACCAGAGGCAGATCGGCGCCATTTTTCTGCGGCCCGTCGGCTCCGGCAATGATCGGGGGCTGTTTTTTCGGCTCAGAACCGGCCCGCGGCACATCGACCACGTCAAACGCCCGTAAAACCGTGTCTTCAGCCTGTTTAGCGATTATTTTACTCAGATCTACCTCGATAGTAGAGGTAACTCCGTTCTCGCGGCGATAAATGATTATATTCTTTATATTTGCGCCCTTGACGGTGTTACCCGCCGCCGCCAGCGCGTGGCTTACGGTCATTTCCTGCCGGGCAAATATCTTCTGAGGGTAATTCACGCCGCCGGTCACATAGATAGGAGCGGCTTCCAGAATGGTAACTATATCGCCGGTTCGGATCAGAGGATTTGCCTCCGGTTTTCCGGCGATCAGGTCGGCTATTTTGACCTTGATAATATAACTTGAGCCGGCTTCCGGAAGGCAGCTCAGTTTTTCCGGGCGAAAGATCTGGATCTCTCCGCCGGCATTATCGGTGATGCCACCGGCGAGAAAGACAAGCTCATTTAATTTCGCGGCCCGTTTTAACAGGAATCGCTGCTGATTTTTCACCGCCCCTAAAAACATTGTCACCGGCCGCGCCGAGCGGTCGACGATCCTTACGATGACCTGGGGGCTGCGCAGATATTTGCCGTACGCTGCGGCTATTTTTTGCGCGACCGTTTCTTCACTTTGGCAGAGCGCGAGAATGGGTTCCGCAGCAAAAGCTAACTCCGCCAGAAAACCTTCAGGATTTATCCTTCCCTGCCAATCGTTTTCAAAACTGCCGACCACATCGATCTCTACCACATCGCCGTAGTGGATCAATTCTTCAGGCACAACGGTTGCTTCACCCACGGGCGACGATATGTTTGACGCATTGACGGCGATCGCCTGATTTTCGGTTGGTGGAGATGGAGACGGAACCGGTTCTCCGGTTTGCGAGTGAGTTACCAGAAATAGCAGGAACAGCTGGGCGACGAGAAGAATGGGCCGGTAACTGCAATACTTATTTAACACGATCAACGATAAAACTTTCTCTGACCCTGTAAAATCTCAAAATATTGCGGCGCCGGATCTTTTTGCGCTTCGCTCTTTTTTGGATTCTCCGGTAGATATTTCCCCGAGGTCATTTTCCTGCGCGGAGTCGGGAGTCTTCTTCACAATTTTCTTTTTCTTCGAAGACGTCGTGCCAGGCACGGCAAAGCCGGCAAATTCCCAATTACAATTATCGCAGAGCAGATTAAAACGGCAGACAAGAGCCGACCATATGGGGGTTGGCCGGTAGCCTAATCTTACCTTTTTACTTCTGCAGCGCGGACATTTCTGACTGATCATTCTGCTTCGTTCCCTTTTAACAAAAATCAAGGCCGGGGCAGAATTCCCCTCACCCGTTCAAAACTTTTTGCAGCGTACCGATCTTCGAAGAGATCTTGCTCTTTATCAACTTTTGTTCGTCAACCGGTAGATTCTCTGCTTCTTTCGCCAGATAAAAAAGCGCGTCCTGGTAGTAATCGATCGCTTTTGCGTATCGCCCCTTGAACGCCTCTTTTTCAGCTTCTTCGGTGAGATGCGAGATCCTTACCGAAACGATAAAACCCTTGATCGCCTTGACCGAGTCAAGCAATTGCAATTCCTCAGGGTAATAATATAGCGCCGATTCAAGCACGCTCAACGCTCGCTGCGCGGTCTCGATCTTTTCCGCTATTGTAACACGGATCTTGGCTTCCTGTGTCAGGACATTGCTCTCACCCGCTGCCCACATCAAAAGATGATGTTTATGCAAGGTCTTGATCACGTCCTGGCCGTGGCGAAAAGCCGCCAGGCGAGGGGAACCGACCGTGACATTTTTTATCTCCCGTTCCGTGCGCGCCAGATAATCGTTGCAGGAACGAAAGATATCCAGATGGGTCTGCGGCGCCGTAATGCTTCCGCCCGCTTCGTGCGACCTATGCTCCAGCCTCTTGAGCATCGCCGCGTGCTTTTCCAGCGTCAATTTCCCTTTCGGCGCCAGAGCGTTGCGGTTAACCCGTTCTATTCTTTCCTGTTCCAGGTAAAATCGCGTTTGCAGTTTGCGCGATAAAAGCTCACGGACCCCGACGGCGAGAGCAATAGTAACGCACGCGCACAAACCTGCCAATATCCAGGGTGATTCTTCCAGATCGCCCTGCAGCCACCACACGATACAAAACACTGCTAACGCCGCGGCAAACGCAAGCATCACATAACTGGAAGTTGTTAACCAGAAAGGCCTTTTCGCCTGTCCCTTTTTAGTCATCGTTTGATATCAGGCGGTAAATTAAACGGCAAACTTATGGCAAAAAAAGATAACTTCTAGAATAATAGTGAATTCTTACGCTTTTTATGTCAATTCGAAATATTATTCGGAATAGATGAGAACTGATAGCTGATAGAGGATAGATCGAATCTTTCAGCTATAATCTATGATCTTTTATCTATTCCGAATGATGCATCACGGCTTCATGACGCCGACAAAGAACGGTATAATTTTCCAGGTCATTATGAAGCGCAGAAAAGTAAAAAAAGCAGCTAAAAGGAAAGAGCGGCTGATATTCGATTCGATCCGCAAACCAATCGCCCCGCCTACCCGCAAATTCGGCTCGGACAAACCCGATGAGAAGGCAATGCCTTCAGGCCGTAAAGCCAAACATAAGAAGGCCGACCTGGATGAATGAGTCAGTACCGGGAACGAAGTGACCGGCTCACGAGCGCCAGCGAGTAAATATTTTTCGGTGATTGATAGCAAACGCAATTCGCTTCGCGAGAGCCGGTCACTTCGTTCCCGGTACTGACTTCATTCCCCGATAACCCTCTGCTTAAGCTCTAAATCTCATAATCCTCGCTTGTCCTCATCACCTCAAGATTAGCCAGTCCAAGTTCGCCCAATTCCCGTCGCGTCTGCTCGTAATAGGCCGGTTTTAGATGGACAGCCAAAACACGGGTTTGGTGTTTCAATTTCGCGAGTTCGCTTTTTAGCAATTTCGGTGTCAGATGGTAAGACGACCGGGCCAGGTCTTCCAGCTCGTTAGGAAAAGAAGATTCCACCAGCAGCGCGTCGAGTTTCGGTTCGTTATTTAACGCCTGCCAGAATTCATCGGTCTCGGCCGTGTCGGAGCTAAGCGCGAGGGTGCTTTTCCCATCGGAAACTATCAGCCCCACGGTCGGCACCTGGTGATTCACCGGGATAGCCTTGATCGTCAGATGGGCCACCTGAAATTCCTCTCTTATCTTGAAAGGATGATATTCCATCACGCGGCCATAGTTATTTTGTATCTCGGAAAAGCGCGGATAAGTTTTCCAGTTGAAAATATGGTCTTCCAGGGCATCGATAGCTTCTTCGGTTCCGTGGACGCGCACCGGCTCCCGCAGCGCTTCAAAGAGGTCATCGATAAAGAACGGCAGCCCGGCGGTGTGATCGAGATGGGGATGGGTAATTATGATGTCGCGCACCTTGCGCCTGTGCCCCTGCCCGAAGGTCAGCGACAAACTGCCGGCATCGAGCGCGACCCTCTCGTCGAGCAAATAGCAGGTCAGGTGCTGTTCCGGTGAGGCGTCCCCTTTTTCGTCAAATGAACTGGGAAGAAGTTTTATTTTCATCCGCTTGTTGTTAGCAGCGCCGCCGTCGCAGCTAAATTGACGGCGCTACTCCCCGATTCCCCATTTCCTATTTTCCTAATTCCTATCTTGCGCAAGTAAGCTGGCGTCCCCCGTCGATCTCGTACGTCGCCCCCGTTATCCAGGAAGCTTTGTCCGAAGCCAGGAACGCTATTAATTCCGCCACTTCTTCGGTAGTTCCCACGCGGCCCAGCGGGTGCGTCGTCTTTGAATGCTCGAGAAAAGCGGCGTACTTGTCATTGTCCATTCCGCCGCGCTTATGAATATCCGTCACCACCACGCCCGGATTTACCGCGTTCACCCGAATTCCCTTCGGCGCCAGTTCCAGCGCCGAGCAGCGTGTCAACTGGTCGACCGCCGCCTTGGAAATACAATAAGCCAGCACATTCGGAAATGCGCGGGTTCCCGCCACGCTGGAAATATTAACGATGTTCCCCTGCTTCTTTTCCAGGTACGGGATACATTTTTGCATCATCAAAAATACCGAACGCACATTGATGTTCATCATCGCATCGGCGTCTTCGACATCAGTCGTTTCGATCGTGCCGTTGGCGAGGATGCCCGCGCCGTTGACCAGCACATCAATCCCGCGAAAAGCGTCGAGTGTAGCATTTACTACCATTTCGACCGGTTCCACACCGAGGCTCAGGTCGGCTTCGATCGTTTTGACGTCACCGCCCGCGCCGGTTATTTCCAGCTCCAGCTCCGCCAGGGCCTGCGCGTTTCTGCCGACCGCCGCGACTTTCGCTCCCTGCTTTGCAAAAAGCACTGCCGTGGCACGGCCGATACCGGACGTAGCTCCGGTTACAATTGCTACCTTATCTTCCATAATTGACGAATAAAAAACGTGATTTTGCTGAGAGTTATGTTAATAGGTTAGAGACAAATAGTAAATCTCCCGCTTAAATTCTCTCGTAAATTCATCGTCTTGTTTCTCCCGCGGGGCGACCATCCCCTATCCATCACCTCTAAAAAGACGGCCGCTTGAAAGAAAAGCGCCTGAATCTGCATAAGCTATAGACAGGACATCCGAAACAACGCACCCGCTGGGCACAGGCTTTTAGGAACAACTGGAAAGCATGGACGGTGGCATTGTATATCAGCATAGGATAGACAATGCCGCGAAGTTTATCGCGGAATAAGTTCCGGTCTAAATAAAATTATTTAGAAGGAGAAAAAAATGAAAACACAGGTAGAAATCAAAATTTTAGGACTCGCTATTTGCTACCGGAAAATGGGGGAAAATTGGAAAGTCTTGCTCCCATGGAATTCCTGCCATAGGATCCTCTTCAGTTATGGGCGCGACGGAACGGCACACAGTGCTCCGGTATCCCTGGCGGTTGCCGGCGGTGTGGTAAAAGTTTCAACTCAGAACGCGATAAGTTCCACCGGACAAACGGCCGGATTCGAGAAAGAGGTATTTAACTTTACCACCAACGCCGCCGCGAGCGGATATGACACTCACCAGAATATTTCTCTTAAGGGAAATTGGCGCGACAAGACAGTTGCCCTGGAGATAGAAAATGCTTTTTTTGCTCCTAACGACTATGTCAACGTGATAACTACCGAGACGATCTTCCGAAATGGGCTGGATGCCGATGGAAACAGTGTTCCGCGCCAGCAGATAAGCTTTTTCATAGCTCATTCGTTGAAAGCCCTGATCACGTTAAATGAAAATGGCATCCTGACGGTCCTACAGGGAGTGCACCCGCAAGCCCCGGCTACCGAGATAGCCAGAATTCCGGCAAACGGAACGCCGGGGGGCGGGAAATATACAATTATTTTTGATAATGATTGTGACAATATGAACCCCCTCAGCAACGATATGCTCCGCTATTACGAGAATACGATCGTTGACGGAAGCGCGGCCAACTCCCAGGAGAAGTACTGGATAGGATCGATAGGGACGATCGGGGCGATCGGCGCGGTAACGGAAGAAATTATCTCGGAAAGGAGCAAGATACTTAATGAGGCTGAAACCCGGACACCGATACTTTTTTCTCCTCTAACCGGAGTTTTTTTAGTCCAGGGCAAACCTTGCATGGGGGGACAGGTAAGCCCCGCGCCGCAGTCTTTTCCCTAAACTTAGCCATCGCTAAAAGCTGCGGGACTAAAAAAAGCACTTTGATCGATAAACGACAAAAAAAAGGAAGGGTAATCTTTCGAGATTACCCTTTAAAGTTTGCAGGAGATTGTCTTGTCTGGAGGAGGAAAATAAAAACTCGCGGTTTTATTTTCTTTTACTACTTACTACTACTTAAGCGCCATGCGGTTCCGGCGCTTTTCGTTGAATAGCTGACGGATAGCGCTTGCTGTCTCTTCGCGTCTCTTCTGCTGAAACTCCGTGACCAAATTAGTAACCGTAGTCACCATTTCATGCGCCACGATCTCGCCTTCTTTCCGCGCCGGATTTTTGCCCCTTACATCTTTTAAAAGCTGCCGTCTGAAAGAAAATCGCCTAAATCCGCATAAGCTATAGACAGGACATCCGAAAACAACGCACCCGCTGGGGCATAGGCTTTTAGGAAAAACTGGAAAGCATGGACGGTGACATTGTCTATCTGAAGGGGATAAACAATGCTCGCGGAGTTTTATCGCGGAACTAAGTTCGAGTCTGAAAAACAAAATTAGATAAGAAGGAGTAATGACATGAATAAAACCGTGGTAGAAATCAGAATTTTAGGACTTGCCATTTGTTACAAAAGAACGGGAGAGAACTGGAAAGTTTTGTTTCCATGGAATACCTGCCACAAGGTCCTCTTCAGTTACGGGCGTACCGGTATGGCGTCCCTCGGCGCTCAGCAAGCTCTGGGCATTCCCAACAACGTGGTAAAAATTGCGACAACGGATGCCCTGGTGCCTCGCTTTACACAAACGAAGGCCTTCAAGGATGAGGTGTTCAACCTTATCGATGATCCTTCGCGCGAGTACAACACTCATGAAAACGTGTTTCTGCGGGACGGCTGGGCTGAAAAAACAATGCTTCTCGAGATCGAGAACGCCTTTTTTTCCATTGAGGATTATGTCCAGATAAGAACCAGCGAGACGGTCGTTCGAAATGGTAAAGATGACCAGGAGAACCCTTTCCCCGGCCAGACGATCCAGTCTTTAATAGCCCACTCGCTTAAGGCCACGATCACTTTGGAAGATGGCGGCAGCCTGGCCGTCACACAATCGGCGGGGGGCGCTCCGGAAACGATCGCCCAGATCTCCGGCGGCGGGTATCATATGATCACTTTTGATAACGATTGTGAACAATTAAACCAGGGCCGTAATGACATGCTTCTCTATTACGATAACGCGATCTGTGGCGGAACTCAGGCTCAACCCAGAGAAAATGAGCGATACTGGGTAGGATCAAACGCGGCACCGGCCAAAGGGTCGTCACGGGCCGCGTCACCGGCTGCACTGGATCCCGGAATAGAGCCTAACGGAATGGAGCATTACGAAATGGAGACTAACGGAGTAGAGCCCCGCGATCCGTCAGGTCTCAAGAAGACGTTCAGCAAGCGGTCATCTATTGCGGTAGCGTCCGTCGCTTCGAAAACTCCGATATTGCGGGTCCTCCCCTGGACCGGAGGAGCGACTTTATCTGAAGGTAAGCCTTGCATGCCCGTACAAGTGAAACCTGCGGGACCGAATTTCCCGTAAATTCAACTCTCGGGAAAGGCTTGATAAAAAAAGAAGGGTAATCTTTCGAGATTACCCTTTTAAAGTTTGCAGGGGATTGTCTTGTCTAGAGGAGGAAAATAAAAACTCGCGATTTTATTTTCTTTTACTACTTAAGCGCCATGCGGTTCCGGCTGCTTTTCGTTGAATAGCTGACGGATAGCGCTTGCTGTCTCTTCGCGTCTCTTCTGCTGAAACTCCGTGACCCAATTGGTAACAGTGGTTACCATCTCATGCGCCACGATTTTCGAAGATTTCTGTTTAACTTTTTTTACAGGTTTCTTAGTGGGTATGTCTTCCCGCTTTATCACCTTGATTTTATTACTCTTAGTCATGATTGCTCACCTCTTGTATAAATCGTCTAACCTTATGAATCCGGTATAATTACAAAACCGCTGATTATTAATTAAGCAAATTCGATACCAGTCATTCAGACGACTGAATATCTTTATTTTGCGGTTCGCATTTTGCCAAAGAAGAAGTAAGTTTATTGCAACTTGCTAATCTATTTAACGCTACTGCCTACCGTTTTGTTCCAAAAATATTCTGCTCTATCAAATATCTGCCTTTATTTAAGGCATTTAGCGTAAGAACGCTGGGATCTATAAGAACTTGCATCAAATTTGGCACGTCCGTTGCACTCTGTATTTACTAAGATGCACTGGACCGACCTTTTGATCATTTATCTTTCATGCGGCGCCCCATTCGGGGTCTATTTTTTTCTCCAAAACCGCAAAAAGTATGATTTAAGCAGGCTTTTGCTCAGTTCCGGTGCCGCCGGGCTGTTTTGGATAGCTTATGCCTACTTACTATGGCGTAAAAACATTGCGAAAAGGTTAACCGGAAGAGAAATTTCTTCGAAAAACCCGGAAATTTCTTTACTCGAGCAGCAAATTTCGATGCTGCAGGAGCAAATTCTCCAGGCTTTTATCGAACTGAACGCTAAAACTCCATTAAAACCGGGCTTTTTTGCTTTTCGCGACGTTTTAGAGCGCTATTCAGGGTTAACCCTCGCTACACGAGCCGAAGAAACCATAGCGGGCGAAAGTGACTTTGAAGTTTTTCGTATCGCCGGACGGAAAAAGAAGGAATTACCTTTAGCGGGAAAATGCCTTGCCAGAAAAAACAGTATGCGCCTAAAGTCTCACCAATGCAATGCTCGTGAAGATTTTCTCAAACTCCTTGCAAAACTCGGTGAGCATCCCGTTCAGTTAACGGGAAACGGGAAAGCGCCAAATATTTCCTTATTCAATGATCTGATTTTGGAACTTTTTGAATTGATAGACGTCAGTACATTACCAAGAGTTCGGGATGTTTTTGACGACAAGCGAAACCCGATTTTTGAGAACTCGGAAAATGGCTTTGAGACATCGGAGGTAATACAATGTCAGCCGCCGCAAGCAGTACAGTCAACCGGACCAAAGATCCAACCGCCAATACCGGCGAGAGCGCTGGTGAGATCCAGCGCAGAATAAATTTTCTGCTCGCCGAAAACGCGGAGTATGAACGCCGCGCCGCCCTTTACCGCACCGCACAGGAAAAGACCGAGTCTCTCTCAATGTATCGACCGCAGACAACAGCCGAGGCTTACCGCATGCTGGGAATGCTTCTCGGTGCATTTGCGCCGGCTGCGTATTTTGCGCGTTTTGACGGCTTCGGATTAGGCCCGTGGACCAACCACGGCAATCCGGTCCTCTTTTTCCTTCTGCTTTTTATGAACGCCGTCTGCATCGTGGTCGGTTTGAATATGGGCAAGGTCGTAGGCCGTAAGATGGAAAAATTATCACGCTCTTCCTGGAGCAAGATGCTTTTGTTTTCGCTCTTAATGGCGCTCTTTTGGGCGGCGGTAACCGGTTACGCGGGCGGCGCGATCGTTTTTGTGGTCGGCGGTTTTTTCGGGGTAGGCTTTGCCCTGCCGGTGGCGCTGGCGGCTTTCCCGGCCTTTGCGGTCATACACCGCTTAATGGAGCGCGGGCATCTGGTAGAGAAAAAGCACCTGCTGCCGATCGCCTATGGCATTTCCCTGACGATCAGCGCGTTTATTCTCGGTTTTTAGTATGGAGCGCGGGAATCCCTGCCCGCATAAAACCTGACGGCGAGACGCCGTCAGGACAGCCGCCGGGACGGCGGCGCTACAGCGGGCAGGGATTCCTGCGCTCTATGAAAACTTTTCCATTGACATCAAATCCCTCAAAATTATAGCCTTAGCAGAGATGAAGATAATCGTTTGCCTCATGTTTCTTCTGTTGTTTGCCGCGCCCGCACTCACGCCGGCGCAGGCCATCTCCGAGTTTCAGGAGTGGAATGAAATCCAGATCATCTATCCTCTCCTGCAGGGCAAGGATCAAAAGGGCAAGACGGTCGACCGCATCACGGCTACCTTTAGCGGTATTTTTCGTTTGGGGCAAAAAAATCTCGGGGAGTTTGTCGATAACCGTGCCGGTCTTACGCTCGATTTTCGCGTCAATAAATTCGTTCATCTTTACGGGATATACCAATACAAGAACGACGAAGCTCTTCCCGGGCCTCGCAGTTACGAACAGCGCCTGAGCGCGGCGCTCGGGCTGGAGCGGACCTGGAAAAAGTTTTCCTTTAAAGAACGCAATATGTACGAGCGTTCGTTTCGCGTGAACCGCACCGATTCCAATCGCTATCGCCAGCGATTTCAGGTCAGCTACTCGCTCACTAAAAAAGGCAAGGAACTCTTCGCGCCTTACGTTTCCGAAGAAGGCTACTGGGATCTCGACGCGCACAATTGGCCGCGGAACGAGTTTTATGTCGGCATCACCAAAAAATTCACCAAACATTTCTCCGCCGATTTCTTCTATATCAGGTTGGATGTTCTTCCCGTCAACGCCAACGGCATAGGCACTACGCTCAAATTCAAGATAAAATAGCGCTGCTGATCTGAGTGGTAGCGCCGGCGTCTCGCCGGCTGTCGTGTGGGCGTCCCGCCCACGCTCCGGTTAACAGAAAGCGGCAGGGATGCCCGCGCTCCATATGATTCTGGTTATTTTGCTACTGTGCCTGTTCTTGCAAGTAACGCTCGGCTTTTATATCTTTGCCGCTGCGCCGCGTATGCGCGCGCACCAGACGTTTGCGGCATTCATCGCCTGTCTCGCGCTCTGGACGGTCAAAGACATTATTTTCTGGGAATTTCTCTCCACCGATAGTTTTGCTTTTTGGTGGGCCGGCGCAAGTTTTACTCTCTCGCTCGCGCTGCAGTTTTTTCTGATGGTCTTTGCCTGGGTCTTTCCGGAAAATTTGCGCACGCCGCGCAAAAAAGCCGCCGTGATATTCGCGCCCGCGCTGGTTTTGATCCCCGCGACATTTGCCGGGATGCTCTGGTACCGCGTGGGTTTGGAAAACGGCAAATTCATCATCGAACCGGCGCCGCTGGCCTACGCTTTTGTTGTTTATGTCTACGCGATATTTGTCTATGGCGCTTACATTCTTTATCAAAAATACCGGAAATATCGCGGCACGCAGCAAGGGCAGCAGCTCGGAGCCGTAATGTGGGGCGTGGGGCTGACCGCCGTGCTGATGACCACCGCCAACATCGCGCTTCCCTGGTTCGGGCTATATTACCTGCTGCCGCTGAGTTCGATCTTTGCGCTGCCCGGCGCGCTGGTTTTTGCTTTCGCTATCTCTAACTTCAAACTCTTTTCCTTTCAAACCGCGCTCGACGAATTCCGGCTTTTTCCCATCGCGTACAAGGTCGCGCTGAGCATCGCCGTCGTCGCGGTCCTGAGTTTTGCCATCTTTCAGATCCCGATCGTGATCTGGGCTTTTCAGGACGGGATGAATTACGAAGCGTGGCGGAAATATCTCACCTTTAGTTTGATCACGGCGCTGGTGCCCAATTTGATCCTGGTGCTGTTGATCGTGCGCAGCATTTCGCGGCCGCTGAGGCGCATCACGCTCGCGGCCGTAGCGGTGACCGAAGGCGATTACGGCACGCAGGTTTCGGAAAACAGCAACGACGAGATCGGTATCCTCGCGCGCTCGTTCAACGAAATGAGCCGCAAGATGGCGGCCGACATCGAGCAGCTGCAAAAATTAAACGAGCAGCTTATCCGCACCGAAAAACTCGCCGCCATGGGAACGCTTTCCGCCGGCGTCGCGCACGAAGTAAATAACCCGCTCGCGTCCATTTCTTCGCTCATCCAGATAATGCAGTCGAAAGCCAACCTGGACGGCGAGACGCGCGACCGGCTCGGGCTGATCTCTACCCAGATCTCGCGCATATCTCAGGTCACGCGCGATATGATGGATTTTGCCCGCACCAACCCGCTTCCGGGAATAGCCGTCAGATCGGCCGCCAATATCAACGAACTTATCGAAGCGGGCCTACGCCTTGCGGCCTTCGACAAAGCGTTTCAAAAACTGCATATCTTCAAAGACCTCGACGCATCTTTGCCCCGGATTCATGCCGATCCCGATCAGCTGCAGCAGGTTTTTCTTAATCTCTTTTTAAATGCCCGCGACGCGATGCCCGAGGGCGGCGAGCTAAAAATTACGACATCTTATCCCAGTGAAAACGGCCATCTGAGCATCGAGATATCCGACACCGGCACCGGTATCGATCCCAAACACGTCAAGCAGGTCTTCGACCCCTTTTTCACCACCAAACCGGCCGGCCAAGGCACCGGGCTGGGGCTGGCCGTTTGCTACGGCATCGTCACCGCGCACGGCGGAAAGATCGAAGCATTACCCGTCGATACCGGCGGCACAATGTTTTCAATTACCTTGCCTGTTAATGAAAGTTAATGCGCCTGACAAAACCGAAGCGCAAGTGGGCGAGAAAGCAGGATGGTTGCGAGCCATGGGGCGAGTCGAAGGAGCGCCTAAGGCGCCACCGGTTTTTCCGAAGGCGGTGAACGCTTCAGGAGAGTTCCTCGGCCAGCGCGACGATGATGCCCGCAGGGCCTCGCATGTAGCAAAGCCTGTACTGGTCCTCGTACTGGGCCACCTCGCCGATGAGTTCGGCGCCGCTGGCACGCAGGCGAGCGACGGTGTCGTCGACGCTTTCGACTGTAAACATAACGCTGCGGAGGCCCAGCGCGTTAGGCGGTGCGATCGCCGGTTCGATCTCGACTAGTTTTGGATTGTGAAACTTCGTCAGCTCAAGCTTCCCATGCCCATCCGGGGTCCGCATCATAACGATGTCGACTTTAATACCTTCGATCCCGTTGATACGGTCCGCCCACGGGCCCTCGATCGGCCCCTCGCCTTCTTTCGTCATGCCGAGCTCGGTGAAAAAAGCGACGGCGGCGGCAAGGTCGTCAACAACGACGCTGACGTGGTCTAATCTTTTGATCGTCATGTCCTTAGTATAGCAAAGGCCCTTTTACTACTCTTCATATTCCAAAATATCTCCAGGCTGACATTCTAAAGCTCGACAGATCGCCTCCAATGTTGATAGCCGAATTGCTTTCGCTTTGCCATTCTTCAACACGGAGATATTAGCCATCGTAATGCCGACTTTGTCGGCGAGCTCCGTAACGCTCATTTTCCTTTTCGCCAACATGACGTCGATATTAATGATGATTGCCATGCGTCTTTAGACAGTCAGATCGTTCTCGGATTTTATATCCACGGCATTTTGTAAGATCCGCTCAAACACTGCGGCGGCTGTGCCGATGACGGCACACATCAAAATAACGAAGACACCCATCATTACTCCACCGGCAATATCATCCGTCCCGCGTATGAATATAAATATGTAACCTTCAGCCCCGAGAATAAAGATCGCCGTAGTTAATGCGCAGTACTTTATGATCCGCAAAGCCCGCACTGAACGCTGGAAAAAGATCTCATTTCGCCTGGCATACCCTAATATCTTGAATCCCTGGTAAAGACCGACAAAAAATGGGACGAAGGCGACGTATATATACGCCAAAAACGGATCCTTGAAATATATCTCAAATTGCGTGGCGTGCACGTTCCTGCCCTCGACCTGGGGTAACCAAAGCAAAAAGGCAAGAACGCCTGCGCCGAGAAGTAAGATTACTATCTGAAGGAAGATTGTTGAGCCACGTTTCATAGTTGATCTCTGTTGATGATTTATATTGCGATGCTACATCCGGATTTATCGTTTGTCAATATATTTTTATCGTTATTTGCTTACTGCGGGGGTACGACCGACACACGGGGCCGCCTGTTAACGAAAGATCGGAATAGCTCATCAGAGCGAGCGCAAGCAACCCTTCCCGACCTGAGAGGTGTTTGGCTTGAAAGGTAAATATAGGATCTAAATAAATTTGCAGTCCGGAAGGGTTGCTTTGCGCCCGCTCTTAAAATGTATTGAACAAAACGGACATTCATATATAACCTCGCCTGCAGGCCGTCTCCGGGATCGCCCGCATTATTCTCTCTATCCTTGACACTAGCCGTATTTCGTAGCAATTTAAAAACGCACTCCAACTTTTTATTTCTAAAACTAAGGGGATCGTATAGATGAAAACTCTTCTAGGTGGAATTTTTCTATTAATCGCTTTCACCTGCCCGATTTTCGCGCAGGGTACAGCGACGGCCTTTGTCGGCGGACGGATAATTCCGATCACCGGCGCTCCGATCGAAGACGGCGTGTTGGTCGTTCAGGGCGGCAAGATCGTTGCCGTCGGCAGCCGCGCTGCGACAACCATTCCGCCGGGCGCCACCGTCGTGGATGTGACCGGGAAAGTGCTGATGCCCGGCCTGGTCGATTCGCACAGCCACATCGGCGAACCGCAGGGCGGCGACGGCTCCGGCCCGATCCAGCCTGAAGCGCGCGTGCTCGATTCCATCAACGTCCGCGCCGCCAGCATCCAGCGCGCGCAATCCGGCGGCATTACCGTCGCCAATGTGATGCCCGGCTCAGGCCATCTGGACAGCGGCCAAACCATCTATCTCAAACTCCGCGACGACGCCAACAAGATCGACGATCTGATGATCTATGACAAGAACGGCAAGTACATGGGCGGGATAAAATTTGCCAACGGCACCAACAGCATCCGCGCCGGCGGCAGCGGCCCGTTTCCAGGCACCCGCGCCAAATCCGTCTCGCTGGTGCGCGAGCAATTTATCAAGGCGCAGGAGTACCGCGCGAAAATTCAAAAAGCCGCCGGCGATGCGACAAAAATGCCGGAACGCAGCCTGGCCATGGAAGCGCTGGTCGAAGCGCTCGAAGGAAAACGCGTCGTGCATTTTCACACTCATCGTCACGACGACATCATGAGCGTGCTGCGGCTGCAAAAAGAATTCGGATTCCGCGTCGTCCTGCAGCACGTTTCCGAAGGCTGGAAAGTGGCCGACGAGATCGCGAAAGCAAAAGTTCCCGCGTCGATCATCCTGATCGATTCACCGGGCGGAAAACTCGAAACCGTCGATATCAGATACGAGACCGGCGACATACTGGATAAAGCCGGCGTGCTGGTCGGGTTTCACACCGACGATTACATCACGGATTCGCGCCTCTTCATCCGCGAAGCCGCGCTGGCCGTGCGCGCCGGAATGAATCGCGACAAGGCGCTTTACGCGATGACGATGGCGGGCGCCATCATGCTCGACATGGGCGACCGCATCGGCTCGCTCGAAACCGGCAAAGACGCCGACTTCATCGTGCTCTCCGGCGACCCGCTGAGCGTTTATACCCACATACTGCAAACCTGGGTCGACGGCAAAAAAGTTTTTGACCGCGGCAATCCCGAAGACTACAAGATCGCCACCGGCGGCTACGGCGCGGGCAGCGACCGCCTTATCGATATCGATTGTTTCGGCGGCGATACTGAAGGAGGACAAAATTAATGTATAGCGGTGAACGATTAGTGATGAATGTCCGTTTTTCTTTGTATCTTTGTGCCTTTGTGGTGATAGCTCTTTGCACGCTCACTATTAACGCCCAGATCGCCGTTAAGGGCGAGACTGTCTGGACGATGGCCGGCGAGCCGATCAAAAACGGCGTCGTGCTCATCAACAACGGCAAGATCGAAGCGGTCGGCGAGGAAGCCGCCGTTAAAATTCCCGCTAACTACAAAGTATTGACCGCAAAGGTAGTTACGCCCGGCCTTATCGATGCTCATACGGTGGTCGGCTTGTCGGGTTATCTGAATCAGCCGCACGACCAGATGCAGCTCGAGGCTTCAGCCCCGATGCAGCCGGAGCTGCGCGCGATCGATGCTTATAACGCGGAAGAAAAGCTGGTCGAATGGCTGCGCGGTTTTGGCATCACCACCATTCACACCGGGCATTCGCAGGGCTCGCTCATTTCAGGGCAGACGATGATCGCCAAAACCGTCGGCAAGACCGTCGAAGATGCAACCATCGTTACCACGGCGATGGTCGCGGCCAATCTTGGCGACAGCGCGCTCGCCGGCCAGGGCAAATCACCCGGCACCCGCGCCAAACAAATTTCGATGCTGCGCGCGGAGTTGATTAAAGCCGACGCCGCTTCGAAAAAAACCGATGCCGCACGCGACCTGCGCACGGAAATGTTCATCAAACTTTTAAAGCGCGAGATCCCGCTGATGGTCACCGCTAACCGCGCGCAGGATATTATGAGCGCGCTCCGCCTGGCTAAAGAGTTCAACTTAAAACTCGTGCTCGACGGCGCGGCGGAAAGCTACCTGGTTATTAACGAGATCAAAGCGGCGGGCGTTCCGGTCATCATCCACCCGACGATGGAACGCGCCGGCGGTGAAACTGAAAACCTGAGCATGGAAACCGCTTCGAAGCTAAAGGCGGCCGGGATACTGGTCGCGCTGCAGAGCGGTTTTGAAGGCTACGTGCCGAAAACCCGAGTCGTGCTTTACGAAGCGGCGCTGGCCGCGGCCAACGGCCTGTCCCAGCGCGACGCCCTGGCGACGATCACCATCGACGCCGCCAAAATGCTCGGCATCGACAAACGCGTCGGCTCCCTGGAAGTCGGAAAAGACGGCGACGTGGCAATGTACGACGGCGACCCGTTCGAATATGTGACCCATTGCACTGGCACGATTATCAACGGCGTGGTGGTGAGCACGGTGGTGAGATAGTCTGTAGGGCGGCACCCGTGGCCGCCCGCACAAGCGCATAGCGTTCGGATCAGCTCGCTCTGTGTCATGAGGTCAGAACCTGGAGCAGTAGCGACCGGGTTTCTTCTTTGGATTTTTTTTCGTGTGGTTTCGTGGTTACCTCTTAATGCCTCTATATCCAAACCCAAGTCTGGAACCACGAAACCACACGAAAAGAACACGAAAAAAACAAAGGAAGACACCGTGTGCTTTAAATTGCCACTAGCTTTAGCTAGTGGTTGGTGGATCAAAAAAGCAGTCCCGGCTTTAGCCGAATAATTGGACTAAAGTCCATAAAACTATTTTCTGAATTGATCCACTAGCTAAAGCTAGTGGCAATTGATAAAAAACCGACAAGAACGCATCGGCTGACGCCGACGCTACTGACAAGTTCCGGCCTCATCGCTAACTAATTGTTTCCTTTCATGATTTCCGTTAAAATACTCACGCGAATCTCGCCGCAAACCTTTATATGGAATACATTGTTGAAATTGAAAACCTGACCAAGGATTACGAGGTCGGTTTTTTTAAGAAGAAAAAAGTGCGCGCGCTTGACGGGCTGAATTTACAGGTCGAGCCCGGGCAGATATTCGGCTTTTTGGGCGGCAACGGCGCGGGCAAGACCACTACCATTAAACTGTTGATGGGCTTGATGTTCCCCACTTCCGGAACGGCGCGCATTTTGGGCGAAGATATCAGCAGCACCAAAATGCATTCGCGGATCGGTTATGTTCCTGAAAATCCTTATTTTTACGATTACCTGACCGCGCGCGAGTTAATGATGTATTTCGCCGAGCTTTTCGGCATTGAACCGGCGGAACGAAAACGCCGCAGCGAACTGCTGCTCACGCGCGTCGGGCTGGAAGAGGCCGCCTGGAACCGCCAGCTTCGTAAATTTTCCAAAGGAATGCTGCAGCGCACGGGCCTGGCGCAATCTCTGATCAACGATCCGGAAATTGTTTTTATGGACGAGCCGATGAGCGGGCTCGACCCGATGGGCCGCCGCGAGATCCGCGAGCTCATCGCGGGATTGCGCGAAGAAGGCAAAACCGTTTTTATGTCCACGCACATTCTCTCAGACATCGAAGTGCTCTGCGATAACGTCGCCATCCTTCGCCAGGGCAAACTCGCCGCGACCGGAAAACTGGACGACCTGCTGGCGCAAAGCGGTGAGACACAGACTTTTGAAATTCATGTCTCGGGGATTTCCGCGGAATCGTTATCGAAAGAAGTCTCGCAGATCAGCGGCGCGGAAATTCATGTCACACCGACCGGCGCTCGCATCGATGTCGCAAACGAAACTGACGTGGATAAGATCTTGCCGGTAATAAGATCGCTAAGCGGCAGGCTGGTTTCCGTTCAGCCGGTGCGGCAATCTCTGGAAGAATTGTTTGTAAAAGAAACGACTTGAAGGGTAATACGTGATACGTGATACGTGATACGCCATTCGCAGTATTTATCATCATCACCCTGTCACGTTACCTACTTATCTTCGTATTACGTATCGCGTATCACGTATCACGTATCACGTTTACTGCACTTTTATCGCCGTCACCTTCCAATGAATGTTGGCGCGGTTATCGGTGGGCTGAAAGCCGTCCATAATGATGTGGACCGGCATCACTTCCGTCGGACTTAAGCTGGCCTGCTGCTGCGGTATCACGATAACGGTTTTCTCCTTAATCGGCTTTTCCGACAGATCGACCACCGTAACCTTGATCTCCAGTCCGGTAATAGTTTTGTCTGTGCTCAGGTTTCTGATCCTGCCCCAAATAGACATCTGGATCGTGCCCATAGCGGTAGGCGATTGCGAGGTCTTTCCTTCGTCGTTTTCGACCGCTATACGTTTATTAATTGCGTCAAACTCCGGCCCTTCGCGCAGCGCGCCCTCGATCATCTGCTGCTGGTATTCCCTGGTGGTCGGCCGCGTGAAGAGAAAAGCTATGATCCCGGCAACCACCAGCACCCCGATCACCGCGACGATCCAAAAAGCCGCTTTCGAGCCCTTTTCCGGTTTTTTATTAAAATTTTCCAAAGATTCCATAGCAGTATTATTAGATGCCGGTTACGCTAAAAAGTTCCCCGTTATTCGCCACCCGTTCTTCCCAGGCCGCGCTTCCTATTTCCAGACTTTAAAACTCTTGACGTCGATGTCAATCGGGTTCGAGTCTTTTTTGTTTCCGCCGTTGTTGCGCAGTAAAATTCCTAACTTGCCCTGACCGCCGTCCTTGAGAATTTTGTCGGACAGCATTTTATCATTGATGCTGACCTTGAGGCTTTTGCCCAATCTTTCGACCCTGAGTTTCTGTGTCGTGACGGCCTCGAAAAAGTTTCCGAGATTGAAAGTTTCCCAATCGCCCGCCGCCTTGACATCCAGGCCGCCGGCCGACGAATAAGCCGCTTGATACGTTTCGGGGTCGTGATTGCCGTCGCTGTTCGGCTGGGCGTCCCAGAAGATCCCTACCCGGCTTTCGTAGCCGTGAACCTCAAACTCGATCTCGGCCGCAAAATCGCCGAAGTCCTCCCGGGAAAAGATGAAATGATTCGACGGATTCGAATTCCTCGTGCTAAAGACCGAGTAGTTGAATTTATTGTCCTTGAATTTGAACTGGCTGGACTGGTCGAATTTGTAATCGAGAAATTCGAATTTGTTGTCGGCGAAATTTTCGTCGATCGCCAGCTTTAAGTTGGCCTTTTTCTCTACTATCTCTTTTTCCGCGTCTTCTTTAGCGGCGGCCCGCTCTTTTTCGTCCAGGGCCTTTTGCGCGCTTTCAGTTTCGCGCTGCTTTTGCAATGCTGCGACGTTTTCCGGTTTGTTCGCCCAGCTGACAAAAAGATAGCCGATCACGACCACGAAGATCAGTGCGATGGCGAGGACGGCGCCGGAGATCAATAAGAATACTTTCATAAGTAGCGTAAGACCCTGTTTCTATTAGTGTAAGGGGCATTTTATCTGAATCCGCCGGCCTCCGATCATTGAATCTTACGCCGCTTCGGCCCCTGCCGGCAAACCACCGGGCGTATCGAAGGCCTTAACCGGCCCGGTTTGCCCTGAAATCCAGCGAAACAGCCCTCTTTACTTGACATAAACGGTCTGTTTCGATATTCTTATCGTTCGCGTTTTTGCGAAGATTTTAAACAGAGTGGCAATTATGAGTACATATTTTCCCAGTGGTAAGGGTCTGGCCGAAGCTCGTAAATGGTATGTCGTTGACGCCAAGGGTAAAACGGTTGGCCGCCTGGCTACTGAAGTAGCACGTATTTTAAGCGGAAAGAACAAGGCCGATTGGACGCCTTTTCTCGATATGGGCGATCACGTAGTGGTCATCAATGCCCGGCTGTCGGTCTTCAAAGGTTCAAAAAACGACCAGAAGATGTATCGCCGGCACACGCTGTATCCAGGCGGTTTGAGAGAGATCTCGGTCAAGGACCAGTTTATCAAACACCCGGAACGCGTGATCGAGCTGGCGGTCAAAGGAATGCTGCCCAAGACGAAATTGGGCAAGGCAATGGCTAAGAAACTAAAAGTTTACGCCGACGGCGATCATCGCCACTCGGCGCAGAAACCGGAAGCGATCGAGATCGCGACCACCTAATTTTAATAAGGAAATAGATTCGTGGCAGATATTCAATATTACGGAACTGGAAGAAGAAAAACCTCTGTGGCGCGTGTTTATCTGCGTCCGGGCAGCGGCGACATCAAAGTAAATCGCCGGACCTTTGAAAACTACTTCCCCAATGAAACCTTGCAGATGATCATTCGCCAGCCGCTAAAGCTGACGGAGACCGCCGGCAAATTCGATATTTTGGTGAATGTAGACGGCGGCGGTTCAGCCGGGCAGGCCGGCGCGGTGCGTCACGGCATTACCCGCGCGCTGCTGGAATACAATCCCGATTTTCGCGGATCCTTGAAAAAAGCAGGTCTCGTAACCCGCGACCCGCGCAAAAAGGAACGCAAGAAATACGGACAAAAGGGCGCTCGCAAGAGATTCCAGTTCTCGAAGAGATAATGGCGAATTGAGAATTGAAAGTGGAAAATATTTTCAATTCTCAATTCTCAGTTTTTAATTCCATTACCACGGCTTTTGGTTGCTCAGTCGACCCGTGGTGAGTACAAAAACCAATAAGGAGAATAAGTTTTGGCTACAGTTACAATGAAAGAACTCCTGGAAGCAGGCGTTCACTTTGGTCACCAGGTTCGCCGTTGGAATCCGAAAATGAAGGAATATATTTTCGGTGAGCGCAACGGTATCTACATCATCGACCTGCAAAAGACCCAAAAGCTTTTCCGCGACGCGCTGACCTACGTTACCGAGGCGATCTCGGAACGCCCGAAAAGCACAGTGCTTTTTGTCGGCACCAAACGCCAGGCGCAGGATTCGATCCGCGAGGAAGCCGAGCGCGCCGGACAGTTTTACATCAATAACCGCTGGTTAGGGGGACTCCTGACCAACTTCCAGACCGTGCAGCAATCGATCAAAAAGATGCGCAAGATGGAAGAAATGAAAGAAGACGGCAGCTATGAAAAGCTGACCAAGAAAGAGCGCCTGCAGATGGACCGCGCCCATGAGGGCCTGATGAAAAATCTGGCCGGTATCCGCAACATGCACCGCCTGCCGGATATGCTCTTTGTCATCGACGTTCGCAAGGAAGAGATCGCGGTGGCAGAAGCCAACAGGCTTGGCATTCCGGTCGTGGCGGTGGTCGATACCAACTGCTCGCCGGATGGCATTACCGCGGTGATCCCCGGAAACGACGATGCGCTGCGAGCCATCAGATTGTTCGCTTCGCGAATCGCCGATGCGATCCTCGAAGGCCAGAACCTCGGAAACGAAGGCGGAGTCACAGCGGAAGTTGAAGAAGATGAAGGCGAAGAAATCGCCGCGCCGTCGATGCCGAAATCGGCCGAAGCTTTTATTCCGGAAGATGAAAAACCGCTGACTGACGAGGAAATGGTTACCGATGAAGAACCGGAAGTAGCGGCGACCGATAGCCCGGAGGCTCCGATTGATGAACCGGCCGGCGAGCCGGAAAAAGCCCCGGTCGAAGAACCGCCGCCGGCACCAGAAGAAGAGAAAGCTCCGGTCAAAGACCCGCTGGAAGCGCCCGCGCAGGACGCGAGCGCCGGTGCGTCGGCTGATGAAGCATCCGCTACAGCTGATGAAGCGAAAGACGTTGAGAGCGAGGTAAAAGCCGAAGAAGCCGCCAGTTAACAATCGGTAATTAAACTTTTGCAACTTTTAATTTGGCGTAGCTCAAAATAAAGATTTTATGGAGCTACGCTTTTTTACAAAAAAATATTTATCGTTGATTTATAAGAAGGAGAAGTAGTCATGGCAGAAATTACAGCAGGTTCAGTTAAATCTCTCCGCGAAAAAACCGGCGCGGGCATGATCGATTGTAAGAATGCATTGGTAGAGGCCGGTGGGAATGAAGAGCAGGCCATTGAGCTTCTGCGCAAAAAAGGAATGGCGACCGCCGGTAAAAAAGCCGGGCGCGTGACCGCCGAGGGCGCGGTTGGTTCCTACATTCATATGGGCGGCAAGGTCGGCGTGCTGGTCGAAGTAAATTGCGAAAGCGATTTCGTCGCGCGCGGCGAGGAATTTCAGCAGCTGGTAAAAGACGTGGCGATGCATATTGCTGCCTCTTCCCCGTCGTATCTTAATCGCGATGAAGTTCCGCAGGATGTGGTCGCCAAAGAAAAAGAGATCACGCTTGAACAGCTTAAGAACGATCCGAAGAATGCCAACAAGCCGGCCGATGTTCTGGAAAAGATCATCGAAGGCCGCCTGAACAAATTTTTCGAAGAGGTCGCGCTGCTCGAACAGCCGTTCGTTAAAGATCCGGCGAAGACCATCGGCGAGCTGATCGCTGAAAAGATCGGCACGATCAAGGAAAACATTTCGATCCGCCGCTTTACCCGTTACAAAATGGGCGAGGGGTTAGAAAAGAAAGCTGACGACTTCGCGGCAGAGGTTGCCTCGATGGTGGGTGGAAATTAAGACCGCTTTAGGGTTAAGATTGAAAAGGTCTTAACCCTTTTATTTTGCAAAGT
This sequence comes from Pyrinomonadaceae bacterium, assembly GCA_035995185.1. GTDB lineage: Bacteria > Acidobacteriota > Blastocatellia > Pyrinomonadales > Pyrinomonadaceae > DASYKT01. The sequence continues at coordinate 120,368 of DASYKT010000022.1, forward strand.
CAGTACCGGGAACGTAGTGACCGGCTAATAAGCGCAGCGAAAAAACTAACGGCATATGCCCCGCCTGAGAAGAAGCCGGTCACTGCGTTCCCGGTACTGACCCGTTGCCGACTTGGGTATTTTATAGATGAGAATTGATAGCTAAATCATTGGTCACCGGTAAATTTATGGAAACTGCTGCCACCGCCGAATCGATAAAGCCTGCGTTTAAAAGGATCCTGCTCAAACTTTCGGGTGAAGCCCTGATCGGCGAGAAAAACTACGGGATAGACACTATCGTGGCGCAATCCGTGGCGGAAGAGATCAAAGCCGTGCACCATCTCGGCGTGGAAGTAGCGATCGTGGTCGGGGGCGGCAACATCTTTCGCGGCGTTTCGGAAAGCGCGGGAAATATGGACCGCGCCAGCGCCGATTACATCGGGATGCTGGCCACCGTGATGAACGCCGTCGTGCTGCAGGACGCGCTGGAGAAACTTGACGTCTACACCCGCGTGCTTTCCGCCGTCAACATTCCGCAGCTGGCCGAGCCTTTTATCCGCCGCCGCGCCGTGCGCCACCTGGAAAAGGGACGCGTCGTCATACTAGCGGCCGGCACCGGCAATCCTTATTTTACGACCGACTCTGCCGCCGCCCTGCGCGCGCTCGAGGTCAAGGCCGAAGTTATCCTGAAAGCCACCAGAGTGGATGGAATTTACACCGCCGATCCGGAAAAAGATCCGACCGCCGAGCGTTACGAAAAGATCTCTTACCAACAGGTGCTGGAAAAACAGTTAAAGGTGATGGATGCTTCGGCCATTTCGCTCTGCATGGACAATGATCTGCCGATAATGGTCTTTAACATGAAAACATCGGGCAATATTATCAAAGCCGTCACCGGCGATCTCACTATCGGCACCCTGGTCGGCGCATAAAGCAATGAGAGATTTTTTGTTCCGAAAAGATCTTTGGATTTTAGATACGGCTTCGGCGCTGGTCTTTGCCTTTTATTTAGGCTATGTGACGGCCATCCCCAGTCTGCTAAGTTCGTTCAGCCTTTGGAAGTGCATTACCGCGGGAAGTATCACGGCATTCTGTTATCTTATAACGCTTTTACTCGCGTTTAATTTACGGCAGCGATACACGAATTTTAGTAGTTGGGCCTGGTTAGGAATTTTGGGCGGATTGGTGCAAGTGTCAATCCTATGGTTAGGCCGTGAACTACCAAATACTATAGAGTGGCAATGGAATTTTGCGCCGTCAGTAATGTCTGCAATCGCAGGCATGGGGCAATCGATTTTAAGAGTCGGCTTCCGTTGGCTCATCTGGGGAGCAGCCGGAAGCGCTTTTATTTTGGGAGTCCGGCTAATCGTATTTTTCCCAAGAGCTATATGGGGGCTTGCCTCAAACAGGTAGGTGGCCGAAAATAGAGAAATATTTTTATTAATTGGAGAATACAATGAGTTCGCAGGAAGTCGTTAATGAAACAAAACCGCGCATGGAAGGCGTGGTTGAGGACTTAAAAAGAAAGTTATCGACGGTGCGCACCGGGCGCGCGGCGGTCAGCCTGCTGGACGGCATTATGGTCGACTACTACGGTACGCCGACGCCGCTCAATCAGATGGCCTCGGTCGCGGTGCCGGAAGCGCAGCTTCTGACCGTGCAGCCCTGGGATATGTCACAGGTCGGCGCCATCGAAAAAGCGATCATCGGCGCAAATCTGGGCCTTAACCCGTCGAGCGACGGCAAGATGGTCCGCATCCCGATTCCCGCGCTGAACGAAGAGCGCCGCAAGCAGCTGGCCAAGCAGGTCCACGACATTGCCGAGGAACATCGCATCGCCGTCCGCAACGTTCGCCATTCCGCTAACGACAAATTAAAGAAAATGTTAAAGGACAAGGCGATTTCCGAGGATGATGAACGCGGCGGGCTTGACGAGGTGCAGAAATTGACTAATACTTACGTCGGGAAGATCGACGAACTGGCTAAACACAAGGAACAAGAAGTAATGAGTGTTTAACCGCAGTACATTTAAAATTTTCAAGGGGAAAAGGATGCGACCCTTTTCCCCTTTTTATTGCACTTGAAAACACACTACTTTATTGGGGAATAATGAACGTATTCTCAGGCAATTCCGTGTTGACCAGGATATCCCTGGCCTTAAAATTCGCGTAAAACGAAGTCCCGCTAAAATCCAGCCTCTGCGAAAACTTTTCCGGTACCATTAACCCTTCAACTTCCCGGTATTTATCCTGGGAAATAGCGGTCGTAATATCTCTGCCATTGACGGTAAATTTTGATTCGATGGTATCGACCAACCCGGTCGTAGCGTCGATGTAAAAATCCGTTGCATAACCGTCCGGTGTGGTGACCCGGAAAGCGCGTTTCTTTTTCTTATCGGGCAGGGCCGAAACCGAGTAACCTTTATCCTCGATCTTTTGCAGCAAGATGATGCTCAGACGGCTCATCGGCGGCAGCTGAACCTGCTGAAAGCTGTTGTAAAGATTAACGCCGTCAAAGATCTGCGTGACCGGAGCGACCGGGTTATTAAGTTCAAACCGCGACTTTTCACCCGAGGTCACGATATAAAACGTGGCGGCCATCGTTTGCGTCGAGCCCGGGGCCGACACGTCGGTAGTTCCCCTGGCGATGATGGACTTAAGGTTTCTGAATTTCTCACCGCCGAGGGCGTTTTGCGCCGCCCTGGCCAATTCCATCGGGGTCGATTGGGCGGTGATGACGATCTTAGCCGCCGCAACCGGTACTGCTGCCGAAGGTACTGCTGCTGCCGCGGTCGCGACGGTCGCGGCAGTTACAGGGGGTTTTGCCGCATCCGTTTTTTGCTGGCCGGGGTCTTTATCCGTTTGGGCAAAGGCCCCGCCGGCTAGCAATAAAATTGCGGACAAATATGGAAGAGTTTTTCTTAACATCAGGTTCTTTCTAAAAACTAAATCTTACCGACAGATCGAGCCGGCGATTACCGCTGTTGGTGCCGGCGCCGCCAAAGGAACCGAACGAGCCGCCGATACCGGTCGACTGGCCGAAGCGCGGCGAACTCAGATTACCGATCGGGTTGTTCCTGTTCACGATATTGAACAAGTTGGAGGCATTGAGCGAAAACGTCAGGTTATAAGGTTTATCGCTGCCGCCGCCCCCCTGGACCATCATCGGGCCGCCCATTCCGCCGCCGCTGACACTACCGCCTCCGCGACTGCTTCCGCCGCGATTGCTGCCGCCCCCACGGTTGTTGCCACCGCGCCCGGCGTTTCCGGCGTTAGCATTGGCGCCCGTCTTCGGCTGCTCGGCGGCGGCTTTTTGCTGCGCCGCGGCTGCCGCTGCCGACGCCTTGGATTTGCCAAAGCTAAAAGTACGGCTGACATTTAAATTAACGTTGAGCGAAGACGGGCCTTCCGCAAAGTTACGCGGGATGATCGTCTGCCCGGCGACCGGCATCAGGTCAAAGTTGCCGTACGCGGTCTGCACCACGCAATTACGGATATCGGGATTTCCCGGAGTTCCAAAATCGCACTGGCGGTTCATGTCAGTAGCAAATGCCGGACGGTCGTTATAGTTGCCGTCGCGGTTATTGTCGATCCCCGTCGTAATATTGAACGGCCGGCCTGAGCTGGCGACGATGATCGGGCTGAAGCGCAATTTCCAGGGCCCGGTGTATGAACCGCCCAGGAAAAAGTTTTGCCGCACGTCGAAAATGCTGCGCCCGTATTCCGTGCTCAGGTCATAGCTGTAAAACGGCGTGCTGCCTCCGCCATCGGTGTTGCCGCTGGCCTTACCCAGACGGTAGTTGCCAAAGACCGTGAATTTCGGGTTGAACCGCGTGTTGAAATTAATAATCAGCTGATTTTGATTTAGCACACCGCTCGATTCGTACTGGAATATCTGGCCTCTGGACGGGTCGGGACGCAGGACCGAATCCGGGCACGGCGTAAGCGGCGGGCAAACCGGCGCGTTGATATCGCGCGCGCGCAGCATGTGTATCGTCCGGTTGGCCACATAGGTCACCGACATCGTCAGGTTCCAGGGCAGCTGCCGCTCGACGCTGATCGCCGCCTGGTAAGTGGTCGGCGAGTCGAGGTCGGTGGCTACCCGGCGAATGATATTCGTCTGGGGCGCGAACGTACCCAATTGGGCCGCGGTCGGCACATTGTTGATATTGTTAAGCGTAAATACGGGCTGCGCCAATAAAGCGCGTTCGGAAACGGTGTTATTCGTGATCAGGTAGGACAACTGGCTGACGCCGTCAAAACGATGTTCGTTGAGCGTGTAATTTTCGCCGAAACGGTCATAAAAAATACCGGCGCCCCCGCGAATAACGGTTTTCGGCTGCTTGGCCCCGCCGGCGCCCGGCGACCAGGCAAATCCGAAACGCGGCGCAAAATCGTTAAGGTCCTTGATGTTGTTTTGAATTTCGTAACGCATGCCAAAGCTTAAGGTCAGCCCCGGGGCGTACTTCCAGTCGTCGGTAAAGAATCCGCCGAAATCGACCTGTGAAACATCCGCCAGCGGATTGCCGGTCGTGATCGAGAATTGCGCGGGATCATAGGTCGGATCGACAGATCCGGAGATCTTCGCGCGATACTTTTCGATCGCGGACAATATCCCGTCCTGGTTTATATCGAACGGGTCGCCGGCCACCGCCAGGCTGCCGCTAAAATTAAATGTTCCGCCGAAATTATTTTCCGAGCGGTCTTTTATCGAAACACCGCGAACGCGGCCGCCCGCCTTAAAAGAATGCTTGCCCTTTGTCCAGGTGGTAAAGTTTTGCAGTTCCCAGCGATTGTCGTGAGTAAAAGAATCTCCGACCTGAGCGCCGCCGCCGAAGAAATCAGGTGACGCGTTAATGGCCGGGATCGAATTATCCCCCACAGATTCTCTTCTTCCGATCGAATATTGGAAACGCGTTTCATTCACCACGGTCGGGCTTAAAATAGACGTCTCAGTGATCTGGATATTCTGATCGGTGTTCTTGCCTTGAGAAGCGCGCGTCGGCAGCGTCAGGTCATTTAGACCCTGCACCGGATTTTCCGAACGGCCAAAGCTGTAACGTCCGATCAGCGTGTTCTTGTCGTTAAGAGCGTAATCGAAACGCGTGCTGAAATTCGTGCGGCGCACAGGCGTCAGGATAGCTTCCTGAAAAGGAATTATATTGAGCGACGGATCGAGGATGCGCGCGTTAACGACCGCATTGTCATCTGCTTCGCGGCGGCTCATTTCGAAAAAGAAAGAAGCTTTCTTTTTGATGATCGGGCCGGAAAGGCTTCCGCCGTAAAAACGCACCTGGCTCGAAGGCCGGTTCAGCGCGAACGGGTTGCGCGAGTTAAAGCTCTCGTCGTTAAAGTTGAAGAATCCCTGCCCGCGCAGTTTATCGGAACCGGGTTTGGTCAATATCTCGATGCGTCCGAACCCGAGGCGTTCGAACTCGGCAGAGAACGGATTTTGATTGATACGGATCTCGCGGATGGCTTCTTTCGGCGGCATGTTTCCGCCGGTAAAGCCGTCGATATAAAGCTGGCCGCCATTCGGGCCGGCTGACGGGCCTGCCAGTGCCTGCAGGGCCGCCGCGAGTTCATCGGGATCGTCCGGCAGCGCTTCGAGGTCTTTGCCCTTGAGCACCGTCGCGCTGGCATTATTGTCCGGTTCGGTGCCCACTGCGTCGCTCTTGACATCTACTTCCTCTTGCGCGATCTCGACCGTCAGCACGACGTTAAGATCGGTGCGCGCGCCGCTGCTGACTTCCACTTCGGTGTTTTCGTAGAGCTGGAAATTTTTTGCCGTGGCCCTGACGGTATACTTGCCCGGCTTTACACCGCTAAAAGAATATTCGCCGTCTTTATTAGTGACCGCGGTTTTTTCCGCGCCTTCAGAATCCAACAGCGTGACCGAAGCGCCTACTACAACTGCGCTAAGCGTATCTACCACCTGCCCGTGAACAGAACCATTCTGCTGGGCAAAGGCATTGCCGCCAAACAATAAAAATAAAATAAATAAAAAAGTAACTTTAAGCTTCATAAAATAAAAAAATAATTAAAATAAAAAATTTGTGCGGCGTTATATTTAAGGATTGCCTTATAAACTAAACACCGCTAAATAAAACTTTGTGACAGATCCCGTAAACAAAACTGCTGAATTATGGGGAGCCTATCCCGTCCAATCCCGGAATGTTGATCGACGGCGAAGCCGTGCGTCCGGGCCCTTGTGGCATTTGCATAGAGGGAGCGTTAAGAAACGGCTCAACACCCGCTAAAAGTTTGATCGCCGAAACCCGGTTCGGATCCTGTGCGGGAATACTCGAAACCGCGATCGCTTCACCAACCTTTAAGTCAGCAATAGTTATTATCGGAAGCCGCTCGAGCATTTCATCCAGGTCCCTGCCGCCTCCGCCGGGGCGAACACCGCCCGCGCCGCCGGGTCCTGTATGCTGCCCTGTCTGCCCGGGAGCTGCTCCCGGCGCATTGCCTGCGGTACTTCCCTGCGGCGGCGTTTGCCCGCCCGCGGGGGGAGTCGTCGGCGCAGCACCTGGCTGTCCTGCGGGGCGCATCCCACCAGCACCACCAGCGCCGCCGGGCCCCATTTGTCCCGTCTGCGCCATCACGTATCTCTGCGCCATGTCGGCCGGAAATTTCCTCAGCACGGACGTTTCGCTCAAAGCGATGGTCAGAGGTTTTTTGGTAACCACGTCATTTATCGTTATCTCGTTCTTCACCGTATCTATCGCGGTGATGACACCGCCGGCGGTGCGGAAAGAACCTGAAATTATTTCGTTGGCGGTGAAATGCGTTCCATCGTCGCTGCGCGATCCGCGCGCGCGGATCAGGTCGCCGGTTTTCACCTCGCTGAAATTTCCCGCTACCGCGTCGCTGAATTTCACCGAGTGCGGCGCGTAGCGTAAAAATCTTGTCTCGCCGGGGGCGTTGACGATCACCGTTCTTTCGCCCATCAGGCTGCGCATGGTCACCGTCAATTCTCTGGTCAGCGGATTAACCGTCGCGACCTTGCCCTTGACCCCGCTGTTCCAGGCTTCGCTTTCAGCTTGTTGACGTTTGCTGAGGTCCGCCTTGGTCATCAGGATAATGCGGCGCGAGATCATCGACTTTTTATCGTCGGCGACTTTTCCCGAAGCGATCAGACGATCACCCACTCCGATATCCGCCAACACGCCGGGCGTCGCCAATTTAAGATCGGTCGGATTCGCGGGCGAGGCTTTTTGATATTCGGTGGCGTCAGACAGCGTGATGTTGATATCGCCGTCTTTGGTTTTCAGGGTTAAATTCTTTTGCTCGGCATTTATCGCGGTGACTTCCCCTAAGGCAAGGGTGGCGGTGATGCCGATATCCGGCAGCGCCTTGGGCGTGGCCGCCGGAGTTTGAGCCGTTAAATTGATACAGCTCAAAATAATTAATGCCGTTAATAGTGAAATTTTTCTCATTGTCTTCCCCAAGTATTGGTGAATCTATAACTTATACGCTCATGGAAGGCTAAAAGTTGCCTTAAAACTCACCAATATGTTAAGACACGCAGGAGTGTGGGAAAGTTACATTTTCTCTGATTTTTTCCACCCGCCGCCGGGAATACCCGTCAGTACGAGCCCCACGCTGATTATCAGCATGACGAAGATGGTAAATGTCCAGATATAGGGTAAAGAAATGAGGAGCGTGCAGACAAAAGACCCCAGCAGCAGCGCCAGCGCTTCGGATTGCCTGCCATTTGTGGAAAACATGCGTTTCAGCAGCCATTTACCGATGATCGCCTGCAGGGTCACCCGGCCGAAAACATAGGCTAAAAGAAGCAGTATCAAAGTCATCACACCGGCCAGCACGCCGGCATAATTCGGCAAAAACCCGGCGCAAAACGCGACCAGAATAGTGCCCCCCAGGAAACCGAGAAATCCCACGCCGACCACGATCAGCGATGAGAGCTGCAAACGCGTCGCCGCCCGGCTGACCGCGCCCGGAGCGATGGTGGTCAGGGCGAGCGAAATAATGAACCAGAAAAGTACCGCCAGTAATCTGAGAGAAACAAAGCTGACCGTGAGCTGCGGCGCAAAGATGTCCGTGGGATTTTGCGCCATGTGACGAAGTTCTTCTTCGTAACCGGCAAAGACAACCGTTTCGCCTTCTTTCCCACGCAGCGCAGTTTCATCGTCGTGCTGGTATTTGCCGCCAAACACGATCACATCGCCGCCGATAAAAGCGCCGGACCTTTGCACCAGTATGCCGCCGACGACGGCGACGTCGCCTTCTACTCTGCCTTCGATCGTAACGTCGCAGCCAAAACAAAGTACCTGCTGCGCTTCGCTTTTGATCAAAACATTTTTGCTAAAGGAAATGACCGGGTTGTTGTTTTTTCCTTCGATGACCATTTGGTCGTCTTCGAGTTTTATGCTGACGGTTTGCTTGGCGATATCGTGGGCGTTTTCCTGTGCGCAGATCGATAAGCCGGAGAAAAAACAAAAGACCAAAAGAAAAAGCGCTTGCCAAATTGCAAGCTTATGACCGGTGACAGGGTTTTGCGGAAATACTGTAATGTCCACTTTTAGATCTGATCAAAACTTGAAGCGCCGAAAGCGCACGAGGAATGTAGAGGTCAAAACCAGAGACAATATCACTACCAGCAAGATGCCGAACAGCGAAAGCTCGGTTTCCGAAACAAAGATGCGGGTGACCGTGCGAATAAGGATCACCGCTCCCAAACCGATGTTATAAAGAAAGGCGCCGATCACACCGCCGGCTACGTAGGCCACTCTGAAACTTCCCGAGAAGAATTCTACCAACCCGGAAGTTTCGCCGGCCAAACCGACCGCGCCGATCAATCCGAAAAGAAGCGCGCAGAGCGTTACCGCCATCCAGCGTTCTTCGCGTCTTCGCAGCCCGCTCAATCCGCTTTCCGCGCGCACGGCAACCTTCTTCGCAAAATTCACCGGCAGTTCGATCTGCGTTTTATTGTCGAGAACGGCATTGAGCGCGCAGAGGACCATTTTTTGTTCCTTGAGCGAATTGAAACAATTGTCGCACTGCGTCAGGTGCATTTCCAGATGCATCTCCGTCGCGCTGTCGAGCTCGCCGTCAAGATAGGCGGCGATATCGCTCTGCGAGCAAATGGTTTCAAATTTTACGTTCTCTTCGTTCATCAAAATTAAATGGGCATCAAAAATTAAACACCTGAAATGCCGTTCTCAATAAATATCTGGCGCATTAATTCACGCGCGCGGAACAGGCGATTTTTTACCGTGCCCAGCGGCAGCCCCGTTATCTCGGCGATCTCGTCGTAACTGAGGTCCTGCGAATGTCTGAGAACTATCAGTTCCCGGTAACCCGAGGGCAGGCACTTCACTACTTTGTCAATTTCGGTCCGCCACTCGCTCTGCTGTCTTTCCTGCTCGGGCGACATCCGTTTGCTCGCCAGCGGAATTTCATACGAGCCTTCGCTGTTTTCGGTTTCCAGGCTTTGCTCATTAACGGAGCAGTTTCTCCGCAGATGGTCGATCGCGGCATTGTGAGCGATCTTGTAAAGCCAGGTTGAAAACTTGTAATCGGCGCAGTAGCGGGAACTCGAATTATAAACTTTCAGAAAAACTTCCTGCGTCACGTCCAGGGCCGAATCGTAATCGTTGACGATCCGGTAGACGTAGTTCGCTATCGGCCGCTGGTAGCGGCGAACGAGTTCTTCAAAACTTTCTTCACTGCCGACTGCGGCGGCTTCGATAAGCTGGCGGTCAGGAATGCCGAAAAGGTTTTCTATTACTGCAGTTTTCACTTTCATTCCGCAATGATTACTACGCAGGACCGTAATATTAGGTTTCAGAGTTTAACATTGAATATCGGATTTTTGAAACGCCTCTAACGCCGGCCCTACGGCTGGCCCTACCGCTGATATGATGCCGATCAGCACCCAAAGGTGCCTTGCATCCTCAAACGATCCCGTCAACCCCTGATAAACAAAGGCCGAAAGAAACGCTATTCCCAGGCCTTTTGCAATAATCGCGCCCCGGTTTAGGGCCGAATTTGACCCGAAACCGGCCCATAAGATATACCCCGCCAGCACAAGAATTGTGACAAAGCCGATCAGCCCGCACTGGGCGGCGACGCTCAGAAAAACGTTATGAGCGTCGGTCAATAAACTATGGCTGCCATCCGTATTCCGGTACACAACGTGACTGACGGCTTGCCCCAAACCCTTCCCGGTCAAAGGGTCTTCGGAGAAGGTTTTGATCGCGTCAGACCAGACCAGCATCCGTGAGGAAGGCTGTAATTCAAGAGCCGTGCCCGGTATTTTATATACATAAGTTGTTTCGCCGCTATTTTGCAGAGCGAAGAAATTTAGCGCCAGAAATAAGACGGCGATAGCAATGCCGCCGGTGAGCGCAAGGCGTCCTGTCAGAGCTTTCTTGTCTCGAAGCACGAGCCATATCCAGATCCCGGTGGATAAAAATATTCCGCCCAGCCCGGCCGAGATAGTAAAGATCGAACAAACAAAGATCGCGGCAAGAAATATTAAGAAGACTGTTTTCCCTATCCATCGACATTCCCGCGCAATAAAAACCATCACCAGGCACACGTTCAGATAATTGCAAAACATGCTGGCGGAGATGAACGTCGAGCTTAACCGCGGATAGTTACCGACCGGAACGGCTCCGTAATGATAGGTGGTGTATTCAAGCAGCGGATGGCCGGGCTGCAGATAAAAAAGAACCAGCGTTAGAAATGCGATGACGACGGGAAGGGTGGCGCCGCAGAGCCAAACTCGGATCACCTGTTTTAGATCTTTTTCATCGTCAATCAGGTTAAAGGCCAACACCGCTAACCCTATCAGATAGGTTTCGCCGATCAGCTTGATAAAACTCGCCCCGGAACCTACGGAAAATATCGCCGAGACCAGCATCGCGGCAAAATAACCGCCTAACACCAGATAAAATTTATGCCATTTGAATCGGAGCTGCCCGAGGAGAATTGCCAGTAACCAAAGGATAACAACCGCGGGAAAAAGAAGGTCGGTGGGCGCAAGACGCTGCCCGGCAAGTTGCACGAACGGCTGCATAAACCCGAGCGAAAATATGAGGAGAAGAAACAGCGCGCGAACGGCATTTTTTAAGGAAAGAAAAGAAGAGAAGATATTCACACCTTCCGTAATTATTCATTCACCGCTGGCCTTACCGCGTCAGCGGTAATCTGAATGTAGCCGTGGATTTCAATCCACGGTAATTTGAAAGCAAATGATTCATGTCGCGTCAGCGACAATTGTTTCATCCGATTCATTCGTCGCTACGCGACGTACATCATTATATCCAGGGATCCGTGGGTTAAAACCCACGGCTAAGATCAGACGGTCGCTATGCGACCCACACATCTGTTTATCCACTACATGCAAAGTCGGCGAACCCGAAAATAATGAATAATGCGGTGAAGCTTAAGCCCAGGAAAGACTTGCCAGGCCGGCCGGTGCCGCCACTTCCTCAAATCCGATCCGCGTTCCCACCGGCAATTCCAATCCGACTTCTTCCGGACGCAGAATGGACATGGCTTGTCCCAAAGTTTCCTGCCCGATCTCGTTCAATTTTTTCAGATTGAAATCTTTGCCGATGACCAGCAGACGTCCCAGCAAATTACCGGATTGTTCCTTTGCCAGGCGGTCGCGGTAAAACATCAGCAGGCGATAGATCTCGTCGTCGCGTTCGTCTTCGCCGCAGGTGATAGAGCGGACCACGCCGGGTTCGCCGCGGTGCACCAGCACGGCATTAAAGCCGTCATTTTCAGAGCTGAGCAAAAGCGAATCGAGGCTTTTTCCGGCCATCTCCAGCCAGCGGGTTTCGGCCACCGGGCGCGGCAGGATCAATCCTACGTGCCAGCCCAGCGCGTGGAACAAACTCTCATACTCGTCGAGCACATTATAGCGAACGGCGGCGGCAAAATAACGCACCTTTCCGCTTTCATCCGCAGAGAGCGGAATATATGAAAGACGCATCTCGTTTGCGGCGGCGCCAAAGCTTCTTTCCGCTTTCCACTTCAACACTTCTTCCAATTCAGCTTTCGACCCCGGCTTGGCGTCCAGCGTCAGTATCCCGGAGCGGGCCGAGGTGCCGGGCAGCGAAAGCGACCAGCGTTTGTTATTGCGCATGCCGGCAGCCTCAGCTGTTTCCGACAAATAACCGGCCAGAGCGTCAAAATCCAGAATATTCGATTCGCTAAAGCTCAATCGCAAAATACCGTCCGGCATTTCGACCGTCGCGGCCTGCTTGACGGCAAATCGCCGGCCGTCCTTGCGCAGCCCGACCACGGTAATTCTGTTCTTTTCCAGGCCGACCGCTGTTTTGGGAAAATTAGGATTGATGATCTTGCTAAATATAGACATTAAAAACTTTTTGACTTTCTAGTATTCTTTGTAAGGTTTACCCTGCATATCGTCGCCTTCGGCCAGGCTTTTGACGTCCGTTAATCCCTGGTGGCCATCGGTCGCATTAAAATCGTCGCCCTTTACTTCTTCCCATTCGGCTTTGTCCGTGAGAGGGTCAATTGGTATCTCGCGCAGGTAGCCGGCGGTCTTTAAGTCTTCCAGCGTTTCGGGTAATTTGCCTTTATCGGCGCCGTATTGATCTATCATGCGCCGCATCTGGTCGAGGTTTTCCCGGAGAATTGTTTCGCGCGCGTGCCTGACCGTATAGATATAAGTAGGCACGGCCACCGAGATAAGGATAACCATGACGAACATCGCTATCATCAACTCAAGTAAAGAAAATCCAGCTTGCCTGTTTCGCCTACCAATCACTGTATTTATCTCCGTTCATTGCCTCGCCGTCGGAACTGGACCGGATGTCGAAAACGTTCACCTTGTCCCAGCTCGATGCGTCTTTTTCCTGGAAAGACGAGCGTATTTCCCAATCGGATTTTCCCGTCATGGGATCGACCGGCAACTTTCGCAAATATTTCTTGATGAGTTCTTTGTTCTCACCGATCTCGGTCGCATTCGGGCCGTCAAACGCGCTTTTGGTAAATTGATCGCCGCCGACGCCGCCGATGGCGCTCGGCGTTCGCGATCTTACGCTGACGCCATTGACCAGATCGTCCAGGGTAGGCGGGTAGCGGTCGAGGTTATCGACGGTAAATAGCTTACAGTCGTCGACCACTACGCGGCTGCGCGGATCGAATGAACCGCCGCCGTTGACCTGGAAATTATTCTGACCGGCAATGTTTCCCGCCGGACAGGAACCCACGGTGTCGCGCTTGAATTCATCGATCGCCGCGCGCACTTCCCTTAACGTGTCCCGGAGCGCCTGCTCCTTTTGCCGCTTGACCGTATTTTGCAGCAAAGGAATAGCCGCCAGGACCATTACGGCCAATACCGCGAGCGTCATTATCAACTCAAAGAGCGAAAATCCGCCTCTGCCGCTGCCGGCTTTCTTTTTTTCTCTTACCAAAAACATCTTACTTAAAACTCAACACGAAATTAGCGCCCGCGGATGAGATCATATTCATCGCTTCGCCATCGAACGCAAGTTCCTGCCGGCCATCGGCCAGCGCTTCGATCTCGATATAGGCCAGGACACCGGACTCGCTAACGACTGACGAAGAAGTGAGCGCCACGAAGGTCTTGCCGCCCTTATTCATATATGGAACGGCGTTTAACCTGATCTGCGGATTCCCAAAAATATCACCGTAGGTAATAGAGCGAATGGCGAGCTTTTGCTCGTCGTATTTCAAAGCCAGGATCGCGAGGCGAAAATCCGCCGCGGACTTGACCAAAACCGGCACGGTTATTTTCGTGCCTTTGGCCATTTCCGGAAGCACCGCGCCAAACGAAAACTCGGCTTGCGGGGCAGTTTGTACAACTGGCTCTACGCTCAGTGATGTTCTGCGCATCTCGACCGGCTTATTGCCCTGATCGCTGACGGCGGTAAGCGTCTTGCCGATGTCGAGTGTCCGGACATTAGTTTCGATCGGTTTTAAATTGACCGCCGGGCTCGTAACAGATGTAACGGAAGCGTTATCGGTTTTAGGTTCGGTATTTGCGCTGACAGCTTCAACGGCCGGGGTGTTGTTGGTATCCGCCGCCTTTACTGTATTGGCAGCCGTCCCTCCGGTATTAGCCGCGCCGGTATTCGCAGGCACATAACCCGGCATCTCACCACCCGGTTGATTTGAAGGCTGTCCGGCATTATTCGTACCCGGCGCCCGCAGAGAAGCCGTGTTGTTTGAACGGCGCAGCGAAGCCAGGTATTCATCTTTTTCTTCCTGAACTATCATTGCCTCGAGCGAGCCGTTGGTCGGCGAAACCACCGAGCCCGTCGGGCGCAGCTCTTCGTCTTCCGGAAGCACGATCGGCGCGCGCAGGACCCGCGGTGTAACGGCGATCACAATATCCGTTTTGCGGTTCTCGTGGATGGGCGTCGCAAACAATCTGCCCAGGATCGGAATAAAGCTCAGCAGCGGAATGCCCGTCTTGCCTCTATTGGCAACGTCCTGTGCGACGCTGGCCAGCATCAGCGTTCTGTTGTTTTGTACGCGGGCCGTACCCGTTACCGAACGTTCGCTAAAGGTCGGCAGATTTTCGTCGTCATTGGTGGCGCCGATCACATCTTTCGATTCGATCGACATCTTTACCTGCACATCCTGGTTCGGAAAAACGATCGGCGTGAATTTGAGCGTCAATCCGACCTGCTCGTAATTGAACACGTCGCCGAATACGTTGCCGTTATTGCCGGGCGTATTGTTGGAACCGGTAAATATCTGCGCCGATCTGACCGGCACGCGCGAACCGATACGGGCCTGTGATTCTTCATTATTAAAAGCGTGCACCTGGGTCGAAGCCAATAGCCTGGTATTCGTCTTTGACTGCAGGGCGGAGAGGACCGAGCTGGGGATGGAAAGAAAGGGTCCCATCGCCGTATTAAGCAAACCGTCACCGACCGCGGCCACGGCGGCATTGGCGCCCGCCTGATTTAAGGTCGCAAACCCGCCGGTCAGCCCGCCGATATCGCCCAGGCTGCCGAGACCCCCGACCTGATTTCCAAGTTTTAGCAAATCGTTCCTGGTGACTTCGTAAATATTGACGTCCATCACCACTTCGGCGCGATCTTTATCCAAAGATTTGATCAGCTTTTCCATCAGGCGAATGTTTTCTTCGGTATCGCGGATGGTCAGACTGTTGGTTGATTTATCGATCTGAACGAAGGTCTGTGTTCTGCCGGGCTGCACCGGGATCGCCTGCTGCACGATCTTGGCAACATCTTCCGGGTTGGCATTGCCGAGATAGAACGTTCTCAACACCAGCTCGGTAAAGAATTGGCGGCGGTCCTGGCTGGCCACGATGATCGTTTTCGGCCCGACCTTTTGAAAGAAAAATCCTTCCTGTCTGAAAATGTAATCCAGGGCGCGGGCGGCGGAGACATCTTTTAAATTGATCGTCAGCGTGCGGGCCTGCTGCCCGGTGGTCGAATTAAAAGCCTGCGAACCTCTGTCAAAAAGAACGTTCAGCCCCAATTCCTCGCAAAGCTGTTTGATCGCCTCGACCACGCTGGCGCCGGCAAATTTATAGGTCTTGATCTCTTCGAGCCGCTGTGAAACAAATTCCGGTTTCACATCTTCCGGGCGTGTATAAGAGGTCCGCATTAAATTGAGAGAACCGGTCCCGATCGGCTTGGCGCCGTCTACTTCACTCTGCAGCCGCACCATCCGGTCCATCTCGGCTCTGGCGAGCTGGTTGGTCGGATCGTATGAATAGGCTTTTCGGAAATTATTGTATGCGCCGACATAATCTTTCTCTTCGACCAAAGCATTTCCTTTTTGCACGAACATCTGCGAGGCGTTGAACATCGCGCGCTGCAGGTGCAGCCGGAATTCTGCATTTTTCGGATTGGCTACGACCGCCAGGGCAAACTGTTCCGCCGCCAGGTCCCATTCCTGGGCGGTCTCGTGCTTCATGCCCTGTTTGAATTCTTTATCACCTTTGCCATACCCGGCCGCCACTATCGAAGCCGACAAAAGGCAAAAGATCATCAGCAAAGCCGTCAGGTTTCTGAAAAAAGCAGGAATTTTCATAAGTTCTCTCTGTAAGTGATTTATTTTTCTTATTCTAAGTTGTCCCGAAAATGCTCGATATGCTATCGGCCTTTGACCGGGTTACACGCTGAAAATCGGTCAAAGTTGCAAAACCTGGGTTTCGGGCAAACTTTGGACGGGTTGGTTTCAACGAGCAAATTTTCAATCAAATCCGTAAAAAAATCAACGTTTTAAAGTCGATTTACCGCAAGCTCTTCGACGAATTTAGCGAAGCTCCTCGACGCTCTAGCGAAGCTCTTCTACAAATGTAACGCGGTTTATCTCGTACAACGTGGTCGCGCCCGTAAAGACCTTCTTAATGGCTGAATTGCGCAGGCTGGAAAGGCCTTCCTTTTCCGCCGCGCGCCGGATCTCGGATCCCGGCCGCCGGGCGATGATCATCTCACGGATGTTATCCGTCATATCCAGCAATTCGTGGATCGCGGTTCGCCCGCGATAACCGGTGTGATTACACGCGTCGCAGCCGACATTAGTATAAAAGTTCATACCGGGTTTCTCGACCTGGTCGCGCACCATACCGGAAGCCGCCAATTCTTCATCTGTCGGCTTGTAAATTCTCTTGCACGTCGGGCAGAGCAGACGCACCAGCCGCTGGGCCAGCACACAGTTCAGCGACGAAACAAAGTTGTAAGGTTCCACGCCCATATTCAGAAAACGCCCGATGACGTCGATAACGTTGTTGGCGTGGACCGTGGTAAAGACAAGGTGTCCGGTAAGCGCGGATTGAATGGCGATCTGCGCGGTCTCTTCGTCACGAATTTCACCGACCATTATCTTGTCAGGGTCGTGACGCAGGATCGAACGCAAACCGCGAGCAAAGGTCAATCCCTTTTTCTCATTGACGGGGATCTGCACGATGCCGTGCAACTGATATTCCACCGGGTCTTCGATAGTGATGATCTTATCTTCTTCGTTGCTTATCTCATTGAGCGCGGCATAAAGCGTGGTCGTTTTACCGGAACCGGTCGGCCCGGTGACCAGCACCATCCCGTAGGGCTCTGCTATGTAATGACGAAAACGCCTTAGATCGTCCTCGGCAAAGCCGACCACGTCCAGGTTCAGATTTTTGAATTCTTCATTGATCTGTTCCTTATCCAGGATACGGATCACCGCGTCTTCACCGTGGATGGTAGGCATGATCGAAACGCGGAAATCTACCGTGCGCCCCTTGTACCTGACCCGGAATCTGCCGTCCTGCGGAACGCGGCGCTCGGCGATGTCGAGTTCCGACATAACCTTGATACGCGAGATCAGCGTCTGGTGAAAAGAGATATCGATCGGATCGACCTTGGAGTAAAGCGCGCCGTCGATGCGGAACTTGACCTGAACTTCCCGGTCGCGTGTTTCGATGTGAATATCGGAGGCGCGGGATTCCATCGCATTATAAATGATAGTGTCGACGAGCTTGATGATCGGCGACATATCCGAATCGCTCGCCAGGCGGTCGAGGTCGAGTACTTCTTCGCCCTGCTCCGTTTCCTTGACCAGCGAGATACGAAAGGTCGATGCCGCTTCCTGCATGACGCGCTGCGTGGCGTCGCCGCGCCGCAGCACCACGTCGATCGCGCCCGCGGTGGCAACGTGCGGTATGACGCGGACGTTCAGCGAATTTTCCAGTTCGTCGAGCTTTTCAAGATTGGTCGGGTCCGCCATCGCGACGTGCAGTTTATTGCCGTCTTTCTTAAGCGGCACGAACTGGTTCCGGATCATCAGATCGACCGGGATCTCTCCCAGCAGCTCGGAATCGACCTGCGGTTTTCCGCCGGGCGGGATCAGGTCGATATAAGGCAAGCGGTAACGCAAGGCCAGGCTTTTCGCCTGCTTCACCTCAGGTGGTTCGTTTTCCAGGACCGCCGCCGAATTGCCGTTGGTTCCGTTAGTTTCAGTATTCTCTGCCATCAAAATTTCCTTAACCTAAAAAATTCCGGTGTCGGAAGCCCGCGCGTCAGCAAGGGCTATTCACTAATCACTAATCACTAATCACTAATCACTAATCACTAATCACTTACCTTCCCCCGTGGCCGCCCATCGGGCCCGAGGATATCATCTGCAAGATCGGCATATAGATCGCCAGCAATATCGTTACGACAAAGACGGCCATTATCGCCAAAATGAACGGCTCCAGCAATGAAGTGAGCTGTTCCAGTCGCACTTCAGCCTCGGCGTCGTAAAACTGCGATACTTCATCGAGCATTTCCTTGAGCGAGCCTGAGCGTTCGCCGATACCGATCATGTCCAACGCGAGCGGCGGCAGCCAGTTGGCTTTTTCCAGCGCCTCGTTAAACCCCTGGCCTTCACGGATCATTGATAAAACTGCCTGGCTGCGCCGGCGCAGTTCGAGATTGGTGATCGCGTGCGAAGAGATATCCCACGCATCGACCACCGTGATACCACCTGAAAGCAGCGTCGACATCGAACGCGACAATTGAGCGGTCGCCACTTGCCTGAGCAAAGTTCCGCCCAGCGGGATCCTCAAAAGTAGCTTGTCTAAAACCAGTTTGCCGCTCGGCGAGCGCAGCCAAAAATATAAAAATACGACCAAAACCAGCAGCAGCGGCCCGAGCCAGATGATATTGCCGGACAGGGTATTTGAAAACGCGAGCACGATGACCGTGACCGTCGGCAGCCCTTTGCTGGAATTCAGGCTCTTGAACAGGTCCGACATCCGCGGCACGACGTACAAACTCAGGAAAGAGATCATTATGATCGCCGCCACCAGCAAAAACGCCGGGTACGCCAGCGCCCCGCGGATCTTTCTTCCCAGCCCGACGCTGCGCCGCAGATAGATCACGTAACGCGCCAGCACGTCGTCCAACGCGCCGCTCTTTTCACCCGCCAGGATCGAGGCGGTGTAAATTCTGGGAAATATCTTCTGTGATTCGAAAGCTTCCGACAGCGGCATTCCGCTCTTGATCTTTTCCTCGACGTCGCCCAGGACGGCGCGCAAAGCGCTCGAAGCCGCCCGGTTCTTGAGCATCGTGATGGACTGGAGCACGGGAATGCCCGCGCGAAGCAGCGCCGAAAGCTGCTGGTTAAAAAGCAGAAAATCGCCCTGTTTGATCCGGGCTTTCTTTTTCTGGCCGCCGGTAAGGGCCAGCGAAAGGCCCGATTCCGCCGAATCGATCGCAAAAACCCGAAATCCTTCGACCTCCAATTTGGTCTTGGCGTCTTTTGCCGCGGCGGCTTCGACGATGCGGGTAATTATTTCTCCTGAGGGTGTGCCTAAACGGCAGATAAATTCAGCCATTATCGAATATTAAGTCGTTATACGAGCGGTTTTACAGGTCCGCGTCTGCAGGTCCGGTGAAATTCCGATTATAACACGCTTTCTTTCAAATAAAGTTTCAATATTAATATACGGTGAAACAACATTTTACCTTTTTACAACATCATACAAGAAATATGCTTGCCACCGGGTCAAGTGTCCCCTAAAATGAACTTTCAAGTAACGAATTCAAGTGTTTCCATATATAGAATCCGGCTTGAATTGGTCATATCTACATAGGGGTGTCTGTGCTTTGATGCAAATTCCGTGCGGAGGGTTTATGGCTGTTAGTTTTTTGAGAAGGTTCAGCCGCGTTCTATTCGGATCATTTCTTGTGCTGTTCTCTGTCTGGGCGGTCTTTGCCCAGACAGCGACACCCATGCCGACACCGGTGGCGACGTCCACCCCAAATGACGATGATGACGACAAGGACCGGCCGATTCCGATACATACCGATCTGGTGACAGTGACTTTAACGGTCACCGATATGTACGGGCGACTGGTTTCCGGCCTGAGTAAAAATGCGTTCACTATTTTAGATAACAACCTGGAACAACGGATCGAATTTTTCAGCGACGCCGATGCGCCGGTTTCGGTCGGGATATTGTTCGATATTTCCGGTTCGATGAGCGGCGACAAGATCGCCAAGGCGCGGCAGGCTTTGGGTAAATTCATTAATACCAGCCACCCGTCGGATGAATATTTTCTGGTCGCTTTTAATAGCCGGGCGCAGCTTTTGATGGACCGCACGCGCAACGGCGAAGCGGTGCTGGACAAATTGACGCTGGTACAGCCGAAAAGTAATACCGCGCTCTATGACGCCTGCTATCTCGGGGTTGAAAAGGTCACCCGCGGCGCGCATCAGAAAAAAGCCCTGCTGATCATCAGCGACGGCCAGGACAATAACTCGCGCTATAATTTCACCGACGTGCGCCGGCTGCTGAAAGAATCGGATGTGACGGTTTATGCCGTCGGCATCATGGGCGGGCAGGATTTTAATTCTCCGCTGGGAATGTCCGGGCAATCGCTGCTCGATGAACTGGCCTCCGTAACCGGCGGGAAAGCTTTTTATCCGAACACCGGAGTCGAGCTCGACGAGATATTTGAGAAGATAGCTTTGGAATTACGCCATCAATATTCGATCGGATACTACCCGGCCGATTTTGTTCCTGATGGCAAATGGCGGAAAATAAAGGTGAAGGTAAAACCTCCGCGCGGAATACCCCGTTTAGGCGTGCGCGCGCGCGAAGGGTATTACGCCTCTCCGGCCGTCGATGACAAATTTTAGGCAAGTTGTGGTATCAGGCAAAAATGATTTGGCACCATTCGGAATAGATCATAACTGATAGATGATAGAGAATAGATCGAATCTTTCAGTTATCAGTTATCATCTTTTATCTATTCCGATCCGAAGGATATTTCCGCTGCGCACCGCAACTTTAGGACACATAGATTTATATGAATTTTCGCAGTGCTAATTTTTTTAGAATAAAACAAGCGTTTTTGATATTGATCCTCGCATTGTTTGCCTGCCTCGCTTTTTACGGGTATGACAATTCGTCCGCGCAAACCGCCGCCCCTGCGGCTGCCGCCAAGCCAACCCCGACGCCTCCAACGATCTCGACGCCAAGACCGGCGCCCACTATCGAAGACGATGATGAGCCTATCCGGATAGACACCGAGCTGGTCAATCTGAGCGTCCGCGTCGTCGACCGCAACAATAAGCCGGTCGGTGTTTTGTCGCAAGGCGATTTCATCGTATACGAAGACAATGTGGCCCAGCCGATCGAGTTTTTCAGCAAGGAAGAAGTTCCGGTCAATTACGCCCTGGTCGTCGATAATTCGTTTTCCCTTCGCTCGCAGTTGGAAAAAGTTATCGAAGCCAGCAAGATCCTGGTCAACAGCAATCGTCCCGGTGACGAAACTTGTTACATTCGTTTCGTTAATTCGGAAAAGATCTCCATCGAACACGATTTCAGCGACAACAAATCATCTCTGACGGAAAAACTGGATGAGATGTATGTCGAAGGCGGTTCTACCGCGGTCCGCGACGCCGTTTTTCTGGCGGTCGAAAAAGTGGACGAATACGAAAAGAGTAAATCGCCGGGCGACCGGAAGCGGCGGGCGGTCATTCTCGTAACCGATGGCGAAGACCGCAATTCGTTTTATCAGGAAGGACAGCTTTTCGACATGCTGCGGGAAGCGGACGTCCAGATCTACACGATAGGATTTACCGGCGAACTGGACAAAGAGGCCGGCTTTATTCGTAAGAGCCCCCAAAACAAAGCTATTTCGCTGCTGACGAGATTGGCGGCGGAAACCGGTGGGAAAGCTTATTTTCCCGCGTCGGTTTCGGAACTGTCCCAGATCGCCCGCGACATTGCCGGGGAGCTCAGGACACAGTATTCGATCGGTTATGCGCCGACCAACGATAGAAAAGACGGATCGTTTCGTGCTATTCGAGTGGCCATCGGCGACGGGCCGAAAAAAGAAAAGCGAATCGCTCTGACCCGCAGCGGCCGCACCGCGGCTTTGGACCAGAAGACGGTGCCGGTCCTGCAGAAACCGACGCCGGGCCCGTCAAAACCATGAGCTTCTTCAGTAGCGCCGCCGTCCCGGCGGCTGTCCTGAAGGCGTCCCGCCTTCAGTTATTGTGTGGGCGGGACGCCCAACACGACTGCCAGCGGGACGCTGGCGCTACCCCAGACTTATTTTTGACAACGGGAAAAGTTGCTTTATCATCAAATTTGCGTTTCGATTACTTATTTTCGATCATTTAATTAGGAGACAATCGCGTGCATTTTAGTTTTAAAGGTTTTATTTTTAACCTCTTGCTGGTTTTATCAGTCTTACTGCCGGCAGGTGTTTTGGCTCAGCAGCCGCCGCCTGCGGCAACCCCGGTACCAACGCCTTCCCCGCAGGAAAAACCTGCCAAACCCGATAAAAATGCCGCGGCCAAACAGCAGCAGTTCACCCCTGAGCAACTCGCCGAAGCCGTGGTGATAGTTTACGGCGGCCGGGCGTTCCAGACTCAGGTCGGGCGCACCACCCTGGAGCATGGCAATATGTCGGTCACCAATGCCGATGGAACCGTCGACAACGCCAAATACGAAAAAAGGATCATCCGCGGCGAAAATATCGAAAAAGATAAATGGCGGATAGACCAGAAATTCCCTTCCGTCGAATTTGCCCTGGTTTATAACAGCAAAATATTCGGCCTGTTGAACGACTCCGTCTTTACCCCGCGGGCGGACGCCGTCAGCTCTTTCGAGTCGCAAATGTATCACGGCCTGGATGCCCTGCTGCGCTTTAAGGAAAACGGATCGAAAGTGGAGCTGGGTGAAAAACAAAAGAACCTCGGCGTGGAGTATTACACCCTCGACCTGATCGATAAGAACGAACGGAAAACGCGTTATCTGATCAGTATAAAATTACTGCGGGTGATGTCGCTGGAGTATACTGAGAATTCGGTGAAATATGTCCGCAAATTTAGTGACTATCGCTACGCCCAGGGATTGCTGGTCCCGTATAAAACATGGCTTTTTGCCAACGATAAACAAGTAGAGGAGAGTTTGATCTCGACCGTGACCTACGGGCAAAAGGTAGAAGAATCTTATTTCGCAGAAAGTTAAGCAGAACTTTTGGAACTTTATCGAAGCTTAAGCGTGAATCATTCTGGAAGTAGCTTGAGCTCTTTGGTAATCAGGCGCGGCAAGCAAACCCTCAAGGTTAAAGCCGCGTTAATTTTTAACCAAAAACAATAAAAAGGCGCGTTTTTTTGATGAAAGCTCTGACTTCCCCGGTAGATATCGACTTTCCGGCCGACACGACAAACGTACGGCCTGTGTCTGCCCGAAGGTCGGATCATGATCTTTTAGAAGCGACCAAGAACGGCGATGAAGGCGCCTTTGCCGAGCTGGTCGGGCGTTATCAAAATCAGATAACGAATTATGTGTACCGCTTGCTGGGTGATTACGAGGAAGCGATAGACCTGGCGCAGGAAACATTTGTCAGGGTTTATTTCGCGGCCGGGCGTTATCACACGCACTTTGCTTTTTCGACCTATATTTATCGCATCGCGACAAATCTGGCGATCAGTGAAATGCGCCGCCGCAAGCGCCGCAAATTGATGTCTTTGACAGGCCTTTTTCAAAATGAAGAGGGCGACAGCGATAAAGAGTTTGACCTTCCGGATGGAGAAACATTGCCGGAAGAGGCGCTGCTGGACAAGGAAAAAAGCGCTGTGATATCGAGAGCTATCGCTTCGCTGCCGGAAAAATACCGGCTTCCGCTGGTCTTGCGCGAAGTAGAAGAAAAGAGTTACGACGAAGTGGCGGAGATACTCGACCTCAGCCAGGGCACATTGAAATCAAGGCTAAGTCGAGGCCGCGGGTTATTGCGGGAAAAACTGAAAGGATATTTTTCTGAATAAAAATGGCATTTGAGGATTTAAGAATAGAGATGAAATGCAAAGATTTCCGCATTGAAGTTGAAGAAGGATTGAAAGGCGAAAGCCTGTCCATTGTGGCGCAGGATCATGCCGCTGGATGTCGTCCGTGCCGCGAATTCAATCTAAAACATATCGAATTTCGAGAGTGGCTGACGGTCTGCCGGAAAGTTACCGCACCGAAGGATTTTCAGTTCGGCGTGCAGAGAAAGATCGCCAGCACCGGAGCTTCACATACCCATGGCTGGGCTTGGAACGGATTGAAGTACATTGTCCCGACGGCTGCCCTGGTAGTGATCGCCGTACTGGCCTGGAACTTCGTCGCCACGCAAAACGGCCAGCGTATGATCACGCCGACGACCGCCGCGATCAACGCGGAAGTTCCGCCAATTAAGGACGCCGCCAAAGACGCTGTCCCCGTTCAGCCCGCTCCGCAGCAGGATGCTGCCCAGCAGCCGTCCGATCAGCAGTTGGCTTCAGGGGTGAACAAGGCTGTGACCAACAGCAGCCGCGTGACCGTTCCGAAAGAAAATGTCGGGCCGGGAGGCTCGCTGGTACAGAGCGCGGCCAACGTCCCTTCGTCGCGCGTACCGCAAGGGCTGCACGTTCCGGGGAGCGATCCGGCGAGTCTCAGCGCTATGCTGATCTCGCTCTCAGAAGCAGGGATCGTCGCCAACCGCGACATGAAAGTTATCAGTTTGAAGGCTAACGCGCCCGCCGGCGTCAAAGTCGGCGATGTAGTAGAAAACTTCGACGGCAACGTCGTCACCATCAACCGTAACGGACAAACGATAAAGATCACATTGAAGTAGAGACTAGCCCAGTGGTTGAGAAAAAAAGAGGCGTCCTTAACAGGGCGCCTTTTTTGTTTCAGATACTCAATGAATGTGTTTCGTGTGTTTCGTGTAATTCGTGGTTAATTCTGAATATCTTAACCACTAAAAACACGAAACACACGAAACAAATCTTAACTCTCCAGCCGGTAATTCGAAGCTTCCTTGGTAATGATCACATCGTGAACGTGCGATTCGCGCAGGCCGGCCGAGGTGATGCGAATGAATTTTGCCTTGCGCTGCAGTTCGCCGATGTTGTGACAGCCGGTGTAGCCCATTCCCGCGCGCAGGCCGCCGACCAGCTGTGTGACCATATCGGCCAGCGTTCCTTTATAAGCCACGCGCCCCTCGATCCCCTCGGGCACCAGTTTCTGATCGGAAATGGTTTCCTCCTGCGAATAGCGGTCTTTCGAGCCCTGCTTCATCGCGCCGATCGATCCCATCCCGCGATAGGATTTAAAGGTGCGGCCCTGGTAAAGGATCGTTTCGCCGGGCGATTCTTCCGTTCCGGCAAAAAGCGATCCGATCATCACCGTATCGGCCCCGGCCGCGATGGCTTTTACCACATCGCCGGAAAATTTTACGCCGCCGTCGGCTATCACCGGAATATTTTGTTCTTTGGCCGCGGCAACACATTCCAATATCGCCGAGATCTGCGGCACGCCGGCGCCGGTCACCACGCGCGTCGTGCAAATTGAACCGGGCCCGATACCGATCTTGATCGCATCTACGCCCGCATCGATCAGCGCTTTGGCGGCATCGCCCGTGGCAATGTTTCCGGCGACGATCTGGGTGTCCGGAAAATCGCTGCGAATTCGCTGGACTGCCTCGATCACCCGCGATGAATGTCCGTGCGCGGTATCTATCACGATGCAATCCACGCGCATTTTCACCAGTTCCGCGGCGCGCTCGGCAAAATCACCGGTAGCGCCAATGGCGGCGGCCACGCGTAATCGTCCGAGTTCGTCTTTTGCCGCCAGCGGATATTTGATCGCCTTCTGAATATCCTTGACCGTAATCAGGCCCTTCAGATGCCCCGTCTCGTCCACCACCAAAAGTTTTTCGATGCGGTGTTTCTGCAGCACCGCTTTAGCATCCTCCAGGGTGGTCCCGACCGGCACCGTCACCAGCGGCTGCGGCGTCATGACTTCAGACACAGGGATGTCGTAGCGCGTCTCAAACCGCAGATCGCGGTTGGTAATGATGCCGACCAGCACGCCTTCTTTATCTACCACCGGCACGCCGCTGATCTTGTAATTTTCCATCACGCCCAGAGCCGCGCTCACCGCCCGGTCGGGAAAAATTGTGACCGGGTCGACGATCATGCCTGACTCGCTGCGTTTTACCTTATCCACTTCTTCAGCCTGGCGTTCGATCGTGAGATTTTTATGGATCACGCCGATGCCGCCCTGCTGGGCCAGCGCGATCGCCAGATTGGCCTCCGTTACGGTGTCCATCGCCGAAGAGCAAAGCGGGATCTGCAATTTTATCTTGCGGGTAAAATTTGTTGCGGTGTTGACTTCCAGCGGCAGCACGTCGGAGTAATCCGGCAGCAGCAGCACATCGTCAAAAGTTAAGCCTTCTTTAATATCAAATGAATTCATATAAATAATTTCTTGGCCGCGTAGCGACCACCTGATCGTAGCCGTGGGTTTTAACCCACGGTACGTCAATTAAATCGATATACGTCGCATTAGCGACGAATGAAATCGGACCCACCTGTCGCTAACGCGACATGGTTCATTTGATCCTGATTACCGTGGATTAAAATCCACGGCTACATTCATATTCACCGCTAGCGCGGTACTGTAAACACAATTTTTATAAACAAATTAATCTCTCCATAAACAAAAAAGCCCGCATTTAGGCATGCGAGCGGTGTCGACTAAAATATTATCTTGTGCCTCGCCACGAGGCTTCCATTTGCCGAAAACTTTCATAAATTACTCGCCCGGTTTCTTTGGTGTCGAGGGCGGCACCGTAATTACGGTCGGCCTTACCACCGGAGCTTTGCCCGGCGTCCCAGCAGTGGATGCGGTGTTCGCATTTGCCGGCGGCGGGGTTTTTGATACAGCCGGTTTCGGTGTCGCCGGTTTTGGCGTGCTCACCGGGGTCGCGCCGATCGCCGTATTCGTATTTGCATCGCCGCCGGTTGGCGTTAACGTGGACGTTGGCGCTGACGGGGGCGACGCGGGAACGTTCTGGCTCTCCGCCGTTATTTGCCCGGCGGTTATGATCTGGGCGGCATTATTTTTATTTATCTCAAATTTGATCAGCCCGCCATCCGTGGGTTTGAGCGGCTCGGCCGGAAGAGCGATAACCTTGCCGTTGACCGTCAACTGTAAATTCGCCGTCTGGGATTTCGAATAGCTGATCTTGACCATGCTTTGCGGATTCAAGACCCGAGGTTCCGTCGGCGGGATAGCTTTATCGACTTTTCCTTCCGCATCGACCGTCGTGGAAACAAAAGGCGCCTGGCCGTTGACCGATTTTATCTCGACCTTGATCTGATCGGTAGAAACCGTCTGCTGCGCTGTATTCGCGGCCGCGGTATTCATATTCGAACCGGCGGTGTTTACCGGCGGCGTGGTCTTTGCCTGCGGCTCCGCCGGCGCGCTCCGGTACCACTGCACCAGTAAATAGATCCCGCCCGACATCAGCGCCAGGATAATGATGGCAAAAACCAGAGATGACCACGAACTACGATTACGGTCGTCCGTCATCACCGACGGGCGGCGGTAACGGTTATCGTCTATTTCCGATTCACTTTGGGAGGCTACCGCGCGGGCATAATCGCTTAAGGCTTCCTGCTCGTCGACGCCGACATATTTGGCGTAAGCCTTGATAAAACCTTTGTTAAAAACTCCGCCGGGCAGCGGTTTGTAGTTATCTTCCTCGATGGCTTCGAGATAACGGGCGGCAATGCGCGTCTGGGCCGCGACCTCGCTCAGAGTTATACCACGAGCCTCGCGTGCCAGCCTTAGTTTTTCACCTAAAGTTTCTGCCATTTCGCTTTAAAAGTTCAGCCTGACTTTTATTTTTTAGAGCTAATTTTTGCTTGAATATGTATTGCCCGCCAAGTCAGTCAAACCGCAACAGACTGTTAAACACAAAATATAGCGTTTGCATTAAAAAAAAGCAATCAGCGAGCGGATTCCTACGTATTTTGTTCGTGTGATTTGTTGCTTCGTGGTTAATTTCCACACTCAGCCTTTAAATTGCCACTAGCTTTAGCTAGTGGACAAATGGTTACTTAAGACCGAGCTTTTATCGCTTTGTTCGTGTCGTTTCGTGTGTGTTCGTGGTTTCAGTCTATCGCGTTATTTATCAGCCCGTAAAACTGTAACCACTTACATCACACTAAAAACACATTAAGCGGAGAAACCCGGTCGCTCTCCCACCACCCCGTCAGCGAAGCGGCTGCCACCCCTCCTCCGGCAGGAGGGGAACTTCCCGGTTCTGACCTCATACTCGACGGCGCACCGGCTGACGCAGGCGCTACTGACAAGACAGGCCGGTCGCGGCTACTTTGGCGTTCTGAGGTCCTGACTCGTAATCTAGGCGCAAGAATCCGATAGATGCAGCAATTTTGTGATAGTTTGCGCGGGTTATCAGTGCTAACTTTAGAGCAGAATTTAACTTACCGACGAAGAAAGACGCTCTTTGATTCAGGGACAACTATAAAGTGCGGGAGCCTGAGATAGTATCGACGGCGGACGCACCGGCTGACGCAGGCGCTACTGGCAAGACAAATCTTTTGACTTGACGATAAAGACTGCTAAAATTTCTTCAATACTCGATATGGTCACGCTTTACACAGGTTTAACGACTGACCGATCACAACGAACTGACCGATCGCGAATCCCCGGCGTTTTCGGTCGCATTAAGAAACAGAGAAAAACCATGAATAGTTCTGCTTTAAAATATTTCCGTGCTGTGGCTGCTGCTTCGCTGCTGGCGTTTTCCGTCCTGTCGATCTATGCGCAGTCGCCGGGCAAGCTTGATCTGTCGTTTGCCGGTACCGGATACAAACTTGAAACTCTGCCAAACGGCGCGCCGATCCAGGGAACGGATATTCTGGTGCAGCCGGACGGCAAGGTGCTGGCGGCTGTTACTTCACAGGTGTTTGTGGGTGGAATGAGTTTTGCGCTGAGGCGTCTCAACCCGGACGGCTCAATGGATATGACCTTTGGCAATGCCGGTATGGTAACTACCTTATTTATTACCCCTCAGCAAAGCTCAACGGGTGAAATACGTTCGCTCGCGCTGCAGCCGGATGGCAAGATATTGGCCGGCGGGTATTCGGTCGACGCTCAGGGTGCTGAGACATTCACGATTGTTCGGTACAATCCGAACGGTACTCTTGATACATCTTTCGGTGTAGATGGAAAGTCAGCTATTGACTTCGATGTTCCCTGTCTGGGAAACCATCTGGCGATCGCGCCCGATGGAAAGATCATACTGGCCGGGTCTCAAAAGACGATTAACAACGTAGGCACCCTTTCGGTTATGGTCGCACGCTACAATTCGAACGGCACCCGGGATACCTCGTTCGATACCGACGGGTACACGATCACAACGCTGCTGGACTGGAACAGTAGTGTCACAGGACTGCAGGTCCAGCCCGACGGTAAGATGATAGTCGCCGGCCGCACCAAAACCGGATCTAATTTCGGGATGATGAGATTCAATATTGACGGCTCGGTCGATACGTCGTTTGGCACGGGCGGCCTGGCGACGACGATCATAGGAACCGGCACTTCAAATATTGCAGCGATCGAATTGCTTCCGGACGGGCGTATCCTCGCCGGCGGCACTGCATCCAACAGCGGCACTACAGATTTCGCGCTGGCGCGTTATAACACCGACGGGTCGCTCGATACCTCGTTTGACGGGGACGGCATGGTGCTGACGCCGGTCGGCGCCGGCAATGACACTTTGCGCGGGATCGTCGTGCAGTCAGACGGCAAGATCGTGGCGGTTGGATCTTCAAGTAACGACTTCTCTTTTGCCCGCTGGAACATCGACGGTTCGGTGGATACCACCTTCGGCACAAATGGAAAGACGATAGTAAATCT
Source organism: Pyrinomonadaceae bacterium (assembly GCA_035995185.1). Classification (GTDB taxonomy): domain Bacteria; phylum Acidobacteriota; class Blastocatellia; order Pyrinomonadales; family Pyrinomonadaceae; genus DASYKT01. The sequence goes on from DASYKT010000022.1 coordinate 150,034, forward strand.
GGGCGGGACTGAGACGGCTTCCGGTTTGGCGCTGGACCCGCTGGGCCGCGCAACGTTTGCCGGAAGGTCAAACAACGCTCTGATAACCGGACGTCTTCGTTCCGAAAATCAGCCGCAGGTGAACGTCGCCGGACGGCTGATGTCGGTAGGCGGCAACCCGATCTCCAATGTGGTAGTAGTGATGCAGGATGAAGACCTGAATACCCGGTTCGTCCTGAGCAATGGATTCGGCTACTACAATTTTACTAACGTTCCGGTAGGCGCAACCTATACCATCAGTCTTTCGTCAAAACGTTTTAGCTTTTCACCGGAGTCGCAAACCGTCGGGGTAACCGATGCTGTTCTAAACATCGATTTCCTCGGGACTCCGAACGAAGGGCGCATGGCGCCCGCCGAAGCAACCCCCGTGATCAAGACGACCAGGACGGCCAAGACCGGGACGATCGCGGAGCCGGTGAAAAAGGGCGGCAAGCAGGCGTTGAAATAACGACGGGAAATAACGCCGGTCATCCGATCAGGATAAAAATAATCGCTATCGGTCGCCAACAGCATCGGCACACCCCGTTCGCCGCAGGCGAAATATTAAGTAGCGTCGGGTGAAACCCGACGTGTGGGATCCGACCGTGGTTCGTCCCTGACAGGGACGGACACATTGGCGACGCGGTCGTAGGGTTGCACCCTACGCTATTAAATTAGTCGCTATCAGCGACAAGCAATTTCGTGTTTTTAGTGTGATTAGTGGTTAATTCCGGAATTTTAACCACGAAACACACGAATCGCACGAAACACTAAAACCCACCCGGTCGCTACAGCTCCCGGTTCCGACCTCATTGTCGGCGCCCGCTATTCACGAGCGATCTATTTAACTAGACTTTTGCCCTATCAGATGTTAGGTTTTGTGTTTAATCGGTTATAGTTCTAAAATAATATCTCATCAAATTAAACGCGAGGTTTAAGTAATGTCTCTTGAAGCACTTGGAATGGTTGAAACCAAAGGATTTGTCGGCGCCGTGGAAGCGGCGGACGCGATGGTCAAAGCCGCGAACGTTCAATTGATCGGAAAAGAATATATCGGCGCCGGTTACGTGACGATATTCGTCCGCGGCGATGTCGGCGCGGTCAAAGCCGCTACCGATGCCGGGGCTGCCGCGGCGCGACGCGTCGGCGAGCTGATCAGCGTTCACGTCATCCCGCGCCCGCACCAGGAAGTCGAACGCGTACTGCCCAAGGGCGGCGCGACCGGCCTCAGCCCCGATGAAAAGGCGTTACAGGGCGGCGGCTCGGGCCAAGGCCAGCTCGGCGCAGGCGGGGCCGGTACGGGAACCGCGATCGAGGGAAACCGCAGTAAGCAAAAGCAGTAGGCACAAGGCAGCAGCAGTAGTAGCAGCAACTAACCTGCTTTCTGCCTAGTGCCGCTGCCAACTTCAATTTCAATTTCATGGGCGACAAAGATCTTCAATCCGTTCAGGAAGCGCGTGACAAGGTTGACGCTGCCTATGCCGCTTTTCTTCAAGTCTCCAAATTCGACCAAAACAAGATCGACCGCATTTGCGAAGCCATGGCTCAGGCCGGGCTTCGCGAAGCTGCGCGGCTGGGCGCGATGGCGGTGGAAGAAACCGGCTATGGCATTCCTGACGATAAACGCGAAAAGAACCGTTTTGCTTCCGAAGACGTCTGGAATTATTTCAAGACTTTAAAGACGGTCGGCGTGGTAAATGACACCAAGGACATCGTCGAGATCGCCAGCCCGCGCGGAGTGGTAGCGGCGATCATTCCCTCGACCAATCCTACCTCGACCGCAATTTTCAAATGCATCATCTCGCTTAAATCGCGCAATACGGTGGTCCTTTCACCGCATCCTTCGGCCGCGAAATGCATCGCCGAATCGGCGCGCGTTTTAAAAGAAGCGGCGATCAAAGAAGGAATGCCGCCCGATGCGATCGGCGTGATGACGACCGCCACTATCGAAGGCACCGACGCGCTGATGAAACACAAACGCACCGCCGTGATCCTGGCCACAGGCGGCATCGGTTTGGTGCGCGCCGCATATTCCTCGGGTAAACCCGCCTTTGGCGTCGGACCGGGCAATGTTCCCGTTTTTATAGAGCGCACCGCCGATGCGGAAAAAGCCGCGCGCGACATTCTGACCAGCACCTGTTTTGATAACGGAACGATCTGCGCTTCGGAACAGTCGGTGGTGGTCGATCGTCCGATCGAGCAGGCCGTACGCGAGCAATTCAAGGCGCAGGGCGGGCATTTTCTGTCAGCCGATGAAGCCGAAAAGGTCGCGAAAGTTTTATTGACCCCGCAAAGAACCCTGAACGCGGGCATCGTCGGAAAGTCGGCGAAATACATTGCCGAGCTCGCGGGAATTTCAGTGCCGGATAGCGCGCGCTGCCTGTTGGCAGACTGCGCCGGTGTGGGACGCGACTATCCGTGGTCGGTGGAAAAACTTTCGCCGACGCTGGCGTTTTTTGTCGTCGACGGCATTGAGGCCGGCGCGCAGCGCTGCCTGGAAATTTTGCAGTTTGGCGGGATGGGACACACCGCCGGTATGCATACGCGCTCGCGCGAAGCCGCGGTTGCTTACGGCGCGCAGATGCCCGCTTCTCGGGTCATCATAAATTCGCCGACCACGCATGGTGCGATCGGTTTTTCGACCGCCCTGCCGCCATCGATGACGCTGGGCTGCGGTTCGTGGGGCGGCAATGTGACTTCCGATAATGTCTCGCCGCATCACTTGATGGATATCAAACGCGTGGCGTTTGAAACCAAACCGGTGGGCAGTTCGCGTCCGGTCCAGATGAACGCCGCAGCTCCCGTTGGTGGACCTTCAGTTTCAACACCGGCACAGCCGCAGCAGCAAGGCGCGCAAAAAGTTTCCCGCGCCGAAGTCGCCAGCCTGGTGGATAAATTTCTGAGCGAAAAGATCAAGGACACTCCGCCGCCGGCACAGCCGGAAGTTAAGACGATCATCCACGAGGTGAAACCGGAAGAACCCAAAGCCAATGGCGCGAAGCCAAAAGCACAGGATTTTGTCAGCGAAGACGATGTAAAACGCGCGCTGGAAAAAGGCGAGAAGATCTACGTCAACGCCAAGACCATCATTACGCCCTCTGCGCGTGACATGGGTGAGGGCGCTGAAGTTTTTGCGAAAGTTTGATTCTAAAACTCCCCTCCTTGTGGAGGAGGGGTGGCGCGCGCAGCGCGACGGGGTGGTGCAAAAAGCTTTTGGCAAGCGTTTGATTTATGGGTGAGAGAACCACCTCGCCCTTCGGGCACCCCTCCTTTGTAAGGAGGGGAGTTTAATTTTTTATGTTTCTGGGAAAAGTTGTCGGCACCGTGTGGTCTACCAAAAAGACGCCCGATCTGGAGGGCGTCAAATTTCTTATTGTCCACCCGTACGAGCTCAACAAGGAACCGAATAAAAGCATCATTGTCGTGGCCGACCGCCTGGGCGCGGGTATCGGCGAAGATGTGCTGTGCGCCTTTGGCAAGGCGGCGCGTTCCGCCATCGGCGACCAGGAAATGTCTATCGAGGCCGCGGTCGTGGGAATCGTTGACCGCATAGATTACTCTGACGAAATGGCAAGATCGGAAGAGCTATTTAAGGCGGCAAATCGCCCGGAAAAGAGATCGGGCGAATGAAAAAAATAATGCTGCCGGCGCTGATATTATTTATCGTCTGCTTTCCCGTTTGGGCCCAGGAAAAAGATGAAAAAGGTGAAAAAACTTCGGTCGCTGTTGAGGATGTAAAGGAAACAAAACCCCTCAGCCTGGGAATAGTGGTGGATAATTCCGGCTCTTTCCGGATGGTGCTGGAATACGTGATCGATACTACCAAAGTCGTCACCCGCAACATCCAGCCAAATGATGAAGCTTTTTTAGTCAGATTTATCAGCAAGGACAAAATACAAACGCTTCATGATTTTACCGGCGATAAGGATGCACTTTTAGCGGCCGCCGACGAAATGTTTTGCGAAGGCGGGCTGACCGCCATCCCCGAAGCGCTCTTTTATTCCGCTAAAAAGCTGGTTGACGAGGGAAAGAACGAGCAAAAAATACTGGTCCTGATCACCGATGGTGAAAGCACGAGCGATAAAAAAGTTTATGCCGATATTCTGAATTTTCTAAAAGAAAAAAAGATACGGGTGTATATCGTCGGGATCACCATGATGCTGGATAAAAACATTGGAGAATCGAAAAGATTCCTGGAAAAACTGGCGGCTGAAACCGGAGGGGCCGTCGTTTTCGTAGATCGCAAAGTGAGCGCGGCTGACGCCGGGAACAATATTACCAAAGCCATCCGCGGACAATAAGAAATGCCTGACAGAGATCTGCTTTACAAAATAACTGCGGCCGTTTATGCCGAATTAGATGACTCAGACGGGGCCGATGAGCAAAAGGTGGAGCGAATGGTGACCGGCATATACCGCGCCATCGAACCTTACCTTTCTGCTAACGAAAGCTCCGCAACTTCGACTGGAGCGATGCACACCGGTGCGCAAAACCGCCTGGTGATCTCTGTCTTTGGCCTGGATCATGCCGGCATAGTGTCAGAGGTCAGCAAGGTCCTGGCCGAATCCGGCTGCAGCATTATAGACATCAATCAGACGCTGGTCGGAGACAAGTTTGCGATGGTCATCATTGCCAACACCAACGAAATGAAGGAAAACATCGGCACGCTCAAGGAAAAATTCAAAACCCTCGGCGAGAGGCTGGGAGTGCGCATCTACGCCCAACGCGAAGACCTGTTTAATTCAATGCATAGGATTTGAGATAACAAGTGACGAGATTTGTTAATGTTTTTCTTGTCACTTGTTACTCGTCACTTGTCACTTCCTTTTGTTTCCTGTAATTTGTAAATTCACCCGAATGACGCCTAAACGATGAGCGAAACGGAAAATATCCAGTGTCCCGATTGCGGTGCGGCCGTACGTTCCGGGGCTTCGTTTTGCTTCAAATGCGGTAAACATTTCGGCCTGGCGGGCGCGGGGAATGTCTCCGTGGAAACAGCCGCCGCAACGGCCGAAGCAGCGGAGCCGACTGCCGAAGTAGTTTCCGGCAGCGAACAGGATTTTAGCGAAACCATTCCCGACACCCCGGCAATACTGCTCGAAAATAACGAAGAAACGCCCGCGCAGGCAGATGAACCGGATATCGTGGTAAAACCCGTCGGTGTCAAAGCCAAACCGCAGCTTACTTCCGCGGCGGCCATGCGCCGAAAACCAAAACCGCAGCGGGAAAAGATCGAGATGGTCTGGGAACAGCCCGAGGGCACCTCGAACCCGGTTTTTGTAGTAGGAACGATCGTCATCTTTATCTTTGTTTTAGTGATATTGCTGATCGTTTATTTTGTGAAATAAATGTAACGCCGGCGTCCCGCCCACGGTATAGAAAGTGAAGGCGGGACGCCTTCACGACAGCCGCCGGGACGGTGGCGCTACAAAAAAGCTATGGAATACACTCAAGCAGAAGTTTTACAGACCGTGCGGATGACCGAGATGGAACACCTCGACATCCGCACCGTTACTTTGAGCTTGAACCTGCAGGATTGCGCCTCTGAGTCCATGGAAAGGACCGGCGCGCGGGTGCGCGAAAAAATTCTGAAGTTTGCCGCCCGGCTGGTCCCGACGGTAAATGAGATCGGCGAAGAGCTGGGGATAAAGGTCGCCAATAAACGCATCGCCATTACGCCGGTTTCGCACATAGTAGAGGGCGCCGGCGGCTCAGCCAAAGATATGGTCACGCTGGCCAAGGTGATCGACGCGGCCGCCAAAGAGGTCGGCGTGGATTTCCTGGGCGGCTATTCCGCCCTGGTCCACAAAGGCTGGACCAATTCCGAAAAAATATTCATTGATTCAATCCCCGAAGCCCTCGCCTCGACCGAACGTCTCTGCTCTTCAGTCAATGTCGCGACCACTCGCGCCGGCATCAATATGGACGCCGTGCGCCGCATCGGCCAGGTAATAAAAGAAGCGGCCGAGCTTACCAAAGATAGCGGCGGATTGGCCTGCGCCAAGTTCGTCTGTTTTGCCAACGCGGTCGAGGACAATCCCTTTATGGCGGGCGCTTTTCACGGCATCGGCGAACCGGAAGCCGTGTTAAACGTCGGCGTCTCCGGCCCGGGCGTCGTTCTTAGTACGCTCAAACACGCCTCTGTGGACGCTCCCCTGCAGGAGATCGCGGAGCTTATCAAACGCACCGCTTTCAAACTTACCCGCGCCGGCGAACTGATCGGCCACGAAGCCGCCCGGCGGATGGGACTTCCCTTCGGCATTCTGGACCTGAGCCTGGCGCCGACGCCCGCCATGGGAGATTCGGTCGCCAATGTGTTGGAAGCGATGGGTTTTGAACGCGCGGGCGCGCACGGCACCACTGCCGCGCTGGCGCTGCTGACGGATGCGGTAAAAAAAGGCGGCGCGATGGCTTCGAGCTCGGTGGGCGGAATGTCGGGCGCATTTATTCCCGTTTCTGAAGACGCGGGCATGATCGAGGCCGCCCAGGTCGGCGCTCTCTCGCTGGCCAAACTGGAGGCCTGGACGAGTGTCTGCTCTGTCGGCATCGACATGGTCGCCGTCCCCGGCACCACTTCTGCCGAAACGATCTCGGGCATTATCGCCGACGAAATGGCGATCGGCGTGATGAACACAAAAACCACCGCCGTGCGCATCATCCCCGTCCCCGGCAAACGCGTCGGCGAACTGGTCGAATTCGGCGGCCTGCTCGGCACCGCCCCCATCATGGCCGTGAACGATTTTGATTGCTCGGTTTTTATAAGAAGAGGCGGAAAGATACCGGCACCGATACACAGCCTGAGGAATTAGTGCTCTATAAATTGCCACTAGCTTTAGCTAGTGGATAAAAAGCTAAATTAAGGATCGGGGCTTTAGCCCAAGTTTAATTTGGCTAAAGCCAGGGAGTTCTGCTTACATCTGACCACTAGCTAAAGCTAGTGGCAATTTATAAAAAACAAATTACCGGTTGCCCCTGTTGAATGGCGCTCCCGGTTCTTACTTCATTCTTCTATTGGTTTTCTTAACCTTTGAAGGTAAAATATCTATCACTATGGATGCACTGGGAATGGTTGAATGTTTTGGTTTGGTGGCGATGATCGAGGCCGCCGACGCGATGGTCAAGGCCGCTAACGTCGAGCTGGTCGGATACGAGCGCATTGACGCCGGGCTGGTGACGGCGATCGTGCGTGGCGAGGTCGGCGCGGTCAAAGCTGCCGTCGAGGCCGGTGCCGCCGCCGGGGCCCGAGTAGGCAAGGTAGTGGCCACGCATATCATTCCGCGTCCCCATGTCGAGGTCGAGCAAGGAATTCCCGTGCTCAGGACCGGCGAGACCTTCCGCAAAAAGATCAGCGGCTCAGTACCGGAGTAATAGTTTTGCAATAAAGTGAATAGAGATCAGAGGCTAGAGGTCAGGAGACGTCTAGCCTTTGTCTTTTGACCACTAACCTCTAATCTCTAACCACTGTCTTTGAATTTAACTGCTAAACCTGCTAATAATGTATTCCATCAGACATTGCTCAAGCGCGGCCGTTCACCGCTCAAATATCCTAATTCCGACTCTATTTTAAGGAGAGACAAATGGCAGGAAAATACGAACTCAAAAAATCCGCTAGCGGAAAATATCATTTCAATTTAAAAGCGGGAAACGGACAGGTGATCCTTTCCAGTGAAATGTACGAAACAAAAGCCGCAGCCAATAACGGCATCGAGTCCGTCCGCAAGAACGGCGGTGATGACAAGAATTTTGACCGGAAAACTGCCACTAACGGCCAGTTCTATTTCAACCTCAAAGCCGCCAACGGTCAGGTTATCGGCAAAAGCGAAATGTATAACACCGCGGACGCGCGCGATAATGGCATCGAATCAGTCAAGACGAACTGCAGCAGCACGACGGTTGACGATCTGACCGGCGAATAGATAAATAATATTTTTGGGTCCCAACTATCGAACCGCCGTGCGATAGTTGGGCTTTTCAGTTTATAATCGCTTTATGCAAGAGATCACAGCTACCGAACTAAAAGCGCGGCTCGATGCCGGCGAAGACATTCAACTGATCGATGTGCGCGAGCAGAAAGAATACGATCATTGTAATATTCCCGGCGCGAAGCTGATCCCGCTCGGCCAGGTCCTCCAGCGAATGGACGAGATCGATCCCAACCGCGAAACCGTCGTGCACTGTAAAATGGGCGGCCGCAGCGCCCAGGCGATCTTTGGCTTGATGCAGGCCGGTTTTACCGGAAACCTCACCAACCTCAAAGGCGGCATCATCGGCTGGGCGAACGACGTCGACCCGAGCGTTCCGAAATATTAAGATTTTTTCACCACAAAGACACAAAGGCACGAAGAACTGGGATAAAGGGAACGAAAAGGGATAGCTATCCGTTATATCCTGTTCATTCCCCTATTAATTTTCTTCTTAGTGTCCTTTGTGTCTTTGTGGTGAATTATTTTCTGTAAGTCTCTTCCAGATCGCTTTTTAATTTTGTCAGCAACTCCACGGAATAGTCCGCATATTGGCTGATCCAGCGGTCGTATATTTCCCTGATCGGCACGGCATTTAAATAATTCCAACGCAGCCGCCCTTCTCTTCTGACGATAATAAGTCCCGCTTTTTCCAGCACATTCAGGTGCTGCATGACCGTGCAGCGGTCGAGAGCCTTGAAATACGCGCAGATGTCGCCGGTCGTTCTTTCTTCCTTTTTTAAGAGATCGAGGATCTTGCGCCGTTTGCCGTCGGCCAGCGCTTTAAAGATAAGATCCTGTTTCTTTTCTCTTGACATGTTATATTTTTATAACATATTATTGACTTATAAAACAAGTGAAAGAGGTACAAGCGTTATGGATCTGAAATTTAAAGTACAAACGGCGGTGCAAAAACCGGTGGCGGAAGTTTTCGATGCGGTTTATAACCCGGATAAATTGAGCGGTTATTTTACCACCGGCGGAGCGACCGGCCCGCTCGATGAAGGAACGACGGTCAAATGGAAATTCGCCGATTATCACGGCGCGGACGAGGAAGGGTTCCCCGTCAAGATAACGAAGGTCGTACCTAACGAGTTGATCGTGCTGGAATGGGCCGGCGAGAAAGACCGCCCGGATAACGTGGTGGAAATGCGTTTCAAGGCGCTTAACGACAGCAGCACATTGGTCAGCATTACCGAGGGCGGCTGGAGCGAAACCCAGGACGGCCTAAATATGTCCTACGGAAATTGTATGGGCTGGTCGCAGATGGTTTCGGCCTTAAAGGCCTATACCGAATACGGCATCAATCTGCGTGAAGGCGCTTATCCGAAAGAGGTCATGGAAGAAGTTAAAAAATAATGATTAGTGATTAGTGATTAGTGATTAGTGATTAGTGATTAGTGATTAGATGTTGTCGAAACGGGTAGGCTCTGTCAAAACCGGGATTGTTTTCGTTAATCACTCACCGTTCACCACTAATCACTATCCCCTAAATCTATCTCATCCGCCATGCGGACGATCTTCATTCCTTCTTCGACCCTGGTCCGGCAGGAAAGCGCCGGTTTTTCTTTTCCGCCTTCTTCAGCGGCTTCGAGCCAGACCTGGCAATTGGCGCAATCCGCATTCCAGCAAAAATCCCCCATCGACACGCTTTCCAGCGAAAGAAACTGGAAACAGCGCAGCAGCATGTTGTTTTCCGGGACCAGGGCTTTTTTGCCGCAGATCTCAATTTCAACTAATTTTTCGTAAGGCTCGAAGAGCTCGTTTTCGATCATTTTTGGCGATATGTAATTCCTGTTAATTATTGGCCCGTCAAAACTTTGGCATTGTTTCGCCGGACTGTTAAAATATCTCACAGAAAAGGAAAATTTTCATATGGCTTTAGTCTTGTATACCAAACCCGGCTGCCCTTATTGCCAGCAGGCCCGTGACCATTACACGGCGGGGGGCGTAGAGTTTATCGATTATGACGCGCAGAACGACAAAAAGCGGCAAAAAGAGATGCTGGAGGTTTCCGGCGGCGATCTGACCGTTCCGTGCATCGTACTCGACGGCGAATACATCCAATCCGGTTGGGGCACGCCATTGCGGGGCTGAACGATAATTCCCGGTTAGGCGGCGGTCGGTCGTCTTAGACGCTTCAATTTATTGGCTCTGATAAGGATTTGCACTTAATTTGTGCTCGACTTAAAATACAACATATCCTAACCTACAAGAGTCAAAGATAAGGATAAATCTAGGGTCCCTTGGGATCATTATGATTGGCGCAAAGATCAACCAGTATAAAATCTTGGAAAAGATCGGTTCCGGTGGTCAGGGAACGGTTTATAAGGCTCTCGATACCAAGCTCGAACGTCCGGTCGTTATAAAAGTTCTTCCTCCCGAGCTGACCGTAAAATCTTCCAATTTCAAACGATTCCAACGCGAAGCCCAGCTTTGCTCTTCCCTCGATCACCCGAATATCTGCACTATCTACGATCTCAATGAATCCGAAGACGGGCTGCATTACATCGCCATGCAGTACGTTGAGGGAAAAAATGTGCGCCAGATCGTAAACGGCCGCCCGCTCGACCTGCGCAGCTCGCTGAGCATCGCCATCCAGGTAGCTGACGCGCTGGCCGCCGCCCATGCCAAAGGGGTCATCCACCGCGACGTCAAAGCCGGCAACATAATGGTCAACGAGCACGGGCAGGTAAAGATACTGGATTTTGGCCTGGCAAAACTGATACACGACGAGGACGACGAAGATATCAGACCGGCCGACCGCAACGACCTGACGGAGATCGGCGTTCCCTACGGAACCGCCACTTACGCGGCGCCCGAGCAGGCGCGCGGAGATAAGGTCGATTACCGGGCCGACATTTTTTCGACCGGGGTGCTGCTTTACGAAATGCTGGCCGGTATCTGGCCTTTCAAGGGAAAAACCGTCGTCGATGTGCGCCACGCCGTGCTTTACGATCAGCCTGAACCGCTGTCGGAAGTGCGTTCGGAACCGATACCGGTTCGGGTACAGGAAATACTGGATAAGGCGATGGCAAAAAAGCCGCAGGATAGGTATCAAAAAATTTCTGAAATGCGAGACGATCTGAAACAAGTTTTACATGATATTTCCGGTGATAACCTGGATATGTCCTTATATTCACCGCGCCATATTCAAGGCAAGAACGTGGTCAAACGTGCCTGGAATTTCCTGCGCGGAAAAAGCGAGTCTGAGTCGCCCTCGTTCCGCACAGGGCAATCGAGCTCGTCACAGCCGCCGGCGCATGTTTCCAGCGATCTGTCGCTTTCAAACACCATGACCAGCGACAAGAAAAGCATCGCTATCCTTCCCTTCAAGAATTTAAATAACGACCCGAGCTCGAGTTTCTACGAATTTTCCCTGGCTGATGCCGTTATAACGGAACTCGCCCAGATCCGCTCGCTGATCGTGCGTCCCAGTTCGGTCATCGCCAAATACCAGGGCAAGGAGATCGATCCGCGTGAAGCGGGCCAGGAACTTCGCGTCAACGCCGTGCTTTCCGCCGGGTTCCTGCGATCCGGCGAAAAGATGCGCGTAACGGCGCAGCTGCTGGATGTGGCGGGCGGCGAGATTCTCTGGAGCGACCGCATCGATGCCGAAGGCGCCGATATTTTCGATCTGCAGGACATCATCGGCCAGCGTATCCTGGGCGGATTGCGGCTCGAATTGACGGACGGCGAACAGGAAATGCTTGGCCGCCGCGCGACCGACAACGTCGACGCCTATGAGGAGTATTTGCGCGCGCGCGATAATTTCGGGCGTTTTATTTTCCGCACCGTTTCGATGGAGGATTGCGACGCGGCCATCGCCAATTTCAAACGCGCCGTCGAACTCGACCCGCAATTTGCGCTGGCTTACAGCGGCCTCGGCGCCTGCTATGCCAACCGAGTTTTTAAGGGCCTGGGAAATTACGAAGATTTTACCGCCGCCGAAACCGCTTTTAGCAAAGCGATCAAATACGATCCGAACGTGCTGGAAGCGCGCGTGCTGATGGTGATGATCTATCTCTCGCGCGGTGAAAAGAAAAAAGCGCGGGCGGAGATCAAGGTCCTGCAGGAACAATTCCCCAACGACGCGGCGCTGTATTTCGTCAAAGGCACGATGAGCCGCCTGGACGGCGATTATCAAACGGCGATCAAGAGCTGGGACCGGCTGGTGCGCCTCGACCCGGCGGCCAGGGTGGTCGCCAGTTACAACAAGGCGCGTATCCTGATGTACCAGGAAAAATTTGACGAGGCTTTGACGGAACTGGACGCCGGCGCAAAAATGGAACCGGACCACCCGCTGATAAAATTTTTCCGCTCGCGTCTTTTCTACGAGCAAGGCAAGGTGGATGACGCGATAGCTTTAATCAGCGAAGTCCTGGAACATAATCCAAAAATGCACGGCATCCGGCCGGTACTGGCGATCTATCTGGCCAGGCAAGGCAGGATCGAGGAAGCCCGCGCGCAGCTGACGGAAAAGGTCGAGGAAGCCGCCGACGCGGACCACGATTCTTCGCTCTGGATGGCGGGCGCTTATGCCCTGCTTGGCGACAAGGAAAAAGCTCTGCATTGGCTGGAACACGCCGTGAAATTGGGCAACCTGAATTATCCCTGGTATGAAAAAGTTTCGATCCTGGAATCTATCCGTAACGAACCGCGCTTTATCGAATTGATCGAAAATCTCAAGAAAAATGCTTGAATGGGAGCGCGGACTCTAGTCTGCGCTTCATTTTCTTGACAAATATCTCGCGTTGGCATAAAAACTCATTAGTACGTAAATCCTCTGAAAATAAAGGAGATACTTGTATGTTAAAGGACTTCAAAGCTTTTATCGCGCGCGGAAATGTGCTCGACCTGGCTATCGCTGTGATTATGGCCGCGGCTTTCGGGAAGATCATCACAACTCTTAACGAAAAAATGTTAATGCCGGTGATCGGCTATATGACGGGCGGCATTGATTTCACCAAAAAATTCATCGATCTGAGCGGCAAATATAGCGGCGTGTCGGATCCGAAATCCATCGACGAAGCGTTAAAAGGCGGCGCTCCGCTCATCATGTACGGTCAATTCATCACCGACATCATTAGTTTTCTGATAGTCGCTCTTATTATGTTTCTGCTGGCGCGCTGGTTCATCAAATATTTTAATAGCCTGGCCGCCGCTGCCCCGCCGACACCGAGCGAAACATTATTGACCGAAATAAGGGACCTGTTAAAAGCCAGGCAAGCTTAGCCCCGGGAAGCAGGGATACGGCCACGAATGTCACAAAATAGCATGAATAGAGAATTTTTTAATTCGTGTTATTTGTGTAATTAGTGGCAAATAAAGAACCGGCTTGCTTTCATAAAAACCTGTCGAACGAAAATTTGCCGATATCGAATTTTGTCTTTCCCTCAAGCGCCAGTTCTGCCAGGATTTCTCCCACGGCAGCGGAGTGCTTGAACCCGTGACCGGAACAGGGCGAGGCAATGATCACGTTTTCGTCGTGCGGGTGGCGGTCGATAACAAACCCGTCGTCAGGCGTGACGGTATAGAGACAGCTGACGGCCTGGACGCAGCGATCGGTTAACCCAGGGAAATGCGGCCCGATGTATTGCCGGTACATTTTTTCTATCTCTGCGGCTGAAACTGTTTCACGCGAAACCGGATCACCGATGCTATCGGGATCGGTGGTGTTCAGGTGCTGCTCGGCGGCAAGCTTTAACCCGTCTTTTTTTCCGCTCAGCGCGGGAAAACCGTAGATAAAATCGTCAGCCCAGCGGCCGAATTGCCAGATAAAGATCGGCAAATTCCCAACCAGATAGTTATCCGCGTCTTCACGCAACTGGAACCAGTACAAAACCTGCCGGTAAATTTTGAACAGGCGGCGAAATTCTTCGCTCACAAATTCGTTCACCCACGGCCCGGCGGAAATTATTATCTTTGCAGCCTGATATTTTCCTTTTTCGGTTACAACTTCATTTCCGTTAAAGCTAAAAACTTTTTCATCAAAATGAATTTCCGCGCCGTATTTTTGCGCGAGTTCGAGTTGGGCTTTGATGCAATTTTCCGGGCGCAAAAATCCGGCTTCGTTTTCGTAATAGCCAACCTCATCTCCGTTTATGGCAAATTGCGGGAACTGCCGCCTGATGTCACCGGCGGTCAACAAGCTGTGTTCTATGCCGTATTTTTTGGCACAGGCAATGGTTTGCTCGATAAAGTTTCCGCTGCCGTGCAGCAAATTTGTATTGGCGGTGCTCGACATTATCAGCCCACCGGTCACGGTCAGCAGATCGGCTCCGGTTTCGCTCTCGATCTCGCGCCATATCTTATGAGAGCGCATTGCCAGCGGGACATATTCTTCGCCTTCGCCGATGGCCTGGCGGGTGATACGCGTTTCGCCGTGGCTCGAGCCAAGATCGTGCGGTGGGCGGAACCGGTCGATGCCCAGCACTTTCGCCCCGCGTTTTGCCAGTTGATAAACAGCGGCGCTGCCCATCGCTCCCAAACCCACAACTATTGCGTCATAAGCCATATAATATTTTTATGCTAAGATTTTCATCGTCAGGTAATGCTTTCTTAGTCTAAGTTTTTTATGTCGATTTCCAAAGAAGATTTTCGGGCCGCGCTGAGCAGATTTGCCAGCGGGATCACCGTCGTCACGAGCGTCGATAGCAGCGGACGCCCACATGGGATGACGGTCAGCGCCTTTTGCTCGGTTTCGCTGGAACCGACGCTGGTCCTGGTGTGCATCAGCAAAGATACGGGCAGTCATACTTCGATCGCCGAAAGCCAGAAATTCGCCGTTAATATCCTGAACGAAGATCAAACCGAGTTGTCGGAACGTTTTTCCGCGCCGATCGAAGACAGGTTTAGTGAGACCGAATACCATGACGGCACAAGCGGGCTGCCGTTACTAAACGGCGCGCTGGCAAGTATGGAATGCCGGCTCCTGCACAGCTATTCCGGCGGCGACCATACTATCTACGTCGGCGAGATAGAGGCCGCCTACGTAGAGGACGGAAAGCCTCTCTTACATTTTCGCGGCGAATACGACCGCATCGGCGATCAACTCTGATCTTTTCGGACATCGCGGCTTTTATGTGATGCATCTTAGGAGCGCGGATTTGAGATTTTAGATTATTCTTAGCTCTGCCTCTAGGGTCCGGTCAATAAATAAATTTGCAGTCAGGAAGGGGCGCCCTGCGCCCGCTCTTACGAACTGTAAGATCAGCAAGTCGAAATCTCGTATGAAAAGAATTTCAATTCTCGTAGTTTTGATGGCCATTCTGCTTACTCTCGCCGGTAATTTGACTGCCCAGTCTCCTGACAAGATACTAAAACAAGCCGCCAAAGCTCTGGGCGGCGAAAAAGCTCTCAGGGCCGTGCAGTCGAGAACCTTCCACGGCAAGATCACCGGTTCTGCCGATAACAGCACCGGAAGTTTTCGCATCCAGTCAGTTTCGCCTAACTCTTATTACATCTCATACGATCTGAACGGTTTTGAGACCGCCGCCGGGTATAACGGCAAGACCGCGTGGCAGCGCAATTCCCGCACCGGCGCGCGCACATTGACCGGCGATATCGGCCGCGATTTTCAGGCGGAAGCCGCTTACCACTCTTATTCCTGGCTTAATTACAAAACGGAAAAAGCAAAAGTCATCTCCGGCGGGCTAAAACAGATCGACGGCAAAAACTGCCAGACGGTCTTTTTGACCACTCCCAAAGGCGTGCGGCTTACTTTTTATTTTGATTCACAAACGGCATTGCCCGTGCGCGAAGAATACCCGGCAGCCGAGGGCATAAAAATTTTTGACTACGGTGATTTTCGCAAAGTCGACGGCGTGCTTGAACCGTTCAGCATAAAAATGAATATCGCCGGCGACCTTTATCAGATCGGCGTTGATGAGGTCCTGCATAACAAGATCTCGGACCGGACGGTTTTTGATTTTCCGGCAACCTCTCTCGCGCCGCTGCCCAAAATTCCCGAGCTGCTCGAACAGGTCAGAGCAAATCAGGACAGGATCGAAGAGATCCTGGAAGGCTACACTTATACGGAAAGTATGGTGGGAAAAGAGATCGGCAAGGACGGCGCGCTAAAAGAGCTTTTTTCCGAAACTTCCCAGATAACTTTTTACAAAGGCAATAAAATCAGCCGCCAGATCGAATTAAACGGCAAGCCGCTCACCGAGAAACAGCAGGAAAAAGAAGATAAAAGAGTGGCTGACGAGATCGAGGACATGGAAAAAAAGATAGCAAAGCAGGAAAAGAAAGGCGAAGAAGAAGGATCTTCGAGAGTTTCGATCGCTGAGGTCCTGCGTGCCTCAAGCCTGGTCAACCCCCGCCGCGAAAGCTTTCGCGGGCGCGAAGTGATAGTTTTCGATTTCGAGCCCAACCCGGCTTTTAATCTTAAGAACGCTAAAAGCATCCTGAAACTTTTCGGGAACGCGGCCGGCGTTATCTGGATCGATGAAAAAGACAAGCAGGTCGCGCGAATGGAAGCCTACCTGGCGGACAGCGTCAGCTTTGCCGCCGGTATCGTCAAACTACGAAAAGGCGCTTCATTCTCGATGGAGCAGGACCGGATCAACGACGAAATATGGCTGCCGCTCGCAAGCGATATAAATATTTCGGCCCGTGTCTTTCTGGTAAAAGGGATGAATGTCAATCAAACTACCAGGTACGGCAACTATAAAAAATTCAAGACCGAGGTAAAAGACGCCAAGGTAGACCCGGTGAATGAGCATTGACATACAACATATTGTGGTAATTCCACTTGCCAAAACCCGTTTTCTTTGTTAAACATTTATGTTGAACACAGGTTTTCCATGACCTGCCAGCCCAAACTTAATCTCAGATTTTCAGGAGAAAAGGAATGTTAAAACCATACCGAATGATCAAATTGTTAGTCGCCGCTAGTTTGCTGTTTGTTTTTAGTATTTCTGCTTTGGCGGATACCATTCGTATGAAAGACGGCAGTGTCATTAAAGGCAAGATCGTTGAATTCAAGGATAACCAGTTTATCATCGCTATCGGCGATGACAGCCGCGGACGGCGGCGGCAGATCAATGTCTATGCCGACGAGATCGAATCGATCGTCTTCGACTCGGTAAACCCGATTCCTTCGACGACCTCTACCGCCGAAATAAAACCCAGTACCACGCAAACCCCAACCTCAGCCGTTAAAGGCACTTCGATACCGGAAAAACCCGCCGAGGCGGTCAAACCTCCGGTTACCAAACCCGCGGCTAAAGGTAACTTTGTCGTGGTCAGCAACAGCGTTAAGGTCCTGGCGGACAACACCGCCAACGGATGGACCAATTCGGGCTTTGTCGTCCGGCGCGGCCAGCGCGTTCGCGTCAGCGCCAAGGGCAACATCTCGCTCGGGACGGGCCGCTACGCCAAACCTGACGGCGATGGCTCTTATGCCGACAAGGATAAGCTGATGCAGCAAAAGTCCACCGGCGCCCTGATCGCCGTGATCGGCGACGACAATGACGAATTTATCTTTATCGGTTCCTCGGGCGAATTCATTGCCCAGCGTGACGGCACCCTCTTTCTGGGTATAAACGAAAGCAATCTGGACGATAACTCCGGCGCCTTTGACGTTACCGTTGAGGCCGAGGTCGACAATCCCGATTCACCTCAAGAGTGATTTTTGCTACACTTTTAGTCTATTGCGGCATCTTAATCCGGATTTAATTCATCTGATTAAAAAAAGTCTGTCTTTTCAAAGACGGCTGCGCAAGAGATGAAAGAGGTAGATCAATGAGGCATGTTTCCTTTTCGAAGTTTTTGGCGTTAATTTTAGCGGTATTTACGGTTTCCGTATTGCTTGCCGCGCCAGCGTTCGCTCAATCCAAAAAGCAGGTCCCGACCGAAACGCCAAAGGGGACCCAGAAGAAAAATGCCCGGCCCAGCGGCACTCCCGATCCCGAAGCGGAAAAAGTAAAACAAGACCGGAAAGAAGAAGATAAGGCCGAAACAGATCCCGACGTCCTAAAGATCTCGACCAACCTCGTCAATATCGACGCCGTTGTTTATAACAAAAAGACCAATCAGATAGTGGTCGGCCTGAAAAAGGAAAACTTTGCCGTTTTTGAAAATGGCGTAAAACAGGAGATCACGAATTTTTCCACCCCCGAAGCTCCGATCACGATCGGCGTCGTCGTCGAGTTTAGCAAATGGACCGAGTATTTCGGCCGTGCCGGCGGCGGCGGTTTTGAGCCCGGCACTTATGAAGTGCTGCGCCCGGTAGCTTATTTTGTGTCGAATTTTATCCAGCCTCCACAGGATTATGCTTCGATCGTCGCCTTTGACATGCGTCCTACCCCGATCACCGATTTCACCAATGACCCTGCCCGCTTAAGGGCCGCGGTAGATCTGCTGCTGCGCAATTATCCCGCTTTTCGCGAAAATAACGTTTGGGACGCGGTCAACTTTACTTTGGTCGGAGGCAAGGGCGACACGGTAGTCCTGGAAAGCTCGAAGGAGAAATATGCGACTTACGGGGGAATGGTGGACATCAAAAACCGGCGGCGGGCCATTCTTTTAGTCACCTCGGGCATCGATACGTTTAGCAAGATCACTTATGACAAGATCCGTAAAGTGGTGCAGACGGCCGGTGTTCCAATCTACAT
The DNA here is from genome assembly GCA_035995185.1 of Pyrinomonadaceae bacterium. GTDB lineage: Bacteria > Acidobacteriota > Blastocatellia > Pyrinomonadales > Pyrinomonadaceae > DASYKT01. The sequence continues at coordinate 168,635 of DASYKT010000022.1, forward strand.
TATCGGCACCGGCAATATGTTCTTTAAGAAGTACGAGCAGTTTCTTCCGGCGGCGGACGATATATCGGGAGCACCGGGCCGCATGACCTTTTTGCAGGCTAACAATGCTCTGCGAACTCTGGCCGCGGAATCCGGCGGCGCTTATTACCCGATCACCTTCGAGGGCGAAGTTCCCAGCGTACTCAAAGATATAAACGCTTTTTTGCGCAATCAATACAGCTTTGCCTACGATGTGCCTGAACGCCCGCACGACGGGAAAAAATATAAGCTGGAAGTGAAAGTGGATATCAACGGCGATGGCCAGTACGAAGATAAGGAATATGTCGTGCAGCACCGCCCGTTCTATACCGCACCGAAAGACGCGGCACCCAAAGATAAAAATTAAGCCAAATTCTTAAGCAGATAAAAGCCCGTAACCAGCAGTTGCGGGCTTTCTTGTTTAGTGTGTATTGAGTTCCGCCTTCAAACGCTTTTAAATTGCCACTAGCTTTAGCTAGTGGTTCTGAGAAAAACAAATTTGTTTAAGGCTTTAGCCTAAAAAAGAAAAATTGGGCTAAAGCCCTTAAATTCCAACGTAAATTTTTGTCCACTAGCTAAAGCTAGTGGCAATTTATAAAGTAGTTATTTCCCGTGGATCTTGAGTTTAAATTCGTCGTTAGCTGTGTAAACTTCAGGCCGCCGGCCGGCAAAAAGGCGCGATTCCCGCAATAACATCGGCAGCCCGCCCGGGGGGACGTCCGCCCCGTAAGCCGCATTTGTAAAGATGTCTTTTATCTGCGGATTCAAGCTCTGCGAAATGCCATAGCGGATCGCCCGCGACGCCGGCGGAACAAAACCGTTGGTACGCCGCGCGTTAGTTATCTCGATGGTGGAATCGTAAATATTTATGCGGGTCGGGATATCTTTAACCGCCAGATCGCGATGGGTCAGAGCGTTGGATAACGCTTCTCTGATAACCGGCAGCAGATAATTCGCCCGCGCTTTCACGGTTTGGTCGTGGCCGTTAAAAGTCCGCAGGGGCCGGTCTTTTGTTTCATGCAGATCGCAATAGCGGGCGATAAAACGCAAACTCGATTCGTAGAGTGAAAGCAAATTGCCGGAAAACTCCTGTTTTTCCACTAATGTCCCGGCTGTTTCATTCCCGGAATAACGAGTGACGATGACCGACGCCCGGGGGAAAAGCTCGGCCACTCTTTGATTTTTGCCGAACAGCAAAACGGCCGCCACGGTCGGGCTGCTCTCATCACCTTGCCCCACGGCCAGCAGCAGATCGCGCCTTAATATCTCGTTCGTCTCGAAGTTCGGCAGTATGCCTTCAAAAAGATCGTCGGAAAATGCCCGCACGAATGTCCAGAGCAGCGCGTCGTCAATATCCGCGATGCGCGCTCCCGGGGCCGGAATGTTCTCATACCCGAGGGGCCGTATTTCCTCCAGCCAGGAAGAAAGCTCGCGCCGTGAAATTTCTCTTTTTTCCGCGCCGAAGCGAATGTAGAACCTTCCGTCGCGCGTACGGTAGGGACGCCTTCTTCCTTCGACTTCCAGTACGACCACCTGCCGCCCGCTGTCAAAAGAAACGGTGTCGAGCAATGGGATAAGCGGCGGCACTACTTCTTCCCGGCAAATGCGCACCAGTTCGTCGCGGACGCCCAAAGCATCGTCGAGGCCTTCGACCTTTAGCTGGTCGGTAATACCGAAAATGATGACGCCGCCGGCCGTATTCGCCAGGGCGATGATCCCCTGCGTGATCTTTTCGGGATTGGAAAGTTTTACTTTAAGTTCGAGATAGGTGTCCTCGCCGCCCCGGATCAGGCGCAGCAGTTCGCTCCGCGAAGTTTGCGGCGCCGGCCTATCCAAAATGTATTCCTGAAATGACCGTGAGCTGGACGGTTGAGTATTGCGGGGGCTGTTGCGGAATTTTCTACGAGTCATTTTTGTCGGGACGGGACTCTGCTACCCGCCCAAATGCGCTTTTTAAAGTTTACGCATTACTGGATTCAAAAGTTATCAACAAACAACATTTTAAACGCCGCGGACTCTAATTGTAAAAGGCGGCCTCCGCTTTTATGGTGCCGTAACGTTTTTTTATTTTCCTCATAACAGGTTGAGTGGTGTCCGGATATCATTCGGAATAGATAAGAGCTGATAGATGAGAGAGGATAGATTCGGAATCTATCCGTTATCAGCTATCATCTTTAATCTATTCCGAAAGAAATTATATAAAACACCGCAAAATTCAGGTTTTGAATGTGTATTAGTCTCCCACGTTCTAATATCGTTCATATACAAGCTCCCAAGCGCGAACGCGGCGGTCTCAGTTACTTGAAAAAGCACAGGGATCGCCGCTGTCGCACACCTGGAAATTTTGCGGATGCCTATTCCGCCTCCTACCGTTTGTGATTTCCTGGCTTTGTTTATAAGTCACGGATATTAGCCACTAATGTCACGAATAACACGAATTAAAGATTTCTATTCGTGTTATTCATGACATTAGTGGCCAATACTGAATGCGCGGGTTTGCCTGTTAAGAAAAAAATCTACTTTATGGGCCATTTCTTTTTGCTCTTTTTTGGTTTAAAGTAATCCCGGTGTAGTAAGTTCCGGGCATTATATCTTGAATATCGAGTGAAAAGGCTTAAATGGAACTGGAAACTATCACAGCTTATATCAGCTTAGGCTCGAATCTCGGTGACCGGGCGGGCAATCTTTTGCTTGCCGTTCGCGGGCTGCTGGAAGCCAGTATCTGCGTCACCCGCCTCTCTGCCATTTATGAGACCGAACCGGTCGAGATCGACAGCGCCTCGGATTTTCTCAACCAGGTGGCCGAAGTCCACGTTACCAACGTTTCCCCGGAGCAAATGCTGGCCAGAATGCTGCGCATAGAATATCTGCTGGGCCGCAAGCGGCAGAATACCGGCGTAAAAGAACCTCGCACCGTTGACCTTGACCTGCTTCTTTACGGCAATTCCCTGCACGAAACCGAATTTTTGACCTTGCCGCACCCGCGCATGCATCTGCGAAATTTCGTCCTGGTGCCGATGGCTGAGGTCGCGCCGCAGTTCGTCCATCCTGTTTTTAACCAGACGATCAGCGATCTGCTGCACGCCTGCCCTGATAAATCCAACGTCCGGCGCTGGCGCCCGGAACCTGAATTCCGCACACAGATCGTCTAAATCTTCTCCCGGAGCGGAAAATTTGCTAAAATTTTAAGCTTAGCTAACAGGAATTTAACACTATGGCGTATTTACAACCCGACCGGATCGAAAAAGTTTTTGCTCCTTCATTGATCGCAGCCAAAGCTCGCGGTGAAAAGCTCGTGTGTCTGACCGCCTACGACTATCCGACCGCCCGCGTGATAGACGAAGCCGGCGTGGATATTATCCTGGTCGGCGACAGCGCGGGTAATGTCGTCTTTGGTTATGGCAACACGGTCCCGGTCACGCTGGAAGAAATGATCCATACGGTCCGCACGGTCAAACGCGGCGTCCAGCGCGCGCTGATCGTCGCCGACATGCCCTACGGCACCTATCACGTCAATAAAGACGAAACCGTCCGCAACGCGCTGAAATTAGTAAAAGAAGCCGGTGCCGAAGCGGTCAAATTGGAAGGGGGCGAAAATCGCGTCGATATCGTCAAACGGCTGGTCGATGAAGAGATCCCGGTGATGGGACATATCGGCCTGATGCCGCAATCAATCAATCGGCTCGGAAACTACCGTGTGCAGGGCAAAACTTTTGAAACCGCGCAGAAGATCATCGACGAAGCAAAAATGCTGGAAGACGCCGGGGCGTTCTCCATCGTGCTCGAACTCGTGCCGCGCGAGATAGCGGAAATTATCACGAAAAGCGTGCAGATCCCGACGATCGGCATCGGCGCGGGCGCCGGGTGCGATATTCAGGTATTGGTACTGCACGACCTGCTGGGTCTAAGCTTCGGCAAGCTGCCGCGCTTTGTCCGCCCTTATGCGAACCTGCGCGAGACGATGACCGACGCGATCACCCGCTGGGCGGAAGACGTCCGGAACGGCGTCTACCCGAGCGACAAGGAATCATACGGATTGCCGGAAGAAACGGCCAAAGAATTAAAGCTTTCAAGCTCCGAAACCAAAAAAGAAAGTCCAGTTGAATAAATTGCGAACCGCCTTTTAAGAAGGCCATGTTCGGCTACGGTTCCCCGCTTATGGAGATCATCAACCGCCGTCAACGGATGTCGTCTATTGCGCGTAAGCTGCGGCGTGAGGAAAAGACCGTCGGGTTTGTTCCCACGATGGGCGCCCTGCACGAAGGACATCTGAGCCTGGTAACGGAAGCGCGGCAGATGTGCGACATCGTCATCGTTTCTGTTTTCGTCAACCCTACCCAATTCGGCAAGGGCGAGGATTTTGAAAGATATCCCCGCGACCTGACCGCCGACGCCGCTCTTTTAGCGGAATACAACATCGATTACGTTTTCGCGCCCACGGCGGAAGATATTTATCCCGAGGGTTTTTCCACGTATGTAACGGTCGAAGGATTGTCCGAAACAATGGAGGGCGAATTTCGTCCCGGCCACTTTCGCGGCGTGGCGACGATCGTCACAATCCTTCTGAACACCGTTCGCCCGGATTTTGCTTTTGTCGGGCAAAAAGACGCTCAGCAAGCCGTGGTTATCAAACGGCTGGCCAAAGACCTCGGGTTTGAAACCGAGGTGATGGTCCTGCCGACCATCAGAGAAGAAAGCGGACTGGCCCTTTCTTCCCGCAACGCTTATTTAAGCGAAGAGCAAAGGAAAGCCGCCGCGGTGCTCTACCAGGCGCTTCGCGCCGCCAAGCTCGCCTATCGCGAGGGTGAACGAAATACCGCAAAATTAGCGGAAATAGTGCGTGAAAAGGTGGCGGCCGAACCGCAGGCAAAACTTGACTACGTCAGCGTGGTAAACTCCGAAAATCTGCAACCTATTGCGAAAATTGAAGATGAGACGGTTGTGATAGCCGTAGCAGCCCGTTTCGGTGCGGTCCGGCTGATAGACAACACGATTTTGAACCGTAAGTGAACATTTGGCATATACTTTGCATCTAACTACTACGACGCGCGCGAAAGGCGCGCATTTATTATAAAAGCTATGCTAAACAAAAGATTTATCTGGGCGGTCCTGGTGGTCGCCTTTATTTGTACGGGCAGCGCTCTGGCCCAAACTTCGCTCACGCTCAAGTCTCTGGACGGCGCGATGGTCGATGTGCAGGCGCAAAAAAACAAGGTGGTAGTTTTGGCGGTGGGCGCTTCGTGGCTGCCGCTTTCAAAAGACCAGGCTGTTATTACAAACAAGCTGGCCAAAAAATACGCCGGCCAGCAGGTCGCGATCTATTGGGTCAGCAACGATTCGGACAATGCCAAATCGAAAAACTACGCCACCGATGACCAGCTCAAGGCCTTTGCCGATAAGAACAAGCTGATGATGAGTGTGCTGCGCGATCCGACGGGACAGGTGCTAAAAAGATTTGGCGTGGACCAGATACCGGCCTTTGTCATTTTAGACAAAACCGGAAAGATCTCCGGCACGTCGTTTGGCGGCATCGATCCGGAAAGCGACATCACGCCCGACATCGCGGCCAAGATCGATAGTCTATTGAAATAACGGAGCGCAGAATTTATTCTGCATATTAGGCAGAAACCAGGGCAGTTATGGAGCGTGTTGGCAATTTGGCTGACACGCTCCATTTTATTTTAGCCGGGGGGGAGCACGCTCTAAAGCGCAATGTGAAAATGTTTTTTTCGTGTGGTTTAGTGTGTTTTCGTGGTTCCAGTTTTGCCGAGTGTTAATAAGACTTTTAAGACTGGAACCACGAAACAACACGAAGGAACCCGGTCGCTACTGCTCCCGGTTCTGACCTCATCGCCATCTTCCTCATTTCCTCATTTCCTCATTTCCTTATTCCCCATTTCCCTCACTAACCGGTAAACCAAATTCACGGGCAGTCCCACCACATTCCAATAATCGCCTTTGATCTCTTCGATAAAAAGCGCGGCTTGCGCCTGCACGGCATATGCCCCGGCTTTATCGAGAGGCGAACCGTACTCGACCAGAAAATCGATGTCGGGTTCATCGAGTGTCGCGAACTTAACACCGGTCTCCTGCCTGGCGGTGGATATTTCCCGCTTTCCGTTTTCAACTTTGATCAGCGAGACGCCGGTCAGGACCTGGTGCCATTTTCCGCTCAGCATTCTTAGCATCCGCCGCGCATCTTCTTCATCGACAGGTTTGCCGAGTATCTCTTCATCGACGACGACCGTCGTGTCAGCGGCCAGCACCAAACCGTTTTCTACTTGCCCGGCGACCGCAATGCCTTTTTCACGGGACAGCCTTTCCACATATTCGGCGGCGCTTTCACCGGCCACGATCGATTCATCGACATCCGGCACGAGTTTTTCAAAACTCCAGCCGACAAAGTTCAGTATTTCGGCCCGGCGCGGGCTTCCCGAAGCCAGTATCAACGGCGGCAACGCAAATTTTTCATCCTTTTGTTTTTCCATCGAAGTCGTGTTTTAATCGTAAATAGTGTCTTAAGCCGCGCGCAAAAGCAAATCCAACTATTTGCGAAAGTTGGCTTTAATAGCACCGAAGATGCAAGATATTTTCCGCGCATTGCCGAAAGTTTTACGTGAGACGGGCGAGTCTGAACCACTGCGCGAACCGCTTGTCTTTGCTGCCTGGAAACGCATTGCCGGGGAAAATCTGGAGCGAAACACCGCGCCCATCGGGTTGGACGAAAAACGTCTGATCGTCGCCGTTCCCGATGAGATCTGGAAAAGGCACCTGGAGTCGCTTAGCGGGCAGATGATCTTTAAATTGAATTCCCTGCTCGGCGAAGAAGTTGTGACGTTCATCACATTTCGCGTTGATAATAAACAATTTTCCGGCGGCCGCGAAACACAGGAGCGAAAAGCGGCCGAACGGCTAAGTTTTGACCGGCGGTCGCAGGAAGAATTAACACCGCGCCTGCGCGAAGCAGCAGATAGTATCGAAGATCCCGAGTTGAGAGAATTATTTTTACGAGCTGCGGGAAATTGCTTGGTAAGAAAAAAAGATCTTTACGGATAATCTATGGATGTAAGAAAAATTGCAGAGTTGGCACATCTTGAGATCTCGGATGAAGAAGTCGAGCTTTACACGCCGCAGATGGCAAGCATTGTGGAATACGTCGAGCAACTGAATGAACTTGACGTCGGCGACATCGAAGCGGCGCTCGGCGGCCTGACCGCCGCGGGCGAGGCTACCGTGTCTGACCGCGACGATCTGGTTCGTCCCTCGCTGGGACAAACGCTGGCGCTCGATCAAGCGCCGGACGCGCACTCCGGACATTTTCGCGTACCTAAAGTTTTGTAGAAAATTTAATGAGGAATTTTACAATGTGGAGTTTTTTGTTGTTCATCGGCCTGGCGCTGGTATCCTGCAACATTCCGCAGATCGAAGACGGTAAATGCACCGCTTCGCGCGAAACCGTACGCTCGTTTTATTCGCAGCATTTTACGAGCAGCGATGACATGGGATTCACGCGCGAAAACGTGGCGAAGAAAGAAAAATCCCTGACGCCGGAGCTTTACAAGCTTTTACAGAACGAATTTACGCGGCAGGATGATTTTGTAAAGGCCCACCCGGATGAAGTTCCTTTTATGGACGGCGACCCTTTTACCGCATCGCAGGAATACCCGACGGGATTTAAAGTAGGCGAATGCAAAATATCAGGAGAAAGCAGTGTGTCACACAACGTGCGGCTGTTTTGGTTAACCGATAACAAACCGGCGGAGCGGATGATGAAAGTAGCTGCGGAAAAGCGCGGCGATAAGTGGCTGATCAGTGATTTCGTCGATGACAAAGGCGAAAGTCTGGTGAAAACGCTGGGCCGCGAAAAATATCAGTAGCTTTTAATGCGGGCAGGATGCCGAAAGAACCACCCCTCCTTTGTAAGGAGGGGAGTTTTAATCAAATGAGTGAAATAAAAACGCAAATTGAAAAAACCCTGGCCGGGGCGGAAAAATTAAACCCGGAGCTTAATGCATTTCTGCGCATCGATCGCGAGACCGCGTTAAAACGCGCCGCCGAACTGGACAGCACCGACGACACTGACGGGAGGCTGCCGCTCAAAGGTTTTCCCATAGCCGTCAAAGATAATATCTGCACCAGCGATTCGCAGACGTCGTGCGGCTCGCTGATCCTGGGACACTACAAACCGCAATACAACGCGACGGTCGTCGAAAAATTAAACAGTGCCGGGGCCGTTATCATCGGCAAAACAAATCTTGATGAATTCGCGATGGGCTCGTCGAATGAAAACTCCGCCTTTGGAATAGTGAAAAATCCCTGGGATACAACGCGTGTACCGGGCGGCAGTTCGGGCGGTTCGGCGGCGGCTGTCGCGGCCGGGATAGTTCCCGCGGCGCTCGGTTCGGATACCGGCGGTTCGATCCGCCAGCCGGCGGCGCTGTGCGGAATTTTTGGTATCAAGCCGACCTATGGACGAGTTTCGCGTTATGGACTGGTCGCGTTCGGCTCGTCGCTCGACCAGATCGGCGTCTTTGCCAAGACGGCGAAAAATGTCGCTGCCGTTCTGCAAACAATATCGGGCCGCGATCCGCTTGATTCCACCTCGGCGGACGTGCCCGTGCCGGATTACACTGTCGCGCTCGAACACGATATCAAAGGCAAAAAGATCGGTATTCCACGCTCGCTTTTCGGTGAAGGATTGGATGACGAAGTGCGAGATGTGGTGGAAACCGCGATCGATAACTACCGCTCTTTGGGAGCCGAAATTGTCGACGTCGAACTGCCGCACGCCAAGTACGGCATCGCCGTTTACTACATCATCGCCACGGCCGAGGCATCGTCGAATCTGGCGCGTTTTGACGGCGTGCGTTACGGGTTCCGCGCGGAAAATGCGCACGAGCTGCGCACGATGTACAAAAAGACCCGCGAAGAAGGTTTCGGGCCGGAAGTAAAGCGAAGGATCATGCTCGGCACTTATGTGCTTTCGAGCGGTTATTACGATGCCTATTATGCCAAGGCACAAAAAGTGCGGGCGCTGCTGCGGGTCGATTACGGCAAAGCGTTTTCACAATGCGATACTATCCTGATGCCGACCTCGCCGACCACGGCTTTTAAGATCGGTGAAAAATCCGACGACCCATTAGCGATGTACCTGAATGATATTTATACCGTCTCGGCAAATCTGGCCGGCGTTCCGGGAATCTCCGTTCCCTGCGGAATTTCAGGGGAAGGCCTGCCGATCGGAATGCAGCTGATCGGCGACTTCTGGTCGGAAAGCACTCTGTTAAATATGTCTGCCGTCTACGAAAACTCTTTTCCCGTCACGGCACAGCCAAAGATACACGTATAACGGCTTTGCCTATAAAGCTACGGATACAGGCCACTAATTACACAAATAACACGAATGAAAAAATTCTCTATTCGTGTTATTTGTGTAATTAGTGGCAAATAATAATTGTCTTTTTATTTTGCCAATCTTAGTTGGGGCTGCGGATCGGGAAGCAGGTGAAACAATTCCGGGTCGGCCTTGGGGAAAATGTTACGCCAGCGCGCCGGGTCGCCCAGCATCTTTTCTATCTCAAGTACGGGGAGCGGGCGCGAGAAAAGATATCCCTGGCCGAATTCGCATCCCAATATCCGCAACTGGTGCAGCTGGTGAATACTTTCGATGCCTTCCGCCACTACGCTGAGATTCAGGGCTTTGGCCAGCGCGATGACGGTCCTGACGATCTCGCCGTTCTCACTTCCCTCTTCCATCGTGCTCACAAAAGAGCGGTCGATCTTTAGCGTATCGATCGGAAAACGGTGCAGGTAGCTCAAACCGGAATAGCCCGTGCCAAAATCGTCGATGCTTAGTTTGACGCCGAGTTCCCTGATCTCCTTCAGCATTGAGATGGCTTTTTCCGCGTTGTCCATTACCGCGCTTTCGGTGATCTCTAATCGCAGTGAACCGGGATAAAGATACGTATCGCCCAAAATATTTTTGATCTGATTGACCAATTCCGGATGCGCAAAATGTTTGCCGGACAAGTTTACGCTGATCGTCAAAGTTTCATTGCCCGGAAAATCCTGCTGCCATCTGACGATCTGTTTACAGGCCGATTTCAATATTTTGAGGGTCATGGGCACGATCAACCCGGTATTTTCGGCGACCGGGATAAATTCGTACGGCTGGATCTGGCCGCGCTGAGGATGATTCCACCTGGCCAGCGCTTCAAATCCGGAAAGCTTCGCATCTTCCAGGGCAATGATCGGCTGGAAATATAGCTCTATCTCGTCGCGTTCGATCGCATAGCGCAGGTCGGTTTCCACCTCCAGCAGCTTGACCGCATCGACGTGCATTTTGCGGTCGAAGATAACGTAAGGCTTGTGGCCTTCTTTGGCCTGGTACATGGCAATATCGGCATCGCGCAAAATATCCTCGGCCGCATCGTACTGGTAACTGCCAAAAACTATTCCGATACTGACGCTGGTGAAAACCTGACGTCCTTCGAGAGTAAAAGGTTCCGCAATGCGGCGGGCGATCTTCTCGGCAAAGACAGTGACTTCTTCGATCGTCGAAACATCGGAAATGGTGATCGCAAACTCATCCCCGCTGAACCTTCCCACCAATCCCCACGCGCCGACCGATTCGGACAGACGCTGGGCAACCTGAAGGATCAGACAATCTCCCATAAAATGCCCGAGACTGTCGTTCATCATCTTGAACCGGTTCAGGTCCAGGAAAAGAACGGCGAATTTATGATCGGAAGTATTTTTACTCTTTTCTAAAAGCGCTTTTATTTGATCGATAAAGTAATTGCGGTTCGGCAGCTGGGTCAGCGCATCGTGGTAAGCGGCATGACGGAATTTTTCGCGGCTTTCGCGCAGCGCGATACTGCTTTTTTCCAGCTCGGCCACATAGTGCTCGAGTTCCGCTACATGTTTTTCGGCCTGTTCGGCGCGGTCGCGTTCCAGCTGTTCGGCTTTTGCGGCGGTGCGTTTTACATCGTTCACATAACGGCGATAGGTAAAATAAACTACCCCGAAAAATCCGATGACCACCGACAGCAAATAGATATTCACCTGCTGCAGCGATTTGGTGATCAGGCCGGCCATTAACGCCCCGGTCAGATACATCACCAAGGTATTTAAACAATATTCGTACCAGGCCTTGAGCCATGAAGTCTCGGTCTTTATCGAGGCGAAAAGCGAGACCAGGGTCGAATTAAGTAAAAATTGGGAAAGCGCCATGGTCACCAGCACCATGACAAATGTGCCGATGTCCTTCGATTCTGAGATACCTTCGAGCGGCCCAAAGATCAAGAGCGTGATCTGGGAAGTAACGAAAACCGAAAAGGCCGATATCAGGATATTGAGCCCGATCGTTTTTGTTTTAATTGACACGCCCTGCCGGCGCAGGTTGATCGAGGTCGAACCGGATTCGAGCGCCGCCAGCAGGACCGAGATCTCGCCCCCGTAGAGCAAGAGGGTGACGATGATCAGGGCGTCGGAAATAGTCAAATGGATCTTTGTCCTGGGCAGCTGAATGCGCAGGTACGAGCTAAAAAAGACCATTACCACCGACAATACGCCTAAGCCGACATCGACCTTGGCCAGCGGAAAATAGTAAACCGCCCACGCCAAAGCACCTGCTCCGGGAAGCAGGAGTAAAATTGCGCACAGATTTACTAATTTGTCTTTTCTTTCCATTTAACGGAAAAATAGCGAAAAGCAGGTATTTTGAGTGTTGGAAGGGAGTTTGGCCTTAACTACATGGCCCTCAAGCATTATATGTTAAACTCTGTTTGTTTTACAACAACTATTTTGTCAGCAGCCCGACTGTAATGGAGGGTGTTTCTTAAGAAACACTAAAATACGAGCCCTTGCTGGCGCGCGGGCTACCGGTATTGCGTTTTAACACAAAAAAGCGGGGGTTTTATCCCCCGCGTCCAGTTTTCAGCCCTATTGAATTTTTGACTATCTCATTCGTGGCGTGTTATCACCGTGAGCCATAATGCTGCCCGATTGCGAGAACGTATCGCTGAGCAATAACCCATCGCTAAGCAGCAAGCCGTCGCTAAGCAGCAGGCCGTCAGCCAGCGGGATATTATCCGACAGGATCAAGCCATCCGAATACAGCATTCCGACCGAGCCTACCCGGGTGCCGCGTGTCAGGGTTTGGTAACCCGACGGCGCCGCATTATCGCTCAGGATCGTGCCGTCGCTAAGAAGCAGTCCGTCGCTGAGCAGCAAACCGTCACTCAGTAACAGCCCGTCGCTTAGCAGTAACCCGTCGCTGAGGATCAAGCCGTCGCTTAAGATAAGCCCGTTGCTATACACCTTCTGATATTCCGAGATGAGTTCCGTTCCGGTGACCGCGCCGTAGCCGGGCAGCATGCCGCCCGCCCATTGGAACTTGGTTCCCGCGATCGTCGAGGAATGAACCGGCTTCAGGTTGTTGACCAGCATCGGTTCGCCCGTCGGGATCGGATTCGGCATGTTCGTGCGGATCGCCCGCGTCAGGCGCACCGCGCCTTCGACGTTGAGTTCACCGGCGCCCTGTTCCAGCGTGTTGAATCCGGCTAGCGGCTGTGCCGTGTATTGCAGGATCATTTTGACCATGTTGGGCGTCAGCTTCGGATTGGTTTGCAGCAAGAGCGCCACGGTGCCGCTGACGATGGGGGTCGCCATCGAAGTGCCGCTCATGTACATCATCTTGCGTTTGTCGTCAGCCGAGCTCTGCACTTCAAGATCTTCGTTATTTTCGACGATCTCGTTGTCCTTGGCTTCCGCTCCGACTATCAGGTTGCCGGGGGCGACCAGGTCGGGTTTGATCAGGTTATCGAAATGCTTGGCGCCGTTGGCATCCTTGTAAAAGGAACGCGTCGGGCCGCGCGAGCTATAGGTCGCGATACCGTCGTCGTTTCTGGAATCGGTGCCGAAGGTGTTGGCCGCGCCAACGGTGATGACCGTCGGGTCGTTTCCGGGTGCGTGGATCGCGCCGTAGATCTTTTGGCCGCTGGCAGTTTTACCGGTGTTACCGGCCGCCGCGACAACCACGATGCCCGCCGCCGTAAGGGTACGGACCGCGCGGCAAAGCGGATCGTTACGCCAGGTTTCAACCGCCGGTGAACCTAAGGAAAGGTTGACCACGCGGATGTTATTCGCAGTGCGGTTCGCCAGGATCCAGCTCATCGCATTGACCAGGCCGGCCGAAGAACCTACGCCGTTTTCATTTAATACTTTGACGTTGATGATCCTGGCATTCGGAGCAATACCTTTATAGTTGCTGAGAAACAATCCATCGCTAACGTTAAGATTTTGTCCCGCACCGCCCGCCGCCAGCGAAGCTACGTGCGTGCCGTGACCGTATTCATCTTTTTTAAGTTCACTATCTGAAGAGAAATTTACTTTTTGAACGATCCTTTTAGCGCCGTTCACATCCGTGAACATGCGGTGGTCTTCCTGAACGCTGGAATCGACGATGGCAATACCGATACCGGTGCCGTCGAGCAGCGTACTGGTGTTGGCGACGCCGATGCCAAGCAGATTCACATTGAGGCCCTGCTGGATGGTGCGAACGAGCGCCGTTCCGGTGGTCGTTTCGACGTGTCCGAGAAGTTTTAATTCCCGGTCGAGCGAGATGTGATGCGTGCCATTAACCGCCGCGATCTCTTCGGCCGCTTTAACCGGCAGCTCGAGCGTCAGCATATTAAGATTTTCAACGCGGCTTTCTATGACGATGTGGTTGCGCCGGAAAACTTCCTGAAGTTCGGGATTGTCGATATCCTCGGCCTGCAAGATCACCTTCACGGTTTTGTCGGGATCGGCATTGCCGACCATTTCACGCAGTTCCGGCGAGAGTTTGTCGCCCACGAAACCATCTTCATCAAGGTTTTCGTCGGTCAGCAATACTTTCTGAAATTCGCCGTCGAGCTGCGTATCGGCAGCGACGTATTGCGCGTAATTTTCCGAGGTCGAATTGCCGAACACCTGAAGGCGTCCGTCTTTTATCGCGCGCTGCAGAGTTTGCGCCGCTTCTTTACCGAAAACGGAGTCGTTACTTAATACGCCGATGTCATCGACGAATATGATAACGCCCCTTCTCGCAGTCAGCTGCTTGAAAACCGCATTAACCGATTCACCTGCCTGCACAGCCGCCAGCAGAGCGCCCGTGTTCAGGCTTAAAACTTTTTTACCGCGCAAATTTTTCGGCGCATCGGCGTTTTGCAGGGTCAGCGCCAGGTTGTTAAGCACCAATTGGGTCTTGCCGGTAAATTCATCAATGATGACCGGATTTCTTTTGCTTGTTCCGGCCAGCACGCGCATTACTTTATTCAGGTCCGCTTCGACACCGCTGGCCGGCGCGATCTGTCCGTCGCGCGCCATCTGTGTCAGGTCCTGTACATAAGGAAGGGTTTGAAGGGTCGTAGTTGTGTTTTTCGCGACCGAACTATTATTCACGCTGCTCTGTCCGACAACTATAGTAGTCAATATCGAAAAGAGTGTGACTAATGAAGTTAAGAAGCGAGTTGTTTTTAATAAGTTCATAAAAATATCACCTGGATCAAACTCAATTGACCGGGGAGAAATAATGCCGCTCTCTCTTAGCAACACGCGTGCCATTGCGCAATCACTTGAAAATAAAGGGTTTTTGGGAATTCGAGGCTTTTATGAAGAATAAAACCCGGTCAGGATGGGAGAAAGAAAACCGGTCAAAATGAACGAAAGGCAGAAACGCGACAGTTATGGAGCGTGCTCTCTATTCCAGAATTTCATAATTCCAATATTCCAGACGAACGTTTTGGAATTTATGGAATCTTTTGGAATCTTGAAATAATGGCACGCTCCATAACTGTCGCGTTTCTGTCTATCTATTAAAGCTACTTAGTAATACCGACCTGGCTTAAGGCGTAAGCATAATCAAACGCTACTTCTTTCAGGCGGTCGTAACGGCCGGAAGATCCGCCGTGACCCGCGCCCATATTCGCCTTGAGCAAGACGGTATTATTATCCGTTTTCAGTTCGCGCAATTTCGCCGTCCATTTAGCGCCTTCCCAATATGGGACCTGGCTATCGTTAAGCGAAACTTCGATCAGCATATTGGGATAGGCTTTCGCTTTTACATTGTCATAAGGCGAATACTGCATCATGTAATCGAACGCTTCCTTTTCATTCGGATTTCCCCATTCGATCCATTCCTCGGTAGTCAATGGCAGCGAAGCATCGAGCATCGTGTTCATTACATCGACGAAAGGCACCTGCGCGATCACCGCTTTGAAAAGGTCGGGACGCTGATTAGCAACGGCGCCCATCAATAACCCGCCGGCGCTTCCGCCCTGGATCACCAGGCGGTCGTTCGCCGTGTATTTATTTTTTATCAGCCAGTCGGCGCTATCCACAAAATCATTAAAGGTGTTCATCTTCTTGAACATCCTGCCGTCCAATCGCCACTGTTCGCCGAGTTCGCTGCCGCCGCGGATGTGAGCGATCGCAAAGATCATCCCGCGGTCGACCAGGCTCAACCGTGCCGAGGAGAAACTCGGCGTCATTGAAAAGCCATACGAACCGTACGCGTAAAGAAGCATCGGCGCCGAGCCGTCGAGCTTAGTGCCTTTCTTCATGATCAGAGAGACCGGCACTTTAACGCCATCACGCGCCACCGCCCAGACGCGGCTTGTTTCATATTTGGTTTTGTCGTAACCGCCGAGCACTTCCTGCTGTTTGAGAAGCTTGCTCCGTTCGGTTTTCGGATTATATTCAAAAGTCGATTGCGGGGTCACCATCGAAGCATAGCTGTAACGGAAGGTCGGCGTATCGAATTCCGGGTTGCCCGACATTCCCATCGTGTAGACGCTTTCCGGCGTAGCCAGGCGGTGCGACTTGTTCGACTTCATATCGATCACACGCAAATACTCCAGGCCGTTTTCCAGCTCGGAAACGACGCCGTAGCCTTTGAAAAAATTTATGTCTTCGATCTTTATCTTTGGATTGTGGGGGACGAATTCTTTCCAGTTCTTTTCGCTGGGGTCGCTTACCGGCGCTATCACGATACGGGAATTAAATGCATTCTTATTAGTTGTAATATAAAAATTGCCTTCGTAATAATCAACGCTATATTCGTGATCTTTTTCACGCGGAAGAATGACTTTTAATTGTGCGTCCGGTTGGTCGGCGGGAAGATAGCGGACCTCGCGCATCGTCTTCGCGTAAGAAACCACCATGATCATTTTCTTATCGCGAGTGCGTCCGGCGCCGACATTGTAGAGAACGTCTTTTTCTTCATACTGAAGCTGCGGCGCCTTGGAGCCGAGTTCGTATTTCCAGAATTTGTCGGAACGCTTGGTGACGTCGTCTTCGGTTACCAAGAATAAGTTCTTATTGTCATTTGCCCAAACGACCGAAGTTACCCGCTCCACTTTGTCCGGCAGTATCTGCCCGGTCCGCAGGTCTTTGATCTGGAGAGTATATTGGCGGTAACCGGTGATGTCGTAAGAGAAGGCGAGAAGATTTCCATCGTCACTGACGCTAAAAGCGGCCAGGGAATAAAACTTGTGCCCCTCGGCCATTGCATTCTGATCGAAGATGACCTGTTCGTCACTTTTGTCTTCTTTGGTCGAGCGGCAATAGATCGGGTACTGTTTTCCCTCTTCGGTCTTGTTGTAATACCAGTAGCCGCCCAGTTTATAGGGCAAGCTCAGGTCCGTCTGCTTGATCTTGGCCAGCATTTCGTCGTAGAGAGCTTTGGAAAAGCCCTCATGCGGCTTCATCATCAGATTGGTGTAAGCGTTCTCGGCTTCCAGGTATTTGATGACTTCAGGGTTTTTTTTATCACGAAGCCAGTAATAGTTATCAACCAGCTTATAGCCGTGTATTTCGGTCACTTTAGGGTCTTTTTTCGCTATGGGTGGTCTCATATCGTTTTGCGCCACGATCACAGTATTTCCTATGATAATGATGATAAATACAAAAACCAGACTACAAAGGATTTCCTTCATCGTTGCAACACTCCTTAACTGCATATCCATGTAGGGATTATACCTTCTTATTCTACGTTATTTTCCCGAATTTGTTTATTAAAAAAGTATTTGAACGTGTTTAGCACAATATTTATTTTGCGCCGGTAAATACGCTTTTTCCTCCGGCCCACGCCCCAAAGTCTTTCTTGCTAAGGTTTAGTCTTTAACCCGATTATCAGACCGCGCCGGATAATGGTTTATAACGTAGCTATCATTAGATAATTCTTGACTTTAGACGCGTATGTAGGTTAATTTTGTTCAAAATCTCTGACTGTAATTAAGTCTTATATAGGTCACATCGAAGTCACTATAAGCTTCTACGTTTGCCTGTTTCCCTGTAGTGTTTCTTCGACGGTCAGAGGTATAAATCTGCACTGGAGGGAATATGAAATCGTATCGATCGCTTATCTTAGCAGTAGCCGCACTTCTAATAACAACCACCTGGGTTCCGGCTCAAAAAACACGCGTTATCAAGAGCAGCGCAACGGCCCTCGCCAGCCGCGTTGAAACCTTTGACAGTAAAGACGGTCAGGATGCCAAGGTCTCGGAGGCCAAGGAAGGTGTCTTGCTGGGCGATCTCGCCCCGGAAATTGCCAGCACAAACAATTATGTATTTGTGGGCGCCACTAACGGCTCCTTAACGAATATGACGTCCGGCACGACTACCCTGCTGGCGGCAAATACCGACGATACCGCTTCCCCTATAACGAATATCGGATTTGATTTCTACTTCCAGGGCATTCGTTATTCTACATTCGCTATCAACGATAACGGCCTCCTGCGACTGGGCGGAGCAGCTCAGGTCAGCACGCCATATCAACCGCTGGCCCAGGCCGGGCTTCCGATCATCACTGCTTACGGCGCCGACCAGCGCACCCATACAACAGGCCAGGTCCGCTTCAAAGTGACCGGATCGGCGCCTAATCGGGTCCTGACCGTTGAGTGGTTCAATAATCAAGCGAACTTTAACGCAGGCGGCACGGCCGACCTGACCTACCAGGTAAGATTGTACGAAACAACGGGCGTGATCGAATTTGTCTACGGCACGATGACGATGAGCGTTGCCGGCGCGGCAAGCACCGATTCACAAGATCCGCAGATCGGTTTTTCTTCGAATAACGCCGCCAACACCGTTGGCTCCATTGTCGCTCCGCAAACCGGAATACCGGCGCCGACCTATAACGGCACATCGGCCGTACCGGGAGCAAATCTATACACAGCGGGCGCTATCACAACCTTAAGTAACGCTGTCGATGGCTCGCGCAGGATATTTTCCTTTACTCCGCCAATTCCGGTAGCGCCGAGCAACAATGGCGTGACCGGCATCACTTCCACGGGGCTGACGGTGAATTGGAATGATCTTTCCAGCAACGAAGCTCTGTTTGCGGTCTATCGTTCCACCGATAACATTAACTTTACGTTTGCGGGAGTGGCATCGGAAAACGGAACCTCCTTTATAGATTCTGGCCTGGTGCCGAGCACGAACTATTTTTACAACGTCTATTCCGTGACCGAGGGCGCACTTAGCGCGACACCGGCCTCTTTCTCAACAGCAACGGGCGCGGCGGGTAACGACACCTGTAACGGCGCCGGCGGTAATTGGAATACGCCGGGAACCTGGACGGATGGAAGTGTTCCGACGGCAGGCGATAACGTCACCATCGGAAGCGGCTGTACCGTTACGATCGACATCGGCGCTTTGGCGCTCAACGTAACGGTTCAAAACGGCGGCATCCTGCAATATGAAGCAGGGATAGCCAGAGCTCTGACCGTGGGCGCAAACGTAACTATCGACAGCGGCGGAACTTTCCAAACGGCCGCCAGCGGCCTGATCACAGGCCATACGCTTAATTTCCCGGCGGGTAATCTGATCAATAACGGTACGCTCGATTTCAGCACCAGTGGCAACAATGCCGGCGCAACGATCATCTTTACCGGCCTTAACAACAGTACTATCAGCGGTACCGGTGCAACGACCGACATTCGCGCGATCACTGTCAATAAAGGAACCAGCAGCACCAACTCGGTGGAACTATTAACCAGCAACTTTACGGTGCAAGGTGTGAACACCGACGTGGCGGGTTACCTTACCCTGACGAACGGTACGTTCAAGATCTCCGGAACCTTTACCATGACCAACCGGACGTTCACTTCGGCGACGTACTCGATCGGAGCAACGACGCAGTTCTGGCTGAACAATCCGAATTACACGGTGGCCGGCCAGGCCGGCGGCACTACTACGTCCAACAACGGCATTCTCCGCATGACGCTGGGTGTCTATAATATCGGCCTAACCGGCGCTGATGGTATGGGCGGCGGCACCGGGGCCAGCTTTATCGTTGAAGGCGGCACGATCAATGCCACCCGCATCGATCCGCAAAACGCCGTCAGCTTTACCATGTCCGGCGGAACGATCAATATCAGCCCGACGACCGCCAGCACCCGCAGTAATTTCGGATCGTTCGAGCTGTTTTCGACCACTTCGACGTTCATTATGAGCGGCGGCACGATCAACCTGATCCAGGCTGCTGTGGCGGCAACCCCGATCGACCTGCAGATCCGCAGCGTTTCGACGATAACGGGCGGCGTGGTCAATGTCGGCACGGGCGCGACCGTGACCAACTTCCTCTTCCGCCTGCGCGGAAACCTGCCGAACTTCGTGGTGGACAATACTACGAACAACAAGACGGTGAACTTTACCGGTACGGCCCAAGTCAATAGCCTCGGCACGTCGACCATCAACTCAGGTGCGACCTTGAATCCGATCGGGCTGCCATGGGTCATTGTCGGTTCATCGGTGATTAATAACGGATCGATCGTTGTCAATACCGCGGGGGGACGATTCTACCTTCTCGGAACCGGCCCGCAAACCTATTCGGGTACTGGTACCACTACCATAATCTCCGCGGGAGCCGTCGATCTGACGATGGATAATCCGGCGGGGCTGACCATCGACCCGGGCGCCGGGCCGTTCATTACACAACGCGTCAACTTCTTCCGCGGCGGCATTACCAACGCCAACAAGATAACCATCGGCAACGGCGGAACTTCGGTGGGCGTAATGCAGTACGGATTGGCGGCCTCGATAAACACTGCCGGCAACTTTGATGTAGCTCCGGTCTTTAATATCGGAAGCGGCGGGCAAACACTGCTCTACGCGCAGGAAGGAACGGGCCGTACGACCGGGCCGGAGATTCCCGCGACCCGCACCGTTACGGCGATGACCGAAAACAACACCAACGGCCTGACCATTGCGGGCGGCGACCTGACCGTCACCGGCGCCATGACGCTGACCAACGGAGTCATCCAAACCGGTACTAATATACTGTTCCATAACGGAGCAGCTACGCGCACCGGCGGCTTTGTGGACGGAAATCTGGGACGCAGCTATACAGCAACCGGCTCCTACACTTACCACGTCGGCCAGGGTGCTTACACGCCGCTGACGGCTAATATCACCACCCTGACCACTAATCCTTCGATACTGACGGCAAGGTCGTTCAATAACACGCTCGCCGGATTCAGCCCGACCCAGTCGCTCTCGCGCAACTGGAGCCTGGAAGAAACCGGGGACCTGACCGCCACGCTGACCTTCGTCTATGACATAGATGCGAACGACGTCAACGGAACCGAGTCCGACTATCGCATCTGGAAGCGGGAGGCTAACGGAACTGCCACCGATATGTGCGGCGCGCCGTGCGTCACGCCGGGCACTAATACGCTCGGGCCGCTGGCCGGAGTAACGGCCTTCTCGCGCTGGACGGGTGCGGAAGCTATCACGCCAACGGCAGCGGATGCTAATATCAGCGGCCGCGTTATGACGTCGTCCGGCATGCCGATCGCCAATGTCAAGGTCGTCCTCAACGGAGGGGATCTGCCGGGGCCGGTCATTGTCTATACGGGACAACTCGGCTATTACAACTTCGAGAACCTGCCGGTGGGACAGAACTACGTGATAACGGTGAAGTCGAGAAGATTTAACTTCTCTAACCCGAGTCATCTGATCAACCTGCAGGACAGCATCTTCAGCGAAGACTTTATTGCAGACCCGGACAGCTTTAGGCCCGGGCGATAAACGAGCTTAGCTCATTGACCGAAAGGGTGAATGTTTCTGACATTCACCCTTTCTTGTAACCGCGAACGATATATATGAGTGATGCCTATGATCTTCAGCGATTTGTAGAAGCCCAGGAACCGGTTTACGAAACAGTGCGCGCGGAATTGCAAAACGGACGTAAGGCAAGCCATTGGATGTGGTTTATTTTTCCTCAAGCTAAAACTCTTGGCACCAGCTATATGGCAAAGAAGTTCGGAATTTCTTCGCAAAAAGAGGCTGAAGCTTATCTGCAACACAGTATCCTGGACGCCAGGCTGCGAGAATGCGCCACGCTGGTAAACGCTGTTCAGGAAAGTTCGTCCGTGGAAATTTTCGGCGAAGTCGACAGCAAGAAATTCAGGTCTTGCATGACGTTATTTGACCATGTCGCCCCGCAAGATATTTTTAAAGATGCCCTGCAAAAGTATTACGGAGGTGAACCAGATCCGCTGACCTTATACTTTTTAGGAGTGTGACGAATAGAGATTTTAATTCGTGTTATTTGTGTAATTAGTGGCGAATAAAGCCAAAAAAAGACAGGCTCAAAATGCCTGTCTTTTTTTTCGTTGACGATCGTCATTATCGCTGATCTATCGGAACATATTTCTGATCGCGGGCCCCGATATATTCGGCGCGCGGTCGGATCAGCTTATTGTTCGCGTATTGTTCGAGAATATGTCCGGTCCAGCCGGAGATGCGGCTGACGGCAAAGATCGGTGTGTATTGATCGAGCGGGATGCCCATCAGGTAGTAGGTCGAAGCTGAGTAGAAATCGACGTTCGGAAACATTCCTTTTTTCTCATGCATCAGCTTTTCGATCTTCTGCGACATTTCGAACCACTTCATCTCGCCTTTTTTCTCGCCCATGTGCTGCGAATATTTGCGCAGCCAGGTGGCGCGCGGGTCTTCGGTTTTATAAACGGCGTGGCCGATACCCATGATCTTGCGCTTGGCGGCCAGCGCTTCGTCAAGCCAGCCGTCGACCTTGTCCGGGTCGCCGATCTCAATCAGCATCTTCATCACGTTGGTGTTTGCTCCGCCGTGCAGCGGGCCTGCCAGCGCCGCGATGCCGGCCGTGACCGCGCCATACACGTCCGCTAAGGTGCCCGAAACCACGCGGGTGGTAAAGGTCGAAGCATTCAGTTCG
Organism: Pyrinomonadaceae bacterium; assembly: GCA_035995185.1. Lineage (GTDB taxonomy): Bacteria > Acidobacteriota > Blastocatellia > Pyrinomonadales > Pyrinomonadaceae > DASYKT01. The sequence goes on from DASYKT010000022.1 coordinate 190,896, forward strand.
TGATCGGCATGAAGTATCAGGCAGACGTCGAAAATGTGAGCTTCGTCCTCATCCGGCATTTCGCCCTTCAACATATAGAGGAAGTTGGTCGCGATACTAAGATCTTTTTTCGGAGCGATCGGCTCTTTGCCGTTGCGGATCTGTTCCCAGGCCGCAACCAGCGTCGGCAATTGCGCCGTCAGCTTGATGGCCGTTTTCATGGCAGTTTCCGCGTCGGTGCCGTGGCCGTCCTTGTCGTAAAAATCCAGCGATGAAACCGTCGTCCGGAGCACGTCCATGGGGTCGGCTTCCTTCGGAAAGGTCTTCATCATCGTGATGACTTCCGCCGGCACGTCGTAATGCGCCCGCAGATCGTTTTCCAGCGCGTCCAGCTCGTCCTTTTTCGGGAGCCGGCTGTTCCAGAGCAAAAATACAACTTCTTCAAAAGTAGAGTTTGTGGCGAGGTCGTGAATATCGTAACCCTGATAGATCAGCACGCCGTTTTCGCCGTCAACGTCGCCGATCTTAGATTGGGCAGCAACTACTCCGCGTAATCCCGCGGCCGCAGCGCTTGCTGCACCTGATTCTTTAGCAGTATCCATTGTTGATGTTCCTCAAATAACTATTTATTAGACCAATATTTAAAAATATCAAAAGGTTTTTTAAGTGACAAGTTAATGCTTGATTTTAAGCACATTATATTACGAAAATCTTAAAAACGCGCTAAAACCTTCTCTCCCGTCTCGACATTCAATATATTTGCCGCGGAATCCTTAAAAGCCGATATTTCCAGCGATCCGGTGCTTCCGAATATCATGAACGGCTCTTTCCCTTCTGCCTCGGCATAAAACTTCTGCAGCCTGGTGATCTTTCTTCCATTAATCTCAAGATGAAAACTTTCCGGCAAAAGTTGTTTGTCAAGATTGGTAACACAGTTGCCGAACCTGTCTATATATACGATCTCGCCCTGCCACTTGTTTTCGGTTATTTGAACCGGTTTGGGGATCTCAAAACGCACAAAATCGGTGATCTCATCGCCCATTTCCTCCGGAAGGGCGCCTTTTGACAGCCACCCGGCAACCGGCGCAAAGACATCCCGCCCGTGAAAGGTCCGGCTGACAGGCGTACGGAAAAAGCGGTCTTTGTTGAGTTCGAAAACTCTGATACCCGGCTCAGCCGCGTAGATAAAGCTCAACAGGCCGTTGTCAGGCGCAATAAAGTAATAGTCGTCAGTGACCGCGAGAATGGCCCGGCGATCAGATCCCACGCCCGGATCGACCACGCTCAGATGAATGGTCCCCCGCGGAAAATCCCGGTAGCAGGCGAAAAGATTAAATCCCGCGGCGCCCGTATCCTGCGGCCCGATCTCGTGCGTGATATCGATTATCTGCGCGGCTGGGTCGAGCGAAAGGATCACGCCCTTCATCGCGCCGACAAAAGAGTCTTTAGTACCGAAATCTGTTAAAAGGGTAATTATCATTTATTTTTTGCCACAGAGTTCACAGAGCGCACAGAGGAGGAAAATTTACAGGGATAGACAGGATAAATGGGATTAAAACATATTGCATTCTTATCTTAATATCCTTTTATCTCCTTCATCCCTGTAAAATTCTCTTTTCTCTGTGTTCTCTGTGAACTCTGTGGCTAATTTAAAAACCATTATCCACGAACTGCCGCGAATTTTCATCCGTTGCCGTTCGTGGATAATTTGAGCCACGATAATTCAGGAGGAAGTGATTATCGTATCTGCGTCTCGTAAACCGTTCTCACACGAAGCTGTTGGCCCTGGGTAAGCTTGATATGCTTGCCGCGTTCGACCACGACCGCGCCCACGCCAAAAGCCGCGCCCATGGCCGCGCCAACCCCGGCGCCTACCGGCCCGGCAACTATCGCCCCGATAACCAATCCGGTACCGGTCGCTGCGCCGACCTTGACCGCATCGGGCTTGATACTGCTCTTGCCCAAGGCTGCGCCTTCATTATCGACTTTCTTGACGTTGTCGCCTTTAACCGGTAAAACCTCGGTTAAAAGTGCATTCAAATTAGACCAACGCTCGTTATTTAAATGTATCTGACCGAAAGACAGCTGCAGTTCGGCGCGTTTTTTGATGCGGCCCGGTTTGGTGACCTTGTCCACGCGGCCGTCAATGATCGCGCCACTAAGCTCATAAGGTGAAACCACCTTTGCCTGGAATTTATCGCCCGCCCGGTTTTCGCTGGTCGTCACAGGGCCCATGAGTTCAACGATCAACTCGGTGTCTTTTGGAATGATGACGATCTGGCCGTCCAGCATTGCCGGGATCGGCGCCTGGGCGATGGCATCAGTCGATGGCGTAGTTTGGACTGACGGCGACGTATTCTCCGTATTAACTGCCGTGGTGTTTGTGTTTTCGGTCGGAGCAGCGGTCGCCGTCGAGTTGTTGTTAAGCACCGGGCCGTTTATGGCCGGCGTAGTGGTGCCGCGTTTTTTGATCTCTACCGGAAGGGTCGAATCAAAATCGCGTTTCTCAAAACCTGTGCTATAGCCGCTTTCAAAACCCTGCTGGTAACCATCGCGGTAATCTTCCAGCGTCCCATACGATTTGGAAAAGGCGCGGTCGGCCTTGCCGTATTCATTATGTGTTTGAATATTTCGTTCTAAATTTTGAGTGACATCGCGATAACCGGCCATATAGCCGTCGGAATAACCTGTGCGATAGCCACGCTGTAAAGCGATTCTGGAATCTTGAGCGGGAGCGCTCTGAATTGCGAAACCAAGGAAAGTTGCGGATACGAGAGTTACATTCAAAACTATAGCTAAAGAGCTACGGATAAGCTTCATATCTCCTCCAATTTATTAAAGAACATACCGATAAACGGCTTTGTTGGTAAGGTTATACAGTATAACTTAAAGAAAAACAAGAGTAATTATGCACATGCTAAATTTTTCTGTGGAAATCTATTCGGAAATATTTTTTTCATTTTTTCTTATCTATTGTAATAATACGAGTTACGCGAAAAGCCTTGTGGTCGACCTTCGCGGACATACTATATTTTGTATAAAAAAATAAAGCATGTGAATAAAAACTCATCCTGTTTCGACCTTTATTTTGGACAAATTCGGGTTTTCCGCTAGAATCTTTCCAATCGGTGTTTTTCAGTAAACTTGTTTTGCAGAGGTTGAGAATGAAGCTCATATTGTTGGTGTCGGTACTGGCTGTGATAGGTCTGGGGATCACTGCGCAGGCCCAATCCCGCAAGGTTTTTCCTTACAATTACACTATTGATGACCTGCCTAACGGGCTGCGGCTCATCGTTATTCCGACGGATTATCCAAATCTGGTTTCGGTTTATACGGTCGTGCAGGCCGGCTCGCGCAACGAGGTCGAAAAAGGCAAGAGCGGCTATGCGCACTTTTTTGAACATCTTATGTTCCGCGGCAGCGAAAACTACCCGGCGGGAATGTTCGACAAGATCATGCAAAAGGCCGGCGCTTCGAGCAATGCTTACACCAGCGACGACCGCACCGTGTATCACGCCACCTTTGCCAAGGAAGACCTGGAAGGGATCATCAAGCTCGACGCCGACCGCTTCCAGCATTTGAAGTACACGGAAGAGCAGTTCAAGACCGAAGCCGGCGCCGTACTCGGCGAATACAATAAGAATATTTCCAGCCCCTTTACCAAGCTTTATGAGGTAATGCGCGAAACGGCTTATAAGAAACACACTTATTCGCACACCACGCTGGGCTATGTCGAAGATATCCGCGACTTCCCTAACCAATTTGCTTATAGCTGGGAATTCTACAATCGTTTTTATCGCCCGGAATACTCCACCGTCATAGTGGTCGGCCAGGTCAAACAGGCTGATGTGTTGGCAATGGTCAAAAAATACTACGGGGATTGGAAACGCGGCGATTATGTCGCCCAGATCCCGCGCGAGCCGGAGCAGGAAAAGGCCCGGAAAGAGCACATCGATTGGCCGTCACCGACGCTTCCGCTCCTGGCGGTAGCCTATCGCTCGCCGAGCTATTCCGACACCGCCAAGGATAAAGTGGCGCTGGACCTGCTGTCGATCATCGCTTTCGGGGAAAATTCCGATATTTATCAAAAGCTGGTGCTGGAAGAGCAAAAGGTCGATTTTGTCGGCGGTGAAGCCGAAGATCACGTCGATGGCGAGCTTTTCGCCGTGCTTTCCCGTGTGAAAGAGGAAAAGGACGTCGAATACGTCCGGGACGAGATCCTTAAGACCTACAAGCGCTATACAACCGAATTGATACCCCAGCAGAAGCTCGATGCGACGCGTTCGCGCCTGCGCTACGGCTTTGCGGTGGTCATGAACAGCAATGATGCCATTGCCGGCGCCATCGCGCCTTATGTCGCCTTTAAGCGCACGCCTGAGACGATCAACGATCTCTACAATATGATCGAAAGCCTGACGCCCGAAGACATCCGGCATTATGCGCAGCAGTATTTTAGCGAAAAAAATCAAACGATCGTTACCTTGTCATACAAAAAACAGGGAGGTGACGAATAATGAGACTTAAAAGTATCGTCGCCCTGCTGTTGGTATCGATCTATGCGTTAACCGTATTGTGTCCAGTTTCTGCTATGGAGAAAAAACCGCTTCCGCTGGCAACCGTTTTTAAACCCAGCAAATCACCGCTGGTCTCGTTCCGTATTCAATTCCTGACCGGCGCGATCGACGATCCGAAAGGAAAAGAAGGCGTGGCATCGCTGACCGCGGCGATGATCGCCGGCGGCGGGACAAAAAAACACACCTACGACGAGATAGTGGAAGCCTTTTATCCGTTGGCGGCCGGTTTCGGCTCACAGGCAGATAAGGAAATGACCACTTTTATCGGTACGACCCATGTGGATAATCTCGACAAATATTACGCGCTGGTCCGTGAGATGATGTTTGAACCGGGTTTTCGCGACGAAGATTTCAAGCGCTTGAAAGACGACGCCATCAACTACCTGAAAGTTTCCCTTCGCAACAACAATGACGAGGAACTGGGTAAGGAACGTCTCTACAATTTGATCTACGCCGGCCACCCGTATGAATCGAACAACACCGGCAAGATCAGCTCGCTGGAAAAACTGACCATCGCCGATGTCAAAGCTTTTTACGCTAAAAACTATACCCAGGCGAATGTGGTGCTCGGCCTTTCGGGAAATTTCTCGACCAAGTTTTCCAAGGAAATGTATGCCGATTTTCAAAAACTGCCGGCCGGGAAAAAAGTGGTGCGGGCGATCCCTGCCCCAAAAACCACCCCGGGAATGAAGATCGATATCGTGCAGCGCGAAACGCAGTCTACCGCGATCTCACTCGGGTTTCCTATTGCGGCAAACCGCAAAAGTTTGGACTATGCGGCGCTGGCGCTGGTCGCATCTTATTTCGGACAGCATCGTTCGTCCAGCAGCTACCTGTATCAGAAGCTGCGCGAAAAACGCGGGCTGAATTACGGCGATTATGCCTATATCGAATATTTTCCGCGAGGAATGTTCCAGTTCGAACCGGACCCGAATCTCGCGCGGCACCAGCAGATCTTTCAGATCTGGATCCGCCCGGTGGAACCGAAAAACGGACATTTTACTTTACGCGCCGCGCTCTATGAATACGACAAGCTGGTGAAGAACGGCCTGTCGCAGGAAGATTTTGAAAACACGAGAAACTTTCTGATCAAGTATGTAAATATTCTGACACAGACCCAGAGCGATGAGCTCGGTTACGCGCTGGACAGCAAGTATTACGGCATGGCGGATTACAACGCGTTCATGAAGATCGCCCTGGCCAAGCTGACCCTGGCGGATATTAATCGCGTGATCAAAAAATACCTGGCTTCAAATTCGATGACGGTGGCGATGGTTACCAAAGACGCGGAAGGGTTGCGCAAGGACATCCTGGCGGGTAAAACTTCGCCGATCAAATACAACGCGCTGCCGCCGCAAAATATTCTTGACGAGGACAAGATCATCCAGGATTACAAAATAAACGTAAGCCCGGCGAATGTGACGGTGACCTCGGTTGAAAAAGTGTTTGAGTAGTTGGAGCATTACAAATTTTTAAGTTCCGGACTTAGATTCCCCGGAGCAAAAGATCTTGTAGTTGTAGGCCACTCAAAACAGAAAGTTCCGTAGAAGCGATATGTTCTTAGCAGCCCATATCGAATCTGCGGAACTTTTGCTTTTTATGGAGCGCCGAATTCATTCGGCACGAACGCGACGCGTTCGAAACTGAACTTCTCCTCTTTGCGGTTAAAAAAGTTCGGAGTTCAAGCTTTAGCTTGTCCGGTAAATAGAAAGACAAACTGAAGTTTGAACTCTGAACTGTTTTCTTTAGAGTCGCGCGTTTGCACCAGAGTTACACGCTTGAAAGCGTAACCCTCAACGCTTTCGAACGCCGTGCGTTCATGCCGAATGAATTCGGCGCTCCCAGGTTTAAAAACTCTTTCTGAACAAATACGATGCCCGGATAAAGAACGTCCGGCTGTTACGTTCGAAGTTCGGTTCCAGCTGGCTGGTGAACGGGCTAAAGCCGTTATAGTTGAAATCGTCGTTATAGCCCACATAGAACGCCGTGCCCGGGTTTGGGTTCCATCCGAAGAGAAACTGCCCCGAGGCGTGCGAATTAAGCGTGTCGTAATCCCAGCGGGCGCGGACATACGTGAACCGGGTGAACTGGTAGGTCGAACGAAGCGTGAAGATATTTGTATCGTATGCGTATTTGCCGGTGTCACTGCGCTTGAGGCTGCTCTTCGTGTAGTCGAGCGAAATACGCAGCGGATCGATCGGCTTATATTCAAACCCCGCGTTGAGGTCGAACTGATAACCGGTTCCCGGATCGAGCGCCGGCGGATTGGGAAAGAAATTCGGCAGCGGGTTGTTCACCGGATCGTCCTGATGAAGAAATAGCTGGTCAATGTAAGACATGTAGAGCGGGCTATTCAGATAATCTTCAAAAGCCACGCTGGCCCGCGGAAAACGGTTGCCGGCGCCAAAATCATAGTCGTACGCGCCCCAGATGGATCCGACAAATCCGTAGAGGAACAATTTCTTACTTACATTTTTGTTAACATTGACGCTGAAGTAAGGCTGGTATGACGAGCGCATAGGCGCGCCGGTAAATCCGCCCGGCCCGTTCGGCGTAGCGCGTCTGCGGCCGAATTCATCTTCATAAAGATTTTCGTGCTGCAGGCCGCCTTCACCGCTGATAAAGAGATTGCCTTTTACCTGCGCGGAAAATCCGTTGCCCGCCAGCCAATATTGTTCGCGGCCGTTAAAATCGAATCGGTAACGGATGAATTGCCGCCAGTCAAAGCGGATCAGCGTCGCTTTTGCGTTTGATTTGGTGCTGACGCGATTGATAAAGAAAGCGGAATTGGTGTTAACTTGCTGGGTAAATCCGGAATCGGCGCGATAATCTTTCGTTCGTCCGGTAACTTCCGCGTACCAGCCGTGCCTATCGGTCGTGTAATCCAGATTCCAGGTATAGCCCAGGCCGTTGCCGGTGCGATATTCGCCCCGGTTGAGATCGGGGTTAAAAAAGTTCTTGCGCGAATGTGTGCCCAGCGCCTGAAAGCCCATTATCGTCTTGGCATCGAGGTAGAATTTTCCATCGAAGCCACCGACGAAATTACGGCTGCGCGGAAAGACGCGGGCGGTGCCGAAAAATCCGATGTTATTCTGCTTGCCTACATCCCGTTTTACCCTGAGGATGCCAAAATAAGCGTTCTTATCCAAAAATTCGGCCAGCCCGCATCTCACGTTATCCGGATCGAGATTGTGCGCGTTCACACAGGCATTAAATTCACCGCGCTCGTCTTCGGAAAAATTACCGGGGGCTTTATCGGAAGCGCCGAGAAATCCAAAGGTGGTCTTGCCGATCTTGCCGGTTATCTTGGCGGCGAGATCGGGATCGACGATCGTGCGGGAATAAAAAGGCGTCAGCGGCGAATTAAAAATATCCTGACCTTCTAAAAAGAACGGCCGCTTTTCCTGGAAAAATATCGGGAAGCGCTGGTTCGCCGTCACCACCGGCGCGTCTGCCTCGATCTCGGCAAAATCGGGATTGATCGCGGCATCAAGCGTGATATTTGGCGTGATCGTATACTTGAGGGTCACACCCAGGTCCTGTTTGACCGGGTCGTTCACAAACCTGCCCGGGTCCTGCACGCCGATAGGAAAAAAGATCGGATCGAATGAGCCGTTGGTGATGGAGGTTTTGCGTTTTCCGGTTTCGGAAACCGTGATGCTGGGCACGATCTCGAGCGTTCTTTCGGCTTTGATCTCGTCAAGGCCCGTAAGCTTTCCGTGCTTGACCAGAAACCCGGAAATGTTGCGGTCGTCCGGCAGCCATTGATCGAACTCGTCGTTAAAGCGGTCGATATTGCGGGCCAGATTGATCCCCCACAACTTGCCTTTGCCGGCCGCATAGCGCAGCGATTTAAAAGGTATCTTTATTTCCACCGACCAGCCCCAGTCCTGGATAGCGCCTTTGGATTCCATCACGATATCGACGGAAAAATCGGCGCCCTGGCCTTCGGTAAAAATACCGTCCTGCTGAATGCCCAGCGGGTTGAACCCGATCACATAAGCTCGGCGCTGATCGTTATAGGTGTCTAGCCAGACGCGGACGTTGTCTTCGCCGAAAACGTTATCGCGATTGGCCACCGTCGCGCGGATCTTGTCTTTGTCGTCATAACATTTAAAAGCGATATAGAGATGCTTTTCGTCGTAACCGATAAACGCTTCGGTGGGTTTTGACGGGGCGACGTTGTTGCCCGGGCCGGTTTGAACAAAATCATCAAACACGGCAGCCTCTTTCCAAACGTCTTCGTTTATCAAACCGTCGATGGTAGGAATGGCCGTAAGTTTCGGGATCTTGACCGGACGTTTTTTGGCTTCGGGCAGATCGCGCAGGTAATCCCTGGGCGCGCCGGTCCCGGCAGCTACGCTGGTAACTGATGTCTGTGGTGTTGCCGAGGGGCTCGGCTCAGGGGTTTGTGCGAAAAATAGCGAAGAAGTTATTAAAATAAAAACAAGAGCATACAGCCTCTTCATAAAAAAGCCTCACTTTCAGATAAACCCCTTGAACTCTGAACTTGAGCGGAGAATTGCTCTTATCCTTTAACGAGAAATGAAAAAAAGAGTTTCAAAAACTCGTATTTTTTTGATCTTAAAATAAATAGAAAGAGCCGGCCTTAGATGCCCGCTCTTAAATTGCCCGCATTGCGGATAACGATCTTGCCGTCACCCAGCGTCTGAATATTATAGGTGTCGCCGCCCCGGCCGATCTTCCATTTGTCATTTTCTTTGGCGAGCGGCAATCCTTCGGCAAAAATATTGTCCGTCGGCGTAGCGATATAAGCGCCCGTGTTGTCAGGCAGCGTCAATATCAATGTGCCGTTGCCGGCATTGGCGGAAAATTTGGTAAAGGCGCCTTCCAGGCTGATCAAGCCTTCGAGGGTGGCGGAATTTACTTCGCCCTGAAAACCTATCACCCGGACCTGCCCGTTGACCGTAGCCACATTTAACTTGCCGTCGCTGTCATGAACATTGATAGCATCGCTCGGCGTGCTTAATTCCAGGTCGCCCGATACCCCATCAAGCCGTATTTCCTTATCGGTCGAGATCTTGATGTTCGATTTTTTCGGCACAAAAATTTCCAGGCGATAGCGATTCTGCTGGTTGATGTCGGTAACTTTGATCTTTACCCTTGAATCGTCTTTTTCCACATTCAGGCCGCCCGTTTGCGGGGTTTGCGCCGAGCGCGTAATTTTTGTCAGGTCGTATTTTACTTCCGACCTGTCCCAGCCCCTGACGATCACCGAACAATTTTTCGCCTCGACGATAACTTTCGGAGTTCCTTTGACAGCGATCGTTTCTCCCTGCCTTTCGATATTAGGCAAGATACTTGTGCCCGGCAAAACATATAAACCGGAAAGCGCGCTCTGCGTATCGAGAAGCGCGGCTTTCACCTGGCCGTCGATCATCTTTGTCTGATCCACCGTTTTTCTCGTTACTTCTTTCTGAACCTTGGCGATCTCTTTCAGCATTTCTTCCGTGATCTGCACATTGAGATTGGTATCTACCAGAACGTTGGGCACCGTTTTTACCGCGTCCCTTACCGCGCGTTCCACGTCCCTGCTCATTGCCGCGCGCGACCGGTTGTCATTTTCATTGTCGTTATCGTTGTCCTCGTCATTATCTTCGTCATTGTCGTTATCGACGTCTTCTTTTTTGATCTGCAAAAGATTTGTCGCCGGGCTCAGAGCTTTGCCGTCCTGTTTGCGCATAACCGAAAGGCCGCCGTTTACGCTGCTGAGTTTGACCTTGGTATTGCCGTTGCCGATCTTTCCATACAGATCGCGGCCGACATATTCGCCTTTGCGTACGGGCAGGCCAAAATCGTTGGCGATAGAACCATTCACCGTGTCCGCCTTAAGCGTTACGTCCGAATCTGAAGGAATGGTCAAAATCACCTTGCCGTTCACGGTATTTAAAGAGATCGGTTTGGTGCTTTCGAGGCGGTCAAAATCCGCGACAAGATTACCGTTGACGGTAGACAGGTTGATTCCGCCGCGCAGGTTTTTTGCGGAAACTTCCCCGTTCACCGTGGAAACCTTGCAGAAATTCGTCATATTGGAAAGGACCACCGAGCCGTTGACGGTTTCGATCTCGTCCAGGATGGCACTGCGCGGGACCGTTAATTTAAAGGTCACTTCGATCCGCTTATTTTTCCATTTTTCCCAGCTGCCGTTATTATTTTCTTTCCAGGCGTCATAATCGGCTTCGATCTCTATCCGCTCTTTGTTGGCATTGACATGCACCCGCACCCAATCCATCATTTCTTTCGTGGACGCAGTCTTGGTATATTCAACCCTGACCTCGTTACGCTCCCAGGTCTCGATCGTCACGTCACCGTTCAAATTAGACAGGGCCACGCTTCCGTTGGAGCTAAAAGGATAAGTTTGATCGAAGTGCTCGATCTCGTCACCCTGCTGGTCAGGCGTAGTTTGCGCCGTATCTGTAACAACTTTATTCGTATAATTATTCGACGTTCCTGCGCCGAAATTCGACATTATTAAACCGGATATTATTAAGGAAGCTAACCAAGACATATAAATTTTCTCCTTTTGGCCTTTCTGTTAATAAAAACACCGCAAGTAGTAGTTTTGTGACGAATATACGGAAAAAATTGCCTGCAAACCCAAATTTTCTGTAAAATAGAGTTTGAGCGGCCCGACCCGAACAGATGCCGAAACATAAATGATGAGAGATTGGATCACCAGCGAAACCCAAACCCCCGTAAAATCTGACGTTGCCGTGATAGAAAAGATCCGGAAACTACAGGCCGCGATAGAAAAAGTTATCCGCGGAAAGTCGGAAACCGTGAAATTGGCGCTCGTCGCACTGCTCGCCAAAGGGCATCTTTTGATCGAAGATGTGCCCGGCATCGGCAAAACGACCCTTTCACATGCCCTGGCACGGGCATTGGACTGCACATTTCAAAGGATTCAATTCACGTCCGATCTGCTGCCATCGGATGTTATCGGCCTGTCGATCTATAACCAGCAAAACGGGAGTTTTGAATGGAAACCGGGGCCGATCTTTGCCAACATCGTTCTCGCCGACGAAATAAACCGCGCCACGCCGAAAACGCAATCTGCATTATTAGAAGCGATGGCCGAAGGCCAGGTTACGGTCGAAGGTATTTCCCGCCAACTGCCGCTGCCTTTCATAGTGGTCGCCACGCAAAATCCGGCGGAACATCACGGCACCTATCCGCTGCCTGAATCGCAGCTGGACCGTTTTATGCTGCGCCTGCGAATGGGATATCCCGGCAAAGAAGATGAAAGAAACATCCTCCGCGATCGTGAGCGGGCCGATCCTCTCAATTATGTGCTTCCGGTTCTTTCCGCCGCCGAAGTGCTTGAATTGCAGCAATTCGTCAGCGAAGTGCGGATGGACGAATCGCTGGTCGAATATCTGATGGAAGTTGTCGCGCTGACGCGTGAGTCCGAGGCCCTGGAGCTTGGCGTCAGTCCGCGCGGAACATTATCGCTTTACCGCTCGGCACAAGCTTTAGCGTTGATCGAAGGACGTGACTTTTGCCTGCCCGATGATATAAAAAGATTGGTGGTGCCGGCCTTTGCGCACAGAATAATCGTCAGTTCCCGCTACTCCAGCGCCGTGCGCCGGAGCCATGAAGCCGAGCAAATATTGCAGGAAATACTGCTGAAGATCAAAGTGCCTGTTTGAAACCGCTTTTAAGACGACATATGCCTTTCACGTCTTAACCATAACGTTCGCTCAATAACGTTATGGTATGCTCAAAAATGATAAAGCTTTCTTATTACAGGCTAAACAGTTGCAGACATTAGACTTTCAGGGTCACAGCCATTTTTTCTTTTGTGGCATCAATTTTGCTCAATATATCATCGGAGTTTAGTAGTCACGAGGGGCTGTAAAAATGATTTACCGGAATATTAAAAAATTAATGGCTTTAACGATCTTATCGATCGTCATTTCGCTAGGAACGTTGGTCGGCGCTCAGCAGGGCACTCCTCCCCAGCAGCAGGACCCGCCGAAAAAGAATCCGCCCGAGATCCCCGTCGGGAACAAGGATCGGGATAAACCTAATAATAATCAAAACCAAAATAAAGGTAACGATCCCAAAAATAACGATAACGGCAAGCCAAAAAAGCCGTAATTATTAAAAAATTATTTAAAAAAAAGAGACAGCCCTAAAAAAGCGGTCTCTTTTTTTTTCGCGGCCGCGTAAGTGGCGCCGATACGTATTTCCTTCGAAATAGATGATAACTGATAGATAACAGATCATAGATCGGATCTTTCAGCTATCAGCTACGATCTTTTATCTATTTCGAAACGATTCTTATGTCTGCGGTTTCATTTACACCACAATTAGTTACTGCTACTTTTTTTAATGAATATGCCATAATGTTGAAAACTCAACGGAGTATTTACAAGACGATATTGTGACCGATCACCAAGACATAAGAAAAATCATTCACGGATCGCGGCATGACTTTTCGAGCGAGACGCTCGCGGAAGGCGCCGCTCTGGCGGATCCTTTCAGGCAGTTCGAGCTATGGATCGGAGAAGCTTTTGAAAAAGGGCTTCATGAGCCGAATGCCATGGTCTTATCGACTGTGGCCGCGTCCGGTCGGCCATCATCCCGGGTGGTTCTGATGCGCGACTTTGACCAGAACGGATTTATCTTTTACACCAACTACGATTCCCGCAAAGCTGTCGAAATAGAAGAAAATCCCCACGCTGCCCTTCTCTTTTACTGGGCAGATCTGGCAAAACAGGTGCGGATAGAAGGCACGGTTAAAAAAGTTCCGGCGGAAAATTCCGATGCCTACTTTGCATCAAGGCCGCGGGAAAACCAGATCGGCGCTCTGGCCTCCGCGCAAAGCAGCGTGATCTCCGGCCGCGAGGAACTGGAAGAAAAGTATTCGACACTGGGAGCGGAATTTGCGGACCGGGAAATACCACGCCCGGAAAATTGGGGCGGATATATTCTTGCTCCGGTGGTCTTTGAGTTTTGGCAGGGGCGTCAAAGCCGTTTGCATGACCGTTTGCGTTATACAAAAACGGATGCGGAGTGGCAGATCGAGCGCCTGGCGCCATAGCGGTTTTATGAAGCTCAGAATCAGAAATAATTCCCTCCGCCTTCGTCTGACACAAAGTGAGGTCGCGCAATTTGGAGAAAACGGATATGTCGAAGAGGTTATCGAATTCGGCGCAGTTCCTGCGTCTCATTTAACTTATGCTCTGATCGCCCTGCCGGAAAACGACATTGCTGCAAAATTCGAAGATGGAAAGATCACAATCTCTATTCCTTCCCCGCAAGCGCGGCAATGGGTTGATTCCGATCAGGTCGGAATAGAAACGGACCAGGATATCGGAGACGGGAATAAGCTTCGGATACTGGTTGAAAAAGATTTTGCCTGCGCGGCGCCTCGTCACGGAGAAGACGACAGCGACGCCTTCCCCAATCCAAATTTACCGGTTTGCTAATACACGCATTCATAATTAGCCACTAATTACACAAATAACACGAATTAAAGATCCATATTCGTGTTATTTGTGACATTCGTGGCCGATATCCCCGACCTTTAGAGGCAAAGTCGAAAATCGATTATTTTGCCCTGCGCATCTGCCGGCTGAGTTCTGCCGGGGTCGCCGGTTCTTCTTGCGGCGCGGCTTCCAGTTTGACGGATTTTGCCTGATCGCCGTCCAGGAATCTGTACAGCAGATCGCGTTCGCCGGGGGTCATATCCCGCGTGACGGGCATGAACCGGTACGATTCGAAATTATTCGGGTCAGTCAATTTTTTTATTATCGATGCATAAGCCTTAACCTCGGTCTCGCTCTTAAGGTCCAGCCAGTTATCCATGCACGGCGCCATCGCATTCCAATTGGCCAGACAAAAATCGTAGACGTTATCCCAGGTCGCGGCCGGCGGCACGGCGCCCTGAAACGGCCCCGGGTCCGCCAGCATTCGGATATACATATAGGTGGTCGCCTGCGGATTTATATTTATGGCTTCCGCGCTGCCGTCGGGATCGGGCTGGAGGACAAAACCCTGCACCTGTCCTTGTTGTCCCTCCGAAGACAGTACGGTGAACGTTGCTATGCTGTCGCTGCCCGTAACAGCAGTAGTGGATTGAACTACACTCGGAGAATTCAACTCCATCGCCACGGTGATACCGCTTCCCGCCGGAACACCCTTGTTTAATACGAGTACATCGGTAGTGGAATCCGGATCTCCCAGATTGACGTAAAGATTCGGGTCGCAGGGGATCGCGCGCAGCGCCTGCTCCGTGAGGTAAGTCGTGCTGCCACTGCCACTGCCGCCGCCCGTCATCTGCAAGGTTCCCCCGGCGGCCGCCTTTGCCTGGAGATCGCTCAGCTGCAAGGTCACGATGCCGGCCGAATCGCGGTAAGCGTCCCTGTTGTATTGCGAGTAATCAATCGTTCCCAGCTCGGTCTGATTGCCGCCTGAGTCGACCGCCGAAACGGTAAGCGGCCCGAGGTCTTGTTTTGTTTGCTGAAGGTCGGTTTCGGAAATGCTGTTGGACATATCGATGGTAAGAATATTCTTGCCGTCCAGCGGGGCATTGCCGGTTTCCAGCCGGGCATAAGCCGAGGCGACAAACTTCGGCGGTCCCTGCTGGGCCGCCAGCATGACGCGGTCGCCCGGTTCCTGCGCGGGCTCATTCTCACGCCACAATCCGATGACGCCGACCATCGTGCTCCGCGCCGGGTTAGGTTGAAATCCGCCGGCCGCCAGATTGTCGACCAACTGCTGCTCCAGCGGCGGAATATCCGAGGAATTTTCCGCGCCATAATAATGCGTCGAGTAGACGTTAAAACGCACAGTCAAACCCAGCACACCCGGATCGTCAAGGGCCGCCTTTAAGGCCGTCAGCGCCGGGGAATCATAGGCGTCTATGGTCAATCCGGCTTTCTCAAACGAAGTTTGCCAGACGACCGACGCGACGCTTGCGGCAAACCCGTATACCGATCGGGGCAGCCTGAAAAAATTTATGTAGCGCGCCGTAAAGCGGTACTTGCGCGCGGCCAGGATACGGCAGCCCCCCTCGATGCCGAACGATATCTGGTCGAAAAACAGTTGTGACGTGAAAGCGCCGTAGGGTTCCAGATCTACCAGCATCCCCTGAAAAGCAGCCGCGGAGCTGACAAACGGATCTTTTCTTTCAATACCCGAACCGAGGTCGACGCCGCTCACATAGGCGTTATAAAAATTGGAGCGGTGGGTGCCCTGCGGATTCCAGTTCCCGTTATTTATAACAGCGTCGGCAGATATCGCGTCGGCCCTGAATTGCTCCACGGTCTCGTTGAAGTCCATCTGTGGTAATGAGGTTGCTTCGTTGTATTCATTCTGATAATTGTTGGTAACGATCGGGTCCCAACTGACCTCGCCGCCAAAAATGATCCGGGGTGTTTCGAGTACGCTCATGATCTGCAGCTCCTTGAACTTTTACTTTTTGAGATAGAGAAAACTTGGGCCGGCAACCGACTTGCCATCGGCCAGCGGCGTAACCAGCGCGTGAAGCGCGGCCATACGCAGTTTGAACATAGCCGCGACGGCGTTGCCCAGCCTGCCCGGGTTGCCGTTGAATGCGCTTTGCAGCTCGTCGACCATCGACGTGAACGCCGCATTGCAGGCTGTTTGCGCATCCTGCACGGCCTGCGACTCTTTCGAGAAATCATATTCTTCCGGGTCGTTGATCGCCGGGTAGACCGCTGTCCAATCAACGCCGAGCGGCCCGTTCCACGCATACCCGACCGGGTTGTCGTCTTTTACCAGCACCTTGTTGCGATAGATCTCTTCGAAGCGATAGAAATGCGCCAGCTCGTTTTCAAAATCGAGCGGGCTGCCGGCTGTCGGCGAACCTTCACCCTCGGAAACGATGTCGCTGATCGCCTGGTGAGCGTCATTGTAATTATTGACCGGGAAAAGCTGGCCCTGGAAAAATTGGGCGTCACCGATCTGGTTGCGGTTCGGCGTCCAGGCAGTCGGCGGCAGCTTGGCGAGCTCAGCGTCAAGAAAGGCATAAAATTGCCCGATCGTGACCGGCCCTTCGGGAGCGCCGGCGCGCATGGCTGCCAGCACCGGCGGATCGATCGGATCTTCCGGCGTTTCGATATCCATCCCCTGTTTCATCGCCTCTTCCGAAAAAGTATAGAGATGCACCTCGAGCTTGCCTCCCACGTCACCCGGAAGATGACCGGGATAGCTCGGCGGGTTAATGCCCACAGTGCCGCTGAGAGCGTTCATAATGTTGCACGCCAGGCACATGTGTATCATCTCCTGCTCGACGATCGTCTGGA
The DNA here is from genome assembly GCA_035995185.1 of Pyrinomonadaceae bacterium. GTDB lineage: Bacteria > Acidobacteriota > Blastocatellia > Pyrinomonadales > Pyrinomonadaceae > DASYKT01. The sequence goes on from DASYKT010000022.1 coordinate 207,745, forward strand.
TGCGATCGGTGGCCGCCGGGTTCATGCCGTCCGGAATTGAAAACTTCGCGTAAAGATACGGCGGCAGCGTTGAAAACTCCAGGTCGATAGCGGTCTGGACCAATTTATATATGTCTTCTATGCTCTGCGGAGCTTTCCATTCCAGAAGTACCTTAGGTTGATTTTCCTGATTTTCCATATATTTTTTTTTACCGAAAGACGATCAAAAGTGCGGACGGACGATCAGGCCCGCCCGCTAAATTCCCGGCGCTTATTTCGCTTCTTTCACTGCTTTACTCACACGGCCGATATCGGCCCAGGTCGGCGCCTGTTTCTGCGTCCCTTGCAGCAGCTTCGAATCCTTCGGCGGATCGAAAAGCTGGCACTGCGGCAGGCTGTTCGGATCGAGATTTTTTACCTGGTCCCAGGTTTCCGCCGGGTTTGGTTTAACGGCCTGAAAATCGATATAGTTCTGGCTGACGAACGGTGCGTCGGCCGGGGGCATCGGGTAGCCCGAGAAATAAAAGCTCTGCGGCATGATCTGCCCATCTTTAGGCGCAAAGCCGTAACCGAACATAATGTATTTCAAAACATCCGGAACGGGTTTTACGCCGGTTTGATAAGGCGTCCCATCCGCCACGGTGACCCAGAAAGAATAACCCTGCCCGCCGGTGCCGATCTGCGCGCTGTCGCCCGCGGCGTACGGAAGGTGCTCGATAAAATTGCGCCTCGGCGGATGATTATAACCCGAGAACAGGCAAACCGGAGGCATGCCGGCCGGACGGTCCTTCTCATACGTGACAAAGTAGGCGATCTTGCCCAGCGAGATAAAAGCGCAAGTGAACTTGTTTGAGATCGGAAAGATCGGCAGGCAGCGGTTCTCGTAATACTCCATCATCGCACCCTCGCCCCCGGGCCAGGTGGTCGTCGAATCGTAATAGGTTTTGCCCCATGACTTTTCGTAATCGGTGCCTTCCACTAATTGAGACGGGGGAGCGCCGTCGTAGGGCGGCGGATACTCCTTGAACTTTTTGTACACGCGGTACATATTCCAGCCCGAAACCCAGTATTCGGGATAGGCCGGATCGGCGGGCTCACCGGGTGCGCGCTGGTAAACGCAATTCGGCGGTTTGCAGGGACTATCGGAAGGAGGATTGTGTACGCCGTAGGTCGAGTAAATCGCTCCATTCACGTTCGTGTTTTGCGCGTTGGAATTACTATTACCGTTGGCGTTGCCGTTACTGTTATTGCTGTTGTTATTTCCCGCCGGGATATTACATCCCGTGAGGCCAAGCAGCGATAAAGCGAAAAGAAATACGATGATAAAACTCGCCCGGGAAAACGCGGCGACATGCGATCTGCGATGGGTGTTAGCGGAACGCACCCCAATTAAAGTATTCATATCACTCCCCCTTTGGAACGGCTGAGTCCAGCCTGAAATTTAACCGCAAAACGTCTATCTGAGTTCGATAAACCTCTTAAATTGTACAAATATATTTCTGGGAAAACGTTTAGCAAGAATACACGCAAATGAAAAGCGAGTCAATTATTTTCCAAAGGTGGCGCTCTTCCTGGGAGCGCCGGCATCCTGCCGGCAAGCGCGATTCGTCGTGCTAACTGTAAAAATAAGACGCCTTTGCGAACGCTGCGCGTTCGTGCCGGCAAGATGCCGGCGCTCCCAGGTTTACAGGCATATTCCTTATTATTCCGGACTCTGGCGATAATTTGACATCAGTTTCCACCCGGCCGATCCCAGACCTATCAGGACGGCGATGAGAATGACCAGCCCGAAAACCATTGTCGAACTTTGCAGGTCGGCGATCGCCGCTCCGGTAATGGCATAAAGCAGCGCCGCTGGGATCGAACCGGCCAAAGATGCTATCGCCACGCTCCCCCAACCGAGCGAAGAAGTGCCCGCAACTATGGCTACCGTCTCGGCAACTATCGGTATCGGCCGGGTGACGACGATCGCCATCACGCCCCAGCGTTTAAGCAAGGCATTCGCCCGTAACCGTTCTTCATCTGTCACAAATTTATTCAGTGCTCCTTCGCCCCGCCTGCCGATCGCAAAACCGAACAGCGCCGCTCCTACACTTCCCGTGAGCGAAAGCAGCGTTCCGACCCACACACCAAAAAGCGCGCCGTGCGCCACCATCACCAAACTTGACGGAACCGGCAGCAGAACATCCGCGACCAGCAATCCCACGCCGATCAGGGCGGCCGTCACGCGTCCCGAATTCGTTTGGGCCGAATTCATCCAGGGCGTGGGGTCGTTTAAGACCGTTCCGCCGAGAGATTCCACAATGATAAAGGCCGCCAGGAAAAGCGCCATCATCGCAACTATTATCAGCAGGTAGCGTTTCATTTAAGATCGTCCCAAAGCGCCCTAAAGCATTAGTGACGCAGCAGATCAAAACCTTCCAGGGTAAGGCCTATAAGATATGAGCGTCCCGGCGCCGGCGCGGTCTGAAAAGGATCGAAATACAGCCGATTGCCGATGTTATCCATACCGCCGCCTAAAAAGACATGATACCGCTCGCGGCGAAAAGTATAACCCAGTCGGAACGAATGCGTGAGCGTCGATCTCAAACTTGCGAACGTGCCATATTGCGTCCCGACCGCGGCCGTCAGGTCCGTCGGATCGGCGCGTTTTACCCGCGCCCGGTATCGAAGATCATACTCGCCTATCCATCCGCCGTGCCGGTCGCTGTAACGCGCGCCGAAAGTTCCGCTAAAAGGCGTGATACCGGACAGCGGCGCGTCTTCCGCGGAGCCCCTCAGCGGTATGAGCGTATCCGGCCTGTTATAGAAATCGCGGATCAGGGCGATCGTCTGTTCATCGGGCGTGAGGTTCGATCCCTTCAGCCATCCGAGCGTTCCGAACGGCGTGATGCTGCCGCCCCTTCCACCCCTTCTGCCGCCGCCAAGAGAAAAACTCGCTTCGTAACTTGCTTCAACGCCTTGTATCCGAGCCCGTGCCGTGTTGGCGCGCTGCACATAAAGAACGCCGTGAAACGGAAAGAACGGCGAGATCGGGTCCAGCCCATTTTGCGGGTCGGGCGGTACGAATAGTGCAGGCGAAAATTCATTGCCGATAAAGTCGGTGAGTTGGTTACGAAAATAATTGGCCGTCGCGCGCCAGCGGGACCGTTCAATTTTCACACCCGCCTCATACACATTCCCCCGCTCGGGTTTTAGCGTCGTATTGGGAGAGAGTAAGAGGCTAAATGTCCGGCTGCCGAAATTGCGCAGGATGTAGCGCTCTGTAATGCCGGGTTCGCGATAACTGGTCTCCCAGCGAAAGTACGGGTTTATCGCGCCCGGCAATTTCAGCATTACTCCGACACTGCCGGTCACACTCGTTTTATTTGTCCTGAGGTCGCCCAGCCCACCCACCAGATCGCGGATACCCGAAACTCCCTGCAGGTTGATCCCGCCGGGTGTCGCGCTAAGCGAACCGAAGGAGGCGTTTAAAATAATAGATTCGGTAGAGATCGGAAAACCCGGCGTAACCTTTGCCCGCGTACGCCAATTATCGACACGCAGAGAGCCGTTTAAGCGAAGAAATTTGAAAGGCTCGTATTCGATCAGGTTCGACCAACTGAGGTCTTCGTAAAGCGAATCGGGCGTAGACGCGCGGTTCAATATATTTCCTCCCGCCGGTGCCGCGAAAATAAGATCTTGCCGCGAGAATGAGTCAGTGGAAGAATCGCGCAGGTAGCCCATGCCGGTCGTTATTTTTCCGTGTTTAAAGAACTCAAAAGTTGCCTGGACATCCGCCCCGTAAGAGGTCACGCTGCTCTTGCCCTGAGTAAAATTTGCCGGTGTAAAGGCGGAGATATTTCCGGTCATCACCGGAAGACCGTCCGGGCCCGTCACCCAACTGCTGCCTTCATCGATCGAATAATTCAGATTGTCATCAGGAAACGAGTATTTTTGCCGGTAGACGCCCACGGCCAAATGCGGCATCCACGGGTCCAGCTCGTGCGCCTCATACCTCAATGCATATTTATCCAGCCGCCGGAAACCGTTGTATTGCAAACGCGAATCGTACGGAGGTGAAAGGAAGGCAAAACCGACGTTTTTATGCTGATTGTTTAACTGGCGATATTTAATGCTCTGGTTTTGAAACGGCAGGAACCACAGATCCATCTGGCTGTAGAATCCCCGGGCCTGGCCGTTCGGAACCTTACCGTCAGCGGGCAGTTCCCACACGGCAAACGAGCGGGCCACGCCGGTATCCGCCGCGTTACTCATTTGGGCCGCAAAATTTCCCACGCTTACTACTTCCGCAAGCGAGATCGGCTTACCACCCGCACGGTAGCTATCGAGTCCAAAGACCGAGCCGCTGGCGCGGAGCGCCACACGCGGAGTGCTGAGATTAAGCGTCGGCGTGCCGCGCCGGAAAAACCCGTTGCTGCTGACGTCCGTGTCTAAACGCAGTCCCAGGTAGTACCCGTCCGTGGCGATGACGGGCACTTTCGAAACCAGGTTGATCGTCCCGGCTATGGCATCTGAACCATACAGGCTCGAACCGGAGCCGCTCACCACTTCCGCCGATTCTAACTGCATCACGTCTATGGTCGCGGGCGAAATTCCCGAAGCCGGATCGGTGCGCACGTTATTGAGACGCTCGCCATCCACCACCACCAACAGGCGATTCGACGTCAGTCCGCGCAGCCGCAGCCGGGCGGCCAACGGGTTTGCGCCAATCGTAGTGAGGTTTGGAACGCCGGCCAGCGCCTGACTAACCGACGAGGGACGCCTCAGCCCGATCTCCGTCGCGGTCGTCACCGTTATCGCGTGGGGAGTTTCAGCGATCATTCGCGGATCGCCTTTACCCGTCGTCACCGTCACGGTATCTTCGATCATACCCGGCACCAGAACGAAATCGGTATTGCCCGCATCCTGCGAAGCGCTCAATGTCATCGTCCTGGCATTATCGGAAAACCCGGCGCGGTTTACCGATATCCGGTACTCTCCCGCGCTTAGACCTTTGATCTCGTAGCGGCCCGAGGCGTCCGTCTTCGCCGCAGACTCCACCCCGCTGGAAAGCTTGCGCGCTTCGACCCGCGCGCCTTCGATAACATCGCCGTGTTGGTCACGCACCACGCCGCTCACGCCGGCATTTGGGCCGGCATTAGGAGTTGCCGCTGCGAGCGCGGGAAAGATCGCCAGCATTAAGATCGATATGAGGAATCCGACCGGTGTTTTCATACTTTTTAGCGTTTTTTACGACACAGTTTTTACTCGCCCTCCGCGCTTCTCAGCCAAAGTTGCGACCTTCAGGAGCAGCCTAAAATGGCAGCGCACTCACGTTGGAATTCGAGGCGGAGAATATAAAAATGATTGACAAAAGCAAGGCGGTAGTTTGAATTCAATAAGCACGCTTTTCGACTTATTACCGGTCGGGTGCGAGCGTTCACTGGAAGCTACCTTTTGCATTAAGCACCTTATCTTATCCTAAAGAGCAACGTCAAGGTTTTGCAGGCCTTTCACATTTTGATCGCTTCGCCGGAGGGCGGTAAGGATTAAATAACGCTGGTCACGAATATACGAGGAGAATTGATCGGGTTATTGATTGCTGAAAAGCTATCTCGATAAGCAGTTAGAAAAAAATGATCGAGCGGTTAAAGTCAGAAAAAATCTATGACAAAGGCAGCGCAGTAAGCAAAAAACTTACCTGCGGCTGCCTGGTTACACTAAGTTTTCTAATTTAAGGAGTGCCACACAAACATGAATGTGGGCATGATCTATTTCTTATTCTTTTCGTCCATGATCATCGGTTCCCAAAGCTCGACCTTGTTGCCGTCCGGGTCCATGATCCATGCAAATTTTCCGTTTTCGTGCGATTCCGGCCCCTTTTGAATCTCAACGCCGTTCTCCTTTAGTGACGCGAGCAATTCGTCCAAATTATCGACCCGGTAGTTGATCATAAAGGAAGACTCGCTCGGGCTGAACCATTTGGTGTCGCTGTCCGCCGCGCTCCATACCGTCAGGCCGCCGTCTTCGGCCTTGTCTTCGGGCCATTTCAATATCGAACCGCCCCAGCTCTCAAGGCTGAGGCCGAGATTCTTCTCATACCACGCCGCCAGTTCGGAGCCTTTGCCCGCACTCTTAATAAAAACACCGCCAATTCCTGTTACTTTTGCCATATATTTTTCTCCTGTAGTGGTATTTTAACCCATCGCTTCGAATCTAGCGCGTACGCGCGGCATAATCCATCTGATCAAGGTGTAAAATCTAAAGCGGGAGAAGAATAACTTACTTTTATTCTAGAATTAATTTTAGGTCTGAGTTATACAAATTCGAATTAATACCTAATAATTTTGCACTTTCAATATTTTCCTGGCTGTCATCGTAAAATATTATATCGGCAGGGTTTTCATTTAAGTCGTTGAGTATATAAGCGTAATATTGAATACTCGGTTTTTTAAAGCCGATAACATTTGAAGAATATATCTTGTCAAAGATCGACTCAAGATCCATTTCTTTTTTCATATATTCGAGCCTATATTTTTCTTGATTTGTCGCTAAAACACACTTCATCTTTTTTTTCCGAAGTTCCCTGATATTTTTTATTAGGTCAAAATTCAGGTTGTGTTCAGCTTTAAACCAATAGTCCAGGAAATCATCAACCGATCTCGACCAATTCCATTTTTCAAGCCAGGGTGTTATTGCAATTTTTAAATCAGATTTTCCAACTAAACACTCTTGAAAATCGGTCTTAAAGAAATCATCTAATTCGGAAATTTTTATATTAAACTCTTGAGCATATTTATAGCTAAACATTTGGCTTTGAATTACGACACCATCTGCGTCAAACATATAAATTTTATTTTTCATCCGGTCCCTTGCCCGCACTCTTAAAAAAAACACCGCCAATTCCTGTTCACTTTTGCCTGTTTTTTTAAAGAGTCTGCTCGTTCAATTCAACCTCACCCAATTTTAATTCGCCTGCCCGTTCGTAGGTTACGTGGATGACGCCATTCGGGGCGGCGATGCTTTCCGTCACTTTGAACGCCGCGGGGATCGTGCCATCGGCAAAGAGGCGTTTTCCACTGCCGATCGTTATCGGATAGATCAGCAGCCAGAACGTATCCACCAGATCATGTTTCATTAGTGTCTGGAGGAGGTTGCCGCTTCCCCAAATGTGGATGTCCGGCCCGGGCTGCTGCTTTAGCTCGGCGACCTTTTCGGCAACGTCTCCGCTCAAGAATACCGACGGCTGCCAATCGCTGGAGGTCATGGTGTTCGATGCGACGTATTTGGTCGCGGTGTTGACGCCGGGCCAGAAGTCTCCGTGCTGCGGCCAGTATGCCGCCCAGATGTCAAAGGTCTTGCGTCCCAACAACAGTTCGAAGGGCGCGTTCAACATCTTCATTGTGGCAGCTCCAATAGCCTCGTCATCATATGAAGCTGCCCATCCGCCATATGCAAAACCGCCGCTGGTATCTTCGTCCGGCCCGCCGCCGCCTTGTATAACACCATCCATAGTGATGTGTTCAAGTACAACAATTTTTCTCATTTTATTTCTCCTTTAAGATCCAATAGTACCGGTCTCGAGTTTTGCGAAACCAGCTAAGGCATCTGCTCTACTAACACGTTTAAATGAAGCCGACTTTCCCTTTTACTGAATCGAACAATTTCTTTGAGTTGTAACCGACACCATTTCGGAAGACGTACCGGACCTTTTGAATGTCGTTGATGTTTTTTGACGGGTCGCCGTCTATGATAAGCAGATCGGCTGATTTTCCCGGCTCAATCGTCCCGATCTTTTTATCAAAACCCAGGGCAATGGCTCCATTCAGGGTTGCAATTTTTATGGCTTCGAGAGGCGTGAAGCCGCCGGCGTCGACCAATAATTCTATCGCCCGCCAATTGCCATAACCGGCCAATGTTCCGCCAGTGCCTGTTGGATCGGTGCCAACCGTAAGCAGACCTCCACGCTCGTAAAACATCTTCTCCATTTTGGCCATTTTTGTAAAAGCTTTATCCTCCCCGGCGGGATTTTTCGCCGACTTAATAATTGCAGATATTTTTAAGTAAGCATCTCTCGTATCGGGCGACATCGCATTAAGAGCTTCATCCGACGCGGAACCTTCAAAGACGGCCAGGGTCGAATCAATGACAACTTTCTTACTGATCAACCGCTGAAGCAATTGCCTGACGCGGTCACTTTGGATATCCAGATCTGCTATTGATCGGTTACCGCTGTCTGAAGGACATTCGTTTTCTTTCTTATCAGTAACGAAATCCGTACTTGCACCGAATCCGTGTTCCAGACTGTCAATACCTAATTCGGCAGCTTCGCTGTAAGTGACCGCACACAGATGAGCAGTAATTTTTAACTTTCTTTTATGAGCCGCATCGATGGAGGCCTTTAACGTCGGCTTATCAACACCCATGTATGCCTTAAACGAGGTGAAGCCCTGATCGGCCCAATAATTTACAAAGGCTGCGGCTTCGGCCGGCGTCTTGTTTTCCTTCATCTGCGGAAAGAGGGCGTTTTTTCCCTCGATGTATGGGGCCGTTAGCTCAATAAAAGGGCCGGGCAATAAGCCGAGATCGATATCCTTCTTTATTCGAATATCCGAATACGGCTCGATGCTGCCTGTTGTTCTAATGGTTGTCGCTCCGGCCGCGAAGTAAAGGCGAGGGAAACTTAATGGCAATTGTCGGGCATTGAGGTAGAAAGGGTCCATTGAGAAGGCCGATATGTACATATGCTCATGCAGCATCACCAGGCCAGGCATAAGCGCTTTGCCGCTTAGATCGATTATTTTCGCGTCTCGCGGCACCGACTCTTTTGGCGCTTTTCCGTCATCACCTATCCATTCGATCTTGCCGTTGCGGATAATGACGGTTTGATGCGGTTTGGCCGGGCTGCCCTTGCCGTCGATCAAAAGCGCATTTTTGAAAACAGTAACAGGGTCGTTGTATTCGATATATTTTTTTGTCTCATCGCTAAAATTTACTTGCGAAAAACAAAGATTCGAGGAAAGGCAGATCGTCAGCGCCATCCAAAGTATTGCTTTCATAATTTTTTTGTCCAACTTATTTTAGAAGTCCAATTTGCTGCATTATGGCCAGATTGTCCATTAAGTTCCAGGTTTCAATGATCAAACCGTCTTCATCAAAAAGGTGCAGATCCCAAAAAGTTGCGGTAATTTTTTTGCCGGTTGGCCCGATGCCTAAAACAACCTGTGAATGTGTCGCAGTTGCCACGCTTCTGCCCATTACCCAATTATCTTCTGCAACAGAGTGTTCAACTGTGATCTGAATGTCCGGCCAGGTTTGGTGCAGACCTTCCAAAAACTTTTGAATCCCATCTCGCCCTTTCTCGCTTTGTTTTGATTTAACTTCGTGATCCGGGGCGTAAAAAAGTATGCATTCATCAACCCTTTTATTGTTAAATGCTGCCTTTGTTTTTAGGTAGTTCGCTTTATTCCTTGCGGCTATTTCAATTTTGTTTAAATTGTCCATTTTTATTATTGACTTTCACTTTTACCTATTGCTTTTGGGGCTTGGCGTCGAGAAAGTCGTTTATCATCGGGACGATCGTTGTCATGCGGTTCATCAGCGTGACGTGGGTTGTGTCGGGCAAAATAGCTAGTCTCGACGCCGAGCGCGGCCGCATGTCGCCATGAATCTCGCCGCCGCCTTTCAGCCGGAACATTTCCGCGATGTGATCGAGCCGTACGCCGTCGGCATCGCCGTGGATGAAAAACATCGGAGCTTTGGTGGCCTTGAGTTTGTCGGCGCCAAAATCATATGGTCTCAAAGCCGTCGCTTTGATGTGATTTACAAAATCCGGGAATTTGTCAGGCGTCGGGCTTAGCCTCTTATATTCGGCTTCCATAGGAGTGCCTTTGAACACTTCCCACGTGAATGTCGGCCAAAAGTCATTCGCTTCCTTGACCCATCCGTCCCGGGCGTAGGGCGCTGAAATGCTGACAACCTTTCGCACTTTTTCCGGATGGCGGATCGCACACTGGATCGCGACGCCGCCGCCCAGGCTGTAACCGATGATATCCGCGCTCGGGATCTTGAGATAATCGAGCAGCCCGGCCACATCGTCGGAAAGATTTTCGTACGTAATGTCGCGATTGATGTCGGCTGTACGCCCGTGACCCTGCATTTCGACGGCGATCACTTTCCGCGTTTTGGAAAGTTCGCTGATCCACACACGCCAGTCGTCCGTAATTGCCATGAACGCGCCGTGGAGCAACACCACCGGCTCGCCGTTGCCCTGCACCTCGTAATACATTTTTAGCCCGTTCACCGGGGCATAACCCGTCGTTGGTTTTTGCTGTCCCGATACGATCCCCGACAGAAACACCGTCAGCACCATCGCCAGGAAAAAAGCTGTTGTCTTCATATTTGGATTCATATATTAATGACCTTTCTCACGCGGCTCAAACCCATATCGTATTGCCGCTTCAAGTATTTCAATGTTTATATCTTTTAGAGTTTTGAACCTAATGCAATACCCGGTCACGCTCGCCTTGCCGAGTTCTTTTCCATAGGCCTGGCTTAAGTATTTCTTATCTTCGATACCCATGATATAGACAGAGATCCCGGTTTTGTTTGCGCTCAAACCAATTTGATAAAACTCCCGGGTCGTACCGTCGGTATATTTCATGGTGTAGGCTCCGTATCCTATATTAGGATTAGAAACGGTTTTACCTTCGTCGTTTTTTCCATCCAGGAACCATAATTTACATGCCGGCATTACTTGCAGAAGACGGCTGTGCAGCTCCTGCATTTCGCTGCGTTTTGGTTCGGGCCGGCTATCAATATACTTTTGGATCTGTTCTTCTACGTTCATATAGAAAATATAAGATTACGTTGCTTACTTTGCCTTTTCAAATCTCGCTCACTTCAATTTTACCGTCATCCGTTGGTTCGGTTTGCTGTTTCGCGTCGACGATTCTCAATCGTCCTCTTCTATCTGAGGCGAGCCGGTTTTCACATCGCCGTCGCGTTCGTAAGTTGCGATGATGATCCCTTTTGGTGCTACCTGGCCGCTCGTCACCTTGAAGGATGCCGGGATGGTCCCGTCCTGGAACAGGCGTTTTCCGCTGCCAAGCGTGACAGGAATTATCATAAGCTCAAGCGCATCGACGAGATCTTCTTTAAAGAGCGTCTGAAGCATATCTGCGCTTCCGAATACGTGCAGATCCGGCCCGTCCGATTGTTTCAACCCCCTGACATTTTCCGCAAGGTCCCCGCTCAAAAAGACCGTGGGCTGCCAATCGCTGGAGTCGCGAGTATTCGAAGCGACGTACTTGGTTGCGGTCATGACGTTCGGCCAGAAGTTTGAATGGGTCGGCCAAAACGTTTCCCAACCGTCAAAAGTCTTGCGGCCTAACAGCAGATCTACCGGCTTGGCCAGCCTCTCCTGCACCGCGGCCCCCGTTACTTCGTCCGCATAGGGGAAAAACCAACCGCCGTGCTTGAAGCCGTCGCCGTCATTTTCCTCGTTCTGTATGACACCATCGAGCGTCATAAATTCACATGCAATTATTTTTCTCATTGATTTTCCTTTTCTAGTTTCAACTGCTGTGCTCATTCAGAATTAATAATAATTTCTTCTCTATTGCTTTGCGGCTTGGCATCGAGAAAGTCGTTCACCATCGGGACGATCGTTGACATGCGGCAGCAACCTAACCTGCCAGCACTCCATCCAGCGACTGGTAACTCATCTCCATTCCATCCGTCATGCCGGTCGACATCGCCGCATCGCGATCCGCCTTCGAAGCAAACTTGATCGAGGTCGCCACGTTCGTGATCCCGTTGGTCTCGTTGAACGTGACCGTGATAATCGACGGCTCATCTCCCATCGATCCACCCATGTCGCCCGGGTCGTAGATCTGCGTATGCACGATCTTCGAATGCAACGCGACCTCCAGCATCTCTCCCGTGAACCCAAACTCCTGGCCGTTCTCGTTGTCTCGCCAGCGCCAGCGATACTTCCCACCCACATTAGTAGCCATCTCGCACACCGGCATCGACCATCCGGGCATGGCCGTTAGCCAACGACGCATCAACGCGGGATCCGTATACGCCTGCCACACCAGATTGACCGGCGCATCAAAGCTCCGTTTCACCAGCACTTCTCGATCTGACGGCGTGCTCACTTCAGCAGGTTTCATTTCTTTCGCTCCTCTTTCTGTGCTTGCGATAATTTTGCCAGCAGATCGTCCAGATTGTTCATCTGCATCGTATATCCTTCCTTGAAGCCCATTTCGATCATCTTCTCCAAGCGCTCAAGTGACTCGTTGTAGATCGAAATACTGACTTTCGTCTTTCCATTTTCTTCGCTGAAATTCAGGTCCCAATCGGAGCCCGGCAATTCAAGATTTTCATTCTCGTCTGCAAATGCATTAAAGAACTTAAAATTGGATTTTGGGGTAATGGACTTGTATTTCTGCACCGACCAGCGCTCCGTCCCGTCAAGCATGACCATCGCATAGAACCGCCGCCCGCCCACGCTGAAATCCATGGCCTTTGTTCTCGATTCCAACGGCTTTGGCGCCCACCATTGATCAAGCAGTTCCTGTTTTGTGTATGCGTCCCAAACCAGCGGAAGCTCGGCGGCAAACTCCCGGTTAATGGTTACCGTTTTCGTTGGTTTATCGACAATAAAATCGAATAGCAAATCGTTGTTCATTTTTTCGCGTCCTTAAGTGTTGTTAGTAATTCGTCCAGTTGGCTAAATCTGGTTTCCCAGATCTTCCTGTATTGCTCTAACCATTTGTCGATCTCTTTCATTTTTTCGATCTCCAGCGTATAGAAAATTTCTCGCCCCTTTTGTTCCTGTGTTACAAGCTCGCACTCCGTCAGTATTCGCAGATGCTTGGAAACGGCCTGTCTCGAAGTGTCAAAATGTTCGGCAAGCGCATTTGGCGTCATCGCCTGTAACGCTATCAGCGCAATGATCGCTCGCCTTGTCGGGTCGGCTATGGCCTGGAAAATATCTCTTCTCATGATCTGATTTGCATTATGCAATAAAACGGTTGCGGATACAAGCGCAACCGAACGGTTTCTTGAATCCACGAAGGATGAATCGTAGAAATGTGTTTTGTCAGGGAGTAATATGGCGCAGAATGCAGTTTTACGCAGGGTTATTTACGTTCAACTAAATTGGCGATTGACCATCTCGAATTCTCAGAGATAGAATTTTACGGTTTATTACCGGTTCTGGTTTATTAATATTTGTAGCTTGAAAAATATGCGCATGGTGCATAACTCGGTATAGTTTATTTTGGTTACGGTCTAAATAGAACCATGACCGAAATAAAACAATACTTTTCAAGAAAAGGAGATAAAACTAATGGCTATTCTTTTTGCTAACTTTGAACGGGCAATTATTGATACAGTAGAACATGATCAGGCAGCACCAGGGCAACCGCCGGGTTTTCTGCAACTGTCAGGATGGAGGTTTAACATTGAAAGTAATTATGAGACACCTATTCCTATAGTAAGACATCTCGAAAACAGTAATGGTTATGAAATTATGATCCTATTGTATACACTGGAGACTCCATTTCCTATTCCTAATCCTTTTTCCAAAGGCTGGTGGAAGAACATTACTACAATTGATTCGGGCAATACATTTTTTATAGGTGGACTTCATAAAAATGGTCCTCCTAACCCAAGCCTTCCTTGGAATAACTCAATTGCTAAACCTTATAAACATGATGTAATAAGCGATGGTCATGAAGTTTTAACGATAGAATTTGAATGTCCTGGTGGAAATTATCACATTGTTGTCGATGTAACTTCGAAAAAGTAAGAAATCCGGTCAGATTACTTGTGATTTTGTTTACATTTGTTTATTGTAACGCCGTAAATTTTCCGTTTCTGTCTCTATCAATAAAAACGGAAAAAAAACGGGGTCGTCTTGGAACCATCGATCCCTTCCGTTCATTTCTGTGCAGTTACCGTCCTTGACGGCTCATAGTAAAGAACTATTGCGCCGCAGCCAAATATTTTTGTTTTCAAGAGTTTAAGGTCGATCCTGTCAGTGATGTTCTTAAATAATTGCAAGCCGCTTCCTACAACCGTCGGCTGAACGCCGAGCTGGTATTCATCAATTAAATCAAGCTGCGTTAAGGCTACTATTAAACCCGGGCTGCCGACTAAAATGTCTTTACCCGCTTGCTGCTTGAGCTCTAAAATTTCTTCTTTAACAATTTTCTTTTTCAATTCCGTATTTTTCCACTCGACATTTTCCAGCGTGCGGGAATAAACGATCTTTGAGATATTGTCTATCGATACGGCAAATTCATCCATCGCTTTATCGCCGGTAGGATTCGCTACGACAGATGGCCAATAACTTTCCATCAATTGATAAGTTATCCGTCCGTAGATAAGGATGTCTGCGCTACGTAATAGATTACTGTAATGCTGATGTATTTCTTCATCCGCGATCATTGACGTGTGATCGCAAAACCCGTCAAGCGTCATATTCATCGCCGCAATTATTTTTGCCATACACTTTCCTCCTAATTGTTACTTATCAACTTACCGCCCAAAATCGCCATCGGAAGCAGGATCGCTGTAAAAATAACGTGATACCAAATAGGGACATACGGCCAGGACATATATGCCTTAAGCATTCCAAGGGCCAACAGCAGAAAGCCGAGTACCAGCGGCGCGCGCGTATTTTCACCGGCGATCAGCGCGGCCAGAGCCCCGGACATCACCGAGACTATCGAACCCATGACAATATGCGTGAGAAGCATGGTCGTATCCGCTGTGAACTGACCGCCATTTTTAATGGCCTCTTCGAACGCCTGTTGATGAACGCCGAATGCCGGCCAAATGGCCGAAATGATCTTCTCGACGCCGACCCACACTATCAACCAGGCAAAAAATCCGCCAATAACGCCCAAAACGATTCGTACCATAGATCTCTCCTATTTTGTTTCTATAGAGGTATTACCGGCACCGCGCAGTCTATGTCGTATTCTTCCCAACCCATTTCGGCCGGTTGTCGCCGGTATATTTCCATACCCGGAAGATTTGCGGGTTGATAACGGCTGCGCGGCAGCCAATAGCGAAAAAGATACTGAATAACCTTGTTCGCATGACCGAGGTCGCCAACACACGGAAGCGCCGCTACACGGCAAGCCGGAAAATCCGTGACGTTCACGTCGCTATCACCTTTCCAATCCGTCGGCACTTTTACGCACCAGTCGAAACGACACAATTTGAGTGGAGTGACATCAGGGTTATCCTGCGACATGCCGTAGAGTGAAATATCGTCAAGACTGCCGCCCCGCTGTCGATACCATTCGATCAAGCGATAATAAGCATCCTTTATCCGGACAAACGAACTGTAGGAATCGTACACCCGTATATACGCCAATCTCTGTTTCGGCAGGGAGCGGATCTTCACCTCAAATCCGTAGCTCTCCAGATCTTCTAAAGAATACCTGGGAAATTCATCACTGAATTGACCATTCTTGCTATTTTCCAAAGGGCTTTGTCTATCCCACTGCCGGGCGCTTATACCAAAGTGCTTTTTGAACGCGCGCGAGAAAACCGGGACGGAACTAAACCCGACCTCAAAGGCGGCGGCAGTGATGGAAAGTTTCGGAACCGTTCGAAGCAGATTTGCCGCGCGCTGCAGCCGAATACGTACCACCATATCGCCCACGGTTTCGTCCGTGATCGATTTGAAAACCCGGTGAAAATGAAATTTCGAAAAGCACCCCACCCGGGAGAGCGTGTTTAACGACAGGTCGCCATCCAGATTTTGACGAACGTAGTTTATAACGGTGTTGATACGTCGGGTATATATATTATATTGTGCAGTGTTCGATGTCATTAGAACTTGATCGACGTGATCCTGGCTCGTTCGCGGTTGATCCGCAAGAACGAGTTCACCAAGGGCGCAAACTAACGATCTGAATAAGCCTCAACGCGCGCGCGGGACAACTAAATTCCTTCCCGACTTCCCTTTATCTGCTTTGAAGACATTGTCCTTTGTAATCGGCATGCAATGCAACCCGAAACGCCGCAACCCACATGTGAGACTCCGACAATGCGAATTCCCTGGAGGTGAATTTGGGATGAAACGTAAAAAAGGCATCTTGCGATGCCTCTAAATCCGTTGAATCTATTGGTGCCCACTAGAAAACTTGAACTTCTGACTCCACGCGTGTGAAACAAGGGCTCTAACGCTCGGTGACATCGGTGGCGGCTTTCTCAAATGAACTGCAAAACCTTTATTCATCGGTTTGATTCCGATCGCCGCCTCCAATAACCTTCTCAAAGCGCGCGCGCTTCACGTATTATCTCGATAAACTGTTTTGCTCGTTCCGTGATGACATGAGCTTCACCCGCGCGGATAGCTTTTACATCGACCAGATCGGTTCCGACACCAAGAGCGCTGGCCCCGGCCTTGATAAAATCGGCAGCGGTTTTTAACGAAACTCCGCCGGTCGGGATGAATTTGATCTGGGGCAGCGGCCCTTTGAGA
>DASYKT010000023.1:0-47387 GCA_035995185.1 Pyrinomonadaceae bacterium
GACGTCACGAGCAGGGCACAGGCTAGCTTTAAATACAGGGTTTTGCCCGCAGGGCGCTAAAGCATACGATGCGGGTTCGCTATGACTTTCAGAGGCAGCGGCCCTTAGTTCACGCCGCCTCCCGGGCTGCCAAGCATGCCCGGCGTGCACAGGCCAAACCGTGTGGGTTTTCACCTGCCGCACCAACAGAATTTCATCTTATTAAGGTTTGGTGGAGATGGCGATAGAGGATTTGGGTGAATTTGGAAAAC
The DNA here is from genome assembly GCA_035995185.1 of Pyrinomonadaceae bacterium. Taxonomy (GTDB): domain Bacteria; phylum Acidobacteriota; class Blastocatellia; order Pyrinomonadales; family Pyrinomonadaceae; genus DASYKT01. Next base: position 252 of record DASYKT010000023.1, read on the forward strand.
GGCTTAGAGGTCAAACTTTAGTTTGTCTTTAAGCTTTGGGATAAGACTCTGTTTGTTTATCGCGGAGCGTGATTAATAAAGCATTAAGACTGGAACCACGAAACAACACGAAAAAAGCAAAAAGCCAACCACGAAAGAAACCCGGTCGCTACTGCTCCCGGTTCTGACAAGAGATGCATCGGCTAACGCTGGCGTTAAATACGAAAAGCCGCCGCAAATTTTTAGCGAACAAAGAAGCTTAGGAACAGGACCATCCAAAAGACGATCATGCCGATCAGGGCCAGGATGCTTATCACGATACAGCCTAAAGTGCCGTAGCTTTCCTCTTTTCCTTCGAACGGATCGCGGGGACAATGCGGGCAGTGCTCTTCGGTGGCGAGGTAGGGCTTTTCACATATCGGACAGAGTTTAAGTTCCATCTTCTCTCCAGCATAGCAGAAAAAGGCGTCTTAGACTCGCACCGGTTTTTGTGTGATAATCTCTTCCATTCTTAAATAAATAAATACTAATGGTTGAAGAATTAATTCACGACACTAACGAAGAACGCGTTAAACACCGGCACCCTGAGATCGGCTGGATAGAAGTGATCGCCGGTTCGATGTTTTCCGGTAAATCCGAAGAACTTATCCGCCGCCTGACCCGCGCGCGCATCGCCCGACTGAGAGTGCAAGTCTTTAAACCGCAGATAGATAACCGCTATTCCGAGGCCGAGATCGCGTCGCACTCGGGTTTAAAACACCTGTCTATACCGGTGTCGTCAGCGCAGGAACTTTTGGAAAAAGTTGACGGCGAAGTAGACGTGATCGGGATCGACGAGGGGCAGTTTTTCGATATGGAATTGCTGGACGTGGCCAACCAGCTGGCGCTGCGCGGCATTCGCGTCATCATCGCCGGCCTCGACCAGGATTACACCGGCAAACCGTTCGAGCCGATGCCGCAGCTTCTGTCGATCGCCGAATTTATTACCAAGACCCACGCCATCTGCGTCAAATGCGGCAGCACCGCAAATTATTCACAGCGCACTTTTGAATCGGAAGAGCTGGTCGAAGTGGGCGCCAGCGGCAAATACGAGGCCCGCTGCCGGAAATGCTTTGTGCCGCATTCGGATAAACCGACCGTCTATTAAGCCGGCGGCGCCAAAGAGGTAAGCTTATGAAAAAGGCTTTGATCGTTTTAGTTTTTGTCGCAACTATTTTAGGCCTTTTAGGGTTTTCCGGCTGCGGAAAGCAAAGCCTGATCCCCGATTCGCCGCACGAGCAGTACGAAGAGGCCGCTGCCAAGACGATTCCCGACGCGCGGATTTTAACCGAAGCTCCGCGGGCGCCGGATACAAAAGCTCGCTATCTTTTTTATCTTCACGGCCGCATTATCGAAGATCAGGGTGCGGAAAATGCAGTCAGCCCGGAATTCGGCAGATACGAATACGCGGAAATTCTTGACACTTTCGCCGATCGCGGCTTTGTCGTCATTAGCGAAGCGCGGCCGAAAAACACCAATGTCACGGCCTATGCCCAGAAGATCGCCGAGCAGATCAACGCGCTGCTAAAAGGCGTGCCGGCGGCAAATATCACGGTGGCCGGGGCGTCAAAAGGCGGGGCGATCACGCATAAAATTTCTTCCATACTTCACAACAAGGACTTGAATTTTGTGCTGCTCGCCGGCTGCGGCGAAGGCTATCACGAAGGTTTCGATATCGACCTGGCCGGCAATGTTCTTTCGGTCTACGACTATAAAGACGATAAAGGCGCCGGAAGCTGCGCCGATTTTTTCGCGAAGTCAAAAGATATAAATCACCATAAAGAGATCGAACTAAAACTTGGAACCGGCCACGGCATTCTTTACAAACCGCTGGACGAATGGGTCGAGCCGACGGTGCAGTGGGCGAGCGGGAATTATAAATAGCTTATGCCCTATATTCTCGCACTCGACCAGGGAACGACCAGCAGCCGCGCGATCATTTTCGACACGGGCGCAAATGTCATCGCCACCGGGCAGAAGGAATACACGCAGATCTATCCGCACGCAGGCTGGGTCGAACACGACCCGCGGGAAATCTGGGAAACTCAAATTGAGACAGCGCTCGAAGCTTTACGAAAAGCAAACCTTACCAAAAAAGATATCGCCGCCATCGGCATTACCAACCAGCGCGAAACCACGATAATTTGGAACAAGAAAACCGGTGAACCGGTGCATAACGCCATCGTCTGGCAAGACCGGCGAACGTCCGCGTTTTGCGATGAGATCCGGTACGAACATGCCGATCTTATCCGGCAAAAAACCGGGCTGGAAGTTGACGCATATTTTTCCGCCAGCAAAATAAACTGGCTTTTGAAAAACATCGACGGCTTGCGGATGTCAGCCGAACACGGCGAGCTGGCTTTTGGAACGGTTGATTCGTGGCTGGTCTGGAAATTGACCGGCGGAGCCCGGCACGTGACCGACGTCTCTAATGCTTCGCGCACGATGCTCTTTGATATCAATAAGTTAGCATGGGACGACGAACTGCTCGAAATATTCGATATCCCCAGAATTCTCTTACCCGAAGTGCGCTCGTCTTCGGAAATTTACGGCGAAGTCAGCGCCGCCCCCGAATTAAACGGTATCACGATCGCCGGTATCGCGGGCGATCAGCAGGCCGCTTTGTTTGGCCAGCTATGTCTGAAAAAGGGCTTAAGCAAAAACACTTACGGCACAGGGTGTTTTATGCTGCAGAATATCGGGACCGAGCCGGTAGAATCGAAAAATCGACTGCTGACGACCGTGGCGTGGCAGATCGGCGATACGACGGAGTATGCGCTCGAGGGAAGCGTTTTTATCGGCGGCGCGGTGGTACAGTGGCTGCGCGATTCACTGGGAGTGATAGAAAATTCCGCCGATGTCGAGGCGCTGGCAAATTCGGTGGAAGATAACGGCGGCGTTTATTTTGTTCCGGCCTTTGCCGGGCTGGGCGCGCCGCACTGGGACCAGGATGCGCGCGGTTTGATCGTCGGCTTAACGCGCGGAACCGGCAAAGCGCACATCGCGCGCGCCGCCCTGGAATCTATTGCCTATCAGACGGCGGATCTGCTTGACGCGATGCATGCCGATTCCGGAGTTCAGTTGAAAGAATTGCGCGTCGATGGCGGCGCGACAAAGAACGAAACTCTGATGCAGTTTCAAGCGGACGTCCTGGGCATCCCCGTGGTGCGCGGAAAAAATACGGAGACAACGGCGCTCGGCGCCGCCTTCCTGGCGGGATTGGCAACCGGGTTCTGGCGGTCAAAGAGAGAACTGGCGCAAACCTGGCACGAAGACAAACGATTTGAACCTCAGATGCCGCGTGAAAAAGTTGAGGCGATGCGCGCAAAATGGAACAAGGCCGTGAAGCGAGCACTGAAATGGCAGTAGGCGGACGGCAGCGGCAGTAAGCAGAAGCACTAGGCAGGAGCACTTAACTGCCTCGTGCCTACTGCTTCTGCCGACTTTTGAGATCTATGGATCGAGCGAAAATGATCGACCGCGTTCGAGCGCGTACCAAGCCGTGGGACATTGTCATTATCGGCGGCGGCGCGACGGGCATGGGCTGCGCGGTTGACGCGGCTTCGCGCGGCTACGAAGTGCTTCTTCTCGAGCAGCATGATTTCGGCAAGGGAACTTCCAGCCGGTCGACCAAGCTGGTGCATGGCGGCGTTCGCTATCTTGAGCAGGGAAATATTTCGCTCGTAATGGAAGCGCTCAAAGAGCGCGGCATTTTGCGGCAGAACGCCCCGCACCTGGTCTATGATCTCGCCTTCATCGTGCCGAATTACGACTGGTGGGAGATGCCTTTTTATGGCGTCGGGCTAAAAGTATACGATCTGCTGGCGACGAAATATCGTTTCGGCAGATCGCAGATGCTTTCCAAGGAAGAAACTCTCAAGCGGCTTCCGACGATAAAGACCGAGGGGCTGCGCGGCGGCGTGATCTACTATGACGGGCAATTTGATGACACGCGATTATTGATCAGCCTGGCCCGAACGGCGGTGGAACATGGCGCCACGGTCTTGAATTACACGCGAGTGTTCGGTTTCAGAAAAAACGCGCATAGCATGATCGACGCCGTTAATTTTAGCGGTGAAGAAACCGGGCAGGTATTTCGCGTCGGGGCGAAAGTGGTCATCAATGCCACCGGCGCTTTTTGCGATAGCGTGCGGCAAATTGCCGATCCGGAAAGCGAAAAATTGATCGCGCCCAGCCAGGGTATTCATATTGTATTAGACCGTTCGTTTTTGCCTTCCGACAGCGCGATAATGATCCCGCGCACCGATGACGGCCGCGTTTTATTTGCGATCCCCTGGCACGGGCATACGTTGGTAGGCACGACCGACACGCCCGTAAATGAGATAGAGCTCGAACCTAAGGCGCTCGATGAAGAGATCGAATTTATTCTCCACACGTCACAAAAGTATTTGCACAAACCGCCGATCCGCGAAGATATCCTCAGCGTATTTACCGGCATCCGCCCGCTGGTAAAAGAAGGCGGTCAAAAAAACCCGGCAAACACCGCCGCACTTTCGCGCGACCACACGATAGAGATAAACAACGCGGGACTTTTGACCGTCACCGGCGGCAAGTGGACGACGTATCGCCGGATGGCCGAAGACGCCGTCAACCAGGCGCTGATGCTGGCGGATCTGCCGGAAAAACCGTGCGTTACCAAAGAACTCAAAATACAAGGTTTTATCGAGGATGCATCGGGCCTCGGCGATCTGGCCCATTATGGGTCCGACGCATCGGAGATCAAAAAAATGATGGCCCTGGACGAACGTCTCGCGGAAAAGCTTCATCCCAAACTGTCTTATACGATCGCCGAAGTTATCTGGGCCGTGCGAAATGAAATGGCGCGCACCGTCGAAGACGTTTTGGCCCGGCGCACGCGCGCTCTTTTTCTCGACGCGAAAGCGGCGATCGAAATCGCTCCGAAAGTCGCCGCCGTCATGGCCGAAGAGTTAGATAAAGATGAAGACTGGCAGACCCAGCAGGTCGAATCTTTTAATAAGGTCGCGCAGAATTATTGCGTTTAAGAATTAGCCACGAATGGCACTAATAACACGAATAGCCGAATAAATTCGGCGCTCCGATAATTTTTCCTGCAAGATAATTTCCCGCCCATCGTTCATTAATCAACAAGTAGTGATCTTCCCTAAAATCTGATCCTATAGGAGTAGTCTGTTATGAATTTACAAAAGATGTGTATTAGTTTGGCTCTGTTAATATTGACGCTCGGCGCGGTATCTGCGGCCAGTGCGCAAAACACAAAAATTTCCACCCCTTATATTCACAAAAATCTGAGCGTGTATCTCATCTACGGCAAAGATGCGATGGGGCATAAAAATCTTCTGACCTTGCAGGAAGCGATGGCCAAAGACCTGATAATCGTTTATGAGACCGGCGACGTGAACCAGCTCGAGGTAGAAAACGTCTCGCCGACGTTCGAAGTTTTTATTCAATCGGGCGATATCGTCAAAGGCGGCAAGCAGGACCGCGTGTTGGCGGTCGATATTATCCTGCCGATCAAATCCGGACGGATCAAGATCTCGGCCTATTGCGTCGAGAGCGGACGCTGGACGCAGCGCAAAGGCGAGGACAAGGAAAAATTTTCTTCCTCGAATGAGCGCGTCGTCACCCGCGATCTGAAACTCGCGGCAAATCTTTCCCGCTCGCAGGGCGAGGTCTGGAAAGAAGTGAGCAAGGCTCAGGATAAACTTAGCGCCAATGTCGGCGCCAAGGTAAATTCACCCACGTCGCAATCCAGCCTGCAGCTGGCGCTGGAAAATAAACAGGTCGCGGCCACGACCGACGAATACATCAAAAAACTTGCCGCCATTATCGACGGCCAGCCTAACGTGATCGGTTATGCCTTTGTCATCAACGGCGAGATCAACAGTGCCGATGTCTATGCTTCAAGCGCGCTGTTCAAAAAACTCTGGCCGAAACTTCTGCGGGCCACCGCCACCGAAGCGGTAGCGGAGCTGACCAAAGACAAAACCTTTATCCAGCTCAAGCCGCAAACCGTTCAGACATTTATGGACAATGCCGATCGGGCGGCGGCCAGGGAAGAGACCGTCAACTCACGAAATACCAACGTTACCCGTGATGAAAAAGATTCCGTGGTATTTGAATCGCATGATGAAAAGCAAAAGGTCGTGCTGCATAAAAGCTATGTGAAAAAGCAGTAAGATCTTTGAACTGCCGGTTTAGCCGGTAGTTTAAATCCATAAAATAAAAGGCTTTAGCCGGATAAATAAAGTCGCGGATACGGCCACGAATGTCACAAATAACACGAATAGAAAACTTTCAATTCGTGTTATTTGTGTAATTAGCGGCTAATAAGGAACTCACGGCTGCTAAAAAATATTGTTACTTTGGCCGCTATATCTTAAGATAATATTCTTCACAAGAAAGGCCGGGTCATCAATTTATGCGTATTGCGATCAACTCTATCTTAAGAAACTCTTTGTTTTTTATTCTGCTCATGGTTTTTGCGGCAATGTCCGCCCAGGCTCAGGATAATAAAGGCGATGATGTTATCCGGGTCGACACCGATCTGATCCAGACCGACGTTACGGTGGTGGACAAAAACGGTAAATTTGTCGAAGGCCTCAAACCCGAGCAGTTTGTCTTAAAGATCGACGGCAAACCTGTCAGGATCGATTTTTTTGAACCGGTAGTGGCTAGCCATGCGGTTTCTTCCTTTACTGAAGGTAAAACGGTGAACGGTCAGCAGCAGCCCGCGACGAACCCGGGCGTATCTCTGCGCGAACGCAAGGTCGTTTTCTTTGTCGATGATTTTCACCTGTCTCTGTCCAGCCTGGGGGTGACCCGCTCCGCGATCCTGCATTTTATCGATATCGACATGATGCCGGAAGATCAGGTGATCATCATCGCCGCCAGCGGCAACCTGGGATTTTTGCAGCAGTTCACTAACAACAAAAGTGTTTTGCGCGCCGCGGTGGCGAAATTAAGAGTGATGCCCAACACCTATCGCGATACCGACCAGCCGCCGATGCCGGAGTATGTCGCGGTGCGGATCCTCAATGACGACAAGCAGGCCAGCGGTTTGTATGTTGATAAGATGCTCGAAAGCTACAATACGAAGAAAACTACGACCTTACAGTACGAGGCTGCTCTGGATATGGTCAAACAGCGCGCCAACAATATCGTGTCCGGCATGGCTGCTGCGACCAAAAACACTCTCAGCTCGCTGGAAAATCTCTTGTTGTCAGTAAACGCATTGAAAGGACGGAAACTGGTTTTCTTTCTTTCTGACGGATTTTATCTTGAGAATAAACATGTCATTTATGCCACCACCGAAGGCCTGGAGCGCGCGGTCAATCTGGCGACGCGCTCGGGTGCTTCTATTTATACGATAGATGCGCGCGGGCTTTTTAGCCTCGCCGCCGGTGACGCGACGGGCGAGCGCCCTTTCGATCTGCAGGGAAGGCTGGATAAAGGCCGCATCGGCGAAGAGATGGCCAGCCAGGACGGAATGGCGACGCTTTCCAATTTGACCGGGGGGCGTTTCCTGAAAAATCAAAACTATTTCGATAAATGGATAGACCAGGTGGTGGACGAAAATTCCAGCTACTATCTTTTGGCCTGGACACCGGACAAGGACGAGCTCCTGACCAAAAAATTCAAAAGCATAGAAGTGGAAATAATCGGCCGCCCGGATCTTAAAGTTCGCCAGCAGCGCGGTTATCTTACCAATTGGGAAAAGCCCGGCGCTAAGTCCGGCGACGCCTCGGCGCGGTCGACAGGGGCAACCGGCGGCAAAAAGAATATTCCCGTCCTGCTTTCATTGAGCTATCTCGACGTGCCCAATGTTGGCAGCGTGCTGGGCAGTTCGGTTCAGGTTTCCACCGGCGAGCTTAGCTATGGTGAGAAAAACGACAAACCCGCCGCGGTCGAGATGATGGCCGTTATTTTTGACGAGCAGGGAAAAAAGGCGGGCACATTTAAGACCGGCCTGACCATTAACCCTAATTCTTCGACGGAGCAGAGCGTTATTTATAGTGAGAAAACTCCGCTTGCGCCCGGCGTATACCAAGTGCAGGTCCAGGTTCGCGAAACCCAGACCGGGGTCATGGGCGCCGCCGCCCAGTGGATAGAGATACCCGATCTTTCCAAAAACCAGCTGACCCTCGGCAGCCTGTTTCTCGGCGGCCAATTGGTGGGCGGGGCGGGCAAATCGGACAATGCGGCCGCCCAGGTCCAGTTCAGCGTCGATCGCCGCTTTAACCGGCCGGTCACGTTGGATTTTATGTACTTTGTTTATAATGCCGCGCACGCCACCGAAGGCGTAAGATTGGCGACGCGGGTGGAAGTCTTAAATTCCAACGGCCAGACGGTTATCGACACCGACCTGCGCCCGCTGGTGACGAAGGGAAATCTCGACCTGGCGCGGATTCCGGTGCGCGGGTCGATCAAGCAGCAGACCCTTTCGCCGGGAAATTATCTTCTGCGAATGACCGTCGCCGATAATATCGCCAATACCAAGGCCACCCAGCAAACCGTCTTTATCGTTGACTAAACGGTAAGTCTGCTTTGCCGGGTGACACTGTTTGGATCAAATGCCGAAATATTTTAAGTTTCCGCAGCGTTTTGACGCCGCGCTGTTAAAACGCGACTTAGACATTATTCAATCCGCCGAATGGACGCCGCATTTTAACCAGCATTATTACGAAGGCGATTGGAGCGGAGTCTCGCTGCGCTCCGTGGGCGGACGCGCCGATTCGATCCTGCCCCATCACGCACCCGAAGAACCTTATCTCGACACCGCGACGTTAGAACGCGCGCCTTATGTGCGCTTCGTGCTGGATGAAATAAAGTGCGAAAAGGAATCGGTGCGGTTTTTAAGATTGGCGGCGGGCGCAAAAATTAAAGAGCATAAGGATTATTTTATCGGCATCGAAGACGGCACCGTCCGCCTCCACCTCCCCGTCATCACCAATCCCCTGATCGAATTTTATCTGGATGGCGAAAGAGTGGACATGCAGGAAGGCGAACTATGGTATCTCGATTTCGGCCTCAAACATCGGGTGGAAAATAATAGCGATGTCGATAGAATTCACCTGGTGCTGGATTGCAAGGTGAACGAGTGGCTGCTGGAATTTATTAACTAGGCGGCCTCAGATATATAATGAGGTTCTTCATTCCACTCTTTTCCTAAAAGAACTCTTCCATTGGCTTTTTTGTTTCGTCTTTGTCCGTCTGCTCCCCAAGCGCCCCATTGTTTAAAGAAGAAAGAAACTCCTTGCCGGTCACATTGCCTCTGAATATCGATTGCCCATTCAGGCCTCATGGGTCGGGCTCCGTGACCGCTTTCGCCGCCAACAATAACCCAATGAATATTTGTCAGGTCGAGCTCGCCTACGCTTTCTAAAAGAGGTTCGATCGATAAAAAGCGAATTTTAGCATCAATATTTCTCAACGCATCAATTCTATTTTTCCTTTTACCCTCTTCAACGGTGACACCTAACCACACATTATCAGGAACCTTTCTAATGCGAAAATATTTTTCTAGAACTTTTTCTCGTTTGGTCAGAATTTGGTAGGTGTGACGCGGAGTGTTCTGAATTGTATCGAAAATTTGATCGAGAAATTCAAAGGGCATTTTTTCGTGAAACAGATCGCTCATTGAATTAACAAAAAACTTCGTCGGTTTTTTGGTTTTTACCGGAATGTCTAAGCGATCAGGCATTATGTTGAATTTAAATCCGTTTGCGTACCCGGCCGAGCCCATTGCCTGCAAGCGCTTAGCCATTACTTCCGCGTAACAGTGCTTACAGCCAGCCGACACCTTGTCGCAACCAACAGATGGATTCCAAGTTGCTTCTGTCCATTCAATTTTTGAGTATCTCATGGTTTTTTGATTTTATACTCCAGCTTTCGATGATCCTTGTGGACATTTCTGTAAGTTACTAAGGGTGAAATGCCATCATATAATACTTCTCCTTCTTTTTTCATTTTTTTAAGCACATTTGCAGCGTGCGCTCCTAAATGGCCTTCGCTAAACGAATAATCAAGCAGCTCGTAATTATTAGAAATGTCATCTGCCAGAATCTTTTCTTTTACATTTCTTTCGAATTCCTCAAGTTTTGTTAACCTATTCTCCCCAAATAAACCCAACTGCAGTTTTCCAGCGTCATCATCGATATCAAAATTTGCTTCTCCATTTGTTTCATTACGTTTCCAGGCAATTGTAAGGAATTTCTCCACCGCACTGGGATGGGAAGCACCGAAAATTATTCCGTAGATATTAGAATCTTTTTTTAGGGAAAATGGATAAAGCTTAAGTTTTGAGTGAGAGGGTAATTTTTTTCTTAGCTGTTCAATAATACTACGATGGATGAATTTATATGGCTCGCTCTTCGCAAGGGACATGTCAATATCTAAATGATTCTGAAATTCTTTACTTTCTCCAAAGCGCCAGAAATAAGAGGCAGAGACGAAGTAGAGAAAATCAGTTCTAGGGATATTTTCTAATTCTAAAAAATACTTAGCGGAGAGAAATTTAATTCCATTTTGATCGAGGTAAACTAGAGAAGGATGCTGTTTTATTTTAGGCAGTAATTCAATGAATAGGTCTTCAAACTTTTTGTTAAATAAGTGTAACTCAATGGCCTGTTGTAAATCGGCATGCTCGCTAAGATAATTTAAACAAGCCGTCTTAAGTTTTTCAAACTTAGACTGGTCTTTTTTATGAGATTCGTACTCATTTAAATAAACCGAGACTTTGATATTCTTTTGAAATATATTATCAAGCTGTTCGTTAATTTTTTCTAAAATACGTATAGGGCTGCCCGCAATTCCATTCTTGTCATATCCTGCGCCTGCGAAAAAATCGAAAATGGCAATATGAGGCGTATTTGACATGATCCAGACTGGTAACCACGCCTGCGCATAATCTTCAAATATTTCCAGTTTTGTGATTGTGCTTTCATCAAATGGCTCGTCATGTAAATCTTTATATGGCATCTGCTATTCCCGTAGATGAGAGTGGGTTAGTAAATAGGGCTTTTGCAGGTGAGGTTAGCATTGAATATGCTATTTTGCAATAGATTTATTCGGCCTCGATATGCGGCGCTAAATTCCCCTGTCTCTCAAATACTCAACAATTTTTGTGTGGTTTGTTTGCTGACGTAGGATGAGAGTTCTTTGATGTTGGCTTTGGCGACAATGGTGATCGAGCCAAGATTCGCAGCAATGCGAGATGGCGTTGTTTCGACATGCCTTTGGTCACGTGATAACGGAAAACACCAAACCCCGGGTTGCGCTGCGCTTACCCGGGGCTATTATCTTTTGTCGGCTCCGCCGACCGGATCAAGATTTTCTCGTAGGTTTGTTTCGCCGTGTTCGACAACTGGATGTTTGCGGGAATCTACTCCGTAATTTTCACTGGGCCCAGTCAAGTTTTGTTCGATGTCGCGTTTCACCAATTTGGCGGATTGTTTGCGGGCGCGGCGGGGAGTTTCCTCTTGTATGACATTCGGTGCGAGGGCGCGTTGTCTCTCAAAATGCTCGACGATCTTTGCGGCGGTTTGTTTGCCGACGAAGGGTGAAAGCTGCTCCACGCTGGCGACGGCGACTTTGGTGATCGAGCCGAGATTTCTCAGCAGGCGCATTTTGCGTTTTTCGCCGACGCCTTCGATGGCGGTCAGCTCTGAAGTGAAGTCGCGGATCTCGCGGCGTTTCTGGTGGTAGCGGACGGCGGTGGTGTGCGTCTCGTCGCGGATCTGCTGGATCAGGCGAAAGGCGGCGCTGTCCGGGTCGAACGGCACGGGGCCGTTATCGATGCCGCGCGGCAGCAGGTGCGAGATGGCGTTGTGTTTGCGCGGCGGTTTGACCACGCCGAAGAGCGGGATGGCTTCGAGATCGAGCTCGCGCATGGCGTCGCCAGCAAAAGCGACCTGGCCCTTGCCGCCGTCGATCAGGATCAGATCGGGCAGCGGTTTATTTTCTTCCAGTTGGCGGCGATAGCGGCGAAAAACGGCTTCGCGCATCGAGGCAAAATCGTTCGCGCCCTCGACCGTTTTTATCTTCAGGCGGCGATATTCCGCGCGGTTCGGTTTGCCGTTTTCAAAGACGACGATGCCCGCCACATTTTCCGCGCCCTGAATGTTCGAGATATCAAAGCTTTCGATGCGCGCGGGAAAGCGCGGCAATTCGAGCAGCTCCTGCAGCTCTTCGAGCACGCGTTCGGTGTCGGGTTTGAGCACGCGGAAGCGCTGTTCAAAAGCAAGCTTGGCATTTTTTTCAACCAGCGAGATCATGTCGCGTTTCTTGCCGCGCTTCGGATCATAGATGCGCACCTTGCGGCCGCGCCGTTCGGTCAGGGCTTTTTCCAGCAGTTCACGGTCTTCGAAATCATGCGGCACATGAATTTCGCGCGGCACATAATCGGTCGAATAATATTGCGACAGCACTTCGCCTAAAAATTCCGACACATTAAAACCTTCGGGGTCGAGGTCTTCCCAGAAAAATTCGCGGCGGCCGACGATCTTGCCTTCGCGCATGGTGAAAAGCTGCAGGGCGAGACGCGCGCCTTCGTGATAAAAACCGAAAATGTCTTCGTCGCGATCGGGGCTCACCGCCATCTTCTGATCGTTGGCGAGCTCAAGCACGGTCTTGCGCAGGTCGCGGTATTTTCCCGCGAGTTCATATTTCTCATTCTGCGAGGCCTGCCACATTCTTTCCTCGAGCGTGTTTGCCAGCTCTTTATTTTTTCCCTCAAGCAAAAGCCGCACGTCTTCCGCAGCGGCGGTGTATTCGGCCTTGGTGCAGAGGCCTTTGACACAGGGGCCCAGGCAGCGCTTGATGTGATATTCCAAACACGGGCGCGGCAGTTTACCGTCGATCTCGATATCGCAGGTGCGAAGCTGAAAAGTGCGGTTGATCAGATCGAGCGTCCGCCGCGCCAGATTGGCCGGCAAAAACGGGCCGTAATAAAGCGAGCCGTCGCGCCTGACCTGCCTAGTGAGCACCACTCGCGGATACGGTTCCTTGATGGTCAGTTTCAGGTGCGGGTACTGCTTGTCATCGCGCAGCAGGATGTTAAAACGCGGCTTGTGCTTTTTGATCAGGTTCGATTCCAGCACCAGCGCTTCGATCTCGTTATCGACGACGATGTATTCCAGGTCGGCGATGCGGGCGACGAGTTCGCGGGTTTTGTGGTCCTGATTTTTTGAGCTTTGAAAATACTGGCGGACACGGTTGCGCAGGCTCTTGGCCTTGCCGACGTAGATGATCTTGCCCTTATTGTTTTTATAAAGATACACGCCGGGGGAAACGGGTATCTGTTTTAGTTTTTCGCTCAACTCCACAACTGAAATGTAACAAAGCGCAGGAGTACAAGCAAAGTTGACTTTTTTCCCGGCATCGCTTCTGTAATTAAATTGCCACTAGCTTTAGCTAGTGGTTATAGATGCTAATCTGTGTCGGCTTTAGCCAAACTTTTGAGCTTGGGCTAAGCCCTTTTGTATCTAATCTTTAACCACTAGCTAAAGCTAGTGGCAATTTAAAGACATTTACAGAAAAGTTAAGCGGCTTTTGTTCTCTTTAACTTCACGCGCTTATTTTTCTGATCGAAGGTAAGGGAAAATTCGCTCAGGATGCGGCCGCCGATATTTGCGTCTGAAAGTGAAGGATAAATTACCGTCGGTTCGGGGAATTCAAAACTGCCGAGGCGGATCGAATCTTTCAGCCGGGCTTGTTTTATTTCGATATCGTTGCTCACCGTTCGGGCCCTTCCTACGACCACCGGTTCGGAGATAAGCCGGGCACTTTCGACCATCGCCGCCGGCAGCATAAATCCGCCCATCATATTTCCCGAATCGATGTGCGCTTTTATTTTTTGTTCGCCGACCATTAAATCCACGACGGCTATCCCCCGCGAATCGTCCAGCGCCAAAACGTCTTTGCCGTTGACCCCGGGCAGTGCACCTTTTTCAATGCGCACTCGTTTTCCGGGATAATCCAGGGTCAAAAGATGGCCGGAGAATAGGCCGAAGCCCAGGACGCCGTCGATATGAGCGACATCGGGCGCGGTGTTGTAATTGCGGGTCGGCGCGGTCAGCTTATGAAATTCGAAGCCGCCGACTTTGATGGAATCGACCTCGACCGTTTCCAGCGTGCGCGTGTTTTGTCCCGAGCCGTCGCCCGCCCGGACCTCGCCGCTTTTCTTAAGCGCAAGCTTTTCCACCAGCGAACTGTCAATCCGCAGCGACCCTTGGGCGCCGGTATCGATGGCAAATAGAAACGGGCCTTTGCCGTTGACCATTACCTCGACCGCGGGCATTTGGCCGCGAAAGTGCATCGGCAATTCCGTCGCGGAAATTTTTTGTGCGAAAATCGTAATGTCGCAACAAAACAGGATGAGAAAGAATGAAAGCAAACTTAAAATTTTATTCGTCATATAATGTCTCCTGAGCTTATTTCGATGATCTTTACACACTTCGATCTTTGTTTTGTTAAGGCAAGGAAAAGTGTTTGTTAAGGATGTAAATTTTTGACCTTTATGCAAACGGTTTTAACCAGATCGGCGGCCGAGGCTGCGCAAGTTATCAAAAAAGGCGGGCTGGCGGCTTTTCCTACCGAGACGGTGTACGGGCTGGGCGCCGATGCCTTTAATGAGACGGCGCTCGGGAATATCTTTTTGACCAAGGGCCGCCCGGCGGATAATCCGCTGATCGTTCATATCGCAAACCTTGAACAGATAAATCTTTTAACATCCGCGATGACCGCCAGTGCGGAAAAGTTTATCGCCGCCTTTTTTCCGGGTGCGCTTACGCTGGTCTTGCCAAAATCGGATAAAGTTTCTCCGCTGGTTACCGCCGGGCTGGATACGGTCGGTATTCGAATGCCGGGAAACAAATCGGCGCAGGAATTTTTGCAGCTATGCGCAACACCGGTCGCGGCCCCGTCGGCAAATCTTTCCGGACGCCCAAGCCCGACCACCTGGCAGGCGGTTTTCGAAGACCTCGACGGGCGGATCGACTGCATCTTACAGGGTGAAGAAACAGAGGTCGGGTTGGAATCGACCGTGGTCGATTGCACCGGCGAAGTTCCGCAGATTTTGCGCAGCGGCGCGGTCACATTGGAACAATTGCGCGAGGTGGTGCCGGAAACGAAAACTGCCGCCGGCGATTCGGAACTCGTCCCGAAAAGCCCCGGGTTAAAACACAAACACTACTCGCCGCGAGCGCGGGTGGTTTTAGTAGATGACATCTCGGAAGCAGAGATCGATCCGCGCTGCGCTTACATCGGCGTAGGGGGCGCAGGGGATATGGCATCCGCTGAGAAAATAGATGGCTGGGGATTAGCAAAAATCTGTCATTCGGTGACAGAATATGCACATGCGGTTTTTGAGTTTTTTCGCGAATGCGACCGGCGCGGGATCGAGACGATCTATTGCCAAAAAGTAACCGCGGCGGGCTTGGGAACGGCCTTGATGGACCGCCTGCGGCGGGCAGCGCAAAGTTAATAGATGCATATAGTTGACGTAAAACTAGAGAACATCAAATCTCATCGAAATTCATCATTTAATTTCGAGCGTGGCACGACCGCGATCGTCGGTGAAAACGGCGCCGGCAAGACCACCATCATCGAGGCCGTGGCGTGGGCGCTGTTCGATCTGCTCGATTATAAAAAAGACGATTTCGTTCGCCGCGGCGAAAAAAAAGGCAGCGTCCAGGTCACTTTCGAAAGCGGCACGGACGAACGGCGTTATACCGTCTATCGCGACACCGGCACCGGCTACAATATTTTCGATCCCGAGCTGGGTGTTAAGGTCGCGGATAAAAAAGAAGACGTCGGCAGATTTTTGCGCGAACATCTCGGCGTCGAGCCCGGCACCGACCTGGAGCTTCTTTTTCGCTCTGCCATCGGCGTTCCGCAGGGAACTTTTACCGCCATCTTTCTCGACACTGCCGCCCGTCGCAAAGAAGCTTTCGATAAATTGTTAAAGGTCGAGGAGTACCGCCAGAGTTCCGAGAAATTGCGCGCCACTTCGCGCTATGTCGAAAATCAGGTAATGAACGTCCGCGAGAAGATCGCGCACTCAGAAGGGGAACTGGCAAATTTCGATCGCATAGAGGCCGAGCACAAAGATATCGCTTTACAACTAGACGCACTGGACCGCGCATTAAGTGAACTGAAGCTTGAGTCTGATAAAAAACGTTCCCAGCTGCAGCAATTCGACAAAGAGGAATCGGCGGTCAGAGATGCGCAGGCGGCCCTTGATAAACTGCGGGCGGAACTGGCCACTTCTGAAGTTTTGCTAAAACAGAAACAGGGCGAAGTCGACACGGCCCGAGAGGCCGTGAAAAAGATCGGGACCGTCGAAGACGATCACCAGCGGCATCTCGCTGCGCTGGCGGAATTAAAAACTCTGGAGAAACAGCGGGGCGAACGCGATAAAATTCTGGCCGAGCTAAAAACGGTTGAGACTGCGGCGATCAAAATGGAAGCCGAGCAAAAAAACCTGCGCGCGGCGCTGGAAAGATCTGAAAACGCCGCTAACGAAATAAAAGTGCTCGAGCCGCAGATCGAACAGCAAAAAAAGATCGAAACCAAGCGCGAATACCTGCGCGGCAAACTCTCTGATGCCAAGGCCTACAAAGCGCAGATCGGCTCCATTGAAGCAAAGCTGATAGTCCTCCGCGACGATTTCAAAAAGACCGAGGCCGATGTTAAAGAGGCGCAGGAAAAAAGCCGGGCCGCGGCCGAGGTCGAAGCGCTCAGCACGCGCGATACCGAGATCACGCGCCGGATCGCACAGCTTCAGGCCAAGCTCGAAAGCGACGAGCGTTTTCAGCGTGAAATAAAAAACGGTTTGTGCCCGATATTGACCGAGAAATGCCTGAACCTTAAAGAAGGGCAGACGCTCGAAGCTTTTGTCAGCAGCCAGTTTGACGAAACGAGGGCCGAGATCGGAGTCGCGGAAAATGAACAGGTAAAAATTGCGGTCTCTCTAAAAACCGCCCGTGAAGCGGAGCAATTTCTCAAAGCGTTGGAAACGCTGCAAAAAAGGCACGAAGAAGTTAAGGCGCTCGGCTTAAAACTGGGGACGGACAAAAAGTCCGCCGAAAAAAGAGCAGATGAATTGCCGAAGTTTGAAGCGGAGCTCGATGAAGCGGAGAAATTACTCGCCGAACTAAAGGATCCGCGCGGGCGGGTTGAGGCCCTGGCGCGCGAAGCGGAAGGCATCGCCGCGGTAAAGGAAAAAGCCGGGAGTAACGAGAGCGAGCTTGCTGTTTCTAACGATAAGAAAATGTCTCTTTCGCAAACGCTCGAAAAGTTTGCCGGGTTTGAACAGGATTGGACTAAATTCTCAGATCAGCGCGATAGCACCGCCGGCGCGCATCGCGAATATTTGACCAATGAACTTTCCGCCAAAGCGCTGCCTGAGCGGGAAAAAGAGTTGGAAAATTTGACCGGAGATTTCGACAAAATAAGCACCGGGGCCCAAAGCGCCGAACAGCAATTTAACGAGACGGCAAAAAATTATGATCGTGAAAAGCACACCCTCGTCAGGGCCGAACTTTTGTCTCTGGAAAAAGAATTGGCGGAGACGAACGCGCGGCTTTCGCTGACCAAAAACAGGCAAGGTGAACTGGAGAAAGAACTCGGCCGTTTGAGCGAAGTGCGAATGGTGATGCGGGCAGAGTACCTGGAAAAAGACCGCTTGGATAAGATAGGCGAGGTCACCAAATTTATCCGCGACACTCTCAAAGAAGCGGCGCCGCGCGTGGCAAAACTTCGCATTTACCAGGTGTCGAATGAAGCCAATCAGATATTTCGCGAGATCACGGGAAACCCCGAGCGCAGCCTGAAATGGACGGAAGATTACGGCCTGGTGCTGGAAGAAGGCGGTTATGAGCGCCCGTTCCAGAGCCTTTCCGGCGGCGAGCAAATGGCGGCGGCGCTGAGCATTCGTCTCGCGCTCTTAAAACAATTGTCCGATGTGCGGCTGGCGTTTTTTGACGAACCGACGACCAATATGGACGCCGAGCGCCGGCAGAACCTGGCGGAACAGATCAGCCAGATCACGGAAAAACACACCTTCGACCAGCTTTTCGTCATTTCCCACGATGATACTTTCGAAGATTATGTGAATAATATAGTCAAGGTCGGCGATAACGAGGAAAATATAGAGAAAGCGGTTGCTGCCTAGAGTACCGCCAGCGTCCCGCTGGCTGTCGTGCGGGCGTCTCGCCCGCATTTGTTTAGACTGACGGCGGGACGCCGTCAGGACAGCCGCCGAGACGGCAGCGTTACGAATAATTTTATGAAACAAGTAACTATAGTCTGCGATGGTTCCAGCCTGAGCAACGGGCGGGAAAATCCGCGAGCCGCCGCCGTCGCCTTGCTCGGCTACAAAGGCATCTGGCGGGCGGTGGGTAAATTCCTGGGCGCGGCGACCAACCAGCAGGCGGAGATCGCCGCGGCGACCGTCGGGCTGGAAAATTTGAAAGAAGCCTGCCGCGTAAAAGTATTGAGCGATTCGCGTTATGTGGTGGAGACGATGAAAGGCAACTTCAAACGCAAAACCAATCTCGAATGGTGGGACAAGCTTGACCGCGCCGCGCAAAAACACCAGATCGAATGGGAATGGCTCAAGGGCCATTCCGGCCACGAGATCCAGGAGATCTGCGATAAGACCGCGCGCAAAATAGCTTCGCTCGGCAAAGTCGATCAAGACCTGTTGGAAGATGCCGTGGTGAATATAGGCGTTCAGGAAGTAGATGATACTAATTGATAGAGGGAAAAATTTGGCCACGAATTGCCCGAATAGCACGAATAAAAAGAAGAAGGATTTTGTGTTGTTTTGTACGATTTCGTGGTTTAATTCTTTATCTCTGAATGACCGTAAGCTTTAATAGTGAAAAGCAGTAAAAAAAATTTAAGGCCGCTCAAAATCTTAGCGCTAATCACCGGCGTTTTTTTCTTGCTTTGTTTTATCTCTTCTTCTGCGGCACAAAACAGAAAAAGCATCCAGGGCTGGGTGTGGCAAAACCCTCTGCCCCAGGGAAACTCGATCCTTTCCATCCATTTCATCTCAGACAAGCAAACCGGTTGGGCGGTTGGCGCGGGCGGCGTCATCCTGTACACAAAAGACGGCGGTTTTACCTGGACACAGCAAAATTCCGGGGTCAGCTCGACATTGTCAGGCGTCTTTGCGCGGAGCAAGACCCAGGCCGTCATCGTAGGCGCCCGCGGGGTCGTGCTTATTACTTCAGATAGCGGAACGTCGTGGCAGAGGATCGGAGCGGCGGTAAAGGACCATCTCTACGGGGTGACGTTCGGCGGCGTCGTCGGAGGCGGCGGGGGTTGTCCCGAAAAAGGATGGGCCGTCGGTTCGTACGGCAAGATGATCACTACCGATAACGGCGGGCTGACCTGGCGCGATATGCCCAGCGGAACGACGGAACATCTCTACAACATCAGTTTCCCCGATTGCCTGCACGGCTCGGCGGCCGGTTCCGGCGGCACGGTTTTGCTTACAGCGGATGGCGGCGTCACCTGGAAAATAAAAAATCCCTGCCCGGTGCTTCAGGTATCGGAAGCGGTAATGCTCGGGCCGGATAAAATAGTCGCCGCCGGTTCGAGCGGCTGCGTGGTAAAAAGCAGTGACGGCGGTGAGACCTGGGACAAAATAAATATCTTAAGCCGCGCCGATTTTCTCTCGCTTTATTTTGTCGATGACAAGCAGGGTTGGATGACCGACAGCAACGGGATGGTCTGGCTGACGGGCGATGGCGGCAACACCTGGCTGCCTTTTTCCCTGCGCACAAAACCACGCCTGGTCTCACTGTTTTTTGTCGATAAATTTACCGGCTGGGCAGTCGGCGAAAACGGTTTGCTGGTGCGCACGGACGATGGCGGTTTTGGATGGCAGCGATTGACCGATGGCGGCCGCGAAGATGTCAACGATCTGGCTTTTGTCGACAGCTCGAACGGCTTTGCCGTCGGGTCAAAAGGCCGGATATATCTCACCGAAGACGGCGGCGACCTGTGGCTGCCGGTTTATTCCGGCACCGGTGAAGATCTAAACGCCGTGAGTTTTTCCGGCGTGGAAAAAGGCTGGGTGGCCGGCGATAACGGAACGATCCTTCGCACGATCAACGGCGGTATCAGCTGGGGAAGAGGCATCACTTCTTCGGAAGACGATCTTTACGGGCTCCACTTTGTAAATGAAAATTCCGGTTGGGCGGTCGGAGCGCGCGGTGCGATATTGCATTCGGCGGATGGCGGGAT
Organism: Pyrinomonadaceae bacterium; assembly: GCA_035995185.1. GTDB lineage: Bacteria > Acidobacteriota > Blastocatellia > Pyrinomonadales > Pyrinomonadaceae > DASYKT01. The sequence goes on from DASYKT010000023.1 coordinate 20,529, forward strand.
CAGCTGGGACAAGCAGGATTCGGGAACGCGCGAATGGCTGGAGGACGTCCGCTTTACCGACGAGCAGCACGGCGTGGCGATCGGGTCAGGCGGCGTCATACTTTACACCGAAGACGGCGGCAAGGTCTGGCAAAAAAACAAGGTCAGTTATGACAAGACACTCTACGCCGTTCAGTTTGCCGATTCCAGGACCGGTTATATCGTGGGCGCCGAGGGAATCATCCTGCGGACGGATGACGGCGGCATTAACTGGAAGGATATCGAGTCGAATTTACAGCAGAATTTTTACGCCCTGGCGGTATATAAAAAAGAATCTCTCATAGTTTCGGGTGAGCAGGGAGCGGTGCTTTACTCGGAAACCGGCGGGAAAACCTGGCAGTCACAGCCGGTCATTACCGGTAATTCTCTTTTAGCGCTGGCCTATCGCGGCAGTGACGATCTGTGGGTAGCCGGCCGCGGCGGGGCGATCCTGAAAAGATCCGAGCGGCTGGCCGGCCGCGACATCCTGTTTCCCAAGATCGCGCCGGTTTTGCGGCTGGGCAATTCCAAAAAACCAAGGCTGAAAGATCCGCTGACGCCGCTTGTAGATGACGGCGATCTTCCAAGGGCGGTTCAGCCTGAGAAAAAGCCTTAAGAGTTAATTGTAGCGCCGCCGTCAGCCTAAGACGCGCGGGCGGGACGCCCCCGCGACAGCCGGCGAGACGCCAGCGCTACTTCCCAAAATTCTTCACGAACTCAGGAGATCTCTGCCTGATTGCCACCCAATTTTCAAATAGCTCGGGAGTTTCCAGCCACAGGGCAAACCAGGAAGCTATTTCATTTTGCTCAGGGGTATTTAAGGCGGCGGTCTCGTTCTTTCCCCTCAGCCCTAATTCGCGCAGGCGGCGAAGCCCTTTTTTGTCGTTATCGCCGGCGAATTTGCGGCGAAAATTCTCCAGGTGCTTTATCGTGGTGAGCGTTTGTTTGAGCGTTTCGGTTTTCAGCACGCCGCGCAGCATGGCATCGTAAGGGTCATTTTGCTCATAATTTACAAAGAGTTCCATGAGCTCCGGATGGCGTAATTCTGCTCCTTCATCGGCCAACAGGCGTGCTATAATCATCGGGTTGTCAACTGCGCCGTCTCCGAATCGTTCGCGCACGGCCTGTTCTATCGCAGAAAGCTCTTTTGCTCCGACTGACTCGCAATCCAGGTATTCCCACACTTCGATTATGAGATCGTCCTTGGCTCGCGATTTCCAATGGGGGTTTTCCATAAGAGATACTTGTCAACACGGTTAAAAATGCCCGCCGGCAGTCGTGGGAGCGTCCCCGCTTCCACTTTTGAGTGAGCTAGACGCTTGCTCGAGGGCCCCATCAATCTTGTTGCGACGGTGGCGCTATAGTTAAAATAGGATAAATTCGACATAAGGGCTAGTGTTAAATCTCAGGTAATATGACGGAGCCAATAACAGAAGTAAGAAATCAAAAAAGAGAGCTGCGCCCGACCCTTGTTTTTTTGAACGGCGATTCGATGTCGATGTCCGTGCCGTTGGAGCGCGAAGAAGTGATCATGGGCAGGGCTTTAGGGGCTGACGTCCGTCTGAACGATTTTAAGGTATCCCGCCAGCATGCCAGCATCACGACCATCTATGAAGCCGAAAAAGGCGAAACCAAATACCTGCTGACGGACCTCGATTCAAAGAACGGCACGTTTATCAACGGTGAAAAGATCGACCGCGAGTGGCTGCACAACGGGGACAAGATAGGCGTTGGCGAGCTTCTGCTCCGCTTTGAGCAGCTTGATGAGATAGACCGGGAGTACCACCGGCAGATCAGGCGTTTGGTGACGCATGACGATCTGACCGGGCTTCATTCCAGCCGCTCGTTCTTTTCCGAGCTGCGCCGCGAAACCGCTCGCTCGGCCGCGGAAAAGCGCCCTTTTTGCGTGCTGATGCTGGATGTGGACCATTTTAAGAATGTAAATGACACCTACGGCCATCTGACCGGCAGCCACACGCTGGAAGAGCTCGGAGGCTGCATCACCAAAAATTTGCGTACCGGCGACGTAGCCGCGCGGTTCGGCGGCGAAGAATTTGCCGCATTTTTGCTGGACGCCGAATTGATCCAGGGGCTGGTGGCGGCGGAAAGGATCCGTCAATCCATCGAAGAAGCCCAGTTTTCGGTGGTGCGCCAGGGTAAAAAGACCGATACGCACCAGGTTACGATCAGTATCGGGGTGTCATCGTTTCCGACCGATTCCAAAGACCCGATAGAGCTGGTCGAAATGGCCGATTCCGCGCTTTATCGAGCCAAAAGGGCCGGCCGAAACCGCGTTTGCGCCTATCGCGACCTGACGGATGAAGAAGTCTCGATGCCCCTCCCGGCGCGCCGCGAATAAAAAACTTTCGCAACCGCCTGCCCGTATCTAACGTGGAAAAGAATGCTTTAGCGGATTTCGCCGATCTTTACGGCAACTGCGGGCATCAAATAGGCAGGTACAGATAGTTTGAAGTAAAATCGTTTCAAGTGTATCCTTTGAAGTCTGCGCTTAAACTAGAGTTTTGCCGCCATATAAGTATAGAGAGATAGATAGTGATCAATAGACTTAACCTTTCCAGTAAACCCTTTCGCAACAGCACTATTCCGTGGCTGCTTTCGGCCGCAATTCTGCTCATTTCGGTCATTTCCTTTGTTTTCCTTTATGTCCGGTGGGGAAATATCACCTCCGAAGCGCAGCTGGTCAAGATCAGCAGCCAGCAGATCGATGACGAATTAAAGGTCTACCAGGAAAAAGAGCAGCAGGTCAGGCAGCAGCTTACACCGCAGCAGCAGCAGGTTTTACTGGCGGCCCACAAGCTGGTGATAATGAAGCAATTCTCTTGGTCGCGGCTTTTCTCCGACCTGGAAAACATACTGCCGGGCGGGGTCAGTGTGTCGGTCGTAAATGTAGATGACGTCGCGCTCAGAAACGGCCGGACCGAAGCTGAGCTGCAGCTCGGGGTGCTCAGCCACGGCCATCAAAATGTGGTCGGGATGATCGACAATATGAATTCATCCGGCATCTTTCGCGCGGAGCTGCGCGGCCAGGACCTGCAGCGAAGCGAGTCGGGCGATTACTCCGAATACACTCTCCATGTGGTCTATTCGCCGCACTACAATGTTTCACCGCAGCAAATGGAAACTAATGAGCAAACTGCTTCAAATTCGACCTCGGGGGTGCAGCAATGAACAGCGAACCTGAATTCGAAGCACAAAACACCGTCGTGGAACCGTTAGAAGAACAGGCAGTAGTTTCAACGTCTATGCCTGACGTTCCGGCCGCCACCGCCGCGCCGGTCATGACCGAGTCCTACCGCAAAGTTCGGGACGGAATGTTCGGCGTTCCCGAGATGATCGTCATGGGTTTGAGCGGGCTGGTCCTGCTCGGAGTATTAGGGTTTTATTTTCTCGTGGTTGCCCCGGCGGCGAGCGATCTTAAAACCAAAAAAGACCAGCACAACGATCAGGAAACAAAACTTACCGGTCTGAAGAAACAATTTGGCGATAGCACCACGACCGAAGAAAGAGTGGCCAAATTAGAACAGAGTGTAAGCGACTTTGAGTTTCGCTATCTGCCGATCGCAAGCATAGGCCAGTCCGGTCTGTATGACCGCCTCAACGGTCTGATGAGCGCCTACCATTTACGCAATACCGCCGGCCCGGATTATGTTCCGCTGGAAATTATCAGCCAAAGAAACGATCAGCCGCAGGAAGAGCGCGGTAAGAATAAATTTCAAACTCTTTTCCCCGGCGTTTATATCAACATGACCGTGGAGGGAACTTATCCCAATCTGCGGCGGTTCATCGGCGAGATCGAAGCGAGCCCGCAATTTGTCGTCATCAGCACCGTGGAACTCCAGGCGACGGAAAATAAGGAACAGGAAGACCTGTCGAAGTATCAGGCGCCGGTCAATCCGCAAGGGCCAAACTCGACGGACGGAAAGATGTCGAGAGGGCCTGTGATGACCGGGCCGCCGCAGCAGGCAAGGCCGGTCGAGCGAAAAGGAAAAACGCTGGGTGAAGTGGTTAGCTTGCACATAGAACTGGCGGCCTATTTCCGCCGTGAAGGGGCACCCGGAAGTGCTTTATTAGCGCCGGCAGCGCAGTAAGAGCGAGGTAAATATGAAATTTTTAGAAGGAAACCCCCCGGCTGAAAGAAATAAAATAATTGCCGCTCTGGTGCTTGGCGGATTGGCGCTGATCGCCGTTAGCTATACGCTTTCAGGCTTTGTTTTGGCCGGCGGAAAGACGCCGAGTCCGAAACCAACCCCGTCACCGAGCCCGACCGTGTCACGGCCGCAGGAAATAGTCCATGGCGTTGCGATGTCGCAGGACGATATCGCTTTACTGACTCAGCCGGTAGCTTACTACCCCGGCGCATTTTCTTCGGATGCCGGCCGAAACGTGTTTGCTTTCTACGAACCGCCGCCGCCCACACCCTGGTCGCCGACGCCGGTTGTCATCGTCACTCCAAAACCGCCGCCGCCGCCAACTCCGCTGCCGCAGGCATTGGCCTATGTTACTCCATCGTCGATCTATGCCGGTTCAAAGAGTTTTCGGATGGAAGCGGTCGGAGATAAATTTACGGCGGACACCGTCATACTTTTTAACGGCAGCGAACTGCCGACAAACTTTATCAGCAGTCAGAAACTTACCGCCGATATTCCGGCTGTTTTGATCGCCGGTGAAGGTTCAAAAACCGTGATGGTCCGCACGCCGGACGGCAAGCTTTATTCAAACCAGATAATGATGCAGGTGCAGCCGCCGCCGGTTCCCAATTTCGAATACATCGGGTTGGTCGAGAAAAAACACCGCAACAACGATATGGCCATCCTGCGGGAAAAGGGCAAGACCGAAATAACGGGGTTTCGCTTAAACGATACCATCGGCGACCGCTTTCGCCTGATCAGCATTTCCGGGCGCGAAGTCATCCTGGAAGACCGCAGCCTCGGCTTCAAGCATCGCCTGCCGTTTACGGATGGTAAAGGGGCCGGGTCTAATTTAGGTACGAGTAACGGGTTAGGTTTTACGAACGGGGGACGCGGGCAGAATACCGGCTTGCAGAATCAATATCCGCAGTTTAGCCCGAATGGCCCGAACCCGACATTGCCGCCGGGTGAAATGATCGCGCCGGGGATACCTCAGAATCCGAACGTGAAGACCAATAGTAATTCAAACCCGACTCGTCAGAATAACCCGACGAAAAAGGATTTTGAAGACGACAACGATAATGACAACGACCGCTAGAAAAAATGAGCAAGGCGCTGCCTTGATCGTCTTGCTGGCCCTGATAACTCTGGTGACCATCACGCTGCTTGCGGTGGCGCCGAGCATTCACCAGCAGGTACAGCGGGAACGCGAGTTGGAAGAGATCCGCCGCGGCGAAGAAGTGGCCGAAGCCATTCGTCTTTACGTCGATCATTACAAAGGAACAAAACTGCCCACCTCGATCGATGAGCTTTTAGAAGGCCTTCCGCAGGGCACAAAAAAACGTCAGATACTACGCCCTTCGGCCGCGATAGATCTGCTTTCCGAAGACGGCAAGTGGCACCTGGTACAGGTCAACGGTCCTTCGCTGCGGCAATTTGGCCGCCGCGTACAGCTCTTTTTTGACGGCGCTCTTCCTTCCAATCCTGAACCCCAGCGGATCCTGGATCAGTACAGCGTGGCGGCGCTGGTCAATGTCTCCGATCTCGGTGATGAAGAAGACAGCACCGGTGCCGCCGATGAGACCGATCACACGTCCGAGGACTTTACGGACAATGTTCCCTTCATCGGGGTCGTCAGCGGCAGCCAGAGTAAATCGATCATCGCCTATTACGGAATTGAAAATCACAGCAAGTGGATCTTTACGCCTCTCTTTCGCGGACGCAACGTTCGCGCGATCAGCGGAAGAGGGCCGAGTGAGGGGCCTGATTCTACGGTCGACGGCGGCGGCGGGGGTATCAAAAACGGCCCGCCACGCCCCATCAGAGATCAATAATAAATTTTAACTGTAGAGAATAGCCCAGGGCTTTAGCCCTGGGTGTTAGATCCATTTGAAGAGCCAGCCCTGAAAGGGCGGCAGAAGACTCTGCCGCCCTTTCAGGGCTGGCTCTTTTTTTAGAAATCCTATCCCAGGGTAACGCTCGCTTCGCTCACTTACCCTGGGCTATTTTCTTTGTCCCCGTTGGGGACTTTAAGAAAAATATTTTTTAAGTTAGATGTAACTATTTGGTAATCTTTTGGATAGAAGCCCTTAAAACTTAATATGTTACGTTAAATCTCTATCGTTTAATTAGGTATTAAATACACTTACAACCCCAAGATATAGCGATTTTTTTGTTGACAAATACACTTTATAGTGCCAGAATGCTTTTCATTCTGGAGACAAAACTCCAAAAAATAAATAAACCTAAGTTTTTGAAATAAAGTTCGAGCATTAGTTATTCCACTCCTAAGCTGCGCTTTCAGTCAGGCAGAAAAAGAGTAAAATAGAAGTTTACTAGTTAATAGGGATTGTTTCCCTGCGGCAGAAAGGCGAGTCTGATGAGTCAATTTTTTGAAGCACCCGTGTCCGGTGATTTAACGGCTTCGAACGGTGGTGCTAATGGACATGGCAACGGTAATGGCGGCAACGGAGGGGCGGCCGGAGCGGCCACGGCGATCGAGGAGAAATTTCACGCGAGGCCGATCGGCTTGAATGCGCAGAAAGTTGTCAGCAAGCGATACTCCGTCAAAGACTTTAACGGAAACCCCGTCGAGCAATGGCCGGACATCGTCTACCGCGTGGTCGGCCACGTAGCAAAAGCCGAGCAGAACCCGCAGCGGCGCGATGAATTCTTTAACGCGATGGCAAAGGTAATGCTCGACCGCGAGTTTATTCCTAACACGCCTTGTCTCGTCAACGCCGGTAAAACCAACGGGCAGCTCGCCGCCTGTTTCGTTTTAAAAGTGCCCGATTCGATCAACGGCATTATGGAACACGCCCGCAATTGCGCGGTCATTCACCAGACCGGCGGCGGCACCGGAATGACGTATGAATTTCTGCGGCCTTCGGGCTCGATGGTCAATTCCACGCGCGGCGTGGCATCGGGGCCGGTGTCGTTCATGAACATCGTCAACCAGGTGACTGACGTGGTGAAACAGGGCGGCGTTCGCCGCGGCGCAAATATGGGAATGATGCGCGTGACCCACCCGGACGTCCTGCGTTTTATCCACGCCAAAAACGATCAGACCAGCCTGACGAATTTTAATATTTCAGTTAACGTGACCGACGATTTTATGGCGGCGGTAGATAACGGCGAGTGGTTTCAATCGACGTTTGACGATGAGCCCTGGACGCAATCCATTTTTGACCCGCTGACGGGGGAAGATTATGTCGTCTATCGCGCTGCCGACGGAACGACCGCGACCTTTGCCGACAAGGCTGCTTTTGAGGCGGCTACTTTGGCGGGCAATCTTTCCGGTTACACCATCGAGCAGCCGCCTGCCCTGGGAATGGTCTTTGCGCCAGACATCTGGAATCGCATTATCGCCAGCGCGCACAAATACGCCGAACCGGGCATTGCCTTTATCGACGAAGTGAATCGTCATAACCATATGAAGTCGTCGATGGGAGAGATCTATTCCTGCAACCCGTGCGGCGAACAGTTTCTGCATTTTTCAAATTCCTGCAATCTAGGTTCGATCGATCTTTCGAAATTCTACACGCGTGTGGGTGACGGCACCGATCCCGACAGCTGCGTCGATTGGAACCGCCTGCGCCGCGTGACGCATTTGAGCACGCAGTTTCTCGATAACGTGATCGACACCTGCCAGTGGCCGCTGCCCGAGGTGGAAGACGTGGTCAAACGCACCCGTCCCGTCGGCCTGGGCATTATGGGTTTCGCCGATCTTTGCCTGAAGCTGAAAATGGTTTATGGCGAAGGCGAATCCATCAAGCTGATGGATAAGGTGATGGGATTTGTCCGCAGGGAAGCGTGGACGGCTTCGATGGAATTGGGCGCGGAAAAAGGCGTCTTTCCCGAGCTTGAATTAAACAAGGATGCCTATGCCGAATTTATTTACGACGAGATTGGTATCTCTCGCGATCTGCCGCTGACGCTGCGCAATTATGAAGTGACGACGATCGCTCCGACCGGCACGATCTCGCTGGTGGCGGAAACTTCGTCCGGCATCGAGCCGAATTTTTCCTGGGCCTATGTCCGCCAGGACACGCTCGGAACCAGAACCTACGTCCACCCGCTGGCGGCCGAAACGCTCGGGATGGAAGTGGATATGAACGACGAGGGATCCGTCATAGCAGCGGCGCAACTTGTTGTGGATAATCAAGATAAGCTGCCCGGTTATTTCATCTCCGCGATGGATATTACCGCCAAACAGCACGTGCAGGTGCTGGCCGCGGCGCAGCGACACGTTGACAACAGCGTGTCCAAAACCTGCAACGGCGCGAAGAACGACACGGTCGAATCCGTTGACGAACTCTATCGACTTGGGCGCGAACTCGGCTGCAAAGCGGTGAGCTACTACCGCGACGGCTCGCGCGACGGACAGGTATTAACTTCGATGAAGACCGAAGAAAAGAAAGCCGCTGAATCTGCGGAGGCGGCCGCCGCCGATGCGATCTCGGAAGAATTTACGGAAACTCCGCAGGAACACGGCAGCCTGCGAGTGCCGTCCGCGGGTCATACCGATAAAGGCGAGCGGGTTGAACGCCCTCGCGAACTGCAAGGCTCGACCTGGGTAATTCCGTTTGAAGAGCGAAAACTGTATGTGACCGTTAATCACGACGGCAATCACGTGCGGGAAATATTTGCCACCGGCCCGATCAGCGAAGGCGTGGGATTGCTGGCTTCTAAAATGCTGCGCGGCGGATTTACCGTCAGGGAAGTTTCGCACAGTTTGAACAAGGTGACGGGCACGAATTCCGTGTGGTTCAATGAGCGACTGCTGACCTCGCCCGAACAGGCGATAGCGGAATGCCTGCTGCTGACCGAGCGCCGCCTGCAGAATATGCCCGATTCGCACCGGCAGATCCAGAAGGCGATGGCGGCCTATGCCGCCGAGGCGCATCCGGAACCGATAATGTCCAGCTTGATCGGCACGTGCCCGGAATGCAGCGGCCAACTCGAGCACGCCAGCGGATGTGATTTTTGCCGCGATTGCGGTTATTCCAAGTGTAAGTAAGCCAAAGGGCTAATTCGGGAAAAACCTGTCCCCGCGTCCCCCGCGAGGCAGGTTTTTTTATGAGTGAAAAGTGAATAGTGGTGAGTGGTGAGTGGTGAGTGACAAGTGAAGAGTGATGAGTAAAAGTGACGAGTGATGAGTGACAAGTAATAAGATTCGCGATAGCTTTTCTAATCACTAATCACTAATCACTAATCACTAATCACTATTATCTATTCACTATCTCGGAACTTCCACACTCTGCAGGATATCGGTGATGACGGAATCGGTGGTGGAACCGTCGAGTTCGGCTTCGGCGCGAAGCGTCAGGCGGTGGCGCAGTACCGGCCGGGCAATGTCGCGAATATCATCCGGTGTGGGAAAGTCGCGCCCGCGGATCGCCGCCAGCGCTTTTGAACAGAGCAAAAGGGCAACCGAAGCGCGCGGGCTGGCCCCGTACATTACTCCGGGATGCGTGCGCGTGCGACGCACTATCTCGACGGCGTATTTTTGCACGCCCGGTTCCATCCGCATATTGCGCACTTCGGCGCGGCAGACGATCAGAAGATTTCTGTCCTGCAGCGGCGCAAACTGGATATTGTCCAAATTCCTCGCATTAAAACCCGCGTCCCAGCGCGCAACGACCTCTAATTCCGCTTCGGCGCTCGGATAATCGATCAATATTTTGAGAAGAAAGCGGTCCAGCTGGGCCTCCGGAAGCGGATAAGTTCCCTCATACTCGATCGGGTTTTCCGTGGCGAGCACGGTAAAGATCTGCGAAAGCGGATGGCGTTCGCCGTCGATGGTCGTCTGGCGTTCTTCCATCGCTTCGAGCAGCGCTGCCTGCGTTTTTGGCGGCGTGCGGTTGATCTCGTCCGCCAGCAGGATGTCGGTAAAGATCGGCCCCTGGCGTAGCGAAAACTGCGACGTCTGCATATTAAAAACATTGGTGCCGGTAATGTCCGACGGCATCAGATCGGGCGTAAATTGAATACGCGAAAAATTTGCGCCGATAATGCGCGAAAGCGTTTTGATGGTCAGGGTCTTGGCGGTGCCGGGCACGCCTTCGAGAAGCGCGTGGCCTTCGGCCAGCAGCGCTACCATGATCTGCTCGATCACTTCATCCTGTCCGACCACGACCTTGCGCAGCTCGTTCAGAATATGTGCGGTAGTTTGGGGAACGTAAGTTAACATTTCTTTTATCGATATATCAGGTCGAAAATAGTTTTGAGAGCCAAAAGAAAAACCGTGGTGAAGAAAATTCTCTTAAGCCACAGGTCGCTCATTTTTGTCACGAGCTTTGCGCCGGTAAATGCCGCGACGAACATCGTTATCCCTAAGATCAGCCCCAGCTTGTAATCCACCAGCCCCTGCCACATAAAAATAAGCGTGGCAACGAATGAAGAACAAACATTAACAAGCTTGGTGTTGGCGATCGCTTCGGTAAAGGTCATCCCCAAAAAGGCGACAAAAACGGCTGTCAGCATAGTAACATAACCGCCGCTGAAAAGGCCTCCGTAAATGCCCAGTAAAAAGGTCAAGGCAAAGGCGGTATACATGGCCGCTGAGCTTAAATTATCGCGCTTTTCCACCCCGCTTTTTCGCCGCAAGAACGTAAAAATTATCATTCCGATCATCGAGACCGAAACGATCAGCGACATCGCCGCGCTGGAGATGACACCTACCAGGCTGGCCCCTAAAACGGAGCCAAGGACCGTCAGGACAGCCAACGAAGGCAGGCGTTTTTTATCCAGCAGGCCGGTGCGCAAAAAGGGCAGCGTGCCGCCCACCGCCATAAACGTCAATCCGAACATATTGGTCGCCACCGCCACGCGGGGGTCGATCCCGAATTGAAACATCACCGGCACGGCGATCAGCGAATTACTGCCGGTGACCACGCCGACCACGCTCGTCAGAAAGAACACGAGCACCAGCACTGCCAAAGCAAAAAGGGAAAGAGTTACGACCGGCATTATTATTTCGACATTATTTCCTGGGGCCCGCTGTTCTCTTACGGTGCAGCCCGAGTTTTTCTTCCAGCGTCCGCAATTCCGTGATCAGATTCATTGTTTCCCTGGCGGTGGTCGGCTCGCCATGAATTATATCCTCGCATTTCGCCATCAGCAGATAGAGGCTTTTGGCGTCCAACTTGGCACGCTCGGCAACTGCCTGCGCCAGTTGTTTTCGCTGGATGGTGTTATCCGCGCTTACCAGCCGTATCATTTCACGCCTGGTTCGGGTGTAGACATTTTCTATCGCCAGATCGTAGGCGCGCGTGCTTCGCTGCAGATCCGCCATTGCCGCGACGTACTCGAGCTTGGAGCGGCGGTCTTTGACAGCCGCCGGCAGCGGCCGGGCAAATCGTTTTCCCCGCGTCCAAACGAGAACGAATATCAGCAAGGCTGCCTGGCCCAAAAGCGCCGGGACCGGGGTTCCGGCAAAATAACGAAGGAATGTATTCTCCGAACCGTAGCCCTGGTGATATTCGTCAAAGGCGATCGTTCCGTCGGAGACAGCCACCATATTTATCGCCAGCGTCGCATTATCGACCAGCTTTATTCCCGCATTCGAAACAATAAAAGGATCGGTCAGGAAAAAGATATGCCCATCCCCGTACGGGTAATCCGCCAGAATATCTGTTTCCTGGTTCGCCAAAAGAATGACCGGCGCGGTAGGAATTACATAATCGTCGTCCGATACATCGTCAGCAGTCGCGATCTTGATCGTCGACTTGCCGGAACCGGATGGCGGCGGAGTGGAGCTGCTCGACAAGATCGGCGGCGGCGACGATGAGGGCGAGCTTTGAGTTTTATTTGCGGAAGGCTGACCGGCAAATTTACTCTTTTTCGGAGTGGCGCGCGGCGGCACATCCGGGGGATAGTCTTCTTTATCCGAGTAAGTAATTTTGATCGTCGAGGCCAACTTGGAAGGCTGGACGGCGATGATGCCTTTCATCAGGGTAGTGGGTTGAACCGGTTTCGCGGCGGTTATTCCGTCGATCAGCGAGGCGGGATTGCTTTGATCGATATATAATTCAGAACTTCCCGCGCCCGAAACGGCGGTCAGCTTCCATTTGTTTTCCGTTTCTATCAGGCTGGGATGCGGAAAACGGTCGATCAAAACCAGCCTGCCTCCCTTCCTTACCCAGCGGAGAAGGGTTTCGGCTTCTTCATCCGATACGAACCTTCGCGGTTCGCCTACGATCACAAATGTCCTGATCTTGCTGTTGGCTGAAGCATGCAGCGCGGAAGGTGGCTGCTGCCAGCGGACGACCTTATTTTTGGTTTCGGCCAGCAGGGAATAAAATGCGCTGGTGCCGGTCGCTCCCGAATTGTAACTCGAACGGTTGGGGTTGTATTCGGAGTCGGGCTTTTGTTCGATCTTGGTATATGAGATCGCATTAACACCCGCCAGGACGAGTATCAGCACTACCAAAAAAATCACAACAAAAAATTGCCGTTTCATATAGATGAACTAAAACTTGCCGGTGCTATAGCGATAGCTTTCGCGAAATGCTCCCCAATCTTCCTCTGACGCCGATGACAGGCCATACCAGTGGTCTTCGAATATCGAAGTGAGTTCGCCGACACCGCGGTGCAGCTCTTTATCCTTGCTTACATCGCGCAGATAATCGCGATTCGTTTTGTGCTGTTCCAGGCGGACGACCTTGCGGTCTCCCAGTTCGCACAGCAGCGCGACATAACCTTTACGAATGGCGCCGCGAAAATTCCCATCTCGCGCCATCGATTCGGCCTGCGCGAATAAACTGGAAGAAGATTCGTTCGCGGCCAGTCTTTCGCCCAGGATGATACGGTCTCCGGAATCCTTGCTTTCTTTTTTCCGCCTGCGCCGGTTGCGAAACGTAGGCGCGAACCGCCAGATAACAAAGACAATGATCGCCAGCGCCGTGCCTACTATCAATGCCTGGACCACCTCGGGCGGTATGCCGGAACCCGACTTTGATTCGATCGGCTGCATCGGCTCAGGACTGGGGAAAATACTCTTCAGCCATTTGGAAAAAGATTCCCACCAACGTTCCAGCGCGCCTTTTTCCTTTTTTTCGGGCGCCTGGTATTCCGGGCGGTTTAAGATCTGCGCCAGTTTTTGTTTTTCCTCGTCTTTGTTGCGGTTAGCGGCGGCGGTCGAATCTTCAACTTCCTGAAGCTTTGCCCCGATCGCGGAAAGCCGCTCGCGCAATTCCGTTACTATCGGGTCGCGCTCCTTAGAGCCGGCGGGAAGTTTCTTGAGGTCTTCGAGCCGCGCGTGCAGCCAGCGGTTATCGACCTCGATCTCTCCGTCTTGCCACTCGATATTTTCCCGGGCCGGCAGACGTTTCGAAATGCTTTCGTATAAGTTTTTTTCGAAGTCGAGCTGGGCTTGTTTGCTCCAGCCCTCAAAATCTTTTTTAGTAAGAGATTGCATCGAGGAGAGGTCGGCGCCTGCAGCCTTGATCTCTTCGCTGTACTCCTTCAGGGAAATTTTCTTTTCTTCGCGGATCTCGTCGGTTTTTGGCTGGGCGATCAACGCCGCGCCGAACTGAAACAGTCCGAACAGCGCGATAAGGCTGAACAAGTTACGGCAAAAAATTTGAAGAAAACTCTGACGCATAGCAATTCTGCTAAGTTTAGCCGACGATCAAAATTAACTCAATGCAGATCCAGGCTCAATGCAAATCCAGAGAAGTAAAGGACGAAGGACGGGTCGGCGGCGCGCCGGTGCGGATCGCTTCCTGTGCGAGGGCCGGATGAAGCGGGTTAAGAAACTGTTTAGGCAGGGCCGGCATCTCGCCCAGCTGGCGCGCGGCCATTAGCTCTATATCGTAACCTTCATGCCGCACTCTTTCATCGACATAAAGCAGCGACAAGCCGATCATCCAGATCGGCGTGAGCAATATCCAGCTCAACTGCCAAACCACCTGCCATCCGATCAGGTACCAGACGGGCGTTGAATCGGGCTCGAAGGAATATAACTCGATGCCGTTTAAGGCCGCGTACCAGACCAGCGGCACCAGCAGTATCATCACAGCGGACAAGGTGGCAAAACCCGTAAAGACGGCCAGCGCCATCAGGCGTTTTACATTTCCGCTCGCCAGGGAAGTACTGCGTCCGAATGCGGCAAAGACGCTCTGTCCCTCGACCAGCATTATCTGCGGCACGTAAGCAAAGCGCGAAGCTATCAGAAAGAATAACCAGAATGTTAATAAGCCGCAGGCGATGGAAAGAAGCGTTCCGACGAGAGACGCCAGAAACGATGAGATCGGACCGAGCACGAGCGATAGAAAGTAAACTATCGCGATCAGGATGATCAAAACGTAGAACAGGATAAATGCGGAAACATTAAGAATAAAGCCGATGATCATCGACGCCACGAGGAGGCCGAAAAAACGCGACAGCATATTGCGATAGGTCTCACGAAAAGATATCGCTTCTCCCCAGAGCAGGTGCCTGACAAGATTTCGCGAAGCGCCGCCCATCACCATCAAGGTCAGAAGAGTTCCCAGCAGCCAGAAAAGCCCGCCGGTCAGAAGCATGCTTACGTAAGCGGCGGCATCCAGATCCCTTTCGGTGACGGCGGCTTCCCGCAGCCCGATCGTGAACAGCATCGAACCGAAAGTTGAAACCAGCACCGGCGGGATGGCGATCTTTACCAGCGTCCAGAAGTTTTTCCGGTAGAGCCTGACGGCACGGTCGATCAGGTCGCCGGCCTCGAGCGGATTGACGTTGGTAAATTGTAGTATTTCCGCCATTTCCCTATAAGTATCCGATAAAAAAGGGAGAAGATAAAATCTTCTCCCCAAGTTCCGTAGAAATAATGAATATTTCTAACTAGAAGTCATAACGGATAGCGAACTGCATTTCTCTGGGGGTGCTGGCAGATCCAGTGATCTGTCCGAACGTGCCCGGATCGTTGATGTCTGCAGCCGGTATGCCGAAGACGTTGTGGTTAAACGCATTGTACGATTCCCAGCGGACCTGGATCTTCTGACCTTCCCAGGGAAGTTTGAAGTTCTTGAGGACCGCGATATCGGTTCCCCAATAGCTGCCGCTGCGAAGTACGTTGCGGTTACCGGTCTCTCCGCCGATAGGATTGCGGAACTGGCTGAGCGCATTCGGTCCGAACATCTGGATGATATCTCCTCCGGTGCTCGGTACGTTATGGATCTGACCAGAAAGAGCCGACGAAGTTGCGCCACTCACCAAAACTCCGGGGCTATCCACGAGGAAGCTGACCGGGAAAGATCCGGTGGTGGTGCTGAAAGGTAATCCCGATCTGTAAGTGTAGATACCGCTTACGGTCCATCCGCCGATGATCTGGTCTAACCAGCCAGGAGCGTTCTTACCGAAGTATTTACCTTTACCGAAGGGAAGTTCATAAATGAAGTTCGCGTTGACCAGGTGACGAATGTCGAAATCCGAAGGCCCACGGCAAACGCTAAGGTCGTTAAGGTCGCAGATCAAGCCGCCGAATACCGTATTCGTAACACTGGACTGGTTGTCAAGCGAATGAGACCACGTGTAGTTGAGATCGAACTGCAGGCCTTTTGAAAAGCGTTTCTGCAAGCTGACCAGCATACCGTGATAGTTCGACGACGCCGTATTCGTGATATACGAGTTGGTCGCGAATTGTGAATTCACAGCCACGTTGTAGTTAAGCAACGCATTGGAGTACAGGGCCACTGCCGTGTCCGAAGCGTCACCGATACCGACGAGGTCGCCGATAAAGGTTGCTACGAATTCAGTACAGTTGGCGTCTCCGAAGAAACCGGCGCAATCGTGGCCGTAATTGGCCATTGCGAAAGGTCCGATCTGGTTTTCAAACCAGGGCTGCGAAGTGATCGGGCCGCCGGCATTGATCTCTCTCTGCAGCGTATTGAAGGCTGTCAGGAAGAGCTGGCCGGAAGCGTTATCTCTGAAGTTGGTGACCTGCGATGTGTCGGCCTGGGCAAACAGCTTGCGGCCCAAACGTCCCACATACGACACGTCGATCAACATATCACCGGGTAATTCACGCTCAAACCCGAGGCTGAACTGATACGAGAACGGAACTTCAAAATTTTCCGTGATCGTATAATTCTGCTGCTGGGCCTGGTCGATATCCGGAATTCCGCCGACCGTGAACGGCACGAACGGATGCGAGATCGTCGGAGCGGTATTGCTTACCGGCAGCGTGTTGAGACCAGTAAACCGCGGATCATTCTGTAAGGAAGTGATCGGGTTAGTAGTACCAAAGCGGCTAGTAGACGAACCGTCGAACAAGTATGTCACCTGGTCCTGAATGAAGGTGATACCACCGCCTACGCGGTCATAAGTGATCGAACCTCCGCCCCGGATCACGGTCTTGCGGTCTCCGAACAGCTGTCCTAAAAATCCTTCTTTAAAGGAGGGGTTCCAGGCAAAGCCGATGCGCGGGCCGAAATTATTCCAGTCCGCTTTATAAAGATCGCGTTTTCCGTTTTTCGGGCCGATCAGGTCATAGGCAAGCAGCGGTTCCGAAGTCGGACTAGCGATGCCGGCGGCCGCGTTTGCGACTCGGATGGCATAAAGCGCATCCCAATCTACGTTCTGGGCTGCCTGGAAGCCGTTAGCTTCGAAAGGCGGCTGGTAGTACTGCCAGCGAACGCCGAGATTCACGTTCAAGTCACTACGAACTTTCCAGTTATCCTGAAAATAAAATTCGTATTCATTGTAACGATAATCACGGTGTTTTCCGGATGCCAGGGGCAGCGGAGCCGAAGACGGGTCATAGTTGAAGTTGGTGTCAACCTGGCCGATTCTTCCCAGCAGGAAAGCAAAAGCCGAATCCCATTGGGCACGGGCAGCCGTGCTGGCAAGGATCAACTGGTTGCCGGCGAAGTTAGCTCCACCCGGACGCAGCGCCGCATTAAGCGTGGTCGTGTTGCCGCCGAGGCCGAGGGTCACAAAGTTGAAGTCGTTCTTGATACCCGACTGCGAACGGATCGGCTTGATCTGGGTACCAAAAAGAAGTGTGTGCGAACCTCTGGTCCACGTCACGTCGTCACGAATGGTCGGAGTATCGACAAAACGATCCTGCGTGTCGATCCCGGCATAAGGAGCCGTGATCGGGCCGAAGGTGTATATCTGCGGACTCGCAGGTGCGAACGGTGAATCAAAGTTCAGTCCCGAGTGGGTAACACCGACAGTGATCTGATTGATCAGATTGCTGTTGATGGTCCAGCCGTGGCCGATCGCCCAACCGTAATCTTTCTGTATAAGAAGCGCGGTATCCGGGTCACCCGGGAACTGTGCCGCCACAGAGTTGATGGTATCGGTCTGGTTTCTGCGAGCGATGGTAAGACGTCCGAAGATACGCTGGTTGTCTTTCATGTTCCAGTCGATACGGGTGGTGTAGGTATTGTCCTCTCTTCTTGAAGGAGCATTGAATCTGAAACCACCGGTATTGACGCCGTCACCGATCGTGAAATCGTTCGGCAGCGGGTAACGACTATTGACAAAGCTGATCAGCGGAGCGTTTCCGCCAACGTGGGCCGGATCGCCGGTAGCGATCTGGGCCGGGGTAACAAAGCTGATACAGCCGGGAGTCGTGTTTAAGCGGCTCGCAGCGGTACATCCCGCAGTGTTGTTGATGTATCCAACGCTGCCCCCGCGCAGGTGCGCTAAAGGAACGATGCGGGTATAGGATACGCCGGTCGCATCGCGGCGGCCTTCGAAATCAAAGAAGAAAAACAATTTGTTTTTCAAGATCGGCCCGCCGAGGCTTCCGCCGAACTGATTACGAGTCAACTGCGGTTGGGCAACACCGTTCTTATTATTAAAGAAGCTGTTGGCAGCCGTAGCGGCAGTACGATTGTATTCACGCAGAGAGCCGTGAAAATCATTGGTACCGCTGTTGGTCACCAGCTCGATCTGTCCGCCGCTGCTTCTACCCTGGGCAGAAGTCGGGTTGGCGGTGGTGCCGCGAAATTCCTGAATAGAATCGATCGGAGCATTACCGACCGTGGCGAACGCCTGGCCGGTAGCCTGATCGTTGGCATCGATACCATCAATAGTAATATTGCCTTGGTCTGTACGTGATCCGGTTACCGAGCCGACGCGGTTGGTCGCACCGGTACCGACGTTATTGCCGATAACGCCCGGCTGTAGTCCAAGCAGTGCGGCCGGTGAATTACGGATCTGGATCGGCAGTTCGTGAAGCTGGCGTCTGCCGATCACGTTACCGATACTGGGATCAGTCGTATTCAAGGTCACGTCGTTAGAAGAGTTTACCTCGACCGTGACGGACACTTCGCCGGGGGACAACGTAACGTTGTGAGTTTCAGTTCTGCTAACTCCCAAAATAACGTCAGTCACTGCTAACGTCTGAAAACCCTGAAGCGAAAAAGTTAATTTATAAGCTTCTCCGGGAGGGATATTGGTGAACTGATAGACTCCCTGATCGTTGGATTTAGTGGTTGTGTCTTTTTGTGTTTTAGTGTCCGTCAAAGTGACAGCGACACCCGGCACAACAGCGCCGTTCGCGTCAGTCACCACTCCGGTAACGCCCGAGAATGACTGCGCGAATATCATAATAGGAGACAGCAATAAAAGTAATGATACTAATAAAAGTACGCTTGATACGTTTAACTGTTTCCTCATGTTTTTCTTGCTAAACATTGAAACTATCCTCCATGTTTTGAGTGGTTGAGTGTTATAAGCCGAAAAATACAAGATTCTTTCTGATAAGATTCTGTTTTTTCCAAACCTGAAAGCCGACTGACAAAGGGGTCAAATCCGCTTATATTCTTCAACTTAACATTGCCAGCTTGTGTTAAGGCAAGCGCTATTCCAATGGTTTTTGCGATCTAAGTGATTGATTTTATTGGTTATACAGTAGAAATAAAGCCCTTTAACATCCATTTTTTTGAATAATTTCACGATAAAACATAAATGATAAATACTGATATAAACCCGATTTAAGGCGGTTTTTGCACAAAAAAGGCTGCGTTGCGGGTCTTAAAATAGCGGAAAAAAGAGGGTGAAAAAACAGGCGGAAAGCGATAAAAAAGGGCAGAGAATTTGAACTCTCTGCCCTCTTTATTTTCGAACTGCTTCTTCTTAAAACTCGAAGCGTGCCGCGAACTGAATGGTACGCGAAGCGCCCGCAGACGTGATACGTCCGAAGGTGGTGCTCTGAATACCCGTCAACTGCGCGTTGGCATTAAAGTTCGTATTGTTCAGAAGGTTGAAGGCTTCAACTCTGAGCTGAAGGCGCATCGGTGATTCCGATCTGAACGCAATGTTCTTTAACACGGCGGAGTTGATGTTGAAGTTCTTCGGTCCGTTCACAAGGAAGCGTCCTATGTTTCCGGTCTGTCCGGGTTCGGCGGCAAAGAACACCTGGCCGCTAAAGGCCGTGTTGGTGTTGACGCCCGAATGGATATAACCGGGTGCTGCTGCTCCGTTGGCCGCATTGATGACCGACGGATTGATCCAATAGATATTGCCGTTCGCTTCGAAGATACCCATCAGCGCTCTGATGTCCTGATAGGAGAGAGAGCTGTTAGGTGTCTGTCGGGTAGCACGTCCGGCCCTGTTAAGAGTTCCGCGAGCGTCGGTAAATGTGATCGGTCCGCCCGATGCCCATTGTACCAATCCGGAAAGTTCCCAACCGCCTAATATCATATTGGCAAAGCCGCCATAGTTCAGGAAGGCTTTACCCTTACCGAACGGAAGCTGGTAGACGCCGTTAAAGTTGAATACATGCGTTTGATCGAAATCGGCGCGCGTGTAGTCAAACTCCTTATGATTGTTGTCCAGATACGGCTCAAAGAGAGACTGGCCGCTGTTCGGCGAGTTGAGACTGCCGACAGCATTGGTCAGATTCTTTGAGAACGTGTAGTTAGCCTGGAAGTATAGCCCCTTCGAAAAACGGCGGCGAACTTCGAGCTGCACCGAGTGATAGCGGAAACCCGCATCATTTAACATCACATCGACCGCACCCGTTCCCGGATTCGGCACGAAGTTGACGAACGGAACCGCATTCGGGCTGGCCAGTACCGGATGATTGTTGAAACCATTCGAAATGAAGCTGAATGCTAGTTCGGCGGGCTGTCCCGAAATGAACGGCGAATTGAACGTTGCTCCGGGAAGCCCGCCCGTGCCTACCACCAGGATACCCGGCCCCGGCGCAGTTGCCGAATAGGTAACTGTCTGGTTGGTCAGGGTAGAGGTGTTGGCAAAGGTATAGGCTCCGCTCGGACGGATGATGGACAGAGGAACGCAACCCGGCGTCGCGGATCCCACGGTCGGGGTAAATCCGCAGAACGGGTTTCCGTTCGAGATAGTCGCATTGGCGATCGCGCGGTTAAAGTCAGCCGCGAAACCGTTGTTGAAAATATCGATCTGGTTTAAGTCGACGCCGCGAACAAAGTTGTCGCTGCGGGTTCCGACATAGCGAATTTCGAGGGCGGTATTGCCGCCGATCTCGCGCTGCCAGCCGACACTGTATTGATCGACAGATGGAGTTTGAAGCTTCGGATCGACCGCGAAGACCGTTCCAAAGAATGGCGTCGTCACACCCGAAATGCCCGGGCTTTGGTTACGGATGTAACTAAACGGCGGGGGCACGAAGGCCGGGGTGGCGAAAGCCGGGAA
This sequence comes from Pyrinomonadaceae bacterium, assembly GCA_035995185.1. Classification (GTDB taxonomy): domain Bacteria; phylum Acidobacteriota; class Blastocatellia; order Pyrinomonadales; family Pyrinomonadaceae; genus DASYKT01. The sequence continues at coordinate 41,306 of DASYKT010000023.1, forward strand.
CGGATCGAAACCGATGTTGAAGTTCAACAGGTTGTTTCCGGTAGGCGAAAGCGGCGTTCCGGTTCTGGAAGCCAAACCAACGTTTTGTCCGGTAGCGTTATTAAGCGCGGTTACCAGCTGGTCGTTACCAAAGGCCCGGCTGAATCCACCGCGGATAACGGAGTTGCCAAACAGGAATTTACCGATGCCGCTGTCGAAATTCGGCGCCCACGCGACACCGACGCTCGGGGCGAAGTTGTCGAAATCGGTTTTATGATAAGTTCCGAGTTCGCCGGCATTCGTTCCGATAACGTCGTACGTTCCATTTCGGTTCAGCAGATCCGGAATAATATTGCTCGCATCGCTGATGACCGGTTCAACACTGAGGTTGTTGCCGAGTTTCAAAGCCGGGAACACTTCCCAACGCACGCCGCCGGTAATGGTCAGATTGTTGCTGACCTGGAACCGGTCTGAAAAATAGAGCGCATGGTTGGAATATTTGAACGGTGTGATGTTCGGTCCGACTTCAAACGAGGTCGCGGTTCCGTCCGGCAGGTTATATCTCAATTGACCCTGAACGGTGATTCCCGCTAGGAGGGCCAACAGTCCGTTGGCAGTTGCTACCTGGGTAGCACTGATACCGCCCGCGGCCGAGAAATTGCCCGCCACGAAATTCGGGGTCGAGGTGGTATTGGTCTGCACCAGCCAACCCGGAGTCGTGGTCGGAATACCGTTACCAAAGTTATAGGAATTGATCTTGTAGAACTGAAGCTGTCCACCAAAACGGAAATTGTGGTGGCCGGCGATCCAGTCAACGTTATCCTGGAAGGTCGAATACCGGGGATTGCGTCCCTGATCGGTAAAGTTCGTTTCCGGGCTGGTGATCAGCGGCACTGAAAGCATGAACGCCGGCGTATCGACGATCCTTCTGAAGGGAACATCGCTGAAGAAGAGTCCGCCTCTTACTTCATTTACAACGTTAGCGCTGAAAACTCTACGCCATGACAAAGACAGCGTTTTATTTTTCGCGATCTGATCGGCTTGCGGATCCGGAGTATAGCCGTTGGTGTCAACGTCCGGGCGCAGGTTGGTTTCAAAGTTGTAGCTGTATACACCGTTGACCGAGTTTGTCTCGTTGACGTCAAGGTCGATACGGCTGGTATAGGTCGAACGTTCCTGATTCGATTTGCGATTCAGGAAGTAACCCGCGGTATTGAGTCCGTCACCGCCCGAAGCATTACTGGCAGACGGCATCGGTCCGATGATGCGGCTCAGAATGACCGGGGAAATGGTATTCGGGATCGGTCTTCCCGGAAGTCCCGTTACGGCATTGATAACCGCCGGATTCGTATTCGGCAAGTTCGAGCCACCGGCATAGAGCAGGATGTTCGAGATCGAGCACGTTCCGGAGTTATTCGCTACGGTTGCCGGGCAGGTAACGGTTGCGCCGTTAACCACGGTATTGATCGCCGGGCCTGCTGTAGCACGCGTGTATTGGAAAGCTCCGTTTCTCGCGCCGGGGGTCAGGATCGTGCGGTTGGCGGTAGCGGAAAGCGGATCGATGATCTTTTCATATGAAAAGAAGAAAAACGCTTTATCTCTATAAAGGAACGGGCCGCCTTCGTTAAGTCCGGGAACCGGCAGCGGGCCGCCGATTTTTCCACCGAACTGATTACGGTTGCGGAACGCGATCGGAGTGCCTGAACGGTTTCCAAAGAAACTGTTGGCGGCAAATTCCGAGTTGCGGTTGTAGGCGAACAGCGCTCCGTGAAAATCTTTTGTGCCGCGGGGCGTCACAAGTCTGATCTGCGCGGAGCCGTATCCCTGGTCAGCTTCCTGGTTGGAAGTGATAACCGTGAATTCGGCCGTATCGTCAACGGACGGTCTGCCCGGCGCAAAGTCCGTGGCATTGGTACGAATGAACGAGTCCTGAATATTGATGCCATCACGAGTGATGTTGGTAAAAGAAGTGCGCACACCGTTGATGGTCGTGCCCTGGAACTGATTGCTCTGGGTTCCGGCCTGCAGTCTCGTCAGGTCGAGCGGGTTGCGCGCGATCAACGGGAGAGACAAGATCTGCTGCGGGCTGACCGTGTTGCTGATCTGTGATGTGGTGGCGGTGATGATGTCCGCGCCGGCCGTAACGGTTACGCTGGCGCTGATGTCACCCACCTCAAGTTTAGGTTCGAGTTTATAGTCACGACCGACGTCGATTTTAACTTCCTGCGCAATATATTTTTTGAAACCCTGCGCGGTCACCGTGACCGTGTAGTTTCCAAATTCAAGTTGCGGGAAGAGGAAGTTTCCTTCGGAGTCAGTTGTCACTGTTGTTTCTTTGGCGGTTGTTGCGTCGGCCGCTACTACAGTAGCTCCCGGCAGCACGCCGTCCGGACCTGAAACAACGCCAGAAAGCCGTCCGGTAGTTGTCTGTGCTTGAATGGACAGTTGGAAAACTAAGACCAACAGCCCGAGAATCAAGCCCTTAACAAGCTTTTTCATGTTTTTTCCTCCCAATAAAGTAGTATAACTGTGTCACTTAAAAGTGCTGTTATTTGGGTATAAACAACTTTCTGCCGGGGGTTTTTTCAGCCACTGAGAAGACCGAAATCGCATGTAAACCTTGTTTCCCGCAGGTAAATCAGTATTAAGTTGTTTATTGGTATAAAGTTGTAAAAACAAATTATCGCGGCATAACGTGCAATCATTATGCCACGCCTCGTGTAACAGTCAAGAAATTTCTTAAAAACTTATTTATTAAGGGTTAATAGACGGCCGGGGTGACGGTCCTGCAGGTTTTTAACGATTATCAACAGGAAAATGAGGGAAAAAATCGAAAATAATTCATTTATTTGGATAAAACTAAGAGCGGGAAGGGATGTTATAAGTCTTTATTTTCGAATTCAAAGTGGTGGCATTTAACCCCAGCAGGCGGGCGGCGCGCGACTGGTGCCCGCCGGTCTGATCGAGCGCCCGGCGAATGAGATCGATCTCGAACCGGCGCACCTCATCATAGAAATTTATTCCGCGCGAGAGATCGATATTTTCCGAAGCGCCGGCGGTGTCGCGGATCATCGCCTGCGCTGCTTCCGGATCGCGCACTTCGGGCCGCAGGCAATCGACCGTCAGCTCCTCTATCGGCGCGATCACCACCGCGCGTTCGATGATATTTTCCAACTCTCGCACGTTACCCGGATAATAATAATTTTCCAGCAGAGATAAAACTTCAGGTGAGATCTGCTCAGAAATTTCGCGCGCGTTTTCGTCGTTGTACTTGCGGATAAAATGCTGCGTCAGCGGCAGAATGTCTTCACGTCTTTCGCGCAGCGAGGGAAGTTCGATCGGCACAACGGACAAACGATAGTAAAGGTCTTCGCGAAAGGTTCCGTTGCGCACGGACTCTTTTAAGTCGACATTGGTCGCGGCGATGATGCGCACATCGACTTTGCGGGACGATGTTTCGCCCAGCGGAGTGAACTCGCGTTCCTGGATCACGCGCAGCAAACGCACTTGCGTCTCCGGCGGGATGTCTCCTACTTCGTCGAGAAAGATCGAGCCGTTATCGGCAACTTCGAATAAACCTTTTTTGGCCGCGACCGCGCCGGTAAAAGCTCCTTTGGTGTGGCCGAATAATTCACTCTCCAAAAGTTCCGAAGGGATGTTAGAACAGTTGACCACGACAAAAGGTTTGTCATGCCGCGGGCTTGCTTCGTGAATTGCTTTGGCGACGAGCTCTTTACCGGTACCGCTTTCGCCGGTGATCAAAACGGTCGAGCGCGCCGGCGCCACCCTGTCCACCATGCGAAAAACGGTTTCCATCAGCGGCGACCGTCCGATGATCGCATCGCGTTTGACGGAGCGGGTCATCGCCTGGCGCAAAGTCTGGCGTTCTTCTTCCTGGCGGCGCTTGCGAATGCCTTTGGTGACCATCGCCAGGATCTGCTCGTTTTGAAAAGGCTTGCGTATGCACCCGGCCGCGCCTTTTTCCCAGGCGGAGACCGCCGTGTCAAAAGTCGCGTAAGCGGTGACCATCAGGACGACGGCTTCAGCGTCGATCTTAATTATTTCTTCGAGTGTGGTAAGACCGCCGATGCCCGGCATCGAGACATCCAGCAGGACAACGTCGTAAGGTTTTTTGGTATAAGCCTCGACGCCCTCTTCGCCGGTTTTTGCGAGATCTACCTTATAACCCACGCCCGAGAGAATGGTCTCCAGCACGTCGCGCATTATTTCTTCGTCATCTACTACTAAGACGGATCCTTTTCTAGCCATAAGCGAAAAATTCTAACATAAAATAATAAGGTAAGAGTAACAGCGACTTTCAAAGTGCACCATAATCTTAAAATACTTGGTGGGAACATAAACAAATAAAAGTTTAATTTTAGTTGTATTGCCAGTTATTAAGGAGTATAAGCTGTGTCGTAACTTCCGTATCCAACAATCATTATAAGGAGATGACGTATGTCTAGTGAAATCCCACAAGTTCAGAATGCTCTACGCACTATTGGGCAGGAGTTAGAAAGAATGTCGTCCACTTTTTCACAAAAGTTTAGCGATATCATAGGTAATGCTAGGTGGTTCACAACCCTTGTTGTAGGAGAGGTGGCCGGCATTGTCAGCTTTAGTGAAAAATATCAAGGTTGGCAGTTGGTAGCAGTCATTATTGCATTAATCCCGCTGGCGTTTGCTACTATATGTTTAATCAAGGCAATTGTCTTAGCACAAAAAAAGAAAAACTTTATTGAGAGTGAAATGGCTGAGAGGGCATTTAGTATTACTTTTTTAACTGTCCCAGGATCAAAGTCTATAGAAGACAAAGCGGTCTTTAAGGGACTAAACGCCACTTTAGAGAACGTAGCTACAGCTGTTAAAGACGCAGAAAAAATAGTTTCCCTTTCAAACCTTGGACTATGGCTTTTTTTGGGAGGTACTGTGTTAGCTGGATTTGCGTTGATCATTAGATAAGTATTAAGTAAGAAAATACTAGTTCAAAGAGCGAGGCTTGATTGTCGTATTAAATGGATTTTACTCTGTCGTTCGAGATACACTATGTAAAATCCATTACGTGCCCAAACCCATCTACGATAAGCTTGCCGGCCGCTACGAAAAAGCCCTCGCTCCATTTGAGCGCCGGTTTCTCTCGCGCTGGCGGCGGGAAACGATCTCGCACCTTCCGTCAGCCGCCCGCATACTCGAAGTAGGCGCCGGCACGGGTTTGAATTTTCCTTTCTACCCGCCCCACCAGCCCCATCAGCAATGCCAATATGCCGTCGCCAGCGAGATCAGCTGCCGGATGCTGGAGGTCGCCGCGCGCAAACCTGAGGCAGGAAATATTAGTTTGATACAAACCGACGCCGGATCATTGCCGTTTGCCGCGAATTCGTTTGATGCCGCTTTTGCCACGCTGGTTTTCTGTTCGCTCAGCGAGCCGCAGAAAGCTTTTGCCGAATTACAAAGAGTGGCTGTAGATGGCGGAAGAATTGTTTTGCTAGAGCACGTGCGGCCGCCCGGCATGCTTGGATATGTTTTCGACGGGCTAAATATTTTAACGGAAGCTTTGATGGAAGATCATTTCAATCGCCGCACTGCGAAACTGGCGGAAGAATCGGGTTTGAAAATTGTCGAGGTAAAACAAAAAGCTTTCGGTATCGTGAACTTGATCGTCTGCGAAGTGAATAAAGTTTAGAGTACGCGCTTTCAGCGTGCCGCTTTTTCAAGCTTTTAGTGTGATTCGTGGTTGCCGTCTTATTGTCGTTTAATAACGAACCGGATTAACCACGAATCACACGAAACACACTAAGCAGGTTACTGCACGAGCGAGCCGGGTACGGACTTGTCCGGGGTAAGGCCCCAGGTGGTGACATGGAATATGCCGCTGGTCGAAGGCAGCACGTACCAGTTGTGGTCGGCCTGTCTGAAGACCGTCAGGTCGTTCTTTCCGTCTCCGTCATAGTCTCCCGGTGAAGGAAGATCGGTCGTGAGTCCAAACTGGTTTCCGCCCACCGTCGCGTCGCTGCTCTTAAAGAAGAACCAGACCCCGTTGCTCGGTCTAAAGACTGCCAGGTCGGCTTTGCCGTCGGCGTCATAATCACCCAGGACAGGTTTG
>DASYKT010000024.1:0-65161 GCA_035995185.1 Pyrinomonadaceae bacterium
CGAATTTGTTTTTTGCAATACAAGCCGGGCAGCTTTAACAGACTAAAAAATGCGATCCTTCCCAGACGCAAACCGCACATCTCACTACTATTGATAACTAGGAATTATCCGTTTTGTAAAGAGATCATTAATTTATGACTAAAGCACTGGTTAATCGCGTGGAGGAGATTAGTGCGATCAATGAATTTATTTCTCAACCTCAAACCCAGCCACAAATAAAAATACTATCAGCTTTTCCCCATTCAGGCCTTACGTATTTTCTTAGACATTGCGCAATTACCGCTGACAAGTCACAAATATTTCTTTATGCAGATGGAGCAAAACATGAGGGCAATAGTCTTTTTTCCCAGTTAATTAGCGAACTTTATGAGAAATATTATTTTATCTGGAATGAATTTTACAATCGGCAGGAAACCTTCTCCGGCAGATCGGACGTAAGGCAATTATCGACGGTGGCAGCGGAGAGTATCCCATATTTTGGGCGCTTTATTTCCCGCACCGCCGATTTGGCTTTTCCCACCTTTCCTGTGTCCGCATATTCGTCTATCGCGGCGGAGCTTCTTTGCAAGCTCTTTGTAGAAATATCAGAAAAACATCGGATCTGTCTCTTTTTAGATAATGTTCAGGAACTTGATGATTGGTCGGCGCAACTTCTTTCTTCAACCGTAGGCAAAGCTTATAGAGGAATTCGGTATGTCGCCGGATTTGTTTCACGTGGAAGCAATAATAATTCAAATGTCAGCAACTTTGCTCTTAAACAGAAAGATATCGGCTACCGGACACTGGTAAATCTGTTTCCTCCGCCGGATGATAAGTTTGTTCAGCTTTATGCGTCATCCTACGATCTGAAATGGCCGTCCGATCAATGTGAGGCGATCGCGACCATTGCGGAAGGAGATATTTACAAAATACGCTCCGCCATAGCCATTTCCCTGGAGAAAGGTGTGCCGCACCTGATATCGACGGGAAATTTTTCCGATCTGGCGAACAGGCTTCGCACTTTACTGGCGATCTCAAAACAAAATCTCCGGTTATCAGATCTTTTGACGCTTACTCTGGGCGATGAAACCATTTTTGTAAAAGACGAAAATGAGATATTGAAAACGGTTGCCGAACTGTCAGCCATTGATGAGCTGGACATTGTTAACTTGCCGGACGGAGATAAGCTAATATCCCTGCGGCCTTCGCCGGATAAGGTGATCAAAGAACTAAACCACTCAATAATTGAAACCGCTCAACTTGAAGCAAAGTTATATAACTACTTTTCCAGAGTTGAAGGTATTTCCGGGAGACACTCGGCCTCTGAGATCGCGCCGCTACTTTTCAGACTAGCGAAAAAAGTTGACTCAGAACATCTAAATCTTCGATTGCGTGAGATCATTAGATTATCTCTTCAAATGGGCAGCCAGACAATTGCCGAAGAGTTTATAAATTGTGCCATTATTCCCGATCCGACCGAGCAGAGCTTGCAGGATTATTTGGCCAGACTCGCCTTTCTGGTTTCGGTCAAGAAATTCAGAGCAGTGCTTGACTTGACGGAAATACCGCCCAACACTCAATGGCTGCAAAATCGTACCGTCGGGATACTGAGAGGGATCGCGCTCAATAGGCTTCGAAGACATGCTGAATCCGATTCGCTGCTCGCCGAGCTTAGCGATACTTCAACGTCTTTAGAAGAGATGGTTGTATTAGTGTCTTATCGCATAGTCGGAAAAATTCATGCCAACGACGTAAGCTCCGCCAGAAAATTGTTCGAGTCGTACCAGGAAACTCTTTCCGATGCGGCTAATTATGGGTATTTTCTACGTAATGGCGCCGAAGTTTATGATTCTCGTCAAGGCGTTAATATTCTAAACACCGCCTTGAAATATCATGAAAAACAATTGGATACATTCGGAATCGCGACCACTCTCTGTAATCGAGGAGCAAAACTGGCCCAAACCGGCTCCGCCGAAACAGGACTGGCAGATGTAGAAAAAGCTTATGATATGTTGGAAGTTTTCGGTATCAATCATCTGAATATCGTGATCGGAGATCTGGCGCATTGTTTGTTATACATGGGGATGTATGAGCAGGCTGAGAGCACGTGTCAAAAAGCCTTAAGATATATGGGTAATGACCTTCCCCGCGCATACACATTGATCAACCTGGCGGCCGCACAATTATTACAGGGAAAAAAGGATACGGCGATATCTACGGTCAAGGATGTAGTCGAAGGATCGAAAAATGCTATGTTGGATAGAATACGCCAAAAAGCATATTTTAACGGAGCCCTGATCGCTCTCTTTGCCGACGCTCCTGCTGAATACGTAAGATCGCTATGTCACACGTCTTATCAATATCCCGACCGTCGTTATCCGGACACTATGACCGAGCGAATGGGAAAGATCGAAAGTCTGATAACAGATAGGCGGGATCTGACCGTGGACGATTTTTTTTCCTTTTACTCGCCCTGCAGCATGTATTACTGGTATCAAAATCCATTAGAAGGCTTGCCAAGCAATTTTCTGACGCTCGAAACTATGTCTTAAAATTTTCGTAACTATTTCCTTGTGCGAAAACCCCAGCCGCTCTCCGCAAAAAGAAAATCCCGACTTTGAACCAATATTGCAGCAAACATTGAACTCCAGAAAAACCGGCACATTCTGCGAAGTCAAACGAAAGTCCATGCGGAAATAATCCAGCGGTTGAAGTTCCGAATATAAGGCAAGAGTGCGCGTCCTCAGTTGATCGTAGACGGCCTGATCTTCAAGGATACTTCTGGTCATTCCACCATCAAGATGACGTTTCTGATCATAAGTAACAAGTTGGCCTTTTTTTTCGGATCGCAGCTGATAGGCCGGAAGGACCGTCGGAGGAAGTCCCCCTATTACGGGCATGGAAATATTGGTCCCATCGATAAATTCCTCTACGATCACATCATCGTCATTCAAGTCTAATAAACGCCGGACCTCAGGCTTAATTTCCGCCCATGAATCTTGAATGCAGTTTTCGGTAATATGTTTCGATGAAGCGCCGTATCGAAGCTTTGCAATGTAAGGGCCGGCAAAACCGGGAGAAGAATTTACATCGGACAAGTTCTGATAAACTTTTGATCGGGGAACATTAAAACCGAATTGTTTTGCGACAAGTTTTGCCACCTGTTTATCTTCCGCGACCGCCCGCACGTTCGGATGAGCACCTAAATAAGGCAGGCCGAAATACTCGCACAACGCCGAAACTAATATCTCTGAATTTCTATATTTTGCTCTGTTAAGCAGGGAAAAGACATAATCGAATTCTGACCAGTTATCGATCAAAGTTTGAGCGTTTCGCGATGGCACGACTAACAAACCGATTTCTTCTAAAATATCAAAAATTTCTTTGTGATATTTTGGCTGATTGCCTTCCGGTGTGTGATTCAACGCGCCCGACCCAACCTCAGCCGGAGCATAATTTGCCAGATAGAGTACTTTGAGCATAATGGGAGTAAAAGTCTCTGCGAAACGGATAATTCCTAGTTATCAATAGTAGTGAGATGTGCGGTTTGCGTCTGGGAAGGATCGCATTTTTTAGTCTGTTAAAGCTGCCCGGCTTGTATTGCAAAAAACAAATTCGATCTCTACATATCCGTGTAAATTGTCTCTTTACCCTTTTTGCCGTATCATAATCTCTTTTACTTAGGAGCAATTTTAACTGTATGAGTAAGGGACTTCCGACAAGAGCCGAAAATTATTCGGAGTGGTATAACGAGCTGGTCAAGCGCGCCGACCTGGCGGAGAATTCCGCCGTGCGCGGTTGTATGGTCATCAAGCCCTATGGCTATGCCATTTGGGAAAAAATGCAGCGGGCTTTGGACGATATGTTCAAGGCGACCGGGCACCAGAATGCCTACTTCCCGCTTTTTGTGCCGAAAAGTTTTCTCGAAAAAGAAGAAGAGCACGCCGAAGGCTTTGCCAAAGAGTGCGCGGTGGTCACCCACTACCGGTTAAAGACCGACCCCGACAACAAGGGAAAATTGATGGTCGATCCCAGCGCTAAACTCGAGGAAGAACTGATCATCCGCCCGACTTCGGAAACCGTCATCTGGAACACCTATCGCAACTGGATACAGTCATGGCGCGATCTGCCGCTGCTGATCAATCAATGGTGCAATATCGTGCGCTGGGAAATGCGCACGCGTATCTTTTTGCGCACGGCGGAATTCCTTTGGCAGGAAGGCCACACTGCTCATTCGACTTCTGAAGAAGCAATTGAGGAAACCGAACGCATGCTCGGCGTCTATGCCGATTTTGCCGAAAACTGGCTGGCCTTGCCGGTTATGCGCGGTCTTAAATCACCCAACGAGCGTTTCGCCGGCGCGGTCGAAACTTACTGCATCGAAGGCTTGATGCAGGACGGCAAAGCTCTGCAGTGCGGCACTTCACATTTTTTGGGGCAAAATTTTTCCAAATCTTTTGACGTGCAATTCACCAATAAAGAAGGCGTGAAGGAATTTGCCTGGGCGACTTCGTGGGGTGTTTCGACTCGTCTGATGGGGGCGCTTATCATGGCGCATTCTGACGATCAGGGCCTCGTCCTGCCTCCCAAGCTCGCGCCTTACCAGGTGGTCATCGTTCCTATCTACAAAACTTTTGAAGATCTGGATAAATTAAATGCCGCGGTAAAACCCATCATCGAAGGCCTGACCAAAGCGGGCGTCAGCGTCAAATACGACAACGACGACAAGTACCGGCCCGGGGCTAAATTTGCCGAGTACGAACTGCGCGGTGTGCCCGTGCGGCTAGGTATCGGTATGCGCGATCTGGAAAACGGCACGGTCGAGGTCGCCCGCCGCGATACGCTGACGAAAGAAAGTATGCCGCTCGCGGGCTTGGCGGAAAAGATCGTTGATCTGCTCGACCTGATCCAGGCAAATATTTACGAAAAAGCTTTAAAGTTTCAAAACGACAATACTTTTCCTGTCGATACCTGGGATGAGTTTAAAGAGCAGATCGAAAAAGGCGGTTTTCTTCTCGCCCACTGGGACGGCACCGCCGAAACCGAAGAAGCCATCAAGGACGAAACCAAAGCCACCATCCGCTGCATCCCTCTCGACGGCGTGGAAGAAGACGGCGTCTGTGTGTTTTCAGGCAAGCCTTCGACCAGGCGGGTCATTTTTGCCCGGGCTTATTAACCTATCAAAGATCAAACGGTTTAGAGGCGGTTTCCGACCGCCTTTTTCTTGTCCCATAATTGCGGCTGAGCTGCGTGTTCCACCTGGAACAGAGCGCGCAAATGGAACACCGGAACAGTTTTGGAACAGAAATCTTAAAAATGACTGTTGTTAAGGTGATCTTCCCCAAACAGTTGTTGACGCTCTTCGTCTTCCAATATTTCAAAGACACATTTCAACCGGCTGAGGTTGAAACTACCAAAATACAGTAATTAACATGCAAACTCGATAACGGTTTTTCGGGTTTAGAAGAGCAAGTGGACTTTATGCTAACAGCAGGCGCAACGCTGCAATTCGTTTCGCTCAAGATCCATCAGCTGTCTCCCCGATGCCATGGATAAAGACGGCGTTTGCGTCTACTCAGGCAAGCCTTCGACGAAGAGAGTTATTTTTGTGCGGGCTTATTAAAAAAAGGAGAGCTTATATTGCTCTCCTTTTTATTCAACGCGAATACGTCTGTTTTAATTTCGAGAATCAATTTGTCGCGGCTTTGGCACCGCTGGCAGCTTCCTTGATCAGCGCTGCCACTGCCGCCGGCTGCGACACATAGATCGCGTGGCTGCCCGGAACTTCTCTTGATGTCGCACCGGCGCGTTCACACATAAATTTTTGAGCCGCGATCGGTATCATCTTGTCATCGGTGACAAGCAAGTACCAGCTTGGTTTTGTCTTCCAGGCTGGCTCAGTAATGCTCCCGCCTAATGCTTCAAGTCCCCACGGAACTTGCGAATCAGCAATGAACGCGGCCTTTTCAGGGTCCACATCTCCGGCGAATGCAGCCGGAAACTTTTCTCTGTCCAAAAGCAGAAAGCCATCTTGCGGAGGAAGGATCGGCGGTACCGGGGCATCGGGCGGCGGATTTGCAATGAGAGTCTGTACCGATTCACCGGCATCCGGAGCAAAAGCCGTGATGTAAACCAGCGCTGTGACCTTTGGATTGTTTCCCGCTTCAGTAATAACAGCCCCGCCATATGAATGGCCGACGAGAGTTACATTGCCTTCCTGGGCGTCAATAACACGATTGGTCACCGCGACATCGCCCGTAAGCGAGATGGTCGGATTTTGAACTATACTCACATTGTAGCCATCAGCCTTAAGGATCTTGTATACATCCTCCCAGCCGGAGCCATCAACAAAGCCCCCGTGAACCAGAACGACATTAGACAATTCAGACATACATTTTACCTCCTTTGGTAAATTGTTCCGACGAACAAATTCAAAAACTAAAACGACTGTTGCAGCCAAATGCGCAAAATCAAAAAGCCGGCAACATACCAAATAAATATAAGGTTCGTTTAGTAGTTTATGATACGCAAAACTAAAAATCAAAAATTTATAGGAGAAGCCGTGGAAAAAGACGGCGTTTGTTTGTTTTCAGGCAAGCCTTCGACCAAACGGGTCATTTTTGCGCGGGCTTATTAACCCATCGGTTTGGTGAACAGTGCCCAGGCCCATTGGCCGAATGTGCTGAATAATTGGCTGAGCACGGCGCTGACGAGAAAGAAGATGGTCGCGTATATCTGCGGGCTATAGCTTTCCTGTTCCTTTACCTGCTCGGTAAGCTGTTTTTCGTCATACTCGTAATTTTTAACATACCTGTCCGTGACGGGCGGTTTTTGGCCTTCGAAAACAGGGATCATTTTTTGGATATCGCGGCCGAGTTTTGAAAGAAAGCTCAGATGCTGAAAGCGGATATCCGTATCCTTGCATTTATCATACATTTCATTTAACTGCGCCTCGTTCGGGTTATGTGCCGGGTCCGGTTCCATCTCGTCGAATTTGATCCAGTAAGCGATGGTGGGATCTTTTTTCATGAGCTTGTCTTCTTCGGCGCCGATCTTCGCTTTCAATTTTTGCAGCTCCGAAATATCCAGTTCCGGATCGTTCAAAACTCCTATCAATTCCACGATGAGTTTCTTTCTCGATTGCAGCAAACGCGTTCGCCATTTTTTACCGCTCTGCGAACCCATCAGATAAGGAAGAAATAACAGGAAACCGAGAACGCCAAAAACAATAAAAAGAAAAAGCGGCGAGATCTTAAAGTCTACGGCGCTGCCGGTGGGAATGGAATAACCGCTATCGCTCCCGGCTTGAAACGACCACAAAGCCAGCGCTATCCACATCGTGATCGTAAACAGGCTGCTGATATTCAAAATGACGTAGCCAGAACGAACGTCTTCGCTGACATTTTTTGAAGACAGCAGGTTAAACCCGGGATAGCTGAACGTAAAGATCCCCACGATAACATTGAGCGTCGCCGCGTATTTTATTATCGACTGCATCAAAGCTTCCTGCGAAGCATCGCCGGAGAAATAAACATAGCCGATAAGCCCCGGAAAAAGCGCCATGTACGCCAGCAGCCCCAGCGAAAGCACGACCACCCAATATGGGCTGCGCATGCCGACGTCGGCGGAAAAAAACATTATCTGATCGTAATAATCTTCTCTTTCATCCGGCCCCATTATCGCCCAAAGTATCTTCGACACGACGGCGCCGGTCGATATCAGCCCGACAAAGGCCAGCACCAGATACAGGCTCCAGTATCCGGACAAAAGCCAAAGGTAAAAAAAGAACAACAGGATAGCGGTGATGTTGGTCAGCAAAGCATATGTCCCGGAAAATCCGCGGGTCTTGCTTTGCAGCCATTGGCCTAAAAAGATCGACGCCACATAGCTAAGAATAAAAATGACAAAAAATATTATTTTCATGAGGGTCCGATTAATGAGCGAAAAATAGGATTCGGTAGATACGGGCCTTTGTTATAAGCGATGATACCCAATTTCGAAATTTTTGCAATAGATTTCGAGGTAGCTAGTGTACTGGTCTTAAGCGCCTTTTCGGAATAGATAAAAGAGGACGGATGATAACCTAAGAGATCCGATCTATGATCTGTTATCTATCAGTTATCATCTGTTTCGAAGGTAATACCGTACCGGTCCACCGCTTTAGGATCGGATTTTTGAAACGCGGCGAGGTGTTAAACCGTAATAAATTGACAAAGGCATTCAATTTTTTACAATTAAGCTAATGAATCAGGCAAAACCCGGCAATCAGTTTCTTTTCAATTCCAGCTTGATCTTACTGGCCTGGACTTTGTACGGGCTGTTCTTTGCCACGCAATCCTACCTGCGGATGACCTATTACGGGCGCAACAGTGGGTGGAGCGAGTGGCAAAACGTGCTGGAAGCCTGGCTGATCTGCGCTTATGCCTGGGCGCTGCTTACTCCGCCTGCCTTGTGGCTGTACCGGCGGTTTCCTTTTACGCTCGCGAGCTGGTACCGCTTTCTCGTAATTCACATTCCCGCGGCGGCCGTTTTCGCGCTGGTACATCTGGCGATGTATACGACCATTGCCAACTTGCTTTGGCCACATCCGAACGGCTGGATGGCGGGCTACCGTTCGATACTAGTGGAAGATTTTCACGGCGATTTTCTGGTTTATTTTACGATCCTCGCCATCAATTACGGCTATCGCTACTTTTTCAAACAACGTGAATCAAAGGCGCTTGCCGCGGCGGCACCGAACACTAACGGCCACACGGAAAAACCCGTCTTTGCCGAGCGCCTGACCGTCAAGCAAAACGGCCGCATTATGCTCGTCGATATTACTGACATCGACGCCGTCACTTCCGAAGGCAATTACGTCAACCTGCACACCAAAAATAAAAGCTATCTTTTGCGCGAGACGATGAACGCCATGGAGCAAAAACTCGACCCGGCGGTTTTTGTCCGCCTGCGGCGCTCGACCCTCGTCCGCATCGAACAGATCGCCGAATTTCACCCGCTCTTTAACGGCGAGTTTGAAGTGCTGCTAAAAACCGGCGCCAAATATACTTCCAGCCGTCGCTATCGTAAGAACCTTGAATCGATCTTAAAACCCTGATCCACGTCCGCATTTCCCAAAAATCCATCCGCAAATCACAAAATCATTGAGCATTCACTAAAGCTGGAATAAATTATCTTGTCTGTAAATTTGTTTCCGAAAGGTTTTCATTTTATGAAAAAGCTTATCTTCTCGCTGCTCCTGGTGTTCATTTTTTCCCTGGCCGGCTATTCCCAGTCCACCGCCTCCCCCGCCACTTTAGACGCCGATAAAGCTGCCATCACCGCGACCGCGCTCGATTACATCGAAGGCTGGTACACCGGCGACGCCGAGCGAATGGAACGCGCGCTGCATCCCGACCTGGCAAAACGCATCGTGATGTCCAAAGACGGCCGTAGTATGCTGCAGCAAATGAGCGCGATGGGATTGGTCCAGGGAACCCGCAAAGGTTTTGGTAAAAACATTCCCAAAGAAAAACAGCAGAAAGACGTTACCATCCTCGACGTTTTCGAAAATGCCGCGAGCGTGAAAGTCGTAGCGTCAGACTGGATCGACTACCTGCACGTCGCCAGGTTCAACGGCCGCTGGGTAATAGTAAATGTCTTGTGGGAGCTAAAGCCCGAGAAAAAATAAGATTCAGCCGGTTTTGCCATTGTCTTGAAAACCGGTTTACCTCTAAAGCTGTGGCTTCGGTTTTGTTCGTGTCTTTTTCGTGTGATTTCGTGGTTACTTCTTAGATGCTTCATTTACAAGATTATAAGACTGAACCACGAAATCACACTAAATAACACGAAAACAGCATTTGATGTTTCCACGCCGATGCCGAATTAGCGCGTAGATTTTGTAATGAACGGTGCCGCCGCCATTACCACCTGCCCGTCAAACTGCGTATAAGCATACCGATTTCCTTTTGGCGCAAAGGCTAGAGAAATGACCGCGCCGCTTTTGTTATCGAGCGCCAGCACTTCGCCGTTGCTTACTTTCCAGAATTTGATCGCGCCCGCGTCCCAGCCCGTGTTATAGCCGGCGGCAATCACTTCGCCATTCGATGAAAAAGCCACCGTCGGAAAATCAAAATCCGTATCATCGATCGTCAGCGTCCTTACCGGCGCGCCATCCGCGGTGCGAAATATTTTGACGGTGCGGTCGGCGGCAAAAGCACCCGCGATCAATGTGCCGTCGGGTGAAATAGCTATCGAATAGGCTTCCATCCCGACCGGAATAGAAAGTAACAGTGCTCCGCTGAAAGGATCAAAAAAATCTATTCCGGAAATATCGCTGTCGGCCACGAATGTCCCGTCGCGCGAATACGCCACGTCTTTTATCTTGCGGTAACCGCCGCCGCTGGGATTGCTGTCGGGAAATGAACTGACCATTACCATGTCCGGTACGTGCCAGACATTGATCTGCCCGTTGAGCCGCCCGCCGGTCACCACATACTGCCCGTCGGTCGACATGCTGATGTTATGCGTTCCGTTTGTGTGATCTCCTAAAAGAAACAGGCGATCCGCGTCCGTCACCGACCATAAACTGATCGTTCGCGTCGAACCGCTGCTGCCGCAGCCGGTGATCAGATATTGATCGTCCAGCGTGAAGACCATATCGTTATTTCCGTTATGCGGCCCGCCAAAAGTCCTGATCAACGTTCCGTCCGAAGCATTCAGGAAATCCGATGTGTTGCCGTCTTCCCGGCCCAGCGCCAACGTCCGGCCGTCGTGCGAGAAAGTGACGTGAGTATACGGATCAGCATCCGTCTTTGACCAGATCTGTGTCCTTGTACCTTGCGCGGCCACCGTCGCCCCCGTACAAAGAATGAACAATAAAACCGCCTGAATTTCCCAAATGAATTTAATACCGCTGTGCTTCATAAAAATATCCCCCTGTATCCGTTCCTGCTGTCCTCGTAACCCCAGTGTATAAATACAAAACATACCTGGCCTAGATCGGCGCGTTGGCCATAAAGAATAAGAATTATCTTAACGAGCGATAAATTTCGTGTGATTAGTGTGATTCGTGGTAAAAATTCCGGAAATTTACCACTAAACATACGAAATACACGAAATCACGCCACACCTTAGTTCGAACTAAAAATAAAAGAAAACTGGGTAACGCTCTTTTAAACCCCAAAACCTCTGTCTTCAAAGACCAAAATGCACCAAATTAATACGCGGTTTTTTCGCTTAAATTTAAAGCAATTTATATGCCTTTTATTGTAGGATTTAATAGCGCAGCGGAGAAAGGTTTATGTTGACAAAAAGACAGGCAGAAATTTTGATTAAAGTAGTCCTAAATTAAGAAGTACGCGTAGCGTCTAACCGTTCGATTACCCGCATATCGCAAATTCAACGGTCGCTGGGTGATCGGGGATGTCTTGTGGGAATTAAAGCCGGAGAAAAAGTAGTTTTATTCAGTTTCAGAAAGCGTGCTACTCAGGATCTTTTCCACTTCTGATTTGATTTTGGGTATATCAATGGTTGCAGTATTCCATACAATCTCGATATCTACGCGAAAATACTGATGCACTACAACATCACGCATACCTGCAAATTCTTTCCACGGTATGTAAGGAAATTTTTCTTTAGTCTCATCTCGTAATTTCTTTGTCGCATCGCCGATCACAGCGATGTTTCTTAGAATAGCATCCTGAACTAGTTCGTTGCCGAAAAACTATTCTTTGGTAGTATTGGATATATATTTTTCGATCTTATTGCAACATTCCAGAATGTCGGACAGGTGCAAAATATCTTTATCGTCAGACTTCATATATAACTTTCAAATCTTCCAATACTATTTTTCTAATTTTTGGATTAATCGCATTTTCAGTGGCTAAATCCACCTTTCGTCCAAGAACTTCTTCAAATTTGTATCCAAGACTAACAAATTCTACCAAACCGATGGGATTCTTTAGTTTAATTAGCAGGTCAATGTCACTCTCCTTAGTATCTTCGCCACGGGCGACTGATCCAAAAACACCCAGCATTGCGACATTGTTTTGACGACAAATTTCTTTAAGTTTTTCAGTAAAAGGCAAAAGGTTCATATGAGAAAGCCTCTCCAAGATATTACCATAAATCATCATCGCAAACTTCCATTTTCACCTCAAATCGGTTTATTCTTAAACACTAATGGAAGCGACATCACAGATCGAATTAAAGAAAACTCCCCTCAACGAAGAGCACCGCAAACTTGGCGGTAAGATGGTCGATTATTTCGGCTGGGATATGCCTGTGCAGTATCCGGCGGGGACGATCGCCGAGCATCTGCGGACGCGCACCGCGTCGGGACTTTTCGACGTCTCGCACATGGGCGAGATCCACGTGGACGGGCCGGACGCGATCAAGTTCATAAATTCCATCACTACCAACGACGTCACCAAGCTCGTCGACGGCCAGGCGCATTATTCTGCCCTGACCCGCGAGGACGGCGGCGTGGTCGACGATCTGCTGGTCTACCGCTTTGGCGAAGAGAAATTGTTTCTGGTGGTAAATGCCGGCACGACCGAGAAAGACTGGCTCTGGATCGAATCGCATCACGGCAGCCACAATTGCACATTGCGTCACGCCAGCGCCGACTATTGCCAGATCGCCGTCCAGGGCCCGAACGCGCCCGGCATCCTGCAAAAACTTACCGACACGAAGCTCGACGACATCAAGTATTACCATTTCGAGATGGGAAAAGTTGACGGCGTCGACGCGATCATCTCGCGCACGGGTTACACCGGCGAAGACGGGTTTGAAGTCTACGCCATGGCTGACGAAGGGCCCCGTCTTTGGAACAAACTGCTGGAAGCCGGAAACTACGGCGCTGAAGACGGCATACTTCCCTGCGGGCTGGCAGCCAGAAACACCCTGCGGTTGGAATCCGCGATGTCGCTCTACGGTCACGAGATCAGCGACACGCTCAATCCGCTCGAAGCCAATCTCGGCTGGATCTGCAAACTTAACAAGGAATTCATCGGCCGCAATGCCCTGGCAAAAATAAAAGAAGAGGGCCTGAAGAAGAAATTGGTCGGCTTTGAAATGACCGAACGCGGCGGGATCGCGCGCGATGAGCAGGATGTCTATATCGGCGGCGAAAAGGCCGGCTATGTCACTTCAGGCAGCCCGGCGCCTTTTTTGAAGAAAAATATCGGCCTTGCCTATGTCCCCGTCGAATTCGCTAACATAGGGCAGGAAATAGAGATAGACGTTCGCGGACGTCATTTAAAGGCAGAAATCGTACCCACGCCGTTTTATAAACGCGATAAATAAGCTAAACTTACTTAGCTCTCAATTTTGTCTTATTCACTAATAACAAGGCGAATAAAACCTCGCAGTCCTCAAGGGCTTCGTATGTTTTATACTCGAACGGCTCAAGTAAGGAGTTTTGATGAAGATTTTACTCTATAACCCTGATAATGGAGTGACCCGCAATTTTATGCCACATTTGTGGATGTTTCTCCTGCAGACTCTTACTCCGCCGGAACATGAAGTGATTTTGATCGATGGAAACGCCCACGCCATGACCGATAAGGAATTGGTCGCCTATGCGTTAAAGGAAGACATCGGGCTGGTCGGTATCGGAGCCATGACGCGCATGGTCGCCAAAGCCTACCGTGTGGCCGATGCCCTGCGCGAAGCCGGCATCAAGGTCGTAATGGGCGGCCCGCACGTGACCGAGCTTCCCAATGAAGCTTTAGGCCGTAATGGTGGAAAACGCCACGCCGACGCCGTCGCCCTGGGCGAAGCCGACGAACTCTGGGCTAAGATATGCAATGACGCCGCCAATGGAACTCTTAAAGACGTCTATGCGCCGCTTGATGAAAAAGGCCAGGACAAAAAACCGAGCCTGGAGAATTACCCCGCCATTCCCTGGGAGCACATCAAACTCGACCAGTTCAATATGGTCCCCAAGCGCATTCGCTCGACCGTTGAACGCTTTCTGCCCGACTGGAAAAATTTTCACCTGATCCCGCTCGAATCGGGCCGCGGATGCCCCTACGGATGCGAATTTTGCACCGTCACCGGATTTTTTGGCGATTCTATCCGTTTTCGCACCAATGAAAATGTGGTCGACGAGCTGCTGCGGCTTAAGGCGCGCGCGAAAAAAGACGGCGGCCAGATCGCCGTGTTCTTTGTCGACGACAATTTCGCCATCAATAAAAAACGCACCAAATCCCTGCTCAAAGACATGATCGCCGCCGGCGCGATCCTTCCCTGGGTGGCGCAGATCAGCGCTAACCTTCTGCGGGACGAAGAGTTGGTCGATCTGATCGCCGAATCCGGCGGGCGCGTGGTCTTTATCGGGATGGAATCTATCGACCCGGCAAATCTGGCCGACGTCAACAAAAATTTCAACAAACCTGACGAATACGCCGAAGTTTTGCAAAGGCTTTCCGACCGCGACATCTACGCGATCACTTCGTTCATCTTCGGTATGGACAACGATACCCCGGGTTCGGCGCAGAAAACGCTGGACGCCCTGTCAGAATGGGCGCCGGGATTGCCCGTCTTCGGGCTGCTGACCCCATTTCCTTCGACCCCGCTCTATGACCGGCTGGCCGCTGACGGCAGATTGTTCCGTCCGACGCATTGGCTGGACTTTGCCCCGTTCAAAATGGCGCATACCCCGCTAAAAATGACTATCGAGGAAGCTCAGGCCGAGGTAAAACTGGCTTGGGAAAAATCCTATAGCCCCGAACGCATCGCTGAAGCCCTTGAAAGTATTAAGGATAAGCGGCTCGGCCTGCGTCTGTTCCACTTTATGGCACGGCTCACTTTCCGCGGCATTTACTTTCCGCAGATGGGCTGGGGAGCCTGGGGCAAGGTATTCTGGCAAAATCGCAGGGTCATTTGGGGATTTTCCAAAGAAGGCTTCCGCGCCTGGCGCACCCGCGAAAAAACGCCTAAAACCGAAGTTGATATAGCCTCTGTTGCATTAAAATAACGCCTAACTTAAAATATTCTTTTTTAAGAACTTATTAGAGGAGAATATTGTAGGTAATGGCAAACATTCCCGAAAATTTACGATACAGCAAAGACCACGAATGGGTTTCCGTCGAGGGCGATATCGCCACGATCGGAATTACCGATTACGCGCAAAGTTCGCTTGGCGACGTGGTTTATATTGAACTGCCGAAACCGGGTGATAAGTTCAATGCCCATGAGGCTTTTGGCTCCGTCGAATCGGTCAAGGCGGTGTCCGAGATCTTTACGCCCGTGGCCGGCGAGGTAGCCGAAGCCAATGACGCCATCAACGATACGCCGGAAGCGGTCAACTCCGATCCGTACGGCAAAGGCTGGATGGTCAAGATCAAAATGGAAAACCCCGGCGCCGCCGATGCCATGTTAAGCGCCGCCGAATACGACGAATACCTGAATTCTAATACTTAATGAATAGTGATTAGTGATGAGCGGATGGAAATCCTGTTCTTCACTAATCACTATTCACTATCCCCTATTCACTAACTATGCGTTATATACCTAATTCTCCCGAAGAACGTGAAGAAATGCTTCGCGTTGTCGGGCTCGCAAATGCGGACGAACTTTTCCGCTCTATTCCAAACGAAGTAAAACTAAACCGGACCTTAAAGATCACCGACCCGCTGGCCGAATCCGAAGTGATCGGCGGAATGACGGCGCTGGGCGCGGCCAACACCGCTGCCCGCAAGCCTTCTTTCTTAGGCGCCGGGGTTTACTCGCATTTTTCGCCGACCGTAGTAGATCACCTGATCCAGCGTTCGGAATTTTTTACTTCGTACACGCCTTACCAGCCGGAAGTTTCACAAGGCACCCTCCAGTACATTTTCGAATTTCAAACCCTGGTCGCGCAGTTGACCGGGATGGATGTCGCCAACGCCTCGATGTACGACGGTTCGACGGCGATGGCGGAAGCCTTCCTGATGGCGCAGCGCGTCACCCGCCGCGAAAAGGTCTTGGTCGCCGATACGGTGCACCCGGAATACCTGCAGGTAGCTCACACCTACGTCCAGCATTGCGGGATCCGGCTCGAGACCGCGGCGTTTGATGAAACGACCGGGCGCCTGACCGGCCTCGATCATCTCGACGATCAAACCGCGGCGCTGGTGGTGCAGTCGCCTAATTTCTTTGGCTGTGTCGAAGACTTAAAAGATCTCGCCGATAAAGCGCACGCCGTCGGCGCGCTGCTGATCGTCGTCGTTGCCGAAGCCATCTCGTTCGGATTATTAAAGTCGCCGGGCGAGTGCGGTGCGGACATCGTCGTCGGCGAAGGCCAGTCCTTCGGCATTCCGATGAGCTTTGGCGGGCCGCACGTCGGCCTCTTTGCGACCAGCGAAAAATACGTGCGCAACATGCCGGGCCGCCTGGCCGGCGTCGCTTACGACAAGGACGGCAACCGCGGTTTCGTGCTCACGCTGGCCACCCGCGAACAGCATATCCGCCGCGAAAAAGCGACCTCGAACATCTGTACCAACCAGGGACTGATCGCCCTGGCTGCAACTATTTACATGGAAACGATGGGCAAAAAAGGCCTGCAGGAAGTGGCCATGCAAAACGCGCAAAAAACTGCCTACGCCGCCAAACAGATCGCCGCCATAGATGGTTTTGAACTCGCGTTTTCCGCGCCGAAATTTAACGAGTTTGTCGTTCGCGCGTCAAGGGCCGCGACGGAAATTCTGGAAAAGCTCCGCACGGATAAAAATATCATCGGCGGACTGGCGCTTTCGAAATATTACGAAAACCGGCCGAACGAATTTCTTGTTTGCGTCACTGAAACGAATACGCGCGAGCAGATCGACGCCTTGGTTGAAGGGTTAAAGAACTGATGCTGCTGATAGGAGAATTTATAGGTTTTGGCGAGATGATCGTTATTGTCGTCGTTCTTGCCGTAAATGTTCTTTTCTGGGGAGGCCTCGTTTATCTGATCGTCTGGCTTATAAAAAAGCCGCCAGGAAATGGAAAAAAATGTCCGTTTTGCGCCGAGACCATTCAGCCCCAGGCTATAGTCTGCCGCTATTGTAAAAGGGATTTGCCCGGTATTTCCTGATGCGTTCGTTACCGATATTGCGCCGATATTGCGGAAGAAACTTGATCGTATGAAACCTGACCCGTCTTTCAAAAATGATTTTGACCGCAGGAAATTCCTTTCTTCCGTCGGGAAAGGCTTTGGACTGATGGCGTTGTCGTCGTCAGTCGTCGGTTCGCTCTTTGAAAATATTCATGCGGCTGGAAAAAAAGTCGCTCACCTCTCGCCGGAGGCCGTCGCAGCCGATGAAGACTTTTGGGCGGTCATCCAGCAATCGTTTTCCGTTACTCGCGGCATCGTCAATTTAAATAACGGCGGCGTCAGCCCGAGCCCGAAGATCGTGACCGAAGCGTTTGTCCGCTACACCTGGCAACAGGAAGACGCGACCGCCTATACGATGTGGCAATTACTCGAGCCGCAATCGGAAACGATCCGCACCGGCTTGGCCGAAATTTTCGGCTGCTCTGCCGAAGAGATCGCCATCACGCGCAACGCTTCCGAATCGCTGGAAATTCTTCTGATGGGGATGGATTTTAAGCCCGGCGACGAAATTCTGACTTCGACACAGGATTACCCGCGCATGCTGACCACGCTCAAGCAGCGCGAGATGCGCGAAGGCTTAAAGCTGAACCTGATCAAAGTTCCGGTCGCTCCGAAAGACGTGAACGATCTGGCCACTCCGTTTGAACGCGCGGTCACGCCAAAAACCAAACTCATCCTCGTTTCGCACCAGATAAATCTGACCGGGCAAATAATGCCGGTGAAGAAAGTTTGTGACATGGCGCGGGCGCGCGGGATAGAAACGATCGTCGATGGCGCGCATTCATTCGCGCAATTCGATTTCAAACAAGCCGACTTGGGCTGCGATTATTTCGGCACTTCCCTGCACAAATGGATCTACGCGCCAAAAGGCACCGGGATGCTGTATGTGCGGAAAGAAAAAATTCCGAAGATCTGGGCGCTGATGGCTTCGGAAGATAAAAATAAAAGCGACATTCGCAAATTCGAAGAGATCGGAACGCATTCCGCCGCGATGCGCCTCGCCATCGGCGAAGCCATCCTGTATCACAATGCTATTGGCGGCAAGCGCAAGGAAGCGCGGCTGCGTTACTTGTCGCGCTATTGGATGAACAAATTAAAAGACGTGCCGAAAGTCGGTTTCAATACCTCGTTTGATGATGTTCAGTCTTGCGCTATCGCAAATGTAAAGATCGAGGGGATAGACCCGGTGGCTATCGGCGGCTATTTGATGTCAAAGCACAAGATATTTACCACGCCGATCGTGCACGAAGAATTTACCGGCATCCGCATTACGCCGAATGTTTATACGACGCTGTGGGAACTCGACCGGTTTTGCGAACTGATGGAGCACATCGCGCGTAACGGGTTGCCGAAAACAGCATAGATGAGCGGTATCTTTGAAAAACAATTTGAAGTGGGCTGGCGCAACGTTGATCCTAACGGGCATCTGGCAAATACCGATTATTTGTCATTCGCCGTCGATACACGTATTGCTTACTTTGCTTCGCGCGGTTTTCCGCCGATCGATTTTCAGAAGTACAGCTTTGGCCCGGTGATCAAAACCGAAACGATCGATTATTTTCGTGAACTGATGTTGTTAGAAAAAGTAAAGGTCACTATGGAAAACGGCGGCTTAGCAAAGGACGGTTCGCGGTTTCGCGTGGTGAACAATTTTTACAAAATGGATGGGACCCGCGCCGCGCGCGTGGCCAGCATCGGCGGCTGGCTCAGTTTCAAGGAAAGAAAATTGATCGTGCCGCCGGAAATAATTTTTAACGCGCTAGACAGTCTGACAAAGACCGAAGATTTTGAAGAATTAAAGTCCAGTATAAAAAAGTAATATGCCTATTAAAAAAGTAACATCGCATCCGACCCAAAATGAAGGTTTGATCTTCGAGCGCTCGCAGACCGGGCGCGTCGGTTATCGCCTGCCGAAATTGGATGTGGAAGAAACACATATCGACGAACTGCTGCCCGCCGGGCTTCGCCGCACCGACGATCTCGAAGGCGTGCCCGAAGTTTCCGAGGTTGACGTAATTCGCCATTTCACGCGCATCTCGACCTGGAATTTCTCCATCGATCTCGGCATGTACCCGCTCGGCTCGTGCACGATGAAATACAATTCCCGGCTGAACGAAAAGGTCGCGCGCACCGCCGGCCTGGTCGATCTGCACCCGCTCGCCCCCGAAGAAGAAGCGCAGGGCGCGCTCGAATTGATCTACCGCCTGCAGGAAGATCTTTCTGAGATCACCGGCCTGCCCGGCGTCAGCTTACAGCCCGCGGCCGGCGCTCACGGCGAAATGACCGGCGTCATGCTGATCCGCGCATTTTTGGATAAGCGCGACGGCGCGGCTTCTAAAGACCGCCGCGTGATGCTGATCCCCGACTCTGCCCACGGCACCAATCCCGCTTCGGCTCATTTGGCAGGCTTCACCGTCAAAACCATCAAATCTACCGCCGAAGGCCTGACCGATCTCGGCCACCTGCGCGAGGTCTGTGACGAAGGCGGCGTGGCCGGGCTGATGCTGACCAATCCGAACACGGTCGGTATTTTCGAAACCAACATCAAAGAGATCTGCGACATCATTCACACCGCCGGCGGCCTGGTCTATATGGACGGCGCCAATATGAACGCGCTGGTCGGCGTGGCCCGCCCCGGCGACATGGGTGT
The DNA here is from genome assembly GCA_035995185.1 of Pyrinomonadaceae bacterium. Classification (GTDB taxonomy): domain Bacteria; phylum Acidobacteriota; class Blastocatellia; order Pyrinomonadales; family Pyrinomonadaceae; genus DASYKT01. The sequence goes on from DASYKT010000024.1 coordinate 19,692, forward strand.
GGACGTCATCCACCTCAATCTGCACAAAACTTTTTCGACCCCGCACGGCGGCGGCGGCCCCGGCTGCGGCCCCTGCTGCTGCACTGCCGAGCTTCAGCCTTTTCTGCCCGTCCCGCGTGTCATAAAAGTGTCGGAACCCGAAGCAGCAGCGAGGGGTGTCTCTTATAGACTGGACTATGATGTGCCCGAATCCATTGGCCGCGTCAAAGCTTTTTATGGCAATTTTGGCATGATGATCCGCGCTCTGTCTTATATCCAGACCCACGGCGCCGAAGGCTTAAAAGAGGCGACCGAAGCTGCCGTGTTAAACGCCCGTTATGTGTCCCATAACCTGTCCGAAGAATACGAAAAACCGTTCGCTTCCGATTGCATGCACGAGGTCGTCTTTTCGCATAAAAAACAGTCGCGCAAAGGCGTATACACGCTCGACATCGCCAAGCGCCTGATCGATTACGGCTTTCACCCGATGACGATCTACTTCCCTTTGATCGTCGATGGCGCGATGCTCATCGAGCCGACCGAGTCAGTAGGCCGCGCCGATCTCGATGCGTTTATCGAAGCAATGAAAGACATCGCGCAGGAATCCATCGACGACCCGCAGCTCGTCATCGACGCGCCGCATTCGACACGTATCGGCCGACTCGACGAAGCCACCGCCGCACGCAAACCCGTGCTGCGCTGGAAACCCGATATGGAAACGCAGGCGAAAACTGCTTGAACTTAATTATAGGAGAAATATAAATGACACCTGCCGAATGTGCTGAGTTTTTTGCTAAAACTCTGGAAGAACTTAACGCCGTCTCGCAGCTGCAAATGCAGGGGATATTAAATGTCGTTACCACCGGACTTGAGGCAGCAAAGTCGCTGTCCTCTTCACACAACGACCCCGGCGCGATCGAAAAACTTTCCAAGCTCGTCGACGAATTAAAAAGTACTGCAGAAAACTTAGGAAATAACAAACCGGGCGACTTCTCTGCGGACGCTCCGCAATCCGAAAATTTCTGCGCCGAGGTCGAGGCAAATATTAATATCGCGATGAAAAATAGCCTCAATGACCAGCAGCAATTAAATGTGATCGGAGCGGCGGCTTTAACGCAGATCATCAGCTTACTCATTTCCCTGGAGGGAGATAAAGCCTCTCAAAATTAATCAGACAAGTTCAAAAACGAATGGATCCGGCCTGGGTAACAGTTTCATACGTTGCCTGGGCTTTTTCTTTTTCATATAATTTTAGGCTATCGAAAATATTGGCCTTCCACGTCTGCCCCTGCGAATAGAAGTTTTATTAACAAAGGAGTATTTATGTCGCAAACAGTTCAAGCCGCTCAAACAGCTGAGATCAACGAAGAAAAAATGAATGCCTTTTTGGGCAAGGTGGTAGGAGATTTCGGGGCCTCGCTTAGCTCCGTGCTCGGTTATATCGGGATCAAACTCGGACTTTACAACGCAATAGGCGATAGTAACGGCCTGACGTCGGCCGAACTCGCGGAAAAGACCAGCACCAACGAGCGCTATGTACGCGAATGGCTAGTCAATCAGGCGAGCGGCGGGTATATAGAGTACGATCCGGCAACGAAGATGTATTCCATGACCACGGAGCAAAAAACCGCATTGACGGATGAAAATAGCCCGTTTTATGTGGGCGGTGGTTTTTATGTAATAAAAGCAATGGCCAATGCACAGCCGCGCATCACCGAAGCCTTTCAAAACGGCGGCGGACTGCTATGGGGCGACAACGATCCCGATCTTTTTATCGGTGTGGAGAAATTTTTCCGTCCGGGTTATCACGCGCACCTTAACGCAGCCTGGATCCCGGCCCTGACAGGCATTGAAGAAAAATTAAAAACCGGCGCCAAGGTCGCCGATGTGGGCTGTGGCCACGGCGCCTCAACGATAATCATGGCGCAGGCCTTTCCCAATTCAACTTTTTACGGATTTGACAATCACGAAGCGTCGATCGAAACCGCTCAGAGAAAAGCTGCGGACGCCGGGCTTAGTGATCGCGTACATTTCGCGGTTGCTGGTGCGGGTGATTTCCCTGACGAAAAATACGACCTGATCGCATTTTTTGACTGCCTGCATGATATGGGCGATCCGGCCGGCGCGGCTAAACGGGCGTTTGAAACCCTGGCCGATGACGGCAGCGTGATGATCGTTGAACCGATGGCGGGCAACACCACCGAGGAAAATTTCAATATTATCGGCAGAACATTTTCCGCGGCTTCGACACTTTGCTGCACGGCAAATTCGATGGCGCTCGGCGGCCCGGCCCTGGGAGCCGTCGCCACCGAAGATGCGCTGCGCGACACGGTGATGTCCGGCGGGTTTACCGAATTTCGCCGCGCCACGGAAACGCCTTTTAACCGCGTTTTTGAAGCCCGGCGGTAATGCCATCGACTCATGGTAATGAGGTCAGTACCGGGAACGAAGTGACCGGCTTTGAGCGTAACGAAAATGCTTACAACTCGCTAAATCAAATTCATAGCCGGTCACTTCGTTCCCGGTACTGACTCCGTTGCTGATTTGAAAAATAAAGATATGAAATATCGTTTGTTCATTTTTATCCCGCTTCTTGCTCTCCTCGCCATATCCGCCTGCAAAGACAATTTGCATATGTCTGAGCTGAAAAGCCTGCAGGGCCGCTGGCATCTCGTAAAAGAAATCCACCAGGGCAAAGAAACTCCCGCTGACGAGATAAAGAACGGCTTTATCATTTTCGATGCCGACAACAACTGGCACGTCGAGGTCGACGGAAAAACCGTCGGCGGCGGAACTTTCGTTGTCGACACCGATAAAACTCCAAAAACCATCGACTATTCTTTTGCCATCGGCGAAGAAAAAGGCCAAAACTTCCACGCGATCTATGAACTCGGCGGCAGCACTTTCAAACACTGCGGCGTGATGGACGGCGAGCGGCCGAAAGATTTTTCCGCCGACACGGATTCGAAAAATTACCTCGTCACATTCGAACGCGAAAAATAAAAACCCGATGAAAATCTATTTTGCCGGCTCGATCCGCGGCGGCCGCGATGATCAAAAATTTTATCTCGCGATCATCGAACTGCTGCGTCAGTATGGTGAAGTTCTCACCGAACACATCGGCGATCCCACTTTAAATGAAAAAGGCGAAGATAGCCTTTCCGACAAGGAAATTCATGACCGCGATCTCGCCTGCTTAAAGGCGGCTGATGTCCTGGTAGCGGAAGTTACCACTCCCAGCCTCGGCGTCGGTTATGAGATCGGAAAAGCCACGGAATGGAAAATGCCCGTTTTCTGTTTATATCGCCCGGTCGAAGGGCGGCATCTTTCGGGCATGGTGGCGGGCTGCGATGTTGTAAAGATCTGCGAATATCAAACCGGCGATGAACTTAAAAAAGCTTTGGACGAATTCTTCCTGGAGAGATAACCGGTGAAAGTCCTCTCAGGAGACCGGGCGATTCTTTTCGTATATTTAGTGCCTTTCGTGGTTAAACCCTTATAGTTGTCTAAACATAATGAACTAAAGACCTAACCACGAAGCACACTAAATACACTAAACAAGAGCCGTTAATTTTTTATCTTTAGATCGACGTGATCCGGCTTTTATAACAATGCCATTTTGACCATGGATTCGACCGCGCGGACTCCAAACCCCGTATTTTCAGGGCGAACCGACATCCGCCAACCCTTCGCATCACGAAATAAAGCCGCCTGGTATAAAAGATGTCGATGCTGAGTGGAAAAGTGGCTTAAAGAAGCCTATCATTTATCCATATAAAGATTATGAAAGCACAAGCAGGCAAGTCGACAGAGGAATCTCTCATTATCGCCATTTACCACGAATTACTGGACAGCTGGAACCGTAAGAGCTCCAGCAATTTTGCGTTTTCGTTCGACGAAAATGCGATCGTTGTCGGCTTTGACGGCAGCCAGATGAATGGGCGCGCAGATATTGAAATAGAAATGGGGCAGGTTTTCACTAATCACGAAACCGGCACCTACGTGAGCAAGGTTCGCGAAGTACGGTTTCTCACCAAGCGTGTCGCTATTTTAAAGGCCGTCGCCGGAATGATCCCTCATGGTGAAACGGACGTAAAGCCCGAGGTTAATGCTATCCAGACGCTGGTTGCCGTGCGAAATAACGACGATTGGAAGATCGCGCTTTTCCAAAACACTCCGGCGCAATTTCACGGACGGCCCGAATTGGCCGAGGCCCTTACCGCTGAGCTGCGCCAGTTGGTGTGACCGCCCCGCCGCATCGCTCTCGTAATAAATACTTCCATTAGCGCCAAAGATTTGCAGGCGCTGTAAATCTCTTATATATTTACTTTGCCTTACTTTTCTTTTCTATTGCGAGAAATTTATGACCAAAGTTGGAATTCCTAAAGAGATCCACCCGGGCGAACGCCGCGTAGCGGCCACTCCCGAAACGGTGCTCCGACTGAAAAAGCTCGGTTTTGCGGTTGCCGTGCAATCCGGCGCGGGCGAGGAAATAAATTATTCCGACTCAGCCTACCAGGAAGCCGGTGCTGAGATCATGGGTGACGCAAAAACCCTCTGGGAATCTTCGGACATCGTGATAAAGGTGCGCCCGCCCGAGGAGCATTCCGCGCTGGGCATACACGAAGCCGACCTGCTTTCGGAAAACAAGATTCTGATCGGATTTATCTGGCCCGCGCAAAACCGCGAACTGCTTGATCGCCTGGCAAAAACAAAAGCGACCGTGCTGGCGATGGATTCGGTTCCCCGCATCACCCGCGCGCAAAAAATGGACACGCTTTCCGCGATGGCAAATATCGCCGGTTACCGCGCCATTGTCGAAGCCGCCGCGCACTTCCCCCGCTTTTTTGCCGGACAGATCACCGCCGCCGGGCGCATCGACCCTGCCAAAGTTTTGGTGATCGGCGCGGGCGTCGCCGGGCTTTCCGCTATCGGGACCGCGCGTTCGCTGGGCGCCATCGTAAAAGCTTTTGACCCGCGCTCTGCCTGCGCCGACCAAGTGAAAAGTATGGGCGCGGAATTTTTGGAAGTGAGCGTTCAGGAAGAGGGCGAAGGCAAGGGCGGCTATGCCAAAGAAATGAGCGACGCTTTTCTCAAAGCCGAAATGGCTTTATTTGCCGCCCAGGCCATGGAAGTCGACATTATCGTCACCACCGCGCTAATTCCGGGAAAACCCGCTCCGAAACTCATTACCAAGGGAATGCTCGAAAGCATGAAGGCCGGTTCCGTCATCGTCGACCTGGCAGCCGAGCAGGGCGGCAACTGCGCGCTCACCGTGCCCGGCGAAGTCGTTAAATACAAAGGCGTTACCATTATCGGCTATACCGACCTGCCGAGCCGGATGGCGACCATGGCCAGCCAGCTTTACGGCTCGACCATCGTTGCCCTGCTGGATGAATTAAAAAAAGACGACGAGATAGACGTCAACCTCGAAGACCAGGTGATCCGCGGTTCACTGGTAGTGCATCAGGGAAAGATAACCTGGCCACCACCGGTGCTCGCGGCGCCATCGGCTGAGCCCGGTGTCCCGACGCACAGCACTTCCAGTAAAGCCGCCTCTGCGGCCTCGGAAGCTAATGCCGGTAAAGGGGCGGAAAAAGGCGGCGGTTTGCTTTGGCTCGTTCTGGCCGGGATCGCGCTCTTTGGCATCGGTGCGGTTGCGCCGGCTTCGACCCTGGGACATTTCACGGTTTTCATTTTGGCGTGCTTTGTCGGGTACCAGGTCGTCTGGAGCGTAAAACCCGCGCTGCACACGCCGCTCATGAGCGTGACCAATGCCATCAGCGGCATCATCCTCATCGGTGGAATGCTCCAGATCACTGGAATGGAATTCTCACTTTCCTCGGTCCTGGGCGCGATCGCGATACTTCTGGCGACGATAAATATCGCCGGCGGATTTTTAGTCACCAAGCGAATGCTGGCAATGTTTCATAGGTAGTTTGATTTATTTAATGTGTAAATAATGGGTCTTAGCATTTACATTGAAACGACCATTGTCAGCTACCTGACGGCGCGAGTCGGCAGAAATTTGATTGCTGCGGCTCATCGTCAAAATAACCTGGGAATGGTGGGAGACTCGACGTTCTAAGTTTGATTTATATACTTCTCAACTAGTTATCGGCGAAGCCAGCGCCGGGGATTCCGAAATGGCACGGATGAGAATCGATTTCCTTGACGGTGTTCCCCTGTTAAATATTATCGAGCAGGCAAATGATTTGGCGCGAATACTGGTTGCAAAAGGCCCGATCCCGAAAAAAGCCGCGGTCGATGCCTTACACATTGCGATAGCTGCGGTACACGGCATGGATTACTTGCTAACATGGAATTGCAAACATATCGCTAATGCGGAAATGCAGGTAAGCATAGGAAAATTTTGTCGAATATCGGGATACGAACCTCCTGTGATCTGTACGCCCGAAGAACTTTTAGGGAGTTAAGTATGCAAAAAGATGAAATAGTGGACGAAGTGCGTCGCGTTCGTGTTGAATACGCGGCAAAGTTCAATTACGATTTGGACGAAATTTTTAAGGATCTACAAAAACAAGAGAAAAAATCTTCTCGTAAATTTGTTTCCTTACAGCCGAAAAAAACTGAGCGAATACCGGTTAAGACAAATTGATTTTGTTGATTTCCTAAGCTCTAATATCGCCGGACGAATTTTAGTCACCAGGCGAATGCTCGCGATGTTTCACCGGTAATGAGCTGCAAATTTTAGCTACAGTCTTATGGATGGAAGGTTAACGAATCAAAATAAAACAGCCCTTTCTTTTGGCATCACGAAAGAGGCATCTTTATATTTTGATCATGTAGTTCCTCTATTTCTTTCACTAGAATACGTCCCTGAATTTATATCCGGTACAATGGATATATTAGATAATTTGCCTGTCGATTTGATTCCAGAATACATAAGAACCGATAAACATTTTCCGCAAAAATACAATCATCTTAACTCTATAAGTTTTACGTTTATACTTAAGTGCTTGCATAAAAAATTAAATAGGCCATTTCAATTTGAAGATTTAACTGATATAGAAATAGAAGCGCTTGATGAACAATTTGTAACTGCATTATTAGATTTTATTAACCATTTCAAACTTTTTAATATTCCGGCACTGGCCCCTGGCTCTCATCTTATCGTCTCTCCAGATTCTTCAATTGCAGAAACTAATATAGATAGTTCGGATGATATTGCGATCACACTCAGCTCTCTCTCAATGATTGATGTTTCTAAGACACCTTGGAATCACATAATCGAGTTTCGTAAAGATGTTGATGCTAAACAAAAACTTAGGCGACTCAGACTTTTCGCGACGGAAAATTATACGGGTAAAAGTAAATCATTTATTGAAGATGATTTACTTAGCCGTCTTTATGACTATGATGAAGAGGTGAATCGTTGGGGTTTCGAGACTAGGCAGAGTGTATTGACGATGTTACTTACTTCAAAAACATTAGGTGCAACTTTGGGAGGTGCATTAATATCGGCTGCTTTTGGCTCCCCCACAGCCTCGGTTATAACGGCCGTGGGGGGAGCTTGCATTGAAGTTGGTCGTGTTGCGCTTGAAGTTTCTCGTAGAAAGTTTCTTTTGAGAAATTCGCTTCAGGATAATCCTATTTCTTATATTGTCGATGCTAAAAATACTCTTAAACCTATAACTTCGGACTTAAGAAAATGAAAGATAGCTTAATTATCATAGCTTACATCGTCGCGAGCGCGTTGTTCATCATGAGCCTCGGCGGATTGTCGCGGCAGGAAACTGCGCGGCGCGGAAACACGTTCGGCGTGCTGGGGATGCTGATCGCGCTGATCGCCACGGCGGCGCGCATGGAAACCTCCGGCTACATTATGCTGGCATCGGTGCTGATCCCCGGTGCGGCGATCGGGGCGCTGCTGGCTTCGCGCGTGCAGATGACCTCGATGCCGCAGCTGGTCGCTATCCTGCACAGCTTTGTCGGCGCGGCGGCGGTGCTGGTCGGCTTTGCCACCTACACCGGGCAGCATCAGGTCGCGGCGGACGAAGCCTCCATCCACCTGGTCGAAATTTTTATCGGCGTCTGCATCGGCTCGATCACCTTTACCGGCTCGGTCATCGCTTTTGCCAAGCTCCAGGGGACGCTTAGCGGCAAACCCCTGCTCATTCCCGGGCGGCACATTCTTAATCTTCTGATGCTCATCGGGACCGTCGCGCTCGGCGTCTGGTTTTTCCGCGCATCAGCTATGGGCGGCGCCGAAGGCCAGCTTCCCCTGCTCATTGCGACCGTTCTGACCGGCATTCTCGGCGTTCATTTTGTAATGGCGATCGGCGGCGCGGATATGCCCGTGGTCGTCTCGATGCTCAACAGCTATTCCGGCTGGGCGGCGGCCGCCGCCGGGTTTATGCTCGGCAACGACTTACTGATCATCACCGGCGCGCTCGTCGGTTCGAGCGGCGCCATCCTCAGCTATATCATGTGCCGTGGCATGAACCGCTCGTTCGTCAGCGTAATGCTTGGCGGTTTCGGCACTGAAAGCGGCTCGTCTTCATCGGCCGCCATGCCTCAGGGCGAAGTTCACTCCATCGACGCTGAAGGCGCGGCCGACCTGATGCGCCAGGCGAAAAAAGTCATCATCGTTCCCGGTTATGGATTGGCGGTAGCGCAGGCGCAGCATTCCCTCGCCGAGGTCGTCAAGATATTGCGCGAGCGCGGCACCGGTGTAAGCTTTGCCATTCATCCCGTCGCCGGACGCCTGCCCGGTCACATGAACGTCCTGCTCGCCGAAGCCAGTATTCCCTACGACATCGTTTTCGAAATGGAAGAGATCAACGATGAGTTTCCCGAAACCGATCTTGTGCTCGTCATCGGCGCCAACGACATCGTCAATCCCAGCGCGCTCGAAGACCCGGGCAGCCCCATCGCGGGAATGCCCGTGCTGCACGTTTGGGAATCGCGCCACGTAATCGTGATGAAACGCAGTATGGCGAGCGGCTACGCCGGCGTGGATAACCCGCTGTTCTTCCGCGAAAACACGCTGATGCTCTTCGGCGACGCCAAAAAAGTCGTCGATGAAATACTCACGGCGATGCGCGCGTAATCGGCCCGTCTCACAATACATCCTGAGACAAAAACCCGAGTCTTTCTGCTGGAACACAAAGTCGATAAAGGCAAATGGGGCGTATTTGCCAAAGATTCCTTGCGCCGCTGACACAAAATTATTTTTCTCGCTTAACACCGTTATTTTTGCTATATTGCTCGCACCCCCGTAAAAAGGATCAAAGGAGCAAAAAATGACGATCACCAATCTCCCCGTCACTTCGCGCGAATATAAACTGATGCTTAACGTCAACCGCTTCAAACAGCGTGACGAAGGTATCGCGGCATTCTTCCAACTCGTAAAATTCCTGCTCGCTAAAGAAGGCGGAAATATCACCGAAGAGCAAAACGAGGTCGAACAGCGAATCACCAGCTATCTGGATACGCCGGAGTTGGCCCTGCGCCAGCAAAATTTTTCTCTGCGGTTAAGGGACGACGGCCCGGGCAACAGCTTTCAGGTCAACCTGAAATATCGCGACGCCGACCGTTACCTTTCCGCGGCGCAGGACGTTTCAAGCAGCGAAAAAGGCAAGGCAAAATTTGAAGAAGACATCATGCCGCCTTTTAATAGTACATATTCGCATTCGATAACCGTGAAAAGGAAAACGCGGCCGGAATTAAATACCATGGAGCAGGTAACGGCGCTTTTTCCGAGCCTGGCTTCGCTCGCGATCGCTCCCGGCACGCCGATAAAAACCATCAAGAATTTTGAAGCGGTCGAAATCGTTCGCAAACTCTGCAAATTCCAATTCGCCCGTTCGCGCGCCGCCAAAGCCAGCCTGAGCTTTTGGTATCTGCCCGGCAACGAAGACAACTGGCCGCTCGTCACCGAGTTTTCTTTTGATTACGACTCTTCGCCCACCGCCGAAGGCGAGCTCGAATCTTACCCGACCGCTCTCGTCGCCGGCGCGAATAATTTATTTAGCGCTTTGCAAAACCAGGTGGGCTGGATCGATCTGAGCGGCACGACCAAGACGGCTTTCGCGCTTGAGGCTTTATGATCTGTTGATATAATGGTCTGATTTTTTTACCGAACAGGCTTCCACGCTAACGATGACAATAAAATTCGAAGGTCAGACGTGCCCTATTGTCGCCCTCTGGTGTTGTAAGCGGAAGCCTCTTTAAATTCAAAAAAGGAGCGATCTGATGAGCTATACCAAGGAACAGCTTGACGCCCGGTATCGTAACCAATTCGGCTACCTTGCCGGATACCTGCCCAAAGACCGGGCGACAGTGGACGCATTTCAAAAAGAATTAAAAGAAGAGGTCGAGCGCGCGCGCAGCAAAGGCAAGGAAAAACCGCATACCAGATCTGTGGCAGCGCTGGCCAAATTGATCAACGAAAACGGCATTGTCCGGATGTATGTCACGCAGATGATCGAGCAGCAGCCGGTTGATAATAAAACGGTGGACAGCATTCCCAACATGCTCGCGATGCTGAACCAGATCGTTACGACCGCGCCCAAATATAACGCCGATCCCAATAAATTGAACAATTTTCCGATGTCCAATCTGTTCACCTATATGATGATGACTCCGGCCGGCGAAGCGGTTTTTCGGAACGAGGCTTTCAATACCGCGATAGCCAACGTCTTGCGCGAGTGGTGCAATTTTCTGGACAGCAAGCAGAGTCTTTATGTGCTTAATGAAAGCCCCGAAGGGTGGCTGTCGCAATCCGCCTACTGGTACAACAAACTTTACGAGTTTGTCATTCCCAACAAATCCAAACCGCACTGGGGATGGAAATCTTTTAACGATTATTTTCACCGCGAGATCAAACCCGAATGCCGTCCGATCGCTCAGCCCGATGACCTCAAGGTCGTCATTTCCGCCAATGACGGAACGGTCTACAGCATCGCGTCGAACGTCCAGCCGCTCGATACTTTTTGGCTAAAGGCGCAGCCTTATTCGCTGATCAACGTGCTTAACAATAATTATGTCGACAGGTTCATCGGCGGCAATGTTTTTCAATCATTCCTGAGCGGCGCCGATTATCACCGCTGGGTGGCGCCGATCGCCGGAACGGTGCGAAAAACCGAGATCGTTGACGGCTTGATGTTTAGCGACGCCGAATCCGCCGGGTTTGATAATACCGCGGCGACCTATTCGCAAGGCTATGAAGCCTCGGTCAACACGCGCGGGCTGGTGTTCATCGAAAGCAAGGATAAAAACATCGGTATGGTTTGTGTCATCCCGATCGGCATTACCGAAATATCATCGGTAACCATCACCGTCAAGGAAGGCGACAAAGTAACCAAGGGACAAGAGCTGGGCTATTTCAGCTACGGCGGTTCGAGCATGTGCCTGGTCTTCCAACCCGGCGCCATCGATTATTTCACCGTGCCCAACCGCCCCTCCGGCACCAACGCCGACGACGGCCCACCCATTAGAGTGAATGCGCAGATCGCCGTGGCGAGATAATGAAAAGTTTGTCCGCTGAGGTAAAAAGATCGACGTTAACCTGGGAGCGCAGGCATCTTGCCTGCAAGCGCGACCAAAGTCGCGCTAAGTAGTCATGAGCTTTTTAGATCGCTACACGATCTTTGCAGGCGGGACGCCTGCGCTCCCAGGTTTCCGCAATTTTTATTCCGTATGGTCAAAGTTTAAACTTAAATATATTTCATTTCGATCAGCGCCAACCGTTCGACAATTTCCCCACCCAATAAATGTTTTTCGATGATCTCGGGCACGTCGGCGGCGGTGACCTGGCCGTACCACACGCCTTCGGGGTAGACCAGCACGGCCACTCCTATCGAGCAAAATCCGACCGAGCCGCAGTCCGTTAAAACTATCTCGCCATTAGGGTTACGGCCTTTTGACTCCTTACCGTAGCGAAGCCCGCGCGATTCCAAATATTCCTCGAAGGCCTTTTTCACTTCGGCGCTTCCGACCGGCATACAGGATTTCCCGTTGCAGACAAACACGTGATGTTTGATCGGCGCGTTTATCACCGGCGCGAGTTTTTCCAGCTGCTCCTGGTCGGTAATGAATTTCTTTTCTGCCATATTCCCTTGAAACCATAACAACTAATTACCCGAATTGCTCAAAATTTTCTTTGCCTGTAATTAGTGTAATTCGCTAAATTCGTTGTTTTCTTTTCTTATGCTAATTCAGCAATTTTAGCGCCTCTTCCCACTGCCGGTATAATTCGGCGATGCGTTTTTCCGCTTTATGATATTCATTGGAAATTTGCGTGAACTTCTCCGCCGAAGCCGCCACCGAAGGATCGCTCATCTGCTCTGAAAGCGCCGAAAGAGTTTCTTCTAATTTTGCGATCTGGCTTTCAGAATCGGCCGCGGTTTTTTCCAGCTTGATGCGTTCGTTTTTACTTAGATCACCGGCAGCGTCCGCGCGCGTTTCCGCGTCGGGCACGGCCTTGCTGATCTGCCTATTCCCTTCTCTCTTGTTTTCCCGCGCCTTCCAATCGTGATACTCCGAGTAATCGCCGTTAAAAAGTTCATACGGTTCCGTTTTATACAGCGACAGTATTTGATCGGCGATCTTATCCAAAAAGAAACGGTCGTGGCTGATGACGATCAGCGTGCCGTCAAATTCGGTCAGCGCCTCTTCCAGCGCTTCACGCGAAGGGATATCCAGGTGATTGGTAGGCTCGTCCAGCACCAGCACGTTATGCCGCGCATAGATCAATTTCGCCAGAGCCAATCTCCCCTTTTCGCCGCCTGAAAGATCGCGCACAATTTTATAGACGTCGTCGCCGGTAAAAAGAAATTGCGCCAGGTAACCGCGCAGCGCTCCGTCGGTCGCATCCGGCGGGGCGATGCGGCGCAGCTCCATGATTATTTCGTTGCGTTCATCCAGGTCTTCGAGCTGCTGCGAGTAATAACCGATGTTCGTCTTTGCTCCCCAACGGTAACTTCCCGCCACCGCGTGCAATTTCCCGAGGATCGTTTTGATAAAAGTGGTTTTGCCCGAGCCGTTTTCGCCGATGATGCCTAAGGCGTCGGCGCGATGAATAGTAAAATTCAACCCCGACACCAGCGAAATATCTTCATAGCCAACCGCCAATTCCTCTATCATCAGCACATCGCCGCCCGAACGCACCACCGCTTTTAATCCAAAATTTCCGCCGCTTTTATCCGCCCTCACCGCTTCGACCCGGTCCATGCGCCCCAGCATATTGCGGCGCGATTTCGCCAACTTGGTTTTTTGCCCGGCGATATTGCGGCGAATGAAATCTTCCGTCTTGGCGATCAGTGCCCGCTGGTTTTCGTATGTGCGGCGCTGCGATTCACGCCGTTCTTCGCGAATTTCCAGGTAGTCGGAATAATTTCCGGTGCCGGTATAAGCTTTGCCCTCGTCCAGTTCGATTATCCGTGTGCAGGTGCGGTCAAGAAAATAACGGTCGTGGCTGATGATCACATACGCTTTTTCGTATGTTTGCAAAAATTCCTCCAGCCACTCTACCGAATGAATATCCAGATGGTTGGTCGGCTCGTCCAGCAGCAAAATATCGGCGTCAGAAAGCAGCAGCCGCACTAATCCCAGCCGGTTCTTCTGCCCGCCGGAAAGCTCAGCTACATCCTGCGTCCACATTTCTTTGGGAAATTTCAAGCCGAGCAGAACCGCTTCGGCCTTAACGGTCGCTTCAAAACCGCCCTGATGTTCGAACTGATGCTGGACTTCGCTATAGTGCTCAAGAATGTCCGCCAGGTCGTCACCGCCCTCGGCCATTTGCAGCTCCAGCTTTCGCATCTCCGCTTCCATCTCGATCAGAGCGCTGAAAGCCGACATGGCAAAAGAGTGCACGGTGTCACCCGCGACAAAATTAACGTGCTGTTCCAGCAGCCCTATCTTCAGATCGGAGGCTTTAATGACGTCGCCGCTGTCCTGGCTTTCCACGCCGGTCAAAAGGCGGAAAAGCGTAGTCTTGCCCGCGCCGTTGCGGCCTACCAGTCCGGCCTTTTCCTGCGGGTTCACCTGAAAGGTCACCCCGCGCAGGATCTCGGCGCCGGAATAAGTTTTGTACACGTCTGAAAAACGAAAAAGCATAATTAAACGAAAATGACAGGGACATGTTTAAATGCCGCCTGCCATTTTGCTTATTGTAATTCCGCTAAGCTATTTGTTACCGGAAGCGTTCGATGCCGGCTTGGCCGGGGGTGACAACACGGGCGTCTTAGCAGGGCCGTTACCGGCATTGCTGTTCTTAGTAGGCTCCGCATTCGTTGCATTCCCAACGGGGGGTGATGCCGGCGCGGAATCTGCCGGTGACTGGGCCTGCGCCGGACGCGCTCCGCTCAGTTCGTTCGGATTATCCACCACCTGCTTGGCCAGCAAATTCTCGATCTTCGCTTCGTTCATCGACAGCGAGAGAAAAGAAGCCTGCAGCAGATTCTTACGAACCTGGACCAGCATGCCGTTGATGCGCTCGCGCGTACCCGGTTTATCCAGGGTCAGCGTTTCTTCCGATTCGTTTCTTTCCAGCAGCTTGAAGAAATAGTATTTGCCGAAAAGCTGTAACGGGCCGGCCACCTGGCCAACGGTAAATTTCGGATTCATAAAGCTGTCCGCAAATTGGCCGAAGCTCTGTTTCAGCGTTTCTTCCGGAAGATATTCCATCTCTCCGCCCTGAACGCGGCTGGGATCTTCGCTGTTATCACGCGCCAGGTCGGTGAAATCCGAACCGTTTGACTGCTGTAATTTAACGCGAAGCTCGTTGATCTTCAGCTGCGCGCTGGCTTCATCGACCGTGGTATCACCGGAACCGCTGTTCGCCGGATCGATGACGATCGCCGCCAATTTGACCCCGCGCTTCTTAATGAACATGTCCTTGTTGGTGTTATAAAAACCTTCGATCTCACTATCTTTAGGCGCGTCGACCTTGCTGGTGATCTTTTCGATCAACTTTGAGATCGCGATCTCTCTTTTGATCGCTTCTTTGGCGGAAGTTTCCGTTTCGCCCATCTCCTGCAGCTTTTTATCGACCTGTTCAGCCGACATGCTGGTTGCGGTTTTTCGTTTGTTGTATTCAGCGGTGACGTCTTCTTCCTTCGGCACCGTGTTTTCCTTTTCCGCCTTCTGGAACATCACTTCCTGCTGGATCAAACCATCCAATATCTGCAGGCGCGCCTGGGCTAATTCAAGCGGAGAAAGTTTGCCTTCCTGGCCCTGGCCCTGCTGTTTCAGGACCTTATCAACCTGTTCCTTGGTTATCGGTTTGCCGTTTACCGTGGCCGCCGCATCACCTTTGGTGCCGCTGGCCGGCGAACTGCCGCAACCGGATGTTAAAAAAAGAAAACACGCTACGGCCGTAAGTCCGAGCGATAACACAAATCTACTGGATTTCCGCACTTTACTTGCTGCTCCTTCAAAATTGACTTTGCTCATAATTGCTCTAATTCCAAATACGTTACTTGACTCTCTATAACAAATTTTGCTATATGTATTGTTTTTGAGTTTGACTAAATGTCCGGCTCACTTATACCCCCAGTAATTATTCGGAGGCATTAATACTATGGCAAAACGATGTGAAATCTGCGGTAAAGGCCCACAATTCGGAAATAACGTCTCACATGCGAACAATCGCACGCGCCGACGTTTTAACCCGAACCTGCAATCGATCCGTGTTAAATTACCCTCGGGCGAAACCGGACGTCAGAAAGTCTGCACTCGCTGTATCAAGGCCGGAAAAATTGTCAAAGCTGCTTAGGTTATCTAAGTAAGATACTAAGCGTCAATATTTAGTTGCCGGACGGAAAACTTTTTCGTCCGGTTTTCTTTTCAAAACTAACAATATGCGATGCACTCTATTTCCACGCGTGCATCCCGCGGCAGCCGTGCCGCCTGGACCGTCGCCCTCGCCGGGTAGTCCGACGTAAAAAACTTTCCGTAAACTTCATTCATCGCGGCAAAATCATTCATATCGGCCAGGAAAACCGTAGTTTTTACTACTTTATCCAAACCGCTCCCCGAAGCTTCGAGCACCGCCTGCAAATTCTTAAAGACCTGCTCGGTCTGTTCCGCCACTTCATCGGAAACAAATTGTCCCGTGGCCGGATCGATCGGTATCTGTCCCGAAACAAACACCATGTTGCCGGTTTTTACCGCTTGCGAATAAGGGCCGATGGCCCCCGGAGCATTTTCAGTTGATATGATTTCTTTCACGGTTATCTATGCTTATCTAATTAGTGTTTCAAACAAAAGATGGATTCTACCAGAACAAAGGGCGGAAAACAATTACGAAAGGCCGATTCCGAAGGTGTAGCACTGCCGTCGCATATACCGGTGGGGCTGTCCTGAACGCGTCCCGCGTTCAGCGTGTCGGCTAATGTGTCGGCGGGACGCCAACACGACAGCCAGCGGGACGCTGGCGCTACAAAAAATCGAACTTGTGCATTTAGTTCAAATATACTAATATTTCTATTCCAACGGTGAGTTAAGGCGACTTGCGACCATAAAACGCTAAACAGCCCGATCAAAGGATTTATTCCCAAAGATCGAGAAGACACGAAAAGATTAGAAAAGTCTCGTGGTTGTTTAGCCCGAGGCTTTTTATTTATGCGAAATTTCAGAGAACTCATTGAAAGTGACGGGATCTACGTCTTTGACGGCGCGATCGGCACGATGCTCTATACCAAGGGCATCTACATCAATCGTTCGTACGACGAACTGAACCTGACCGCGCCCGACCTGGTGCGCGAGGTCCACGAGGAATACGTGCGGGCCGGGGCCGACATTATCGAGACGAATACCTTCGGCGCCACGCGCAACAAGCTGCAGCCCTATGGCCTGGACGAACGCCTGCGAGAGATAAACATCTCCGCCGCCAGGCTCGCCCGCGCAGCCGCCGGTGACAAAGTTTTCGTCGCCGGGGCGATTGGTCCGCTGGGTGTGCGCATCGAGCCCTACGGGCCCACTTCATTCGACGAAGCGAAAGATATGTTTCGCGAGCAGGCCGAGGCTTTGCTCGAAGGCGGTGTCGATCTTTTCATCCTCGAAACCTTTTCCGATATTTCCGAAATGCACCAGGCGCTGCGCGCGGTGCGTGAACTGACCGACCTGCCGGTCATTGCGCAGATGACCATCCAGATGGACGGCAACACCGTCTTTGGCACTTCGCCTGAACATTTCACCAGGCAGTTGGATCAGTGGGGTGCGGACGTCATCGGCCTTAATTGCGGCGTCGGCCCAGCGCTGACACTGACGGCACTCGAAAAAATGCACCAGGTGACGAACAAGAAGCTTTCCGTGCAGCCTAACGCCGGGCTTCCCCGCGACGTGCAGGGCCGCCAGATGTATATGTGCTCGCCCGAATACATGTCGGAATTTGCGCGGCGGTTTATTCAGGTTGGCGGGAGTTTTATCGGCGGCTGCTGCGGCACTACGCCAGCTCATATCAAACTGCTGGCTGACGCCGTGCGGTCGATCTCGCCGCGCCAGAGCAATGTTTTTCTCAAAGAGCAATCCGCCACGGTCGAGGAATTAAAACCTGCTGACGTGCACGTCGTGCCGCTGGCTGAGCGTTCCAACTGGGGGCGCAAGATAGCGAACGGCGAGTTTGTGACCTCTGTCGAAGTCCTGCCGCCAAAAGGCTGCGATGCGCAAAAAACGCTCGATTCTATCCGCCTGCTAAAAGTAGCCGGCGTCGATGGCGTAAATGTGCCAGATGGCCCCCGCGCGCAGACTCGTATGTCCGCCCAGGCGACATCCGTTCTGATCGAACGCGAGATCGGCATCGAATCCGTCCTGCATTACTGCTGCCGCGACCGCAACCTGCTGGGCATGATGTCCGACCTGCTCGGCGCCGCGGCGCTCGGGCTGCGCAATCTGCTGATCATCACCGGTGACCCGCCAAAGATGGGCCCGTACCCGGATTCGACCGCCGTCTTCGACATCGACTCCATCGGGCTGACCAACATGGTCAACAAGCTCAATCACGGGCTCGATCTCGGCAACAACCCGATCGGCATTCCAACGGCATTTACCATCGGCGTGGGTGTAAATCCCGGCGCGGTCAATATGGAAGAAGAATTAAAGCGCTTTGAATGGAAGGTCGAAGCCGGCGCGCAGTACGCCATCACGCAGCCCGTTTTTGACACCGGGCAATTGCGCGATTTTTTGGATAAGATCGAGGAAATGGGCGTTCACATCCCGATCGTCGCCGGTATCTGGCCGCTGGTTAGCTACCGCAACGCCGAATTTCTCCACAACGAAGTCCCTGGCGTGAATGTTACGCCCGACATCCTTGAACGCATGCGGATCGCTTCCGACAAGAGCAAGGAATACGCCCGCGAAGAAGGCATCGCCATCGCCCGCGAATCTCTGCTCGAAGTGCGCGATCAGATCCAGGGCGTGCAGGTCTCTGCGCCGTTTGGCAACGTGAAATACGCGCTGCAGGTTTTCGAAGTGCTGGATGATTTCAAGCCGAAAGAGAATGTCGCAGTCTAGGTAAGAGCCGTCACATCCAACTTTTTTCTTTAACATTGCATCTTTTGATGTAGTATCTTGCTATGAAAAAAGTAGTTCTGCTATTTTTTCTGTTGTTGTTGGTCGCGCTCCCATCCACGGGACGCGCAGCGGACGATCTGCGCAAAAATGCTCAGGAAGACCCGCTTCAATGCGCGCTTTATTTACTAAGCAAAGACAGAGGTCTTATCTCCGAAGCCAGCCTGCAGCGCGCATTTTTTGAAGCAAAGAACTACACCGGCCTGGAACGTTCGATCGATTTGGATGCTTACGATAAAGTTTCTTCCTTTTCGATATACGCCGTGCACTTATCGGAGCTTGGGGAAAAAGCGGCGGCTGAAAAATTTATCGATAAGGCTCTCGCAGCGTTAAAGGAATACGAATGGCAGGATCTGAGTATTCGTATGCTCGTTCCCCTGCTCATCAAAACCGGCCGTCTGGACGACCTTTCCGAAATTCTTTCACATCAGGACGAAGATCAGGACAAAGCTAAAATATTGATCACCGCGGCGGAAGCTTTTTCAAAGTCGGGTAAAAATGAAACCGCCTTGAAATATTTGAAGCAGGCTTACGAACTTCGGGAAACGTTCGCTGACATTTACGAACTCTTAACGATCGCGGAACTCTATCTAAATCTTGCCCAAAACGATCGCGCTCTTGAAATAACAGCGCAACTGGAAAACACCGCGCTTACTTCCTCCGAGGAAAACGAACAACATCGCATTTTTATGTTCGTCGTCCCGCTTTATGCCGGAGTGGGCCAGCCCGATAAAGCTATAAAACTCTGGCAGCAATACCATAATCCGGACTACCCGGACGACACGATAATACTCTTCGATATTTTGAACAGGACCGGGCGTTTTGACGAGGCCAAACCCCTTCTTTTGGAACTTGAGTCTGGTTTGGGATCCAACGGTGATTGGATGGTCAAAACGTATCTTGAATTAAACGATATCGAAAATGCTAAGCGGATCGCTAAGGCCATCTCTGCTGAAAATGACGCCCCGAGACAGCAAGACGCATTTATGAGTCTGGCTGACAAGTGGATCTCCGAAGGTGAGAACAATTCTGCCCTCGCGATACTCGACACGGCGTTTCAAAAGGCTAAAAAGGTCGGAGAAGAACACCGTGCCGAAGACAGTAACGGCGCGTCGCCCTTGACCAGAAAAATAATTTATCTGGGGGCGATAGAAGAGCGTTATTTGAAATTAAAGCGCTTTGACAAAATCGCCGCGATAGCCGGCGCTTTCAGCAGCCCGGGTCACGATTTTGCCGCGGAATTTATCGCCGGGAGTTTGATCGCCTCGGCCAAAGCGCAGCTCGGCTCTTTGCCGAATAAAAAAGTCATCGCGCTTCTCGACCAGGCACAGCAGGTGGTTTCAGGTAAAAAAGATGACACTGGTGATAATGAGTATTTAAGAAATGGGATTAGAGTATCGATCGCCGATGTATATGCCAAAATGGGAAATAAAACGGAGGCTGTCGAACTTCTTGCCAAAGCCCTCAAAGATATCCGCGAGAATGAGCATATGTATGTTAACCAGTTTTTAATATCGACCGGCCGGGTTTTTGAGGAACACAAGCTGAAGGCCACCCCGAATCTGAGAAAAGTGCTGGGCGAAATTCTGAAAGAAGTAAAATAAAGTATTTCACAATCTCTCATTCCTGCCGGCCCGATTTATAACATTATTTATAACCGCAACAAGAAAACATTAACACCCCCTCCTTACGAAGGGGGGGCACGCGCAGCGTGACGGGGGTGGTTCTCCGCTTGCCTGATCGGCTCTTTATACAAGCCCATTTTCCTGCAGCGCTTTTTGCTCATCGCCCGTTACATAGGCAAATATTTCGGCTTGCCATCTTTCACCTGGACAAAATAAGTCACGTCGAATTCGATCTGCACCTTTCCGCCGTCCTTTTTTTCGTAGCGCGAATCCCAATGAATTTTCGCCATCGAGTGAAGGTCGTCGATCGCCGTAAATTCCATGCCCGTGATGTTCATGGCCTTCGTCCCGATGTTGCGGTAATGCTCGTAACCTTGCGGGATTACGGCGAGAAATTTTTCATCGTTCATGGCGTAATTGATTCCTACCGGACTGGCTTCGACAAAACAATTTGCAAACGCTTCGGCCGTTTCCTTAGCATTAACTTCGGGCGATTCGCTCAAAGCACGATTCGTTCGCGCTTCGTATTCGCGAAAGAATTTTTCCAGAATATTATTGATGTCCCCCATCGTTCGCTCCTATTAAAAAATATTTATTTAGATTAACTCAGAGCTAAGAGCAGCAAAAAGCCCGGCTCATCACCAGGCTTTTCACTAATCACTCACCGCTCACCGTTAATTGAGGTGTTTTTCGACGAGCTTGGCGATGGCTTCGCGGCTGACGGCCCCGACCACGCGATCGGCCTCCGCGCCATTCTTAAAAAGGATCAGCGTCGGGATGCCTTTTACGCCGTATTGCTGCGGGGTCATAATATTGGCGTCAACATCCATTTTCATGATGTTGGCTTTATCGCCAAACTGCTCGGCCACCGCTTCCACCGAAGGGGCGATCATTCTGCACGGTCCGCACCACGCCGCCCAGAAATCTACCAGGGTCGGCTTGTCCGAATCCAAAACGCTTGTCTTAAAATCGCTGTCATTAACTTCTCTAACACCCATATAATTAATTGCTCCTATTTTATTCTCAATATAAAACTTGCCTGATTATCTCACACGCCAAAGTCATTCTCCAAGACAATGCGATAGCGCGCCTTACCGCTTTCCAGATGCTCAAAAGCATCGTTTATTTGCTTCATCGGATAATGCTCCGTGACCGGCTCGATCTTGTGCAGCGCACAAAAATCAAGCATCTGCGACACCACCCACTGGCTGCCCGTCGCCGTTCCGCTGATGGCTTTTTGCCCGCCGATCAAATAGATCCCCGGCACCGGGATCGGTTCCAGCACCGCGCCCACAATGTGAAGTTTGCCCTTCGGCGCCAGCGCGCTGATATAAGCGCCCCAGTTGAGCGGCACATTGGCGGTGGTCATTATCATGTCGAATTTACCCGCCACCTTGGCCAGCTCGTCTTCGCTATGTGTATCGACCACATGATCCGCGCCCATCTTTTTTGCTTCGTCGGCTTTGGCCGCCGAGTGCGAAAACGCGGTCACTTCGCAGCCCCATTTGTCGGCAAACTGCAGCGCCAGGTGGCCCAAACCGCCGATGCCCACGACGCCGACCTTGTCCGTCGGTTTGATGTTTAACTGCACGAACGGGTTGAACACCGTGATGCCGCCGCAAAAAAGCGGCCCGGCCTTTGCCATGTCCAGCTGTTCCGGCAGCTTGATCGCCCAAGACCAGTGACAGCGGACGCGCTCGGCAAACCCGCCGTGCCTGGCGACGATAGTTTGCTCCAGCGTTTCACAGCTGATGTGATTGCCGCGCATACATTGCTTGCAATGCATACAGCTTCCGGAATTCCATCCCAGCCCGACCTTGTCGCCGACCGCCACGCCCTTGGCATGCTCGCCGACCGCAATTACCTCTCCGACGGCTTCGTGCCCGCCGACAAACGGAAATTGCGCCCAGGTCCAATCGTTGTTGCGCATGGAAAGGTCCGAGTGACATATTCCGCAATGCGTCACTTTTATTTCAACCTGCTCCGCGCCCAGTTCACCCGGATCGTATTCGAAAGGTTCGAATTTGGCGCCCGCTTCCGGCGCCGCATATGCTCTTATTTTTTCCGCCATAATTTCCTGTTCTTTTCTGTTTCTAATTCCGCCTAAATATCATGATCGATCAATGATCGACAATTTTTTCGTGTGATTCGTGTATTTCGTGGTTAAATCTTAAAGTTCATTTTTGCGAGATATAAGATTAACCACGAATCACACGAAAAACACTAAGCTCACCTTTACGCATTGACACTTTTCATCATTTCCGGGGGGTAACGCATCCCGGCGGCGATGTTTAGCGGAAACACTTCATCGATAGCTTTCAGGTCCTCGGCGGTCAGTTCCACCTCGGCCGCGCCGATATTTTCTTCCACCCGTTTTACCTTGGTGGTTCCCGGGATCGGCACTATAAAATTTTCCTGCGCCAGCACCCACGCCAACGCGAGTTGGGCCGGTGTGCAATTTTTCGCTTTGGCGATCTCAGTGACCTTATCCGCCAGCTCCACATTCTTATTAAAATTCTCGCCCTGAAAACGCGGATTCGTACGCCGCCAGTCGTCCGCTTCCAGATCGTCGATGCTTCTGATCTGACCTGACAAAAATCCGCGCCCCAGCGGCGAATATGGGACAAAACCGATATTAAGCTCGCGGCAAGTGCTAAGAACGTCGTTCTCCTCAACGTCGCGTGTCCAGAGATTGTATTCGCTCTGCAGAGCAGTGATCGGATGCACTTTGTGCGCGCGCCTTAGAGTGTCCGCGCTTGCCTCGGACAAACCGATGTTCTTGATCTTTCCTTCTTCGATCAATTTCGCCATCGCGCCCACCGTGTCTTCGATCGGCGTATTCGGATCGACCCGGTGCTGGTAATAAAGATCGATCACATCCGTATTCAACCGTTTCAAACTGGCCTCCACCGCCTGGCGGACATATTCCGGCTTGCCGTTGATAGCGCGGATCATCAGAGTTTCCGGGTCCGGCACGATCGCAAATTTGGTCGCCAGCACGAATTTATCGCGCCTGCCTTTCATCGCCCTGCCCAACAGTTCTTCGTTCGTGTAAGGGCCGTAGATATCCGCCGTGTCAAAAAAATTCAGGCCCAATTCCAACGCGCGATCGATCGTCGCCAATGATTCTTTTTCATCCGCCGAACCGTAAGCATGGCTCATTCCCATGCAGCCCAGCCCGATCGCCGATACTTCTAATTTCCCACCCAATGTTCGTTTTTTCATACTGATCTAACCTCCTTACTTCACTAATGTACTGAAATTACTCAGCCCATATTGACGCCGCTCATATCGACCTGGCACGTCGTCGCACCGGGTATCGTGCTGGTCACGGGCGGATCAGGATAATACTGCGTGTATAACTGCACGCTTTGCGCCATCGCTTCTCCCGCGATCATGTTGATTATTTCAAGCGACTCGTCCAGCCCGGAAGAAATTCCGCCGCCCGTCACGCGATTGCCGTCGACCCAGTAGCGCGGATAACCCGGCGCCACCGTGACTTCCGAAAACTCAGCCAGGCACGGAATGAACTGCCAGTGCGTAGTTGCCGTGTAACCGTTCAACAGCCCGGCAGCGGCCAGCAGCAGCGCGCCTTCGCAAACGGAGGTTACCCACTCGGCTTTTTCACTTTGCTGCACGAGAAAATCGAGATACGGCCCGCCCTGCATTAATTTCGAAAGAGAATTCGGATCGCCGCCCGGCGCCCAGATCAAGCCGGACTGAATGTTGTTCTGATAATAGTCGTCGAACGTTTGCATTGGCGTCAGCATTATCCGGTTCCTGGTGTTGACGGGCTCGAGCGTTTCCGCCACGAGCGTTATGGTAATGTTCGGGTTGGTGGTATTTCCCGCCCACCAACCAAAAAACTCGCACGGCGCGGCAACGTCCATCAAATCGACGCCTTCATAAATAGGTATCGTGATCGGAAAATTCGTAATATCGATGGACATGTTTCTTCTCCTTTTCAAAAACCGGGAACGCTGACGCTTCAAGCGACCCTATTTCTTCACCATCTGCTTTCCCCGAAACGTGATCGTCTCGCCGGGTTTCATTTCATAAAAAGGGATCTTTAATTTTTTCAGTTCCGCGGCAAACGAATCCGCCGTCGGCGTCATACTTTCGTCGGTGGCAAAGTGCATCGGGACCGCTAGTTTTGTTCTGACGGATTGCGCGGCCTTTGCCGCCATTTCCGGCTCCATCCCAAAACGCCCGCCGATATTGAGCAGCGCCAGATCGATCCCGTATTGCCCGCCGATCGTCTCCATATCTCTGAAGTAGGCCGTATCGCCTGAGTGATAGATCGCCGGGCCGCCTTTCACGATCACGACAAATCCGGCCGGGTTACCGCCGTAGGCCCGCTCAGCTTCATTCGGCCCGGCTTTAGGATTGAACACGCTGCTTGAATGAATTGCCTGGGTCATCGCGATCGTGACCTCGCCGTCCGCGATCTCAAGCTCACCGCCGATACCCATCGGGCTGGCCTGTCCTTCCTTCGACGGAAAGTCAGCCAGTTTTATTAAGTTTCCCGCGAGTTCAGGATTGCAGATCAAAACCGCGCCCGTTTTCTTTGCGATCTCTACCAGGTCGCCGACGTGATCGCGGTGCCCGTGCGTCAGCAGTATGTAATCGACCTTGCCCAGCGCGGCCAGCGGATCTTTGCCGTTCGCCGCTTCCGGATTTTCGGATTGCTCAGCCAGGGATCGATCAGTATCACTTTTCCCTTTGGCGTGGTGATGGAAAATGCCGCGTGGCCAAACCACTTGATCTTTGTTTCCTGCGCGAACGCTCCCGCGGCAAAAATCAGTATCAGTAAAACTAAAAAAACGAGAGATATTTTTTTCATATTTAATAGTAAGACGGCCATTGGTCTTAAAAAGCTGTTAGCTAATAGGCTTTTAGCTGACAGCCAAATGATTTTGCTCCTATATTTCTTCAGCCACCGACCCCAGTACGTTATTTATTTTTGGCTGCCAACCCAATTCAGCCCGCGCTTTCACAGCTCTCACCCGGCTGTTTGAGGCGAGCGCAAAGACCGCAGATTTGCTCCATTCTTTTTCCGCGTCTTCGCGGTCCCAGCTCGCGGCCGGCTTACCAAATTCCAGCAGCCGCCCGATCTCCTCGGCGATATTTTTTATATTCTCTTCGCCGTTTCGACATAGAAAAAATCACCGGGTTTTGCGCCTTTGATCGCCAACAGGTAAAGGTCCACCAGGTCTGAAATATGCACATTCGACCAGCGATTCAGCCCGCGTCCGAAGTACCGCGCGACGCCGTCTTTTTTCGCCTGCTCGATAAGCGACGGTATCTGGCTGCTGCTTTTGTGCAGACCGGTCCCGCGCCCGTAGATCATCGTCGGGCAGATCACTATCGAGCGAATTTCATCTTTCGCGGCGCTCCTGACTATTCTATCCAGATCGACCCGCGCTACTTTTTGCGGCAGCGGTTCAAACACCGTTTCTTCATCGAAGATCTTATCGCCGGGCTCGCCATAGGCGTCGTCCCCTACGATGCTCGAACCGCTGTTTTGAATAAAGGTTTTTCCGCTGCCGACAATGGCTTTTAATAAAGCTTCTACCGCTCCGCGGTGATCGGAACTGGCGGCATTGATAATAACGTCCGCGTCATTTGCCGCGCCGGACAATATCTCGCTATCGTCCAGCTCACCTAGGACCGGCGCAATATTACGGCTCAGTAAATACTCGGCCTTTTCTTTATTGCGCGCCAACCCCGACACCGTGTAGCCACTTGCTACCAGGGCTTCGGCGATACTTCCACCGATATACCCGGTAGCGCCTGTAATAAATACTTTCATCATTGACCCGTTGTATGTTTAGCCGTCTCCTGAACCTGGTACGATCCCACATCGGCCGCGAAGCCTATGGACAAACGATTCCAGCCGTTGATCGCCACCACCGCCATGGTCAGATCGACCAGTTCTTTCTCGCTGAAATGCTTTCGCACCCGCTCGTACTTTTCGTCTGAAATTTCATTGCCGGAGATCAGCGTCAATTCCTCCGCCCATTCCAGCGCGGCGCGTTCGCGGTCGGTGTAAAACGTAGTTTCACGCCATGCCGGCAGGCAATAAAGCCTTTGCTCGGTCTCACCCAGGGCTCGCGCGTCTTTCGAATGCATGTCCAGGCAATATCCGCAGCCGTTTATTTGCGAAACCCGAAACTTGATCAGCAGAAGCAGCGAAGGCTCAACCTCACTTTTACTCAAATATTGCTCTAACCCGAACATCGCTCTGAACGCTTCGGGCGCCACCTTGTTGTATTCAATTCTCATTGTGTTTTGTTCTCCTTTTAAAGTTCAAAAGTTAAACCTGACCGACCCAACTTTCATCGGCCACCTCATGCCACCGCTCACGGATGACTTCAAACTCTTCGGGCGCTAATTTTCCTTCCGCCACATACTTGGCATTTTCACGCCAACGGCCCGGTTTTGCCGTGCCCACGATCGCCGTCGTCACGCCCTCGACCGACAGCGTAAAACGCAGCGCGGCCGCGATCGATCCTTCGACGCTCTTCTTTACAAATGGGTATCGCAATTTCTGGATCCTTTCCCAGTAATCATGATGATAGGGATTTTCCGGTTTCTCTTTATTAAGCCAAACCGCATTAGCTATCGGCCGCTTGGCGATCACACCCATGTCGCGCTCTTTCGCCGCGGGAATTGTTAATTCGACTGCCTGTTGGTCGGCGATATTCACAGACGTCTGCAGCGTGTCGAAAAAATCCATCTCAACAGCATATTTGGCGTCAAAGCTGTCGCCCGAATAACCCGCGAACCGCGTGTAACCGCGCTCTTTTGCTATGATCAGCGCTTCGATCACTTCGCCCTGTTTTAGAATTTCCAGCCCGCAGCTATGCAGCTGCGCCACGTCCAGATGGTCGGTCTGCAGATTTCTCAAACTCGTTTGAATGGTTTCCAAAATTCCCTGCTTCGACCAATCGTGACGCGTGAAGCGTTCCAGCGCGCCGCATTTTGAAAGCAGCACCACATCCTTGCGCCGGCCGGCGATCGCCTTGCCTATCAGCTCTTCGCTATCGCCGTATGCGGCCGCCGTATCGATCAGATTCAGCCCGGCGTCGATCGCCGAATTGAGTAATTCATCGACGACCGCCTGCGTGACTTCCGGGTCCCGGTCGATCTCAACCCCGCCGAAACCCAGGCGGCTGACTTCCAATTCTGTTTTTCCCAGCCTCGACCGTTCCATTATTTACTAAGTTCGGCCTCAACCTTTTCAAGCAAACGCTCATCTTCGGCGGTCACATCCGGGGCAAACCTGGCCGCGATCTCGCCGTCTTTACCGACCAGAAATTTCTCAAAATTCCACAGGATGTCCTTCGGATCTTCTCTTTGCTGGCCATGCCCTTTCAGCCGTTCTTCAAACGCGTCGCCGTTGCTCACATCGGCTTCGCTTTTCGCGCCTGTCAAATATTTATAAAGCGGGTGCTGATCGTCGCCCTTGACGGAGATCTTGCTGAAAAGCGGAAATTGCACGTTGTAATTCGTGTCGCAAAAATCCTTGATCTCTTCTTCGGTGCCGGGTTCCTGCCCGAGAAAATTGTTGGCCGGAAAACCGAGCACTTCAAATCCCTTGTCGCGATGATCTTCGTAAAGTTTTTCCAAGCCCGTGTACTGCGGCGTCAACCCGCATTTCGAAGCGACATTCACCACCAGCAGCACTTTGTCTTTGTAATCGCCAAGGGTCGTTTCCGTACCGTCGATCCGCTTGACCGGAATTTCGTAAAGTTCGTTTGCCATAAAATTTTTAGTCTCTTTCCTTTGTGATCACCATCAGCCCATCGCGCACGGCCAGCAAAATATTACTCACGCGCTCGTCCGCCTGGATCTTTTTATTAAACTCGTGCAGCGCGCGGGTGTTGTCGTTTACTTCTTCGCCCGCGGCTGCGTTTAGGACATCGCCGCTCCATAAAACATTGTCGGCGATGATCACACCGCCCATCCGAAGCTTGGGAAAAACCTGGTCGAAGTAGTTGCCGTAATTAGGCTTATCGGCGTCGATAAACACCAGGTCGAAGGTTTCATCCAAAGTCGGAATTATCTCGAGCGCGCTTCCCAGCCGCGCGTCGATCCTGTCTTGCAGCAGCGAACGCGACCAGAATTGCTTGGCGATAGCGTTTGTCTCTTCGCTGATATCGAGCGTGATAAGTTTGCCGTCGTCGGTCAGCCCTTCGGCCAGGCACAGCGCCGAGTACCCGACATATGTGCCGACCTCGAGTATCCGCCGCGGGCGGACCATCTTGCTGAAAGTCGCCAGCAGCCGTCCCTGGTAAAAACCGGAGAGCATCGCTTTGTCGGTCCGCTCGCCGTAAGTTTTTTCCAGCAGTTCGGTCAAAACGCCGCTTTCCGGCGTCGTATAATTTTGCGCGTATTCCTGTATTTCGGGTGCGATCATATCTTTCATAAGTGCGGTTTTATTTTCTCCGTTGCTTCTGCCGAGGTGATCACCGGAAAGACCTCAAATTCAACTATGTCTTTCCAATTATTCATCCACTGCTTAAGCAGTTTTTCGTCATCGGTTTCCATCAATTGAAAACACTTTTTCAGGTCCTTATCTACCCAGCTTGAAACATACTCCAGACCGGCCGGAGCCAGCCTGCCCTTCTTTTCAAACCGGCGGTAAACTTCGACCGTGTTTTCTCCAAAATTTTCCACCACCATATAGAGCATAAATTTAATTAATAACTAATCATTGATCACTGTTCGTTACCCGAACAACTATTTTGCCAAAATGCGCGCCGCTATCCATATATTTCAAAGCCTCCGGCGCTTGTTCGAATTCAAAAACCTTATCGATCACAGGCTTTAATTTATTGAGCGAGATCGCCGCATTCATTTCTTCAAACATTTTCCGCGATCCGACAAAGATCCCCTGCAGCTTTATCGTCTTCATAAATATCTGCATGGGGTTAAAATCGCCCTTGCCGGCGACCACGCCGATCAGCGCGATGTGCCCGGACATCCTTACCGAGCTCAGCGAACGCTGCAGCGTTCCCGGCCCGCCGACTTCGACCACGTGATCGACGCCGCGTTTTCCCGTGATCTCTTTGACCACATTGTCCCAATCTTCGTGCGTTCTGTAATTGATCGTTTGATCGGCACCGAGTTGTTTTGCGTGCTCCAGTTTTTCGTCCGAACCGGAGGTCGAGATCACCGTCGCGCCCAGCGCTTTGGCAAACTGCAGCGCAAAGATCGAAACGCCGCCCGTGCCCAGCGTCAGCACCGTATCGCCCGCTTTCAGATTCCCCGAATCGACCAGCGCGTGCCAGGCGGTCACCGCGGCACAGGGCAGTGTGGCCGCTTCTTCATAAGAAAGATGATCGGGAATAGCCACCAAGCCTTCTTCGCTAAAAACGGCAAACTCACGCAAAACACCGTCAATATCACCGCCCAGCGCCGTCCGCGCTTTGGCGTAATCGACCTCGCCGTCCCACCAGCCCTGCATAAAGATCGGGCAGACACGGTCGCCGGCCTTAAATCGCTTGACGGTATCACCCACCTCAACCACTTCGCCCGCGCCGTCGGAAAAAGGCACGATCGGCATTTTGAGTTTCGGATTATACGTCCCCTGGACCATCCGCAGATCGCGATAGTTGAGCGAGGCCGCGTGAATTTTCACCAGCACTTCGCCCGCCCCGGGCACGGGCTTTTCCCTCTCCACCAAAGCGAGATTGTCTATACCGAATTGTTGGATCTCAAATGTTTTCATATCTAAAACTCCCCTCCTTACGCAAGGAGGGGTGGCGCGCTTAGCTCGGGCGGCGTGGTTCCAGCCTATTCCGTTACGATAACCGGTCTCCGGGCGATCAGCGAGTCCAAACTCCACGGTCCGCCGCCGGCGAAAAACAAATAGAAAAACACAAAACAATAAAGCACAGCCAATTCGCCTTTATTCACGATCGGCAGGAAAGCGCCCGGCGCATGCACCATAAAATAGGCTACGGCCATCGTTCCGCTCAGGATAAAAGCTGCCCAGCGCGTAAACAATCCGAAGATCAACAGTAAGCCGCCGAAAAATTCAATGATCCCTGCCAACATCATCAAACCGCCCGTGGCGGGATGGTCGGACGGAGGGTAATTAAAAAGTTTCTGGCTGCCGTGCCACAAAATAAGAAACCCTGCAATAATTCGTAAAATACTCAGCACCCTGGGTGCGTTTGCTGCTAAAAATGAGTTCATCTATCCTCTCCCCGTTATAAGATATTTACTGCTTTTACTCGAGTTTTAAACTGCAACTTTCTCGACCGATCTGTTCACATCCTGCAAAGTATATTTCGCCAGTTCTTTATCGATCGCCTTATTTACATTTATCTGCAATTTTGCCAACACCTGCTCGATATTTCCACCCACCGGGCATTTTGGATTCGGTTTTTGCCGGTGGAGTTCAAAAAGCTCTCCGCTCGAAACCGCGCGATAAACGTCCAGTAGGTTAATATCTTTCGGCTTGCGCGAAAGCTGTGTGCCGCCGCAGGCCCCGGTGCGCGAAACTACCAGCCCGGCAGAGCTTAGCTGCGCCAGAATACGGCGTATCACCACCGGATTCGTATTGACGCTCTCGGCAATATGCTCCGATTTCATATTTTCATCGCAGCACGTCGACAACATCGAAAGAACATGGACCGCAATGGAAAATCTGCTATTTGGCATTTGTAACAATGATAGTTACATTTGAAAATAAAGTCAAGAGGCAATTTTTCACCACAAAGACACGAAGAACACAAAGATTTTTTAATATGTTCTTAGTGCTCTTATGTGCCTTTGTGGTGAAAAATTGCTTTATTCCAGCGCTTTTTTCAACGCTTCTTTTAATTCGGGATATTTAAAGGTAAATCCGAGGTCCTGCAGTTTTTTTGGAATGACGCGGCTTCCCCCGAGCAGCAGGGTTTCACCCATTTCACCAAACATAAATTTGACGCCGAATTCCGGTATGGGAATAAAAGTCGGGCGGTTAAGAACTTCGCCCAGGGTTTTCGTGAAAGTTTGATTCGTAACGGGATTCGGCGCGGTCACGTTTATTGCGCCGCGTACATTTTCATTTTCCAGCGCAAACAGAATGGCCCCGATCATATCTTCGAGCGCGATCCAGCTCATCCATTGCGTACCGCCGCCGACCACGCCGCCCACTCCAAAACTAAAAGGCGTCAGCATCTGCGCCAGCGCGCCGCCGTCTTTTGAGAGCACGATCCCCGTCCGCAAAAAAATAACTCTCGCGCCAAAGTCAGCCGCCTTGCGCGCTTCCGCTTCCCACGGGACACAGATCTCCGGCAAAAATCCTTCGCCCGGCGTGCTTTCTTCCGTTAGAATCTCGTCGCCGCGATTTCCGTAGTAACCGATCGCCGAGGCCGAAATAAAATGCTTCGGTGGATTTTTTGTTTTATCTAACGCGCTAACTAAAACCCGTGTGCCGACGGTCCGGCTTTCCTTGATCAGCCGCTTCTTTTCCTTTGTCCAGGTCTGCCCGATCGGTTCACCGGCCAGATGCAGCACCGCGTCCATGCCTTCCAGCTTTGCCTGTTCGCCCTCGGTAAAACCTTCCTCGGCATCCCACCGGATCTCATGATCGTTCCTCGGCTCTTTGCGGATGAGCGAAAAGATCTCGTGCCCCTTCGCTTCCAAAGCAGGGATCAAATGTTTGGCAATTAAACCGGTTGCACCGCTGATGAGGATCTTCATGACTTGATTATATAACAGTTTGATTTCTACGCGGCGAGCAGGCAACGGGTCAGTACCGGGAACGCAGTGACCGGCTTTGAGCGCAGCGAAAAAACACCGAGCATTAGCTCTTAATGAGATAAGAAGCCGGTCACTTTCGTTCCCGGTACTGACTTTCACTCACTAATAAAGGTTGAGCCGGAATATTTTGGCAGCCCGCAATTATTGCACTCTCTCTGCATCACTGGCGACGGCGTCCAGCGTGTCAACTTAAAAAAAGTTTTGCCGCACCTTGGGCACGGCCAGTTATGAAAACGGAGTACGAAATAAAGGCTCAGAACGGGCCAGGCAAAAAATAAGGGGAAAAGTAAGTGGGCCGAAGCCGGAGCGATATAAGCCAAAGCTGAAACCAGAAAGAAAATCACGAACAGTCCCAGCACAAATGTCGCAAAAAAGAAATTTCTCCTCCTGCGATAATCCTGCCATTCTTTCTGGTAGGGAAACGCATTTTCCGGCATAGACTTTGAGCGCGATTACCGTTCTCATCAGCTTTATTTTATCGCGCCTTGGATCGGGCTCGATGCGCTGGCGTACAAACGCTTCGACATGCGGCCGCTTTGATAGGCGAGCCTTCCCGCCTGCACGGCGAGTTTCATGGCTTCGGCCATTTGCGCGGCGTTGGTGGCTTCGGCGATGGCGGTGTTCATTAGGATGGCGTCGGCGCCCAGTTCCATCGCGATCGCCGCATCCGAAGCCGTTCCCACACCGGCATCGACAATGATGATCGCATCAGGCAATTGCTCACGCATGATCCGCAGGTTGGCCGGGTTTTGTACGCCCATTCCGGAACCGATCGGCGCCGCCAGCGGCATCACCGCCGGGCAGCCCGCGTCCAATAATTTTTTCGCCATGATCAGATCGTCGGTAAAATATGGCAGCACCACAAAGCCTTCCTTGACCAACACGCGCGCCGCTGCGAGCGTCTGTTCGTTGTCGGGAAAAAGCGTGGTCTGGTCGCCGATCACTTCCAGTTTTACCCAATCGGTTTCCAGCGCTTCGCGCGCCAGCCGCGCCGTACGCAGCGCATCTTCGGCGGTGTAGCATCCGGCCGTGTTCGGCAGTATCTGCATCTGCGGGTCGAGATGGTCGAGAAAAGATTCGACCTTGCGGTCGAGCGGCACGCGGTTCACCGCCACCGTCACCATTTCCGCGCCCGAAGCCTTATGCGCATCCTGCATTTCCTGGTACGAACGATATTTTCCGGTGCCGATTATCAAGCGAGATCTGAACAGCTTTCCCGCCAGTTGAAATGAATCTGTCATACGCTGAATTTACATCAATAATGCACCAAATAGAAACGCGGACTAAAGCAAAGCTCTAATCCGCAATCCCAAATCTAAAATCCTAAATCGGCTCACCCTCCGCCGACAAAATGCACGATCTCTATCTTATCGGCATCTTTTACTTTTACATTTTCCCAATTGATGCGGCGGACGACCTCGCTGTTTAATTCGACGGCCAATCTTTCGGCGGGCAGTTCCAGATGCTTTAGCAATTCTGCGAGATTAATGTCCGGAGGAACCTGTTTTATTTCGCCGTTTATTTTTACGCCAATGGTTTTCGGGATCATACGGGCATTTTAACGCCGCGTTACCACCTGGCGCAATTCTATTTCTTCGCCTTCGAAAGCAGCCTTGATCAGAATAGCGGCGCGGCCCGTGCTAAATTCCGGGATCTGCAGATGGACCTGCGAGATACCGTTGTCGTCGGCCCGGGTGTGAAAGATCATCGGCCGGAATGAAGAACCCAGCACTTTTACTACTATATGCGCTCCGCCGATGCCACGGCCCAGCTTTCCGCCGCGTGCCACCAAAATATCCAGCATCGCGTCGTCGCCGCTATAGAAGGTCGTCCGGCCCAGCAGGCGTATTTTCAGATTGTTTTCATCGACCACTTCACTCCCCACGTGATCGGTAATTATTTTCACGGCCTCTGCCGGCAGGATCGTTTCTTCGTCAAGGTCGCCGTATTCCACGACTTCTACGTCGTCAAAGAACGGTTCTTCCAAAATGTTTATCGGAACTTCTATTATCAGCTCATCGTCGGGGCGCGGTATGGGCGACGCTTCTTTCCCGGTCAATGACGGCATGCCTACCGGGACTGTCGCCGGTTCGGCCCTGGGGATGTCCGCGGGAATTACCAGCGGATCTTCTTCCACCTCTTTTTCGAACTGGGGCTGTTTTTCGACCCTGGATTTTTCGACCTGGGGCGAGTCGTCGATCAGCGGAATATCCATCTGACCTGTTTTGACTTTCGAAGGCCGCCGTTTCAGCGATTCCTTCATTGTCATCCGCTTCAGGTCGTCGATGCGTCCGGAGCGGATAGCGGCAATGATCAGCTTGTGCTGGCGCTGCAAGCGGTCGCTGAGTTCGGCTTCATCAAAACCGGCGGCGATCAGGTCGTCATACGGCGAGCGTTTGCTGGCCAGAATTTCCCCGCGCGAATAGACGAGAGACAGTATTATCGGCGTAGTCAGACCTTTATCCTCGGTCTGGACGTGATAAACTGTTCCCTGAAATTCTATGTCGCTGTTAAAGCCGCTAATCACTGGATTCGATAGGGTTTGGTGTCCTTTTTAAGGCTATGGATGTTAAACAGGATAGGACGAGAACGGTCGGTCTGAACCGAACCCTATTATCGAAATTATCACACCCGCCTAACCCGGTCAAACATTTTAATTTACGCCCTGCCGCCAGTCTTGACCTCAAGCGTTTTATCCACTACGATTGAGCTTGTGCCGTTTTTCTCAATCTCATAAATGCTGAAGATTTTTCTTCTTTGGTATAGAATGGAAGCAACCGTTTTTCAGGAGGCTTAATGGCAGATTTCCGACTAATAGAATACGCCCCTATTGGCCTGATGTTCGTCGTCGCGGGAGGCTTTGCGGCCAGCCAGCTACTCGTGACTCAATTGATCGGCCCGCGCAAGAGAACCCAAACAAAACTAATGCCTTACGAGTGCGGCAAGGACCCTGTCGGGTCGGCCCACGACCGTTTTTCCGTCAAGTTTTACAGTGTCGCCGTGGATTTCCTGCTCTTCGATCTGGAAGTCCTGTTCATGATTCCCTTTGCGGTGGCATTTAAGAGCTTGATCGAGCTGGAAAACCTTTCAAAAGGCCCGGCCGTGGCCGGTGTGGCTACCGCCGCCGGAGCGACGCCTTACGCGACCATCGCGCTGGTGTCGATGCTCGTATTTTTGGCGATGGTAGTTATCGGGTTTGTCTATGCCTGGAAAAAAGGCACCTTCGATTGGAGCCTGCAGGCCCGGGCGGAAGCCAAGGCCGAAGCAAAAGCGCTGGTTTTACAACGCAAAAAAGCGCTGCTGGAGCAGAAAAAAGCCGCCTAAAATGCAAATGGGCAGAAGCCCGCGCGTAAGTTAAGGGCTAAAGAAAGCAAGAACAATGGGACTGGAAAATCAGTTATTCGAATCACTTCCCGATGTAGTTACCGTCAATTTGGACGCGGTAATTAACTGGGCAAGAAAATCCAGCATCTGGCCGGCCACCTTTGGCCTGGCCTGCTGCGCGATCGAGATGATGAACACCGTTTCGGCGCGCAACGATCTTTCCCGCTTTGGGGCGGAAACATTTCGCGCCAGCCCACGCCAGGCGGATGTGATGATCGTTTCGGGCCGCGTTTCGCGCAAAATGGCGCCGGTGCTGCGCCGCATTTACGACCAGATGCCTGAGCCTAAATGGGTTATCTCGATGGGCGCTTGCGCTACTTCAGGCGGAGTTTTCGATAATTACGCGATCGTGCAAGGGGTGGACAAGATAGTACCGGTTGACGTGTACGTCCCCGGCTGCCCGCCGCGCCCGGAAATGCTTGTGCACGCCATCATGATGCTCCAGGAAAAGATCATGAAAGATTCGGTAAAAGACCGCCGCGATGTTTCCGACCGCGTTTCCCGCGTTCCCGGAACATTGCCCGTTACCGAAGGCACTGCGCTCGAAATACAAACCCATCTGGATGTTGACAGCAACAAGGTTTCGCGGCCTTATTCGATCGCCTCGAAACACGAAAGACGTCGTTCGTCTTAGTTCAAAGTTTGAAGTTCAAGGTTCAAAGTTGGTGTTAAAACTTGGAACGTCGGACTTTGAACCCTGAACTTTGAACCTTGAACCCATTTTATTTATGACCGAAAAACTGCACGAATTTGTCGAAAAGTTAAAAGCTGAGAATGCCGAATGGGTGGCGGTTGTTAAAGACGCTCTCGGCGAGGTCACGGTGATCGTCCCGCGCGAGCACATTGCCGCCGCCTGCACCAGCCTTAAAACGGCCCACGGGTTCGATCTGCTGGCCGATCTGTGCGGCGCCGATCGCGGTGCGGAAGACGACCCCAGATTTGAAGTGAATTATCACCTTTTCTCAACTAAACATCACAATCGATTACGTTTAAAGGTCTTGCTTTCCGATGGCGATGCTAATGTGGAGACCGTTACGGGCATCTGGAAAACGGCCGATTGGCACGAGCGGGAAACCTTCGACATGCTGGGCGTAAATTTTGAAGGACACCCGGACCTGCGGCGTATCCTGCTGCCGAGCGATTTTGACGGGCACGCATTGAGAAAAGACTATCCGCTGCGCGGTTATGAGCCATATAGCTTGAGCTAAGTGACATGAAATTTATTTCTCATATCACCATATTTCTTATCCTGGCCCTGGGGCACTTTGTGGCGGATAGCACCTTTGCGCAGCAGTCAAAGAAAGTTGTCGCGCAAAGCGCGTCCTCTAAGGGCACGCCCCTAAGCGTGGGCGCCGTTAGCTTTTTATTGCCTGACAATTTGACGTTAAAGGATGATGGAAAGGCAGACAATATACTTCTGGCCTTTGATGCAAAAGAGAAATACGGCCTTTTTTTAGGCGTGCCGGGGAAAAATGCCGATCAGGTAGTTACGATGGCCGATACTTATGAAAAAGGCCTAAGGATCTTATTTGCGCAGGAGAATGCTTTTACCTGGAAAGAATCGTCAATGTATTACAACTCGCAGTTCAGCAATTACGAAACAGAACAGTTCGCTATCAGCGGGGTTGGTGTGACGAGGCGTTCGGCAATAAACGGAAGAACGATCAAACTCAAAGGCAAAGAGTTTTTTGTTGGATATTTACTTTTGGACGACATTACCAAAGTCGGCCCGGATGACATTCAGGAATCCAGGAATGCCTGCCAGTCAATACTGAAAGTTATCCGCTCAATAACCAATGAAAAGCCAGGCAAAGGCGAAGATCTGTGCGTAGCTTCGTTAATGGAAACGTCTCAGCTTTAAGGGCAAACCAAGACACAAGAATTTTATGAGCGCAGTTATCGACAATATACCGGACCAGTTTGAAGTACTCGACCAGCCGCTTGAATCGCAGATGACGATCTCGATGGGGCCGCAGCACCCTTCTACGCATGGCGTGCTCCGCCTCGAACTCGTCCTCGACGGCGAGATGGTTGTCAAAGCCGTTCCCGACATCGGCTACCTGCACACGGGAAT
The DNA here is from genome assembly GCA_035995185.1 of Pyrinomonadaceae bacterium. GTDB lineage: Bacteria > Acidobacteriota > Blastocatellia > Pyrinomonadales > Pyrinomonadaceae > DASYKT01. The sequence goes on from DASYKT010000024.1 coordinate 57,051, forward strand.
GGAAAAACTCTTCGAGTATAAAAAGTACCAGCAGGGCATCGTCATTACCGACCGGATGGATTATCTCAATCCCCTGGGCAACAATCTGGCCTATGTCATGGCGGCGGAAAAGCTCCTGCAGATCGAAATTCCCGAACGCGCCCAGGTCATCCGCGTCCTGTTCTGCGAACTGCAGCGGATCGCTTCACACATGGTCTGGCTGGGAACGCACTGCCTCGATATCGGTGCGATGTCGGTGTTCTTCTATTGCTTCCGCCAGCGTGAAAAGATCCTTAACCTGATCGAAGCCGCTTCCGGCGGCCGCATGACGCCCAGCTATTTCCGCATCGGCGGTTTGATGATGGATCTGCCGGCCGGGTTTGAACGCCGCGTCCACCAGTTTCTCGACGATTTCCCCGCCGCGGTCAAACAGTTCGAATCACTGCTTGCCGGCAACATGATCTGGCAAAAACGCACCCAGGGGATCGGAATTATCGGGCCCGAAGACGCCATCAGTTGGGGATTGACCGGCCCGTGCCTGCGCGGCAGCGGGATCGACCTCGATCTTCGCCGCGACAACCCCTACACCGGCTATGAAACCTACGATTTCGAAGTCCCGATCGAGCACGACTGCGATGTCTGGGCGCGTTACCGCGTGCGTATGCGCGAGCTGACCGAATCGTGGAAGATCGTCAAGCAGGCCATGGAAAGATTAAAACCCGGCCCGGTCAAGGCAGACGCACCCAAAGTAGTGCTGCCAGACCGCAACGACATGCGCGAGCAAATGGACGCGCTGATCCACCACTTCCTGATCGTAGCCGAAGGTTTTTCGATTCCGCCGGGCGAAGTTTATATGCCGATCGAAGCTTCCAAAGGCGAGCTTGGCGTTTATATGAAATCCAACGGCGGCCCGAAACCCGATCGCGTGCATTTCCGCGGCCCGAGTTTTGTGAACCTCTCTGCCCTGCCCGCCATGAGCGTGGGTGAAATGGTTGCAGACGTCGTGGCGATCATCGGTTCGCTGGATATCGTTTTGGGAGAGATCGACCGGTAAGACAACTCTACCGTTTTAGATAAACTATGAAACGTTCGCTGATACTTATATTCGCGGTTTTGCTTCTCTCCTCGCTCAACGTGCCTGCGCAGGTCGAAGACGCGCCGCAGGAAATTCAGGCTTACGTCGACCGCGAAGCAAAAAAACAGGAAGTTCCCGGTGAAATTAACAAGCTGATCTATGGCGACCTTAATGGAGACGGCGTCAAAGACGCGGTCGTCCAGTACAACATCCAGATCGGCTATCCGGGAAATAATTTTCTTAGTTACATCGCGGTGTTTCTGAAAACAAAAGGCAAATATGTTTTGGCCGCCACGATGGAAAACGGCGCCAAACTTGCGCCGGTGCTGGTCCCGGCCGCGGTCAGAAACAAAATAATTACTTTTGATAAATACGCGGCGCAGGGTTTCGATAAAGTAGGCACCGTGAAATACCGGTTGTCAGGAAAAAGATTGGTCAAGGTTTAGAATATGGCATTACTATCCAGGAACCTTTTTGTTGGGGCGCTCTTGAGCGTGGCGTTTTTGGCGTTTTCGACGCCGGCGTCAGCCCAGGGCACTACCTGTAATTTGAAATTGAACGTCGGATCTTTTATCGAAGGCACTATCGACATCAAACCGGTGGAAGGCGTTTCGGTCACTTTGATAGACGTGAAGAATGGCCAGCCGGTCATTGCCGGCCCGGCCAGTGATCATCTATATGAAACCCTCTCTTCGGGAGAGTATAAGGTTTCTGCTTCCCGCGCCGGATACCGGACTACTAACGACATCATTACGTTAGACTGCGCTGTTGCCTTCCAGGGTTTGGCCGAGCGTGTTGTTGCCATGTGGGAAGGCGACCCTTCTAAATCTGTAAATTACACGAAGATCGATCACTCGTATGATAAGAAACCGTCTAAAAACAGACCGACAGATAAACCAATTAAGTTAGGTACGACAGACGAAGAAGAGAGTTCTTCTCAGGCGCCCGCCGAACCGGTCATTCGGGCAGGCAGCACAATTACCAAGGGCGTCATTAACGGCAGCGCGGTGGTGATGGCCAAGCCGAAATACCCGGCAACCGCCAAGGCCGTCGGCGCCAGCGGTGCGGTTAGCGTGCAGGTGTTGATCGACGAAGACGGTTATGTTATCGCCGCCGAAGCGGTCACCGGCCACCCGTTGTTAAAGGGCGTGTCCGCCCTGGCGGCAAAGGCTTCGAAATTTATGCCCACTTTCCTGTCCGGCACAAAGGTCAAGGTAAGCGGGATCATTGTTTATAACTTTCAATAAAAGAACATGGCATCAGTACCGACAACATATACGAACCAGGTTTTAGTCAGCGATGAGGTGGCGCAGTTTTCGCCCGAGGTGGAGACGGAAGTAAATATGCACATCGCCAAGTATCCCGAGGGGAAACAGCGCTCGGCTATTTTGCCGCTGCTGTTTATCATGCAGCGCGAGCGCGGCTATCTCGATAACCCGGGCATCAATTACGTGGCGCAGAAACTCGGGCTGGTCGTGACCGACGTTTGGGAGACGGCAACGTTTTACTCGATGCTTTATGTCAAACCGACGGGCAAACATCACATCCAGGTTTGCAAAACCCTGTCGTGCAAAATTATGGGCGAACCGGCCATCACAGCGCACCTTTCCGAGCGATTAGGCATCCAACCGGGCGAGACCACTCCAGACGGTAAATACTCTCTCTCCCTGGTGGAATGCCTCGGTTCATGCGGCACCGCGCCAATGTTTCAAATAGGTTTTGATTACTACGAAGATCTGACGGCCGAAAAGGTCGATCAGATACTTGATTCTTTGGAATAACCAAAGCGCCACCCTTCGCAATATACGGTGGGGGCTGTCGCGAGCACGTCTCGTGCTCGCTGTCTTTGTGATAATTGATGCGGTGCTAAGTCTAAAAATTTTTAAGGAGATTTAGCATAAATGAGAAAAGCGTCTTTACTGATCTTCGGATTATTGTTCTTTGTCAATTTAAATATATTCGCGCAGGAAAGCGGCAACCGCGTTTACGGCAATCAGGGTTATTACAACCAGCAAAAACACGCGCCGTTTACTAACACCGGCAATCTTATCAACGGAACGGACAGAAAATATTATTCTGCCGAAGCCAGTGTGTTGATAAACATGAAACCGGATTCGTTCGTCGTCGTTTTCGGCATCCAGCAGGAAGGCGCGGCCCCGGATGAAAGCAACGGCAAGCTTAATGCGCGCCTCGCGCAATTTAGCGCCTCATTGAGCGCTCTGGGAATAAAACCGGAAGATCTTTTCGTCGATTTCATCACGCAAAATAAGATCTACGATTACAAAGCGCAGGGCAATGACGTGATCGAAATTCCGGCCGGCTTTGAGACCAAGAAAACTATCGCCGTGCGTTATAAGAACCGTGAGCTGTTTGAAAAGATAGTCGCCGAAGCGGCCAAGGCGCAGATCTTCGATCTGATCAAGGTCGATTATATCGTCAGCGATTTTGACGCGGTGCGCGCCCGGCTGTTTGACGAAGCGGTAAAGATCATCAAGGCGAAGGAAGCAAAATACACTTCCCTGCTGGGAGTAAAACTTTCGCCCGTCGGGCTCGCCACGGAAAAGTACGATGCGTTTTATCCGGGCGAACGTTACGAGCGCTACCAGGCCTACGAGACCGGCTCCGCCTCTACCAGTTACGAGCGCGGAACGACCGTCACTAAGCGCAAGAGTTTTACGTTTTTCTATCAGCCGCTGACGGCCGAGAATTTTGACAAGATGATAAACCCGCCGGGGATCGAACCTCTGGTGCAGTTCACGGTTTACCTGAGGATGGATTACGATTCGGGAGTTCCGAAAGACAGATAAATTTTCTATGGGTGCAAAATACCTGTTGGCTCTTTTTATTTTTGTTCTTTTTTCGGGCGCTGCCAGCGCGCAGACGTTCGATTCGGAAAAGGACATCGGGAAGCCGGTGAAAGTTCCGGCAGGTATTTTGGGCCAGTTGAAAAAAACCGGACTGATCCAGGGTTGCATGGAAACCAGTGAAGAAAAATTCAGCGCTTCGTGGTTCCAGGCAGCGATAGTGAATTTGAATAACGATGGCCGCGCGGACTACATCGTAAAGAACACGAAAGATTGCCTGAACGGCCCGCGGGCCGCCAGCTGGTGGATCTTCCGGGGCAGCGCCAACGGTTTTACGAAGGTCTTTGACGAGAGCGTTCTTATGCTGACCATCAAGCGGGTAAAGACCGCCGGGTTTTACGATATCGAAACCGAAACCACGATGATGAATATCATCAGGAACACGTGGAAATTCGACGGGCGGAAGTATAAGTTGGCACGGACGAAAATTATCGAGGTCGGATAGTAGTTATGCTTTACAAAGTTGTATTGGAAAAATCAGAAGAAGGATATAGCGTTTCCTGTCCGGTTTTGCCGGGCTGTTGGTCGCAAGGCGAAACTGAAAATGAAGCTTTGGACAATATTAAAGATGCTATCGAAGAATATTTATCGGTTTTAGAAGAACAACTGAAAGACGCTGATGTGCGTGAGGTGGAGGTTGCGGCTTAAATGCCAAAACTGCCTGGCATAAATCATCTCCAAGCCGTCAAGGCTCTTGAAAAAGCCGGATTTTATGTCGCCCGTGAAGGTAAACATATCGTAATGACCAGCGGAACGAGGATAATTACTATTCCGCGTCATAATCCGGTAAATGCATTTACGATGGGCGGAATTGTTCGTGATGCCGGCATGACCGTAGAAGAATTTAAAAAGTTGTTGTAGCTATATGCGAACTTTTATTGTTTGCTCGATCCTAATTTTTTGTTTTTTGGCAATTGGATGCAGCGGCCTGGGGTTAGCGTACCGGATTCCTACAGCAAACATGTCGCCGACGCTTAATCCCGGCGATGCTTGCACATCGAATCCGCTGGCTTATATATCCGATCCGGTCGAACGTTTTGACATAGTTGTCTTCAATGCCCCGGAAAGCACTAAAAAACGCACCGGGGAATCTGGAGATGTGAAATTCATTGCACGCGTGATCGGGTTACCGAATGAGAAGATCGAAATAAAGAAGGGCCGGATCTTCATAAACGATAATGTTCTGGATGAGCCTTTCCAAAAGATCGCCGACGAAAGTGATTTCCCGGCTATTAATATACCGGATGGTGAATATTTTATTTTAGGAGATAATCGTCCAAATAGTGAAGATTCCAGATTTTATAAACCTGCCACGATAAAGAAGGCCGATATTACGGGAAAAGTGGGGGATATATACCCCGGTTACTATAAAAAAGATACGCAGTAGAATTCTATGGAAATAAAAGCGATCGGGTGTGAACCTTTACAGCTCAAGCGAATGCACATCGAAGATGGGCACACGTTAAAGGTGTATCAGAAAACGGGCGGCTATGAATCATTAAAGAAAGCCTTGAAGATGTCGCAGGACGATATCATCAATGAAGTAAAGGCTTCGGCCCTGCGCGGGCGCGGCGGCGCGGGTTTCCCGACCGGGATGAAATGGAGTTTCGTTCCGCGCCAATCGCCCAAGCCGAAATACGTTGTCTGCAACGCCGACGAATCCGAGCCCGGCACTTTCAAAGACCGCTACCTGATGGAGCGCGACCCGCACTCGCTGATCGAAGGAATGATCATCGCCGGCTTCGCGCTCGGATCGACGACCGGCTACATCTACACCCGCGGCGAATACAAATATCTGATCGACATCATGGACCGCGCGCTCGAAGAATGTCGCGCCGCCGGATTGCTGGGTAAAAATATTCTCGGCTCCGGTTTTGATCACGACATCCACACCCATACCGGCGCCGGCGCTTACATCTGCGGTGAAGAAACCGCGCTGCTTTCATCGCTCGAAGGCCATCGCGGCCACCCGCGCATGAAACCGCCCTTCCCCGCCGTCGAAGGCCTCTACGCCGCGCCGACCGTGGTAAATAATGTCGAAACGCTGACCGCCGTTCCGCAGATCATTGAAATGGGCGGGATCGCCTGGCGCGATCTGGGCACGGAAAAATCCGGCGGAACGAAGTTGTGGTCTGTCAGCGGCCACGTGAAAAAACCCGGCGTCTACGAGCTCCCGATGGGCTACGCCGATATGGAAAAGTTTATTCTGGAAGACTGCGGCGGAATGCTGAATGAGGGCAAAAAACTCAAGGCCGTCATTCCCGGCGGCTCGAGCGTTTATATAATGAACGCCGATCAGATCGTCGGAAAAAATGTGCTGCTCGATTACGAAGGCCTGGTAGCGGCCGGTTCGATGGTCGGCTCCGGCGGTTTTATCGTGATGGACGAAACCGTCGACGTTTTCCAGTCGAGCAAAAATCTGACCGAATTTTATAAACACGAATCCTGCGGCTGGTGCACGCCCTGCCGCGAAGGCACCGACTGGCTGAAAAAAGTTTTCGAACGCATCGACCGCGGCGAAGGCAAACCCGATGACGCGCAATTGATCCTCGATCTTTGCGACAACATCGAGGGCAAATCGTTTTGCGGCCTCGGTGACGCCGCCGCCTGGCCACTGCAATCGGCCATCAAGCGGTTCCCGGAAGATTTTAAGAAATGGCTCGATTTACCCAACGGCAATTAGAATTGTCGCCGGCTGAGCTAATGAATTAGTTGCGAATGATCAAGTCGTATAACTATAGGTGCGGTTATATTCTGCTTTTGGCGGCAGTGTGCTGCATTGTCTCTTTTTTCTGCCTGCCCGCGCTCGCTCAGAACCAAAAGGGAAAACTTCCCGTCATCATCATTCCCGGCCTGACCGGCTCGGAATTGATCAACAGCAAAACCAAGGAAACCGTGTGGTTCAAACCTCAGCGGTCCAAGGTAGATGACATTGCCCTGCCGGTTTCGCCCGATATTTCCGCCAATAAAGACGACCTTATCGTGGGCGACATCCTGCGCGAAATTAAGGTAGGGCCGGTCAAAGTAGAAGTCTACGGGGTTCTGGTTTCCGCCCTGGTTGATCGCGGCGGTTATACCATCGGAAATTGGGACGCCCCCCAGCCCGGCGATTATCAGGATACGGTTTTCGTTTTTCCTTACGACTGGCGCCGGGATAATGTGGAAAACGCGCGCCTCCTGACGCGCCGGATCAAAGCGCTAAAAGCAAAGCTGAACAAGCCCGGCCTGAAGTTCAACATCGTGGCCCACTCGATGGGCGGTATAGTGGCCCGCTATGCGGCGATGTATGGCGACGTCGATCTGCCGGCGGGTACCGGCGCTATCAAGCCGACCTGGGCCGGGGCGGCCGATCTGAACCGCTTGATAATTCTGGGAACTCCGAACGAAGGCTCCGCTTTATCGCTCAATTCCCTGATCAACGGTTTTGCCGTGGGCGGCATCCAGGTAAATCTGCCGTTCGTACAAAATCCGTCGAAATTCGATATTTTCACGCTGCCTTCGGCTTATCAGCTGCTGCCCGCGCCCGGCACTTTTCAAGCCTTTGATGAGGACCTAAAGCCTTTGCAGGTTGACATATACGATCCCAAAACCTGGACGAAATACGGCTGGGGAGCGCTCGAAGACAAAAATTTTGAGAAAAATTACAGCCCGGCGGAACGAAGCGGGGCAAAAACCTATTTTGCCAATGTGCTAAGCCGCGCCCGGCGTCTTTACGACGCTCTGGACGCCGTAACCAGCGGCAAAATTCCCGTGCAGTTCGACCTTGTCGGCGGCGATTGCGAAGACACGCTGGATTCGATCGTTATTTATCGCGATAAAAAGTCCGATTTGTGGAAAACGCTCTTCAAACCGCAGAGTTTTACGCGCAGCGACGGCCGTAAGGTCTCCGTCGACGAGTTAAAAAAAGTGATGATGGCGCCCGGTGATTCGGTCGTTACACAGCGCTCTTTGCTGGGTACGACGCTGGCCAAAAACGCCGGGGTGACGTCGGTATTTTCCGCCGCGACCAATTCGAACGTCTGCGCCATTCATAACCGGCAGCCGACGATCGCGGCCATTCAGGATAAGATCATAGCTTTATTGGCCGTGGGCCATTTAGCGTGAAACGTTAATTCACGATATATTAGTTGTTACAGCTAAATAGAAAATTAAATACGTTTAAGAATATTGGAGAACTTTATAATGGGAAGAGG
>DASYKT010000025.1:0-122575 GCA_035995185.1 Pyrinomonadaceae bacterium
TCTTGCATCCGGCGAATATCTTCTTCTTTCAGGATATCTTCTTCGCCTGTGATGACCGTCCTCAAATAGCGATTGACCGTGGAGGCCGAAATTCCCATGATCATAGCAACCCGGCGCTGGCTTTTACCCACGGCGTAAAGTTTTTTAGCTATCACTATTGACTTGGCGCGCTCGCCGTCAGAGTATTCGTAGCGCCAGATCAGGTGGTCGCGCTCTTTTCCGTAACCTTCGAATTCAAATTGTAAAAACGAGTCCGCCTTTTTAATCCGGTAGAGGATGACGTTTGACGCGTCGTAGCGAATCTCAGTGCCGCGCGGTTTGAGGTGTTTCAGATAGCGCAGGTCTTTGGCCTGGTTGCTCGCTCCTAACGCAAAGACGTTATCGGCAAAATTGCTGAGCATCCTTGAACCCTGCATGTCGTTAAGCGAAAACGGCGAGGTAAAGGGAAGCTTCGGCGTGTGGGCCAGCACCAGTATCGAGAGGCCGTAATATTCCTTCAGGTGTTTCAGCGCCTTCATCAACTGCGCGGCGGCGGCGGCGTTCTCGTTCGCGCCTTTAAGAAAGGTGATGTTATCGACGATCACTATCCGCGCGCCCGTCTCTCTGACAAGCTCAATGAAGGAATGCCGGATAAACTCCGCCATAGTCTCAAAACCCGGGGGAAGATCGCCGTGCGGGGCCATCTGCGCGCGCAGCAGATTGCTTGAAAAACGATAGTGGTGGAGCGTTCCGTCTTTGTCCGCGGCCGAATAGCGCGCTTCGAACTGTTTTTCGCTCAACTCAAAATCGAGATAGAGAACTTTCTGCGCCTCGGGCACGGACTCCATCGGCGCTACTGGCATTCCGCGCGCTAACGCTTCGGCGATCTGCACGGCCAGCGTGCTCTTGCCACGCCCGGTGTCGGAAAAAAGAATGGAAAGCTCGCCCTCCAGCCAAAAATCGCCAAAGAGCGCTTTCTGCACGGGAAGCTTTTTAGCATCCTCCAGCCACTCGTTCGCCGGTTTTAGATTGAAAAGATTGTTGTGGCTTTGAATCTCACGCTCAGGGAGATCGTTGTTGTCGTCTGGTGGGATGATAGCTTTGACACCTCTCATGATTATTTTTTCAGAATGATGAGGGAATTGATAGAGAGGATTTAAACAAATACGGAGTTTTGGATGATTAGCATTGAGGTCAGAACCGGGAGGCTTCCCTCCTGACTGAGGAGGGGAGTTTGAGAAAACCACGATCGTGCAAAACACGCGAAAAAAAACCCGGTCGCTACGGCTCCCGGTTCTGACCTCATTAAAGGGTAAGGGCTAAAGGATAAAGGCAAAACAGGAACCACGAATCACACGGAAAACACGAAGCCAGAGAACCACCCCGGCTCGAAGACTCGCCACCCCTCCTTCGTAAGGAGGGGAGCCTGATAAACAATTGATAGATGCCCGTTGTCATAAGTCCCGTCATTATCTTAAAATAGTAACGGTGAAATTATGGACGAACGCGCAATATTCGATGAACGACAGGAAATGAAGCAGGCGAGCTTTTCCTGCTCGTATTGCGGCCAGCGGGACATGTACGATGTACGTTGGCTAACACGCACGAAAAAGAAGATCAATCCTAAAAATATGAATGAGCGCGACCGCGCCCAGTTTGAAAAATCGCGCGATTATATGATCCGTATCGACGATACGCTCAACTGCAAAAACAATCGCTGCCGCAAGCGGTTTGAGATCCCCACCTCGCAGTCGGTCGTCTTTATCTAATCCTTGTAGATCCCGATCACAGGTTTTCCGTCCTTATCTATATAGGCGCGGTACATTCCCGATGAATTAAATGAGATCCCCATATTGCCGTACTTGTCTATGGCAATGATGCCGCCGGTCCCGCCCAGGTCCTGCAATTTCTTTTGTATCACCAGATCCGCCGCGTTTTGGATCGGCCTCGCCTGGTATTCCATCAGGGCGGAAATATCGCGCGCCACTCCCAGCCGGATAAAATATTCGCCGTCGCCGGTGGCGGAAATAGCGCAGGTATTATTGTTGGCGTAGGTGCCGGCGCCGATGATCGGCGAATCGCCCACGCGCCCGAACCGCTTGTAGGTCATCCCGCCGGTCGACGTCCCCGCCGCCAGATTGCCGAATTTATCCAGCGCCGCCGCGCCGACCGTGCCGTACCTGTTTTCCGGTTTCCGGCTTTCCAGCACGCCGGATTGTTTCTGGCCGGCCTTCTCTTTTTCTTCCATCTGTTTTTTAACTTTCAGATAACCGTCCCAGCGCTCCTGTGTCCAAAAATATTTTTCCGGCACTAATTCGATCTTTTGCTCAGCGGCAAATTTTTCCGCGCCCTCGCCCACCATCATCACGTGCGGCGACTTTTCCATCACGGCCCGCGCCAGCAGGATCGGATTCTTAACGTGATGCAGCCCCGCCGCCGCGCCGGCCTTGAGCGTCTTGCCGTCCATTATCGAAGTGTCTAGTTCGTTCTTTCCTTCGGCATTAAAGACCGCGCCTTTGCCGGCGTTAAATAGCGGCGAATCTTCCATTAGCATGATCGCCGCCTGCACCGCGTCCAGGCTGGTGCCGCCGCTCTGTAAAACTTTCCAGCCCGCCAGCAAAGCTTCTTCCAGCTTCGCTTTGTACGCCGCTTCTTTTTCCGGCGTAAGCATTCCGCGCTCGATCACGCCCGCCCCGCCGTGGATTATTATCCCCATCGGCTGCGGCGTTTGCGGCGATTGAAGCTGTTTTACACCGGGAAACGGCTGCGCCTTTTGCGCAAAAACGGGCAAGGCAAGCAAAGTTATAGCGAGTAAAAAGGCAGTGATCTTTTTCATTAAAAACTCCGTCAGATAAATTACGTCCTTTAAGTTAAGGAAATTATACTGCATGTAGGCGCAAATTTTATATCAGCAGCCATTGGTCCAAAAATCAGCGGCCAGCTTGACCAATTGTCCCGCCGGGGCGTAAGAAGAAAGGTATAGTCTCTCATCCGAGACGTTATAATGATCGCTGAGGTCAAAAAAGAAGTCCAGTTTGCCATCCTGATCCAGATCGCCGGCCCAGTAGAGCGTCCATCCGCAGTCATTGCAGCCGTCCGGCAGGTACCGCAGGACTTGCTCCTTTCCGTTGCGCTCTAAGCTTAATTTAGAGCCTTTGTCCAGGTATTCATCCGAAGTTAATTTATTTTCTACCTTTAACACATAAATATCACCGGCAAATTCAAACGTTTTGCGAAAGCCGTTCTTTAATCGGATCGCTTCGGGTTGATTCTCGAGATCGTAACGAATGCCTCCGTAAAAAACGGTTTTTACATTGCCTTCGTTCAGACGTTTTGCATTTTTAACAATAAAAAGTGCCCGGTCGTTATTTTTAACAAAGACACTTTTACCTGATATCTTGCCGCCTTCTTCACCATCTACTATGGGGTCATACGCCCAGCGCACCCGCACTTTTGTATTGCGAAGATAAAATCTTCCCGCATCACGATAAAAGCCCAACCAGGTTTCACCATTTTTCGCTACAACCTGATCGCCGTGAAATCCCTCGCCTATTGTCTGTAATTTTATTCCCAGATCGGCTTTATCTTTGATCATCGGCTCCGGCGGGGCTTCATATTCCGGCGCTTTGGGAAGGTCAGGAATTACTGGTGAAAAGACTTCGGTTTCAAAAGTGGATGACGCGGTAGCCGCATAACTCGAAGCCTCTTTCGTCAAAGCGAGTGTTAAAGCGTAACCTAGCAGCAGGGCCGCCAAAAATACCATTAAATGCCAAACCCTGAATCTCATAACACTCCTTAGACTAACAACACAAAGGTACCACCTCTTAAGCCCCGCTATTCTACGCCTTCAGTTTAAGATAGTAAATATCTTTTTTTGATGTAAAATCGTTATTAGTTATGGCTGATTTTCGCATCGGTTTAGGGGTTTGCGGCGGGATCGCGGCATACAAGGCGGTCGAGGTTTTGCGCGGGCTGCAAAAGGCCGGCTGCGACGTGCAGGTCGCGATGACCCGCCACGCCACGAAGTTTGTCGGGCCGCTGACCTTTCGCGCGCTGACGGAAAAACACGTGCTGGTGGACGATTACGACCCGGCCAACCCCGACCCGATCGCCCACATAAACTTTTCGCAGAACATCGACCTGTTTATCGTCGTTCCGGCGACGGCCAACGTCATCGCAAAATTTGCCAACGGGGTGGCCGACGATTTTGTTACTTCCACCTATCTCGCCTCGACCGCGCCGGTTTTGATCGCGCCCGCGATGAACACCACGATGTGGGAACACCCGGCGACGCAGCGAAACATTGAAACCTTGAAGGCTGACGGTATCTATTTCGTCGAACCCGACACGGGCGAAATGGCGTGCAAGACGATCGGCCCCGGGCGCCTCTCAGAACCGGAAAATATCGTGGGCCGCGCGCTCGAGATACTGGCCGCACTCGGTGAAAAAAAAACTGAACATTCACAAGATCTGACCGGCGAAAAAATTCTCATCACCACCGGTGCCACGCGTGAAGCGATCGACCCGGTCAGATTTATCTCTAATAATTCATCGGGCAAGATGGGATTTGCCGTGGCGCAAGCGGCCAGAGATAGAGGCGCCGAAGTTACGGTCGTCGCAGGCATAACCAGCGCCGTTGAACCATCCGGCGTAAAGATCGTTCGCAGCATCTCTGCCGAAGAAATGCACACGGCGGTCATGGCTGAATTGCCTGACGCGACGGTGTTTATCGGCGCGGCAGCGGTGGCCGATTACCGGCCCTCAGAGCTTGCCGAAAACAAGATCAAGAAAACCGAAGAGCAGATGGTCCTGACGCTCGATAAAACGCCGGACATTCTTTCCGACGTGGCAAAGAACCGGCCCAGCCATCACACGGGTTTACTGGTGATAGGCTTTGCCGCCGAGACGAATGATGTGCTCAGTTACGCGCGCGCGAAATTGGAGAAAAAGAATCTTGACCTGGTCATCGCCAACGACGTCAGCAAGCAGGGCGCGGGTTTTGATGTCGACACGAATATCATCACCATCGTCAATAAAAACGGCGACGCACCTGAAGAACTTCCGTTAATGTCGAAACTCGAGGCGGCCCATAAAGTGCTGGATGCCGTCGTCAAACTTCGCCGCAAAGCCAGCCATGCTTGAAGTTGTAAAAGTATCTGAGGGCAAATATCTTGAGGATGTTCGCCAACTTTTTCTCGCCTACGCCGATTGGATCGGCATCGATCTTTCCTTTCAAAATTTCAACGAAGAACTGGAGAATTTGCCGGGCGATTACGCGCCGCCGGGCGAAGAGTTGAGCGTCTACGGGTCAGTAGCGTCTGCGTCAGCAGATGCGTCCTCCGGCACGCAGAAGAACGCACTTGCTAACGCAAGCGCTACTGACAAAACGGGGGCCAATCGGGGCGGCTGTTTGCTACTCGCGCTTTATGACGGCAAACCCGCCGGCTGCGTGGCGGTGAGACAAATTGATGACGGAATTTGCGAGATGAAACGGCTTTACGCGCTGCCGGGGTTTCAGGGCCTGGGTATAGGGTCCACACTGGTCCGAGCTATAATTGCTGAATCTAAACGGCTTGGCTATGCTAAAATGCGGCTCGACACGATGCCGAAAATGGGCGCGGCGCAGAAGCTTTACCACTCGCTGGGATTTAAAGAGATCGCGCCTTATCGCTTTAACCCGGAACCGGGAGCTATGTTTATGGAACTGGATCTGATAGCCACAGAGATCACAGAGGACACAGAGAAAGGCAAAAAGCGTAACCACGAATCACACTAAGCACACGAACAAAACATCCTTTGACTCGTGATTTATTTTCTCTCTGTGACCTCTGTGTTCTCTGTGGCAAATTTTTTCTTCCCCGAGACCGCCAAACCGATCCCGCACAATATCAAAGCGCTGGCCAGGATCAATCTTAAAGAAACGGCTTCGGACAAAATAACGACCCCGCCGAATGCCGCCAGCGCAGGAACCGCTAATTGCAGGATCGCCGCGCGGGTCGCGGTGTGATGTTTTAGCACCGCATACCAAATCGAGTAGCCGATCCCCGAAGCCACCGCGCCGGACAAGGCAGCAAAAATAGCGCCGTTCGCCGAGAGTTTGATCTGATAAACGAAAAGCAGCGATATCAAGAGCACCGCCATTATCATCGGCACCGAGCGAAGAAAATTCCCCGTCATCTCCGCCACTGCATTGGTGCTTCCACGGCCGCGCAAAGTAAAAATTCCCCACGAGAATCCGGCCGCGGCCATCAGTGCCGAGCTTACCGGCGGCGGCGCCGACAGCCCGGGAAAAACCAGCCAGACCAATCCGCCGAGCGCGAGCACCAGCCCAAGCCATTCCAATGTACCCGGCCGCTCGCCGCGAATTAATCCGATCAGGATCATCGTGAACTGTACGGAGCTGAAAAGTATCAGCGCGCCGGTGGCGGTCGTTAAACCGAGATAAGCAAACGAAAAACAGACAGCGTAGGAAAAAAGAAAGAACGCGGAGATCCAGTTTCCGCGTCCTTCTTTTGTTTTGTTAAAAAAATAATTTATCGCCAATAACGTGACCGCGCCCGAAACCAGGCGGATCACTGTAAAACTAACGGCGTCGATCTCATCGGCTTTTAACGCCAGCCGGCAAAGTATCGAGTTAAAGGCGAATGCGACCAGCGCAAATGCCGTGTAAAAAATTATCTTAGCCATCTTGAAAAAACAGCTCCGCAAATAAAAAGGCAGGCGTAAATAGCCTGCCCTGTTTCAAGTAAAAAGTCTAATTTTAATTTGAGGTTTTCGCGACGTTTGCCTGCCGGTCGTTTTGATCCGGTTGGGCTCCGACGCCCTCGGCCGGCTGTTGTTCTTCAGCCCGCCCCTCTGTCGAAGTAGAGTGGTCCTGTCCGCCTTCCACACCGGATTCCTGGCCGGTTATCTTTTTCACGTCTTCATCGGCAACGGTCCCGTCGCCTTTTGGCGTGCCCTCGATCGATTCATTTTGCCTTCTGTCTTCCTGCATTTGTTTTTCCTCCTGTACTCTTTCAATGCGTTTTTTGAACGCTTCGAAGTTGTAAGTGCAAGCGGTGTTCCAGAAAGGCAAAACCAGCTGAAAGGCTCCCCTCCTTACGAAGGAGGGGTGGCAGCCGCTTCGGGTGACGGGGTGGTTCTCTTCTCTCGTAAAACCCGGTCGCTCTCCCACCACCCCGGCCTTCGGCCACCCCTCCTCGGGCAGGAGGGGAGTTCCGGTTCTGACTTCATTCTTCGGTGGCCGTGTTCTTTTCCGGGCGCATGTGCGGGAAAAGAATGACGTCGCGGATGCTCTGGCGGCCCGTCAAAAGCATCACCAGGCGGTCGACGCCGATGCCGATACCGGCGGCGGGCGGCATACCGTAAGACAGCGCGCGGATGTAATCTTCGTCTAAGACCATAGCCTCTTCATCGCCGCGATCGCGCTCAGCCATCTGGTCGTTAAAACGGTCGAGCTGCTCGCGCGGATCGTTTAATTCCGAAAAGCCGTTCGCCACTTCCATGCCGTTGATGAATAATTCAAAACGCTCGGCTATCTGCGGATCCTGCGGCGAAGCTTTTGAAAGCGGCGAGATCGCTTTCGGATAATCTATGATGAAAGTCGGCTGTACAAGGCCGACTTCGCAATGCTCTTCAAATAATCGAACGATATTCGATTCGTTGATCTCTTCTGAGAGATCACATTTTGAAACTGCATCGCGCATACTAACGCGCTCAAACTTACCAAAATCTATTTCATTCTCGCCAAACTTTACCTTCAATCCGCCGGTCGCCTTTTGCACGGCTTCTTTAAACATCTCTTCCGCGAAATCCATCATGCCGTTTACGTCCATGTAGGCGCAGTAAAATTCGAGCATGGTAAATTCCGGGTTGTGTTTATAGGAAAGGCCTTCGTTGCGGAAATTGCGGTTGAGTTCGAAAACTTTTTCAAACCCGCCGACGGTCAGTCGCTTGAGATAAAGCTCGGGCGCGATGCGCGTGTAAAGTTTTATGTCGAGCGCGTTATGGTGCGTTTCAAAAGGCGTGGCGGCGGCGCCGGTCGCCTTCGGCGTGAGCATCGGTGTTTCGACTTCGATGTAGCCGTGGTCTTCGAGAAAGCGGCGCATCTGGCTGATTACTTTGGCACGGGTTTCAAAAACCTGCCGCGTCGGCATCTCGCCTTCTTCGTGTTCGACCTGCAGGCTTGACGCGATCAGGTCGGCGTAGCGATAGCGGCGGCGCAGTTCGGGGTCGGCTAGCCCACGCATTTTGTCGGGCATCGGCAGCATCGCCTTGGCCAGAAACTGAAATTTTTCGACGTGGACCGAAAGCTCGCCGGTGTTGGTAATAAAGAGGTAGCCTTCGACGCCGATAAAATCGCCGTGGTCGAGCAGGTTATATGCAGTCCAGGAGTCTGTCGCGTCTAGTGAGTCTGTAGGGTCAGCGGTATTTTTAAGAAATGCAAAGCCGTCTTTTTTTGGCGCATAGACCTGTAATTTATTGATGCCGTCCGTCAGGTGGACAAAGCTGCCGCGCAGCGGCGTGGTCAGCCGCCCGGCGATGCGCACCGTGCCAAATTCTTTTAGTTTGGCGTTCGTGGCGTCTTTTAATTCCGCCGGCGGGCGCTCGCGTTCGGCGAGCCCGGACACGACGTCTCTGATCTCCGCGGTGGCCTCCGTTATCGGGGCAAAATTCAGAATGTTAGTGATCGTGTCTTCGGCACCTGTGATGTTAGTGCGGGCAAATTTGTTGGGATAAACGTTTCCCACCAGCTCGCGCATGGCATTCAAATGCGCCAGCCGCGCTGCGGTTTGGTCGTTTTGCTCGATAATGTCGTTATAATTTACGGTCATTAATATTCGTTAAAATCGCCTCTTTTGCGTAATACGCGATACGTAATACGCTCAAGTGAGATGCAAACTGCACAGTTTATGTATATGCTAAACGTATTGCGTATAACGTATTACGTCCAGCGCGTATTACGTATCGCGATATCGCGTAAATGAGTAGTGTAACGGAAAACGCGCTTAAACAAAAAAGCATGACGGGGTATCTAAAAGATTCCCGGGAATTTCTGCGTTTAAAATCCGAAGCCCAAAGCGGCGCGCGGGTCATCAACATAAACGGGCTGACCTCGTCGGCGAGCAAGGCCCTCGTGATCTCCGCGCTGCAAACGGAACTCAATAAAACGCTGGTGGTGGTAACGGCCGGCAACCAGGAGGCCGATGCTTTTGCCTCCGATCTCGAATTTTTCCGTCAATTTTTGGGGGGCGGGCAAACCATCCTCTCGCTTCCCTCTTCGGAAAGCGACGTTTATTCGGGGACTTCGCCGCATAGCGAGACCCTGGAATTGCGCGCGCTGACCCTGTGGCAGATGGCGCAGGCCGCGCCGGACATCCTGGTGCTGCCGGCGCGCAGCCTGATCACGCGAATTGATACGCCGGAAGATATCCGGGCGATGGGCGTCAGGCTCAAACGGGATGAAGATTACTCGCCCGATCTGCTGATAGAAAAATTGGGCGCTTCGGGTTATGTGCGCGAAGACCCGATCCAAAATGTCGGGCAGTTTTCCGTGCGCGGCGGCATCATCGATGTCTGGCCGCCGAACGCAGGCGCACCCGCGCGAATAGAATTTTTTGGCGATACGGTCGATTCGATCCGCGAGTTTGACGCCGAAACGCAGCTTTCCACCAACCAATTAAAAGAAATCAACCTGGCGCCGATGCGCGAATTTGCCGCCACCGCCGAGGACCTAAGAGACTGGGCGATACTAGTCCGCGAAAGATTTCCCGGCGAAGTGCAGGCGCGCGCCGTAAAGGATCGCACCGTTTTTGCAGACGAAGGCGAGAGCTTTCACGGCTGGGAATGGCTGTTCCCGATCTTGCGCGAGCGCAGCGCCAGTGTCTTTGATTACCTCGATTTCCGGGAAAACAGCGTTCTGGTGATCGATGAACCGGTTCTGGCGGAAGACTGCCTTGCGAATCTCTATAAACATCTGGACGCGCGCTACGCCGAAACGCTGGGAGCGGGAGAGATCGGCCTGCCGCCCGAAGAACTTTTCCTGACGGTCGATGAGCTAAGAAAAAACCTTGAAACAAGAAAGCGGCTGGAGCTGCGCGCGTTGGGAAGCTCGGCAGCAAAGATCGATGAAGAATTCAGCCTCGAAGCGAGCGACCTGTCGGACAAATTATTTTTATTCCCGGCGGCTAAAAAAAGTGGAGAAAAAAGCGCGGAAATAGAGATGCAATCGCGCTCGGCAAAAAAATATTACGGGAAACTCGCGGAATTTGCCGAAGAGCTAAAAAAAGAAACCAAACCACTTATCGTTTTACAAACCACCGGGCTGGCCGAAAGGCTTTCCGATATTTTGCGCGATTACAATGTCGTGCTGTCTGAAGAGAACGTCGTGATCGGAAGACTGAGCAGCGGGTTCGAACTGCCGCTGGCCGGGCTGGTCATTCAAACCGAAAATGAATTGTTCGGCGAGCAGCCGGAAGTTTCTTCTGCTGCTTCTTCCATTGGGCCAAAGAAAAAGCGCTCCAAGACAAAGGCTTTTCTCTCGGATTTTCGCGACCTGAAACCGGGCGATTACGTGGTGCACGTAGATCACGGCATCGGGCGTTTCGAAGGCCTGCAAAATATCGAACTGGCCTCCGTTACCGGGAGCAGCGGACGTGAATTTATGCTGCTCATGTATGCCGATAACGCCAAGCTTTTCGTGCCCGTGGAAAGGCTCGACCTGGTTTCGCGCTACGGCAGCGGCGAGGGAGCGGAACCCTCCCTGGACAGGCTCGGCGGGCTCGGCTGGCAGAAAACAAAAGCCAAGGCCAAACGCGCGATGCGCGACATGGCCGACGAACTGCTAAAACTTTATGCCGAGCGAAAGCTGGTGACCGGCTTTGCCTTTTCCGCCGATTCGCCCTGGCAGGATGAATTTGAAGGCTCTTTTCCCTACGAACTGACCGATGACCAGGCCACGTCGATTGAAGACGTCAAGAACGATATGCAGCAGCCCGTGCCGATGGACAGATTGCTGTGCGGCGATGTCGGTTACGGCAAGACGGAAGTGGCGATGCGCGCGGCTTTCAAAGCCGTGATGGACGCGAAACAGGTGGCGATACTGACGCCGACGACCGTGCTTGCCTATCAGCACTACGACACTTTTAGAAAACGCTTCTCGGCTTTTCCGGTCAAGATCGAATTGCTCTCGCGTTTTCGCTCCGCCAAAGAACAAAAAGCCGTCGTCGAACAAACTGAAAAAGGCAACGTCGATATCCTGATCGGCACGCATAGAATTTTGTCCAACGATGTCGTTGTTCCGAAGCTTGGTTTGGTGGTGGTCGATGAAGAGCAGCGCTTTGGCGTCGCGCACAAGGAAAAGCTTAAAAAGCTGAAAAAGAAGGTCGATGTGCTGACGCTTTCCGCCACGCCGATCCCGCGCACGCTGAATATGTCTTTGATGGGAATGCGCGATATGTCGGTCATTGAAACGCCGCCGCGCGACCGGCTGGCGATCAACACGCAGGTGGTGCAGTTTTCCGAAAGCGTTCTCAAATCCGCCATCGAACTCGAACTGGCGCGCAACGGCCAGATATTTTTTATTCACAACCGCGTGGAAACCATCGAATCGATCGCGGCCCTCGTAAAAAGGATCGTGCCGAACGCGCGCGTAGCGATCGGCCACGGGCAGATGAATGAAAAAGATATGGAAAACGTGATGCTGGATTTCGTCGATTACAAATACGACGTGCTGGTGGCCACGACCATCATCGAAAACGGGATCGATATCCCGCGCGCCAACACCATCATCATCAACCGCGCCGACAATTACGGTCTTTCGCAGCTTTACCAGCTGCGCGGGCGCGTCGGCCGTTCGAATCGCCGCGCCTATGCTTACCTGCTGATACCGGGCGAGCTGGAACTTACGCCGATCGCGCGGCGGCGGCTTTCCGCCATTCGTGAATTCTCGGACCTGGGCGCGGGTTTTCGCATCGCGGCGCTCGATCTGGAACTGCGCGGCGCGGGGAATCTGCTGGGCGGGCAGCAATCCGGGCACCTCGATGCGCTGGGTTTCGATCTTTACACCAAGATGCTCGAACGCACCGTCGCCGAACTGCGCGGTGACGAGATCGACGACGAAGTAAGCGTCTCGCTCAATTTCGGCATCGACGTTTCGATCCCGCAGGAGTACATCCAGGAAACCGGCCAGCGCCTGCGCACGTATAAACGTATCTCGTCGGCTGAATCCGAGGAAGACCTGGGTCAGATCTACCTGGAGCTGCAGGACCGGTACGGAAAGATCCCGTATTCGCTGGAGAATTTGTTTGAATATTCAAAACTGCGCCGGTTGGCTGAAGAGATGCGGCTGATCTCGATAGATAAAACGCCGAGCGGTTTGACCTTTAAATTAGGTGAAAATGCGCAGGTCGCGCCCGAAAAGCTGATAAATTTGGTGGAGGACAACCCGGGGTCTTCGTTTGCCCCGAGCGGCGTTCTGAGGGTCGTTTTAGACGAAAGATCCAAAGAAAATATCCTCGAGACGGCGCACCGGATAATAGCCGAAATCGGGTTTTAAAGCGGTCTTGGCTATAAGGTCGGGGATTCGTTTTATGTTTTTGTTCGTATCTTTAGTGTGATTCCGTGGTTTCATCGCAGAGCGATGTGCTGACTGTAGCCGTGGGTTAAAACCGCGGCTGCAATCAGATCACCGCTGCGCGGTAATTAAGACCGGAACCACGAAAAAGCACAAAAAAAGCAGGAAAAGGATTTTATCAGCAAAGTTCCGTTAAAGCTATAATACATTTATATTTAGCGAATATTTACGAAGCCGATAAACGCATCCGCCATTTTCTGCATCTCATTACTACGTTGCAAGAATATCCACCGCGGATTAAGATGCTCAGTTGAACTTTTGTTAATTTTTAAGGAGCCTTAATAGTGAAGTTTATTAACTCTTTTGTAGTCGCCTGTTTACTTATCATATTAACCGCCTCTTTTACTTTTGCGCAGGAAAGTGAACCCACCGTTATCGATGAGGTTGTCGCCCAGGTTAATGAGGGCGTGATCACTCTTTCCCGCGTTAAACGCGAGATGAAGGACACGATCGCCACGGTAGCGCAGCAAACAGGAAAACCCGAAGCCACGGTTAAAGCCGAGGTCGAAGGCAAAATGGGCGAGCTGATCGCCGGCCTTATCAACGAGGAATTGATCGTGCAGAGAGGCAAAGAGCTGGGCCTGGATGAGGACGTCGACGCTTCGATAAACAAACGGTTCCTGGAAATAATGAAGGAGCAAGGCGTAAAGACGCTCGACGAACTATATCGCCGGATGCGCGAGAGCGGCATCAACCCGGACGATATCCGACTCAAATGGCGGAAACAGGCGATGCAGGAATCCGTCCTGAGCAATCAGGTGGAAGCCAAGATCTATCACGGGCTCTCGGGAAAAGAAATACGCGATTATTTTGACAAAAATAAACAAAAATTTATTAAGCCTGAATCGCTCACCATTTCGGAAATATTTTTAGGCCTTGCCGGCCGGGACGAAAAAGCCGTTAAAGCTAAAGCCGCCGATCTGCTCAAGCAGCTGCGCGCCGGCGCCGATTTTGAGAAACTTGCGCTGGAAAATTCCGAGCGGGCGGATATCAAAACCACCAAAGGTAAATTGGGAACGTTTTCCATGTCGGACTTAAAGGATACCGTTAGCGTGCCGCTAAAGGGCCTGAAAACCGGTGAGTATACCGAGCCTGTCCAATTAGATGAAGGGATAATGATCCTCCGCGTCGATGAACGCACCGGCGTCGCTACTGAGGCGAAATTTAACGAAGACGAAGTGCGCCGCGCAATTACTTTTGAACGTGCCGGGGATGAAGCCAAAAAATATATGGTGGACCTGCGCAAGGATGCCTATATCAAGATCTCGGAAAATTACCGCGCGATGGTTTCGCCCATCCTCTTTGCCGAGGAACGAAGCGATAAGCCGGTGGCAAAAACCGACAAGTGACCGGTCAAAAAAACGAGGACGGGTATCCCGTCCTTTTTTATTTTAAATAATGCGTCTGGATCTGTTTCTAAAAGCAAGCCGTCTCGTTCTGCGCCGTTCGCTGGCCCAGCAGTTTTGCGACGCTGGACGGGTAAAGGTTAACGGGTTTTCGGCAAAATCCGGCAAGGAAATAAAAGCCGGTGACGTGATCCAACTCCGCCGCCGCGAGCGTATCCTTACGGTAAAGATCAGGCAGGTCCCTGTCAGCAAGCAAGTTTCGCGAAACGCCGCCGCCGATCTTTACGAGGTGGTTTCAGAGGAAACGCTGGCCGAACCGTCCTCCGGCCTTTCTTTTGAGACTGACGCGGCTGATGCGACTGAATAAAGAAAGATCAAACCCGCCCCATATAGCAGCACGGTGAAAAATGCGACATAACCTGTCGCCCCGGAAAATTCGGGTATTTCCAAAAGACCCAGCGAAACTTTTTCGAATAAACTTTCCGCCAGTTTTCTCATCCAGCTTTCTTCACCGCCCCCACCGTTAGCAGCCGAAACGAGCGAAGCCAGAAACACATACTTAAAGACAAACGCAAATCCCAGCAGCGCCGCCAAACTGCGCAGCATCTTTTTTGCTTCGAGCTCGGCAAACAGATTTGTCCATAGCGTCCAAAGCAGAAAAAATGCCGTCAGGCCGAACGCCAGACCTTTTTCCGGCAGCAGGCAATTTATTACCTGTACCGAGCCCGAAAATATCGTCAGCAGGACCAGACCGTTGGCGCAGTTTTTTAGCACCGAGAATTCGGCGGAAAACCATTCCCCGATCAACAACAATTTTCCGCGAACAATTACCGCCACCAACAAAACCGCCAGCACCAGGTTAAATAATGTCGGGGGCAGAAAAAGAAAAGCGCCGCTTTCCACGCTTAGACGCATTCCGCCGAGCAAGGTGACAATGAGAAAGACCGCCGGCAGCGCCAGGTATCGCCAGAAAAGAAGATTTTTATTTTTTGTGCTGCTGCTCATATTCTCCGGCGGCTAACAATTTTTTTAAGAGCGGGCGCAAGCGGCCCTTCCCGACCAAGAGATAAATCAACTTGCTCGATCCTTCTATGCGCTGACATCATTTTCTCTCTCGCGTCAGTTTCATCGGGTTAAAATCCTCCACGGTCACTTCCAGCCCGTTTTGCAGTTCCGTTTTAAGTTCCTGAGGCGTTTTCATTTTGAGGTTTTCATCATCGTTGATCTTAAGATCGGGCTTTAACGCCAGCGAGGTATTTATGGCTTCGAGCCCCTGTTTAAAGAGCGCGTCATCGTCATAGACCCTTCCGAAACCCTGCCGGTAAAAACTATACGCCGCATAAAATTGTACCTTCGCATCGCGTTTTTCCGGGTCCGCCCTGACAAAATATTCACGCGCCGCGCTGAAATTATCCTGCCTGAAAAATTCGAGCCCGCGTTTAAATTCGGCTTCGTCGATACCGTAGGTGCCGGTCGAAACGGCGGCCTTGCTCACCACTTCCTGCAAATTTTGCGGCTGTTTGGCATATATCCACACGATCGCGCCGCCAAATGCTAGGACCAGCAATACGCTTAAAATCTGTATTGTTTTCTCATTCATTGCTATAATTTGCCCGAATAAAGTTTGAGAGAGCACTCCGGCAATGTCAAATATTTTAAAGCTTCTGTTTTTAGCATCCGCCTTGGGGGCCCTTTTAGGTATAGGCTGGGCCAAGGCTCAGACGGCTGGTAATGCTCCGCCGTTGCCCGCGCAAAATACTGAAACCGCAAAGATACAGAATCCCGGCCGTGTCATCCACGTTCTGGTCGCTCTTTGCGACAACGTGAATCAGGGCATCGTGCCGGTTCCCGCCGCCATCGGCAATGGCGAAGATCCGCAAAGAAATTTGTACTGGGGTGCGGCCTTCGGCCTTAAAACTTTCTTTTCAAAGTCGAAAAACTGGACAAAGATCGCGGAAGTTTCGAACCCCAGGGAAAATATTCTCGAGCGGCTGGTTTTCAAACACAAAACCGGGAACGTCTATCTGGTGGCCGACGCTTACCGCGGCAGCAAGATGCGGGAAACGATCGACGACTTTTTTACCGCCGTTTCGGGCGGCAAACGTGAAACCATTTCCGTCCAAAATACGAATCTGCAGGTACTGGCGGGCGCCGACCTGGTCGCTTTTATCGGGCACAACGGTTTGATGGATTTTGACCTTGAGAAAGAATTTTTTAAGAAAGACGACCATAGCCGCGATGCTATAATTCTGGCTTGCGCCAGCAGAAATTACTTTATGGGGCCGCTGCGCAGCACCGGCGCTAAACCTTTATTGTGGACGTCGAACCTGATGGCGCCTGAGGCCTATACGCTGCATGACGCGCTGGAAGGGTGGATAAGCGGCGAAAGTGATGAACAGGTGCGTTCGCGGGCGGCTTTGGCCTATGCGAAATATCAGAAAATAAATTTAAAGGCCGCGCGGGGCCTTTTGGTGACAGGGTGGTAGCAATGCAATTTTCTCGTTTCGTTTTTGCTTGTTTATTTTTATTAGCGCCGTCGGTTTTTATTTTCGCGCAGGAAACCAGGAAAGAAAATAAAGACAGTGTGCAGTGGAACCGGATCCGGACCGCCGACGGCGAGCTGTCGATAGAAATGCCGTCTAACCAGTTTTATTTTTACGATAAGGACGGCTTTGCCCTGACCCCGACAGATGGAAGCCCCTATGTCTTTGCGGAAATGCACCAGCTTATCGCTTTCGCGGGCAAGACCGTCATGAGGATTGAGATCTACACGCCTTCCAAACCGAAAGCTTGCTTTGAAGAAATTATCGACAGTGACCATATCCAGGGCACTAAGACCAAAGAAACGCTGCCCGGTTTTACTATCAGGCAGATACAACAGCAGAACATCGCTCGCCCGCAGGGTAAAGACATCGAGATAAGCCATATCACGAAATACATAGTCTCGAATACCCGCCTTTATGTGATCTCCGTGGCTAACCTCGGAGCCAGGACTGAGGAATCAAAACGGTTTCTGTCGTCCATCAGGTTGAATACAGCCAAACCGGCGGAAAATGCACCCGAAAAAGCCCCCGAAAAAGCCGATGAAAAGATCATATCGATCTCAGATCTCAAGCCGCTTACGATCGACCAGATCGTTTTAGGCCGGGAGACAGAAGACATTTCACCGCCGCCCAAACCAACGGCGCCGCAGCCGGCCGCGGCTAATACTCTATCCTCGCTAGTGATCTTATCGAAACCCGCGCCAACATTTACCAAGGCGGCAAGAGAGAGTGTTTCCTCGGGGGTTTTACGCTTAAGACTGCTTTTTTCTCAAAATGGTAGTATTTCCAAGGTCTGGTTTCTTAACTCGCTGCCCGCGGGCTTGAACCGGAATTGTTTTTTCTCGGCCATAAGGCTCAGATTTCTCCCGGCGGAAAAAGCTGAAGGCCCGGTAAGCCTGACCAAGATGATCGAATATAATTTTGCAAGTTACTAAAACAAACGAACTGATTATGATAAAAAATATCTTTGCGATCTCATTAGCTCTTTTCCTTCTTGGTAGTGTCGGCTTTGGGCAGAAACTATCGGCCGATCTGATCATCGTCAATGCCAACATCCAGACGATGGATCCCATCGTGCCCAAAGCGCAGGCGATCGCCGTGATGGGCAACAGGATAGTCGCCGTCGGAACGAACGCGGAAATAAACGCGCTGGCCGATGCGCGCACAAAGGTCATCGACGCCGGCGGCAAACTCGTTATGCCCGGTTTTAACGACGCGCACCTGCATTTTACCGAAGGCGGTTTTCAGCTTTCGCTGGTCGACCTGCGCAGCGCCGCTTCACCCGAAGAGTTTGCCGCGCGGATCAAAGCTTTTGCCGCCAAGCTGCAAAAAGGCCAGTGGATACTCGGCGGGCGTTGGGACCACGAAAACTGGAAACCCAACAATTTACCGACCAAAGAATTGATCGACGCGGTGACGCCGGACAATCCCGTTTTTGTCCAGCGGCTCGACGGGCATATGGCGGTGGCCAACAGCCTGGCGTTAAAACTCGCGGGCGTAAATAAAGACACCAAAGACGTGGACGGCGGCCTGATCGTCCGCGACGCCGCCGGCAACCCGACCGGCGTATTAAAAGACGCGGCCATGGAATATGTCAGGCGCGTCGTGCCGGACTTTTCCTTTGACCAGAAACTAGCGGCGGCCGAAGCGGCCACGAATTACGCCGCCAGCCTGGGCGTGACGAGCGCGCAGGATATGTCGGCAAATACGAATATCGGCGTCTACCAGGAACTGCTGCGCCAGGGTAAATTGAAAACTCGGATCTACGCGGGCGCCCCGCTGCCCGATTGGCAGAAACTGGCGGACACGGGCATCCGTTATGCCTTCGGCGACCCGATGCTGCGCGTGGGGACTTTGAAAGGCTATGCCGACGGCAGCCTCGGCTCGACCACGGCCTGGTTTTTTGACCCGTACGCAGATTCGCCGAATACGAGCGGCCTGTCCGGCGCGGAAATTCCGCAGATGTACGAACACGTTTCGGGCGCGGATAAAGCGGGGCTTCAGGTGATGATCCATGCCATCGGCGACCGCGGCAACGCTACCATCCTCGACGTTTTCGAACGCGTGGCAAGAGAAGACGGCGCGCGCGACCGGCGCTTTCGTATCGAACACGCCCAGCATCTGCGCCAGCAGGATATTCCCCGTTTCGGCCGGTTGGGAGTGGTAGCTTCGATGCAGCCGGTCCACCTGGCGGACGACGGGCGCTGGGCCGGAAAGCGTCTGGATGAAAAACGCCTGAAAGGAACGTACGCGTTTCGCACGCTGCTCGACACGGGCGCGCATCTGGCGTTTGGCACCGATTGGGCAGTCGCTCCGCTTAATCCGTTCTTCGGCATTCTGGCGGCGGTAACGCGGCAGACGACCGACGGGAAAAATCCGAATGGCTGGATACCCGAACAAAAGATCACGATCGAAGAAGCAGTGCGCGCTTATACGCAAGGCTCGGCCTATGCCGAATTTCAGGAGAATATAAAAGGCACGCTTTCCGCCGGCAAACTGGCTGATATCATCATCGTCTCAGACGATATTTTTACCGGCCCGCCGCTAAAAATGATGCAGACGAAAGTGCTGACAACGATAGTGGATGGAAAGATCGTCTATGAAGCGAAGTAAGTGAACTTTGTAATAAATTGCCACTAGCTTTAGCTAGTGGTTTTAGGACTTTTTTGTTTGCAAATTGGCTTTAGCCAAATTCATCTTTTGCTTCGGCTAAAGCCGAGATAATATTTAATTTCCTTGCCCACTAGCTAAAGCTAGTGGCAATTGAAAAGATATGAAAAAAACTCTCTTGCTTTTGTTTTTATTGCTGTTAAGCGCGGGCCCGCTCCTTGCGCAGGACCCGAAGTGGGTGCGGGTCGAGACGTTTATGGAAACGCTCTCCTTTAAGGTACCGGAAGGTTATATTTCCTATCGCAACAAGCAAGGAAACGAGACCTATCTTTCGTGGTATGAAAATAAAGTTGCGATAAACGTTTCGATAGTCAAAATGCTGCAGGCCAGATCGCGGCTGGCAAAGATCGAAAACGGCTATGATCAATTCGACTGCAAGTATGATTATTTCACCCTCGGTCCGATAGCGGCCAAGATCTTTACCTGCGAAAGCGATAAGCAATTTTCCAAAACCATCTATCTCGTTACCGACGATAAGTATTGTAAATTTGTGGTTGCCGCGCCGACCGCCGATAACGTGAATGTTTCCCTTTTTCTGATGTCGCTGCGCGCGCACGGGGCGCCGATATTTCCAAAATACGGCGACAAGCCCGATCCGAACGACAAGGTGATCAGGGACACCGATATTAAGAACAGCCCCGTAGTCGAGCAATACTTAAAGTCGCCTGACACGGGTTATATAAAAGCGGTCAATGCCGGGGACATTGAAGAAAAAAGAGTGATCATTGACGCCGACAGCCCGGTCTATTCGCGGCCTTTGATGATCCTGCGCAAATATCCGCCGGCATTTCCGCGCGTCGACAAAACCGGCCCGCCGATCTCCGTGCGGGTAAAATGCCGGATACAATTTCTCGCCGGTGGGCAGATAGGAAAGGTAGAAGTGACCGACAGCCCGGGTTTTGAATATACCGAAGCCGTCATCGATTCGCTGCGCAGGCTGAAATTCCTTCCCGCGCAAATTGACGGCAAAGACGTCGATACCACCAAGGTAATGGAATTCGGCTTTGACACATTTTAGAAGTATGAATTAGTTTTAAATTAACAAAGATCTCAGGAGAATTTTATTTATATGAACAAGAAACTGTTTGGCTTAATGTTATTGATGTTTGCCCTGGCCGGCTCCGTGCTGGCGCAGGAAAGCATGGAAAGTTCTAAACCGACCGACGCCGACAAGATGGCTAATTTTGAAAACACCAAGGTCATCAAACGCGGCGAAGCGATCGGCAAAGCGGACAAAGCGTCTCTGAAAAAGGTCCTGGCCGACCCGGCGAAATATTCCGGCAAGACCGTGCTGGTCGAAGGCGTGATCGTGCGTTCCTGTAAAATGGAAGGCTGCTGGCTGGAACTCGCCCCGAACAAAGACGCTAAATCGATGCGCGTAAAAATGAAAGGCCACTCCTTTTTCGTGCCGCTTGATTCCGCCGGCTTAAACGCCAAGGTCGAAGGCACCGTTTCGGTCAAAACGCTGACCAAGGATTATGTCGATCACCTGATCGAAGACGGCGCCAAAATCGACAAACGCAACGCCGACGGCACCGTCACCGAAGTTTCGTTCGAAGCTTCCGGTGTGGAACTGACGAAAAGCAGTAGTAATAAATAAGTAATAAAATGACATTTTTTGCGACACAGCAATATTTTGAAAGTATTGCTGTGTTTTGTTTTAAAGGGCAACGCTCTTCGTGTAGTGGTAATTCAATTTCTTATTTTTTCATTTATAATGTTTCCATGGGGTCGAGCAAATCTTCCAAAATCCCTTGCCATATAAGCGACAAGGTCAAAGAGGACGAGATTGATGAAATCCGCAAATCAGTGTGCGGACAACGCAAAACTGTTAAACACACCGATGGGGAATATTATTGTTCTAAACATCGGCCGAAAAATGGAAAAATCGCGGAAGGTGGAAATATTCGGGAAGGCCCTTCCCCAAACAGTGAAATACCTACAATTGGACTGAAAGAAGAGGTATCCAGTGCACATTCTACAGCAACTACAACGCCCATTTCAGAAAAAGAAGCTACGACAACATCCGACGATGTATCACTATCGAATAAGGGCATTTTTAGCTTGCTTGTAGTTATTTTGGCCGTCGGAGCATTTCTCGATGCTATTGTAAATGCTCAGAGTCTTATTTCGTGGAATTTTACTCTATACGGCTCGCTTGCCTTAGCACTCGTTTCCGCGACAAGCTATTACATTCCATGGTTTAGAAAGAATAGTTGGATAAAACAAATCGAAGATCTTGCCGGGGTATCACGTTATATGATATTTGGCGGTATATTTGTAGTGTTGTGGTTAGCAAGAGTCGGAGATCTCCAGAGATGGTTTACGCCACCGGAAATGACCGTAAATCAACGCGTTATTCAAGAAAACGACATTGCAAAAAACAATAATACGCCGAGCAGTGTTTCAAATGAAGAAACTGATCTGTCCCCGGAACTATCAAAACTCACGGTTAAAGAGACTTCTAATAGAAACACTTTTCGGGGGGAATCTAAGCCGAAAAGTTATCAAACACCGCAGGTACCTAAGTTCGAAACTAAGTTGTCTCTGGCTCGGGCCAGATCCTTATATAGTCAGCGCAGATACAACGAGGCGGTTGCTGAATGCAACAAAATATTAAGTATTCAGCCAAGCAATAAAGATGCATTAAAATTGAAGACAAATATTGAAAGCACGATTAGAATTTTGAACCAATAGATCTTAATAGATGAGAAAAATATCCCACATAATTCTTCACTTCAAAGCCGTTTTCGTGTTGCTCGCGACGCCATGCATTTTAGCCGCTTCTCTTATTGTTTATGCCCAGACAGAAAAACCATTGACTTCGAATCAAATTGAATCAATGATCCTGAATAGAACCCCTGATAATGTAATTGCCCTTGAAATTCAACAAAGAGGTTTGGAATTTTCGCCCAGCAAGGAGTATTTGGAATTTATCAAAAAACTTGGCGCAGGCCCCAAAACAGTTCTAGCATTAACCTCAAAATCAGGTCAGACAAAACCCGTAAAAAGAAATCCATCCGACAAAATCACCATACTAGTTGCAAATTTTTCTGAGAAAAAAGAAAGTTCTGAGCTGATTACTGATTTTGTAATTAACCAGTTAATAGAAACCTTCAAAGATTCCCCAAAAGTAAGGATATTAGCGCTTAACGAACACATTTCCCTTCAACAGGGCAGGCCGATTGCGCTCCAAAAAGCCTCTGAAAATAACGCGGACATAGTTGTTTGGGGATCATGTAGATTCACAGAAACTACCGCTGCAATTAATTCCCAAGTCGAAATTCTCTTTGAGCCGAAAAATAATATTTTTCTTGAACGCCCTAAAATTATTATCGGACAAATAGGAAACTTTAAGAATTTAACAGCTCAACTGCAAATAGCAAAAGAAATTTCCTTTCTATCGGTTGTTTCGCTCGCCCTGGTAAATTTGGAGATTGAGGATTATCAAGAAGCGGTAAAATATTTAACGATTGCCATCGCACAACAACCTCATTTTACTAAGCTTGTATCCCTTCCCGAGCTCTATATTTTAAGGGCAACATCGCATATTGGTCAAAAGTGCGGATTCTTTGCCAATGACAATAACACAGGTTCGGATATTGAAGCAGCTATCAAAGCAGGGGCCGAAAAAACAGACATTCGCATACTCCGCTTACGTATCGCAAGTGCTCGCAACAACAGTACCAAGGGGTTAGAGTATGCTCGCGCATATTTTTCGGCCGCAAAAAATGACGACGATATATCGCGAAGCATGTTTCTGCTAATGCTAATGAATTCACAAATAGGTCACGACGCTGAAGCAAATAAATTAGCTGCGTCTTTATTAACCAGATTAAATGCTCGTCCTGAGACTTCTACTAATTTAATGTACTTGGCATTTGCGTCGGCGGTTAAGCAAGATGTAGTTAAATTTCTTTCGTATTTGGAAAAATTAAAAAAGATAGAAGGACTGGAGACGGATTTACTTTATGCATTGAATAGTCTTGAAGCTAGTATTTATAAAGCCACCGAGAACTACAAGCTGGCGATCGAATCTTTAAAAAAGAATATTCAATTAAAACCGCAGTGTAGTCCAGGTTATTTAGCTTTAGCTGAAATGTATTACGAGTACGAGGAAGAAAAAGAATCGGAAGATAAAATCGATTATAACTCAATGGCATTGAGCACAGTTAATCAAGCAATAGAATTGAATCCAGATATTTCAGACCTTTATGTACTAAGAGCTAAAATCATAGGATTTACTGACAGCGACCGCGCACTATCTAATCTTTTAAAGGCTTCGGAGATTGATCCGGAATCAACTAACGCGCTAAATGAATTGGCAAACTTTTACAAAGTCAAAAACAAATCAAAAGAACTGATAGATGTCTACACAAAGCTCTTACGACTAAATGATGATGTTTTCAATAATCTTAGGTTACGTGCTGAGCTTTATATAAAAACTGAGCAATTTGATCTTGCCATTAACGATTACCGAGATTTGTTTGAATCGAAAACGATTAAAGCAAAGGATGCAGAATTTAATAGTGGGAGGGTGAAGCTGGTATTTCTCGAATTAATTATGATCTTCACTCAGAAAGAACGTTACGATTTGGGTGTAGAGTTTGCAAATAAGTATATTCAACTCTTTCCGGAAGATGCGGACGGATATGAAACTCTTTCGGGATTTCTTGAAAAATTAGATCAGACAGACGCCGCAATTAATGCCATAACGAATGCAATCAAATGGGATAAGGAGAATGCCCGTCTATGGAGAAAAAGGGCTAATTACTCGTTAAAGAGAAAGGATACCGATAAGGCTATGGCTGACCTTGACCAATCGATACTTCTGGACCCCAACGATGAATTAGCCGTGGAGGCACGGGCAAAACTTTACATGCTCCTCGAAAAACTCGATTTGGCAATGGCGGATTATGAAAAATTGCTTGAAATTTATGCAAGCGGCAAATCAACATTAGGAAAGCTAAGCGCCAGATCTCTTATCGCGAATATCAATCTAGATGACAACTTGAAAAAAAAGCCTGAAATATTAATTAGATTTACTACAAAGTTTATACAATATTTTCCTAAAGAAAGTGCTGGGTTTAGAGTTCGAGCGACTACCTATTCAGATATGAAAAACGTTACTCAAGCAATTCAGGATATTACAACTGCAATAGCGCTTGAACCAAATGATGCCTATCTTTATTTTTTAAGTTCTAGAATTTTTGAAGCTAGTGGCGATATCGATTCCGCGATCAAGAATATGCAAAAAGCAGTAGAGATGGAATCTGAGTCTTCTGGAAAAGAACGATACAAAAGGTTATTAGAGTCTCTAAAACAAAAACAATTACGGAGTTCAGCAAAACCATCCAACACTAATTTAAAAGTTAAGCTACAAATTTTAAGACAAGCAGATAGGGTTTATACTAATCTTTAGGTTTGTACAAATGAAATCCTTTAAGATCAGAGATATTGAGATCAACCCGCCGCTGGTGCTGTCGCCGATGGCGGGGGTGACGGATTATTCCTTCCGGCGGCTGCTCAAGCGGCGCGGCGGGATCGGGCTGACCGTGTCCGAATTTATCTCGGTCGAAGGGTTGACCCGCAATAATCCGAAATCCAAACGCCAGATGCGTTTTTGGGAAGAAGAGCGCCCGTATTGCGTGCAGATCTTTGGCGGGCAATGGGAGCGCATGGCGATGGCGGCGGAAATGGCGCAGGAAATAGGCGCCGATATTCTGGACGTCAACTGCGGCTGCCCCGCCCCGAAAGTGGTCAAGCACGGCGGCGGTTCGGGGCTGCTGCGCGATCTGCCGCGGCTGGAAAAAATTCTTACCGAGATCAAAAAGGCCATCACCATTCCGCTCACGCTAAAACTGCGCGCGGGCTTTACGGATTCGACAATTAACTGTGTCGAGGTGGCCAAAATGGCTGAGCAGTGCGGCGTGGAGCACATCGCGCTGCACGGGCGCACCAAAGAGCAGGGTTATAAAGGCCTGGCGAACTGGGACTATGTGGCCGAGATCAAAAAAGCCGTGAGCGTGCCGGTTTCCGGCAGCGGCGACGTGGTCACGATCGAGGGCGCGCTGCAGAAATGGCGCGATACCGGCTGTGACGGCATTTTGATCGGACGCGGCGCGATGCAGAACCCCTGGATATTTCGCCAGATCGAAGACGTGCTGGCCGGGCGTGAGCCGTACCAGCCGCCGCTCGAAGAAAAACAGGCGGTGCTGCTCGAATATTTTGAAATGCTGCGCGAAGATATGCCGGAGCTTCCGGCGCTCGGTAAAATGAAACAGTTGGCGGGGCAATTTACCAAGGGCCTCGTGGGCGGCGCGCAATTTCGCCAGACGCTTTACCACTCGCATTCCGCACAGGAGATCCTGGACAATATCGCCACGTATTTCAATACCTTAAGTACGGGCAATATTTTTGGCGACGGCATGGTGGAAAGCGATAAAGATCTTGAGTTCGAGTCCTGCGAGGCGGTAAATGACACAGATTTTTCTTGTTCCTCTGAAAAAACCTCCTATAATGTGTCTACAGTTACTTAACATACACACTTAAAATTTTCCCTGGGGTAATAAACGATGATCAGAAAACTTGCAGTGTTTATGACGCTGATCTTTTTTTCGCTTCCGGTTTGCGCTCAAAAAATGACGGCTAACGACGTCGTCGCAAAGCACCTTGATTCGATCGGTACGGCGGAAACACGGGCCGGAGTACAGAATGTGGTGCTCGTCGGCGAAGTAACCCAAAAATATATTGCTCCGAAAGATCTGGACCTGTCGGGAAGAGCGGTACTGGCTTCGGCCGGGCCTAAAAATTTTTTCGGCATCAGCCTGTCCAGCCGGGGCAGCGAGCAATATATCTTTGACGGCAAGAAAGCAAAGATCAATTTGGTCCAGAGCGGCCAGCGTTCCGTCCTGGCAAATTTCCTTCAATCCAATGATCTGCTGATCGAAGACGGACTTTTAAGCGGGACGCTTTCTTCATCATGGGCGCTGGCCAACCTGGCCGGTAGTAAAAGCAAATTATCATTTAACGGCATTAGAAAGATCAATGAAAAAGAAGCCTATGCCATCGGATATTCGAGAAAGGGCGGCGACCTCACCATTACGCTCTTTTTTGACAAAGAGACTTTCCGTCACATCCGCACCGAATATTCCCGCATTTTTGCGGCAGCAATAGGAGTGGCGCCTGAGGACGCAAGTAAATTAAGTGAAACAAGAATTAAAATGACGGAAGACTTCTCCGATTTTAGAGAAGA
This sequence comes from Pyrinomonadaceae bacterium, assembly GCA_035995185.1. Lineage (GTDB taxonomy): Bacteria > Acidobacteriota > Blastocatellia > Pyrinomonadales > Pyrinomonadaceae > DASYKT01. The sequence continues at coordinate 26,428 of DASYKT010000025.1, forward strand.
AAAAGGGTTGACGCTTCCGCATAGCTACCGCATCCTTTATTCCGCAACGGGACAGCGCGGCACGTCGGAGGTAGAATGGGCGTTTACTTTTGCTACTTTTGCCTTTAATCAAAAACTCGATGACCAAACCTTTAACACCAACTGAAAGTAGGTAAGCCTTAATGTTTAGAAAAATTCTTTTTATGCTTTTCGTTCTGCTTCTCGCGGCTGTTCCGGCCCTCGCCCAGAAATTGACCGCCGATGAAGTGGTCGCGAAACATCTGGGCTCGATCGGTACGGCTGAAACCCGGGCCGGGATCCAAACCATCGTGATGACGGGCGAAGCCACGGCGAAATTTCTCTCCCAAAAAGACCTGCTGCTTAAGGGGAGAATAGTTTTTGCTTCCGCCGGCGAAAAGAATTTTCTGGGCATCGGCTTAAATTCGAACAATTACCCGGGCGAACAATTCGTCTATGACGGTAAAAAGTCGAAAGTAGCATTCACGCAAAACGGAAAACGCTCCAGCTTGGGTGATTTTATCCAATCGAATGATCTTCTTTTGGAAGACAGCCTTTTAAGCGGGGTGCTTTCATCGTCATGGGTGTTGTCTAATTTGACCGCTAAAAAAAGTAAATTGTCTTTTGAAGGCATAAAAAAGATAAACGGCAAAGAAGTCTACGTTCTGAGCTATTCGCGTAAAGGGAGCGGCGATCTGTCTATCAGCTTATTTTTCGATAAGGAAACCTTCCGTCACGTACGCACGGAATATAAACGTGTGACCTCTGCCGGAATAGGCTCGAAACCGGAAGATTCATCCCAGTTAAGCGAAGTAAGGTATAAGATCGCCGAAGACTTTTCCGATTTCAAAGAAGAAAAAGGTTTAACTTTGCCTCACAGCTATCATATTCTTTACGCCGAAGAGGGAGCGCGAAGCACCGGCAACCTGGAAGTAGAGTGGACATTCAATTTATTGGAATTCGCTTTTAATGAAAAACTAGACCCCGGTACTTTTAATACGGATCAAAAATAAGAAAAACTATGCGCTTTAGAACGTTTTGTTTCCCTGTCTTTATTCTCTTATTTTTCACCTCGGCGGTTTTTTCACAGGCCAAACCGCCGAAAGTGGCGCCGACACCGGCCCCGCTTTCCGGTTCGATAAAATCTTCGCCGGCCTATATCGAGCTTATCCTTCACAAAGCCAATATCGAAGCCGAATTGCTCGATATGCAGGTGGAATACACTGACGAATATCCAAAGGTAAAAGAGCTTAGGCTGGAAGTACAATTCGTACAGGCCGAGCTTGTCAGCTTGCAGGAACTTAATGTTTCCGTCCTTCCCAAATTAACGGAAAGCCTTGCCAGGCTGCTGCTGCAGAAGATCAGAATGCAGGTCGACCTCGCCCAGCTGCGCGCCGCTCATAAAGACGATCATCCCGACGTCAAAAGAGCGATGCGCCGGGTCGATATCTACGAAAAAGCTATCAAAGACGTGCTGCAGTAGTAGCGCCAGCGTCTCGCTGGCGCTACAAAGACCGCAAAGGTTTGGGCAGGGTCCCGTCGAAAAACCAGCTTGCCCCTACCTTCAAACGGTGCTGCCACGTCGGCAGGCGCTGCGTGTAAAGAGCAAAACGGGCCTCACGAGCCAGCGGGCCGCCAAATGCCTTGTTTCCCACCAGAACCGCCGCGTGATTCGTGCCCAGGCTGATCGCTTCGCCTAATTCGTGGAATTGCCGCGTTTTGAGTTTCTTCCCGTCAATAAAAGCCTTGATATTATCGGCGAGCAGTTTCGATTGCTGATTTGCGAGCTGCGCCGTGCCTTCCAGCTTGTGGTCGATGCCTTCGACCTTGGTGATATCACCTAAGGCAAATATTCCCGGATGACCTTCGACCTGTAGAGTGTTGTCCGTCAGCAGCAGCCCGTGTTTGTCCTTTGGCAGCTCGATCTTCTCGATCAGCGGGTTTATCTTTACTCCCGCTGTCCAGACCGTGCCGGCTGTTTTATATTCGCGGCGTTCGCCGTTGTGCTCCGCCACCAGGCCGTCTGCTTTTACTTCCACCACGCTTGTTTCCGTGTGGACCTCGATATGCGCATTGTTGAGAGCTCTTTCGGCGTGTACCCGGATCTCTTCGCCCATTCCGGGCAGGATATCCTTGCCCATCTCAAAAAGCAGCACGCGCGCTTCGCCTTTCAGGCTGCGCTGCTGAAAAGCGTCGTAAAACAGATCGGACATCTTGGTGGAAAGCTCTACCCCGCTGGCCCCGGCGCCGATCACGGCAAAAGTCACCGCTTCGCGCGCGTCCTGCGGAGGCGTGTCGGTATCTACGGAATCGACCCTTTCCGACATCCGCCGCCTGAGTTCGTCCGCGTCTTTGACATTGCGAAACGGAAGCGCAAATTCCTCGGCCCCTTTTACACCCCAGTAATTCGTCACGCCGCCGGCCGCCAGGACGAGAACATCGTACGGTACCCGGAAACGCCAGCCGTCGATGCCTACTTCTTTTTTCTCGAGATCGACGCCGCAAACTTCGCCGTGCATAAACTCAATTCCGTCGCCGTTAATAAGCTCGCTGTAATACGGTGCGATGTGCCAGGCCTCGACTTCCCCGCTCATATACTCATAAAGCATCGGCCTGAATGTGAAATGGTCCTCGTTGCTGATAAGCGAGACCTTGCCCGCCCTGGCCGTTTCGAGCGCCGTAAAAAGCCCGCCGAAGCCTCCGCCCACGATCACTATCCTTTTGTCATTGCTGTTGCTACCAGCCATTTTTGCCCTCCTCCCGAGATTGTGAAACTTTTCTCAATCTCTTAGCAGATTAGATTACGCGTGTCGCAATTGGTTGTCAACAATTATTATTTCAAAAAACGGACATAAAATTCCAACCGGCAAGAATTACGATTCGGAAAGCCATAAAGTTTTAAAGCGATCAATCTCTATGTCTTCAGCTTTTTTCGCGTTGTTTCGTGTGGTTTCGTGGTTCCAGGTCTTAATTTCGTTTTTATCAGGACCTTAAGAGGTAACCACGAAATAACACGAAAACTGCCACGAACAAAACGCGAAATGCTGCAAAATCCAGGCTTTTTTGATTTTAGAGACGAAAATTACGATGCAAATTTGACTACGGGCCTTATTTTCCCTATACTCTATGATTTTCGACTAGTGGATATTTCCGCTATACGAGGGAGCAAATAAATGAGTTACGCAATTATTAAAACGGGCGGTAAGCAGTTCAGCGTGGAAGCCGGACAAACCTTGCGCGTGCCTACGCTGGATAAAAAAGAAGGCGACAAGATCGATGTCGACGTTCTGCTGGTTGCCGATGGCAAGGATGTAAAACTTGGCTCGGCCACGGTCACAGCCACTGTCATGGGTCACGGGCGGGCGGATAAGATCATCGTTTTCAAGAAAAAACGCCGCAAAACGTACCGGCGCACCAAAGGCCACCGCCAGGATTACACGGAAATTAAAATAGATAAGATCTAGGAGTTAGCGATTTTAGATTTTCGATTTTTGATTTTAGATCAGTTTTTGATCCAAAATCCAAAATCCAAAATCCGGAATCCAAAATCGAGTTATGGCACATAAAAAAGGGGTAGGTTCATCTCGTAACGGACGCGATTCACACTCGCAGCGGCTGGGACTCAAGAAATTCGGCGGCGAAAAAGTCCTCGGCGGCAACATTCTGGCCCGCCAGCGCGGCACCAAGTGGAAACCCGGCAAAAATGTCGGCCGCGGTAAAGACGATACGCTCTTTGCTTTGATCGAAGGCGTCGTCAAATTTGAAGACAAAGGCCAAAAGGGTAAGTTCATCAGCGTATATCCGGCGGATATCGCCAAGCCCACTACGGAAGCGGCTTAGGAACCAGCTTTATTTAAATAAAACGGCGTACGCCCCTCACCGGCGTGCGCTTTTTTGTTTTAAAGACGCCCGACAAGTATAAGTATGTTTCGTGCTTTTGGTGTGATTCGTGGTTTCAATCTTTTCGTCTTTTATAAATATCGCGCGGAGATCAGCCACTAATCACACGAATCACACTAATAAACCCGGTTGTGGTTACAGCTATCGCTCCCGGTTCTGACAAATCCAAGCATTTTTCTCTAAAAAATTAAAGTTTTTTGCAGCTTTTTCCACAGAAATACAAGATTATTTTAATAAATTGAAATTAAAAAAGTTACCCTTTTTTCCACAAGAAATCCACAGGATATTCACAGTTTTTCCACAGGCTTTTCCACAGAAGTAGTTGGGAAATAAGCACTTAGCGTGAATTTTTCTCTTGACAAGTAAAAATTAAAATGTAGAATAGCTTCACAGTCGAAAATGCTTACGGGCACTTTGACCGGCGCCAAAAGGTGGAACAGATGCGGTGACGCAATTGTTCGAGGACAGAAGGAGCGGAAAGCCACTGTCTGGTACGTTCGGAGCCGAAGCCGAAAGGCTTGCTAGGGTTAGCCGCAAGGCAGACCTGAGTTGCTCGGATAAAAACGAGGCAACGCTCACGGGAAATGATCAGCCTATTGAGTGCTATGTCGCTCACGTTGCAAGACGGGAGCCTCGTTGCCGGGAACGTAACCGGCGGTGGAGGAAAAGCCACCAGAACAAAAACCTAATGGCACCGCGCACCGAAAGGTAGCGCAACAAAATGGTGAAAACTTGCTTGGGTGCTGACCGGGAATTACCACCCGCTGGAATTTCTCGGAATATAAAAATCGCGATTCGAGTGTGTGCATGCTGGAATCGCACCCCTTTTCGGGGACACTTCGGTGTTCTGGAAAAGAACACAAGAGCGTTGTCTTGAGCAATCGAGCCAACGCTCTTGTTTTTTTATGCCTGTTTATCTGGTAAACTGGTTGTTTCGCCTGCAGAGGATTTTTGCTTCTATTTAATGTAAAGAGAGCAGATTCCAAGGCCCGAGGTTTTGTTCGTGTGGTTTTCGTGTGATTTCGTGGCTACTTCTTAGGTTCTAAATTTCTGCGGCAATAAAGAAATACGGTAACCACGAATCCACGCGAACAGCACAAAACAACACGAAAAAACAAGAAATGTTCATAGATCGCGCAAAAATTCATATCAAGGCGGGAAACGGCGGCAGCGGCGTGACGGCCTTTCGCCGTGAGAAATTCATCGCCAAAGGCGGCCCATCGGGCGGTGACGGCGGGCGCGGCGGCGACGTCTGGCTGGAAGCCGACTATGGGCTTAATACGCTGCTTCATTTGCGTTATAACCCCGAGCACAAGGCCGATCGCGGCCGCCACGGCGAAGGCTCTAACCGCCACGGCAAGGACGGCGAGGACGCGACGGTAAAAGTGCCCGTCGGCACACAGGTCTTTGACGTCGAGACCGGTGAGCTGCTCTATGACTTTACCGAGGCCGGACAGCAGTTTAAGGCAGCCAAGGGAGGCCGCGGAGGCTTTGGCAACGCGCATTTTACCACCTCGACCAACCGCGCGCCGCGCTACCACCAGACCGGCGGCGATGGCGAAGAACGCGAACTGCAGTTGGAACTTAAACTGATCGCCGATGTCGGGCTGGTCGGTTTTCCCAACGCGGGAAAATCCACGCTGATCTCGGTCATCTCGGCCGCTAAACCGAAAATAGCCGATTACCCTTTTACGACGCTCGAACCGAACCTGGGTGTGGTGGACATCGGCAATTACAAAACTTTTGTGGTGGCCGATATTCCCGGCCTGATCGAAGGCGCGCATGAAGGCGCGGGCCTGGGCGACCGATTTTTGCGGCACGTGGAGCGCACCAAATTGATCCTGCACCTGGTGGATGTGTCTTCCCTTTCGGGGCGCTCGCCCGTCGAGGATTATGAAATAATAAACCGCGAGCTGGCGAATTATAACGAAGAGCTCGCCCGTAGGCCGCAGATCGTAGTGGCCACAAAATTGGATATTCTGGACGAACCGGAACGGCTGGAGGATCTGCGCGCGGCAGTGAAAAAGGACGGAAAAGAGCTTCTTGAAATTTCTTCGGCGGCGAATAGAGGCACGCGCGAACTGGTGATGAAAGTAGCGCAGGCTTTGGACGAATTAAAAACAGTTGAGATAGCGATCGATGCAGAATCGTCTTTTTAACATGACCATGAATGACGGTTCGCGTCATTTCTACGCCCATCCGACCGTGATCTCGTGGGACGACCTGCTGGATCATCTGGAAAAGCTGAACGACCTGGAAATAACAGGCATAGTGTCGGACGACGTGACCGAAACCTGGGTCGATTTTACCTATCGCACCTACGAATTTTCGATCAATGACCAGAACGGCGATTTCTGGTTCTTTTCCGAAAATTTGAACTGCCCCGAGAAGGTCATGCAGGAGATCGCGGACCATTGCGTTAAACTGCCGGCAGAAGAAGTAGCTGAAGAAAGCAAATGAAAAGGATCGCATTTTTTGGCGGGAGTTTTGACCCGGTCCATAATGCGCATTTGCGCATCGCCCAAAAACTGCCGGATCTTTTCGGGCTGGACGAATTTTATTTTGTGCCCGCTTTTCACGCGCCGCACAAACCGGACCAGGAACCGCTGTCGGCATACCATCGTTTTGCGATGCTCACCGCTGCGACGGAAAATGAGCCGAAGGTCAAAATTTCAACCATCGAACTCGATGAATCGAAACCGCGTTATACGATCGAGACGGCGGCGAAATTATTGAATGAAACGGGGAGCGATGCGCAGATCTTTTTTGTCATCGGCGCCGATTCGTGGCGCGATATTACGACCTGGCGCGAGTGGGAAAAACTCTTGCTGATGGTAAATTTTATCGTGGTGGAACGCCCCGGAGTTGAAATAGTTTTTTCGCACGTCACGCCTGAGATCGCGGCCTGCTGCACGGACCTGCGCGGTAAAAGCGAAGCGGAAATTGTCAGGCAGATGACGGAAATAACCGGAGAAAAGATATATTTTACCGATACCGTGAAACTGGATATTTCGGCGACGGAAATACGGCGAAAAATCGAAAAAAATGCCGCCGGCTGGCAGGCCGATCTGCCGGCGGCAGTTGCAAAATACATAGAAAAATATCAGATTTATAAATAATGGAAGATACTTTAAAAGAAAAATCATTACACCCCGCCGTAGCGGAGACCGTTGAGACCGCGGAGATCGCGGCAAAAAGCGAACGCGCTACGCCCTACACCGAATTGGATGAACGCGTAAAACTGGCGCTGCATTGCGCTGACGAGAAAAAAGGCATCGGCATCAGCGCGCTCGACCTGCGCGAGATAACGAGCTTTACCGATTTTTTTATCGTGGTAAGCGGCCTCAACACCCGGCAGGTCCAGGCCATTTCCGACGAGATCGAAGTGCAGGTAAAGAAACAGCTCGGCGAGAAACCGCTCCGCATCGAGGGCCATTCCACCGCCGAATGGGTCCTGATGGATTACGGCGATTTCGTCGTGCATATTTTTGAAAATAAGACGCGCGACTTTTACGATCTCGAACGCCTCTGGCGCGATGCCAGAAAAGTCGAGCTGCCGAAAGAGTTGTAGGTTCGTTGTAAGCGAAACGTTTCGTGTGTTTAGTGTGGTTCGTGGTTTCCATCCTACAAATCATTTAACGGATCCGGAAATTTAACCACGAAGCACACGAAATGCACGAAGCGGAATTCGGTTAGCTATATTTTCTCTTACTTTTATCTGTGAATGAACTCGTTGCCAGATCCGGGCCGATGCAGGAAGTTCTGCGAATCGCAGACAAGGTCGCGGTGACGGATGCCGGCGTGCTGATCACCGGCGAAAGCGGCAGCGGCAAAAATCTCCTCGCCGAATATATCCATCAAAGATCAAAACGCGCCGCGAAAAACGCGGTCAAGATCGATTGCGCCGCCTTGCCGCGCGAGCTGATCGAAGCCGAGCTTTTCGGATTTGAGAAAGGCGCGTTCACCGGCGCTGTTTCCGCCCGTGAAGGACGGATCGAAAGGGCCGATGGCTCGACGCTTGTCCTGGACGAGATCGCCTTGCTGCCTTTTGACGCGCAGGCAAAACTTTTGCGCGTGCTGGAAAATCGTGAGTTTGAAAAACTTGGGGGAAACCATGTGCAAAGTGTCGACGTGCGGGTCATTGCGATGACCAATGTCGACCTGGAGAATGCCATCGCGCGGCGCACCTTTCGCGAAGACCTTTATTTCCGGCTCAACGTGGTGCGGATAAAAATGCCTCGCTTAAGCGAACGCCGCGAAGATATCGCCCCGCTGGCTGAAAACCTGCTGCGGTATTTTGCGGAAAAACACGGGATCGGCGGGGCGGAAATGACCGCTGCGGCCGCCAGGCTTTTGCAGAATTACGACTTTCCCGGCAATATTCGCGAGCTTTCAAATTTGCTGGAACGGGCGCTGATACTCTCTGCCAGCGGAAAGATCGACGCCGGCGACTTCCCTGCCGCGTTACAAAATGCGGTGCCTTCGAACAGCAAAAAATGGCTGAGCTTAAGCGACCTCGAAGAACGCCATATCCGCGAAACGCTCAGATTTACCAAAGGCAATAAATCAAAGGCCGCGGAACTGCTGGGAATAAGCCGCAAAAATTTGTATGAGAAACTGGCCAGGTTTTCTGATTGAATTTCACAGGTGAAAGAGGCAGCTTAATGACCTGTCAGGTCCGGAAGGGTTGCTTGCACCCGCTGCTTTAGTTTTTCTTTGTGTTCTTTGCGTCTTTGTGGTTAAAAATAGTTAACCGCAAAGGCCATAAAGAAGGAATCGCAAAGCACGCAAGGCATCAAAGAACAGGCGCAAGCGACCCTTCCGGACCTCGAGATAGATAAACTTGCACGTTAATTATGCGATTTCGTTTCGTCTGGATCGGTAAAACCAGGGATAAAAACTGGCGGGCGCTGCAGGAAGACTACCTGGAGCGGCTGGGGCATTTTGCCCGGTTGGACACGGTAGAGATCAAAGAAAGTGCCCCTAATGAAAGCAACGAACACGAGGGAAAGCGCATCTTAAATGCCTTAAACACAGGTTCTTATGTCATTTTGCTGGATATTGCGGGCCGGCAGATAAGCTCGCACGATCTGGCTAAACAGTTGGAAAATTGGCAGAACCGGGGCCTGAAAGAGGTGGTTTTTGTTATCGGCGGGCAGGATGGGGTGTCGCCCCAAGTTGGTGAAAGAGCCGATTTTAGTTTATCCTTATCAGGTTTGACTTTTACGCACGAAGAAGCCAGAGTAATCCTTTTGGAACAGCTTTACCGTGCATTTACCATAATTAATGGGTATCCGTATCAAAAATGAAGAAATCTTTAGTTAACGAATACAAAAAAAGACTTACGGCCGAGCGGACGGCGCTGGCGCACAAACTGGATTCGCAGGAGCACAATCTTGCGGTAGACGGCAATGAAATGCCCGACCCGGTAGATCTGGCGGCGCAGGCCTTTTCCAAAAACGTTATCCTGGCGCTTTCGGAAAATGAGACCAGGCAGCTGGGCATGATCGATGAAGCGCTCCGGCGCATCGAGGACGGCGAGTACGGCGATTGTGCCAATTGCGGCAACGAGATCAATTCCAAGCGGCTGGATGCCGTGCCCTGGGCACGCTACGACATTACCTGCCAGGAACTGGTCGAGCAGGGAATGCTCGAAGAAGCCGAAGCCTAAACTTAACCGACCGCATTCATCAAAACATTTGTCTCCCTCAAATGTCTTTTCCCGACCAACTCTTAAGCCTTTTGTATCCACAGCCCTGTCTTTTGTGCGGGCGTGGTGTCGACGAGCGCCGTGACGGTGTCGCCTGCCGTGGCTGCTGGTCGCAGACACGCATCTTTGACGGTTCTGAAGCTCTTTGCCACAAATGCAGCGCTTACCTTTCTGAAAAGCGGCGGACGGCCGATCCGGCCTTCTGCCATCGCTGTGACGCTGATCATTTTGATCTGGCGCGGGCGATCGGCGTTTATGAAGGCGCGCTTTACGCTTCGATAATCGATCTGAAAGACAAACCGTATCTCGCCCCGCGCCTGCCGGAACTTTTGCATGCCGCTTTTCTCAATTCACCTTTTTCAAATTCCACAAGGATCATTCCCGTCCCGCTTTCCGCGCGGCGGGAAAAAGAACGCGGTTTTAACCAGGCGGCGGTGATCGCCGGGCATTTGTCCCGCCGGATAAAAATCCCGGCGGATGATCTGAGCCTGGCCCGCAAAGTTCATACCGAAAGGCACCGTGCCGGGATGGATAGAAAGGCGCGCCAGGACAGTGTCTTTAACGCTTTTGCGGTGAAAAGACCACGCTTGATCAAAGGCGAGAATATTCTGCTGGTAGATGACATCTTCACGACCGGCGCGACGGTTTCAAATTGCGCCAAAGCTCTGAAAAAAGCGGGCGCGGTTGAGGTAAATGTTTTGACCATTGCGAGAGCAGTTTAAAACGTAGCGCCGGCGTCTCGCCGGCTGTCGTGAGTGCGTCCCGCGCTCACATTCAAGTAAAAGCGGTGGGCAAGATGCCTACCGGACAGCCGGCGAGACGCCGGCGCTACAGTTTTTTTGCTGATCGTAAACAACTATCTGAGCAGTTTGTCGATGGCGATTTTGGCCTCGCCGATCTTTACCCCTGCCGGAGAACCGGCGCCGATCGCCTTCTGGATCTCGTCCAGTTCTTTTTTCTCATCCGCCAGAAGTTTCTTAAGGTTGATATCATCTTTACCTCCATCCCAGAGCCTGTCCGCACCTGCGACGTCTCTTAGATATTTGGCATTATTTTGCAGCTTTTTTATGGCTTTGCTGTTGTTCTGGACCACTGCGGCCGCCGCATCTTTAGCGTCCGCGATCGCTCTCAGCTGATCTCTCCAGTAAGCGCGGAGCATCTCCTCAAACTTTCGGATAAAGTCGATGATCGACGCATTGATCTGGAAATTGCCGGGATTAACGCCGGTCAATTGCTCGGTAAATGCTATCGTGTTGCCGCCGTCCGCGTTGACCGCCCGGGTCGGCATCGCTCCGGCGTTACCATTTGATTGATATAACGGTGAAGACGTAAGGCTGACAGTCTGCGGCGACGCATTTTCGATTTGCAGTCTGATGTTGCCGCTATTATCTTTTAATCCTTCAAGCCCGGTAACGGAAATGTGAAGGTTCGTTGTTTCACCTTTCATCAAATTCAGTTTGTCAGCCTTCAGTTCGATCGACGCCACGTTGAATGGCGTGGTCCGCGAGTTTCCGGGGCCGTCGCCCACGGTCAGGTTGGTCTTACCCGTAGGAATGTCTGAGGGAATTTTTACCGCAGCCTGACGCGGCGATTCCGCCAGCACCGGAATTTCTTTTCCGCCTATGTTGACCGTCGTGTTCGCGGCGTTTCCGTCGAAATTTCCGGGGATAGTGATATCTCTACCGGTTTGCCCGAGGCGCGGCGGAGCAAAACTGCCGGGTTGGGCCGGTAAGTTACCTGAAGGATCGGTATTGACCTTGAATTGGACCGCTGGTATATGTTTCCCCGTGCAGCTTAATATCAATGATGAGGCTCCCTGGGGCACCGTAAAGGTCACCGTCTGATCGGGTGACGAAGGGCCGATTTTTTTAGACGCCACAACTTCGCCTTCCACGGTTTTTATGGCTACGACTTCGCCTTCGACCACACCTTGAGCCGCAGAGACCGTTCCTGAGATCGTATCGCCCGGCCGGATATCATCAGGCAGGATCACGCGCACTTTGCCATTACCCGACGGAATTTCTAACGTGACCGTACCGGATATCGACGAATGGTCTCCCCTCATCGCATCGTAAGAACCCGCGGGTTGGGCCGAACCCGCAGTGAAAAGAACAGCGCTGAAAAAAGCTGCCGTTAAAATAAAAATCCCCCTTGTTAAGATCCGCTGACGGCTTTTTTCCGCGTCAAATTTAAGTAACTGTTCAGTCAGGGATGACTTTGAAAAACGACGAAAAATATTTCTACTGCTCTTCATAAGTTTTGCTCTCCTTCTACCGATGCCCCCGACGCTCCCTATAAGCATCGTTTTTGGCATCTGGCGTGAAAGACGCAGTGCAAAAATCTTTTTGCTGATTTATCACGCTTGCATTTTGCGAATAAACGATAAGTCTTTATAAATGCTAAAGAAAAAAATTTGTAACAAATTAAGCTCTACGTCTAAAAAGGCTTATATTACGTACAAAATAGCCAACGACCTGTTTTAAAGTTGACCCGCAAAATCCGTTGCGCTTTTTTCACGGCCGTTCATATTATCCTGTTAAAAAGACAGATAAAGCGTTTATATTGTTTTCGGCAAAGGCAATTTTTCTTGACTAGCAAATATTTATTGCTATACGCTTAGCAAATTGCAGCTTGCAACCCACGGCTATTTCTTTAGCCTTCAAAATAGATTTTTCTGAAAAACGCTCTCCCACGAGCAGAAAGGGCAAATGTAATAAAATACTTCTACAAAAAATCAACACTTGCTTTATCAATAGTAATCGGTCTCGGAATTGCCGTATTTTTCGTTTGGAACTCCGCTCAAGGCAAAAACATCGACCGTATAGTGATCGAGAATAAAACCCGTTCGCTCGCTGTAGAGTCGATCAGGCCGTTAGGCAATGCGGGTGAGATCAGTTCGTTTGAGATCACCTTCAAAAATAATTACGACAAATCTATTTCAATTTACTCATTTCGTGTTTCTGATGACCTTACCGATAAAGACACAATCTCAGGAGTCGAATTAAATGGCCTCGCAGATGGCTGGACTTTGAAACCAAACGAAGCGCACAGCACAAAATTTTCCGCCAGTTTGCCACGAACATTGCGGGCATACTTCATTAGAGGTCTTATGAAAAGCAACAGAATAATGTGAGTATTGGTGCTGCTGGTTGTTTTGACAACTATTGTCATTACTTCAGGTGCATTTAAACGACCGGCTCAGGTAAAAATGGATATCCAAACCCAACCGACACCGGATAATGGCGGCTATAAAGATATGTCTCGCTACGCTGTTGTCGACTACAACGAAGAACTGCCAAAAGATACCGGCGAACTGCAAAAAAGAAAACTGGCGAACAAGCGTTATGATGGCCAGGACTGGGTAGTTAAAAAACCGCACCCCAACGATGGAGGGGTAGGACGATATGATGAGACAACTCCACCGGAGATCATTCCGGCTAATGAAAGCAGTCTAATAATTGGGCGAGGTGACAGAGGTTAACGCCCATATGTCTAATGACAAACAGGCGGTTTATTCCGAATTTACCGTTCGGATTGAAGAAGTACTTAAAAACGATATTGTAAAAAACGTCGCCTCCGGAGGGTCTATTGTGCTGATAGAATGGGGGGATTTGTACTCTATCCTAACGGGCAAAAACTTATCTATGAACTTTCAGATAAAGCTTTGCCTTTGCCAGGAAACCGGTACGTCTTTTTTCTTACCAGCGATAAACAAAGCCCGAATTACGCGATCTTGAGCTTGTATGAGCTAAAGAGTGATGGGGTCGTTCGTTTGGATTATGGGCGTAATTTTGATGAATTTAAGGACGCTAGTAGACGAACTTTTATTGATGCAATTCGCAACATCCATAACCCGTAAAATAATCCGGAGAATACAATGAATAAGAAGGAACTCCTACTTCCTGGATCGCGGAAGGTTCCGACGATTTATGGCAATGAGGTCAGACCGGGAGCGGTAGCGACCGGGTTTCTTCGAAAAACACCGAAGGCTCAAAACCTAAAAACCAAACCCCTCGCTACCGCTTCGGGTTCTGACTCCATACCCACAACGGCATCTTCAGAATCGTGCGAGTTGAAAACGCTGCCGGAAGTGGGTTTGCGAAAGATCGATCTCGATTACCGGACCTCGCGGCGGACCGACGAATTCGGTAATCAATTTAAATACAAAGCAAAAGTAAGAAATGCGCAGGACGCGCAACTGGGCCGCTGGGCCTGGGACGTTTTTCTCGTTATGCAGCATTAGATAAATAAGGGTCAAGAGAACTAACCGGGTCGTGCAATTAAAGGTACGAAAGACTGCTTGCCCCCGCTCTTAGAATGATGCCCGCCGGATAGGGGCAAAATAAAAAAGGATGAGGTTTTTTCGCCTCATCCTTATCTATTTAACATGGATCAACCGGTCTTACGGCACGTCAAAAGTCGGCGCCGGCTGGTCACCCGTCAGGCCGAACTGCTGAATTATCACGGCCCCGTTAGAACTATTTATCCGATACCAGAAACCGTCGGTAGTTCTCCAGACCGAAACATCATCCTTGCCGTCACCCTCAAAATCGCCGACCGCGGGCACATCATTTTGGTTTCCAAAGTTGAGGATCGTAATCGCGCCGCTGCCGGTGCGCAGCGTGTACCAGGTGCCGACACCGCCGCTCACGCGATACACCGCCAGGTCGGTCCTGCCGTCGCCGTCAAAATCGCCCTGCGCCGGCACGTCGCCCGAAACACCCCACTGGGTAATACGCAAGCCCCCGTTGATGCTGTTGAGCGAATACCAGACGCCGGTCGAAGGACGAAATACCGAAATGTCCGCTTTGCCGTCCGCGTCATAATCGCCCACGGTCGGCCGGTCACCACTCAAGCCGAAATTGGTAAAGACCGGAGCGCCGTCGGAACTTCGCTGTGTATACCAGGTACCGTTCGACGGGCGGAAAACGGTAATGTCGGCCTTAGCGTCGCCGTCAAAATCTCCGACGGCCGGAATATCTCCGGAGAGCCCCCAGTTATAAATATTAACCGTGCCGCCGCTGTTAAGAATGTACCAACTGCCGCTCGACGGACGATAGATCGCGATGTCGGAAATGTTATCGCCGTTGTAATCATCAGGCGCCGGAATGTCACCCGGGCTTCCCCAATTCAAAATGGTAAAGGAGCTATTAGAACTGTTGGTAATGTACCAGACGCCGCTCGAGGGACGGAAAACGGAAATGTCCGTCTTAAAATCGCCGTCAAAATCCGCCGACGCCCGGCCGCGGACTATTTTCTCGATGGTGCCATTGCTTCCGCTTCCCTGCCCGACGACGTAGAGTTCGCCGTCCTCATCTTCGCCAAAACTCGTGATCTGCCGCGTCGTATCGAGCATAGGCGTGGTCGTGCCGTTGAACCATGTCCAGATCTCGCCGGTACAGTAATCGGCATAAATATAGGAGCCGTTGATAAGATTATTTTGCGTGCCGCGATAGACATAGCCGCCCGTGATCGAGCAGCGTCCCCCCGAATGCCCGTATTGCCCGGCCGGAGGAATATAAGTGGTCGGCGGATTGGCGCAAAGAGTTGCGTCAAGATTGGTGCATTGAGTGCCTTCGAAAACGCGCCAGCCGTAATTGCCGCCCAAAGACACGATACCGAATTCCTCGATCGCGCCCTGGCCTACGTCACCCACCCACATCTGGTTTGTGCCGCCGCGGTCAAAAGACCAGCGCCAGGGATTGCGCAGCCCCAGGGCGTAAATTTCGTCCAGGCCCGCGGTCGCGCCGAAAAACGGGTTGTCGGATGGGCTGGTGTACTGCGGGGCCGTCGGGGCCGCTGCCAGGTCCGGGGTTATGCGAAGCATTTTGCCCCAATACTCGTTCACGTTCTGCGCCCTGTTACCGGGGTCGTTGGCGGAACCGCCATCGCCCAGGCCGACGTAGAGATTTCCATCCGGGCCAAAGTTGAGCATACCGCCGTTGTGATTTGAAAACGGATCGGGAATATTCAGCAAAATTCTTTCGCTGGCGGGATCACCCTGCGTATTGTTGTTGATCGCGGTATACCGGGCGAGCACGGTGTTTCCGTTTGTGGCGGTATAATCCACGAAGAAAAAGTGATTGGTCGCAAACTGCGGATGAAAGGCGATACCGAGCAGTCCCTGTTCGCCGCCATTCTGGTTCACCTTTGAGGTGATGTTCATAAAGTCGGTGTAGGTATTGTCACCCGGCTGGACAACCTTAATGATGCCTTTTTGCTGCAGGATGAACAGGCGCTTGGAACCGTCATTGGCAGGCTTGATCAAGGTCGGCAGAGCCAGATTGGTCAGAAACGGCTGCAGCCTTATCGTCAGCGGGCTTTGCCCGTGAATAATACCAGTGCAAACTACGCTCAATAATAAAAAAGTAATTAAACTAATTCGTCGCATTTTATTTCTCCCTCAAACTCTTGTTTAACGCGGCATCTTACCCTTGCCTAAAGCCTTTAGATCCGCCGCCGCATTCGCAATGTCATTAGAGCGGGAACAACGCCCGTCTCTCAAATCGCCTTCACTACCTGCGGACGCAAAAACCAAATATCTTTTTCCCATTTGGTAAATAGCCTGGTAACGGGTCGTCTCATAAACCGTCACTTTGACCTTTTTTTGGCTGCGTCCCTTCCAGTATTTTTCCATCTGAAATTCGAAGGTCTTTCCCCGTTCATTTTGAACGACCCCGATGATCTTGCCGGTAAACACGGTGTTTGCCCCGGTGTAGGCTTCTCGAAACGGAGGAATTCTGCATTTAGCAAAAGCATCTTCAATTATTACCGGACTTGAAGTATGGAAAGAATTAGGCGAAACAGAGAGACTAAGGCTTAAGACCGCCAGCATCGCCAATAATATCTTTCTTATGTTCATTGATTCAAAATCGCAGACAAATGCAGCCGGAAAATCAACCACAGGAAGGTTTAAACTATTTTAATTTTTCGGTACAGGTAAAAGCAAGAACTATTTTTATTTACAACCAGCTTTACCTGTAAAGTCACGGTACGGCCACGAATGTCACAAATAACACGAATAAAGAATTTTTCATTCGTGTTATTTGTGACATTCGTGGCTAACAAAGAACTGTATGGCTTTACAATTTATACTTTACTTTTTTTAATTTTAGCTCGGCGTCCTCGACCTCAAAATTTTGCAGCCTCATCGTTATGTCTGCCGTAATACCAAGCTCCGACCGTTCACCTTTTTGCAAATGAAACGTTCCGGCCGCCGCGATCATCGCCGCGTTGTCGGTAGAAAGATGGTGTGAAGGAAAATAAACCGGAACACCCAATTTTTGCGCCGTCACTTCCGCCGCCTGACGCAGCGCCTGGTTGCAGGCGACGCCGCCGGCGACGATCAGCGTCTTCGGCCAGAGGTCTTCCGCGAGCTTTTCCATCGTTCCGACCAATGAACGCACCACCGTGTATTGAAAGCTCGCCGCCAGGTCTTTTATCGCCTGCGACGGCGCTTCGCCGTTATCAAGCGGGCGGATCTCATTTTCGCGCACGTATTTCGAGACGGCGGTTTTCAACCCGCTAAAACTAAAGTCGGGCCGCCCGTCGCTGATCTTTGGCAAGGTAAATTTGATCTTCTTTTCGTCGCCCTCAAGCGCAAGTTTTTCCACTACCGGCCCGCCCGGGTAACCGAGACCCAGCAACCTGGCGACTTTATCGAACGCTTCGCCCGCCGCGTCATCCCGGGTGCGCGCAACCACTTTATATTTGCCTTCTTCGGGAATGTAGAAAAGATTTGTGTGCCCGCCGGAAACGATCAGCGCCAGCGCCGGGTACTCAACGCGCGGGTTTTCAAAGTTGACGGAATAAACATGGCCCTCGATGTGATTGACGCCGATAAAAGGTTTTCCCAGCGCAAAGGCCAGCGTCTTGGCGTAGCTCACTCCTACCAGCAGCGAGCCGATCAGGCCCGGCCCCTGGGTGACCGCGATGGCATCGACATCGTTTAATTCTAGATTGGCCCGCTTCAGCGCTTCGTTTATGACCGGCTCTATTTTTTCCAGGTGCTCTCGCGAAGCAAGCTCCGGCACTACCCCGCCATAAGGCCGGTGCAGGTCGATCTGCGACGAGATAACGGACGACAATATCTCTTTGCCATCGCGCACGACCGCCGCAGCTGTCTCATCGCAAGAGCTTTCTATACCTAAAACAAGCATTGGTTTAAGTGTAAGGTGACAGGTGACGAGTGACAAGTTCGTATACTGTAGCGCCGGCGTCCCGCCGGCTGTCCGGTGGGCATCTTGCCCACCGCTTTTTATCGAATGTGAGCGCGGGACGCACTCACCACAGCCGGCGGGACGCCGGCGCTACATTTTCCACAGCTTGACTTATCATATATTTAGAATTAGAATAATTCTAAATAGGAGAAATTATGGCTAAATTACATACTACGAAAAATGACTTGCCTGAGGAATTGAGGGTTCAGGTGATCGAGCTCTTAAACGCGCGGCTGGCGGATGCGCTCGATCTGCAAACACAGACAAAGCAGGCCCACTGGAATGTTAAAGGACCGAGTTTTATTGCCCTGCACGAGCTTTTCGACCAGGTCGCCGGCGATGTGACGACGTATGTCGACGATATCGCGGAGCGCGTGGTAACGCTGGGCGGAACGGCTTTGGGCACAGCGCGCGTGGCGGCGCAGAAATCGACGCTCGATGAATATCCGCTCGATATTTACGAAGGCTCGGAACACGTGGCGGCGCTTTCGACCGCGCTGGCAGCTTTTGGGAAAAACGTCCGCGAAGCGATCGACAAAACTGCCGGGCTGCAGGACGCCGACACGGCCGATCTGTTTACCGGGATCTCGCGCGGCGTGGATAAGCACCTCTGGTTTGTCGAGGCGCATAACCAGGCTTAAGTTTTTGAAATCGCGCTAAGTTTGAGCCTCGCCTTCATTATTAGCCACTAATTACACAAATAACACGAATTAAAGATTCTTATTCGTGTTATTCGTGACATTAGCGGCAACATATCCGCGACTTTATAGGCAAAGCCGCGTGGACTCAAAACTCAGGCGAAATTCAAACCTTATCCATTCCCTTGAGAGTAATTAGCGCCCCACAGCCAACCGCTGTTGCCGCGGCCTTCACGAAAGCAGTACAGCTTTTCCTGAAACACGGCGAGCGCGGGCGGTCCTGACGTGCCAAAGGCATTCTGGCTGTTTGGTATCAGGCTGTCCGGCGACCAGTTGCTGCCGTCGAAGGTGGCGCACCAAACCCAACCGTTACTCCCGCGCCCCTCACGAGCGCAATACAGCGTGTTGTTAAATACGGCGAGTGCGGGCGTCCCCGATGTTCCGTAGGCATGTTCGTCGCTGGGTATAAGCTTGTCGATAGACCAGTTGGTGCCGTCAAAGGAAGCGCACCAGACCCATCCGCTGTCGCCGCGGCCTTCGCGAATGCAATACAGCCTTTCATTAAACACCACCAGGGCGGGCGGGCCCGATGTTCCGTAAGCATTGCTGCTGTTGGGTATCGGCTCATCCTGCGACCAGTTTTCGCCGTCAAAAGTGGCGCACCAGACCCATCCGCTGTCGCCGCGGCCTTCGTGCACGCAATACAGCTTTCCGTTATAGACGGCGAGCGCCGGCCTTCCGGAGGTCCCGAATGCATTGCTGCTGTTGGGCAAAAGAGCATCGCGCGACCAGGTGCGTCCGTCAAAAGTGGCGTACCACATCCAGCCGTTGCCGCCGCGGCCTTCGCGAATGCAGTACAGCTTATCCTTAAATACCACGACGGCCGGCGGCCCGGATGTTCCATAGGCATGGTTGGTGTCAGGTATCAGATTGTCGTCTGACCAGGTTTGACCGTCAAAGGTGGCGCACCACAGATAGCCGTCGCTGCCGCGGCCTTCATGAATTAAGTACAGCTTATCGATAAATTCCACGACGGCGGGCGGCCCCGATATTCCATAAGCGTTTTCGTCGTTGGGTATCAAACTATCGGTAGACCAGGCATATGACATAAATAAAAGTTCTCCTTATTGGGGGTTTTAGAAGCCTTAAAACGGAAAAATCATTAGAGGTGTGGGATCAAAACCGTTTCAAGCGAGTACTGCAGGGACTTCGATTATGAACGAATGCGTACCTTTCGGTCTATACGCATCTCTACCCATTTTGCATGGGTATTGCTACGCATTTTTGATAAGCGATAATTGGTTCCGGCGCGTGATAAGTTCGTGTGTTTGGTGTGATTCGTGGTTAGTTCTTAATTTTAGTAATAAACTTGCAGAGATTTAAACCACGAAATACACGAAACGCACGAAACATCCATTTTTGATACTCCGGCCGATGCGTTATCATGTTGGTAAATGCAAAGTGAATTGGGTAAATTGATCGCCGATGTGAAGGAAAATCTTCTGTATCTGCAGGAGCTGGGCGTTTCAGATCTGAGCGCTGACATCGACGCTTTGCAGGCCCCAAAACAAGCTGCGCAAACTCAAGAGCGGCCCGAACCCGTGCAGGCTGCGCCCCCGACAGATTTGCCAAATCCGGCAGTGTCAGAAGCAAAAGCCGGTAAGGCTGAAACTACGCAGCCCGCGGCCCCGGCGCGTTCGCTGCGGGAAACGCTCGAGGCGGCAAAACTCTCGCGGATTTCCGGCCCTGAAACTAAACCATTTGAAATTTCAAAACCACCGGCAGAAAAAATTTCCGAAAAAAATTCGATGAAAAAAGAGACCGCACCGGAAGATTCGCTGTTCGGCGACATTTCCTCAACCAACGAGCTGGCACCTTCGGAAGAAACGCTTGAAAATATTCACAGATCGATCGCGGGCTGTAAACTTTGCCGCTTGTGGGAAGGCCGCACGCAGATCGTCAACAGCACTGGAAATCCCAAAGCACAGCTGATGTTCATCGGCGAAGCGCCCGGCGCCGACGAGGACGCACAGGGAAAACCCTTTGTCGGCCGCGCCGGCCAGCTCCTGACCAAGATCATCGAAGCGATCGGGATGAACCGCGACGATGTCTTTATCGGAAACATCAACCGCTGCCGCCCGCCCGGCAACCGGGCCCCGATGGCGGACGAGGCAAATACTTGTAAACCATTCTTATTGCGTGAGATAGCTGTTGTGCGTCCGAAGGTGATAGTGGTTTTAGGCGCGACCGCGATGCAGAACCTGCTGGAAATAAAAGCCCCCATCGGAAAACTGCGCGGAAATTTTCAGGATTATTTCGGCATCAAGGTAATGCCCACTTTTCACCCGGCGTACCTCTTGCGCGACCCGCACAAAAAACGCGAGGTGTGGGAAGACATGAAAAAAGTAAAAGCGGTTTTAGATAACTTGTAGTGGCCGGTGCGATGTTTAGTGCATTTAGTGTGTTTCGTGGTTAAGCTTTAGTTTCATCATGCTTAGACAGCTATGAGATTTAACCACGAAACACACCAAACACACGAAAATAACCGTCCGAAAAAAAATTTATGGACAAGCCGCTTTCAAATTTATTTCCCGGATCTTTCGCTGAATTCTCCGGCAAAAACGACGACGCAAAGTCTGCCGAACATCTTGCTTTCTCCCGCGCTTAAGCCGGCGAATCTCAGATTTGTACTTAGCAGATTTTTTCTGTGATCGCGTTTCGGGTTACCGTCATCGATCAGCATATTTACTACGATGTCGCGAACCGATTGGGCGTAATAGCTGATATTTTCTTTCACTTCGAGCGACCAAAAACCGTAGCGGTCGACGCGGTTCGGCGGCCAACTTCCGTCGGCGCCTTTATGCCCGGTGTAATTATTTTTTATCAGGTCGGCCAGGTGATCGCCGGCGGCCCTGGCCAGTCCCGGTGAAAGTTTAAATGCCGGCAGAGATCTGGTCTTTTTTAAGGTGGCTATAGCATCGTCTATTCCTGCCACACCTTCATTCGTAATCATCCTGGTGCCGTTTGAATAGGTCAGCAGCGTGCCGGAAAAATTAGGCCTGAGTTGTTGTAGATATTTAATATATTCGCCGGGGTTTGCCCGGAGCGTGTTGATCTCGCTAAAGATCTCGGCCTCCAGAGGTGAAAGGCCGTTGGCCGATCTCGATGGCGCCGCTGTTTTAACGACAGCGGCCTTCGGCTTTGGAGTAGGTTTGGGTTTTGCCGTCTGCGCGTATATCTGCCCGCTGCCGACAAGGCCCATGACAAAGATCAACAGGACCCGAATTTTCTGTAAAAAATTCTTCATTTCGCATCCTTTCGCGATATTTTCGAGTATTAAGACGATTTAACCGGCTGCAAGTTTTTTTAATTCTACCCCCGCTTGTTTGATTTAACAACCTTTGAGAAACTTGCTGTTAAGTTCTGTTTTTACTTTCTTTTGATGAACACACCAGTGAACAAAGATCAGCAGAAAAACTTTGCCGAGATAGCCGTGCCGGTGCCGCTGCGCCGGACGTTTACTTATCGCGTGCCCGAAGAATATCGTGACGACATCAAGATCGGCGCGCGCGTGCTGGTCCCTTTCGGCAAGCAGCTTTTGACCGGTTATGCGGTGGTCTTTCATTCCGAGCCCGACGCCGGCATCCCCGTAGAAGAGATCAAGGATATTGCCGAACTTACCGACACTGAGCCTTTGATCAGTGACGAGATATTAAAACTCACCCAGTGGACGGCGGATTACTACGCCGCTTCGTGGGGAGAGATTCTGAAAGCATCGCTTCCGGCAGGCATCAATGTGTCGGTCGAAAAGAAAGTGTCGATCACCGAGGCGGGGAAAAAACAGAGCGCTGCCGATACACCGGGCAAGACGATCGCCGCAAAAGTGCTGGCCTATCTTTCGGAGAACCAGGCAGCGCCGCTGGGCGAGCTGGCAAAAAAATTCGGCACGGGCGCCCGGCGGGAAATTCCCAAGTTGGCTAAGAATGGTCTGGTTGAGATCACGCTCGAGGAAAAAGAGGAAAAAGCCAGGCCGAAACTCCGGCGCGTCGTCCGGCTTCTAAAAACCGAAGACGCCAAAGAGGGGGGAAAAAAACTCGGGCCCGCGCAGGAAAAGTTAATTCATTCTCTCGCTGAAAATAACGGCGAAATGCCGGCCGTCGAATTGATAAAGGCGGCGGAGGTAAGCGCCTCGGTCTTAAAGACGCTGGAAAAAAGAGGTTTTCTTGAGATCACCGAGGAAGAAGTTTTTCGCGACCCGCTGTCGCATGCCACGCTGCCGGAAATTACCGATATCGTTTTGACCGGCGCCCAAAGCGGGGCGCTGCAAAAGATCGAAGCCGCTATTGCGGCTGAGAAATATCACACATTTTTGCTCCACGGCATTACTGGGAGCGGCAAGACAGAGATCTACATTCGCGCGATGAGAGCGGCGCTCGAGCAAGGCCGGACGGCCATGATGCTGGTGCCTGAGATCGCGCTGACGCCTATTTTTTCTCGCCGCCTCCGCGCTATTTTTGGCGATGAAGTAGCCATCCTGCATTCTTCCCTTTCCGTCGGCGAGCGCTTTGACGAATGGCGGCGGTTGAAAAGCGGTGAAGCGCGGATCGCGATCGGGACCCGCTCGGCGGTTTTTGCGCCGTTGGGGGATCTGGGTGTGGTCGTCGTCGATGAAGAGCACGACACTTCTTACCGCCAGCACGAAATGCCTTTTTATCACGGGCGCGACGTGGCGATCATGCGGGCTAATATGTCGAACGCGGTGGTGATACTCGGCTCCGCCACGCCGGCGCTGGAATCTTTTTACAACGCGCAAAAAGGTAAATACGAGTACCTTCACCTGCCGGACCGCATCGGGAACCGCCCCTTGGCGCAGGCTGAGCTGGTGGATATGCGCGACGTGTTTACGGAAAAAGGTAAAGACGAAATCTTTTCCGATCAGCTGCTGGCTACGATCGAAGAAACTCACGCGCTGGGCGAGCAATCTATCATCCTGTTAAATCGTCGCGGTTATTCGAGCTTTATTTTGTGCCGTTCGTGCGGCGAATCTATCAAATGCCCGAATTGCGATATCACGCTCACCTTTCACAAACGCGTTAACAGCCTGGTTTGCCATTACTGTAATTTCCGGCGGCGGATGCCGGAAAAATGTCCGAATTGTGAAAGCCAGTATCTTTTTTACGTCGGCGAAGGCACCGAACAACTAGCCGATATTTTGCGCGATAAATTTCCGCAGATACGTTCGGCCCGCATCGACCGCGATACCATTTCACGCCGGCGGCTTTTTGAAGAAACCATTCTGGATTTTGCCGCGGGTGAAATAGATATGCTCGTCGGCACCCAGATGCTGGCCAAGGGGCATGATTTTCCCAACGTGACGCTGGTGGGCGTGGTTTCCGTCGATGCCGGGTTGGGCCTGCCCGATTTTCGTTCCGCCGAGCGGACCTTTCAATTATTAACGCAGGTCGCCGGGCGCGCGGGGCGCGGCGACAAACCCGGCCGGGTGCTGATCCAAACTTTTTACCCGGAACATTATGCGCTGCAATACGCGCAGCACCAGGATTACGCCGGGTTTTACGAAGAAGAACTTGCTTTCCGCCAGCGGTTCGGTTTCCCGCCTTTCGTTTCGCTGGCGTCGGTGCTGATACATCATTCGAATTATGAATACGCCTGGCAAACGGCGCAGCTCGTGCGCAATTGTCTGCAGCTGGTAAATCAGGAGAAAAAAGTGATCGTCCTGGGCCCGGCGCCGGCGCCGCTGGCAAGATTAAAAGGCGAATTTCGCGTCCAGATTCTGTTAAAATCACCCAACCGCAAGCGTTTGCGCGAAGTGCTGGATCGCGCCTTGGCCGAGGTGCAGGAAAGACACGGCGATATGCGGATCGTTAAAGTCGAGATCGACCCGATGAATCTGATGTAGGCATATTTATTTCGCGCTTTCTATAAATTGCCACTAGCTTTAGCTAGTGGATGAGAAAGATAGATTTTTTTGGGCTTTAGCCCAAATCAAGCATCGGAATTTGGCTAAAGCCGCTCTTCTTTAAATGCCTGGATCCACTAGCTAAAGCTAGTGGCAATTTATGATACATATTTACCGTTTTAAATGAACAGGTGAGCACCTTAAGAATTATGAAACTATCCGAACTAGCGGAAAAAACTTTTTCCACCATCGAAAACGGTGACGCCGATACGGAGATCAGCGGGGCCGCCGGATTGGATATCGCCGAAAGCACGCAGGTTACTTTCCTCGCCAATCTCAAATACACGCCGCAGATCGCCGATACCAAAGCAGGCGCGATCTTTTTAAATGAAGGCGCCGCGATCGAACGCGCGGACATTACCGTGCTGCGGGCAAAAGATGCCTATGTCGCCTACACGCGCGCGCTGCGTTTGTTTCACCCGGAACCGAAATATGCAGCGCAGGTGCACCCTTCCGCTTCCATCCACGAAACCGCCAGGATCGCCGGGGATGTTTCCATCGACGCTTTTGTTTCCGTCGGCGCAAATTGCGTGATCGCAAGCGGCGTCAAACTTTTTCCCGGCGTGGTAATTTACGAGGGGGCCTTCATTGGCAGCGATACGGTCATCCACTCCGGCACCGCCGTTCGCGAAAACTGCGTGATCGGTGAACGCGTGATAATTCATAATAACGTAACCGTGGGCTGCGACGGGTTCGGCTTTGCCAAGGACGAGGACAAGCATTGGCTGAAAATTCCGCAGGTCGGGCGCGTGGTCATCGAAGACGACGTGGAGATCGGCGCGGGCACGACGATCGACTGCGCTTCGGTCGGCGAGACGCGCATCTGCCGCGGCGCGAAGATCGACAACCTGGTGCAGATCGGCCATTCCTGTTTCATCGATGAAGACGCTCTGATCTGCGCGCAGACCGGCCTCGCCGGCAGTTCGCACATCGGCAAACGCGTCATCCTCGCGGGCCAGGTAGGCATCGCCGGGCATTTGAAAGTGGGGGACGATGTTGTGGTAACCGCAAAGAGCGCCACCAGCCATGACGTAGAACCGGGCAAGATTATTTCCGGCGTTCCGGCATTCGACAATCGCGACTGGCTTCGTTCGACCGCCGCTTTCCGCCGCCTGGGAGAGATGGTGCAGAGGATCCGCGCTCTCGAAAAGAAACTGGAAGAAATAGAAAAGAGGTGACCCGCATTAGCGAATACCTCCTTACATTCTTAGCTATCTAAAATATTAGTTCAGCGTGTGCCGATCACGCCGCGTGTGCCTTCGGGCGCGATCCCCAATATTATTTGCGCATTGCCATTTTCGCCAAACATATTTTGCACCGTCAAACGCACGGCGTTTGCTTTCAGGGGCGCTAAAAAGGTGATCGACGGCGTTAATATGTGATCTTCTATCGAGCCTTTTTCGAGTAATATGCCGCCCACGGCTTGCATGCTAAACGGAGCTCCGATATCGACGGTCACCCATTTACCGTTTTCATCTTTTGTGACGGACACCGGCTGCGCGATAAATTTTGTGGCGCGCAGGCCGCTGATGTCTTTACCGAATTCGGCATAGAAATTTGCCTTCACGCCTTTTTCCATCTGCGTTAATGAAAACCCGACACCCTGGAAACTGCCGGCATTATTTGTGCCGACATTTTCTTGTTTCCACTTAAGAAAAGCTTTTTTTGCTTCGCTATCGACTTGTGAAAATACAGCGGCCGCCATCAGCGATGTAACCAGCAGTGCAACAAAAACCCTAGACAATTTGGTCATAAATTCCTTTCGAACTATGAGATGGATCTGAATTTGTTTTGGACCCGTTCATCATCAAACGAGCTGGGATAGCCTTTAATTCTAGGGGCGAGGCGGCGTCTGAGTCAATAAAGATATTTCATTTTTTGCACCCGGCGCCGTATTGCGTTTGTCCGCCTCGCGCCTTAGAATTTAGCTATGACATTAGATACACGCACCACCGGCAAGGAAGTTTCAGATTCCGGTTACGATATCATGCCGATCAGCGACGATGTCCGCCAAAATCTCGCCGCCGATCTGACCGAAGAGCAGCGCGAAATATTATTGAACCAGGGAACGGAGGCGCCGTTTTGCGGAAATCTGACCGACACTGAAGACGACGGTGTTTACGCCTGCCGCTTGTGCGGGCTGCCGCTGTTTCGTTCGGACAATAAATTTCATTCGCGTTCGGGCTGGGCTTCGTTTTACGCGCCGTTCGATACCCATCACATTCGTTATCTGACCGACACAAAATATGGAATGAGCCGCACCGAGATCCGCTGCGCGCGGTGTGACGGGCATCTGGGCCACGTGTTCGACGACGGCCCGGCGCCGACCGGCCAACGGTATTGCCTGAATTCGGCTTCGCTGGAATTTTTCCCGGCCGGTGAGGAAATTCCGCAAAAAGTCTAGATCGGCGACCGATTCTGCTTAGTGTATTTCGTGTGCTTCGTGGTTAATTGCCGGCTTATGTTATTTATAAGGCAAGGCCAACCCACGAATCACACTAAACACACGAAAAGTATCGCGCACCCTCAAAAGCTATCTCAAACAAAAAAGGCCCTTGAAGAGGCCTTTTTTATATCGATCGTTCTTAATATCAATTGCAATCCCAGGCACTGTTGATCCGCTTGGCGATCGCACCGTTTCCTCCCGAATTACACGGAGTGGCCTTGGTACAATTAGAACAATAGACCACCGTTCCATTCACCGCCGAGCCCACCGCCGCTCCTAAAGCAGAATAAGCAACCGTGCCGTAAGTGACAGAACCGTCATTATTGAGCGTTACCTTTCCGCCGTTATTGGTATCAAAGACATACTGGCTGTAGTCATTCTGATTGCCTTTAAACCACAGTGAGCCGTCGGCCTCGCTGCGGGTGATATCAAACCAGAAACTTCCTCTCCCTAACCGCAGCAGCGGCCCGGCTGCTGAAGTAGGCGATACTAAGGCCATCGCTGGTATACCGCTGCTGGTGTCGTAGTTTATGCTGTGCGGAACGGTGCTGGCGGCGTTAAATTGATTCACGCTGCTGATCACCGCCGCCCCGCCGGACGTGGCATAAGTGGAGCTGGTACAGCCGCCACCCTCAAAGCAAAATTTGTCTCCGTAGGAATAGATCTGCGCATAGCCGGTAGCATAGGCCGGCACATAAGTGCCCCCGGTAGAGTAAAACTGATTTGCCGTCGAAACCACCGTGCTGGCATTGACCGTCAACGGGCTCATGTAAAAGTTGTTACTCAAATAGATCGGGTTCGAACGGTCGCCGCCCTGAATATAGATCGAGTTTCTAAAACCCTCATCCACGACATTGCTGATGCTCAGATTAGCGTGGTCTTTGACATAGATCAGGGCGGTGGCCGGTGATTCCGTGCCGTTTCCGATCACCAGATTTATGCTCGTATAGGTGCTCCGCTCCAGAAAAAAAGCGTAGGTGTGATTTCCATCCAGCGGCGTGCCGGTGCTGAGCGCGTTGCCCGCCGGAACGATAGTTTCTATACTCGAAATATTCCACCCGGAATTGTTCGAGTTAAGATGAACGCCGATATTGCAGTATTGGAAAGCGGCGTGCTCGAGCCTCACACCGTCGCACTGCCACAACCCGGTCTGGTCGCCGCCCACGGCCGGATTGTCCACGGCATTTACATAAATGCCTTTATCCAGGTGATCGAAGGTCAGATTGGTCATCTCAAAGTTAAGGGATGAATAATTGTTGACATCGCCACCCCGGAAAAGTATCCCGATGGTCCCGGTCGCGCCCAACCCGCTGGTCAGCGCCATGTCCCGGATCGACACCGAGTAAATACCTTCACCGATCTTAAAGATCGCCTTGTTGTTGGCTGTTTGAATTATTTTGGAAGTAAGATCGGAAGCTACTTGCGGCGTAGGTGTCGGCGAAGGCATCGGATTTGGCGTCGGCTTTGCAAAATACACGCCCCGGCCGGTTCCTTCGAGTATCCGGTAACTGTATACCGTCAATTCGTTGTTGATAAAGTAATCTCCCTCGTCAAAGATCAATTTACCAAAGGATGCATTGATGGCTCTCTGCAGCCGCCCGGTATCGTTTTGGGTAAAGGTGCCGGTGATATACCCGTCGAAATTGGGGGAACCGTTGTCCCACGGGAAGCAGCTCGTATGATAGATGCCGTCTATCTTACCTCCCGAGCATGCTCCGTAAGCGGGCGAGCCAAAAACCAAAACACAAAATAACATCACACTAGTTAGAACTAAATACTTCATTTTCTCTCCTTTATTGGGAAATACTTCCGGAGGAAATACTTCGGTTTTTCTGTAAACTCTTGGTAGGCCTTTACTTGTGGGAAATTAAGCGAAGGCGAAAGTGATATTGGAGTATCAACAGTAATCTATCTGTTTAACATTGTAAAGCATTTTTGCAACACTTTTTGCGACTGGGGCAATTTTGCTTAGAATGTAGGGCAATCTTATGGTTTATCGATCGCGAGGGAAAGATGCAGTTCAACAGATACGGGTAATTTAGTGTGTTTTGGTGTGTTTCGCGGTTAACTCTTACATTTGTATAAATATGGCAAAAACTAAAAGTTTTAACCACGAAGCACTCTAAACAAGGGCCCGCTGATCTTCATTTTTAGTCTATGTGGATTGAGTTTTAACAAGCGATGCCGGCTTTATTGCAAACTTCTTTCTATCTCGCGGCGGAACCCGGCATAGTAAGCCGCGCCCCAGACCGGAGTTTTTTCAAAGTACGCCAGATTTCCATTGGCCAGATCCATGGCCACCGGCATTTCAAAAGCCGACCAGTGTTTTATAGGGGCCGTGTCCTTAATAAATCCCAGCGTCTCCGGTTGTAAGTTTTCAGTTATCGCCACCGCGTAGCAAAACAAGGCAACGAAAAACCCATTGGGGAGCGACACCGTCTTGTTGCGGTTCGCAAATTCAAACGCGGCCATGGAAAATTGCTGTATCACGGAAGGTGTCAGGCCCGGGATCTCCGCAAAGACAAAAAATGTTTCCGCCATCCCGAATTTCGAGAGCTCGAACCGCGAGCGGCGCACGGCATACTTGAAATTCTGCGGCTGGTAAATTTCCGGAGCGAGTGGGACGAAACTATTAGCGGCAAGTTTTGGTGAGACGAATTGCAGCCACGCATTACTGTTTGTCATTTTTACTTTCTCCCTGACCGTTTCCTTTTATCTCGCTTTTTATTTGCTCGCTTTTTACCTGGATGCCCAAATTCCTGATGCGCCGGTGCAGGTGGCTGCGGTCGACTCCCATCAGCTCGGCCGCGCGTGAAACGTTACCTTCGGCTTCCGCCAATTTCTTCTGAATAAATTCGCGCTGGTAGGCTTCGGTGGCTTCTTTAAATGAAGGAAACCGGAAGGACGATGCGGGCGGGATCTCGTCGTTCATCAACGGCAGATCGTCCGCCGTTATCTTCTGTTTGGATTTCATTATCACGATGCGCTCGATAGTATTTTTGAGTTCGCGCACATTGCCGAGCCAGGCATAATTTTGCAGCGCTTCGATCGCATCGGGCGTGAAATTTTTTAACCGCTTGCCATAATCGGCGGAAAAACGTTTGTTGAAGTGATGGACGAGGAGCGGTATGTCTTCAAGACGCTGGCGCAGCGGCGGCACCTGAAAAGGGATCACGTTAAGCCGGTAAAAAAGATCGGCGCGAAAATCGCCTTTTTCGATCAGGTCATCGAGGATCTGATTGGTCGCCGCCAGGATACGAATGTCCACCTGCACCGGCGTGTTGCTTCCGACCGGTTCAAAGCGCTGCTCTTCCAGCACGCGCAGGACCTTTGCCTGTACCTTGGCGCTCATGTCGCCGATCTCATCCAAAAAAAGCGTGGCGTTATCCGCCAGTTCAAACTTCCCCTTTTTCGCGCCGGTCGCCCCGGTAAAAGCGCCTTTAACGTGCCCGAAAAGTTCCGATTCGACCAGTTCTTCCGGAATGGCGGCCGAATTAACTTCAATAAATGGAGCATTTGCACGGCGGGATTGGAGATGGATAGCGCGCGCCACCAGTTCCTTTCCGGTCCCGCTTTCGCCTGAGATCAACACGCGTCCTTCGGTCGGGGCGACGACGGCGATCTGTTTTCTGAGCGCGCGCATCGCGACCGATTCGCCCACCATTTCATATTCGCGCCAAAGTTCCTCGCTGAGCTGCTCATTCACCCGTTCCAGGTTGTACTGGCGCAAAGCGTTGCGTACGGTGACAACTACGCGTTCCAGCGAGAGCGGTTTTTCGATAAAATCGAACGCGCCGAGCTTGGTCGCTTTGACCGCGGTTTCGATATTGCCGTGGCCTGAGATCATTATCACCGGCATATCGTTTCCGGCGTCTTTCAAATTTTTCAGCGTTTCAAGTCCGTCGATACCCGGCAGCCAGATGTCGAGCAGGATGCAGGAAAAATGTTTTTCGCTGGCCGCTTTTAAACAGTCCTCGCCCGAAGCTGCCGTTTCGACGGCAAAATTTTCGTCTTCTAAAACGCCGCGCAGAGTTTCGCGTATGCCGCGCTCGTCATCTACTATTAAAATTAAATTAGACATTTACTGGTAACTCAATAATGAATTTTGCGCCCTTCGGCAGGTTTGCGGAAGCGCGGATCTTTCCGCCGTGATCCATGATTATCCGCTGAACGATCGCCAATCCCAAACCGGTGCCCCGCCCCTTGGTAGAAAAATACGGCTGAAAGATCCTGGTAAAATCCTGCGGAGCGATCCCGCCGCCATTATCGCCAAAATCTATCGTGATCAGATCTTTCTCGGCATTATAAAATGTTTTTACCGAAATGATCTTTTCAGCCGCCGCGCCATCAAAAGCCTCGAGCGCGTTTTCTATTAAATTAACAAATACTCTTTTCAGCTGTTCCCGATCGACCATGGAATCGGGCAAATTTTCGGTCAAGTACATTTCGGTTCTTACATTATCCAGACGATCTTCATAAAGCGCCAATGTCTGCCGCAGGACCTCGTTGATGTTGCCCTGTTCCAAACTTACTTTTGGCAGGCGGGCAAAACGTGAAAATTCGTCCACCATCGCCTTGAGCGAATGCACTTCCCGCAGGATCGTTTCCGTGCCGTCTTTCACCACCGCCGCCGTAGCCGCTGCCGCAGTAGCCGCCGTCTGGCCATCGCCGTTTTGTTCCGCGAACCGCTTGGCAATTCTTTCCGCGGAAAGTTGAATAGGCGTGAGCGGATTTTTGATCTCATGCGCCATTCGCCGGGCCACCTCGGCCCAGGCGGCGGAACGCTGTGCGGATAATAATTCCGAAAGATCTTCGAGCACCAGCACGACGCCGCTGTGTTCTTTTCGCTCTTCGCCGCGCAGCGCAGCCGCCATCAAGGCCACCGGTAAAGATTCGTGGCCGCCGCTTTCAAGGGTAAGCGCGGTCTGCTCCGACGCCTGTCCGATACGCTGCGCGCGGCCCAGCAGCCTTTCCAGCACGGGCAGGTTTTCCGGCGCTACCAATTCCTCTAATTTACACTGTATACACGGTTTATCGCCCAGCCTCAGCATGTTTTTCGCCGCATCGTTGATCGTGTTCACGCGGTTCTCACTGTCAAAAGAGATAACGCCGGTCGAGAGCGACTGCAGCACGGTCTCAATATATTTTTGCCGGCGGTGAAGCTCGGCCGCGCCCAATTCCAGATTGGCGCGATTTTCCTCAAGCTGCTCCGCCATCTGATTAAATGCTTTGACCAGCAGCTCGAGTTCGTCCTCGGCCAGCACGTCGACGCGGTGGGTCAGGTTTCCTTTGGTGATCTCATCGGCGCCTTCGGCCAGCGCCTTGATAGGCTGGGCAATTCCGCGCGCGATATAAAACGCCGCCCAGGAAGAAGCAAAAAGCAGCAAAAAAGTCAGCAGTCCAAGTGTCGAAATACCGATCTGGCGAACGTCTTGCTGGTTTTGCTTCAAACGGTCAAACTCCGCCAGCGAACTCGCCACCTTTTTACTATAATCGGCCTCTTCCCTGACGCTCGAAACCATTATCAGTTTTGAACCGTCACTAAGGTCAGCGCCGGTTATCTGAAATTTCCCGGCATTCCGGTCATATGTACCGGCTTTAAATTCTTCTATCGCCGCGTTGAGGTCGGCTCTCACATCGTCAGGCAGATCGTCCTCCACTTTTATCTTGCTGCCTGATGGCAGGGCGATCTCTATTCGCGCCAGGCCGCCCCGTTCGTTGAGCTGCCTGAGATCGTCTTCGGTAATATCGGACCTGCGGCTGTCCAGGGTAAAAGCGAGCATTCGCGCCGTCTCGTCCAGTTCACGGGTTCGATTTTCCAGTGCGGTCGTTTGTATCTGGCGTGCCTCACGCATAACCTCTATCGGAAATTGACTAAACCATCGCTCCAGGGCGCGGTTCAAATAGAGATAGGAAAATCCAGCCATCGCCACGATCGGCAGCAAACTCACGGCGATGAAATAAAGCAGCAAGCGGGTCTTTATTTTGGCGCCCAGCTGCAAAGCCTTTCGTTCGCGGCTTAGCTTTAAAAGGCTGCGAATAAAAATGAACGCGAAAATTATGAACGCAATGAAATTTAGCGAAGAAAGGCCGTAGAAAAGAAGCGTGTCGCTGGCCGTCTGGACGGAAAAATTTTTCCAGATGTTGGAAGACTGCAGAATTATCAGCGTCAGCAGCAAAAAAACCACCAGGCCGCCGATCACCAAAAGCGGCGCTAACCGGCGGGGGCGTTTTAATAGTTTCTTTTTTTCTCGCTCTTCCACGTTTGCAGTTTCACTTAGTTTAGCATACAAAAGCAATGGCCGGACTCGGTGGCAGCGCCGGCCGTTATCATCAATGAATACTGTATTTTTCAATGAATATGGGCGTTTGCGCAGCGGATGGCGGGCTGCGGTTTTTCTTTCCGTGTTTATTTTTTTGGAATTAGGCTGGGTGTCTCTGGTCGGTATTTTAATGCCTACCAGCTCCATTGAAGGCGAACGCGGCAGCTTGTTTCTTTGGGGAACGGATATTTTTGTCTCATTGATCCTGGCGATCGTTCTGGGATGGGTCGTGGGAAAAAAATTAGAGGGCCTGCCGCTTAAAGCCTTGGGCTGGACATTTCATCGCGGCTGGTTTTTCCACGGGGTCGTGGGCTTGATATGGGGCGCCGGTGAATTGGCGCTGGCCTGTTTGATCTGTGTTCTGTTGGGCGGAATGAGCTTTCAGTGGAATAACGAGGCCGGCCCTGCGGCGATCACTAATACGCTGCTGATCTCGTTGGCGATGTTTCTCGTCGGCGCGGCATCAGAAGAATCGCTGTTTCGCGGCTACCTGATGCAGACCTTTGCCCGGGCAAAACTTGCCTGGGTAGCGATCGTCATCACCTCGCTTTTTTTTGCATCGGCTCACCTGGCAAATCCCAATACTTCTATCCTCGCGCTGATCAATACGGTGCTGGCGGGAGTGTGGTTTTCCGTCGCCTATTTGAAAACCCGCAGCCTGTGGCTGCCATTCACTTCGCATTTCGCCTGGAACTGGTTTCAAGG
This sequence comes from Pyrinomonadaceae bacterium, assembly GCA_035995185.1. Classification (GTDB taxonomy): domain Bacteria; phylum Acidobacteriota; class Blastocatellia; order Pyrinomonadales; family Pyrinomonadaceae; genus DASYKT01. The sequence goes on from DASYKT010000025.1 coordinate 60,343, forward strand.
CGCCATTCTTGGTATTCCGGTGAGCGGCATAACACGGATCACCATCGCACCTCTGCTGCAGCATGTCGATAACGGCCCCGCCTGGCTGACCGGCGGAAGCTACGGCATCGAAGGCGGCATTGCCTGCACCATCGCGATAGTCGTATCCACTACGCTGTTATGGTTTGTTCCGTTTTTGAAAGCTGATAAAGAAATGCTGGAGTTAACGAATAGTGAAAAAATATTAGTGATTAGTGATTAATTTCAAAGACTATCTATCTGATTATTACTTATTAATTTATTACTTATTAATTCACCACTAATCACTAACCACTAATCACTAATTTAGAGCGTTTGGATCTTAAAACTGATATCCACTGCACGGACAGAGTGGGTAATTTTCCCGACGCTGATCAGATCGACGCCGGCCTGGGCGAATAAGCGCACGGTGTCCAGATTTATTCCGCCGCTAGCCTCAAGCAGTACGCCGGGGTTTATTCCCCGGGCCATCTCGACCAGTTTTGCCGCTTCGTCCGGCGACTGATTATCAAGCAGCAAAATATCCGCGCCCGCTTCGATCGCCTCGCGAAGCTCGGCCCAATTACTTACTTCTACCTCGATCTTGTGCAGATGCCCGACACGCTGTTTGGCCATCGCCACGGCTTCTTTCACGCCGCCCGCGAGCGCAATGTGATTGTCTTTGATCAGCACGCCGTCATCCAGCCCGAAGCGGTGATTTTTGCCGCCGCCCACCGTGACCGCGTATTTTTCCAGCATCCGCAAACCCGGCGTGGTCTTGCGCGTGTCGACGATCTGCGCCTTTGTTCCCTCGACTGCTTTGACATATTCGCGCGTCAGCGTGGCGATGCCCGACATCCGCTGCAGCAGGTTGAGCGCCACTCGCTCGCCGGCCAGCAGCACCGAGGCATAGCCTTTCATATTGGCGAAGACCGTGCCCTCTTCGACCAGGTCGCCTTCCCCCGCCAGCGGTTCGAGTTCCGGACAATCCGGATCGAGGTGCAGGAAAACAGCCTCGGCGATCGCCAGCCCGCAAACGACCAGCGGCTCTTTGGCCAGAAAACGGCCCGCGCCGCGAACCGTATCGGGCACCGTCGCCTGCGTGGTGATATCACCGCGGCCGAGGTCTTCATTAAGAAAATCGCCGATGGTGTTTAGGATCTCTGTGTTATCAAGCCAGGACATAAATTTTATTCAAGATATCTTTATCTTTAATACTTTTGATAAAGCCTTTTCGACTTCAAACATTTTTGCGTTAGATGCTTCGCCAATCTTTCTCACAAAACGTTCCTTTGAAACGGATCTAACTTGAAAACAATCAATAGCTGATGTCTTGGAAAGTTTATTAAGAGCGTCCGTTTCTATTTTTATCATCCACGGAGCCGCTTTATACCTTTCTTTCCAATCTGTTAAAGGAACGATGACACGAAGCGGCAGCAAGCCGAGTTCATCGTCATTTACTATCAATGCCGGACGAGTTTTTTGAATTTCTGCGCCAATTGTGGGATTAAGGTCTATTAGCCAGACCTCATTTCGTTTCATAAAAAGTCTCGCTATCCAGCGAAGTAAAAGCAATCAGCTCGGCGTCGTGCTGGTAATCTTCTAAAAGCTTTTCCGCTCCCTCCGCCAAGCTCGTTTCATTTTGAGATCCTTTATTAATATCTTTCAAAATCGTTTCCACAATGGAAATTTTCTCCGACAATGGAAGTCTGCTGATCTCTTCAACTATTTGTCTGTTTGTCATAGCTTTAATACCTGGCGTTATTTTAGCGCTTCCAGTGTTTGTTTTAAAGAATTAGTTCGCTGCTCGATATCCGTCACGCGTTCGCGCAGTTCCTGCACTTTTTCGGCCGGGGCGCGGTCTACAAAGTTGGCATTAGACAATTGCCCGTCAAGTTTCTGTTTTTCCGCCAGAAGTTTTTCCGTTTCCTTGCTCAGTCGTTCCGCTTCTTTTTCAAAATCGATCAGGCCTTCGAGCGGGATGGCAACTTCGGCCCCGCCGATGACGGCGCGCGCGGAAGCCTTCGGAACATTCAGGCTTTCACTCAAATTCAATTCGGCTGCCCGGGCAAGCTTTAATATCTGCGCTTCGTTGGCGCGAAAGACATTTTGTATTGCCGCATCGGCTGCCACGTGAACCGAAACCCTTTCGCCCGGTTTGATATTGAGTTCCGAACGGATGTTGCGCACGCGCGAGATCAGTTCGATCACCGATTGCATTTCCGCTTCGGCTTTTTCGTCGGTCCAGGCGTTATGCGGAAAGTCGGTGAGCATCACAGAATTGTCCGCTTTGGCGTAAGCGCTGTTATGTAATTCCGAATTTACGCCGGGCAGTTTCTGCCACAATTCTTCGGTCAGATACGGCATGAACGGATGGAGCAAACGGAGCGCCTGTTCCAGAACCGTAATGATCCGCGTGCGCGCCGCCGCTTGTTCGGCAGTAGGGGGCGCGGGCGGCGGCGGTTCTTCGCCTTCAGCGACCACGCTCGGTCTTCCGCCGATGATCTCATCTTTAACGAGCTCGATATACCAATCGCAAAAATCGTCCCAGAAAAAGTGGTAAAGCAAGCGGACCGCGGTATGGAACTGGTATTCTTCCAGCGCCTTGTTCACGCCCTGCGCGGTTTTGTTGAGCCGCGAAACGATCCACTTGTCGGCGATAGAATCCGACTCGTCCAGATCGAGCGAAGCGGGATCGACCTTTGCGCCTTCGCTATTCATCAGGCAGAAACGCGAGGCATTCCAGATCTTGTTGGAAAAATTGCGGTAGTTTTCGATCTGCGCATCGTTCCAGCGAATGTCGATGCCGGACGCAGCGCCCGACAAATACATCCGTGTCGCATCGACCCCGTATTTTTCAAAAACATCGAGCGGGTCGACGCCGTTGCCTTTTGTCTTGGACATCCGCTGGCCGTTTTTATCGAGCACGGTGCCGGTGACATAGACATCGTAAAACGGACGCTGTCCGATAAATTTCAGCCCCGTCATTACCATTCGCGAAACCCAGAGAAAAATAATATCGCGCCCGGTGACCAGAACCGAGGTTGGATAAAAAGTCTTAAGTTCTTCAGTTTCAGTGACTTCGCCCGTCCAGCCGAGAGTGGAAAAAGCCCACAGTGCCGAGGAGAACCAGGTGTCGAGCACATCTTCGTCCTGAACGAGGTCGGATGTTCCGGCGAGTTCGGCCGCGTCCGACGAAGAGCGCGCGACGAAAATTTTTCCCTCGCTGTCATACCACGCCGGTATCTGGTGCCCCCACCATAGCTGCCGCGAGATGGTCCAATCCTTCAGATTTTCCAGCCAGTTGGTATAAATCTTTTCGTGCGGCACTTCCGGCACGAATTGCGGCGAGTGTTCAGCGCGCATCAGCTCGAGCGCCATGTCACGCATCTCGTCCATCCGCACAAACCACTGGGTGGAAAGCATCGGCTCGATGATCGTCTTGCATCTTTCGCAAAGCGGAAGCGAGACTTCATAATCGTCTTCTTTTTCCAGCAGCTCGAGTTCGGCAAATTTTTCGATCACCAGTTGGCGCGCGGCAAAACGGTCCAGGCCTTTAAATTCCGTGCCGGCATTTTCATTCATCGTCGCATCGAGATTCATCACCTCGATCTGGGGCAGGTTATGACGCTGGCCGACCTCGTAATCGTTCGGGTCGTGCGCCGGCGTGATCTTGACGGCGCCCGTACCGAATTCGGCATCGACATATTCATCGGCAACGATCGGAATTTCGCGGCCGGTCAATGGCAGTAAAATTGTTTTGCCTATCAAATCTGTGTAACGCTCGTCAGTGGGATTAACCGCCACCGCCGTATCGCCCAGCATCGTTTCGGGCCGGGTGGTCGCCACGGTAATTTTGCGGTCGGAATCCTTCACCGGATATTGCAGGTAGACCAGCTTGCCTTGCTTCTTATCGTCCTGAACTTCCAGGTCGGAGAGCACCGTTTTGTCATTGGGACACCAGTTGACGATGCGCTTGCCGCGGTAGATAAACCCTTGTTCATAGAGCGTGACAAAAACTTCGCGCACGGCGCGTGAGAGGCTCGGGTCCATCGTAAAACGCTCGCGCGACCAATCGACCGACAAGCCTTCGCGGCGCATCTGGTTGGTGATCGTTCCGCCGAATTGCTCTTTCCATTCCCAGACCTTGGCGGTAAAAGCCTCGCGCCCGATCTGCTGCGGAGTTTTGCCTTCGTCTTTTTTCAGCTGGCGGGTGACCATCAGCTGGGTGGAAATTCCGGCGTGGTCCGTTCCCGGCAAAAACAGCGCGCGATAGCCCTGCATCCGTTTCCAGCGGGTCAGCACGTCCATCAGCGTGTGCTGCAGCGCGTGTCCCATGTGCAGGCTGCCGGTCACGTTCGGCGGCGGGATGACGATCGAAAAGGGCTTGGCGTCCGGGTCCTGATTTATTTCGGGCGCGAAAAACCCCGCGCTTTCCCAGCGCTGGTAGTGGGTCGATTCCGCTTCCTTCGGGTTATAGGCTTTTGCTAGTTCCATATTTCAAAGCTCTCATTCTAAAACAAAAAAGGTTAGTTTTCATCTGAAAGAAGAAACTAACCTCTGAGAATCAACCGTTAAGCGTTGATTTTGCTTTTTTATTCGTTTTCTTTCGCGATCTCGCGGGCGACCAGGTCGCGTATCTGCGGCATCAGGCCGCGCACCATTTCCGTCACCACTTTTTCCGAGATCTGCTCAAAAACCTTTTGGGCCGCGGCATCGATGGCTTCCTGCGGGACATCAGCCGAAACAGGAGGTACGGTTAATCCGGAAAATCCATCCGCCTGGTCTTCAGAGACATTGCCGGGTTTTACATCTTCATCCACCACCCGCTCTAACGGGGCCTGCGGTGATTGAAACACGGGCGCGGGTTCTTCTTCCACTTCGGCAAGCCCGTGAAAAGTCTCTTCGATATCGGCATCTTCATCAAAGGCGTCCGGGCTGCGAAAATCGTATTTTGTTTCCTCAAATGTTACCTCGCCGGATGCCGTTTCACCGGAAACCTCTACCATTTTTTCAGCGACTATCTCATCGACCGCTTCGGTGATCGGCGTAACGTATCTTTCTTCTTCCGCGGCCGCGGTCTCGCCCGTATCTATATCGAGCAAGACATCGGATTCCCTGCGTTCTTCAGTGATTCCGCGGGCTTCAAAGAATCGGCCCAGGTTTCCCAGATCGAGGATAGAGGAATTTTCGCTCGCTTCCGGAACAACCAGTTCGATAGATTTTTCTTCGACCTCATCGGAAATGCGTTCCGGCTGCTGAAGGGCGACGATCCTGTTCAGATCGTCTTCAGGAAAAGGTTGAGTTTCCGTGTTTTCTTCGGGAAGGGAAACTGCATCGTCCAACTGCGCAGTTTGCGCGGCGGTTTCCGCGTAGCTTTCTTCGGCAAGCGAAACTTCTTCCTCGTGTTGCGCCGTTTGCGAGGATGTTTCCTCGTAATTCTCTTCTACGGTCGAGACTTCATCCTCATGTTGTACCGGGGTTTCGCCGTATGAAATATCTTGCACGGGCGAAGTATACTGAACCGGCGAAATATCCTGCACCGGTGAAGTATCCTGCAACGGCGAATAATTTTGCTCAGGCTGAGCAAAACCCACGGAATCTATTTGTTCGGATGAAAGCGATGCCGCATCGGGAAATTTTTTATCAAATTCCCTGTCGAAATTCAGCAGGTCGTCATCTTCTTCATCAAACACCTCTTGAGACGAAAAGCCGGCGGCAACGGCATCCCCGGGAACAGTTTCGGACAGCAGTTCATCGCCCAGATCGGAATATTCCCCCACTACCGGCGCCGCTTCCGGCGCGGTTTCCGTCGTGTGGGTTTCCACATTTTCAGTGGCCTCCGGCCCGGGCGTTTCAACTTCAGGTTCGACAGATCCGACGACTTCCGGCTGTGCAGGTTCCTGCTGCGGGGGTTCAAGCAGTGCGCCTACACGGCTAACCAGCTGGCGGATCGATTGAAAGGGCTTCATCAAAAAATCATCGGCCCCCACGCGTTTTGCTTCTTCCTCGTCAAAGGGCTCGAATGAACCGACCAGCAAAATGACCGGCACATTTTTGAGTTCAGCATTTTGGCGCAGGCGTTCGCAGATCTGATAACCGTTTAGGCCGGGCATATGAACATCGACCATTACCAGATCCGGCGTCATTTCCCGCAGCTGTTGAATGGCGGCATTACCGTCGCTAACGGCGATCACATCTATGCCTTCATCGGCAAAGGTCAAATTGATGACTTTTTGGATGGTAGGAGAGTCGTCGGCGAGTAATAATGTCTTTTTCAATGCAAATCTCCTTGATTTCCGCTATTCCTCCGCCTTCGCGCTCTGGGTCAGCATTCGCATCATTACCTGCAGTTGGCTGGTCGTAAATGGCTTGGGTAAAAACACCACCGCGCCCGCCGCAAAACTGTCGGAAGAAAGGCGGGGATTCTGCTCAGCGGTCATCATGATGATCGGGATCTTTTTAAGCCGGTTCTCGGTCTGCATGTAGCGGGCGAGCTCGGTTCCCTGAATGTAAGGCATTACCACATCAATTACGGCCACGGCAAAACTATCGTCATCCTGCAGTATCTTATAAGCTTCACGGCCGTCGCGCGCGGTGACCACACTGTAGCCTTCTTTTTCCGCGATCGCTTTGACCAGCCGCAGGATCGCCAGATCGTCGTCGGCCACTAGTACCTGTAATTGATTTGAAGCAGTTTGTTCAGCCATCAGTTCTAATACTCTATTAAAATCCTAACTCTTTGTCCTGTTTAAGGAAAACTCGGCGGCCAGGTTTATCGCCGCTTTCATACTGGACGGATCGGCTTTTCCCTGTCCCGCGATCTCAAAAGCCGTGCCGTGATCGACCGATGTTCTGATGATCGGCAGGCCCAAAGTTACATTGACCGCCTCTCCGAATGCCAGGCACTTTACCGCGATGGTCGCCTGGTCGTGATAACACGAAATGACCCCATCAAACTCCCCTTGAGCAGCTCTTATAAAGATTGTGTCCGGCGAGAAAGGTCCCTGCACATTTATACCATATTTCCTGCGACATTCGTCTAATGCCGGGATAATTTCCCGCGCCTCTTCACTGCCGAAAAGCCCGTTTTCAGAGGCGTGCGGGTTTAATCCCGCCATGGCCAGTTTTACTTCCCGGTTTTGCAGCAGTTTGAGTTCGCGATCGGTCAGGCGGATCAGGTCAACAAGCCTTTTCTTTTTTACCAAGGAGATGGCCTGTTTTAACGAAACGTGGATCGAAAGCAGCACCACGCACAACTTGCCTCCGAAAAATGCCATGGCAAATTCCCCGGTATCCGTCAGGTGAGCAAAATACTCGGTATGGCCGGGAAACGGCACCCCGGCCAGCGAGAGCGCCTGCTTATTTATCGGGGCAGTGGCGATCGCGTCTATTTTTTTTGAGAGAGCAAGCTCCGCAGCAGCCTCGATAAACTGCGCCGCGGCTTTACCGGCGGTTTTCGATGGGGCGCCGGGGCGAACATCTCTTTTCAGGTTTCCCAGGTCATAAATACCCGCCTTGCCGGCGGGAAAAACAAACTCTTCGCTTTTGCGAATGACGTTAAAATCAAAGGGCAGCTTTAGCTGCTCGGCGGTTTCCGCCAAAAACACCGCATCGCCGATCACTACCGGAACGCATTTCTTAAATATCTTTTTATCCGCCAGCGCTTTCAGAATTATTTCCGGGCCGATCCCTGCCGGATCACCCATTGTTATTCCGATTCGCGGTAGATTTTTCTTGCGGAGTTTGTTTTGAGAAGGTTGAGGCTTGTTTTTCACTGAAGGTTAATGCTTATAAATCTTTCGCGCCGGGGCTATTCGGGATCTTTATACATATATTTGATGTTATGTTTTAAGAGCACGATGTTCGGTTCATTCTCGCGGTTCACTTTCAGAGCGTGACGGTCATACCATTCGATCGTGCCGCAAATTTTCTCGCCGTCCTGCAAAATAATGACCATCGGCACGTGGCCTTCGATCTGCTTTTTATAATAAAAGATCTCGGCATTGGTATCCTGCGGTGGCGATTTTTTTTGTGCCTGTTGTTGTGCCTGTTGCGAAGACGGCTTGCCGTGGCCCGGGTTATTTCTCGGCCGGTCATTATTCATCCCGCTTTTCACGATGGGTTTGGGTGGCGGACCTCCGGAGCGGGATTCTTCTGGCGGCCTGAGGGTGACTTCGGTGAGTTTTGGTCTGATTAACTTACGGTTCAATTTATCCTCCTGACTCAGAACAGTATAACTTTATACGGACAGGGAAAGCCGCAAAAAAGCCATAAAGTAAAACACTGCCCCAAGTGGACAAATGCTACACGATACCTCTGCTTATTTCAAGTCGATTTTGGGAAGTCCGGCCGTTAATTAAAAATGATTTTGGATTTTAGATTCGCGATTTTGGATTCCACTTCATTTCTAAGCTTAATCCAAAATCCAAAATCAGAAATCTAAAATCGATTAGTCCATTTTCTTGCGTATGAAAGTAGGTATTTCCATGTCCTCGATACGCAATGGCCCCCCCGAATTTGATGACGATGGCGGCGTCTGTTGCTGCTGCTGGCCCGGGGCTGAAGACTGAATCGGCGCGGAAGACATATTTGGCGTCTGTCCGACCGCGATAGGCTGCTGTTGATTAAAAGCCTCAGGGATCTTTTGCTGCTGCAGCGCCTGGGTAAAGCCGGTAGCGATGACCGTGATCTTTACTTCGTCCTTCATGTTTGGATCGATCACCGTGCCGAATATGATGTCAGCGTCTTCATCGGCTTCTTCGTGAATGAGAGAAATGGCGGCCTCGATCTCATCAAGCGGCATATTCTCGGCACAGGTAATGTTTATCAACGCGCCCTTTGCGCCCTTGATGGAATTTTCTTCGAGCAGTTTGGAATCGATGGCGGCTTTCATCGCCGTCACGGCCGCGTGTTCGCCCTTGGCGTGGCCCACACCCATCAAAGCGATGCCTTTGTTCTTCATTACCGCTTTAACATCGGCAAAATCCAGGTTGATCATGCCCGGAACGGTGATCAGATCGCTGATGCCCTGCACGGCTTGGAGTAAAACCTCGTCCGCGCGGCGAAAAGCGTCGGTGATACCGATCTTGCCTTCCAATTCTTTTAAACGTGAGTTAGGAATGGAAATTATCGTATCGACACAGTCACGCAATTCCGCCAACCCGCGGTTAGCGTGGTCCATTCTCTTTTTACCCTCGACCGAAAACGGCTTGGTCACGACCGCCACGGTCAGCGCACCCAGTTCCATGGCCAGCGCGGCTATCACCGGCACCGCACCGGTTCCCGTTCCGCCGCCCAGGCCCGCGGTAACAAAAACCATATCGGCGCCTTCGATCACCTCGATGATCTTTTCAGTGTCTTCGAGCGCGGCCTTGCGTCCCACTTCCGGGTCCGAGCCTGCGCCGAGACCTCTGGTCAGTTGGCTGCCCAATTGAATTTTTGTCGGGGCCTTGGAAAGGTTCAGCGCCTGAAGGTCGGTATTCGCAACGATGAACTCGACACCCTTGATGCCGGCCTCGATCATGCGGTTGACGGCATTGCCGCCCCCGCCGCCGACGCCGATCAATTTGATCTTTGCTCCGGTCACGGGCGGTTCGTCTATAAAAATATTTATCTTACTGCCGACCTGTTGGGTTTCTACTTGCATAATTACCTTCCTTCTAAAATAAAAAACCTTTAACCAACCCAAATAATTTAACTTTTATTTAATATTGCCGTGATAAGCTAGGTGGCAACTTTATACTCTATATGTTGTGTTACTGGCGAAAAATCATACAACAATTTGCATAAAACTCCTAATCAAAACACAGCCTTAACCAAGCTTTAACGAAATTTTTCTCGCAGCGAAGAAAACCAATCGCCCATCTTCTGCGCCGCGCTGCGTGAACCGGCGCGGTCCTTGTGATCGCTTAGCTGTTCGCGCACCGAAGTCAGCACCAAACCGGCGGCCACCGCCCACTCCGGATTTTGTAAACCATCAACCAATCCGCCAAAATGATCGCGCTCCGGAACGCCTATTCTTGTCGGCGCGTCAAAGATCTGTTCCGCCACGTCCACCAGGCCGTGCAGGTTCGCGCCGCCGCCGGTCAGGATAATGCCGCTGGAAAGCTGACGCTCGCCGGTGGCGCGCCTTACCTCGGCCGAGATGTGCTGTAAGATCTCGACCGCGCGCGGCTGCAGCATATCGCAAAGTATTTCCCGCGAAAGCTGCCGCGCCTGAGTTTTTCCGACCGGCATTACTTCAATGACTTCGCGCTTTTCTTCCTCGCTTAACCAGGGCATCGACACCACGCCGAAATCCCGTTTGATCTTTTCCGCATCGGAAATAGAAACCCGTAATCCCACCGCCACGTCCTTGGTAAAATGCATCCCGCCGAAAGGAAAAATAGCCGTGTGCTTGACCGTGCCGCCCTGAAAAATAACCACGCCCGTCAGATCGGCCCCGATATTTACCAGCGCGGAGCCGTATTCCTTATCGTCGTCAGTCAAAACCGCCTCGGCCGCAGCCAGCGGCTCCAAAAACATGCATTCGATCTCTAAACCGGCGCGGTGAACGGCCTTCACTGCGTTTTGCCGGCCCACGCCGGGCGAAATTATCACGTGAACTTTGCTTTCCAGCCGCGCGCCGCGCATTCCGACCGGCTCGACGATCCCGTCCTGCCCGTCAACGATAAATTCCTGCGGCAAACGCTCGACGATCTCCCAGCCGACGGGAAGCTGCATCGCGCTGGCCGATTCGATGACGCGATTCACGTCGTCATTGCTGATCTCGCGGCCGACGCCGGTCACCGCCACCACGCCGTGTTTGTTTTCGCCGCGCAGGTGCTCGCCGGAAAGATTGATGCTGACCAGCTGTACTTCGAGCCCGCTGATGCGCTCGGCATCTTCGACGGCTTTCTTGATCGACTCCGTGACCAGCTCGCTTTTAGCGACGATGCCGCGTTTGATACCGCGCGATTCCGATTGCCCGATGCCGACTACTTCTACTATCCCGGCTTCGTTCACTTCGCCGATGACGCAGCGCACTTTACTGGTGCCGATGTCTAATCCAACTGAATGTATGTTTCGACTCATGTTTTTATTCTTTAGCTGCCGCTTAAACTTAGCGCGAAACGACGACCACGTTTTTGCCGCGCGAGATCAGTGACGCTACCTGGCCCGTGTCTCTCATTTCCAGTGTCTTTAAAGCGTCCTGCAGGTGTTTGGCAAAATCTTCGCGGCCCAGCGAGATAGGAATTACCGCTCCGTCTTTGTCAGTAAAAACCTGCACATCTTCCATATCCGAGATGTTCACCGAGCTGATACGTTTATCCAGCTGCGAAATACGCAGCTCGTCCATCATTTTCTGATATATCTTTACACGCTGCTGATTCTGCTTTTGCGAATTTTCCGTTTTCTTCTCGTCCCAGCCCTTGAGCACGACCTGCGAACGCGCTTCTTCTTTAAAGACCGGCCCGAGGAAATTCGCTTCGCTGTCCGCCCACTGCAGTTCGCCCTGCTCCGGCTTGACGGCCACGGACGGCACGCTCTCTCTGATCCGCACGCGTAATCCGTCGGGCAGCACGCGCGAAACCACCGCCGACTTTACCCACGGAAGTTTTTCGATCTGCGCGCGGATCTCGGCAATGTCGGCATTCCAAACACCGGCTTTGACCGCCGTCATCTGGGCCGTGCGGCGAATGTCATCTTCCGAGGAACGCGAAACACCATAGATCTCTACGGCTTTGACCCCGAAAAAAGAAGACGCGGTCACTTTCTGATAGGCGGATGCCACCAGCCACAAGATGCAGGCCGCCATCGCCAGCATAAAAACCGCCGGGACGTAATAATTTAACAGCGCCGAATTTTTAGCGCGGCTTTTGCGTGCTGTGGTTTTATTTCCCCGACTGCTTCTCGGCCTGACAGGTTTTTTTAAGGTCACCATTTTCTTTTCATTCCCTCACAAAAAAGAGCGATATTACTGACTCAACAATTCCAGCATCTGATCGGAAAGTTTGGAAACGCTTCCCGCGCCTAAAGTTATCAAGAGATCCCCGTCCTTTAAATATTCGCGGACCTTTTCCACGGCGATTTCGATGTCGCCGATGTAATGAACATTCTTATGTCCGAACTGCCTGATCTTTTCGGTCAGGATCTCAGCCGTGACACCCTCGATCGGGTTTTCGCTGGCGGCATAGATGTCGCAGACAAAAAGCACGTCGGCGTTGTTAAAAGAGCGCGCAAAATCTTCCATCAGATCCTGGGTGCGCGTGTATCGGTGCGGCTGAAAAATCACCACCGTGCGTTTTCCGCCCGAACCGTTTTTGGCGGCGGACAGCGTGGCGGTAATTTCCGTCGGGTGATGCCCGTAATCGTCCACGATCGTGATGCCCTGGGCCTCGCCTTTGAATTGAAAACGGCGGTTGGCATTCTTGAACTTGCCCATTCCTTCACTGATCTTTTCAAACGGGATCTCTAATTCCAAGCCCACGGCGATCGCGGCCAACGCATTGTAGACGTTATGCTTACCCGGAACCGGCAGATGCACTTCACCGAGCATCTGGTCGCCCTCCGTAACCATAAAGGTCGAGCCGAACTGGTCATCGTAACGGACCTCGGAAGCGGAAATATCCGCCTGCGCGGTAAAACCATAGGTCACGCGGCGGCGTTTGACGAAGGGGATGATCGCCTGCACATTCGGATCGTCGAGACACAAGATGGCCGCGCCGTAAAAAGGAACTTTGTTGACAAAATCGCGAAAGCAGGACAAAACGTCGATCATGTCCGCGTAGCTGTCCATGTGTTCGCGGTCGATGTTGGTCACGATGGCGATGGTCGGATAGAGCATCAGAAAAGAGCGGTCGCTCTCATCGGCTTCCGCCACCATCCAATCGCTGCTCCCAAGCCGCGCATTCGAACCGAGCGTATCGACCACACCGCCGACGATCGTGGTTGGATCGATCCCCGCATTGCCCAAAACCGTCGCGACCATCGAAGTAGTGCTCGTCTTGCCATGCGAACCGGCGACGGCGACCGAATAGGGTTTCAAGGTCATCAGTTCCGCCAGCATTTCCGCGCGCGGTATGACCGGGATATTTTTATGCTTGGCGATGACCACTTCCGGGTTATCGTCGCGCACCGCCGACGAATAAACGACGACCTGCGCTTCGCCGACGTTTTCCGCCGCATGGCCTTCATGAACGCGGATGCCCATTTTTTCCAGCCGGTCGGTGACTTTGGATTTTTTCAGGTCCGAGCCTGACACCTCGAAACCGAGGTTGGCCAGTACTTCCGCGATGCCGGACATGCCGATGCCGCCGATACCGATAAAATGAACATATTTAACGTGAAGAAACATCTTGTTTACCTATGATCCTGTCATCTGCCTACTGCCTACTGCCGCCGCTTACTGCTTCTGCCTACTTCTTATTCTTAACGGCCAGTTCCTCGATCATATCCACCGCGATCTTGGCGGCGTCCGCTTTCGCCAACCCACGCGCCGCTTCTTCCATCAAGGCCAGTTTTTCCGGCGCATCGATCAGGGCCTTTATTTCATTTGCCAACCGCTCGCCGCTCAGATCGGCCTGCAATATCATTACCGCCGCTCCGCACGTTTCGAGCGCCTCGGCGTTCTTGCGCTGGTGGTCGTCGGCCGCGGTCGGCAGCGGCACCATCACCGCCGCTTTTCCGGCTGCCGCCAGCTCGGCGCAGGTCGTAGCGCCGGCGCGGCAAATTATCAGATCGGTGTCGGCAAAGACGGAAACCATGTCCGAAATATATGGCCGCACATCGGCGCCCGACCAGCCGGCATCCGCATAACCCTTGCGCACATTTTCCAGATCGGCCTCGCCGGTTTGATGCGTGATGTGCAATTTTTCCAAATAACTATCGAGAAACCGGAGCGCCTCGATCATCGCATTATTGATCGCGCGCGCGCCTTGTGAGCCGCCGAAGATAAGCAGATGAAAATCATTCTCTTCTCTCTCTTTCGGCTTGATGTCAAAAAACTCGCCGCGAACGGGATTTCCCGTGATCACGCCCTTGCCTGGAAAAAACTTCTGCGCTTCTTCGAAAGTCAGCGCCGCTTTATCAATGAACCGCGCCAGTTTGCGGTTGGTAAAACCGGGCAGCGCGTTTGATTCCATCGCCATTGTCGGCACGCCCATAAAATACGCCATCAGCAAAACCGGCCCAGAAACATAACCGCCCGCGCCAACCACCACATCCGGGCGAAAATCCTTTATCAATTTCCACGCTTCGAAAAACCCGCGCGGTAAAAGCAGTGCGCCCTTTATCTTTCCCGCCACGCCGACGTTTTTCAGTCCCGTGCTTTTTATCAAAGAGAGTTCAAAACCGGCTTCGGGTACGAGTTTTTTCTCCAGCCCCTTGGCCGTGCCGACAAACCGCACGATAGAATCCGGATCGCGCTGTTTTATCTCATTGGCGACGGCGATACCCGGATAGATATGCCCGCCTGTACCGCCCGCGGCGATCATCACTCGCATATCTTAAGCCTCTCTCGTTCTGGCCCGCGCCACCCTGCGCCGCCCGCTGGTTCTCCGCGCGGCGTCAGATTCGTCTTCGGGATTTTCCAACTCGACAAAACCGGCGTGCTGCGAAATGTTGAGCAATATCCCCACCGATATCAGCGTCATCAATATCGATGAACCGCCATAGGAAATGAACGGCAGCGGTATCCCTTTGGTCGGCAAAATCCCGAGCACCACACTGATGTTAAAGAACGCCTGTACGATGATCCCGGTGATCAGCCCGATGCCGAGCAGTTTGCCAAACCGGTCCGGCGCCATTAAAGCCGCGCGCGTGCCGCGCCAAAGTAAAAATCCGAAAGCTAAAACCACTAATAGAGCGCCTACCAACCCGAATTCCTCAGCCACCACCGCAAAAATAAAATCCGAATACGGGAAAGGAAGGTAAAAAAGCTTCAGTTGCCCGTGCGCAAAACCTTCACCGAAAATTCCGCCGGAGCCGACCGCCATCAGCGATCGCGTAACCTGGTAACCGACCCCGTTTTCGTCCTGCCACGGATCGAGATATGAGCCGAGCCGAGCCATGCGATACGGCTGAAAGACCAGCGCTCCCACGAATACGACCAGTATCCCCGCGCCCACCGCCGCGATGTGAAAAAGCCGCGCGCCGGCCGTAAAATATACGACGGTAAAGATCGCCGCCATCACGATGACCGTTCCCAGGTCAGGTTCGACCAGGATCATCGCCGACAATACCCCCAACACCATCAGGCACGGCAGGATCGTCTTCTTAAATTCGCCGACGGTCTTTTCATTCTTTGTCAAAAAATAAGCGAGAAACAAAGAAAGCACCGGCTTGGCTATTTCAGACGGCTGAAATGTAAAACCTGACAGTTTTAACCAGCGCCGCGCGCCGTTCGTCGGCGGAAAGAAAAAGACGGCGGCGAGCAGGATCATTGTAATTGTCAAACATCCGATGATAAGCCACTCATTTTCGAGCCTTTTATAATGTATCTGCGAAATCCCCAGCATCAGCACGATGCCGACCATCGTAAAAACAAGCTGCTTGGTGAAATAACTGTATTGATTGTTTTCACGCAGCGCGATCATCGCCGACGCGCTATAAACCATCATCACGCCAAAAAGCGCCAGCGCGACCGACACCGCAAAAAGCCACCAATCCATTCTCAGTTTTTTCGCCATCTACTACTTTATGTAGCGCCGCCATCTGCGGCTTTTTTTGTAGCGCCGGCGCTACGATGCTACGTTCGCCTTTGTACCAAGTGCTCTCACTTCGCTCTTAAAAATTTCACCGCGCTGCTCAAAGCTCTTGAACATATCAAAACTGGCGCATGCCGGGGCGAGCAAAACCACGTCGTTCTTGTGTGCCGCCGCGAAAGACTTCTCTACCGCGTCTTTCATATCGCCCGCGCGGATGATCTGCGCGTGGTTTTTCAACTGGCTTTCGATGTTGTCAGCGTCTTCGCCGATCAAAACCAGCGCGCGAACTCGTGTTTTTACCAGTTCAGCCAAGGGTTCGTATGGCGCATTTTTTCCGCGCCCGCCGAGTATCAAAACTATCTGCCCTTCTTCGTCACCCGCCAGCGCTTCCAGGGCCTTCAAAGTGGCATCGACGCTGGTCGCCTTTGAATCGTTATAAAATTTCACGTCTTCGACAGAAGTGACTAGCTCCAGGCGATGCTCGACCGGCTGAAAATTTCGCACCGTCTCGCGCATCGACGCGGGATCGGCGCCGCATGCCAGCCCGGCGGCAAAGCTCGCCAATACGTTTTGCACGTTGTGGATGCCGCGAAGATTCATTTCATCGCGCGTTGTCAAAACTTTTTCGCTGCCACCGGCGCGGCAAACCAGCTCGCGGCCGCGCATGAACAAGCCTTCATCCAGTTCGCGGCTGGTGCTAAAAAACGAAACGTGCGCTTTCAACCCTGCTGCCCAAGACGAAGTGATCTCGTCGTCCCCATTTAATATCGCCACGTCATCAGCCGTCTGGTTCATAAAGAGGCGATGTTTCGCGGCGGCGTAATCGGTAAAAAGATCGTAGCGGTCCATGTGGTTCGGCGTGACGTTGAGCGCCACGGCCACATTCGGACGAAAATCGACGATGGTTTCAAGTTGAAAACTGGAAAGTTCGACCACGGTCCACGTATCGTCGTCCGAAGTTTCCGCCAGCGAGATCAGCGCCGTGCCGATATTGCCGCCGACCTGGGTTTTTAATCCCGCGTCTTTTAACATCTGCCCGATCAAAGTCGTCGTGGTCGTCTTGCCGTTTGAGCCGGTGATGCCGACGATGCGGCCTTTCATAAAACGGTAGGCAAGCTCGACCTCCCCGATAACTTCGCCGTCCGCCCGGTCAACATAACGCGCCGGAACGCTCGAGGTCGGAACACCGGGTGAGATAACAACCAGTTCGATCTGGTCGAGCAGCCACGACGGCAGCATCCCGTCCATCAATCCAATGCCCTGCTCTTTCAAACCACGCGCTTCTTCACTCCATTCGGCCACGGGCTTTTTATCGTGCAGCGCGACCACCACTCCCCGCGCCGCCAAAAATTTCGCCGACCCCACGCCGCTTTTGCCCGCTCCGAGCACCAAAGTTTTTTTGCCCTGTAATTCCATTCGCAATTTTCGTGTTTTTCGTGTGTTTCGTGGTTACTTCTTAGAAATATTTACTACCACGTACTAAGACTGAACCACGAATCACACGAACCACACTAAACAATCAACGCAGTTTCAAAGTCGCCAAACTAAGCAACGCAAATAAAACAGCCACGATCACAAAACGAAAAACGACCTTTGATTCTTTCCAACCGCTCAGCTCGAAATGATGATGTATCGGCGACATCTTGAAAATGCGCCTGCCGGTCGTCTTAAACGAAGCCACCTGGATCATCACCGACAGCGCTTCCAGAATGAACACGCCGCCGATAAAGGGCAGCAAAAATTCCTGCTTGGTCAGGATGGCGACGGTTCCCAGCGCGCCGCCGATCGCCAGGCTGCCGACATCACCCATAAAGACTTCCGCCGGCGGAGCGTTGTACCACAAAAACCCGAGGCTGGCCCCGACCATCGCGCCGCAAAAAACCGTCAGCTCAGCCGCCTCGGGTTTGTGCGTGATATCGAGCCTTTCCGCCCAGCGCGCGTCGCTGGCGATATAGGTCAGCGCCGTCAGCGCCGACATCGCGATAAAAGTTATGCTGGTCGCCAGGCCGTCCAGCCCGTCGGTCAGATTTACGGCGTTTGAAGAGCCGAGCAGGATAAAGGCGATAAATAAACCGTATACCCAGGGATAGATCGTCGTGATGCCGTTCGCCTCGGCCGTCTCCTTAAAGAAAGGAATGCTCAGATTCCAGGGGTAATTTCCGATCAGGTAAAGCGCCAGAAAGATGCCGCCTGCGATCAGCAGTTGGCCGAACAATTTTTGTTTGCCGTTTAAGCCAAGGCTGCGCTTTTTCGTTATCTTGATGAAATCGTCGGCAAAACCGATCGCGGCAAAAAGCGTGGTGGCGATCAGCGCGATCCACAGATAGGGAGCGGTCAGCCGGGCCCATAATAAAGTCGAAACTATCACCGATCCGATGATCAAAACGCCGCCCATCGTCGGGGTGCCTTTTTTTGCCTGGTGCGATTCCGGGCCTTCTTCGCGTATCTCCTGTCCGAATTTAAGATCGGCAAGTTTTTTGATCACGAATTTGCCGAGCAGCAGCGAGACCAGCAGTGAAGTGATCGTCGCCATCGCGGTGCGAAATGTGACGTACTGGATAACGTTAAGGACGCGAATAAAATAAGACGCGGTGTCCCTTGACGCGTTCAAAAATATCCACTCGTATAAAAGATGATAGAGCATCCGTTTTATTTACTGTGCTAAAGCAAACTTTTCCGTTAATTTAGCCACTATCTTTTCCGTTCGCACACCGCGCGAACCTTTGACCAGCACCAGGTCGCCTGCGCGCATTTCATTAACGATCTCTTCGGCCGCCTGGTCCGAATCGACAAAGAACTTCGTTTCGTGCAGTCCCGCTTCCTGCGCGCCTTCGACCAAGCAGCTGGCTAAACCTCTGACGCCGAATAGCGCGTCAATACCGCTTGCCGCGATCTTTTTCCCGGTTTCGCGATGGATCGATTCGGCGTCTATGCCCAGCTCAAGCATTTCACCCGCGACAACTATTTTTCGTTTTGCGTGGCCGCCATTTTCCACCAAAGTATCGACCATGCTCATCAGTGCATCGGGATTGGAGTTATACGAATCGTTGACCACTTCAAACCCGGCGGCAAAACGCAATACTTCCCCGCGCTGCGGCGGCGGCGCAACCGTCGAGAGCGCGCGAGCGATATTTTCCGGCGAAATTTTGAATCCTAAACCGACCGCCGCGGCTGCCAGCGCGTTCGATATGTTGTGCCGCCCGGCCAGTTTCATACTAACTGTAGCGTGTCCGGCCGGAGTGTGCAATTTAAAATCGGTCTGTCCGAATTTTTTTGAATGAATTTCTGTCGCTGTTACATCTGCCTGTTGGGAAATTCCGTAGGTAGTGTTGGGGCCCTGGTGTTTTTCTTTCATCGCCAGCACACGCGGGTCGTCGGCATTTAAGACGGCCGTGCCGCCGGGCTTCATTCCTTCTACTAATTCAGCTTTGGCGGCGGCGATGGCTTCGATCGAGCCGAGGTGTTCCAAATGAACGGGCAGTACATTTAATTCGACGGCAAAGTCAGGCGGGGTTATCTCGCACAGGCGTTTGATCTCATGCATCGGAGTGGACATTCCCATTTCCAGCACGGCTACATCATAATTCCCTTCCGAAGACAGACGCAAAACCGTCAGCGGATGCCCCAGCCCGTTATTATAATTTTTTATATTTTTCAGAACGCGAAACCCGTTTTCCGAAAGCACGTGCGCCGTTAATTCTTTTGCCGTGGTTTTTCCCGCGCTGCCGGTGACGGCAACGACCGGTTTTCCCCAATCGCGGTAGATCCCGGCGGCCAGCGCCTGCAGAGCGACGATGGCGTCATCGACCAGGAGCAAGCGGTCGAGAAATTGTTCGAGCTCCGGGTTTCCGAAAACTTTGTCAGGCCGCGCTACGCAGGCTATCGCGCCGCTTTCAAAAGCGCTCTTGATAAATTGATGACTGTCGGCAAAATCGCCGTTGAAACCGTTGTTTTTATAATCGGGCTGCGAGAGCGCAAAAAAGATTTCGCCCGCTTTAACTTCGCGCGAGTCTATTGAAAAATTCCTGACTTCAGCGTCGAGCAAAGCGGGAGAAAATTTCCGCGTATCGGCAGTGATGTATTTGGCTACGCTGCTAAGTTTCAAGTTTTATTCCTTTGTTTCGCTTTCTCTTCCGTCGTCTTCTTTGTCTCTACCGCAACTTTTTTATCGCCTCCTTTATCGGGGGCCTTTTTATTTTTTTCTTCCCTTTTATCTTTACTCGTTTTTGCTTCTTTGTCAGCCTCGGCTTTCTTTAACGCCGCGGGCGGCAGCTCGATGCCTTCCTTCTCGTCCTTAACGGCTTCAGTAGTTTGCAAAAACTCCGGATGAATTTCCCTGTTTGGCAGAACGTTCAACCGCGGCAATACTTGCTCGGCGATGGCCTTAAAGATCGGCGCCGCCACGGTCCCGCCGTCTCGCCCGCCGATGGACGGCTCATCGACCATCACGGCGATCACCACTGCCGGGTTATCGGCCGGGGCCATTCCGATAAAAGACGAGATCCTTTTTCCCTCGGAGTAGCCTCTCTTCTGGTCGTATTTCCAGGCCGTTCCGGTCTTTCCCGAAACCGTATAACCTTCCAGCTGGGCGCGGCGGCCGGTCCCGCTTTTGACGACTTCGCGCATCATATTTCTCAGCGTGCGCGCGGCTTCGGCGCTTACCACCTGGGTTCTCTGCGGCTGCGCCACATAGCTCGGGTCTTTTCCCTCTTCGCCGATCTGCCTGACCACGTGCGGCTGTATGCGCAGGCCGTCATTAGCAATGGTCGCGTACGCCGAAGCCATTTGCAACGAGCTAACGCCCACTTCATAACCTATCGACATCGAGGCCAGCGAATCGGCTGACCAATTTTTTGTCGAGCGTAAAATTCCGGATGTTTCCGAAGGAAGTTCGACACCGGTCGGGGCGCCAAGGCCGAAGCGGCGGGCATATTCATAAAACCTGTCTTTGTCCAGCCGCTGTCCGACCTTGATCGCGGCTACATTATTAGAAACCGCCAATGCTTTGGTAAAAGGCACGACGCCCAGCGGGTGCCCGTCGGTAAATTTGTGCTCGGCGATCGTGATCGAGCCGTTGTTGCAATCGATCTGCTCATCGGGTTTGATCAGGCCGGCATCGAGCGCCGCCCCGTAAGTGATCAGCTTAAAGACCGAACCCGGCGAGTAGTAATCCTCGATGGCTTTGTTGCGCCACGAAGCTGAGGCAAAATTCTTGTAGTTATTAAGATCAAAGCTCGGCAGGCTGACCATCGCTAAAACCTCACCGGTCTTCGGGTCCAAAACTACTGCCGTTCCGCTTTTGGCGCCGACGGCGTCAAGTCCCTGCTTCAGCGCTTTTTCTGCTTCGTACTGGATGGTCGAATCGATCGTGAGATAAACGTCCTTGGGCGCGGCGACGGTATTTTCCGAAAGCTCATACACCCGGCCGATCCGGTCGTGTTCCTGATAGCCGCCGATCACATCGCCGTGCAGGTGTAATTCCTGCGAGCGTTCGATGCCCGATTGGCCTTCATCATCTATATTGCTAAAACCTACTACCTGCGCCGCGGTCACCTGGTGCGGGTAGCTGCGCTTCTGATCTTTTTCCCACTTGATACCGTCGAGTTCGAGAGATTTTATCTTCGCTACCTTTTCATCATCCAGCTCCCGCGCAAAGAGGACGTATGTTTTGTCGCCTTCCTTCGCCTTTTTCAGGCGGCCGATCACGTCTTGTGATTTTTCTTTAAGTATCGCTGCGAGTTTCGCTCCCACAGATTCGATATTGCCGATCTTTTCCGGGTAAATGTAAAGCGATTCGACATTTAAGCTCACCGCCAGCTGCGAACCGTTGCGGTCGTAAATCGTTCCGCGGAGTTGTTTTTCGCGGATCTTTTCGCGCCGTTGATTTTGCGCTTTCTGCAGCAGCCAATCGTGCTGGTTCACTTGCAGGTGGACCAGCCGCACGCCGATCACGCCCATCCAGATCACCCAGATGCCGACGATGAGTAGAAACCTGGCAAAGACCATCTGTGCCTGTTTTGTTCGCTGTGTTCTGCTGCGGCGCATCTTTGTTTACTCCCGAAAGTATTTTGTGGAAATTATTTTTTGGCGATCAAAGTTCGGCCCGTTTCTTTGCCCAATCCTTTGGCGGCTGCCGCTTTGGCAGCGTCGGCTTTGGCGCTTCTGGCACTCTGGTCTTTCTTTTCGCCGTCGACCGGCCTTACGCTCACGGTTTTAACGATCTTTACCGTGTCATTTTTTTCCGTAAGAGACTTGCTCTTGTTATCGGCGATCGTTTTGGCACTGTCAGGCTGCGGCGCATTCTTCATCGCATCGATAAATTGAAAATCGTCAGAGGTAAATTTTCGCAGGCCGATCTTTAACCCGGCTCTTTCGATGGTGGCCGGCGCGGAAACTTCTTCGCGTTCGACGCGCAATTTTCTCTGTTCAGCTTCCAGGTTCTGTTTGGCCTTGCGCATATCGCTGTTCTTCATGCTGAGTTCCACCGAAGAAAAATGCTGTTTTGCGGCAAAGAAAAATCCCACGGCCATGATCGCCGCGCAAAGCAGTCCCATCGCAAAATATTGCCACGGAATAGGAGCCTGTTCGCGCTTTACTTTTTCGCTGGTTCGTTCTTTGATCTGTTTTCGGTTAGCCATATATTTACTTTGACAGGGGACTTTCTCAGACTCTTACAACTTACTGCAAACACGAAGCTTAGCGCTGCGCGCACGCGGATTATCCGCCATTTCCTCGGCGCCCGGCACAACCGGGCGTTTGGTTAAAATTTCAACTTTTTTCTCCGCGCCGCAAATACACCCAGGGAGCCGCGGAGGGCAGGAACATTTTCCCGCCAGTTTCTGAAAAGTTTGTTTGACGATACGGTCTTCCAGGGAATGAAAGCTGATGATGGCCAGCCTGCCCGTAATGTCTAAAATGTCAATTGCGTCGCTGATAAAATCAGCCAGGATCTCTAACTCTTTGTTGACCGCGATGCGCAGCGCCTGAAAGGTTCTGGTCGCGGGATGGATCTGATCGTGCTTGCTTTTTTTTACCGCGCGGCTGACCAGATCGGCCAATTCCTTTGTCGTCTCTATTGGCTCGCCGCGCTCTCTTCGTTCAACTATCCACCGGGCGATGCGGCGGGAAAATCTTTCCTCGCCATATTGATAGATGACGTTTGCGATCTCTTCTTCCGAAAGACGCTGTAAAAGTTCGGCGGCGGTTTCCGTGTCGTCGGCGTCATCATCAGCGGCGGCATTCATCCGCATATCGAGCGGCGCATCGTAGCGAAAACTAAAACCGCGCTCGGCGCTGTCAAACTGGAGTGAAGAAACTCCCAGATCGGCCAAAATGCCGTTCGGCTTTTCCGCGCCGGACTGCTGCCAGATATCTTTTAGCTGCGAAAAATTACTGTGAAAGATCTGAAAGCGATCGCCAAATCTCTCGAGGCGTTCTTTAGCATAGGCAATTGCCTCGGTGTCCTGGTCGATCCCTATCACCCGCGCCGTCGCGCTTTTTTCCAGCAGTGCCTCGGCGTGGCCGCCCAGACCGAGCGTGGCGTCAATGAACAACCCGTTGGGTTTTGGAATAAACAGCCCGTCGCCCCGCTCCGGGGCTAGAAATTGCACCACTTCCGTTAATAAAACGGGAGAGTGAAGTTCTTCAGCCTCGTTTTTTTGCACAGTATTCACACGATTAGTTCAAAGAACGGTTTGAAAAAGAACGTTATTAAGTTGTGACGTTGAGAACGGCTGCTTAGTTAAAGCTCGGAGTAAGCGCCGCGTGAAAACCTGGATTTTCGCTTTTTTTGATCTTGCAGACGCCTTTTCGGGCCGATTGCCGAGTGTTTAAGCATTCTTAAGATTTTCTTAAGCAAAATTATTTTTTTGACAAAAAAATATCAGACGGCCAGATCTGAAATCGGTTGCGTTGCGTTGTAAATACGCCAGCTACACGCAAATATAAGCCTTTCCCTTACCTGTGTCAAGGAGAATCTTCAAAAAATATTGCTTAATTCAAATGCTTAAAATTTACCCTTATTTTTGCTGGATTTAGCGCAAAACGGCCCGCGAGGGGGCCACGCCCTGCACTTTCGGCTTTCCTATTGAAACGGATCTATCTGAGGGCCAAAGAAGGATGCCGGCTTTGCAGCTCCTGGATCATATGCTCTTTGGCGATATGTGTGTAGCGCTGGGTAGTTGCTATCGAAGCGTGCCCGAGAAATTCCTGTACTACCCGAATATCGACCCCATTCCGCAGAAGCAGCGTGGCGACGGTGTGCCGCAGCATGTGTGGTGTAATAGGCCGCTCTATGCCTCTGTCTTCGCGTATCCGGTTTATCACATTTGCTATCCCTTGAGGGGAAAGCCGCTTGCCTCTGGCGTTAAGAAAAAAAGCGGAGCTTTCGGTAGAGATCTTTTGACGCATCTTTAAATATTCTCGCTGGATCTTTAAAGTGACTTTATCGACTACAAAAGCCAATCTCTCTCTTCCGCCTTTGCCTTGTATCTTAAAAGCGGCTTCCGTAGGCACATAATCGCTCAGGTCTATGGCGGAAATTTCCCCCACGCGGATCCCCGTGGCAAAAAGCAATTCTAAAAGGGCAACATTACGAAGGACCAGGTATCTGCGTGAAGAAGTGTTTGTCTTTTTATTAGAAGTGTTCCGGCTGTAAGCCGAATAATTTTTTTGCGCCTGGGCGAGCAGGTCCCGTATCTCTTGCCGGGTTAAAGCGCGAGGAAGCTGTTCGATCCTGCCGAAACTTATTTTGACCCGCCAAAAAGGCGATTCCGCGATAACGTCCCGCCTCACCCAATAAGTAAAAAATACTTTAAGAACGACGATCTTTCGCCGGATCGAAGCCGGGGCATAACCTTTATTCTTGAGATGGGCGACCCAATTCTCGATGTTGGTGTTTTTTATTGAGCTGATGGAGGTGGTTTTCCTCGCAAAAACCTCGAATTGGGCCAGATCGGAAATATATGCCCGCCTGGTTTTTTCTCTTCGATCGTTAGTTGAAAAATATCCTTCTAAAAACTCCCTAATTGCTTTATTCATTCTCATGGATAATGCGCTCCTTTTTTTTAGGGAGTAGAATTTGATTCTTAGGAAGAAAAGCTTAATAACCGCCGGACTTCAATTTAATAAGGTTTCAGCTTTAACTGATTGTCGCAAAATTCCATTTAATGCATAATACTTGCAACCCGACTTGCTAGAAGAGATCGGCAGTTTTCCCAAATTTTACTATCGATAACTTAGAATTATCCCAGGAATTTTCGATGCCCACAAAAGAGTCAAAGTTTTTTCGCCCCAATGATCTGGATCTCACGTATTATGATTTTTTCGAAGATATAAGAGACGCGGGACAAGTATATGCGGACCCTTCGGGTTGGTTGGACACGTTCGTGGACTCGTCCGTCCTGCTTCCGCCTGTAGAGATCGACCCGGCCCGGTTTGGCCGTTATTACCTCGATGAGAGTGGCTCCCTAGGCGAAATAAAAACCGACATACTCAAATTAATCTGCGCCTGGGAGCAGCACGATCTTAAAAATTCCGAGGTCACATTTTACAGTTCGGTTTCAACCGCAAACGGGGCAGTTCTCTTGGCGCTAAAAAACCAGGGAGTAAAAACTGTGGTGTTCGATACTCCGGCCTATGGCGTTACGGTTAACCAAGCAAGGCTTTCAGGACACAAAGTCGTATTGGTTCCTACCTATTATGCAAACAATTTCCGTTTCGATTTTGAACCGGACAAATTGCGAAGCGAATCACCGATTGCGATCTGGATGACACAACCAAAAATGTCTCTGGGCTATAATCAGGAACTCGAACATATAAAAATTTTGTTGGAAAAACTTTCTTCAAAAGATTTTTTGGTGATCGACGAGGCAACCGAACAGCGCCATCCGCCATTGTTTGCCGGACTTGTCACTAAAAAGAAGCATCCGAGAATATTGCGGGTGCGCGGGTTGTTAAAAGCGCTTGGCCTTAACGGTCTTCGACTTTCTTACGTCGTACATCCGAAAAGCATGCAATACCCTCTTGAGGGAGTCCAATACTTCACCGGCGCTTCGCTGGATCTTCACAGCCTGATGATGACCGTGGAACTCGCCAAAAACACGCCGCTCTTTTTTTCTATGTTAGCCTCAGCCAATTTGCAGATTAAAAAACTGCACAAGAAAGCCGACATGCTCGCCTTAGGCGCACAACTTAAATTGAGTCCTTTGGTGAATGGCTACATGGGAGCCGCGTTTCTCCCGCTGCAAGGAGGAAAAAAAGCTTACGCGCTAAACCGCAAAAGATTGCTGGATCATTGTCACTCGCACAAAATGCCCGTGGTATTGGGAGCAAATATGTTATTTGCGTTTGATCCTGATTGGGAGCAAATTCGGATAAATTATTTTAACCGTGAGCAAAACATTCTCCGAGCTGTTGAAGTATTAGCTGCGTTTCCTCTTTGAATCGACCAGTATATCTATGAGCACCCCGCGAAGCCGGCGCAGAAACGTCGTACTAAAATTCAATCTAAGATCCATCAAAAGCGATCCCGGTATAAGGGCCTTCACTCTGAACTCATAAGCCGGCGTTGGCTTGGTTATCATTCCGCTGCTGAAAGAAATCAAGGACTGATTGGTTTTTCGCGAATGTGTTTTTGGCATTAGCGCCTCGGATTTTTTTCCTCGAACGCCTTTATTTTTGTCGGCCGGTTGGCGTTTTTCGAGCGTCGATCTCAGCTTTGTGATCTCAAGTTTAGTTCTGGTCGCTAAAAACGCTGCGAGAAGAGAAAGTAATGAGATCGCCTCGGGAGAGGTCAGTTCGATATGAAGAGGAGAGTTACGCTCCAGCTTTGATATCTCGACGTTCCGATCTTTGATAAACGGGCCTAAAAGATCGAGATAAAATTGCTTGTCCAAGGGCCCTTCTGCCAGGAAATCCAGTTTGTTTCCGAGGATCCGCGAAGTCATATCCAGCAGGGCGAGAAATTCTTCCACGATCTGGGAGAGCATAAGATGCACTCCTCCGATAGATGTAATAAGATTGTGCGCTTTTTCCTCGCGGGTCGAATTGTGACTCAGTGTGCTGGTCACATGGTGAAAAAGAAGCAGGGGATGGATGGCAATTTTGTCGTTGTCGTAAAGATGAACGACGAATGCGGCAAATTTTTCCAGCAATTCGATAAAGCTGCCGGGATTTTTATAAAGTCTTGTCCACTGAGTTATATCTAGAGATTTATCGAGAACTTTTGAGCCGTTCAGCAGAGTTTCTTCCAGATAATATTCCAGCGACAGCTTTTCAAGATTCGACAGATCGTCCGAAGCAAGCAGGGTCCTCAGATCCTCATCGTTCATGATCGTGTGAAAATGTCGCACCCGACCGCTTCTAATCGGTGCGTCAGCAGCGTTGCTATGGATAAGGCCAAAATTATTCGTAATGGTTTCTATCTGAATAGGCGTATTTGAAAAACGCGTTTCGAAGAGAGTGGACATCTCACAGATCTTATTGCTGGTAATACAATCTTCGAACAGGCATTCGGAGAACCGCGAGGATTTGACCAGCAGGTTCGTCAAATCGCATTTTGCAAACTTGACCCGATGAAAATCGCAGTTGTGAGCCGAGAGATTGTAAAAAGTGCAGTTTGTAAATTCCGTCTCGGCAAAAAACGTTGTGGCAAAGGCTCCTCCGTCAAATTGGCAATTCACGAAACGAGACGATTTTACAAGCGTGTCTTTAAAATCGACTTCCTTAAAACTGATATTTCCGGCGTCTACTTGGTGAAAGATGCAGCTGACAAAATTGGACGGATGAAAATCCGGCCCGGGTGGCAGCGTTCCCGTAAGCTGATAGCGCACCAGATCTTTCCTGAAAAAATCATTTAAATCCAATTTGGATAGATCTATTTCCGTTTGCCCCTCATCATCTTCGAGGAAAATCTTAAGGGGTCTTAATGAAATCAAATCGTTCATGAAGAAAAATCTGTATCGATAATTCTAAGTTATCGATAGTAAAGAGCGGCGTTGGATGTCTTGGAGCGTAAACCGTCACCGGAGCCGTTGGGAAAACGAGTTGAAGGCGAATTAAAATAGTTCCTTTTTATGGCGCGGCCGTGGTGAGGCTTAAATTGTCCGATTTTATGTCTGCCCGGCAGTCGTGTTATTCTCTAAAATTCTTGAGAATAGGAATATTTTATTAAATAAACCTTGAATATCTCCTTTTTACAGATCCTGGTATTGGGACTAATAGCTGCTTCGGCTAACGGTTTGGGCGGCCTGATACTGCTGCCTTCAAACATCCACTCGAAATATCGCAAGCTTTTGAGGTTTTTGGTGGCGTTGGGCGCGGGCTTTATGCTTTCGGTCACTTTTATCGAGCTGATGCCGGAGATCTTTAAGCTCTGGCAACGTTCTTCCGCAGCCGAATCTTCGATCGAATCCTACGCCGTTCCGATGCTGCTGCTGCTGGGCGGATACCTGCTGACACAGTTTTTTGAGCATACGATCGCCCCGCATTTCCATCTGGGCGAAGACATCGCCCAGGAAATGGGCCACGGTATAAGCGGCGATGCGAGCAGCCATGAGCACGGCGAACATCTTATCTCCACCGCCTCGACCTACACGGCGCTGGGCGGTTTTATGATCCACACGTTTTTCGACGGCGTGGCGATCGCGGCGGCTTCGCAAATAAATTCCGAAACCGGGCTCCTGGTTTTTATCGCCGTCTTCCTGCACAAATTTCCCGAAGGCTTTACTACCACCTCGCTGGTTTTAGCGGCGGGCAAGAGTTGGAAAAAAGCCTTTATCGCGACGAACGTGGTCGGGCTGACGACGTTGATCGGCGTTCTGGGTTATTTTTTATTCGGCAATCTTCTGGGAGTTTCCGTCGCCTATGCGCTGCCGGTGGCCACCGGCGTGACGCTTTACGTAGCCGCCAGCGACCTGATACCCGAAGTAAATCACCACGGCGGAAAGAACCCCCTGGTCTCTCTCTTTGTTTTTGCCGGGGTCGCGCTGTTTTTTCTTATCCATTACCTTTTGCATATTCTGCTCGGAATCTGAGAACATTAAGGAACGCTTTTCGTAATTCTGTGGAGACGATGAAAGTAATTAATTTTACGAGTCTTAAATTCAAGGCTTATTTGTTGGCAGCAATGGTGTTGCTGGCTTTTGCCTCAGTTGTTTTTCCGCAGGCCGACACTTCGGACATTCCCGCTAACACCGGTTTTATTAACGATTACGCAAACGTGATCGACGCAAATACCAAAAGCACGCTGGAAAAGAGGCTGAAAGATCTACGTGACGGCACGCCCGCCAGGATCGAGATCGCCGTGCTGACCGTTAGAACTACCGGTGGAAAAGATATTTTTGATTACTCGCTGGCGGTGGCCCGCGATTGGAAGATCGGCTCGAAAGAACAGGACAACCCTGCGCTGCTGCTGGTGGTGGCGATCGACGACCGCAAATATTTCTCCCAGGTAAGCCGCGACGCCGAAGGCGATGTCCCGGACGGGCTGGCCGGACAGATCCAGCGGCAAAATCTCGTTCCGGCCTTCAAGCAGGGGCAATACGCAAAAGGCATCAATGACACGGTCGAGGCCTACATCCGCCGCTTTGGCGAAGCACGCGGTTTCGATCCGGTCACGCTGCAAAAGACCGAAGGCACATCCACCGCGCCGCCCGTTACCGGCACGACAAAAAAAGGATCGAGTTTGTTTGGCTGCGCTATCTGCGGCGGCATCATCGCGTTCATCATTTTTATTTTTGTCATCTCCGCGGTTTCCCGTGCCGGCAAAACACGGCGCTCAAGTTGGAACGGTGGAGGCTTTGGCGGATCAGGCAAGCGCAAGGGCGGATCTGACGGCGGCGATTCCGTCATGCCATGGATAATCGGCGGCATCATCGGTTCGCTGCTTTCCGGCGGCGGCTCCGGCGGCAGTTCGGGCGGCGGGAGTGACTGGGGCGGGGGCGATTCTTCCGGCGGCGGGGGCGGAGACTGGGGCGGCTTCGGCGGCGGCGGAGATTTCGGCGGCGGGGGCGCCGGCGGAGATTGGTAACACCGAAAATAAGACAAATGATACAAGATCAATTCAGAGCTTTTATTGACGACCTTAAGAATACACACGGCGCTAATCTGGCCTCGGTCATTCTTTACGGCTCGGCGGCTTCGGGAGATTTTATCGCGCAGCGTTCGGATTACAATCTTCTCATCGCCTTAAAAAAGATAACGCCCGCCGATCTGCGCGCGGCTCAGGCGCCGATGCGCGAATGGCACCGGATGGGACATCACTTGCCGGTCTATTTCACGGTCGCCGAGGTAAAAGACGGTGCGGATGTCTTCCCTATCGAATTTCACCAGATGGAAAAAGCGCGCGTGGTGCTCTATGGCGAAGACGTTTTGGCAGGCGTTACTTTTACCGATGCGAATCTGCGCCACCAAACGGAATATGAACTGCGCAGCAAGCTTATCCAGCTTCGGCGGCACTATATTCCGGTGTCGATGTCGGCGGAAAAACTCACCCAGCTGATGAATGACAGCCTGGGCAGTTTTGTCGCGCTTTTCCGCGCCGTTTTGCTGCTGCACGATATCGAGCCCCCTCTGTCAAAACCGGAGGTGATATCCGCGACGGAAAAACACCTCGGGCTTAACGTTGACGTTTTTGAACGCATCACCGCCTTGCGCGCGGGCAGCGGCAGCGACGCCAAAATGCCGACCGACGTAAAAGCCAACGAACTTTTTACCGAATATATGGAACAGATCGAACGCGTGATAAACGCGGTCGATAAATTAAACAAAACTTAGGTCGTTAATTCTCGAGCGTCGAGCGTTATTAGATCGACAAATTGACGATAAGGCCGTGACAATTGACCTTTAACGAATTAAGGAGAATCAGAAAAATGAAAAAAGCTTTATTTTTAATAGCAATAATAGTGCTGGCCTTTGCCGCCAGCGGTTGTAACTATAACGATCTGACCGCCAAGCAGCAGAATGTGAAAAAAGCCTGGGCGGATATTGAGACACAGCTTCAGCGGCGCGCGGACCTCATCCCGAATATGGTCAAGACCGCGCAGATGGCGGGCATTCAGGAGCAGGAAGTTTTTGGCCAGATCGCCGAAGCGCGCAGCAAATTGCTGAACGCTTCGAGCGCCGCGCCGGCGGAAAACAAGACCCCGGAACAGCGCCAGGCGGTCATCGACGCGTCCAATAGTTTTGGCGGGACGATCGGCAGATTGTTATCCCTGCAGGAAAGCTATCCGGTGTTGAAATCCAACGAAGCTTTTATGAAAGTTCAGGACGAACTGGCGGGAACGGAAAACCGTATTGCCACCCGTCGTGAGGATTACAATACCAAAGTGAACGAATACAATATCGGCATCAAACAATTTCCGGGAGTGCTGACCGCAAGCCTTTTTGGATTTAAGGAAGAGCCGAATTTCAAAGCCGCGGAAGGAACTAATGTGGCGCCGGACATCGGCGATCCGAATTCGCTCAGGAGAAATCCCGCCCCGGCTAATAAATAAATTGTAGCGCCAGCGTCTCGCTGGCTGTCCGGTAGGCGTCCCGCCTACCGCGAACAAAATGAAGGCGAGACGCCTTCACGACAGCCGCCGGGACGGCGGCGATACACAATTAGAATCCGCGCGAGCTGCACATCGCGCAATGATCGCAAGGCTTGCCGTTCGGTTCGAACGAGCAGGCCTTTTCTTTTTCAAAAAATTCCACCAGCTCATCGACGATGGCTTCGTTGACATTGAATCTTTCCTGGCTGGGGTGCGAAGCGGTAATTTGAACCAGCGGTTTTGCTTTCGGTGTAAAAACGCTTTGGGTTTGCGTTTCCATCTTCGGCGCCGGGTTGCCGGCCCGGATGTCCTGGTACATACGGTCGAGCCTCGATTGCAGATCGTCCCAATTACCCCCACTATTGGCGTAATTGTTGGCGCTTTCGCTGGACTGCAAACGTTCGGCGATGCGGTCGGCCACTTTTTTTGCTTTATCTTCGCCTGTCATTATTCTGCTTTCAATAGATCTATTCTATCAACCACGCCTATGATCGCCGAATCGATGGCCGCGCCCGCTTTACCGGTCGCAGCCGTCGAAGCGCTCCAGCCCTCCTGGACGACGAGCACGATATCGCCTTCACCCGCGTTGACCGAATCAAGGGCCAGCATCGTCGTGTCGGTCTCTTCGCCTTCCGGCGTGATCTGGCGGCAAAGCATTATTCGCGTCTGTTCATAACGCTGATTTTTTTGCGTTGCGACCACATTTCCGATGACTCTTGCTAATAACATTTAAGTCTAGTAAGTCTGGAAAGTCTGGGAAAGTCATGAAAGTCGAGGAAGATATTTCTTCCCTGACTTCCTTTCACTTTCCAGACTTCCCGGACTTTCTTCACTTTCCGGACTCTCCGGACTGATGTATATGTTTTTCCGAATCCACGATCCCGACGATCGTGCAATCGGTCGGGGTATTGTCCCGCTTAAAAGGAAACGATGCTTCCTTGCCGCGGCACCAAAAAACAATTTCGCCGACCCCTGCACCGACCGCGTCGAGCGCGAGCATCGGTTTGCCTTTCGGCGAGAGATCGGCGTGAAGTGTTTGTACGATAAGTATCTTGCGCCCGTTAAGCGATTCATTCTTGACCGTGGAAACTACGTTTCCGATAACGCGCGCCAGCTGCATTTTTTAACTCGTTAACCTTGTTTTTTCAGATCTTCGATCGTGGTCTTGATCTTATCGGCATCGCCGGCCTTGGGCATCAGCTCAAGATACTTTTCCAGTTCGGTAATGGCGTCGGCCTTTTGCTTTCTCTGCACATAGATCATGCCCAGGTATTTATGGGCCGAGGCCAGGCTCTCGCCGCCCTTTAATGAGAGGGCATATTTGAACGCCTTTTCCGCGATGTCTACCTTATTCATTCCGAGCATGGCAATGCCAAAGTTGTAATATGAAGCGGGAACATCGTTCTTTTGCTTCATCACATCCTGAAACACGGACGCCGCCAGCTCATAATTTTTCATCCCGATCAGCGTCATTCCATAGCTCATTTTGGCGTCGATAAAATCCGGCTTGGCCGCGATAGCTTTTTGAAAAGAGATCATCGCATTATCTAGATCGCTTTGTTTTTGATACAGCAGGCCTTTTTCATAATGCGCCATCGCGAATTGCGGGTAGATGGCTATCGCCTCGTCCAGCAAGACCAGCGCGGCTTTGAGATCGCTGCCGGTTTTGGCTTTCTGATACTTGGACATCGCGTCCTTGGGAACGTCCTTAAACAACGGGTTGGCAGAAAAATCTCCCTTCTTCTGCCCTTCGTTCCGTAAATACAGGACGACAGTCTCGGCCTGTCCCAACGTGCCTTCGCGCGATATGGTCAGCGATTCGGTAGCGGTCGGCAATCCTTCGACCTTAACGTTGACGGTGTAATTTCCGCTCGGGATATTACTGATCCTGAAAGTTCCCTGATCGTCTGACTGGATCGAACCACTGGCGCCCGACGTACTGGTATATGACACCTTCACATTCTTGGCCGGCAATCCATCCGGCATTATCACCTTGCCCGCGATCGCATACCTGCCGCTGTCCGGGCCGTTGCTTGCTGTGTTTCGATCGCCCATCCCCTGCGCGCCCACTCCGCTTACAAAAAGCAAAAAAGCCGCGCATACTAATGTGAACACAATATAAGAGTTCTTTTTCATACAGCTACCTCTTCTAATTAAAATCTATCGTGTCAATGACCCCGATTATCGCCGAGTCGACGGGGCAATCCTTGTTTCCTTCAGCCAACCGTGCTGAAGATCCGCCGACGATCAAAACCCTTTCGTGAAACCCTGCTCCGACCGTATCGACCGCCACCAGGTAACCGCTCTGATCGCTGCCGTCCAGATTTATCGGCTTTACGATAAGAAGTTTCTTGCCTGAAAGCCGCAGGTCTTTCTGAGTCGAGACGACCGAGCCCAAAATGCGTGCAATTATCATAAATTAGATGCCGGATGTCGGAGGTAAGATGTTAGTGTGCAAAAGATTCCAGCCTCTGACATCTGATCTCTGACATCTACTTGGCGATCACCGGCAGATTTTCATCGACGCTCGCGTGCGGGCGCGGAATAACATGTACGCTTACCAGTTCGCCGACGCGGCGCGCCGCGGCTGCCCCGGCATCGGTCGCGGCCTTTACCGCCGCCACATCCCCGCGGACGATCGCGGTCACAAATCCGGCCCCGATTTTTTCATAGCCGATAAGCTGCACGTTGGCAGCTTTGACCATCGCGTCGGCGGCCTCGATCATCGCCACAAGTCCTTTGGTTTCAACCATTCCTAATGCTTCCTGCATTTAGTTTCTCCTCTTGTATCTCTGCAAAAAATTGTCGTGAATACAATGATTTAATCCTTAATTCCCGGAAAATGCAAATCATGCGCTATTCACTATTCACTATTCACTATCCACTATTTTTACACGTATTTCGGTTTGATGAATTTATGTTTTATCGCCCGGACGAATCGAAAGATCGGCTTCATCGTGAACTTGCGGTAAGGCTCGGTGAACTGCATTGAATTCAGATACCCCACGTAATTATTCAAAAGCATGTTGCGAATATCTTCCGTGTCGTGCAGCGGAAATTCGCCGAGTTCCAATACAAAAACAAAATCCGCGATATTGTAGGCCCGGAATTTCAAACCTTTTTCCTCGACCATCTTGATGATGTCCCAGAGGGAGTTGTAGATGATTGCGGAATCATGAAACAGGATGGCGCCGTTTTCCGCCATCACCTCGAAGCAGAACTTAAAATCGCGCATCGCCGCTTCGTCGGTGTGTTCGCCGTCGATAAAACAAAGCTGCGGTTTTTCTTTTACCTCGCCGGGATCGATCTCGCTTACATCGCCTTCCAGGCAGACGATCTTGGCAGTGCCTTCTTCCGAAACTTCCCGCAAATTTCCCAGCATAGTTTCGGTGGTATTGTTCTTATAATTGCGGTCAAAACCGCTGACATCCGGCGCGATCGGCGGGCGCTTGTCGATCGAATAAATTTTACCGCAGCGCTCGTCCTGCACATGCGGCTGCAAGCTTCCGCCCATATAGGAACCGATCTCCAGGTACGTGTATTCCGGCAGCAGTTCCCGTACGCCCTTTTGACAGGCCAGTAGCGACCGCTTGTCGTTGATGGTCAGCAGGCTTTCAACTTTTTCGAAAAGTTTCAGGTCCCTGTCCTTGATCAAAGTTTCAAAATTGTTCATAGAAAATGATTGTTCAATAAATTTGGCGCTGCTGATACCGCTCTTCGGAATAGATAAAAGATCATAGCTGAGAGATTCGATCTATCATCTATTAGCTATCATCTCTAATCTATTCCGAATTAATATACCGCAAACGGCGCGACAAAAATGCTTTCTAGTTCTGTAAATTTACTGCCTGATTTAAAAGCTCTATCAATTCTTCCCGGGTCAAGGATATTTTCGCTCCGCCGTTACTGCTGCTGCCGGCGCTTTTCGGAATTTGCTCACCGGTGGTGCACGACACGTTTGTTCCGTGCAGGTAACCGCAGGCCTGGCAGCGGGCCGATTCGGTCAGATACCCGGCCTTCTCGCGGATCTGCACAAGTTTTTCGATCGCATCGGCGGGCAGATTATTTGCGCCGCCCAAAGCGCGCGAAAGGATCGCGATCTTGGCCGTGTGTTCTAAAGTTTCCAACCGGTCAAAAGCCTGCCACAGGTCTTCGCCGTAGGCGACCGCGCCGTGATTGGCCATCAGCAGCGCATTGTGGTTTTTTACGAACGGCCGCATCGCTTCGGTCAGCTCGTCGGTCGAAGGCGTTCCGTAATCCGTCAGTGGCACGCAGCCCAGCGTTAAGATCACTTCAGATAAAATCGGCTGGTCGATCGCCAGCCCCGCCACTGCAAAAGCCGTCCCGTGCGGCGGGTGCGCGTGACAAACGGCCCTGATGTCCGGCCGCTCGTTATATATCAACAGGTGCATCGCCAGCTCGCTCGACGCCCGTTTATCCGAAAGCGGTTTGCCTTCCATGTCGGTCACCGCCAGGTCGGCTTCCGTCATTCGCCCCTTGCACATCATCGTCGGCGTCGCCAGCACGCGATTTTCGTCCAGGCGGATGCTGACGTTTCCGTCCGAAGACACGACGTAACTCCGGTCATAGAGAAGGCCGCCGATCCGGCAGATCAATTTTCGTGCTTGGGCTTCGTCCACAATTAGTGTGCTATCGATTTTTTTCGAGGCGTTCCAGCTTTTCCTTTAGCTTTTTTTCCAGATGTTTCGGCATGGACGGCGCAGCCTCGAAGGTATCGCCCCAATCTTCTTTCTCGAGATCGAATTTCTTAAAATCCCATTCTTTACAGTTAAGTTCGCGCTGTTTCAATTCGTCGATCTCGGCTTTCAAACGTTCGTTCTCAAGTTTCAGGTCGCGAAATTCGGTTTTCATCGAACGAAATCCGCGTCCCTTGCCCCGAAACGATGGCGTCAGGGTCACAAAGAAACTTGCCACAAACAAACCCAGGGCTAACGCCAGAGCAAATGGAACGATTCTCTTAAATAAGTTCGGATAATGCATATTACTACCTCTTACTACCGCTTATTCTTTTTCTTTGCTTACTGTTTTGGCCGTGTTGGCCGCTTTTTTATTATTGCGCTGCTGCTCCGCGGGCTTGGCCAGAAAGAACGCCAACCCTTCGAGCGAGATGGTCAGATCGACCGTTTTGATCTTAATATTCGCCGACGTATTTAAAGGCGTCGGCGCAAAATTCAAAACGGCTTTTATACCGGCCTGGACCACGGCTTCTAATACCGGCTGAGCAAAAGCTGCCGGCACGGCTATAACGGCAACGTCTATTTTCTCTTTTTTCACCACTTGAGGCAACGTATTCAGGTCGTAAACCGTGATTTTTGTCTCTCCGATACTTTTTCCTATCTTATTCGGGTCGGTATCGAACAAAGCGGCCACGTGAAAATTCGACCGGGCAAAGCCATAGTAGTCTGCCAGGGCCGCGCCGAGGCGCCCGGCGCCTATTATTCCGACGCGGTGCTCCTCATCAAGCCCCAGGATCTTGATCAAATGATCGCGCAGGCTTTCGGTGTAATAACCGACGCCGCGCACGCCGAATTCCCCAAAATAAGCCAGGTCCTTGCGGATCTGTGCCGAATTTAAGTGAAAACGCCTGGCCAGGTCTTCCGAAGAGACGGATTTTTGGCCCTCAGCGGCCAGTTCGCCAAGACAGCGCAGGTACACGCTCAAGCGGCTGGTCGTGAGTTCGGATATTTTTTCGGCTTTTTGGATTTTCACTGTCATATTATAACTGTAATTTTAAGTAAGTGAAAAATTGAACAATCATAAACTCATAAACTCCCCTCCTTACGAAGGAGGGGTGCCCGAAGGGCGGGGTGGTTCTCTCTTTGAGCCAGTTGAACTATGTGTTACCTCACATTAACTCCCCTCCTTACGAAGGAGAGGGCCCGAAAGGGCGGCGTGGTTCCTTCTTTTGAGCCAGTTTTAATTGTGTGCGTTGCCCTCACATTGTTTATCCGCTAAACTTTCCCTGCTCTTTAATGACTTTATGATCGCCTTTCTTTCAGGCAAATTACTGGCAAAACATCCGGGCACGTTAATTCTGGACGTGCAGGGTGTGGGATACGAGGTCAGCATCCCTCTTTCGACCTTTTATGAGGTGGGTGAGGTCGATTCTGACGTTCAGCTGCATATTTACACGCACGTCCGCGAAGACGCGTTGCAATTGTTCGGTTTTCGCACCCGCCGCGAGCGCGAGCTTTTTATGCAATTGATATCCGTTTCCGGGGTCGGGGCGAAAATGGCGATCGCGATGCTCTCGTCGATGAGCACGGATGAGATAATTCTGGCCCTGCGCACCGAAAACCTGGCCAAACTGACCGCGATCCCCGGCGTCGGCCGCAAAACCGCGGAACGCCTGGTGATCGAGCTGCGCGACAAGGTAATGAAAATGCTGGCCCCGGAAACCGAAAGCTCCGCACTTTCCGATGCCAAAGAAAAACAGGAAGTCGATCTGGTCTTTGACGACGCTTTGTCAGCCCTGGTGAATTTAGGCTACCAACGACAGGCCGCCGAAAAAGCCCTGAAGTCGGCCGTAAACGAAGGCACCGAGGTCACCGTGCAGAAATTATTACGACGAAGTCTGCAGTTATTGGCAAAGTAGCTATTCCAAAAATTTCAGGATTCCAGAGATTCCATATTCTCTCCCGCGATTATGGCAAAATCAGAACGCTTTGAAGATTTAGACGTTTGGCAATTGGCTAAAGAAGTAGCAAACTTGACTTACGACATCACGCTCACTGGAAAATTTAGCCACGACTACGTGCTGCGCGATCAGGTCAGACGTGCGTCCGTATCGATCTTTTCAAATATCGCCGAGGGCTTTGAAAGAGATGGCAACAAGGAGTTTATTCAGTTTCTTTCGATTTCAAAAGGTTCCTGTGGTGAGTTGAGAGCGCAACTTAGATTTGCACTGGATAGAAAATATATTACGCAGGAAGAATTTGATTTGATGCTAAGTAAACTCATTTCTCTTAGTGTACAAATATCAAAATTCAGAACATATTTAAGACAAAATGATCTTAAGGGAAGAAAATTCATCTAACTGGAATTTTTGGAATCTTGGAATTTTGGAATGAATAGCGATACCCGTTCAGGAATAGTACTTGACGAAGAGAAACAATTTGAAGTTTCGCTTCGCCCTACCCGTCTGGAAGAATATGTCGGCCAGGCGAAGGCTAAGGAAAATTTACGCATTTATATCAAAGCCGCGCTGCGGCGGCGCGAAGCTCTCGACCATGTGCTGCTGACCGCACCGCCGGGGTTGGGCAAGACCACGCTCAGCGCGATCATTGCCAACGAGATGGGCGCGGAGTTCAGATCCACCGCCGGTCCGGTGATCGAAAAATCCGGAGACCTGGCCGCCTTGCTCACCAACCTGCAGGAAGGCGACGTGCTTTTTATCGACGAGATCCACCGCCTCTCGCCCGCGATCGAAGAAATTCTTTACCCGGCGATGGAAGACTACAATCTCGACCTGATGATCGGCCAGGGCACCGCCGCGCGCTCCATCAAACTCGAGCTGCCGAAATTCACGCTGATCGGCGCGACCACCCGGCCGGGTCTTTTGACCGCACCTTTGCGCGGACGTTTTGGAATTATTTTTCATCTGGATTTTTACACGGTCGAAGACCTACAGAGCATCATCATCCGCTCCGCCGGAATTTTAGGCGTCGAGATCGAAGCTGCGGGAGCTTGCGAAATTGCCAAACGTGCGCGCGGCACTCCGCGTATCGCCAACCGTTTGCTGCGCCGTGTGCGCGATTATGCCGAAGTTGACTACGATGGAAAGATCACCGAAGAGGTCTCGACTGCCGCGTTAAACCGTATGGAAGTAGATACTTACGGGCTGGACGAAATAGACCGCAAACTGCTGCTGACGATCATCGAAAAATTCGACGGCGGCCCGGTCGGCCTCGGCACAATCTCCGCCGGTATCCACGAAGAAAAAGATTCCATCGAGGAAATTATCGAACCCTATCTGATCCAGATCGGCTTTCTCAACCGCACCCCGCGCGGTCGCATGGCCACCCGCCTCGCCTACCAGCATTTCGGCCTCGATTCGCTGATGAAAAAAGAGGCGGGCCAGGGGCTGTTCGATAGTCAATAGTAGCGCCGCCGTCCCGGCGGCTGTCCTGACGGCGTCCCGCCGTCAGTTTTTTTGCGCGGGCGGGCCGCCCGCACGACTGCCAGCGAGACGCTGGCGCTACAATTCGGCCTTTTCTGCTAAACTTTCAAGATAAACAATTGTCGTTTTGAGGAATCATTATGAACAAAGCCGCGTTCTTTTTTTCGCTGATATTGTGTTTAGCTTTTAACTCTTTCGCCCAGAATAAATTCGAGGGCATGAACATCCTCGTCAACGCGCCGACCGATCAAAAAACTGTCGCCTGTGCGATCAGGTACGTTCCGCCGACGACCGCGATCACCGTTACCGATCTTAATCCGTCGACACCGATGAAGGTCACTTCGTGCGGGTCGGCGGAATTCGCCGCGGGTTCGAGCGTTGTGCAGAGCGGCGCATCGACCGCCACGCTCAAGGCCAGCCTTTCCGATTACAAGTGGTGTTTTCAGGGCGAGGACAAAACCTACCGGCTTTCATTTCAGGGCGACAACTGGACGGGGCCCGTAACGTACAACTGGATCGCCACGCCGGATGCGCGCGAACGCGGCACTTACAACATTCGCGACTTCGGCGCCAAAGGCGACGGGACCAGCGACGACACCATCGCCATCAAAAGCGCGTTCGCATTTATCGCCTTTCGCAACGGCGGAATTTTAAATTTCCCCGAGGGCGATTATGTCATCACTTCGACCATCACGGTCCCTTCAAATATCACTATCTCCGGCGTTTCCGGCGCCGAATCAAATGCGCCGACCGGCAATTTCACCCAGCGAAACGCCACCCGGATAAAACTGCGCGGCGCGAATCTGGCAATGTTTCGCATCGGCGAATGTACGGAAAAAATAGTCATTAAAGACATCGAGCTTTTTGCCGAAAGCAATGAGAACACCTACGGCATAGAAGGCGTGGGCGCTTATTATTCGGCGCAGGATTTTTATTTTTCGCGCGTGACGTTTCACAATTTTTTCCGCGGCATCTATGCCCACGGTCTGCCGCAAACCGACCTC
Source organism: Pyrinomonadaceae bacterium (assembly GCA_035995185.1). Taxonomy (GTDB): domain Bacteria; phylum Acidobacteriota; class Blastocatellia; order Pyrinomonadales; family Pyrinomonadaceae; genus DASYKT01. The sequence goes on from DASYKT010000025.1 coordinate 100,706, forward strand.
GGCTGGCAATTCGATTATGTCCGTATCGATCATTGCCGTTTTGTCTATAACCGCGACGCGGGCATCTATGTAAATTCGCGAAATTCCGACTGGACCATCAACGATTCTCTTTTCCAGAATCCGAAAAAACAGCCGGGTTGGAATAGCGACGGTATTCACCTGGAAAGAGTGATGCTCGTCCTGATACAAAATTCTTTCGGCGGCGGCGTCGGCGGCAATCGCGGCGGGACGTTCGTCAACATCCTGGACAGCCAGCACACGACCATCATGAATTGCGAAGCGGAAAATCTGGAATACACCCTGCGCTATAACGCCATCGACCATCCCGGCGCGGGCGATTTCAGCTCGCCGATCACGCTGATAAACAATATGTTCGGCGAAGCCATCGAATTTAAAGCGCGGCGCACGCTCGTTTCCACCGGAAATTATTACGGCGGCAATACCTTTAAGGCCAATGAATGGCTGCGGGTTTATTCTACCGGCGACCGTTTTTGTTTTGACGGCATCATTGCCGGCTGCCGCGGCACGGGCGAAAACAGCTTTGATAAAGCGACGGTCGTCTTTCGCACCGGGCAGCCCGCCGAGGGCAACGTGCGCGGTTACCCGACATTTTTCGGCACCGACGTGCAATTCGGCGTCCCGCCGCAAATGCCCAAAATAATGCAGAGCGCGCTGCCTGCCAACAGCACCAACGGTTCGCTGCTCTATTGCACCGACTGCCGGCGCAATTCCACTCCGTGTCAGGGCGGCGGCAGCGGCGCCCCGGCCATGGTGGTAAATAACCAGTGGAGCTGTCTGTAAAATGCCGCGCGCCTCATACATGCCGGGGCAACTGTCAAAAACGTTCCGCGATTTTTTCGATTCCGAAAAGTCCGGCGCGATCTTACTGATAGTGTGCACCGTGATATCGCTCATCATCGCAAATTCGGTCATGGGCACAAATTATCTGGCGCTCTGGCACACTGATATTGCGGGATTGAGCGTCGAGCAGTGGATAAATGACGGCCTCATGGCGATCTTTTTTCTGCTCATCGGGCTGGAACTCGAACGTGAATTTTATACCGGCGAATTGTCCGACTTCAGAAACGCTCTTTTGCCGATCTTTGCCGCGATCGGCGGGATCGTTGTGCCGGCGCTGATCCATCTGAGTTTTAATTACGGAACGAACTCTCAACCCGGGATCGGCATCCCGATGGCGACTGATATAGCATTTGCTCTCGGGGTTCTGGCGCTTCTGGGCAGCCGCGTTCCCGCTTCCCTCAAGATCTTTTTGACGGCCCTGGCGGTGATCGACGATCTGGGAGCGATCATAGTTATTGCCGTTTTCTACACTACCGGGCTTTCGGTTTTATATTTGGCCGGCGCGCTCGCTGTTTTTGCCGCGCTCCTCTTGCTTGGCCGCTATTACCGCGTAATGATCTTGTTTCCTTATCTTATCGGAGGCGCGTTGATGTGGTATTTGCTGTTGAGGTCCGGCGTTCATGCCACCATCGCGGGAGTCTTGCTGGCGTTTGCCATACCTTTTACAAACAAAGAAGAAGACGAGCGGTCACCGTCGCACAGGCTCGAACATTTTTTACATAAACCGGTGGCCTTTCTGATCCTGCCTGCTTTTGCCCTCGCTAATACGGGAATCGTTATTGGCGCTGACTGGTTTCACGGCCTTTCGTCGGCAAACAGTTCAGGTATTATTTTCGGTCTCCTGACGGGCAAGCCGGTCGGCATAATCCTGCTTAGTTTCCTGTGTGTCAGCATCGGCCTTTGCCGCCTGCCTTCCGATCTGACCTGGAGACACATTTTAGGGGCCGGACTCCTGGGTGGCATCGGTTTTACGATGTCGATCTTTATTACCAATCTCGCCTTTACCGGAGATCCGGCGGCCATCAATGCTTCGAAAATGGCCATCCTGATCGCTTCGGTAACAGCGGGAACGATCGGTTTTTTCTGGCTGAAAACAATTGGCCGGCCCGCCGTCACCGAAACATAAAAAATTTGTCACAAAAGGCTGTCGCGCGGTGTTTTCTTTTATAAGCCGAGCTTTATCCGCAAAAATAAAGGAGAAAGACAATGAAAACGCTAGCGACAGCCTTATTTCTACTTCTGACTTTTTCTTTTGCCCCAGCTTTTACCAGTGCCCAGGAAAAACCCGGAGATAAAAACTGGCAGGAGTTCACTTCGTCCGAGGGCGGTTTTTCCGTCCTGATGCCCGAAAAACCTACGCCCAGCGTTCATGGCGTCGAGACTTCCAAAGGCCGGAAAGAATCGCACTCTTTTTCTTATTCCGATGAAGAACTGACCGATTACCTGGTCGCTTTTTCCAAATACCGGGAAGCAAAAGATCGCCAGATCGATTACGACGAAGTATTCGACAATATTCAGAAAGGCCTCCTGCTCGCCGAAGAAGGCACGGTCAGAAGCAAGATCGCCCTTAACCTGGACGGCAATCCCGGCCGGGAGGTGATGATCGAACACGCGAACGGCAGCGTAAAAATTCACCGGTTTTATTTTGTCGGCGATTATTTCTATCAGCTGGCGGTAGAGGTTAAAAACTTTGTCAGCCGCTGCGACAAAACCGAGCGTTTCTTAAACTCTTTCAAACTTATTGCCCAAAAATAGCAGCGGCCTTTTTTCCTTTCGGCTGCTGCCTGGAACCCGGCCTGCACACCCGCAGGCCGGGGTATTTTTTTATACCTGCCTTTCACCGCTAGTGCGCTAAAATCGATGTGAATATATTCTGGCCGCTGGGGGGTATTTATGCCGGGTTCTATCTCATGGTTCACACGCTTCGCCAAAGGGACTTCGCGCTTCACCGGACGGCCGGTAACTTTCGCTACCGCTATACTCATCATAATTTTATGGGCCGTCGCCGGCCCGTTTTTCGGTTTTAGCGATACCTGGCAGCTGGTGATAAATACCGGCACGACCATCATCACCTTTCTGATGGTTTTCCTGATCCAGAATACCCAAAACCGCGACACCGAAGCCCTGCAGGTAAAACTCGACGAACTGATCCGCGCTACAGGCGGGGCAAAAAATCTGCTGCTCGACCTGGAAGAGCTGGACGAAAAAGAACTGGAAGAGATCCGTTCCGACTATCTGAAGATGGCGGAGCAGGCGCGGAAAAAGATCGACGCGAAGAAAAAGAAATAATTCTTGTCGGAACCGGGAGCTCTATCTGTGACCGCCACCGGTTTTAATAGCTTGCCCATAAATCATCTCGGATCATAGCGGCTATTTTCGTGCGGTTAGTGTGTTTCGTGGTTAGATTCTTACAGTGTCTGGCATAATGAACTAAAAACTTAACCACGAAACACACTAACCGCACGAAAATGTCTCGCACATTTTTCTAAAACTAAACAAGCAGCCACAAAAAAAAACATCTCGTCATAAAATGACGAGATGTTTTCACGTGTGAACGCGTAACTCTATACTTCTTCTTCAGACGCAGCCAGCAGCGAAGCGCTGGTGACGATGTCTTCGTCGCCGGTTCGTATCAACCGCACGCCCTGGGCGCTGCGTCCCGTTTCGCGGATCTCGTTGACGTCGATGCGGATCAGCTTAGCCTGCTGCGTGATGATCATGATCTCCGATTCATCTTCGACCGGGAACGCCGCGATGACCTTGCCGGTCTTGTCGGTCGTTTTCATATTGATCACGCCGACGCCGCCGCGCTTGGTCAGGCGGTAATCCATCACCTGCGTCTGCTTGCCGTAGCCTTTTTCCGAAACCGAAAGGATCTTTTCATTCCCTTCCGGTGAAACGGCGCAGACCGAAACGACAAAGTCGCCTTTTCGCAAACTAACGCCGCGCACGCCGCGCGCCGCGCGCCCCATCGGGCGAACATCCGTTTCGTTAAACTTAACGGCCATACCGTCATGCGTGGCAACAAAGATCTGCTGCTTGCCGTCGGTGCGGATGATCTCGAGCAGTTCATCGCCCGCATCGATGTTGATGGCATTGATGCCGTTGGCGCGGATGTTCTGGAAATCGGCCAGCGCGGATTTTTTGACCACACCGTGCCTTGTCACCATCGTCAGGTAAATTTCCTCCGTGAAATCCCTCACCGGCATTACACTCACCAGTTTCCGCGCCGAAGGCAAATTGATCAGATTGACCACCGCCTTTCCGCGCGCCGCGGGTGCAGCTTCGGGTATCTCGTGCACCTTCATCTTAAAGACCTGGCCATCGTCGGTAAAGATCATCAAGAAGGCATGCGTCGAAGCGGTAAATAGATGCTCGACAAAATCTTCGTTCTTTGCCGTCGCCCCTAATCGTCCCTTGCCTCCGCGTCCCTGCGTCGAGTAGGTCGAGACCGCCGTGCGCTTGATATAACCGGCCTTGGTCACGGTGATGGCAACCTCTTCGTCGGCGATCAGGTCTTCGATCTGAAGGTCGACACCGGCATCGACGATCTCCGTCCGGCGCTTGTCGCCGAAATCTTTCTTGATGCCTTCCAGTTCCTCCATTATCACCTGCCGCAGCACTCTTTCATTCGTCAGGATGTTTTCCAGTTCGGCGATGTGCTTGATGATCGACTCATACTCGTCGAGAATTTTCTGGCGCTCGAGCGCTGACAACCGGCGCAATTGCAGATCGAGAATGGCCTGTGCCTGCGCTTCGGAAAAGCCGAGCGATGTCATCACCTTCTGCAGTTCTTTGACAAAATCCGCCTGCGGTTTTCCGCCGGTGACGCCGCGCCATTGCTTGATCTCTTTGACGGTGTCCATATTCGCGGTCAGCCAGCTTCGCGCTTCATCCGTCGAACGCGAACTGCGGATCAGCGGGATGATGTAATCGAGCGTGTCGATCGCCTTGTTCAAACCTTCCAAGATATGCGCGCGGGCGCGGGCCTTTTTCAGGTCGTATTCCGTGCGGCGGCGCACCACTTCGCGGCGAAATTCGACAAAGCATTCCAGCATCTGCTTGAGATTCAGAATGCGCGGCTGCCCGGCGACGATCGCCAGGTTGATGATGCCGAAAGAGGTCTGCATCGGCGTCAGCTTGTAAAGCTTGTTTAGAAGTACCTGCGGAACGGCGTCGCGCTTGAGTTCGATGACGATGCGCATGCCTTCGCGGTTCGATTCGTCGCGCAGCTCGGAAATACCCTCGAGCTTTTTCTCGTTGACCAGTTCGGCGATGCGTTCGATCAGCCTCGCCTTATTAACCTGGAACGGGATCTCCGTCACGATGATCGCATCGCGTTCGGTGTTGTTGCGGCCGACCCGGTCAATGACGGCGCGGGCGCGCAGCTGCAAAATGCCGCGGCCTTCGCGGTACGAACGATAGATCTCTTCCTTGCCGTAAATAAATCCGGCGGTCGGAAAATCCGGGCCGGGAACGATCGTGATAAGTTTGTCGATCGTGATATCGGGATCTTTGAGCAGCGCGATGGTGGCGTCGACGATCTCCGTCAGATTATGCGGCGCGATCTTGGTCGCCATGCCGACCGCGATACCTTCCGAACCGTTTATCAGCAGGTTAGGAACGCGCGTAGGAAGCACCGTCGGTTCCGAAAGCGATTCGTCATAGTTGGGCTGGAAATTGACCGTTTCCTTTTCGATATCGGCCAGGATCTCGCTGGTCAGCTTCTGCATGCGCACTTCGGTATAGCGCATTGCCGCGGCGCTGTCGCCATCGACCGAGCCGAAGTTTCCCTGCCCGTCGACCAGCATATAGCGCATCGAAAATTCCTGCGCCATGCGGACGATCGTGTCATACACGGCAGATTCACCGTGCGGGTGATACTTACCGATACAATCGCCGACCACGCGGGCTGATTTTTTGTAAGCCTTGTTGTGATAGTTTCCCAGTTCGTGCATCGACCAGAGGGCCCGGCGGTGGACCGGCTTGAGGCCGTCACGAACGTCTGGCAGGGCGCGCCCGATGATCACGCTCATCGCGTAATCCAGGTAGGAACGCCGCATCTCGTCTTCGATCTTTATTTGATTTTTTTCTATTAGTGAATCCATATTTTATTACCGAACCGTAGCGCTGCCGTCTCGGCGGCTGTCCTTGCGGCGTCTCGCCGCAAGTTAAAATGCGTGGGCGGGACGCCCCCGCGACAGCCAGCGGGATGCTGGCGCTACCTTTTTTAATTTTAAAGACAAAAATTTTATTGATTTATTTATAGGAAAATTCCAATTTAACTCTTGAAATATCGGCATCGGAAGTTATATTCTATTATATTGGAAAGGCAGTATTTTTTCAACTTTCCGATAGCCTCTAAAGGGACCTTTCTAACCGGCCGTATTCTCATCCCGGCACCGTTTTGGACCAGCAGTAAACACTTATAAACACAAGGTTTAGCACAGCATCTATGGATACCACTACCACCTTCGACAGAACGCAGCGAAAGGCTACGCGGATAGATACGTCCATGCCCGTTCGCGTGCAGTATCAAACCGACAGAATGGGCGGTTGGGACGAAGTCAGCCGTCTGCTGCAGGTCTCGCCCTTGGGCGCCGGGATCCGCCTGAAACACTTTGTCGAGTGCGGGCGGCTGGTACTGCTGACCATGCCCCTGCTGCCGGAATTGCGTACTTTCGACTTTAACGAGCCTCAATACAAGGTCTGGGGGCTGGTGCGGTATATCAACTGGGAAAAGGTTTCCTACAATCTCCAGGGCGAGGCTTCGCTCTATGAGATCGGCATTGCCTTTGTCGGCAAACATCCTCCGGACAGCTTTCAAAAAGACCCGACCACTACTTACGAGATCAGCGGTTTTAATCAGATGGGGCTGTGGCAGATAGTAGAAGGCAAACCGGACGTTTCCCTTCCCTCGCCGGCTAGCGACGCCTATGATGCCGGTGATGCCAATGACGGGCGTAATGACGGCCGGTTCATGATCCCCTTAAACGTCGTGATCGAGATCCTTAATGAAGAGGGATCGGTGATGCTCAGCGAATCTTCCGTAACGGAGAACGTCAGCTTAAGCGGCGCGTCGGTCTTTACCAGCTTGAATGTAAAAGCGGGGGCCTATGTCCGCATGATTTGCCCGGAATACAATATTTCGCTCCTGTCCATCGTCCGCCTGCGTCAAACGGGCACCGACGGTTTCACCCGCCTGCACCTGGAATTTGTCGACCAGCAGTTTCCGCTCGAAGGCATCGAGAAGTAATTATGGAGCGCGGGCATCCTGCCCGCAACGAACGCGAGAGCATTCGAAATCATCTGCCTAAGGCTCTCAGCTAATTTTTTAGATGCTTAGTGATTCCTTCGGTAACGGCCGGCTGCACGGCGATCCGGGCATCGTCCAGACGCTGTGTAGCGTACTCCTCGACGGGAATGCTTTGCCGGGGAGGCAATGCTTCCGCCGTATCCGCGGCCTGTAAAGAAGAGGTCTGGCGCGCGTAAGCCAGGCTCTTTCTTTTTAACATCCGGGCGTTAAATTCGATAAATAATGCCCACCCGATACGTAAAATACCCCAGATAATAAATGCGTCGGCAAAGAACCAGAGAATGAAATTAGACGACCACTGGTATTCGGCGTTATAAGTATTCCTTCCGCCCTCCAAGCCGGCAATTTCCATGAATGCATTGGCGCCACCGCTTATGAACTGGTGAAAACCAAAAATGATCATCAGCCCGACGAATATCAAAAACGCGCCATAGATCACATCTTTCCGGCGGATCGACAGCACACCGCGCAGCGAAAAGCCGCAGCTCGAACAATAACGGGTATTACCGGAAGTTTGCGATTGGCCGCAATTAGGACAAAACATTTTGGGAGACCTCACTAAAGATTTTGGGGAGACTGTCATGCGCAGTATAAGCCAAAAACGGCGGAAACGCGACAGTTTTTTTGAGCCTATGGAGCGCGGGCATCTTGCCCGCAAAGCGCGATGTGTCGCGTTAATTGAAACAAATTCGAGTCTTCGGTCTTCGAACGCTTCCGCGTTCGCTGCGGGCAGGATGCCCGCGCTCCATGATAGAATCAACCCCGTGAGTTCATCCACGGCCGAAACCGCCCCCAAACCAAAATTAACCAACGACGCGCCAAGCCCGGGCCTGATAAAATTTTGCAAATTCTGGCTGCGCCCGTTGTTTAAGATATTGTGGCGGTTGGAGTATCACAATCTCGAGAATATCCCGCACGACCGTCCGGGCGGATTGGTCGTCGCTTCCAATCATCAAACCTATATCGACCCTTTCTGGATCGGCGTGCCGATCAACCGGCCGCTGCGTTTCCTGGCGTGGGACAAAGCCTGCAAATGGTTTATCATCGGCCCGCTGATCAGAAAATTGGGCGCGTTTCCGGTTAATCTCGACAGGGGCGGCAAAGATTCTTACAAGACGGCGATCAGGGTTTTAAAGGAAGGCCACACGCTGGTTATTTTTCCCGAAGGCTCGCGCGAGACCGCTGAAGGCAAGTTGCTGCCCGTAAAACAAGGAACGGTGCGGATAGCGCTCGAAGCCGGTGTATCGATCCTGCCGGTCACGATCCGCGGCGGAAACCGCGTGTGGCCCCAACAGCAAACTCTTCCCCGCTTTAGCAAGGTACACATCACCTATCACCCGCTGCTGGAAGTAAACCGCCCTGAGGGTATGGAATCCCGCGCCTATGCTGCCGTGTTGACTGAAGAATTAGGAAAGATTATCGACCCGGACCCGGATCCAGTTAGCAGTGCTACGGATGCTTCCGTCTAAAGACATAAGGCTTGCGCGGCGGCGGCAGATTCGCATCGCCCGGACGGAAAATGCGCACGTTGGGATTAGGCGGCGTATCATCCGGATCATTATCGTCCTCATCGAGTTCCGTCGTGCGATTCCTGGCATTGGCCTGTTTCATCTTCTTATTGACCATCGCCTTGACCGCTTTTTCAAATTCTTTCTGCTTGATGTTTACTTCCGCCTCTTCCGGATCGGCCCCGTTCTCATTAACGCCTTTTGCTTGCGAAGGCACTTCCGCCCTGGTCGCCGTCTTTTCGCCGGCCGGTTTACTTTCTTTGGGCTCCGAGGTCTTGGACGCAGATTCTTTTGAGCTGCCGGCGCCTTCCGTCGCTTCCGCCGTCTGCTCGGCCGCGCCTTCCTGCGTGGAAGCCGGGACCGCGTTTTCGCTCGTTATGGTATTTACCGGCGCATTGCCCTGGCCGAAAAGTTCGGGTTTATAAACATAGAGTGCCGCACAACATACCCCGGCCAACAGTACCGCAATTGTCCCCGCGCCCATTCCCAACCAGGCGCGCGATCTTTTTCTTTCCGAAGCGAAAGGGACGCCGCCGGAAGATGAGCTGACTCGCGTTACTTCTGTCGCAGGGGTCGAAGATATTTCTATCGGCGGGATCCCACCGGATATAGCCGCTCGGTTTTGTTCCGTCGCCATCGCGTCGCCCGAAGCGGTAACGGTATTTTCACCGCCGATCACCTGGGTCTTCTGATCGAATATCCCTCCGCCTGATACCCCGCCAGCCGGAAAAGCGACTAAAGTTTCCTCTCCGGCAAAGGGAGAGATATCGTTCCTGGCATCGTTTAGCAGCACCCGCATCGCGGCCGCCGAAGACGGGCGATAATTCGCATTTAACGCCATCGCTTTCATAATGACGTCCGAGATCGCGGTTGAAATTTCCGGGCGCAGCGCATGCAGCGGGTTGAGCGGGTCCGGATTGCCGTTGAGCACGGCGGTGGCCCGCGTCAGCGCGTCTTCCGGCGGCGCCCCCGTCAGCAAGTGATACATCGTCGCGGCCAGCGAATAGAAATCGCTGCGCGGATCGGTCCCGGTTCCCTGGATCTGTTCGAGCGGCGCATAGATCCGCGAAAATCCAAAAACGCTTTTGGTATTCGTCTGGTGATCGGAGTTGGCCGGGTTACCCTTGGCCAGCCCGAAATCGAGCAGCATGATCTGCCCGCGCGAAGTGAGTTTTAAATTTTGCGGTTTGATGTCGCGATGGACGATCGGCATTTCCTGGGTATGCAGGTAATCGAGCGCGTCGAGCAGTTGATCGGCCCAGGTCATCACTTCCGCTACCGAGAACGCGGTGCCGCGGCTGATCATCAATTCCGAAAGATCTTCGCCCGGGATATATTCCATCACCAGGAATTGCCCGTTGCCGTCGTCAAAGTGGTCGCTGACCCGCACCAGCGCCGGGTGCCGCAGGCTGTTCAGCAGCCGGGCCTCTCGCTCAAAGGCCTTGCGCAGATTTTCGTCGGTAAAAAACGTTTCCTTGATCGCGACCGTGCTGCCAAAACGCTGATCGGTAGCGACATAGACCGCGCCCATACCTCCGGCGCCGATCTGTTTATCGATCAAGTAGCGGTTCTGCAAAATTGTTCCGGTTTCGATCATTCGTTTTAAAAGCCTAACACTGTTTTTACGCTCATTCCATTATATTTGTTCAAACCCTGATAATAAAACCCCGCCGAAAGCAAAAACGCGACAGCTAAAACAGTCTATCGAGTCTCTAAAACAGTCTAGCGAGTCTATTGAGTCTATCGAGTTTATAGAGTCAAAGATAGCTCTGTACTCAATAGACCCGCTGGACTCTATAGACTCGCTGGACTCTATATTCAATAGACTGTTTTAAAGATTCGCTGGACTTTATTTATACACGCCTGCCCCGACCTTCGGCAGATTGTAAATATCCGCTAAAGTATTGAGTTCAAACCGCACATTGGCCCAGTTACCTTCGGTCGGCCCGCCGTAATGGTAATTATTCATATTACGGTTTATGTCGGTGGCGATATTCAGGCAGCGCCGGACTTCTTCCTTGTTCTCGACCCAGGCATCGCGGCGGTCAAATTCGCGGCTTAACTCGTCCGTGGCGGATTCCAGGTCTCTCGCCCTTTTCATCAGCCAGTCTTCGCGGCTGCTGCCGTTAAGCCTGCTATGATCGAGCGAAGCATCGAACCGCCTTACAAAATTATCAACCCGGTCTTCAACTCTATTGACGACTGTCTTTACCTGTCCTTTGGTCAATAAGCGGCCACGCGTTTCGCGCCTTTGTGCATTGCTAATATTGGACGTGCCCAGGATCACTATCGTTGCAGCTAAAATTACGAATAAACTTAAAAAATTACGCCTCATTACAATTTCCTCCGTTAGTATTTAGTCTTTCAAACACCAGCAGGGGCTGACTCTTCAGTGTTCATAGATTTAGACGAACGGGGAATAAAAAAAGCCGAAGTTTTTTCGACTTTGTTCAGGTTAAATTCTTATGCAAAAAGGGTTTAATATAAAGTCACAGTACGGCCACGAATGTCACTAATGGCACGAATAAGAATTTTTTAATTCGTGTTATTTGTGTAATTAGTGGCTAATAAAGCTACAAACCAAATATGTGTTCTTTGGTCATATCGCACCACATTACCAGGCCGCGCCATTTCCCAAAGCGCTTGTAATGTTTTTCGATGATCTTATCGGAGCATTTTTTGGCCTTGCGGTGGGTCAGGTAAAACTGCGAACGCAAAAATGAATCGAGCGCCAGCCCGTCGTAATGGCCGACAAGTTTTAGCAGATTATCAGCGGCATAATCGCCGACGCCCTTCACATTCTTCATTTCTTTTTTTAGTTCGGCGGCGGGCAGATCGGTGCCGAGCCAGCTTTCCGGATCGAGCGTTCCCTCATAAACTTTTTCCGCCAGCTCTTTCAAATACGCGGAGCGATAACCGGCTTTTATTTCCTTGTTATAAAAATCGACTGGTTTTTTGGCCATCGCTTCGGGCGTCGGGAACGCGTATTTAACAACGGTTTTATCAGCGGCGGTTTTCGCTCCTAATTTTTCCACCAGATTTTTCGTCATCAGCTTGGTCATCGACCAGTTGCAGTTGGTAGTGCAGATGGTTTTGACGAGGTCTTCAAAAACGGTCGGCGAGCGCATTATTCGTCCGGCCTTGCGCGCGGCGATCCACGCCAGTTCCTTATCGCTTTTCGCGAGGCTGTAAAATTCGCTCAGATCGTCATCCAGCCGCAGAATGTGCCGGGTGTCTTTAAGAATTTTTTCCCGCGCTTTTTTATCAGTCTTTCCGTGGATGTGAATATTGATGTTTTCTTTGTCGTAGCTGAGAGAGGCGCTGACGGCAGAATTAGCGTCTGAGTTATCCGGCAGAAAAACGCGCTCGAGAACAAACTTCTCTTCGTCCAATTCGAACGGGCGCAGATTGCACCATCCGTGACTATACACGGTCTGTTTGAAACTAAAATTTTTTGGAAGCGGCAGAGATAGATTTTGGCTCATTTAAAAAATGCTGAGATCTATTTGGGTTTATCGATGTTCGCCAAAAGCCTGTCCGCCAGGCCGGAGTTTAATAATTTTAACGCTTCGTACTGCTCCCTCGCAGACTTGCTGTCGCCCAGCTGCGCGTATATGTAACCCAAATTAAAACGGGCCTTGACGTAGCGCGGCAGTATCTCCAGCGCTTTAAGATAGGCGGTGATCGCTTTATTGCGCTGTGCCGTCGCGTAATAAGCATTCCCGAGCAGATAATACCCGTCAGGATTTTCCGGATTTTGGCGCGTGTATTCGGTCAGCCCCAGCACCGCTTTATCGAAATATAAAGTAGCTTCGTCGGTTTTTTTCAGCGCCTCTTTAGCGCGGCCCAGATAGAAAAATGTTTCGCCGTCGCCTGCCCTGAGCCGGAGCGCGTCGTTACAGGCCTGAACGGCTGAATCGTAAAGCTTCAGATCGTTATAGGCGCGGCACATGTTCGTAAAACCTGTGCTTTCCTCCGGTTTGAGCTTGGTAGCTTGCCGGGCCGCCTCGACCGCTTCTTTCGGCTGGTCGGACAAGCTGCTGATCCAGCTCAGATGCAAAAAGCCCTGGTGGTCGGTCGGGTCCTGCCTGACGTGTTTTTTCATTATCGCGACGGCGTCGTTTTCACGATTGAGGATGCGGTAGATCCGGTAAAGCTCGTAATAGGCTTCCTTAAGAGAGGGTTTTAATTCTATCGCCTTCTCATAAGGATCGATCGCCTCGGTATATTTCTTCTGGTTAAAGAACGCATTTCCCGACTGGTAATATGATTCGGCCTTGAACTGGGTTTCACCCTGCAATGCCTGCATCGCCGCCGCCTGTTGAGCGGTGCTGTCCTGCATAACGCCCTGGCAGACAGAGATGAAATACTGAATATCTTTGTTTTGATATTTCAACTCGACCGCTTTTTGAAAATACGGCAGCGCCTGCTGATATTTTTGCTGATCGAAAAATGTTCTGGCCAGAACGAAGTTCGCTTCCCCGTTGCTCTTGGGTGAGGCGGTAAATTCGAGCAGGTCTTTTTCCGCATCGGCGTAATGTTTCAAAAAATAATTAACTTCGCCGCGCGGCTCAAAAACTTCCGTCTTGTCGTGGCCGAGTTCGAGGGCTTTATTTAAAGACGCCAGTGCGGGTTCAAATTGATTCAGGCGGAATTGCGACCAGCCCCTGATGTAATACGCGTAAGCAAACTGGGGTTCGGCCTTGATGGCCTTGTCGCTGTTTTCCAGCGCCTTTTTAAAATTGCCGTTAAAAAATTCCGTGCGGGCCGTCTGTGAAAGTTTTTCCGCCCGCTTATTCGGCTGCACCTGCGCCAGGGCCGTTTGCAGGAATAACAAAAAAACCAGGTTCACTAATAAAAACGAGCCCATGGGAAGGGCTGAGTTTTTGACAGAAAGATATTTCGTAAGGATTTTCATATCAACAAATAAATTCTTTACTGCCCGCGCGCTGCTTACTTACTGCAGGATATCGATCCTGCTTTCCGGTTTCTTGGTTTTGGCAGATTTTGATTTGTCGGCCTTTTGCGGGTTTGACGCGGCTTTCGGTTTCTTTTCAGCCGTGTTGGCGCGAACCTCGATAGGCTGCTCTTCGCTTCCCTCGATCACTCCCAGATCGGTTTGGGATTTTTCTCCCGTTTCGGCGCCCGGCTGACCAGGTTGCGACGCGGTGTCAACGGCCGTATTTTCCGTGGCAGTCGAACTCTGAGTTTCCCCTGCAGGTTCAGCAGGCGCCTGTTCCTGGGCCGCGGTCTGTTTGCTTCCTGCTTCCAGTCCGGGAATGCTTATCATTTTAGTGGTAACGGCATACCAGGCCGCACCGCCGGCCACGGCCACCAGCAAGCACAACACTGCCGCGATTCCAACCAATTTTATTCCCCAGCCGGAAGAGGCTTTTTTTACTTTTGCCCCGGGGTCAAGCGGCTTGCTGACAGGCCTGATCGGCGTGGGCCTTTCCGTCATCCGCTCGCGTTCTAACGCGGTTTCTCCTTCAGGCTCTTCCTCTATCTCCGGTTCCATGTTGAAAGACCCGAACGATGACCCGCCATTGCCGGCATCAAATCCAAGCATCGGCATGGTCGCGTCCAGATCGAACCCGTGTGATTTAAAAGCATCCTCGTCGATCGTAGTGCGCCGTATCTCGTCTTGTGTGAAGCCCTGGGTTTCACCTTGCATCCACTGCTCTGCCGGGATCGTAGCGGAAAATTCCGGGGGCAGCGCTCCGGCGGTCAGCGTCTCCGGCGGCTCTTGCACTTCCACCCGAGTTGCTTCCGAGTCGCCGTTGCCGGACGCATAGGATATCGGATGATCGTTAAACCCGGCTGCCGGAGCCTCGCGTTTAACTTCGGGTACTACCGTCTGCTCGCCGTCAAAAGATTCCGAGGTAACGACCTCCGGATTCTGCAGCTGCGCATAAGCTTCGCGCAAAGCTCGCTGCATCTCGCGCGCGTCGGGATAACGCTGTTCCGAATTAAGCGCTATTCCACGCAGGATGACCGCGGATATTTCCGCCGATATTTCAGGCACCAGTTCGCGCGGTGAAGGAATAGGATCGCCGTTACCGCCGATCACGCTTTCCGCGCGCGTCAAAGCATCCATCGGGATCGTGCCCGTCATCAGCTGGTAAAGCGTCGCGGACAAAGAATAGATATCGCTGCGGGGATTTGTGCCTGCGCCGCGGATCTGTTCGATCGGCGCATAGTTGGGTGTGTAACCCACCAGGCTTCCGCCCGAGGAAGAAACCTGCGCTTTTTTTGCGACCGAATTTTTCGCCAACCCGAAATCCAGCAGGATCACATGGTTATCATTTGTCAGCTTGAGATTTTGCGGTTTGATATCGCGGTGGACGATCGGCGGCTCGTGCGTATGCAGGTAGCTGAGCGCATCCAGCAATTCATCGGCCCAATACAGGACCCATTGCAGCGGAAACGGTTTTTTCGCGGCTTCCAGTCGTTTGGAAAGATCGTCGCCGGAGATGTATTCCATCACCAGGTACTGCTCTTCCCTTTCGCTAAAGTGGTCGCTGACCTTGGGCAGCACCGAATGGCGCAGACGCGCTAAAATGCGGGCTTCGCGTTCGAAGGCGTCCCACATCATGGCATCGTCGCGAAACACGGTGCGTTTGAGCGCGATCGGATTTCCCAGCCGCTGGTCTACCGCCAGGTAAACTTCGCCCATGCCGCCCTTACCGATATGGTGAATTATCAGATAGCGGTTTTGTAGTAATGAATTTGCTGCAAGAGGTTTCATTTACTGCTTTTGCTTCTCAAACCAGGAAGAAGACACCAATACACATGTGTCTAACAAATTTTATCATAATTTAATGAGTAGATGCACCTACTATTAACTATTCATTGTGAACAACTTTGCCTGTGAAGTCACGGACACGGCCACGAAGGTCACAAATAACACGAATAAAGAATTTTTTAATTCGTGTTATTTGTGTAATTCGTGGCTAATAAAGTTCAGTATAGTCTTTCCAGCATTGACGGTTTGCCGGGATGCTGCCAGCATCTCATTCCCGTTGCTCTTACCCGGCGGGAACAAGGCGTGCCTTTTTGGGTGCGTGCGCCGCAGATATGAACGGCGGCGGGCATCTGCTGCGGGGCCAAATTAGCGGTCATTTGCTTTGGTGTATTCGAATTTGCTGCGGGAGTCTGAACAACAGGGGAATTGCCCGGTTCCGTATTGGCGGCGAAAACCTGCTTTATCGCGGCGGGGGCTGGTTTTTCCCCTTTTTCCCCTTTTTCTACTGCCAGGGCGGCCTGTGTTGTCATGACAGGGTTGGGTTTTTCGTACTTTTGGCCCATCTGGCTAAAAAAGATCCCGCCGAAGAACAAAACAATTCCGGCCAGCGCCGGCGGAAAGATGCGGTTCATCCGGTAGACCGGCTCGCAGTTTTCACAAAATCGCCGGCTGGACCAAAAATGCCAGTTCTCACGGTCGATCCTTTCGCCGCATTCAGCGCAAAAATTTGGTTTGTAAAGAAACGTGGGAGTTTCCATCTTTTTAGCCGATCCGTAACGTTTACTGAAATAAACGCATAATCAGGCAAAGCAAAAACTTAATTACTTTAACGTCATTATAGAAGAGAATTCCACGGTTGTTAAGACATTTCATAAAAATTAAGAAGACTCCGTGTCCTCTCGTCCCCGGAAGTCCCGGGAAAAGACCGGCGAAAGGCCGGGATTTCCTGCGCTGTTTTTCCGGCCGGACCCGAAGTTCTATTTGCTGCAAATGGCTTTAAAAAGTCGCTTGGCTTAAGGAAATTTGTGTCCCGCCGGCGGCTGCATGAGTTCAAAAAACGAAAAGAGATCGATATGAGAGAACTTTTATGGTGCGGGCTATTTACGCTTTTGGTTCTGGGAATATTTTTTGGATTTGTCTTTAGGGGCTGGCCTACCGAACCCGATAGCTGCATTCCGAAAGAAGACCTTAAAAAACAGGTGTCCGTCAAAAACAGCTGTTACTGCGAGCCGTTCAATGTGCAGGAAGTGGTGAAAAATGAAGGCGGCGTGCGGCAGCCCTTTAACACCTTTTCAAATTTCTACGTCCTGGGCACGGGTTCGGTGCTGACCTTTCTGCTTTGGAGACAACGCCGGAAACGCGAAGATTCCAATGACCCGGAGGTCAGACACCCGACCAAGGATAAAAATCGCTTCCGGATCGGGAATTTTTATCCGATCACTTACTGCCTGGTGCTTATCTTTCTGGGATTGGGAAGCATGTTCTTTCATGCTTCCATTACCCACTTTGGCGGGACGTTCGACAATATGTCGATGTATCCGCTGACTAACTTTCTGATCTTTTACACCATCGTCAGGCTGACCGGCAAAGATATGATCTTTTACATCGGTTTTCCCGTGGCGACGCTGCTGTGCCTCATTCCGGCGGTCTTGGCCGCGCATCTTTCGAGCCTGATCATTCTTTTATTCTCGGTCACGACCTACGCCGTGCTGGAGCTGCTGGTCACGGTCTATAAGCCCGAGGTAAGGATCGAGAAAAGATTTATGTGGCTCTGGTTCGCGGCGATCGGCTCGTTCGCGGTGGCGGTTCTTTTCTGGGCGTTTTCCGATACCGGAGGCGCGCTCTGCGTTCCCGCTCATAACTTTCAGTATCACGGGGTCTGGCATTGGTTCAGCGGAGCGATGGCGATGCTTTTATATTTCTACTGGAAAAAAGCCCGGGTTTAACTAATACATTTTTTGAGGGCCTCTTGGGCCCTTGCGCTGACGCTGACGCTGTCAGCATAAATTTACCCGCGCCCCGGATGCGCGAGGGTTTCAAGGAGAGAAAATAGGATGAAAGAAAGTTTATGGACCGGCGGATTTGCCTTGGCTGTTTTGCTGCTCTTTTTTGTTTTCGCCGCCAACGGCTGGCCCGGAGACATGGATTCGTGCATCTCGGATAACGATGCGAAAAAACCTTCCGTTACCGATAACACTTGTTACTGCGAGCCATTCGATATTAAAGATGTCAAGAATCACCTTCCGGGGGTCCGGCAACCTTTTAACACTTTCTCGAATCTGTACGCATTAGGCACGGGTGCGTTTCTTGCGTTTACCGTGTGGAAACAGCGCCGGAAACGCGAAGATTCCAATGACCCGGAGGTCAGAAATCCGACCAGAGATAAAAATCGTTTCCGAATCGGGAGTTTTTATCCGATCTTTTACATTCAGGTCGCGCTCTTCCTCGGTTTGGGAAGCATGTTTTTTCATGCCTCGATAGTTAACTGGGGAGGTATCTTTGACCAGATGTCAATGTATACACTGGTCAGTTTTCTCATTGCTTACTCGCTGGTAAGACTGAGAAACGTCGACCGGTATTTTTATATTTGCTACCCGCTGCTCGTGTTCCTGTTTTTTGTTTTGGCGTTGCTCCACGTTTCGAGCGTGATCGTAATTCTTCTTGCGCTGTTAGGCCCGTATGCGGTTCTGGAATTCATTATTTTTTTCCAGGACTGGGTGTTCAACAAGAACACTAAAGTATCTTTTTGGGTATATTCGAGATACTGGATAATAGGATTTACCACGTTTATGATCGCGATCGTTATTCGCGGCGCGTCCGACACCGGAGGGCCTTTGTGCATAAGCTGTTCCAGCGCTTTTCAGTATCACGGGGTCTGGCATTGGCTCAGCGGAATTACGGCTCTGATGCTATACTTTCACTGGAAAAAAGCGCAGCGTTAAACTATACAGCTTCGCAATGCGTATTAGGCAGTGCGGCAAATATGGTGGTTTTTAGTAATTCGAAAAAGTTATCTCTCCTCATTTTGTCCATTGCCTTCGGGTTATTTCTCTTCGTCTGCGATATTTCGGCCCAGGATGACCCCATCCGCGTGGATGCCGACGTTGTCAGGCTTAACGTGGGCGTGGCCGACCGGCAGGGACGCCCGATATTAAATCTCCAAAAATATAACTTCACGGTCTATGAGGACGGCGTAAAGCAGGATATCGCTTTTTTTGAGCCGACCGTGGCGCCGTTCAGCGTGGTGATGATGCTGGACATGTCCGGCTCGACGACGAGCTTTAGACAAAATATCAGCATGGCGGCCTCACGTTTTATCGCTTCCCTGGGGCCCGAGGACCGGGTCGCGGTAATAGAGTTTTATGACAAGGTCAACTTGTTGAATGAATTTACCGCGGACAAAAAGAAAGCGTTATATTCGGTCTCGGTGGCCAACGGCAAAGGCACTACCAACCTCTATAAGGGCCTGAAATTCGCCCTCGACAAACTGGAAAAAGAAGGGCCGCAGCGCCGCAAAGCGATCGTTGTTTTAACCGACGGGGTCGATACCCAATTGCAGGATAAGGATCGCGCCGCTCTTTCCTCCATCAGCGAGGAAAACAAGCTGACCGCGATCAAACCCGAAAACGCCGAAGTGCTGAACCAGGTTCTTAACAACGCCGACCGGCAGGGCGTAACCATCTTTCCGCTGGCGCTGCCGACCGGTGACCCGAAGCGCCTCGCCGACCCGACCCCGGCCCAGATAGCGATGTATGAAGCGGCGCGCTCGCGCCTGCAGATCATGGCGGACCGGACCGGCGGCCGCTTGAATGCCATAAACCGGCTGGAAGATCTCGGCAGATTTTACGCCCAGGTAGCGGCTGACTTGCGCGCCTTGTACACGGTCGTTTATCAATCTTCGAATGAAAAATCGAGAAAAGGCCAGTGGCGCGCCATAAAACTCGACATCAGCGAACCGGAATTGATCGTGCGCACCAGGCCCGGTTATTTTGTTAAATAACAAACCTTTTGTATCGTAATAAAAGAAGCTTTGCCTCTAAAGTCACGGATACGGCCACAAATAACACGAATCAAAAATTCTTTATTCGTGTTATTAGTGTAACTAGTGGCTGACAAAGGATCGGGTGGCTTTACGATTCAACGAGAAAACCCGGCTTTATAGGCAAAGCCCCTAAAAAGATTATGATGCAGGATCATGGCGGGACATCTCTCGGATATTCGAAACTGGCAGGCTCGCAAACTCCTGCGGATCCTCCGCGCGTCAGCATCATCATTCCCAACTACAAAGCCGCCCTTCATATCGCCGAAACTCTTGACGCGGTCTTTGCGCAAACATATTCCGACACGGAAGTCTTAGTGATCAATGACGGCTCACCCGATACCGAACTACTTAAAGAAGTTCTTATTCCCTATCTGGAAAAATTGATCTTTATCGATTACCCCGAAAACCGCGGCGCGGCGTCGGCCAGAAATGCCGGCATCACCGAAGCGCGCGGTGAGCTGATCGCTTTTGTAGATGCGGACGACGTCTGGCTGCCCGGATACCTCGCGGCCCAGATAGATTTTTTGAATAAAAAGGGCCTGGACATGGTCTATACCGATTGCACTCTCTTTGGGCAGACGCCGCGCCCCGGCTTTGATATGAGGGTCAACAACCCGGCCGAAGGCTTGATCACCCGGAAACTTCTGATAGCGGGAAAATGTCACATCCTGCCGAGCGGCACCGTGGTAAAAAAAGCCTCGCTGGTTGCGGTGGGAATGTTTGACGAAACCGTTCCCACGGCCGAGGATTTCGATCTTTTTATGAGGCTGATCTTTGCCGGGTCGAAGATCGGATACCAGCGCAAGTGTTTATTCCGCTATCGCGTGTGGCCGGCCAGCGAGTCCGCCGACATGATGCACCGCTTTAACCGTAATATCTTTATCTGGAGGCTTTTACAGGATCGGCTGCCCTTTACCGACGAAGAAAATTTGGCCATCGAAAAGCACATAAAAGCCGAGGAAGCTTCGCTGCTGCGCACTAAAGGCCGGGTAGAAATATTGAACAAGAACTGGAAAGAGGCCGCCGATCATTTTGCCGAAGCAAAACAAATGGCGGATGAACTGGGGCTTTCGTTCAAGCATAAACTGAAATTGTCCGGCGTACTGCTGATGCTAAAATTCGCGCCCGATCTGCTGCGGCGAATGATGGTCAAAGCCCGCCCCGAAGAAGCCGCTTTTATGCCTGATAAGATTTAAAGGAGCGCCCAATTCATTGGGCATTCTTCGCATTTGCAGACTAAAGTCTGCGCTCCATTTCAAAAAACCTTCTCAGTGTGCCGGTTGATACTATCCAAAACTTTTAAGGCCAGGTCCAATGCGCGCCGTCCGTCGCCCGCCGTCACCGGCGGCGTTTCATCTTTAATTATTGAATCGATAAATGCTTCGATCTCGGCGCGAAGAGGTTCGACGTCGTTTATCTCCAGCCGGTTTATTTTGATCCCGGCAAGCGGGTGCTCCGCGTCCGGATTCATAGTGGTCAGCGCCACATATTTGGTCACGTAATCGACCGCCACATAATCGCGGACCTGAAAGAACCGCATCTTGCGTATCTTTTCCGTCCCGATGCGCGAGGAAGTAATATTCGCCACCGCGCCGTTTGAAAATTCCAGTCTCGCGTTGGCCGCATCTACCTTGTCGGTCAGAACGGGAAGGCCGACCGCCCGCACATCCGCGATCTCGATGTCTTCGCCCACCAGCCATTGCACCATATCCAGATCGTGGATCATCACATCCAGCACCACATCCACATCCAGCGAACGCATCGGAAACGGCGAAACCCGGTGGATCTCAAAATAGAGCGGCGACTTCACATGAGGGCGGAGCGCCACGATCGCCGGATTGTATCTTTCCAGGTGCCCGATCATCAGTTTCGCGCCGCCTTTTTCCGCCGCCGCGATCATCTGATCCGCTTCGTCCAGCGTCATTGCGATAGGCTTTTCCACCAGCGCGTGAATACCGCGCTCCAAAAATTCGCAGGCGATCCCGGCATGGGTTTCGGTCGGCGTAACTATGGAAACCGCGTCAACTTTATCCAAAAGCTCGCGCCAATCAGTAAAAAATCCGCAGCCGTTTGCGTCCGCTATTTCCCTCGCGGTCGCTTCATCGCTGTCGCAAACCCCGGCAAATTCCGTTTTGCCTTCGGAGGCGAGTGCCGCGTGGTTGCGCGCATGATGACGCCCAAGACTGCCCACGCCAATGACCGCGGTCCTTAATTTCTTATTTTCCGGCATTCGCATAATGGTAAAGCACTTGAATCGAACTCGCAAGAATCATGAGCGCAAGCGAAGCCCGCGTTGGGTGAAGCTGTACATATAGAAAAAAAGGTTTGTCCTGATGAGCGACACTTTCGTGTGTTTAGTGTGTTTCGTGGTTAATTCCGGCATTTTTACCACGAAACA
>DASYKT010000026.1:0-48487 GCA_035995185.1 Pyrinomonadaceae bacterium
ACTTATAACCGAAAACGTCCGCATCTGAGCTTACAGATGAACACACCGGACGCTATACACAAGAAAGCCTGCGCGGCTAACCACACAGACTTTCTAAACTACAACTAAAAAGTGTCAACCTATTTCAGGACGACTCAAAGAAAGCGTATACAGCGGTTCCTTCCCACTACAGTTGAGAGATTTCAGTTGATACTTTGGAGGTTCCGATGAAATTCCGCACGACTCGCGCTCTGAGAACATTACTTTTTATTCCCGTTGTTATTTCCGCGCTATTTTTTCTGAACTCGACCGCGCTCTCGCAAAAAGTTCGCCTTCGGGGATATATCAATCCTGACTGTGTTCACAACGGCACGGGTAATTCGCGCTGGAAATTTGCCGACATCTACGCCGATGGAAATATTGCGGTCCAGGGAAGCGCCGGGTGCAGGGGGGTTTTTATCTACGACATCACCGACCCGAGCCATCCGGTTCTGGCAAAATCCTATCAAACAGCGGACAACGACGCGTTTTTCGAAGCAATAGTGATCGGTAATCGCGGTTATTTCGGCAGCACCCTTAACAAGGGCGTTCATATTGTCGATCTGACCGATCCATATAATCCGGTGCTGCTGGGAGTTGCGGATGAGACGCACGGCAATGCCTTTAAGAGAGTGCATGAAATGGTGGTCTGGGGAAACTACCTGATCGAGAACTATAATGGCGTACCGAACCGGACGATCAAGTTCATTAACATCAGCAATCCCGCCAATCCTGTATTCGTGCGGGAGATCGTCGATCCCAATCCGGGCTGGGCGCATGCGATGCACGTGCGCGGCAGCCGAATGTTCGTCTCCGATCTTGGCGGTGGGGCAGTTGGCAATAAGGGTGCAACCAAGATATACGACATCAGCAACATCGAGACCCAACAGCCTGTTTTGATCGGAAACGTTCAGGACGCGATGGGCAACCTGTCAGATGAAAGCTGGATGCATAGCAGCTGGACCAGCGAAGATGGAAATTATATTTACTCCTGCCGCGAGGATGTCGAATACCCCGGGAAGTGGGAAGGCGGTGATGTCCGTGTTTATGACATACATGATCCGGCGCAGCCGTTATTAGTGAATCGGATCACCGGAGCCTCGTTGGGGCTCAATGCTTCCACACCGCACAATCCGGTCGTCAAAGGCAACCGGCTGTATGTCTCCTGGTATGAGGCGGGATTGCAGATCTTTGATATCAGTGACCCGGCGCATCCGGTGCGGATCGGCCAGTACGACACTTTTCCGGAAACCTATGCCCTTACCGGCGGCACTGATCGTCAATCGCAGCGGTCGGCGAAGTTTGACCCGTTCGAATACGTTTGCGGGTTTAACCTCAATCTTGCCGGCCGCGTGGTGACGAGCGGCTACGACGGAGATTGGGCGGTCTATCCGTTCCTGGGCGACGATAAGATCCTGGCCGGCTATATGGACAACGGGCTTTTTATATTGGACACTACGCGCATCGCCGCTCCGCTGAGCAATCAGGTGTCGGATTTTGATGGAGACCGCAAGACGGACCTTTCCAAATATTCCCCGGCCACGGGTGTCTGGCAGATCGTAAATAGTTCAAACGGCGGCGGAAACTCGGCCGCCTTCGGGCTCGCCGGCGATAAGCTGGTAGCGGGCGATTATGACGGCGACGGAAAGTCGGACATTGCGGTTTGGCGTCCGGGCAACGGCGTTTGGTATTCGCTCAACAGCAGCGACGGCATTTTTCGCTTTAACGCATTCGGGCTCACCGGCGATATCCCGGTTCCCGGCGATTACGATGCCGATGGGCGGACGGATATCGCGGTCTGGCGGCCGAGCAACGGGGTTTGGTATATCTTTCAGAGTACGCTGGGGATAAGCATTATTTCCTGGGGCCTAAGTGGCGATCGGCCGCTGGTGGGCGATTATGAAGGCGACGGGAAGGCCGATCCGACGATCTATCGCGACGGAAGCTGGTATGTGCTGCAAAGCTCGTCCAGCCTGCCGATAGGAATGTCATTCGGCCTGGCTACAGATAAGCCTTTGGCCGGCGATTTTGATG
The DNA here is from genome assembly GCA_035995185.1 of Pyrinomonadaceae bacterium. Taxonomy (GTDB): domain Bacteria; phylum Acidobacteriota; class Blastocatellia; order Pyrinomonadales; family Pyrinomonadaceae; genus DASYKT01. The sequence goes on from DASYKT010000026.1 coordinate 2,053, forward strand.
GAGACGGCAGATCGGATTTTGCGGTGTTTCGCCCTTCGACCGGCGTGTGGTACGTCTGGAAGAGCAGCATCAATAATTTCACCGCTACCGGGTGGGGGTTAGCGACGGATCTACCCGTTTCGGCCGATTATGACGCGGACGGGAAGACCGATCTCGCCGTCTACCGGCCCGGCGATGGAAACTGGCATATCTTAGGCAGTACCGCCGGGTATTCGGTCGCGAATTTCGGCACGGCAGCTGATATCCGTCACCGTCTTCGGTCAATCCATAAAGTGTTGTTGAGAGCGCAGGTGTTCAGCTTCTGTCAGTAGCGTCTGCGTTAGCAGATGCGTAAAAGCCGCAAGCAACGCACTTGCTGACGCAAGCGCTACTGACATGAGCGCGGCAAGCCGCGCTTTGCAGACAAAGCCGCTAGCTCCCGGGTTAGACGTTCGCTGTTTTATTTAAAATCGAAATTAAAACAAAAGCCAAGCTAAGAGGTTTAATCTAATTTCTTAGCTGGGCTTAGTTAATTCCACGAAATAAAAGGCTTAACTGATTGAAGTCTTAAGCCATTCCAAATACTCTTTCGAAACATTTTCAGCATTTACCGCTGCGATCTCCGGGAGCGTATAGCTGTGGTTTGCCTTGATAAAGGCTTCCAGGTCGGCAAATTTCTCCGGCAGGGTCTTTATCAAAAGCAGGTATTCCTCGTCCTTTTGGATCTTGCCTTCCCACTGGTAAATGGACGTGATCCGGGGCACGATCTGAACGCACCCGGCCAGTTTTTGCTCGACCAGTTTTCGCGCCAGGGCCTCTGCTTCGTCTTTATTCGGAGTGGTGGTGAAGACTATCAGCATATAAATCCAAAGTCCAAATGCACCACGGAAGCCCGCGCGTTAGCAAGGGCTCTCTTTTAAGCCCTCCCTTACAGTCGGGCTTCCGCATCAGGCATTAGTGGCTTTTTCAAAAGGGATCTCATCGAAATGGGTCATCTGTTTGAAAGCCCGGAAGCGCGTATTGATCTCGGGATAATCAAGCGCGTCAACGCGCTCAGTGCCGAATTGCTCAACATTAAAGCTGGCCATTACCGAGCCGTAGATCATTGCGCGGCGCATCGTTTCGTCGGTGATCTCTTTCTGGCTGGCGAGATAGCCCATAAATCCGCCCGCAAATGTATCACCCGCACCGGTCGGGTCAAAAACGCTTTCCAGCGGGTAGGCGGGCATCGCAAAATAGCTGTCCCTGGTAAATAAAGCGGCCCCGTATTCGCCGCGTTTGATGACGATGGCTTTGGGGCCCATGTCGAGAATTTTCCGGGTGGCCTTGATAAGGTTCGGTTCGTCGGTCAACTGGCGCGCCTCGGCGTCGTTAATGATGATGCAATCCACTACTTTTACGGTTTCGATCAGCGCGTCTTTTGCCGAAGTGATCCAGTAATTCATCGTATCCATGGCGACGAATTGAGCGTTCGATTGCATCCGCACGTCTTTTTGCAGCGTCGGCTGGATATTGGCAAGAAACAAAAGCCGGGCGTTTTTCGATTTTTCGGAAAGCTTGGGGTCAAAGGTTTCGAACACGTTGAGCTGGGTGTCCAGCGTGTGCGCGGTGTTCATATCATAGTCATAACGGCCTTTCCAGAAAAACGTTTTTCCGTCGGCCACGACTTCGATATCGTTGGTGTTGATATTGTGCCGTTTGAAAACATCCCATTCGGCGTCGCTAAAATCGCCGCCGACCACGCCGACCGCGTATACCTGAGTAAAAAAACTGGCCGATAAAGAAAAGTGCGTCGCCGCACCACCCAATATTTTGTCGCGCTGTCCGAAGGGCGATTCCAACCCGTCAAACGCAACCGAACCTACAACTGTTAAAGACATTTAATTAGATTGCTCCTGTGAATATTAAGATGAAATAGCTAAAAGAGTTATTTTACACGCCAGGGCGGATTTTTGCGATTTACCGGGTGTGAAAAAGGCAGATTATAAGAGTAGGCGTGGTCCCATACGAAATTAACTAAAACAAAACGCGGCATGATAACCTCTCAGGTCTGGAAGGGACGCTCCGCGCCGCCGCTTAAAATGAAGCAGATATCTAGTCAAAAATACGAAAGTAATAAAGAGCGGGCGCAAGCAACCCTTCCGAACCTTGAGACAGATCGGCGTGCCTGTTATTTTTTGGCTTCGAGTTCTTTGATCAACCTTTCGGCGTCGGGAAGAAAGGGGCTCTGCGGGTATTTTTCCACCAGCTGGCTCAGATAGGCAAGGGCGTCTTCGCGCAATTTCACCGGATCGTATTTTCTTTTATCGTCTTCCGTTCTCTGCGGCGCTTTTTGTTTTCCTTTGCCATCGGCCAGATAATAGCTGCTCATCCCGGCGACATAAAGAACTTCGTCCATATGCGAAAAATCAGGATAGGCCGCCATTATCTCTTCGCAGCGCTTTAAACTGCCGATATAAGCTTTTTTCAGCTTGAAATAATTATTAGCGACTTCGAGATTGTGCCTGGCGTCGGCTTCCAGAAGCGGATCGCGCAGCACTTTCGGATCGATCTGTTTTTGGGCCGAGGCCAGGCCCGACAGAACAAAAACGCTCAATATGGCGAGTGATAAAGTGACAAAATGTCTTTTCATAACAACTAAAAGATGTTTTTTACGCGAAAAAGTTTGCACGCCGATTTATTTAGGCGCGTATTTTCCGATGATAGCTTCAAGTTTTTTCGCGGTTTCAGGGTTCCAATGATCGGGCTGTGTAAAGATCGCGTTCCGCGTCGCGCCGGCAAACTGGTTCGGCGTTTGTTTTTCATCGACGCGTTTAACGGCCTCTTTTAAGATCATCTGCGCGTTGCGCACATTTTTGTTCAGATAACCGATGACGATATCGATCGTCACGGAATCATGGTCTTCGTGCCAGCAATCATAATCGGTCACGAGCGCCAGCGTGGCATAAGCGATCTCGGCCTCGCGGGCGAGCTTTGCTTCCTGCAGGTTGGTCATGCCGATAATGTCCATGCCCCAGCTGCGGTAGACGTTCGATTCGGCTTTGGTGGAAAACGCCGGGCCCTCCATGCAAAGATACGTGCCGCCGCGGTGAACTTTCAGGTCCTCGATGGTTTTGCACGACGCTTCCAGGATATCGCCGAGCTCGTCGCAGACGGGGTGCGCAAACGGGATGTGACCGACGATGCCTTCGCCAAAGAAGGTCGATTCCTGAGCGCGCGCGCGCGTACGGTCAAAGAATTGATCGGGAATGACCATATCCGTCGGCGCATACTTTTCCTGCAGCGAACCCACCGCTGATACCGACAGGATGTATTCCACACCCATCATTTTCAGCGCGTAGATGTTCGCGCGGTAGGGAACTTCGGTCGGCGTAAATTTATGCCCGCGGCCATGCCGGGGAAGAAATGCGACCTTCACATTATTCAGGCTGCCGACGATAAACGCGTCAGACGGTTTTCCAAATGGCGTGTCCACGGTTACTTCGTGCGTGTCGGTAAATTCCGACATCTGGTAAAGGCCGCTGCCGCCGATTATTCCAATTTTCAATTGTTCCATATTTTATTTAGGCAAAGACCAGTCTTCCTTTAGGTTCTGGAATCTCTCTTCCTAATTCCTTTGCCGTCTCAAGCCACTCCTGGATAACAATTTCAGCATTCGCTAAAGCTTCCTGATGTGTACTGCCATCTGCCATACATCCCGCAAGCTCAGGAACTTCAGCAATAAATGCTTTGTCTTCATTACTCCAGTAAATAATTATTTCGTATTTAGACATCTTCAACTCCTAAACGATATTTAAGAATTATATTTCTTATTTGTTTAACTTGATAGGATTTTGCTTTGCTACCCTTCGGCTGAATATTGATTATTTCTTCAACGTTGTTCTTTGCGAAAATGTGGTGACTGCCTTTTATTCGTTCCTGAAATCCAAACGAGCTTAATAAATTACGCAAATCATTAAAATCAATATTGGGATCGGATGCTCCTAAAAGAACTCTTTCGCGAATTTTATCAATTTTCGACATTACACTTCATCTTTTCGCAGAATTATCTTCTACTGCAATCAATAGTTTTAATTAGCGCTTCCAGCTCGCCGGCATTGTTTTTGGCCAGCAATGCGTCGATCGTTTCGCTTTTGGCCTTGGGCTTTTCCTTCATGATCGCTTGATATGTCTTCAGAACCGTTTGGACACCGGTGACCTGGGCGGTCATTTCATCGGAAGCTTTGGCGGGATTCTCAAGTTTAAACGCAGCCATGCCCACCTCATATGCGCCCAGAAGCTCATCCATGTTTTTGTATTTCTTGTCGCTAAAAAGCCCTACAACACCGCCGCAAAGACCGACAGTTACCTGATCCGTTTCAGCGATCCAAACGAACGCCTTTTTGTACATTTCCTTAGTTTCCTTTGCCAAAGGAGCGGTTTCAAAAGCGCGCGCGGTTTTAATAACATTCTCTTTTTCGTTCTGCGCAAAACCCGTCTGAACGGAAACCGCCAGGAGAACGCAAGCGAAGAATGTGATAGATATCTTTTTCATATTATTTTTTTTATAACGACCTCTTCTTATCAAATTTCATTAAATCGTTCCCGGTTCATTGCCAGGCTTGCGTTTTTGTCTTTCCGTCTTTTTCGACCAGCCGGCACAGCGGTTCGATTGGCTCGTGATAAAAAAGACAAAGCCAGTTTTCGTCAACAGCTTGTTTTAATAAACGCTTTTTATTTTCCAGGGTCTCTGCCGGATAAAGATCGTAGCCCATTATCCAGGCGTAGGGAATATGTGCTCGCATAGGGATCAGATCGGCGAACCCGTAGAGAGTTTCACCGCCTTGCTCCAGCCGGACGCACTGCATGGTCTGCGAATGCCCGCGCACATTTTCCATTTTGAAACCCGGAACGACCTCGTAAGTGTCGTCCTTTAATTCCAACTGCCCGCTTTCTTTTAACGGCTGCCAGTTTTCTTTCAAGTAGCTTGCGCGATGACGCTCATGCGGATCTTCCGCCTGTTCGAATTCGTTTTTTGAAACAAAATAACGCGCGTTAGGGAATTGGGGAATGATTTTGCCTGATCCTGAGAGAACCACCCCGTCACGTTGCGTTTCAGCACGCTCCATAACTGCCGCGTCTCTGCCTGACAAGACGGTGTTCCCGCCGGCGTGATCGAAGTGAAGGTGCGTATTGACCACTATCGTTACATCTTCCGGCGTACAGCCTGCAATGTCTTCCAAAGACCGGGCCAATGGTTTCTCGCGTGAGATGCCGTACATGGCGGTCTGCTTTTCGTTCCACTTTTCGCCGATTCCGGTTTCGACCAGGATCTTCTCTTTCCCGGTGTCGATAAAAAGGCAATTCATGTTCAGCCGGATGCGGTTGGCATCGTCGGGCGGGCAAACCTTTTCCCAAAGAATGCGCGGGACGACTCCGAACATCGCCCCGCCATCCAGTCTGAATTCGGTATCAGGAATTATCTCAATGCGATAATCTCCTAATATCATTTTTTCTTAGGCGCCGCAGGAGGAGCTTTCTCCTGCTTGTCTTTGCCTGCGTCTTTATCCGACGTCGGCGGGGCCATCTCGTCTTCCGGGCGTCCACCACCCGGATGCGGCGGTTTATCGAACATCGACGGTGCCGCAGGCTGATCAGCCGGGGCCGTGATCGCGAAATCCGCCGGTAAAGTGATGGGGTTGCGCGCCATGATGCCGTCCAGAACGTCTTTCTGTTTCTGTTTGCCGAGTTCCTGTTTCGCGGCGTCTTCCATGGTCATCATCGGCGGCATTGCCGGGTTGGAATCGTCCTTGTACATCGTCGAGATAAGAATGTGGCGGACCTTTACTTCTTCCTGGTCCTTGCCGTCTTTATCTTTGGTAGTACGTTTTCCTTCCAACTTCATGATGTGGTAGCCGAACTGCGTTTCAACCAGATCGGAGACCTCGCCTTCTTTTAAATTCCAGGCTGCATCGGAAAATTCCTTGACGTAAGTACCGCGCGGTTTCCAATCGTAAAGGCCGCCCTGCGGTTCACCCGTTTTCTGATCTTTATTTCCCGGATCTTCCGAGAATTCGTTGGCCAGCGCGGCAAAATCGCCGCCGGCTTTGACCTTGGCCAAAACTTCTTCCGCTTTCGCCTTTTTGCCGGATTTATCGAATTTCGGATTGCTTGCGATGTAAGCTTTTATTTCATCCTCGGTAGGCGTGAGCAGGTCTTTAAGTTTTTCCTGGCTATAAGCGCGGGCCAATATCAGGGCTTGCTGCAATTTGTACTGCAGTTCGGTCTTTCTATCACCCAGCTTGAGCTCTCTCGCTTTTATCGCCCCGAACGTAACCTTTTTCCATTGAGCGGTAACGAACGTCTTCTGCTCGTCGGTCATGTCGGTGGGCACGTTATTCTTTTTCTGCATGTCCTGCAGGAAGGTCATGAACTTTTCCAGGTCGGCGTCGTACTTGGCTTTATTTTCCGGCGCGTCGAAGAAGGCGTTAACGTCCTTGTCCTCGATATAGCCGAAGGGCGGTCCCGGATCATCGCCGCGTCCCGCGTCCGCTTTCAATTTGTTGTCGTAAGCAGTGGCCAGGACCTCTTCTTCCGCCAGCGCGAGCTGGGTTTTCATTTCGGGCTGCTCGGCATAGCCGGTCTTTCTCGCTTCGCTGGCGACGGCCAGTGCCTGCTTGAGGTTCTCTAAAACCTTTTTGCGGGCTTCCGGGTCATTCGCGAGTGAGGACAAAGCGCGGGGATTTCCCTTGGCTTCGTCCTCGATGATCATTTTTACGTCATCGGCGGTCAGAGACGTCAAACCTGCTCCGCTGCTGCGGCTCATGCTCCAGAACAGCAGGCCGATCCCGGCGACGAAAATGATCCCTATTACAATTATTGCTTTACTAAATGCTTTCAAGTTACGCACCTCTCAATGTCTTTAATTTACCTGTTTTTGAACCAGTTCCAATAAAACTCCGTTCGTGGATGATGGATGAACAAAGGCTATCAGGCAGCCTCCCGCGCCGGACTTCGGCGTTTCATCGATCAGCTTTATACCCCGCGCTTTTAACGTCGCCAGGCTTTCTTCAATATTTTCAACTTCCACCGCGATATGATGAATGCCGCCACCGCGTTTATCCAGAAACTTCGATATCGGCGAATCGGGGGAAGTAGGCTCGAGCAATTCGATCCGCGTGTCACCGATCGGCAGCATCGCGGTCAGAACTTTTTGCTCAACAACCTCTTCGGTATGAATATTTTCCAGACCCAGGGCATCCTGCCAGAATTTCAGCGCCTCGTTAATTTCCCGGGTGGCGATGCCCAAATGGTCGATCTTCATTGCGAATTAATTATCTCTTCGACTGCCGCGTACGGATTGTTTTTCTTTTCGGCGATATCTAGTGCCAATTTGTCCAATTTTTCCGACGTACCGTTTTTACGCAAAATATTTTCCAGGAGTTTCTCCTGCAGCAATTCCAGCAGGCGCCAGCGGGCGATGGCCCTTTTTCGCTCGATGTTTTCAGTTGACTTCTGAAAATCGTAAAAGCTGTCTATCGCATCCGAAAGCCGGTCAATGCCTTTACTTTCAGTAGCCGTGGTCGGCACGATCGGCGGAACCCAATTGTCCTGCCGGTGCGCCAGATCAAGCAGCGATTTCAATTCTTTTTCCGTGCGGAGAACACCGTCGCGGTCGGCTTTGTTAATGACAAAAACGTCGCCGATCTCCATGATGCCGGCTTTAATGGCCTGTACGTCGTCGCCCATTCCGGGAACCAGCACTACCACCGAAACGTCGGCCGCCTTAACGATCTCGACCTCGTCCTGTCCCACGCCGACGGTTTCCACGATCACTTTGTCAAAGCCCGCGGCGTCCAGGATCGCGGCGGCGTCCACGGTAGCTCGCGATAAACCGCCGAGATTTCCGCGGGTCGCCATGGAACGAATAAAGACGTTCTTATCGAGCCCCAGCGTGGCCATCCTGATGCGGTCGCCAAGTATCGCGCCGCCCGAAAAGGGACTGGAAGGATCGACGCAAATAATGCCGATCTTTTCGCCTTTACCGCGGTAAGAAAAAGCTAATTTATCAACCAGCGATGATTTTCCCGCGCCCGGCGGGCCGGTAATGCCGACGATCATCGCTCTGCCGGTTTTCGGGAAAATCCCTTTCATCAATTCGGCCGCGTTTTCCGCGCCGTTTTCAACCTGAGTTATGGCCCGCGCAATAGCACGCGGTTCACCACTTAAAACCCTGTCTATCAGCGATAGGTCACTCATCGATTCTGGCTGTACCCCGGCTGGGTCACGGAAACACGTCAAACCGCAATTTTCTCATTTTTTGCCCGAAAAGCAAAAGCGGCGGTTCTTTTTTCCGCCGCCGTTTTCAAAGTTTAACACCGGTATTAACTACATTTGCTCGTCCGCTGACGGCCCGTAGATCGAGGGAACCGGGATGTCATTCTCACGCAGATAAACCGAAAGCTGGCCGCGATGGTGGATGATGTGGTTAAACACCATAGAACGAAGCACTTGCACCTTGGGCATAGTGAGATAGACGGTTTCACCGCTGCGCATCGACCAGGGCTCAAACATCGTTTCGTCAGCCGCACGAGATAAGACTTCTTTCGCGTCGGCGACCATTTTGTCATGAAAATCGAGCAGGTCCTGCTGGCTGGTGGCCTGGTACTGCTCATAGGGTGTTTTTTCAAAATCGAGTTCCGGCTGGTCGAGCGTATACCTGGTCCAGCCCCACATCTCGGCGCAATGCGTGGCGAGCTGCTTCATCCCCATCGATTTTTCGTGCGGTTTAAAATCCCAGGCCGATTCGGGAATGCGCTCCAGCAGTTTCCTGGTAGTCCCGGCTTCATACTCAAGTTCGCCAAGAAAGGCGTCTTTAATTGCCATAAAAATTCTCCTCTTCAAAATTGTGAGAGCAATAATAGCAGAAACGAGGTCAGTACCGGGAACGTAGTGACCGGCTTTCTTTAACGTTGAACGATCAGTGATTAATGATTACCGAAAAAATATGTCTTTAATAGTCGTGCCGTTTATCACTAATCATTATTCACTAAAAACCAGCCGGTCACTGCGTTCCCGGTACTGACTGTTTTACATCTCAAAAGTGCTGTCGTCAGCAGTCGGGCCGTAGATCGAGGGAACCGGGATCTCGTTCAAACGCATGTAAACACTCAATTGCCCGCGGTGGTGCGCCATGTGGTTGATGGTGTTGCGAATGGTCAGATGTTTCGGCGCTTCCCACAGTAGAGTTTCGCCGTTTTTCATGGTCCAAATTTCGTTCATCGCCGCCTCGTCGGTCTTGGACAGCGTTTCTTTTGCATCCGCCAGGTTGTCGTCCAGTATCTTGACCAGTTCTTCGGTGGTTTTAGCATCGGAAAACCAGGCTTCGGCGTGTTCGAAATCCAAAACCGGAATGCGGATCATCTTCGGGATCCAGCCGAACATCTGCGCCACCAAAAGCGCAAGCTGTTTCATGCCCATCGATTTTTCGTGGGGTTTGTACTCCCAGGTGTCGACCGAGATCCGTTCGAGCATTTTTCTGGTCGGTTTAGCTTCGCTTTCAAGTTCGGCGATAAGGGCTTCGTTAAAGGCCATATAAATTTCTCCCTTTGTGAATAAGATTTGTATATTGATTCTAACAGGAAGGACTGTGACGAGAAAAGAATTTTCACCACAAAGACACGGAGAACACGAAGAGTCGGAAAATAGTTTCGCGGTCTTTGTGTGCTTAGCGCCTTTGTGGTGAATTATTTTTTACGACGTCAGCAATTGCTTGGCGATGACCAGGCGCTGAATTTCACTGGTGCCTTCGCCGATGGTGCAAAGCTTGGAGTCGCGCCAGTATTTTTCCGCCGGGTAATCTTTGGTATAGCCGTAGCCGCCGTGGATCTGCACAGATTCTTCGGAGACGCGAACGGCCACTTCGGAAGCGTAGAGTTTGGCGATGGCAGATTCCTTGGTTACTTTTCTGCCCGCGTCTTTCATATAAGCAGCTTTGAGAGTTAATAACCGCGCGGCTTCGATCTGCGTAAGCATATCGGCGAGTTTGAACTGGATCGCCTGGAATTCCGAAATAGGTTTGCCGAATTGCTGGCGCTCTTTCGCGTATTTAACAGCGCTTTCATAAGCGCCCTGCGCAATGCCGACGGCCAGGGAAGCGATCGAGATGCGCCCGCCGTCAAGTATTTTCATCGCCTGGGTAAAGCCTTCGCCTTCAGCGCCGAGACGGTTTTCATCCGGAACGTAACAGTCTTCGAAAACCACCGACGCGGTTTCCGAAGCGCGCATTCCGAGTTTGTTTTCTTTGTGATCGTGGCGGAAACCCTTCATCGACTTATCAAAGATAAATGCAGTGATGCCTTTGTTGCCTTTTTCTTTATCGGTGACCGCGACCGCTACACAGGTCTCGCCGGTGATGGCGTTGGTAATAAAATTTTTCGAACCGTTGACCGTCCAACCACCGTTGTTTTTTACCGCGGTAGTGCGAGTTCCCGAAGCATCGGAACCGGCTTGCGCTTCGGTCAATCCCCAGGCGCCGAAATGTTTTCCCTGCGCGAGCGGCACCAGGTATTTCTGCTTCTGCTCTTCGGTGCCGAACATATAGATGTGATTCGAGCAGAGGGAATTGTGCGCCGCCACGCTGAGCGCTACCGAGCCGCAGACACGCGCCAGCTCTTCGACGATGGTCGAGTAATCGACATAGCCGAGCGCCGCTCCGCCGTACTCTTCGGGAAAGATAACGCCCGTTAAACCGAGCTCGGCAAGCTTAGGCAGCAGCTCAACCGGGAAATGCTGCGCCTCGTCCCATTCCATCACGTGCGGCCGGATCTCGCTCTCCGCAAACTCCCGCACGCTCATCTTTATTTGATATTGGTCTTCTGTTAAGTCGAAATTCATAGGGTTTATGTATAACTAAAATTTATAGTGTCATAAGTAGGTTCGCAGCGCAAGCCTTTGTAAGCTTCTATTTTGAAATGTTTCCGCAATTTTTGGCATATAAAGTTAAAAGAGAATATAGATTTTCTAAGACCTAAAATTTAGGAGAATAATTATGGAAAATGAAAAAGTCGAGCCTACCTCTGAACCTAAGCCCCCCGATTACTCTTTATTTCCGGAAAATAAGCCCCCATCGGTAAAAACTTATCAATACGGTCCGGAAGATAAACTTCAAATCGAAGTTGAAAAAATTAAAGAAGAAGTAAAGCTGATGAAAAAACCCTATCTGCAATTGACCTTTTGGGTAGGGGTTGTGGCTTTAACGCTTTCATTGGGAAGCAATCTCGCCCAATGGTTCATACTCACTGATGATGAGCAAACTTATAAAAGTAAGTTGATCATTGCCAAAGCTGAGCTTACTAAAGCGGAGGATGCGAAAAAAGAGGCAGAAGCCGCGCAGAAACAAGCTGAGACTGCTACCAAGGACATAATAGCCAGAGGCGACCAAGCCAATACCGAATACAACAAACTTCAGACAGATTTAGCTGAAATCAGAAAACAAGTTAGCACTGTCAAGGATTCATCAAATTCGGAAACGGTTAGAAGCTCACTTGGAAAGGTTGAACAAACGGTTACAAATTTAGAGACATCAACCAAAAACGCCAAAGAGGCATTTAATGCGGCTATTCAGGTTACTCCTTTGCAAATAGCAATCACTAAAGAAAAAGAAGGTTTTCAAGATTTGATCAACGGAGATTATTTAGCGGCGTCGGTGGCTTTTCAAGCATCTGAGAATGCTTATCCGAGCTACCATAATGTTTATGAACTGGCCAAACTTTTGCGGGAAAATCAATCTTATATGAACGATCCGATAAAGAAAAGGCAGGTATTCCAAACGATCATCAACAAATATTCTTATGGCGCGCCGCCAGACCAGTGGAAGCGGGTCGTTCAGATTGCCAGTGAGTAATTATGTTTTAAACTAAGTCACTTTTTTATTATCAGGTCAGTTTATTTAGTTTCCTTTGGGTCGCGCAGGGCTTTTGTGAGGCGTTTTCTCTCGTTCTCGGACAATCGCCTTTTTGATAATTTTTTTGGCTTTAGGGCGCGCGAGTGTTCGGGCAAAATAGCCTGGCCTTTTTTATCTTTTGTTTCAGCCTGTTGTTTTTGCTGCTTGACGAATTTGCCGGCGTCCATCACATCGCCTTTGTCGAAAAAGCGATAGGCACCGGTCGCGAGCGCGGGGTCGGTCAGGCCGCCGATAGCAATGCGGCGGAGTTTGACGACGGAGTGTCCGATTGCATCGAACATTTTGCGGATCTGCTGATTGTGGCCTTCGTGCAGGGTCACTTCGTACCAGCCATTATTATCGGTCGCCTTTAAAGCTTTTATTTCAGCCGGCGCGGTTTTGAATCCGTCTTCCAGAACCGTGCCGCGGCGTAATTTATTTATCGCGGGCGTGGGCGGCAATCCTTTTACTTTTACTTCATAAATTTTGGGGATCTTTTTCGAAGAAGCGACGAGATTGGTAAAGTCGCCGTCGTTTGTGAGAATTATCAAACCTTCGGTGTTGTAATCGAGACGCCCGACGGGATGCAGTTTGCCGAGAGATTTTGGCACCAGGTCGACCACAAGTTTACGGTTTTCCGGATCGGCGGCGCTGGAAAGATAGCCTTTGGGTTTATTGAGCAGGACGTAAACGTTCTCGCGTTTGGCGAGCTTGATGTTGATCAACTTGCCGCGGACCTTGATGTGATCTTTTTCCGGATCGGCTTTGGTGCCGAGTTCGGTGACCCGTTCACCGTTGACGGTAACAAGGCCTTCCTTGATCAGTTCTTCAGCCTGGCGGCGTGAGGCAATGCCGGCCTGGGCTATCAATTTCTGTAATCTTTCGTTCATAAGTGAGCTGTTAGCAGTGAGCTGTAAGCAGTTATTTGTTTATCAGGCTTCGTTCAAGCCATAAGTCACCGCTAAACAATCATCGATAAGTTGCTGACTATCATCATAAGTCATCTTCTCGATGTATCCAACACGTAGCGCTACTTCGAGTTGCGTATCTAGCTCGTTTGAGAGACCCAATAGCAGTGCTCTTACGGCTCACCGCTAACTGCTCACAGCTATCTATTTTTCGAGAGACTTCGCGTATCGTTCAATAATCGCCCAGGTCGAGCGGTCGCTGTCGAAGACCGAGTTAAGGCCTTGTTCTTCCATTGGCGGGTCGCCTGAGTAGCCGTCGCCTTTTTGCCAGAATGGTTGGCCCTTGACCGGTCTTGACGTGCCGCCGAATGCCCAGAAATTCACACCGGCGAGATTACCGTTTGCGCCGGCATTCATCGCGAGGATATCGAAGATCTTTGTGTAATATTCATCGCGCAGAGAGGTCGGGGAATCGATGTCGAACGATTGCCGGTCGCGCGGCAAACCGAATTCTTCTATGACGAGCGGTTTGCCCAACTTTTGGGCGACGGCGAGATGATCGCTGATGTACGTCGTCATTTTTTCCACGGCTTTAGGGAAATTTTCGTAGAGTTTTCCGTTCTCGAACCAACTCCAATTTTTTGCCCAAATGTGAATGGTCAGGTAATCGATATTTTTATCGGCGTGAATTTCCTCAAAAAGCTTCATGCCCTCGGTGCCGATCCAGCCTTCGTGGCCGATGACGACCAGGTGGTTTTTATCTTTTGATTTGATGTGCGCGGCGGTGTCGTCGATCCATTTTTTATAATCGCTTTCGGCGGCGGGACGCATCGGGCGAGGTTCGTTGGCGAGTTCCCAGGCCATGATCGCCGGGTCGTTAATATATTTCTTTCGGCTGAATTTGTTGGTGCGCTCCAGGAGCAGATCGACCTGTTTGTTATAAGCCGTTTTGCACGGTTCGCAGCCGTAAAATTTACTGACAATGTCGCGCTGCTCGTCCCAGGTCAGCTTGCGCGTCTCCAATTCTTTTTGCACCCGGCCGTTCCAGATCAGATACTGCTGAAATCCGCCGCTCCATTCCCAATTGTTGCTAAGAAAAATAACGGCCTTTAAGTCTCGCTTGCCCATTTCATAAAGCAGCAGATCTAAACTTTCCAAGACTTTTTCGTCAAATTTTCCCGCCGTGGGTTGAATGGGCGGCCCGACGCGCGTGATGCCTGAGATCAATCCCGAACCTTCGGCGCCGGCCATGATCCGCAGATTTGTCACGCCGCTGCGTTTGAGAAAATCGAGCTCGTGGCGAAGCCTTTCAACGCCGCGCTTTTTATCGCTTTCCAGACCTAAAAGCGGGCCGTACCAATAATTAGTGCCGATAAAATAATATGGTTTGTTATGGAGAGTGAGTTGGCCGCCCTGGACTTTCACGAACTGCTGCGCATAGTTAGTGAAACATACCGTAACCAAAAAAATGGCAGCGAGTAAAAGTCGATGATTGGTTACACGAGTCCGCATTGACGATGAAGTCAGTACCGGGAACGTAGTGACCGGCTCTGAGCGAAGCGAACGCAGTCTTAACAATTGTAGCCAGCGAAGAAAACCGCAAAGTACGCAAAGCGTCAGACGCAAAGAACGCAAGGAAGAAGCTCGCTACGCTCGCAGCCGGTCACTACGTTCCCGGTACTGACCCGCAGCCAAATTGTTAATTACCACGAACTGCCCACTAACTAACTAAATCCTCAAAATCTTCGATGCTCGGGAGTTCCGTCAGATCTTTTAAGCCAAACTGGATCAGAAAATCTTTCGAGGTGCCGTACATCATCGGGCGGCCGACGGTTTCCTTGCGTCCTTTGGCGACGATAAGTCGTTTGTCGAGCAGTGTTTTGATCGCGGAAGGCGATTGCACGCCGCGGATCTCCATTATTTCCGGCACGGTGACCGGCTGTTTGTAAGCGATCACGGCCAGCGTTTCGAGCGAGGCGATAGAGAGTTTGGCGGAAGGGCGCGTTTTTAGAAAACGGCGAATGTCTTCGTGATATTGCGGGCGGGTAGATATCTGCCAGCCGCCGGCGATCTCACGCAATTGAAGGCCGCCTTCACGGGAATCATATTCCTGCGATAAGGCTTCGATCGCGCTTTGAATGACGCGCTTGTCTTCATCCAAAATATCGGCCAGCGTTTTGGTGCTGAGCGGTTCTTCCGCGACAAAGACCACGGTTTCGATGGCGGCCGTCAGGTCCGACAAATTGCGCGCGGGCCTTTCCTCGACCGGCTCATCCGAGATTTCGGGCTGCGTCTGTTCTTCGGCGGCGGCTACGATTTCTTCCACAGTTTCAGCTGCTTGAGCAGTTTCTGCAGCTTCAGCAGTTTCCAGGGCTTCTAATTCTGCGGCGGCCGCGGTATTTCCGTTATTTTCCGACATAGCTAAATTTTTCTTAAAATAATATCGCCAAAAACCTTATTCTGAAAGAGGCGGGAAGTTTGCGTTCTGACCAATTCCAGAACGGCCAGAAATGCCAGCACTAATTCGCCTTTGGTATGCATCTCAGAAAAGAATATGTTGACGTTAAATTCGCCTAACTCGTTTAATTTTTGATTGAGTTCGTCAAGCATTTGGACCAGCGTTTTTTCTTCACGCTCGATCTCAAGTTGGATTTCCTCTTTTTGCCGCGCTAGGATTTTTTGGAAAACCGTGATCAGGTCAAAAACATTAACGTTGACCTCGGTGTTTTCCTCGTCTGTTTCAATTCGTCCGCGGGTAAAGATCGCCTGTTCGACTCCGGCGCGCGACCAGAGCATCTGCGCGGCCTGCTGAAATTTTTGATGCTCCAGCAGACGATCGACCAGTTCCTTGCGCGGATCCTCGGTTTCTTCTTCGCCGTCGAGAAACGGGTCGCGCGGCAGCAGCATTTTTGATTTGATCTCGATCAGCGTCGCCGCCATCACCAGAAAATCTCCGGCGACGGTGATGTCGAGCGTCTGCATCAGCTTGAGATATTGCAGATAGGCGTCGGTGATCTTGGCGACGGGAATATCAAAGATGTTGGCTTCTTCCTGCCTGATCAGATAGAGCAGAAGGTCGAGCGGCCCGGCAAATTCGCCGAGCTTCAAATTTAGCGTGTCATCGTCAAGCTGAGTGACGATCTCTGGCAGCGACTTGTGAAAGTCAAAAGTCAGCTGCTGCTGCTGTTCTTCGATCTCTGCAGTTTCCGTTGGGGTTTCCATCTATAGAATATATAATAAGCCGATTTTCAGAAATTTAATAATTCGCGGACCTTTTCTATCGGCCGCGCCAGCACTGCTTTGCTGCCGTATTCCACGATCGGGCGCTGGATAAGGTTCGGATTTTCCACCATTGCCTTGATGATCTCGTGGTCAGGCGTGTTTTCGGAGATCCCCGATTCTTTCATCTCTCGTTTGCGCAGGACTTCGGCGGGTTTCAGGCCGGTCTTTTTGATCAGATCGGTCAGCGAATCAACCGTAAAGGGCTCGTTAAAATAATTCACCTTGTCGAATTCAATACCGTTCTCTTTTAGGAGCAGGGACATATTTCGACAGGTAGTGCAGGTCGGCTTTTCGTAAACTGTAACTGTTTTCGGCATATATATGTTTATTGTTTAGAGTGGTTGCCCATAAATGAATAAGGTTGTTTGATGAGCGATATATTTTGTGTGTTTAGTGTGATTCGTGGTAAAGATTCCGGAATTTAACCACGAATCGCACGAAATACACGAAGGTCACGCGCCATCTTAGTTGGAACTTAGAGCCGCCCCCGGGTTACTTAAATCCCACCTTTTTATAAACATCATCCAGCGTTGCGTTGGCAACTTCCCGAGCCTTTTCGGCGCCGAGCTTTAAGATCTTTTCCAGCTGCGCGTCGTCGATGTGTTTCATTTTTTCCTGAAACGGCTTGAGAAACTCGATCACCGCTTCAGCCAGTTCGGTTTTCAAATGGCCGTAACCTTTGCCTTCGAAGTTCGTTTCGATCTCAGCTTTTTCTTTTCCGGTCACGAGCTGATAGATCGTGAGCAGGTTGTAGATCGCGGGGCGCGATTCATCGAATTTAATATCGGTCCCGGAATCCGTCACCGCGCGCTTGAATTTTTTCAGGATAACGTCCGCGTCATCCTGCAGGGTGATCGAGCCATTCGGATTTTCGTCCGACTTGGACATTTTTTTCGCCGGGTCGCCAAGCGACATGATACGCGCGCCGACCGGGGGGATATACGGCTCGGGTATCTTGAACGTCTCGCCAAAATCGCGGTTGAAGCGTTCGGCCAGGTCGCGCGAAAGCTCAAGGTGCTGTTTTTGATCGTGCCCGACGGGAACGAGGTCGGTTTGATAAAGCAGAATGTCGGCGGCCATTAAAATCGGATAGGTGAAAAGGCCGACACTGACATTTTCGCCCTTGCCTTTTGATTTATCTTTAAATTGCGTCATCCGCTCGAGTTCACCCGTCCGGGCGACGCAGCTCAAGACCCAGGTCAATTCGCTATGCGCGCTAACGTCGGATTGCACAAAAACGGTCGACACTTCAGGGTCGATACCGGAAGCGAGATAGATACGAGCCAGGTCCAGCGTTTTTTGTTTAAGAGTTTTCGGGTCCTGAGGCAGCGTGATGGCGTGCATATTCACGATGCAGTAAAAACTCTCGTAATCGTTTTGCAGCGCGACCCAGTTTTTTAGCGCGCCGAGATAATTCCCGAGATGAAGTTCGCCGGTGGGCTGGGCGCCGCTAAGAATTCGTTTTTTCATTAGTGGTTAAATATAGAATAATAAATAAAATAAAATTTGAAAAAACGGGGACATTATCATTCCCGTTATCCCCGTCATTATCAATATCAGCAAGATCAAAAATCCGTACTGCTCCATCATATCGAAGACGGGCCGAAAACTATCGGGCAAGAAACTCGATAAGATCCCGCTTCCGTCCAGCGGAGGAAAGGGAAGCAGGTTAAATATAACGAGCGACAAATTCAGCGTGATCGAATACCAGAGCAGCAGCAGGACCGGCGTCATCAAGGTGATCGCGCCGGAATTTTTTCCCATGACCACTTGCGCAAAGTACAACTTGTCGACCGCGCCCGAGATAAAAAGGTATTTCAAAATGGCGAATACGACGATCACGACAATAAAATTCGCCGTTACTCCCGCGACCGAAACGCAAACATTTCCCCATTTATAATTCGTCCAGTTGCGCGGGTTGACGGGGGTGGGTTTGCCCCATGCCATAAGCGGCACGGCGCCGCCGCCCGCCCAGCCGGCGACAAAACCGATTATCGGCAGCAGCAGAGTTCCGATCGGGTCAGTATGCGCAACGGGATTTAGCGTCACCCGGCCCAACATCAACGCGGTATCGTCTCCCCATCTATGGGAAACCCATGCGTGAGCGGCTTCGTGTATCGAAACGGCAAAGAGAAACACCACGATATAGATGATGAGATGCCCGAGTAATTGTGAAACATTAAAGTCCATAATACTTTATACGCTCGATCTTACGGTTTGAGTTTTAATAATAAACGAATTGTGCGATTTTTCTTAATTGGGGCATTTGAATTTGCCGGAATGCTCAAAAAGACCGTAACTTATTGTATTTAGGCGCAAATTATGAGAATCTGAAATACTTAAAAAATCATTGAGCTAAAGTTTTTACTGAAGGTTTTCACCATTTTTTCTTCATTTTTAAGGTGCAGCATGAAAGACGAGCGAATGAACATTACCTGTATCGCCAGCGAGTTCAAGGGCGGCGAATTTTTAGAAGAATGCCAAAAAGCGGGCTGGCATGTAACTCTCATTACGAGACAAAAGCTTTTGGAAAGCGCCTGGCCGTGGGAAAGCTTAAATGAGGTCAAACCGGTCGTCGACGATGCCCAGCCGGGCGATTATGTCCGCGCGATCACTGAGGCGGCGGGTTCGCGGGCGCCCGATCGCGTGGTTGGCCTGGATGAATTTGATGTGCTGGTAGCGGCGCAGGCGCGTGAGCATTTGCAGCTCGGCGGGATGAGTTCGTCCAAAGCACTGCGGTTTCGCGACAAGCTTTTTATGCGCAACATCGCCGATAAGGCGGGCATTCCTTGCCCCGATTTTACGCGGGTCATTAATATCGGCGAGATCATGGAATACATCGAAAGTGTAGAGCCGCCGTGGATCGTAAAACCGCGCTATGAGGTGTCGGCATTCGGCATTCGCAAGGTCGAGGGCGCCGAGCAGCTTTGGGAAGTGCTGCAGGACCTGGATTCGCGCGGCAACTGGCGCGACCACCCTTCGCAGTTTATTTTGGAAAAATTTATCGTGGGCGATGTTTTTCACGTCGATTCGGTGGTGAAAGACGGCGTGCCGGTAGCTTACGGCGTGAGTTCGTACGGCGTGCCGCCGATGACGGTCTCGCACCAGGGCGGAGTTTTTTCGACGAGTATCTGCGCTTACGATTCGCAGGAGCGGAGAGACCTGGAAGAGATCAACCGCAAACTGATCAGCGCCTTCGAATTAGATAAAGGCGTGACACACGCCGAGTTTTTGCGCAGTAAGGAAGACGGAAAATATTATCTGCTCGAAGTTGCCTGCCGGGTGGGCGGGGCGTACATCGCCAACGTGCTCGACGCTGCCGGCGGATTTAATCTCTGGCGCGAATGGGCCAAGCTCGAGATCGAAACGCCGGAAAACCCTTACCAACCGCCGGAAATGAAACAGGATTATGCCGGCGTCGCGATCTCACTGGCCAACACCGAATTTCCGGATACTTCCGCTTATGACGACCCGGAAATAGTTTATCGCGTGTCAAAACCGCGCCACGTCGGGCTGATCGTAAGATCGGAAGATCACGGAAGAGTGAAAGAACTGCTTTATTCCTATACCGAAAGATTTTCGCAGGATTTTCTTGCCGTAGCACCGGTCAAGGAAAGATACGACGATTAATTAATGTAGCGCTGGCGTCTCGCCGGCTGTCGTGAGCGCGTCTCGCGCTCACATTTTTAAAGAAGTAACCACGAATTCCCACGAAAAACAAACACGAATATAAGATTTGTTAGTGGTGTTGGTGTGATTTCGTGGTTTGTCTTTTTTAGCCGATTTACCTATCCTTATAAGTTTGAATTTGCAGTGCCGAATTTCGCTGACAGAGAATGTGAGCGCGAGACGCACTCACGACAGCCGCCGGGACGGCGGCGTTACGGCTAAATGACAGATAACACCACATCACCTTTAGACCATCACCTGGAAAAGTATTTTCCACAGCTTCTGCCGTTTCAGAGCACAGAGGAGATGGAGAGATCTGCGATCTATCAGGAAATAAAAGAAGAGGTCGAAAGAGTTTTAACTACCGTGGTGCAGGAGAATTTTGCCCCGGCGCAGCAGCCGTCGGGTGACGGGGTTGTGCACACACTCGCCTGGAACATCGAGCGCGGCAACCGTTTTGAAGGGATCGCCCAGGCGCTCGAAACTCACCCGGAATTAAAGGACAAGGATCTGCTGCTTTTGACGGAGCTGGATCATGGAATGGTGCGCAGCGGCAACCGCTTTGTCGCCCGCGAACTGGCACAGAAATTAAAGCTCAATTATGCGTTTGTGCCGTGCTATCTGGCGCTGCAAAAAGGCAGCGGCGTCGAGGCGGACATCGAAGGCGAAAATACTAAAGCGATCCACGGGCTGGCGATGTTTTCGCGCTACCCGATGAAAAACGTTCATAGCATCGGCTTGCCGAACGGCATCGACAAGATGCGCGGAAAAGAAAAACGACTGGGAACGCTGCGGGCTTTGATCGCGGAAATAGAACATCCGGCGGGAACTTTTCGCGCGGTCACTTTGCACCTGGATGCGCATTCCAGCCGCGGGCATCGTCAGATGCAAGTGCGTCTCTTGCTGGAGCACCTGGCGACCCTAACGAAAGAGGGGGCGGAAATGCCCACCCTGATCGGCGGCGATTGGAACACCACCACCTATCATGCCCACCGCGCCTACCGGGCGATCCTGGGTTATGCGCGCGGGGTCTTTCTGATTGGCGTGAAAAAAATGATCACCGTTCATTTTCCACATCCCGACCGTTTTTTTGAACGGGGCCTTTTTAATGAATTGGAAAAAAGGGATTACGATTATAAAAGCTTGAATGTGATCGGCGGCGGGACACTGCATTACGACCGGGATAATCTGGCCTATAACACGAACCTGGGAGATTGGGTGCCGCAGTGGTGTTTTGCCTGGATATATTGGGCGCTGGAAAAAAACGGCGGCAAATGTTCGCTCAAACTCGACTGGTTTGCCGGAAAAGGAGTTTCGGCCGCGCCGGGAACCGAACCGAAGGTGGTGGGGAAATTGCGTGATGCGGAGGCCCCGCTTTCGGATCATGATGCCATCACTTTGGATTTTGTGACAGGGAACTGATAAGCTAAGGCTTGGTTTTATAAGGAGAAATTAGAATGTCTGAAGTTAGTTTTGTACAAACCCATTGCTACGATGCGAAGGAATTCAAATATGAAACCCTCGAGCAGATTAACGGCAATGCCAGTGTGATAAGTTTTGAAATAGACCAGACCGAAAACACGATGGGCGACGTCGTGGTAGTGCTTTCGGAAGGCGAGATCGTTTTTCACGGAATGATCAGCAAGGTCCAGGACGGGTGGGCCCTGGCCACCGATGTAAACGGCTCGCTGCTGCCGGCCACCGTTCAATAAAGTAAGTAGCGCCAGCGTCTCGCTGACTGTCCTGTTGGCGTCCCGCCAACAGATCGAACAAACTGAATGCAAGATGCATTCAGGACAGCCGCCGGGACGGCGGCGGTACGTAACTGGTACTTGACAATAAGAGTTAGCGATTTTACTATCGAAAACGCTGTGGGGACGTAGCTCAGTTTGGCAGAGCGCGGCGTTCGCAATGCCGAGGTCAGGGGTTCGATCCCCCTCGTCTCCACCAATAATTTCCTAATAGTTTCAATGACTTAAGGCAGGGCATTTGTTTCCTGCCTTTTGTTTTTCCCGCCAATTTGATATAAGAACATTAATAGAGAAGCTTGACGCGAAGAAAGGTAGCAACCTTTCAGGCGTCCTGGGATTCTTAGTTATGTTGCCAGATTGAAATTGTATTGAACCTGCATTTTGATCTACTCACAATAATCGCTATTTGTAGTCGTTAGGTTAGGAAAGCCAAGTCCTTTTCCGAGCTAATTAAAATTTAGGCCCCAGTTAGAAATCATAGAGGTATTAAAATGATCAAGACTTTGCCCCGTATTATTGTCGCTAAGGTTCTGTTTATTCTGTGTTTTGCGGTCATTTCCGTTTCCGCCCAGACTTCACCGGGAAGTTTCCCTAATATAAATATCAAAAACTTCGGCCAGATGGACGAACACTATTATCGCGGCGCGCAGCCGGAACCGGGCGATTACCAATCGCTGGCGGCCCTGGGCATCAAGACCGTGGTAGATCTGCGTAACGATCCGACCGACTACGAAAAGAGCGCTGCTGAAGCCGCCGGAATGAAATACGTGAATATTCCGATGAGCGGATGGAAATCGCCGAAAGACAGAGATGTCCAGGCGTTTCTGGACCTTCTTAATAACCCGGAAACCGGCACCGTTTATGTCCATTGCAAAGCGGGAATTCATCGTACAGGTATTACAGCCGCGGTCTATCGTTTTACCAAATACGGCTGGGACTATGACAAGGCTTACAAAGAAATGAAAAACTATGATTTTTCAACCGGCTGGGTGCACGGCGCTTTGAAAGATTATGTCGTCGATTACGCGCGGAAGATGAAGAATATCGTCAAACCGGTGATCGACCCCATGACAACTACCACTACTGAAGCGGTAGCGGCGGCAAGCGCAGGCCAGGGTGTGCAGTAAATATTTTATCAACTGGAAATAACGAAAGACCGACCGGGTATCCGGGCGGTCTTTTTATTTTGCGTATTTCGTGTGTTTCGTGGTTAATTTTCGGCATTTTTACCACGAATCACACTAAACACACGAAACCGGTTTCAAGATCTTATTGATACACACTGGCCCCGTTTTTCTTTTGCTCCCATTCGACGCCTTCGATATCTACTTTGTCTAAAGCCAGTATCCGGGTATTCAGGCGATCGATACTTACATTAAGCGGCAGATTCAGGTAGTAGGAAACGGCCCCGACCAGCTTTTTTTCATCCGGCGGCTCGATCTCTCTGAGCTCGGCTTCGATCTTGAATTTTTGAAAGATCCGCTTGATGACTTCCTGGGTTTTTTCCGGGTTACGCGTTTTGATGGTCAGCTCCATCGAACGGTAGACCTGGTCCTGTTCGTTGTATTCCAGGATCCACAGCAAGACCAAGGAGAAGAGACAAAGCACCACGCCGAGTTCCCAGCGTCCGACTCCGGCCGCCAAACCGAGCGCCAGGCTGATAAGTAAAACCGTTATTTCTTTTGGATCGCGAATATTGGTACGAAAACGCACCAGCGAAACCGCGGCAAAAATAGCGAACGCGCGCGCGGCGCTGTCGCCCACTATCATCATCAGGGCCGCGCCGACCACCGCCAGAAGTATCTGCGTTTGCGAGACGTAAATGTTCCGCTGTAAGAGAGGCATATAGCGCCGCGGCCGAAACGCCAGGGCGGCCGAAAGAATGACCGCCAGCAGCAGTCGCGCCACGACCTTTATGATGATAATGAACCAGGTTTCACCCGGAACGGTTGCCTGAGATTCGGTTTCGAAAATTTCCGAAAGAGGCGATTCCTTTTCGGGAGTCGGAGAAGGCGAAGGCAGCGCCGGCGACGCGGGAGCCGACGTTGCCGCGTAACTATTAACTGTAAGAAGAGCCACAGGCGGGAACATAAATGCTCCGGCACCCAGGGCTCCAAAAGTTAGAAAAATAAAAACTGCAAAGATCGGGCTTTTTTTGGTCATTGTTTACTTTTTAGCCAGATTCGGTTTCAAAGACGCGCGTTCTAATTCGGCGATCTTATTTTTAACCGCAGTGGTTAGCGTGCTCAGATCGCTTTGCGAATAATTTGCCGCTAAAAAAGCGTCCTGAATTTGTTTATCGCTGAGCTTGGTCATTAAATTAGCCAGCCAGCGCGCCTGTGACACGGTGATACCTTTGAAAAGGCCGCGATTCTTTCCTTTATAAGCGAGTTCGATCTCGCCGTCCTCGACGCCTTTAACGAATTTTGACTTGATGTAATGCTGCGGTTTATTTACGCTCCGTCCGAGGCGGTAGATCACCGGCAGGTTGTTATTGCCGAGCCGTCCGAAGGTCGAGCCCAGATCGCTGACAATGTAATAGGACCTCCCGTTAGATTCGAGCACTTTATTCTGCAGGTCCAAAACGTCCCAATTATTTAAGAAGACCATCAGGATCTTCAAGCCCTGCAATTCGTTCGTTCCGGAAAACGGATTTTGTTTCCATTTCCATTCCTCGGTGCGTTCGACATTGTCAGGCCGCGCTTCGAGCCGCACATTCTGGAAAGTGCCTTTTCCGGGTATGGTTATGGAGGGCACCAGGTAGTTGATCTCGGTCTTATAACCGATCGCCCACAGAAGCCGCACGGCCGCGGTTTCCGGCTGCGCTTCGCGCCCCAGCTTTGCCACCCAGGTCCGCCCCAAACCGTCCTTTATCCGGTACTTTTTATTATGCCCGCCTTTTTCCTCTTTGAGTAAAGTAACGCTGCTCAGATCGGGTTTCATTTCGTTGCCGCCCGGCCCCAGATATAGATCAAGCTGCCGGGTATTGATGGGTTCCCACATCACCGGTTTTTGCGCGGCGGCGGTTACGACAAATGTTAAAATGAGGGCTGTAAAGATCGCGATCCGGACTATTTTTAACTGCGACATTTTCAGCATCAGATGTTGTTTGGCAATTGGCATAAAATAATCCCCTTGCAAAAGATATTGAGCTTTTAATAGCAAATGCCGTTCCCTAACTTTTATAGAGATCCAAGGATATTTTATACCTATTATTAACAAAATAAACAACTTAAAAAAGTTAGGAGTTAGTAGGGCAGTGTATTAAAATATTACAACTTGGTAATTTTGCATACATTAATCCTCTGAGGAGCAATATTAAAATATCCCTTTCGGTGCGGGTGCGTTCTACCGGGCAAGGCAAGAAAAAAATGGCGTTGAGTTATAGAAAAGGCTACCAGGCGCCGCCGCCTGAAAAATAGATCAGCCGGATTTGGAACGGACCGGGGAAGGTTTTAGTTTGCCTTCGATAAAGATCAGCGAACACAAAGCTGCGGCAAAGGCCAGGCCTGCCGACAATAGGGCTACGATGCGAAAGCCGGACACGAAAGAGCTTTTTACAACCCCCGCAGCTTGCTCTCGGGCCTCGGGCGCCAGAGCAGAGGTATCGATACTTGTGAATCTTGTTTTCTGCTGTTCGAGGTTATTTTTCACTTCCGCTGAAAGTTCCGTTGAAGCCAATTGCGCCTGCAGGCTGTAATTAAAACTGACCAGCATCGCAATACCAAAGACCGCGATCGCCAAGAGGCCTGCCGTGCGCGAAACCGCATTATTTATTCCCGAAGCGACGCCCGCATAATGTTCGTCAACCGAGCCCATAACGGTCGTGGTCAGCGGGGCGACGCTGACGGTCATTCCAAAACTCATTACCATGATCGCCGGGAAAAAAGTCGTCCAGTAACTTGAGCCGACGCCCGGAATGGTGAAAAGCACAAAACCGATACCGGTCACGATCGGGCCGATAATAAGCGGCAGTTTGGCGCCGAACTTATCGATCAGGCTGCCTGCCCAGCGAGACAATAGGAACATCGTCAAAACAAAGGGGATCAGGGCTGCGCCTGCCGCGGTCGGGCCGTAGCCCTGGATCTGGATCAGGTTGAACGGAAGGAAAAACAATATCCCGCCAAGCGCCGCGTATAAAAAAAGCGTCAATAAATTTGCGCCCTTAAAAGAACTTGATTTGAAAAGTTCCAGCGGCATCATGGGATTTTTCTCGCGGACCTCGGCGACGATAAATCCGGCGAGAGCTACAGCACCGCCGATCATGCTGCCTAAAACAAGCGGGTGGGAAAATCCAAGGGTGGACGATTCGGTCAAGCCGTACACCAGGCCGCCCAAACCCAGCGTCGCTAATAAAACGCCCAGCCAGTCCAAACCTTTTTTGGCGTTTTCGTTACGCGATTCCGGAACGTGCCGCCAGGTGATCAGCAGAACGATCACGGCCAGCGGTAAATTGATAAAAAATATCCAGCGCCAGGAAATATTTTCGATCAGCCAGCCGCCCAACACGGGGCCGAATCCGGCGGCGATCGCCGTAAAACCCGACCATGTGCCGATCGCTTTTCCGCGGTCTTTTTTGGGGAACGTCGCGCTGATGATGGCCAGGCTTCCGGGCACCAGTAACGCCGCACCGATGCCTTGCACGGCGCGGGCGATGATCAGGGGGGTGGGGCTTGAGACCAAGCCGCACCAGAGCGAGGAGAGCGCAAAAATTATTACGCCGATCGAATAGATCAGCTTTCGCCCGTATTTATCGCCCAGCGCGCCGCCGACCAGGATCAGGGCCGAGAGCATCAAGGCATAGGATTCGACCACCCACTGCACCTCGGTGACGGAGGCGTTCAGCTTTTCCTGCATGATGGGCAGCGCGACATTGACCACCGTGCCGTCGATAAAAGTGATGCTCGAACCGATGATGGTCGCCGCCAAAACCCACGTGCCGTTCTTGATCTCAGGGAGCTTTATCTCCGGAGCGCACTTGATCACTCCTTCATCGCAGGGTTGTTTTACGGCGGATGACATTAAATTAAAGATAACACGAAAAGCTGTAGCGCCAGCGTCTCGCTGGCAGTCGTGCGGGCGTTCCGCCCGCGCAAGATCTGACGGCGGGACGCCGTCAGGACAGCCGCCGAGACGGCGGCGCTACAAAGCCCGCGCTTCAACTTTCCACTTTCTTTTTAGCCTTTTTTAAAAACTCTTTAATTAGGTGAGAAACGCGTTTGGTCATTTCCTTGGTGATAAGCGCTTCACCGGCCACGCCGGCGAGGGTATGAAGGTCCCTGGCTTTGTTGCGGCGGAGTTCCACTTTTTGGGAAATTTGAACGAGAGTAATGTCGGCGCTTTTTTCCATCAGCAAAACCGTGTAGCGCAGGAGATTTTCTTTCTCACCCGCCGCCGGACGCCAGATTATTTCAGTGTCGGAAATTTCTTCAGGTTCCAGCCGGAAAGACTGACGCAGCCTGCCTACTATGGGGATCTCGACCGCGATCGTCCAATTGGTAATGCCTTTGGCATCGGTGCGGATGCTTTCGATCTCAGGCATCAGGCGCGCAAAATTTTCCAGGTCAAAGAGAAATCCGCGCACTTTTTCCAGGCTGGCTTTAACCTCCAACTTGTCGCGGAATTCCGCGCTGATGATGAACATCTAATTTAGCAATACGGCATTAAAAAACGGCCGCGTCATTGTGCGAAACACACCGCGAAAGAACGGTTCCTCGGCAAAGATGATCACGTGGCCGCCGCCTGTCGGCTCGTCGATAAGATAAGAAGTTCCTTTAAGAAGCTTCTCGGTATTTCCTTCCCAGACGAAGCCGGAAATGGTCAGAGGAGTTTTCGGTTTGGCGTCAAAAACCATCGCATTTATCCCGTCTTTTGAATAGCGAAAGAAATATCCCGAAGCCAGCAGCACGGGCAAATTATCGTCTTCGATCCCGTAATTTATCGGGGCGGTGCGGTCGACGGTGGCGCGCATTATCGCGCCGGGAATGCCTTCGGGCACGCGGCCGGCATTGGCAGAGGGCGAAGCTATCGGCGGAAGCACGGGCGGAGCGCCATCGGCCTTGTCCGATTTGTCGCTGTCGGACGGTGTCGGTTCCGGAACGGCCTTTTTGTTTTTATCGGCATTTTTATCAGCAGTTTTATCGGAGGATTTATCGGAAGCCGCCCCACTTGCTGACGCAGGCGGTTCCGACGAGCTTTCACCTTTCTGATCGTCGTCGTCGCTGCCGACGAGCTTGGCCGAGGTCAGCCCGACATCCTTTAGCGCGGCAAAAACCGAAGAGCCCCGCATACAGATAAGATTGCCGCCGTTATTTACCCACTCTTTCAAAGTGCTGACACCGCCCGCACCAAAAGCGCCGAAATATCTGCCGGCAGAGCCGTCGGGCAGGATGAGCACGTTGTAGTTTTGCAGCGCGCCGCCTTTAACGGAATTTACCGTCAGCGGTGTAAAGCGGATGCCGTAGCGGTCGAGCGTCCACCAGATGGAGCCGAAACTGGTTTGATCGACGGCCTCATCGGCCAGCACGGCGATCTTAGGTTCGCGCAGCGAGACCACATTTTCCGCGCCGATGCCGGTGTCGCCCGTCTCGTTAAAACCGCTGTTGACGGCGGTGACCGTGACACCGAGCTCTTTCGCGTGAGTGGCGATCGCCTGGTGAATGGCTTCGGTATTGCGGGAAATGCGCGCGACGAATGTGCCGGTTTTCCACTCGCGCCCGCCGGCAGTAAGAGGTCGCGTGGAAACCGCCACGCGAAAACCAGCCTGCTGCAGACGCACCGCCAGCGCCCCGGCCCCGTCGGATTCGTAGGGAATGATGTAGGCTATCTGCGCGCGCCCGCCGACAATACCCCCGGTCTTTTGCGACTTCAGATACTCGTCCGTTACGTTATCCGCGCTGATCGCCGAAGTGTCTTCGGTCCAATAAGCTTCCAGTCCGAAAGCCAGCGGCAGAGACCACGAAGTGATGTCATAGAATCCATAATCTTCACGCAAAGCGCTTTTTCCGCGCAGCTCATTGCGTTTGAATTTAGCGATCTGTTCACGAACGAAAGCGGCGTCCTGCGGCGTGTCGGGTTCGAGCAGGGATTTTGCCCAGACGCGCTGCGGCTGGTTCAGATCGATCACGTAGGAACCCGCCGGGAAGGCTTTGTTTGCCGCGTCTGAATCTTTTTGCGAATAACTATGCGCCGTGGCGGAGTTGAAGGAGCTTCGCGCGGCGGAAACTTCGATCTTCGCCCGCTGGAGAGATTCGATCAGGTCGGCGGTTTTAACCGGGTCTTTGCCGGGCAGGATGACGATCCGCTTCATCCGCGCTGCCCTGGCGTCTTCCATCGCGATGCGGCGAAAATCGTAAAAATCTTTCAGACGGGCTTCGCGATTTTTCGCGGCTGTCTCGAGCGTGGTCAGCGAGGCAATAAAATGCTTGGCTATCGCCGAACGAAGCGTCGCGATCGTCCCGTCGTCGCGCGTCCAGCGGATACCTTTAAAGCCGCCGCCGTCGGTTTCATACGTCATCCCCGTCGCGCCGTTTAGGGCGGGCATCGAATCCCAATAACCGGGATAAAAAAGATCGAAGATGTCGCGCACGTAATAATCCCAGTTGCGCGAATCGAACTGCGCGGCATTCGCGCGCCCGAAAACATCGAGCCACTTGTTGGTAACGGGCTGCGGCAGATTCGGGTTTATCGGCAGCGCGGCCGGCGGGAAAAAGAATTGCGAGGGCTGGCCGTGATGATCGACCGCCACCTGCGGGTTCCAATCGAAAAAAGCTTTCTGCAGATTTTGCGATTCCTGCTGGGTGCCGACCAGGTTGTCGCGGTTAAGATCGAAACGAAAATGATTGACGCGGCCGTAGACCGACCAAGGTTCGCGGTGTTCCAGAGCCGAGCGATTGGCGTCGCCGACCGAAACGGAGTTGTACCAGGTGACAAAACGTTCGTGCCCGTCAGGATTTTCACCGACCACGATCAGCGCCACGGAATTTTTTAGAATATCGAGCGTGGCCGGTTCGTCCGAGGCGGCAAGCTGGTAGATGACCTGCAGCATCGCTTCGAACGAGGCGGATTCGTTTCCGTGGATGGTATACGCCAGCCAGCACATGATCGGCGAATTCGCGATGATCGTCTGTGCTTCGGAAGGGGACGTTTTGCGCGGGTCGGCCAGGCGCGCCACATTGGCCTTTATCTGATCCAACCTTGTAATGTTTTCCGGCGAGCTGATGGCCACGATATGCTGCATGCGATGTTCGGGGGTTTCGCCGATGTCGTAAATTCGCACGCGGTCGGGCGCCGCCTTGGCGATCTGCCCGATCACATTTTCCATCTGCGCATAGGTCGTGTGAAACGTGCCGACGTCGTAGCGCAAAAGGCTCTGTGGACGGGGAACTTCGGTCCGATAGGGTGCGCGGGCGTAAAAATCGAATTTCGAGTCGTCAGTTTGCGCGGCGAGGCAGACCGCGGTAAGCAAAAGAACGCCAAAAGAAAACAGATGTCTTTTCATTAATAAAGTCTCTTTTTCTAATAATTACGGAAAACTTATGAAATTTTGATATGAGCGGCGGGAAAAGACAAGGCAAGGCCAAAGAAAACATGTTATACCTTCATGTTTTTGACAACGCGACACTTTTCGTGTGTTTAGTGTAATTCGTGGTTCTGTCCTTTGGTGCCTTAATAAAGAGCCCGGATTTAACCACGAAGCACACGAAATACACTAAGCAAATACCTATTAAATAAAAGCCGTTTCAAGTAAAAGCTTATTTTCCTTAAATCTATTCAAACCTAAACAAGACACGTCTAAAAAGCTTGCCTTTCCATCCAGCATTATCTCCGCCAGCGCCCGGCCGGTGGCTGGTGAGTGCATTACCCCGTGACCGCTGAAGCCGCCGGCGAAATATAACCCTTCGATTTCGCAGCCGCCCAGGATGGCGTGATGATCGGGCGTCATTTCGTAAAGGCCGGCGCGGCATTTCTCATGAACGATCTCAGCATCAGTCAAAAATGGCGCGCGGTGTCTAGCTTTCGGCAATACCTTTTCTATAAAGGCAGGGTCGAAAATTGTTTCGTAGCCGGGCGGCTCATCCGGATCGGGATAGGCAAAAAGTAACTCATGCCGTGAACCTTTGGCCGGGCGAAAATGAAAACCGTTGCCCAGATCGATCACCATCGGGAGGTTCGCGGGAAGCTCTGCCGCGCTTTTTGCCCAAATTATCTGCCGGCGCAGAGGCGTTATGGGCAGATCGATCCCGGCGGTAGCCGCGAGTTCTTTTGACCAGGCGCCCGCGCAGCAGACTACCTTGTCCGCTGAAATTTGTCCTTTGTCGGTTTGCAGCGCGCTGACTTTTCCGTTTTCAGTTTCGATGCGGGTGACCTTAATTCCGGTCGACACTTTTGCGCCGTGCTCCACCGCTTTTTTGGTAAAGCCCGACATTACCGCCAGCGGGTCGATAAAACCGTCGCGCGAGCAAAAACTCCCGCCCACTATGTCCGACACGTTCAACCCATCAACCATTTCGCCGATAGTTTGCCGGTCGACTATCTCCACTTCTTTTAGTCCCAGCGAGCGCTGCCGCGACACATTATTTCGCAGATACTCAAGCTGCTGTTCACTTGTTGCCAGGAATAGATAGCCGCGAGGTTCGTAACCGCAATCGACACCGGTCAATTCACTAAAAAGCGAAAAAAGATCCAGGGAATAAAGCGACAGGCGAATATTTATCTCGGTTTCAAACTGCGCGCGCACGCCGCCCGTTGCCTTACCGGTAGAACCGAGGCCTTGCTGCTGTTCACTTTCGAGGATCAGGATGTCTTTTACGCCGCGCTCGGCCAGATGCCAGGCGACGGACGCTCCGGCTACGCCGCCGCCGATGATAATAACTTCCGCGCCTTTCATTTATTCGGACCGGACCCCGGCTTCAGTCATGACGAAATCCGGGACCTTCGGTTCGTCCGGCAGGACGTATTCGCGCCCTTTGGCCAGCGCCCAGCGATGCAGCCAGGAAATTCCCCCGCGCCCGATAAAAGTGTCGGGCAGCCGGTAAGCCTCGTCCTTTAATGCTTCTTCCAGTGAGACGAATTTGTAGCCGCGCGCGGCGAGCATCTTTAAAATATCGTCAAGGTACTCGGAATTGACAGAGTTGGCATGGATCAGAAGTATTTGCGCCGGTTCGCGTTCCAGGACCTTTACCGATTGGCGTTCCCAATAATCCAGCTTGGTCAGCAAGTAGGGAACGTAGGCCGCTCCGATGCGCTGCATCATGGCGGAATCTTTTTTCTCCAGGGCGTTATCGTATGCGCGGGCAAAGATCCAATCGCCGTTGTCGATGGTAACCGGCGCGATGGTATAGCCGTGCTCTTTGAGAAAAACATTCAACTTGTCTTTTATCTCAAGCGTGAGGCCGGTTTGAAGATAGGGGTGGCGGAAATATCGCAAGGCCTTGTTTTTTTTCTTCAACAGCTCTTTGGTGATCACCTCGCCCTGCAGGATCTCGTTTTCGTACGTCGTCAGATCGGTATTATGCAGGCTATTGTGCCAGTACGTGTGATTACCAAGCTCCAGGCCCGCTCCTATCCAATCGCGCAAAAGATCGACTTGCGCGTCATCGCGATTGCCGTCCGTGTACAATTTGTTTTCATTGACAAATCCGGTCACGGGTATCTTTGCCTTAGAGATGTGTTGTAAAAGTTTATGGGTGATCTCCTGACGCGTCTTTAAGTCCTTGCGGACCGAAACGACAGGCAGATCGTCGATGGTGACAGCGATGGAACGCTGCGGAGGAGTTTGTGCCAGTAAACTAAGAGCGGCGCAGCATAAGAAAATAGCCGCGAGAATGAACTTGGGTTTCATAATTTATTTAGCGAACACTAAAGAGAAATCCCTAAATCCCTTGAATTCCAATGCATTCCCGCTGGGATCGAGAAAGAACATTGTCGCCTGTTCACCTACTTCGCCGGCGAAGCGAATTTTTGGTTCGATCACGAACGGTACGCCTTTACTTTTTAACTTTTCAGCAAAGGCTTTCCAATCTTCCATCGGCAGGACGATCCCGAAGTGGGGGACCGGTACATGGTCCGCGTCAACATGGTTCGTCGTCTTTACTCCTGCGCCTTCTGCCTGAAGGTGGGTCACGATCTGGTGGCCGAAAAGATTGAAATCGATCCAGCATTCAGAGCTGCGGCCTTCTTCGCATTCCAGCACCCCGCCGTAAAATTCACGCGCTTCACCCAGGTCGCGAACCGGAAAGGCCAAATGAAACAGATTTTTCATAGATTTAATTTTGCCACAGAACTCACTGAGGACACAGAGAAAGAAATATAAGCATACGATCCAAATTCGAGAATTACTCCGTGAACCTTGTTCTCTGTGGCTTATTTTATTTTTTGATAAACTATTTGTAATTTATGTCAGCAGAAAACATCGAAAAATTTATCTCCGCGCTGGAAACGTCACTAAACGAAAAAACTTTTGTAAAAGTCGCTCTGAGTAATTATCGCGGAACCGACCCGCATTTGCAAAAATTGATGATACGCATGGTCGAAACGACCAAAGGCATCAAACTTTTCTTTCGCTATCGCTATAATACACGCGATATCATTAAAAATCATTCGTTCGAAGAGGGCACCGGGATCATCAGAAATTTGCTGGGGAATGAGTTTTTTAATGGTCACCTGTTCACAACAAAAAATGACTTTCACCTGAGCACCGGGAAAAAGGGAAACGGGCGGCTAAATAAGGCAAAACCGACTTTTAAGACCGTTCCCAGTGCCGCACACGACCGGAAAAAAGAGCGTATCGTCGACCCGAAAAGTTTTTATCTAAAGGCACTGGATATAACGAATGACGACGGCGAGGTCCGCGACAAGCAGCACGATAAATGGAAACAGATAAATAAATTTGTCGAGATACTGGCAAACCTGTATGACAATTCGGAATTGAAGGGAGGGAAAGAACTCACGATCGTCGATATGGGATCGGGCAAAGGCTATCTGACTTTTGCGACGTATGATTTTTTCAAAAATGTCAGGGGTTTGGATGTGACCGTCACCGGCGTCGACATGAAAGAGCATGTCATTGAACTCTGCAACGAATTGGCAAAGTCATGCGCTTTTGACGGGCTCAATTTTGTAAACGCCAGCATAGAGAGCTATGAACTGCAGAATGCCGACATATTGATCGCCCTGCACGCCTGCGACACGGCCACGGACGACGCGATCTTTAAAGGAATCGCGGCTAATGCCGAACTGATAATCACCGCGCCCTGCTGTCACCGCGAAGTGCGGCCGCAGATCAAGGCCCCGGAAATGATGAGCGGCATCCTGCGCCACGGCATCATGCTCGAACGCACGGCTGAGACGATCACCGACGGACTGCGCGCGCTGCTGCTGGAAAAAAGCGGCTACGACACCAAGCTTTTCGAATTTATCGCCACCGAACACACCCCGAAAAATAATATGATCGTCGGCACGCGAAAGCTGGATAAAAAGGATACGGAAAAATTCGGGAAACAGATCGATGAGATAAAAGAGTTTTACGGGATAGGCGAACAGAGATTGGAAACTTTATTGGAAAATAGTTGATTTTGAACTGGTCAAGTTTAAGTATTTCAGGAAGCTGTTAACTACAGATCCACAAAGTATTGATGGCGGGCTGGAGAATGTGCAGAAATTGGAACGGTCGATGATGAGTTGAGCGAGGAATAGATAATTTAAGCAGCGGGCGCAAGCAACCCTTCCGGACCTGAGAGGTGGCTGAGTATTGGGTTTTTTGAAATAGGCTTAATTAAACATCGAAACATCCATCTCGTGATACTCGTTCGAGTTTGCTTCATTAACTTTGCGCAGATTTTCCAGACGGCGTTTGGCTTTGAGAATGTGGCTGCGGGTGCGTTCGGACATCTGGTCTAGCAGGTTGCGGCCTTCTAACTGCTCGTTGCGGATCTTTGTCCTTAGCATATAAAGCTCCGAAAGCTCGGCGGTCAGACGCTCGACGCGGAGTTCTCTCAAGCGATTTTTGACCTGGAAGATCTGCCGGATGGCGCGGACCAGATCGTCGCCGATAGAATCGCCAATGACCAGGTCGGGGCTGTCGCGATAATCGTCCACCAGTTTATTTAGCAGATTTTGGTCGCCGGCCTCGTAGGCTTTATTTAGTTCGGCCATCAGGGTGTGACGGCGTTCGCGTTCCTCGGCATTTAATGCCAGGTCGGGATGGATCATTTTTGCCAGGCTGTGATAGGCCTTTTTGGCTTCGGTGGTGGGCTGCCATTTGAAAGTGCAATTTTCCGCGATGGCTTCTTCGGCATCAGCGGCGGACTCGGCGGCGCGCTCGCGGGCTTCTTCGGCGCGGCGTTTTATCTCGGCATCCTCGGGGTTGAGTTTTACTTCTTCCTCGGCGATCTGCGCGTCGATCTCATCAAGCTCGGCATAGAGCCGCCCGACCTGCATCTTATAATTCGTTTCAAACTGCTCGAGTTCGGCGCGGATCTCCGCCATCTCCTCTTCATCGGTGGCGAGGCGGTCTTTTAAGCGCTCCAGTACCTTGCGTTTTTTATTTAACTCGAGTTCTTCGGGGGTTTGCATTAATAGAAGTATAAAGGATATGTAGGGAAGTTTATAGTGCGGCTGTTTGCGGCTGTGCCGCCTGATGTGCGGTTGGGCTGTGCCCAACCGTAAAAACTATATATACGTCGGAGGGAGGCTCAGCCTCCGTTTATTTTGCTCCATATTAACGGAAAGTCGGAGACTTTCCGCACATCGAGCGGCACAGCCGCCGAAATAGATTTAAGTCTTCTTGTAAGTGCTTCGTCACGCGGAGCAGAAGTTAAGCTTTATCAGCCCTCGACGAGGACGAACTTGCTAATAGCCACGTCCTCTGCCTCCTTGATCACGGCTATATTCTTAAATTCGGTTTCGCTTAGCTGGTCGTCCTTAAAATCCGGATCGGGTTTGTACCAGGGCTGAGCTTCGAAATATTTCTGCAGGTCTTTTGATTTTACCGAAGTAAAGACACGTCCGTGGCGCGCGTAGATCTCGTTGCGCAGGGTGCGCAGGTCTTCGGCAAAAAGATCGCTGACCGCGCTATCGGACAATACTTCGGTGGAAAGTTTCTCGCGCATTTTGGCTTCGTAATCCAGAATGAGCTTGACGTTCTTTTCCTCGGTGGCGTTGAGTTTGACCTTAGACTGGTTCTTGACCGGTTTATACCAATCCTGCCATTCAAAATACTGAATGTATCCGGGAGTGGTAAATTTCTTGCCGTGGCGGGCGAAAAATTCGCTGCGGATCAGGCGAAGGTCGTTAAAATTCAAACCCTTGAGCTGTTCTTCCTTGAGCAGGACATTTTCAAATTTGTCCATGTCGCCAAAAGAGACTTCGGCTTTTTTATACTTGTTGCGAGCTTCATTAAGCGCGGTCAGATTTTTGCGCTCTGTTTCAGTAAGAACGGTCGCCGTGTAGGTCGCATTCGGCTTGTACCAGTAACGGTCTTCGAAATATTTCTGCAGCCATTCTTCTTCGTCAAAACGCTTGCCACGGATGGCCTCGATCTCGGCGATCATAATGCGCCATTCGGCGCCGGAGTATTCACGGCCCAGATCGTCTTCGGTAATGAGTTTCTTTTCCCAGAAACGCAGATCGCCCGGTTCGACCGAGGTATGTTTTTCCGCTTCCGACTCGCGGATGAGATCGATGTTCCTGCGCTCGACCGCGGTAAGCATTGAATTCTTGAATTTATTACTCGGCTTATACCAGGTTTGCCGCGCCAGGTAATCCTGAATGCTTACTTCCTTAAAGATCCGGCCATGCTTGCCAAAAACGATTCCACGCAGCATCTGCAGATCTTCCAATTCAAATTTCGAAAGATCGGTTTTCTTGACCGCTCTTTTGGCAAAGTCGAAAGTATGCCATTTTTTCAGGTCAACCTGGGCAAAAGCGCCGGTTGCGAAGACAAGCAAAAGTAGGGGTATTAAGAGTTTTCTAAACATCAGTTTATGCATTAGTTTATGTGTCAGTTTTCGCTGGGGGTTTTTCTACTTCAATGATCTGGTAACTGGTGGTGATCTCTACCGTAGGTCTGACGGTGGCGGCCACGGAACAATATTTTGTATCGGAGAGCTCGATGGCCGAAGCCAGGGCCTGCTCCGAAACGTTACGTCCATACACGATATGGTGAACGTTCATCTTAGTGAATGCCCGCGGGTGCTCTGTGCGGCGTTCGCCGGTGACCTCGATCTGGTAATCGGTTACGTCCTGACGCTTCTTTAGCAGGATGGAGATAACGTCAGCCGCGGTACAGCCCCCGACGGCGAGCAAAAGCAGCTCAACCGGGGTCGGCGCAGCCTTTCTATCTCCTTTTACATCAATAGCTTGGGCATGGCCGCTGGGGCTAATGCCAATGAAAAATTCATCGCCGCCATAGCGAAGTGTTGCTTTATAGATCGGGGTACTCACTGCAGCTCTCCATTTAATGAACGTCAGGCCGGGATGATTTTGCCAGAAACCGTTAAAATAATAAACCTTAGAGATAGTATTTGGGCAACTTTGGCATAATAAATGCACTCTATTTTAAAAGGGTAAGCTGTGCGCGGTGCACGATCTTTCTTTTAGCAGGAGAAACAAAATGAAACGTTCAGAGATCAAACTGGGATTGATGGTGGGTGTAATGGGCCTTTTGCTGGTTTTGACCGGGCAAATTTCGGCTCAAACTAATAACAGCGATCGCCAGGTGAGCGAGAGCCTGCGCCGGCTGCAAGGCCAGATGGCGACCTTTCGCTACGATCTGCTGGAGATGATGAAACGCGTGCGGATAAGAATGCCCCAGGGCGACGACATCAATAAATCGATGGAAGACCTGGAAGACGCGGTCAGCAACTTTAATAACGATTTTCGCGCCAAACGAGAGAGCTCCGACGGCGTAAATAATATTTTGCAGGAAGCCCAGGACGTCGAGGTTTTTCTGCGCGCCGTCAGCTTTGGCGACCCCGTGGCCGACGACTGGTCAAAAGTGCGCTCGACACTGGACCAGCTTGCTTCCAGTTACAAAGTAACCTGGGATTGGGGCGGCGGTACCGCCTCGACCGGTTATGACACGCAATTGCCCACCCAGCCGGTTTCGCAAAATAACGCCCAAAGTAGTGGGGGCTACCGTGCGGGATTAAGCGGTGCTTACAGATTGGATGCAGGGGCGAGCGACAACGCCCGCGAGGTTGCGGACCGCGCCGTGCTGATCATCGGTGCGCGCGACCGTGACCGGGTAAAAGCCGACCTGGAAGACAAACTGACGCCGCCGGAGACGCTCACGCTGGACGTGCGCGGCCAACAGGTGACGCTGACGTCTTCGAAAGGCGGGCAATTTAATTTTACGGCCGACGGGGTCGATAAATATGAATCGGGGGCGGGTGGCAGGAACATGCGCGTGCGCGCGACGCTTAGAGGCGACCGGTTGACGGTGATCAAGACCGGCGAAAGCGACGACGATCACACCGTAATTTTTGAAAGCGTGGATAACGGCAGCCGTCTGCGGGTTACGCGGCGGGTGAATTACGCCACGCTGTCGCAGACAGTGATCGCGGAAAGCCTCTATAACAAAACTTCCGACCTGGCTCAAAATGGCGCTCAAAACGGGCCTCCGAATGGCGTTCAAAATGGTGGGCAAAACAGCCCCGCAGACAACCCGGGCACTTATTCGGACAGTAATCCGGGCGCTAATTCGGGAAATGTTCCTACGGGAAATGCGCCGGGGGGGAATAATTATCCGAATCAAAACCCCAACTCCAACCAATATCCGACGGCCGGCGCCGGGCGGCAGGGCGATTTCATCGTTCCCAGCGGCACGGTGATCACCGCCAAACTGGAAAACGAGGTGTCGACCAAGGCTTCGCAAAACAACGATCGTTTTCGTATGACGGTGCAAGCTCCGAATGAATTTCGCGGCGCGGTCATCGAAGGGTACATTTCGGGAATTAAACGTTCGGGCAAGATCAACGGGCGCGCGCAGCTCACTTTTAACTTTGAACGCATTCGCTTGGCTAACGGGGCGACCTACGAGTTTGCCGGTTTCCTGCAGTCTATTACCGACATGAACGGCGAGACGGTGAAGATCGATACCGAGGGAGTAGCCAAAGGCGACAGCCAGACCAAAGAAACCGCTAAACGCGGCGGTGTGGGCGCGGCGATCGGCGCGGTCATCGGCGGTGTTATCGGCGGCGTAAAAGGCGCGGTCATCGGAGCTACTATCGGCGGCAGCGCGGGCGCCGGATCGGTGTATGTGCAGGGAAGAGACGATCTGGAATTAAAACCGGGCTCGACCATCGTGCTGCAATCGACCGGGCCGACAGGTAACAGGTAAATAGTGATTAGTGATTAGTGATTAGTATGAGGTCAGAACCGGGAGCCGTAGCGACCGGGTTTCCTAAGCACCCCTCCTTACGAAGGAGGGGTGGCACGCGTAGCGTGACGGGGTGGTTATCTCCTTTCAGCATCAGAAGCCGTGGCACAAGGGCCAAAGATCACCAAAAAACGAACTTCTCCAAAACCTTTCCTACAAAAACGAACAGCTATCGGCAATAATATCCTCGCGGCATTTCTGCTTTCGGTAACTCTCATGTTCCGCCGATCTTTTCAAGCCGCTTTTATCCGCTTTTGGGCGATCGCGTATGATTTTTAAGATTTCTGGAACATTTTTGGAACAGGTGGTTCATTGGCACACCCTGGAACTGTTCCACTCCGCGTCCCGTATCTTTATTTCTGCTCTAACCGGAAAAAGTTTTTGATGGCGTTGAAGATACCTTTTGATTCTTCTTCGGCAGTGGTGGGAAAACCTTCTTCTTTTTTAGCAGTAAGTTGAGCGCGGCGCTCGGCGATGGTCTTGCTCATAGCCTCGGCCAGGTCAGGGTTGTTTTCAAACAGAGGTTTGAGCGCAAAATGGCCGATCTCCAGGACCTCGGTCTCTTCGGCGGCGGTGACGGTGGCGGAACGCGGCTGGCCGGTAAAGAGACACATCTCACCAAAAATATCGCCTTCGTGCAGGGTGGTCACATTGCGCAGCTGCCCCTGTTCGCCGAGTTGTATATTGACCGAGCCGTTATGCACCACGAACATCGAATGTCCCTCTTCGCCCATGCGAACGATGGCTTCTTTCGGCGCAAAGACGCGTTTAACCGCCGCGTTAGAAAGGCGCAGGGTTTCTTCATTGGAAAGCGGCGTGAATATATTTACCTGGTTCAGCCGGTCATAAATACCGTTTTCAGTGGTATCGACCTGTAGCTCTTCTTTTCCTTTTATTTGCAGCTCCAAGGTTCGCGTCGGGAAAGGAATGCCGATGCCTTCGCGCTGGAAAGCGTACCAGATACGCTGACGGACAAGCGCGTCGGTGTCGTTATACTTACTGTAGTCTTCGAGCCAGAATTTGACTTCCCAATCCAGGCCGCTTTCTCCCAGGTCGCGGATGCGGACGATCGGGCGGATCTTTGAAGAAACGTTTTCGCATTGGCGGACCAGATCGCGCACCGTCTGAACCGTCTTTGCCGGGGAATCATTGTAGCGGGTACTGAAATTAACGAGCCGCGCATTCAGATTTTCCCGCGGGGCCACTTCGATGGTTTCTTTCCCCAGCACTGCATTGCTGATGATCAGCAGCCGGTTGGCAAAGGTCCGTATCTTCACGCCGCGCCAGGTAATGCCTTCTACCACGCCGGTGCCTTTGCCGGGAATGTTTATGACGTCGCCGACCTTGAAAGGTTCGTCAGCCTGGGTGGCGAGCCCGGCAAAAAGATTTCCCAGGGTGTCCTGCAGCGCGAGGCCGATGACCAATCCAAGAATGGTGGACGTGGCAAAAAGTGAAGTGAGATCAACACCGGGATATTGCGATTTAACGAGCGTGAAAAGCGCGATAATATAAATAGCAATGGAAAAGATGTTGCGCATCAGGGTGGGATTCTGATGCTGCCCGTCTTTTGTTTCCCGTTTGAATATAAGAAAAGTTACCAGCCGCACGATAACGACCACGATCACCAATCCCAACCCGATGCGGATGACTTTCAGGATAGTGAAGTAAAGAGACATAAAGGGAGTGCCTCTTGCCTCGCTATATTCACCGGTGCGCCGGCTGACGAAATAGGACTGAAGAAAGTTTCTTACGTTATCGGTTATGATCGGCTCGACCAGGGGAAGTATGAACAGGATCCCCGTGATGATAAGAATCGCGGCGATAGTGAAAAGAAGCCTTTTTCTGAATTCAGGAATGTTCATACTAGATGCACTAACCGAAAATTTATCAGACTTTAACGAAAATATCGAATATTGTTTTTCCGATCAGCAGGAGAGAGAGAACCGAGACGACGATGGTGACCAGCCACGCCAGCCCATTATAGAGGGTGCTGTTTTTGTATTCGTTCATCAGATCGGCGTCGTTGGCAAGCAGGGCGATCGTGACAAGCAAGATCGGAAGCAGGATACCGTTGATGCACTGAGTGAACAGCAAAAGCTGTATTTGCGGGATACCGGGAATCAGGGCTACCGCCAGGCCCAGCACGATCAGGGCGGTAAAGATGCCCACGAATATCGGCGCTTCGCGAAAGGTATGAGAAAGCCCTTTCTCAAATCCGAGGGCTTCGCTTAGCGAATATGCGGTTGCCAAAGGAAGCACGCCCATCGCCAGCATTGCCGCCCCGAAAAGGCCGATCCCGAAGAGATATTTAGCATAATTTCCCGCCACCGGAACCAGCGCCTGCGCGGCCGTGGCGGCGGAATCAACCTGGGTAACGCCTTGTTTGTTAAGCGTCGCGGCGGTGCTGATGACAATAAAAGCCGCAACTATCATGCAGAACACCGTGCCGACCGCGACATCCGCCCGCGCCAGCGTGTAATCGTCCTTGTCCATTCCTTTTTCCACCACTGAGGATTGGACGAAGACCTGCATAAAAGGCGTGATCGTGGTTCCGATCAGCGCCATCACGGTAAAAAGATAGGTCGATGAAAAGCTGAAGTGAGGTTTAAAGACCTCTTCCGAGATCTCGACCCAATCCGGTTTCGCCAGAAAAGCGGAGGCAATGTAACCGAGAAAGACCAGAGACATCGCCAGAAAAACCTGCTCGACGCGTTTTTGCGTGCCCATTACCACCAGCCACCAGATGGCGGCGGCGGTGATCGGGACCACGATGTAGCGCGAGATGCCGAAAAGCTCCGCGGCCTGCGCGATCCCGACAAATTCCGAGATGATCACGCCGATGTTCGCAACAAGCAGCGCCAGCATGATAAAGACCGTCGGGCGTACACCGAATTTTTCGCGGATAAGATCGGCCAGGCCTTTGCCGGTTACGACACCCATTCGCACACACATTTCCTGGACGATGAACAAGCTGATCATCATCGGCAGGAACGTCCAGATCAGGTTATAGCCGTACACGGCGCCGACCGTGGAGTAAGTGGCTATGCCGCTGGCGTCGTTTCCGGAATTTGCAGCGATGATGCCGGGGCCGAGAACGGCCAGGTAGGCGAGAAATCTATTACGCGGAAATATACGATGGCGGACCCGCGAGGCACCGCGGCGCAGTCTGATACCCAAATTTTTCACTGCTGCGCTTGCTCGAGTCATTGTAACTACTGCCACCGTCGTTCATTCTTAACCTCAAAAGGTGCATCATAGCGCGATTGACCGCGAGATAAAAGGATAAAACGCTCATGCGATGTATTTATTTTTTATGCGGATATCGCGTCCGGCAAAAACACCGGTCTCAAATTCAAAAAGCGAAACCTCGACGCAGGAACGGTCGAACATCCGGGTGACCTCGCGGAAATCCTGATTGACCCGGCACAATTCGTCGAAAACGATGGAATGCAGGGCGCTGGCGTCGGGGAGAACATCGTCACAGTTTTTAGTTTTTTCCAGCGATATCAGCAGCCGGCGTTTTAGCTCGCTGTCTTCGACGCTTTTCAGTTGGAAGGAATTTATCCTGCCGATCAATTCGGGATGGGTGTTTATGATCTCTTCCAGGTCGTGCGGAAAGATCTTCGACCCGTAAAAGGGAGCGCTCAGGTCATTGCGCCCGTGCACGAAAAGCACCGGAAATGCGCCCTGTTTTTCGGCCAGAGTTTTCATGTCGATGCCGTTTTCTTTGAGCGCCGCGGAAAGCTCGCTGTGGCTAAGTGAGCCGCCCAGGTCGCGGAGATTATAGCGGATTTTCGGGGCCGCGCCTTCCAGCCGGACGATGGTAAAAACCAGTTCGCCGTCGGGTGAATTTTCCACCAGGTAATCGGCGGCGTTGTATTGAAAAAGCATCGGCGGAGTTTCGCGACCGAATAGTTTTTCGCTAAGACTGCGGTCCGCAAAGCATTTGCGGCGGAGATTTATGGTCAGTTCGGTTTCCGCGCCGATATTTATTTCCAGATCGGACGCGCCATAGCTGGAGACAACGGTATTGAAAAATTTTAGAAAATAACCGCGCAGGCCTTCGGACATTCCTTCGCCGCCAACCACCGCGTCCATCTTGTATTGGCTAAGGTCAAGCTCGGTCGAATCGAGCCAGGCTTTTAGAAAAGGCGGGTAGCCGAAAACGAGGTAGCGATAATTCGGGCCGAAAAGAGTCAGGGTGTTTTCCAGTTTTTTGGCGTCAGGCCCGATCGATTTTAGAATGCCCACATCGACCAAAGACATCGAGACATTCATGCCGGTCGCCCAGGGGCCGAGCGCAAAACAATTGAGCAGGATGCAGTCGTCATCGTTGTAGATAATGTCGTAGCTGAGCTGGAGCGCGTGTTTTACATCCCGGCGCTCCGCGGCGTTTCGCACCCAGTTATTCGGCACGCCCGACGAGCCGGAGCTTTCGTCGATCACCGTTCCGGGCGAAGGGATCTTTCCGCCGTAGCAGCGCTCTTCCAGGCCGTATTTCTTGACATAGTTTTCCTTGGTCATCACCGGCACACCGGAAAGTTTCCAGCGGCCTTTATCCGCATAATTTTCTGCTGTTAAAAAATCCCGGTAGGCGGGGCAATTGCGTTTTGCTTTTTCAAAGACCGCCCGCGCCCGCAGCTGCCCGATCCATACAAGAAAAGGCTGTGCCCGCGGCGAAAACATCACGACCGACGTCCGGCGGCCCGAACTCAGCAGGCGGCGGAAAAAATACAGCGTGTAAATAAAACCGATGGTCAGATAACGACTCAGCATAA
This sequence comes from Pyrinomonadaceae bacterium, assembly GCA_035995185.1. GTDB lineage: Bacteria > Acidobacteriota > Blastocatellia > Pyrinomonadales > Pyrinomonadaceae > DASYKT01. The sequence goes on from DASYKT010000026.1 coordinate 45,723, forward strand.
GTTGTTAAAGGTCAGGTTTGAAAATTTTAAAGATAAAGTTCCGATTCACAGCCGCCGCATATTCCGCGAAGCGGATATATTTAATAACGTCGGGTGAAACCCGACTTTATGCGCAATATACGCAGCAGTCGCTGAAAGCGACAAATACATTCTAAAAACACAATTCCCGGGCAAAATTCATTCTATGCAAATATTCGTCCCTTTCAGGGACGCCTTTGTTTTTACCCGGATCGACGCCGGGTTGCCCCCGACGCTATTAAATATGTCTCCTTCGGAGACCTGCTGCATAATGCAAATTAACAGCTATTCATAATTTCGATCGATCAAAACCCTTTCCAGGGGCAGCCGGCGGCTTTTCGGCGGTTCGGCGGAATATCCCATTTTAAATATCAGCCACGCGTCGGAGACACCCGTTTCCTTTTCCACTAAACCCGCGATCCGGCGATTGGTAACCAAATTTCCGTAAGGATGAATATAAATGTCGTGAGCGGCGGTTTCGAGCCAGAAATTTATCAGGAACCTGCCCGTTTCAAAAGCATTGGCCGGGTCCCAGAATTTGCCCGAACAAATTCCGAGCGTCGGGATCGGCCCGAGTTGGGAACGATAGGTTTTTGCCATCACAGTTTTCAAGACCGGCGTTTTCATCATCCACGACATTTTTGCCGACATTTTATAAAGCAGCGGACTGGTGTTCATACAGCGGTAATCGAGGCCGTCGAGTTTTTCTTCCGATTCCTTGTCCGAATACCGGAACCATTCGACGATCTCATCGTGATATGCGGGGCTATTGAGATCTTCGAAAAGCGCTTCGGTATTATAGGCCATAACCTTTTCGATCGTTGCTTTGTCGGTGAGATGCGAAAAATTCCGGCTGAAACTGGAGGCGATATTCTTTAGTTTTTCCAGCGCTTCTTCGGGCACCGGCTTTTCCAGCAAAGGAAGCCGCGAAGTCCGCCGCTTGAGAAATAAGCTTTCATCGTAGATCACCGGTCCGGCCCCATCTACCGAAGCCGGGACAAGCCTCATTTTTGCAAAGGGAATTCGCCAACCGTCCGGGGGCTCCCTGGTTTCAATGATCGTGCGCGCGTACCAGTCCGGCGGGTGAAAAAATTCGTATCGAGAGAAAATCCTTTCGGCTTTGCGAGGATACTTAATGCTTCGAGGAAAATTCCCATAGTCAGGATGATAAAACTTCCGGTGATGTCCTCTTTCGGCAGGGTTCGCTTTGGATCTATGTAAAGCTCGGCCTCGGTTTCGGACAAAATTTTGACAAGCCAGGGCTGAACGTTATGAGGTGACGGGGAATGAATTGCGGTCGCGATGATCTCGTGCCAAAACATGTAGGTTTATTTTTATACGATAAATTAGTTTAGCTCAATTAATTTTCTGCGAAATGCAGATTTTCTTATCAAATTGAGCTATTTTCGAGTTAGCAGTAAAATTAACTCATCAGGAGTTGTTTTTTTAACCTGCGAAGACAAACTTATGACACACAATTTATTTGACGCCCGGCAAACTTTCAAAACGGGCGACGGCTCTGACGGGATCTTTTATTCGCTTCCGCAATTGGAAAAAGAAAATATCGGCAAAATTTCCCGCCTTCCCATTTCCATTCGCATTGTACTTGAATCGGTTTTAAGAAACTTCGACGGCGGCAAAAAAGTCAGCCTCGACAATGTGCGCAAGTTGGCCGGCTGGGCCGCCAGCGAAGAGCGTATCGAAGAGATACCCTTTGTCGTGGCGCGCGTTCTTCTACAGGATTTTACGGGCGTGCCGCTGCTGGTCGATCTGGCGGCGATGCGCAGCGCGGTGCAGCGGATGAACAAGGACGTGGGCGTGATCGAACCGCTCGTGCCGGTCGATCTGGTGATCGACCACTCCGTGCAGGTGGACTATTCGGGCAGCGAAACCGCCTACACGCGCAACATGGAAATGGAATTCAAGCGCAACGAGCAGCGCTACCGTTTCCTGAAATGGGGCACACAGGCCTACAACGGTTTTCGCGTAGTGCCGCCGGGGATCGGCATCGTGCACCAGGTGAATCTGGAATACCTCGCCAAGGGTGTTTTTGAACGCGACGGCGTTTATTTCCCCGACACGCTGGTGGGAACGGATTCGCACACGACGATGATCAACGGCCTGGGCATCGTGGCGTGGGGCGTGGGCGGTATCGAGGCCGAAGCGGGGATGCTCGGCCAGCCGGTTTATTTCCTGACGCCTGACGTGGTCGGCGTGCATCTGAGCGGCGAATTGCCGCAGGGCACGACTGCCACCGATCTGGTGCTGCGCATCACTGAAATGCTGCGCAAGGCAAAAGTTGTCGGCAAGTTCGTGGAATTTTTTGGCGAGGGCGCTTCATCGCTGCCGGCGACCGACCGCGCCACGATCGCCAACATGGCGCCGGAGTACGGCGCCACGATGGGCTACTTCCCGGTCGACGAAGAGACCTGCCGCTACATGCTTATGACCGGCCGCAGCGAGGAGCAGGTCAACGCGCTGCGCGGCTACTTCCAGGCGCAGGGATTGTTCGGGATGCCGAAGGCGGGCGACATCGATTACACGACGGTGCTCGAGCTCGACCTCGCCGGCGTCGTCGCGAGCGTGGCCGGGCCGAAGCGTCCGCAGGACCGCATCGAGCTCGATGACATCCAGCGCGAGTTTCAGGAGATGCTGAAAGCGGCCGCTCCGGCAGGCTACGGCAAACCGCAGAGTGAGATCGATCGCCGTCACGGAAAGATGCTCGTCGGCATCACCTCCACCGGTCC
>DASYKT010000027.1:0-276952 GCA_035995185.1 Pyrinomonadaceae bacterium
CAGCTCGCCCTTTTCCACTTGCGAAACCACCCCCAACTTAAAAGCCAGTCCATAATCTCGCTGCGTTCGCTTAACTCTTTTATTAACTCTCGCTTCCATAAATAAGTCGCCTTTCTGTCAACTCATTTCAGGACGAGACAACTCTTTTATGTAAAAAGCCCGGCAGATCACCGGGCTTTTGATTTCATTCGTAATTTTAATTTGGCTAAGAATCCAGCTCGTCGAGCAGTTCCTGCGCATCTTCCGATTCATAATCGTAAGCCTGCTGTTCGAGGGCCAGGCGGACGATGCCGGAATAAAGCGGATCATCGAGCAGTGGTATGAGTGCCGGGATAGGCATCAGCGCCAGGGCTTCCTGTGCCAAAGCGCGAATGGCGCCGTTAGTTGTCTGGCGGGCGATCTCGCAGATCTCACCTACCGAAAACCTGTCGCCGAGCACATTGGCAAGCACGTCGAGCTTGTCATAATCTTCGCGATTTAACGCGCGCTCGGCCAGCTGGATAAAGACCTCGGCCGATTCGGTTTGCGCTTCGAGCACATCGGCACAGGTTTTTGCCATCCGCTTTATTTCGGCCAGTTTTTTCGGATTTTTACGAACTTTGGGATCGGCGGCCTGTTCATCCAGGGCGGTCAGCAGGCGGCTTAATTCCCAGTCCGCATGGGCGTCATATGAATAACTTTTGCTGAGGTTGGGGGCGGTCGAACCGGTACTGCCCGTAACATTCTGCAGTGCGGCAACTATCATTTTGCGAGTCATTGGCCTGAGGCCCTCCCAGACACTGACAACTCGCGCTCCTAGATCTTTAATCGTCATCTTCTATTTTATAGGGTAGCACAGGACTAAAAAACAGTGAATAGCCGATCGTAGGAGTCGTGAGAGTCTTGGGAGTCGAGCGTCTTGAGAGTTTCTCGGGACTTTTTGGACTTTTCCGGACTCTCTGGGCTCTCAGGACTCCCCGGACTCCCCAGACTCTCCAGACTCTCTGGGCTCCAGGATCCGTTCTTCCAGTTCGCTGCGTATATCATTGCGGGCCTCTTCGTCCTGCTCAGCCTCAAAAACCTCTACTAAAGCAAAAGGAGCGTCGCCAAAAAGGCGAAGCTCCCATGCTTCTCTATCTTTACCGGAAGCGCGCGAAAACCACGCCGCGTCCTTTCCGAATCCAACTATCTCTACCGCGCCGAATAATTCCTGAACCGACCCCCCCAGATCGTGCCGGCTCTCTTCGCTCAACAAGACCCGCCGCAGCGTCCAGCCATGCTTTTTATAGAGTTTCAGCGTCTCAAGAATATTTTCAGCCCGCGGCATTTATTACTTCTGCTGATTAGCCAGCGGCTGGCCCGGCCTCTTCAGCGGTTTTTCGATCTTTTCATTCGGAACCGGCACGGCCTTGAAAGTATTGCCGTTTGCCCCATTCTTATTGGCCATCGGATTGATGGGCAAGTTTCCTAAACCGCGCGCATTTGCGTTTTCCTGTTCGCGCACGCTCTGCGGAGTGCCCACTTTTTTGATCTTGCCGAAAAACAGATCGCCAAGCGCCAATTTCCATCCATTCCCTTCTTTAATAAAGGGGATATCGTCCCAGGTATTCTTGGCTGTTTTTACTTCCATCGAGGCAGTAATGCCGTCATCCGAGATCCGCAGGTCGCGGGTTTGCGGCATTTTTTCCTGCATGGCGGTTTCGGTAAAACCATTCTTGTAAGATTCGGCGCAGGATTTTTTGTAGCTATTGGCGGTAAATTGCGCCAGCTCACGGGTCGCTTTCGAAGAGATCTGCTTCACCCCGTCGGTGTCGCCTCTTTTCACTGCTTCAAACAAAAAAGTATAGGCCTCGATCGGAGAATTGATCGCCACCGCGGGCTCGCCGCCGCCTTCCGCGCATTCGCCGCCGGAGTGCGGCACGCGGCCGACGCTGTTGTCGGCATTGGCGGGCGTCGAATTAATGGCCTGTCCGGTAGTGCCGGCACAGCCCGTAAGGCCGGCCAGGCACAAAGAAAGAATAACGAATATCAATAAAAATGCTGTTTTGCTCATAATCATCCTAGTAAAGAATTTTTGTAAGTATATACAAAATCTCTCCGGTAGCTAAATCTAAAACGCCCTGATCTTACCCGCCCCGGCCGCTTTCTTTTCCCTTGGGGCCCGGACGACCCTGAAACAAAAATTCCATAAAATCATAAAAAAGTGTAGTTTGATAGTGAAAAAGGCTTAAAAGTTTATTACACTAATGGGAGTCCTTACACAGTTTAAGAATTTAATGATTTTTAGCGACACCCCCGGGCTTATTTAGGTTTTTCTGGTCTCGAACGATGAAAGTCTGTCCAAAATGTCACTCCAGCTTTACGGATGAAACGTTGAGTTTTTGCCTCACGGACGGCTCTCCGCTTGTTCATACGGACGCGAATCCGGACTTTTCATCCACGGAATTTTCCGATGCCGATACGGTCTTTGACCGCGAGCCTACCCTGGCCGGCTCTTTTGCCAACCCCACCACGACACATTTCGCGGCCCAGCAAACCCAGGTACTGGAGGCCAAGCCAAGATCATCCAAAACTTTGCCATACCTGGTCGTGGCGCTTTTGATCGTGGCCGGCGGCGGCGTCGCGGTCTGGTGGTATTTCCGTGACAGTATTCGCGAGATCTACAATCCGCCCAAAGTGGTGATCGCGTCTTCGGAAGCTAAAAAGCTCATCTCGCCGCTGACCGCGGAGCAAACCGCCCAGATACAAAAAGAGGTAGAGGATTTTCTTAACTCGTGGAAAAATTCGATCGAAAAACGCGATATCAACGACCAGATGCGCCACTATGCCAAGACGCTGGAAATTTTTTATCGCGACAGCGGCAAGGACCAGAACAGCGTGCGGGCCGAGCGGCTAAAAGCGATCGAGCGGTATGACGCATTGAACCTGTATCTGACAAAGATCGAGGTGACGCCTGAATCGGATCGTTTTGCCAAGGTCGTCTTTGATAAGAACTGGGTCTTTCGCGGAAAAGACAGGTTTTCATCCGGCGCGGTGCAGCAGGAAATGGGCCTGGTCAAAAGCGACGGCAAATGGTATATCGTGATCGAAAGAGATCTGCAGATATACAATATGAACAACAGCCAAAATCCCGCCGGCTCTAATGCCGCGAATGTTAATGCCAACCAATGACGCCCGCTCCGGAAATAATTTTTCGTTCCGCAACTAATAAGGACGCCGGGCAAATAAAAAAGATCGTCTACGGTGTGCTGGAAGAATATGGCCTGGTCCCGGAACCGGGCGGCACCGACGCCGACCTTGAAGATATCGATAAAAATTATTTACAGCGCGGCGGTGTTTTTGAGGTACTCCAAGACACAAGCGGAAATATAATGGGAACCGTCGGGCTTTATCCGATTGACGCCGAGGATCCAAAAACACAAAAAACAGTCGAACTGCGCAAGATGTATTTTCTTCCCGCTTTGCGCGGGCAAGGATGGGGCAAGAAAACCTTGACGCGAATGATCGAGCGCGCCCGCGAACTCAGTTTTAAACGCATTACTCTGGAAACCCACAGCTCGTTAAAAGAAGCGATCGGTTTGTATAAAAGCTTTGGCTTTGCGGAGTCCTGCGAAGGCAAACATTCCGCGCGCTGCGATCAGACTTTCTCTTTGGAATTATGAAAGCGCTCCGTTTTGAAAACAACAAATTGAGCCTGGCGGATGTCGCCGAGCCGCGAGCGGAAAACGAAGCGCTCGTTCGGGTGACGATGTCCGGTATCTGCAACACCGATCTTGAGATCGTGCGCGGCTACGCCGGGTTTTCCGGAACGATCGGACATGAATTTGTCGGCGTAGTGGAGCGTGCGGACGACGCGCCGCACTTAGTTGGAAAACGCGTGGTCGGCGAAATAAACGCGGGCTGCGGAAAATGTGCTCTGTGTCTGGCGGGTGACCCGCGCCACTGCCCGGACCGGACCGTGCTTGGCATTGTCGGGCGCGACGGCGCTCATGCCGAATTTCTCAACCTTCCCGCGCGTAACCTGCTCGAAGTTCCCGCCGGAGTCACCGACGAGCAAGCTGTCTTTACCGAACCACTCGCCGCGGCGTTTGGCATCACCGAGCAATTAAAGCCCATGACCGAAGACAGGATCGCCGTCATCGGCGACGGCAAGCTGGGTATTCTCTGCGCGCAGGCGCTGGCCATCGTAAATCCAAACGTGACGCTGATCGGAAAACACAAGGAAAAATTAAAGCTCGTGGAAGATCGCGGGATCGAAAGTCTGCTGCTGCCGGAAACTGAAAAGATCAAGCGAGGTTTTGGCGTGCCTGGTTTTGATGTGGTGGTCGAAGCGAGCGGTTCCGAGAGCGGTTTCGCACTTGCGCTCGATCTGCTGAGGCCCCGCGGCAAGCTGGTTTTAAAATCCACCTTTCACGGCGAATCGAAATGGCCCGCCTGGCGGGTGGTGGTAGACGAGATAACGATCATCGGTTCGCGCTGCGGCCGGTTTGCGCCCGCCCTCGAACTCCTGCGCAATGGCCAGGTAGATGTGAAAAGCCTGATCAGCGAAGAATTTAGCTTATCTTCCGGCCTCGGCGCCATGAATCGCGCCGCCGAAAAAGACGTGATGAAAGTACTGTTAAAGCCGTAGTTATAATGGCTTGAGCCCCGCTTTCAGGCTGCTTCTCTGAATATATTTTAAGAGCGGGTGCAAGCAACCCTTCCCGACTGTAAATTAACCAGATTTAGATCTTACCTTTCAAGTTGAACTACCCTCAGGTTGGGAAGGGTTGCTTGCACCCGCTCTTGTCCCAAGAAATCTATAAAAACAGTCAGCTAAAGCGTGAACTCTGAACATGGACTCTAAACTTATGATTGGCTATACTTATTATCTGTCGGAATTTCGATAAATTTAGTTGAAGGCGCTTGTATTATGGCTATCAAAGAAAACTTGGGACTATTGGAAAAACGTATCGTGCAAAAACTTGCGGTATTTATTTTGGTTTTGTCGGTCGGGCTTCTGACTGCCGGGGGTTTTCTGGGCTATTTACTGGCCGGACGCAGTGCCAAAGCCACTGAAGCGCCCGAATCGGCGCTTACCGCCGAGTATCTTTCCGCATCGTTTGCCGAAGTCGCCAAATCGGTCGAACCGGCCGTGGTCAATATCGACACCAAAGGCAAAATTCCTGAGGTTGCCGTAAAACCGTCCCAAGGCGATGAAAAAGGCGACAAGGAACTTTACGATTTTCTGCAAAAGCAATTCTCGCCGCGTCCGGTGTATGGCGTGGGCAGCGGTTTTATCGTCGATCCGAAGGGCTATATTTTAACCAACAACCACGTTATCTCGGATTCATCGCGCATTACCGTTCGCCTGCAAAACGGCGAAGAATACATCGGGACCGTGGTCGGTACTGACGAGGAAACGGACCTGGCCGTGGTCAAGGTAAATGCGGGCCGCGATCTGCCGGCGGTCAAACTGGGAGATTCAAATGCCGTGCAGGTCGGCGATTGGGTGCTGGCGATCGGTTCTCCTTTCGGCCTCGCGCAAAGCGTCACGGCCGGCATCATTTCACAACTGGGGCGTGAGACGCCGGGCGGCACCGTTTTCAGAAAATTTATTCAAACCGACGCCGCGATCAATAAAGGAAATTCCGGCGGGCCGCTGGTAAACATGCGCGGTGAAGTGATCGGAATAAATTCGCAGATCGCTTCGGTAACGGGCGATTTTAACGGCATCGGTTTCGCGCTACCTTCAAACGAAGTAGCTTTTGTCTACCAGCAAATTCTCGCCGAGGGCAAAGTAAAACGCGGCTATCTGGGCGTCAATCTGGAATCTATCCGGCCTGAATTTGGCAAGGTCTATGAAATGCCCGATCTGAAGGGCGCTATGGTAGTAAATGTTCAGGACAAGCAAAGTCCGGCAGGCAAAGCCGGAATTCAACCGGGCGATATCGTTACCGAGATCGACGGGAAACCGGTGATAGGTTCGCAGGACCTGATCTCGAAGATCGCGTCTATAGCACCGGACCGGCAGGTCAGCTTAACTTACTATCGAGAGATCAATGCGAAACTGGAAAAAAGCTCGGTGATGGTAAAACTGGGCGAGCGGCCGAATACCAGCTTAACGACAGCAGAGACACCCGACGCTCCGAAAAAAATGACGCCGGGCGCCGCCGATACAAAACCCTGGGGACTTAACGTGACCGAACTCACGCCGCAGGCCGCAGTTACTTCCAAATGGGAAGGCTTAAAAGGCGTCGTGGTAAAAGGCATCGACCCGGCGAGTTTCCTGGCTGACGTCGGCGACGACAATGGGCAAAATATGCTGCTGCAGGGCGACCTGATCCAGGGTGTGAATCGGACACCGGTAAAAAACATCGCTGAATTCACCGCGCTGGTGGGCAAACTGAAAACCGGCGATGCGGTGGTGCTGCAAATTTCACGCTTCGACTCGCGTGCGCAAAAAGCGGTGTCGCGGCTGGTGCAGTTTACGGTTCAGTAATTTAGGTTTATTATTACTGATTCGGTCTGGCTTTGTTTAATAAGTCATTGTTAGCCACTAATTACACAAATAGCACGAATAAGAATATTTAATTCGTGTTATTTGTGTAATTAGCGGCTAACAGTGAATGCCTGGTCTATCCCCCTGATAAGAAAAGGCTTATAGGCAAAGCAACTGACTATATTTATTACCAATTTACTGATAACTGATTATTGAATTATGGCTAAAGCACAACCGGCAAAAATATCATCTGCTAAAATTACTAAAAAAACTTCAACTAAAACTTATTACAATTACATCGGCGGCGAGTGGGTAAAGGCCGCTTCCGGCGAATGGTTTGAAAATCTTAATCCGGCGGACACTTCGGATGTGGTCGGACGTTTTCCGCGTTCAAACGCGGAAGATGTCGATAAAGCTGTCGCCGCCGCTAAATCGGCCGCCGACCGTTGGCGTCTGACCCCGGCTCCGAAACGCGCTGAGCTTCTCTTCAAGCTCGGCGAGATCCTGCGCAAAAATAAAGACGCCTATACCCGCGATATGACCCGCGAAATGGGCAAGGTTTTAAAGGAAGCGGGCGGCGACGTTCAGGAAGCCATCGACTGCACTTATTACACTGCCGGCGAAGGCCGCCGTTTGCACGGATTTACCACGCCGGCGGAAATGCCCAACAAGTTTGCGATGTGCGTGCGCCAGCCGGTCGGCATCTGCGGGCTGATCACGCCGTGGAATTTTCCGATGGCGATACCGAGCTGGAAACTTATTCCTGCCCTGGTGTGCGGCAATACCGTCGTCATCAAATCCGGTGAAGACGTGCCGCTTTCAACCATCAACCTGGTCAAGGCTTGCGAAGAAGCCGGAATTCCGAAAGGCGTGGTCAATGTCATCAACGGCTTTGGCCCGGATGCCGGTTCGCCGCTGACCAATCACAAGGACGTAAGGTTGATCTCATTCACCGGCTCGACGCAGACCGGCCGCGTAGTAGCCGAAGCCTGTGCCGCGCGCAACGCTATCGTCTCGCTCGAGATGGGCGGAAAGAATGCCATCATTGTGATGGACGACGCCGATATCGATAACGCCGTAGAAGGTTCTCTCTGGGGAGCTTTTGGCACCAGCGGACAGCGCTGTACGGCTTCGTCGCGGTTGGTAGTTCACAAAAAGATCTACAAAAAGTTTGTCGCGAAATTGGTCGAAAAAGTTAAACAGCTTCGTGTCGGTAACGGTCTGGACGGGAAAACCGAAATGGGCCCGGTCATCAACCAAAAAGCCGTGGATAAGATCATGGGCTATATTGACATCGGTAAGAATCAGGACAAGGCCACGCTCGCTTGCGGCGGGAATCAGCTGACTAACGGCGCGTATAAAAAAGGCTTCTTTATCGAGCCGACCGTTTTCAGCGACGCTTCACCGAAAATGCGTATTTCTCAAGAGGAAATCTTCGGCCCTGTGACCACGGTCATTCCGTTTTCGACGCTCGATGAAGCGATCAAGATCGTCAACGGCGTGCAGTACGGACTGTCTTCGGCAATTTACACTCAGGATGTGAATCAGGCTTTTCACGCCATGCAGGAACTTTACACCGGTATCTGCTACATCAATTCCGCTACCATCGGCGCCGAGGTCCACCTGCCTTTCGGCGGAACTAAAGGCACCGGCAACGGCCATCGCGAAGCAGGCACGCAGGTGCTCGATATCTTTAGCGAATGGAAATCGATCTACGTAGATTACTCCGGCAAACTCCAAAAGGCCCAAATCGATGAGGTAGAGATCTGATACCTGGAGAGGCTAGAGGTTAGAGACTAGAGGTTAGTTTGCTGTTTCCCACATGAGCGAAACTAATATCAAAAGTCATCGTGATTTAATTGCGTGGCAGAAAGCCATGACGCTGGCAGAATCTGTTTATAAATTGGCTGGCAAATTTCCAAGGGAAGAAGTTTATGGATTAACGAGTCAAGTGAAACGTTCGGTTACCTCAATCCCGGCAAACATTGCAGAAGGACAAGGGAGACGTTCAAAAAAGGAATTTCAACAATTTTTAGGGCATGCTCGGGGTTCTTTGTTAGAACTTGACACTCATTTGGAGTTGGCTTTACGTTTCAATTATATAAATATTGAGGAATATCGTAATGTTTATCCTCAGATTCAAGAAGTAGGACGGCTAGTAAATGGTTTGCTTCGATCTTTGAATGACTAACCTCTGATCGTCGGGCGCTCCAATCACAACTCTAGCCTCTAACCTCTAGCATCTAACCTCTAAATCAGATTTTTGTAGACAAAAACAGGTATTAGTTTGATAATGGGATAGTAGTTCGCTGCTGTCCCATTTGCTTTTTCTTCTTTTCAAACCACGGAGATCAAATAATGCTTATCAGATCCAACCTCAAACTTTTTGCTATCTTATTGTTTGTCATTCTAAGCCTTACCGGAGAAACTTCAGCGCAAGGCGTGCCGGTAAATGAAAAGTTTGCGACCCACGCGCTGCAAACCATTCACGCGGCCGAAGCGACGTTTTCCGCTACGGCCGGTGCGGGAAATTTTGGAAACTTACAGCAGCTGCGAGATGCCGGGTTCATCGATGCCGCGTTGGCCGCGGGTGAAAAATACGGTTACAGATTTTCGCTGACCACTGCGCCGTTCATTCCCGGCCAGAGCCTGGCAAAGTTTCAGGTTTCGGCCGTTCCGCTGCGCTATAGTAAAACGGGAAAGCGTTCTTATTATATCGACCAGTCAGGCTCTATCCGTGGCGAAGACCATAACGGCGAACCGGCCACCATCAAAGACCCGCTCATTACGATCTGTTACGGTGAGTCGACCGTCGTCGCTTCAATGCGGGCCCTTCACTCCGCGGAGTCGACCTATTTCTCGACGGCGGGCGCAAATTTTCATTACGGCAGCATGTTCGAGCTTAACAACATGTCATTGATCGATCAGACACTCGCTGACGGAGAAAAGTGCGGTTACTTTTTCCAGGTCACTAACATTGCGGCTGTGCCGGCAACAGGAACACCGGCGACGTTTAAGGTTTTGGCCCGTCCCTGGCAATATCCCGTGACCGGGATCCGGTCTTTTTATATCGATCAAAGCGGAGTGCTTCGCGGCGCGGACCATGCCGGCAGCTTTGGCAGCGTGAATGATCCCCCAATACAAAACTAGTACAAAACTAAAGGTTTGTTTATACGTCTATAGTTGAAACTTAGGTCCCGTCTTCAATTCCGATGGTTTTCAGAAGCTGTTGGAAATGAGCGTCGTCGTGCAAAACAAAAAGATCGAGCTCCGCCTGCAGATGCACCATCCGCCAGTCGCGTTTTTCCACCAGCCGATCTAGGTATTCAAACGCCTGGTCGAACTCGCCCAAGTTCGCGTAAATAGTTGCAAATTCATAGGCTACGTCATTCTCTTTTCCCAGAACCTCAAGTTTTTGCAGGCAATTCTGCGCCTCTTCTACCTTGCCCGCGCGGGCAAAGGCCGAGCCGAAAGTGCCGATCAATTCCTTGGCCCCGTCGAACGAGCGCATCGAAAGCGTTTCCGCTTTGCGCAGCAGAGCAAAGGCGACGTCGTGCTGCTGGCGGATCGAATAGCTGGTTCCGAAAAGCAGGTAGACATGATAAAGCTTCGGTTCGTCTTTGTATTCCTCTATCAGTTTCTCGCCGATGTCCCAGGCTAATTCAAAATTTTTCTCGCGGTAATAAAGCTGCGCCTTAAGCCAAAGAGTTTGAAACGAAGACGAGTCCAGCTCCAGCGCACGCTGTATCTGTTCGTGAGCTTCGCGGAAGCGCCCCCTGCGGCCGAGAAAATTCGCATAGAGCCGGTGAGTTTCTACGTCGTTCGGACTGATCTCGAGGGCGTTTTGAAACTCCTTTTCGGCGCGCTCCCAATTCCAGTCATAAAAGTAGGCAAAATAACCGAGCGTGGCATGAGCTTCGGCGATCGTCGGATCGAGCTCGAGCGCTTTGGTCAGCCAGGCGCGCGCCTTGACCAGATGTTCGCTGGCTGGCGAAAGCGACATCCGCAAATGCAGATGCGCATAAACATCGGCCAGGCCGCAAAACGCGAGGGCAAAATTTGGGTCAAGCTGCGTTGCCGAAACGAACTGCTCAAAAGCTTCCCAGAGATTCTGCGGCGTCTGTTTGCTCAGATAAAAACGGCCCTTCAGATAAGCCTGATAGGCTTGGGCATTCGGCAGATGTTTCGGCGACAAAGCCGCCCGTTCTTCGTTGGTCATATTTAACAGTATTTGCTGCGCGATCTGCTCTGAGATCATATCCTGCAGGCGCGGCAGGTCCTGCAGTTTTGCTTCAAATTTCTCTCCGAAGGTAGTGCTTTGGGTGGCCAGATTTATTCCCTGTACGGTTATTTTTACGTCTTCACCGATCTGCATCAAAACACCGTCCAGAACGAATTGAACATCGAGATCGGCGCCTATCTGAAGCGGATTTCTGTCCTTTTCGACGTACTGTAAAACACTCCCGGTAGGACGGACGACGATCCTCTTGATACTGCTCAGGCGCGTGATCAATGAATCGGCAAATCCCAGCCCGAGATACTTGTCTTCCTCGGCTAAACCGATGACCTGAAACGGCAGGATCGCAAGCGATACCGATTGCAGAAAATTTTCTTCAGAAGATTTTGAGATCTTTCTGACATCGGCCACAAAGCGATAGCCGAATCGCGACACGGTCTCGATAAATTTAGGGTTGCGGTGATCGTTATCGTCAAAAACTTTTCGCAAGACCGAAATATTTCGCGTCAGTCCGATCTCTTCAACGATCACGTCGCCCCAGACGATATTCATCAATTCGTCTTTGGTCACCAACTGATTTTCTTTTTCGACCAGGGCGAGCAGAGTTTCAAAAGCTTTCGGGGTCAAAGCGATGGGACGGTCGCCCCGGGAAAGCTGCCGCTCAGCCGGAGAAAGGCGATAATTGCCAAACTCGTACGAAAAAGACTTGTCGTCCGCCATTTTTAGTCTATTATTGGTAAAAATTCCAAAATTGTAAGCCTTTTGTAAGGACTTTTCGCGTTTATTCGGGCACAATTTTCCTCGAATCACAGCAACACTCGTTTTACATCGTTATCACGAAAAAATCGAATAGGCAATTTTTGAGGAAAAAATTTATGACAAAATTACATCGAAATTCAATTGAAGAAAAAAAGAACGCCACTCTCCGTCGAGGAGTTATTTTAGCCGCAATGCTTTTCGGTGTTTTTGCATTCTCCGGAATCCAGGCATTTGCCCAGGCACCTCCGTGCGACGTGGTTGCGGCGCAGGTAGTGACCAGCGTCTCGACCAATTACACCGATGCGCAAACCGGCGCCTTTGGTGATTCGGGTTACCATATTTTGAATAGCGGCGAAACGGACCACTACATCCACATCTTTTACGATGCTCCGGATAACACGGTTTTCAAGGCTTACTTTAACGGAGTGGAGATCGCCACGCTGGAGCGCGTCCCGAACTCGCTCTTTGGCGAGTACTGGGCATGGGAAGGGTTCGGACTACCGCATCCCGTCGGCCACGTCGGTGACGTGATGTCGGTCACTATGAATGGCCAACCGTTCGTCACCGGCAGCTACACGCGAGAGGTGGTTGACTACGAAGCCGCGGACGCCAGCACTCGAGTTTCGCCTACCGCTAATTGCACGGTCTACCGGGCCAAGGCATTTCTTCCTACTTCAGCGCATCCGTACACTTTAAGATCGGCCTTTATGTGGACGGTCACTCCGGTCGCGAACCCGGTAACCAAAATTACGATCAATGAGCCGAGTGAGGATGCGCCGGGAGTTATCGGCGCGGAGATCGCTCAATTGCAGCTTGGCAATACCACCACTTTTAACGGTTGGTTAACGACCCGCATCGTGCAATCGGACACTGTTTTGACCGAGGACCAATTCACCAAGATGAGGCAGGGCCTTTTGACGGTCAATACATACACCGCCGCGCATCCGGGGGGTTATTCGAGCATCACGATTCATACGCAGGGTATTAACACCGGCAGCGATTTTGAAGGGGACGGGATGGCCGACCTCACCGTTTTCCGGCCATCCGAGCAGGCGTGGTATATGAAGTTAAGTTCCACGGACCAAACGCAGAGCGTCATCTTCGGACATGCGAACGATAAATTGGTCGTGGGCGATTATGACAGCGATCGCAAGGCCGACATAGCGACCTTCCAGACCGATCATCCCGATTACCCCGGTAAAGGCGCCTGGCAGATCCTCAGGTCTTCCGATGGCGTGCTTCAAACCGTTCAATGGGGCCTGGACAGCGATATTCCGATCGCCATGAGCATCGACACTAACAACGCCGTCGACCTGGGTGTTTTCCGCCCGTCGTCCGGCACGTGGTATATCAAGCGAATGGGCGACATTATCAAGCCGCTCGCGAAAGCAGCGAAATCCAAATCCATTGCCCCTGAAAATGCAATTGCTCCCGAAAACAGCGGAGCGCAGTATTACGTGTTCCAGTGGGGCACCAATGGAGATATACCCATGGCCGGGGATTTTGATAACGATAAGATCGACGAGCTGGTGGTTTTCCGTCCGTCAGAAGGCAATTGGTATATCTATAACTTTGCCAGGAACAGCTTTGAGATCTTCCATTGGGGAGCGAATGGCGACATTCCGATAGCTCGTGACTTTGATGGCGATCGCCGGACGGATCTGGCGGTTTACCGCCCGTCGAATGGCACCTGGTACATATACGCCAGCCTGGAAAATAACGTGATCATACGAAACCTGGGTATCAGCGGAGATATCCCAGTTCCGGCTGATTTCGATAAGGACGGCGTGGCTGATATCGCTGTTTTCCGTCCGAGAAACGGTGTTTGGTACATAAACGGAAGCGCTAATAATTCGTATTATTTCACGAAATTTGGCTTAAATGGCGACATTCCTGCGGTAACACCAAGATAAAAAGGGTATTTCCTTCCTTTGGTCAAGCGGGGGCTGATAAGGCCTCCGCTTTTTTTGTTTAGATCGCCATCAGCGAAACCCAAAGGCGGTTTTTTCAGTTTTCGAGTGGATGCACTTAGTAAAAATTAAAAAAATCGGCATAATGTACATATATTTCAGTAATACAAAATACACATTTTTGGAGTGAATAATGAAGATCGGATTACCGAAAGAGATAAAGGACAATGAATATCGCGTAGGCCTGACGCCGGCCGGCGTGCGCGCTTTTACGGATGCCGGACATACGGTGTCTGTGCAAAAAAGTGCCGGTGAGGGCTCAGGTTTTGAAGATGCGCTTTATGTAAAATCGGGCGCCACAATTCTGGATACGGCCGATGAGATCTGGGCCGAAGGCGATATGATCGTCAAGGTCAAGGAACCGATCGCACCGGAATACCCGCGCATGCGTGAAAACCAATTGCTTTTCACCTACCTGCACCTGGCGCCGGAACCGGAATTGACCAAGCAGCTACTGGAAAGAAAAGTGACCGGCGTGGCGTATGAGACGATCACCGATAAACAGGGCCGGCTGCCGCTGCTCACCCCCATGTCGGAAGTGGCCGGCAGAATGTCGGTCCAGGTCGGCGCGACATATTTAGAGAAAATGAACGGCGGCAAAGGAATTCTGCTCGGCGGAGTGCCGGGCGTGCCGGCCGGGCGCGTAGTAATAATCGGCGGCGGCGTGGTCGGGACCGAAGCTGCCAAGATGGCCATCGGCCTGGGCGCGCACGTTACCATCATCGATAAAAGTTTGGACCGCCTGCGCTATCTCGACGACATTTTTCTTTCCAAAGTTTCCACGCTCGCTTCCAGCCGCTATCAAATTCACGAAGCCATTTCGCATGCCGATCTGGTCATCGGCGCTGTGCTGGTGGTGGGCGCGGCCGCTCCGAAACTGGTGACGCGCGATATGCTGGCCGACATTCCCAAAGGCTCGATACTGGTGGACGTCGCCGTGGATCAGGGCGGATGTTTTGAGACGACGCACGCTACCACGCACTCGAACCCGACTTATTACGAAGAAGGTGTTTTGCATTACTGCGTGGCGAATATGCCGGGCGCGGTTCCGCGCACATCGACCTTCGCTCTGACGAACGCTACGCTGCCGTACGCGCTCGATCTGGCAAATAAAGGTTTCCTGAAAGCGGTCGGCGATGATGCGGGATTAAAAGAAGGCGTTAATACTTATGCCGGCAAACTAACTTACGAGGCGGTGGCTGCTTCGCAAAGCCTGGAATATACGTCGTTTGACTCACTCGTTTAAAGGGAGTCTGAATTTCGGAGCAGGCATTTCGTGTTTTTAGTGTGATTCGTGGCTATGGCTTTATGGCTCTTTAATAACAGCCGGAAAATTTAACCACGAAGCACACGAAATGCACGAAGCATGAGAACTTAGGCAGAAGTAAGGGCTGGCTGGAGAAGTTCGGTAAGGATATCGACCAGCTCGTCTTTTAAGTTTACGGTTTTAAGTAATTGCGCGTTAGCCAGGGCCGCTATATTTTCATCGGCGAATGCTTCTTCTCTTCCGCTTAAAATAATAAAAGGAATGTCGGAAGTTTTTTCATTGCCGCGCAGCATCCGGCACAGATCGTGGCCGGTCATATGAGGCATCACATCGTCAGCCACCACGGCGTCAAAATCATTTGCCATCGCCATCTCAAACGCGGCTGAGCCATCCTCTGCAGAGGTCACTTCAAATCCGGCACGGGTTAATGTCAGCGCCAGAAAATTGCGCATCGAGGAATCGTCTTCAGCGATGAGGATCTTCTTTTGCAGGCTCATAAATTTTCCAAGTATGTCGGGAGACTCGCTTAGCCCTGCGTGATAAAGCTTTTGTTTATAAAAGATATCATTATCCTTTATATGGTTTCACCGCTAGCTTAATTTCAGGAAAACTTTTTGTCAAACGCATCTGTGTTAAAATGCGTCTTATCAATAGTTAGATGCCAGGAACCTAAAAGTGGTTCTCTTTTAAGTATTAAAATGTACGAATTTGCAGTCACACCAGCCATCACCCAGTTACGCCGCCCCGGTGTTCTGCTTACCGAAGTAGAAGCCGGAAGCCTGGCCGAAGAATTGGAACTCGCGCCGGGCGATCGCATCGTCAAGGTGAACGGCCGCACCGTTCGCGACTATCTCGATTTTCGTTTTCAAACCGCGGGCGAGACCGAGATGACCTGGCTGGTGCGCAAGCCGAACGGCGAAAGCTGGGAGATCGAACTCGAGCGCGACGAAGGCGAAGACTTCGGAATGATGTTTGAGCAGATCGTGCCCCGCCAGTGCGCCAATGAATGCCTCTTCTGCTTTTGCAAGGGCAACCCGGAAACGGCGCGGCCTTCACTTTTTGTGCGTGACGAAGACGTTCGTCTTTCGTTTCTCTATGGCAATTACACGACGCTGACCTCGATCACACCGGACGAAATGAACCGCATTGTCGAGCAGCGTTTGTCACCCCAGTATGTGTCCGTGCACGCGACCGATCTCGACGTGCGTGCTTACCTGCTGGGCGTAAATAAAAAACGCGCCGATATCTCTGACAAGCTGCAGAGATTGCTCGACAACAACATTGAAATTCACGCGCAGGTGGTCTTGTGTCCCGGCATCAATGACGGCGAAGTGCTGCAAAAAACCGTGCGCGATCTCGCCAGCCATTATCCAAAGATAGTCAGCACGGCGATCGTGCCGCTCGGGCTGACGCGCTATAACACCGACCAGCGTCTGACCGCCGTTACGCCGGAATTTTGCCGGCAGGTGATAATGGAGATCACTCCGCTGCAGCGCGAATTTCGCAAAAAATTCGGAGTTACCTTTGCTTTCCTGGGTGACGAAATATATTTAAAAGCCGGATTGCCGATCCCTTCGCGCGCACACTATGGAAAATACCCGCAGATCGAAGACGGCGTGGGAATGGTGCGCACGTTTTTAAATAAATTCGATAATGTTCTGAAGAAAGCCGGGAGCGCAGACTTTAGTCTGCATAAAGACAAACTTCACACACAAGTAAGTGCCGATGTAAGAACGCATCCACTTGCCATAAAACCCGAGAATCCAAAATCCCAAATCTCAAATCCAAAATCCCTCAATGGCACCATTTTTACCGGCGAGATGTTTGCGCCCGTGTTGGCTGAGCAGCTCGAAAAATTCAACCGGCTTACCGGCGCGCGGCTGAGTGTAATGGGTGTCCCCAACACTTATTTCGGCGGCGATGTCGCGGTGGCGGGACTCTTGACCGGGCAGGACTTTCTGGCCGTAAAAGACAAGGTCAAAGGCGATTTTGCCGTCATTCCCAAAAACACGATCAAATCCGATGAACCTATTTTTCTCGACGGGATGAAGTTTGATGAACTTAAAGCTCAATTCAAAGTTCCGGTCTATGACATGGATGTGATCGATCTGATAAACGGGCTCCTTACCGACAAAGATAAGAAATAAAACATGTGGCGGAAAAATTTGCATTTCCGCCACATGAACAAAGAATCAGAAGAAAATTAACGCTTATCCATTGGAAAATTTGTAAATGATCACGCCGGTTACCTTGACCGGCTGCCCGGTTAGTAAAGTCGGGCCGAATTTTGCCTGTCGCGCGGCCTGTTCCGCCGCCTGCCGCAGCATCTGGTGCCCGCTTACGGCCTTGGCCGAGATCACGTTTCCCTGTTCATCTATCACTACCTGAACGCTGACGTTGTCCCGGATGTTCATTATTTGCGCCGGTCTCGGGTACGGCGGCACCGGCAGCGATCTTGCTTTGCCGTTTAGTACTCCGCCGGAAACGGGGGCGGTACGTCTCGGCTGCTCCGGTTCTTTTTTAGCCATCACGGGCGGTTGGCCATCGCCATCGTCGCCGATTTTGTTCAGACCGGCATTCGCACCAAAAACACCTCCGCCGCCATTGTTATTTCCGCGTGGGCCCACTCCGGGCGAGCCATCTGTTTCCGGCCCGGTAGATATTCTGAATACTCCGTTTTTCGGCCGCTCTTTTTGCGTGCTGGGCGTGGTGGAGATCTTATCCGGGATAATGTGGCTTTCATCCACTCGTTCTACCACCGCATTGCGCGTGGTGATCTCGCTCTTTGTCGCTTGCTCCTGGCGCGGCTGCTGTTGCTGAGGTTCCGGCTTAGGCGGTTCGACGGCCGGGATCGGAACCGGCGCGATCATCGCGGAAAGCTCCAAACCGTCATCGGTGAGCGTTAATTCCGCCGCCATGATGCTCCAGACAAAAACCGAAAAACATCCAACCAAAACCACTACGGCCGTGCCCAGGAAAAATGCGCGAAATTTTCTGCTCTCCCTGCGGTGCCCGCCCGATACTACTAATTGATCCAACATAACTTCCTCCCATTTTTCGGTGCCGCCGAGGTGCAGGGACTTGTCATAAAAAACGGTGCCAAACAACGAATGGAACGTTTTCCATTCAATTATTAGACACCGTAAAAGAAATTTAGTTCCCGGGCGTTTCAAAAAAGAATTGCCCGCACCGGGACCGGTAAATTATGCAAACAACTTGCGCTCAACAGAGCGTATGTCGTCCGGATCGAAAAATTTATCGACCCACTTGCCCGTATCGTCAAGCGTCATCGTCTGCTGGTCGTCGGACCCATCGTCACCGATCGAGCGGAAATTATAGTGATCGGTCAGGCGCAGCGCTTCGATGGCAAAAGCCGTGGCCACGTCCTCGTCCTTGATACAGATCAAATTGTCCCCGTTGTCTTTTTCACCGCCCCCGGCCAGGTTTGACGACCCGCAATAAACGCGGGCATTCGGGCGGTTAAAATTGGTGATGACGAATTTATGATGAATGGCATGTCCCAGCCCGAGGCTTGCTTCTTCCTGAAACGGAGGCGGCAATTCACGGTTGGCCTTCTTCGCGTCTACCAGCAGCCCCTCTTTCCGCCCCGGTTTATAGAGTGAGATCTGGCCCCCGCTTTTATCGGTCACACCATAGGTATAAATGGCGTCGTTTTTGTGAAGTTCCCGCAGCGCGGGAATAATGCTGCCGCTGCTCGTCTCTCCCATCTCCATCACGGCAAAGAGCACCGACTCCGTTCCGGGATCAAGCACATTGTCACGGATCGAATCCAGCAGTTCATTGGCGCGGGCCTGGTCGTGCGGTGAAAAATTCACTTCCGTCTCGGGCAGGTTATCGTCAGTAAAGCTTTTTGTCGCGGTGGAATACTCGGTGGTGCGGAAAGGAGCAGCCTGGCCTACTTTCCAGCAGGTATTAAACACGTCGGAATAATACCCGGCCACGTCGGGCCGATCAAAAATGATCGTGTGGTTGGCGTTTACGCACAGGCCCGTGACCGCGAAATTGGTCGAACCGGTCAGCACTCTAAAGGCCGTTCCGCCCTTTTTGAGAATTATGATTTTACAATGAGAGTAGCGGCCGAACTTACAGCGGAACACCTCCGCCTCTCCCTCTTTGATCTCATTGAAACGCACTTCGAAATCGTTTTCCGGGGTAGGCGTCCCGTCTTCTTTCGGCTTGGTGTGAAGGTCCGCACTGTCCAGTATTATTCTTATCCGGCCCTCTTTGCCCAGGTCTAAACAACGCTGGGCCGTTCCGGGATCGTTGAGATCGTAGGCATACATTTCTACCTCTACGGCGTCGTCTGCCAGCGCCGTATCGAGCATTTCGTAGACTTGCCGGCGGGCAGTGTAACCCAGCCAAAAATACATATCATCCCAGGTAAAATCACCGTATTTGTTGGTTCCCGCCTTTTCTCCCGTTTCGAAAAGCCAGCCGCCGTCCTTGGGCTTGAGTCTTTGACCGACTCCGTAACGAGTGGAAAACGCCTGTGATTTCAAAAAAGCCCGGGTGAAACCGATACTTAAATCGCCTTTTGTAAAATCGCCCACGTCTATCGGGACACTTATTGTGCGGCCCGGATCTAACGGGAGCAATTTGTGATCGCTATCGAAATATCGCGGCGTTGCCTGGTAAACATATTCTCCGACGCCGGCCACCACCTGTTTATAAGAACCCGGAAAATGGATCCATTTGAATGTTTGGATCGGCGAAACGTCGGACTCCGTCAACCCCTCAGTACCATCGAAATTTAGCAAATTCGGTATCAGCCGGGAAGTCGTCTGGCCCGGAGCGATATAACCCATGGTAAAGCCCGCAAATGAACCCTCACTCGGCGCGCTATCCAGATCAAGCGCCAACAACGTCATGTTTGCGCCTTGATAAGCTTTTAATGAACAGCCCCCGGTAGATCCTTCTTTGAACATTTTTTTCCTCCAGATGTATGTCACATCATTTGACGAGTACTCTTATTAGCGCGCGAAACGATGTGGAAGTAACCACGAAACCGGGCCAGGCACGCTCCGTTAAAAAAACACCCGCAGCATTTATTTTCGTCTGGTAACCGGCAATGAAAAATCAAAACATTCTAGCATAAAGGATGGGTTTTTTAAGATTTTTCAGTAACTTCAGCGGCGCGGAATTTTCCTTGCTTTATTTCCTAAAGACAAGCTAAACTTACGTTTAATAGGTTCTCGCAGCAGATGCGTATCTGCCACCCGTACTCGATAATAAAAGCGGCGTTTCGGTCCGGTAAAGAGAGTTAGCGTTAGGTTTTATGTTAGAAGCGATTGTTGTTTGTTACAATAAGGGTTGGTGCGCCGCGGGTAGTTGGATTTGCAGCAGTTTTGTGTTTCAGTTTACTTTCCTTCCTGGCTTCTTCCAAAAATAATTTAAAGGAAAATGAATAATAAACTTTACGTAGGAAATTTGAGTTTCCGTGTATCCAGCGAAGACCTGCAATCTCTTTTTGGTGAAGTTGGATCGGTGGAATCGGCGCGCGTTATCGAAGACCGTGAAACCGGGCGCTCACGCGGTTTTGGTTTTGTGGAAATGGCAACTGCCGACGAAGCGGCAAATGCCATCGATAAATTTAACGGTATGGATTACGAAGGCCGTAACATGGCGGTCAAAGAAGCACAGCCGCGCGAAGACCGCGGCGGAGGCGGCGGTGGCGGACGCCGTAATAATTACAACGGCGATGGCGGCGGCGGCGGACGCTGGTAAAATAAAAGCATCGATCAAGATCTTGTAAGCGTAAAGGAGTTCTTCTTTTACGCTTTTTTTGTGTAAACTGGGAGCGCGGAATTTATTCCGCACGAACGCTGTCGAGTTCGAAAACCGCCCGCAGGCGGAACTCAAAACGCTCTTATTTAATTATGACCAAAAAGATCAGGCTAGGGTTTATCGGTACCGGATTTACACGGTTGATACAGGTCCCCGCGTTTCAGATGTTTCCGGAGGTCGAGGTGGTGTCCGTCGCCAGCGGTTCGCTGGAAAATGCGGAAAAGACCGCCCGCGAATTTAACATCCCGCATTTTACCGCCGACTGGCGCGAAACCATCGCGCGTGACGATATCGATTTGATCAGCATCGTCACTCCGCCTTATCTGCACAATGAGATGACCCTTGCCGCGCTCGAAGCGGGCAAGCACGTCCTCTGCGAAAAACCCACGGCGATGAACGCCGCCGAGGCCCTGGCAATGCTCGAAAAAGCGCGCGAGAAAAAGCTGCTCGCACTCGTCGACCACGAATTGCGTTTTCTTAAGGGGCGCCGGAAGGCATTGGAAATGATACAAAGTGGTGACATCGGAAAGATCACTCATATGAAGGTCTGGTTCCGTAATGCCTCGCGCGGGCACGAAGGTGTGAAGTGGAACTGGTGGTCCGATATAGAAAAAGGCGGCGGCACGCTGGGCGCCATCGGTTCGCATGCGGTCGATACGCTGCGCTGGTTTTCCGGCACCGAGGTCAGTGAAGTTTTTTGTCTTCTCAAAACGAACTTTAAAGAACGGCTCGATGAATCGTCGGGCGAAAAACGCGCCGTCACCAGCGATGACGAAGCAAACCTGATCCTGAAAATGGCGGATGGCGAATTTACCCGCGACACGAGCGCGTTGATCTCGATGTCGGTCACCGAATCGGGCAAGTATGGCCATCGCACTGAGATCTACGGCGACAAAGGCGGCCTGATGATAGAAGACGGCGGTGAATTGAAATTTGCCGGGATCACGGACACCGATTGGCGGGATATAGAAGTCGAGCTGGGCGAAGTGCCGCCGGGCAGCAAAGTCGGCGGTTGGTCGCGCGGATTTTTGAATTTTGCGCGTGAAATAAAAGACGCGCTGCTGGAAGGCAGAACAGAGATACCGCACGCCGCCGATCTTTTGGACGGCTACCGCAATCAGCTGGTGCTCGATGCCGCGCGCGAATCCGATGCTGAAGGCTGCTTTGTGAAAGTGACTGAAAACACAGGCGGTTAGCGTGCTGGTTAACTTTATTAAAAGAGACGCATCTTTGAACGGACGACATTTTTTAGCTAAGCTTTAAAGATGGCACCATTAGTATTTTTATTTGGTTCATTTTTTCTGTTTCTCTTCATCAACAGATATTTACTCAAAAACAAGTTCAGCTTTTCATTTATCGGCAGAGCGGCGCTTTCTGTCATGCTCGTAGTCACGGGCTCGGCACATTTTGCCGCTCCCGATCTGATGATCGCGATGATGCCCGATGCGATGCCGATGAAACGAGAAGTAGTTTACCTGACCGGCGTGCTGGAATTTCTTGCCGTCATAGGACTATTGATCGAAAGGCTTTCGAAGCTGACAGCTATAATGCTGATAATATTTTTTATCTGCATTCTTCCGGCCAACATTATCGGCAGTTTTAAGGAGGTACCGATAGGCGGCATGGAAAACGGCCCGGCATATCTTTATTTCAGGATCCCGCTGCAGATCTTTTTTATTTTATGGGCTTATTATTTTGGGATCAGGATAAATAGCAGGCAGAGACGCGACAATTATGGAGCGTGATAATCAACTTGCCACACGCTCCATAACTGTCGCGTTTCTGCCTCTTAGACTATTTCCGCGCCGCGGGAATTATCTTCATCGTAACTTTTTCGCTGCCGCGCACGACGACGATCTCGTATTCCTCGCCGGCTTTCATCTCGCCGAGAACGTAAGTGTAGTCGCTGATATTGCGAATTTCTTTTCCCGCCAGCATGACGATCTTATCGCCCGGCTTAACACCCGCTTTTGCCGCCGGTGAACCGTCACGCACGCCATCGAGCAGCAACCCGTCATTATTCCCTTCCGCGTAATTCGGGACCGTTCCCAGTGAAACGCTAAAGGTCGAGCGGCCCATGCTGGAGCTTTTTGCCACGGCGTAGGTAGGCTTGGCCGTACTACCGTCAATGCTTTTAATGATCTCGGAAATGTAAGAGACTATTTGGCTTTCGCCAGCGTAATTTATCTTATCCGCGGTGTCGGAAGGTTTGTGATAATCCTCATGGGCGCCGGTAAAAAAGAACAAGACCGGTATCTGTTTGGCGTAAAAGGACGAGTGATCAGACGGGCCAAAGCCGTCTTCACTGAGTTGAAGCTGAAATGCCGGCGCGGGTGTGTTCTTACCTTCGACCAACGCTTTCCACTCCCCCGCTGTACCGATCCCGCCGACGCTGAGCTTGTTGTCCTTTAACCGCCCGACCATATCCATATTGATCATCGCGATGGTTTTATCGAGCGGAAACGCCGGGTCGCTCGTGTAGGCTTTTGAGCCCAGCAGGCCTTCTTCCTCGCCGCTAAAGCACATAAAAATAAGCGTGCGTTTGTTGTTCTTTGCCTTCGCGAACTGCCGCGCGAGTTCTAAAACGGCGGCGGTGCCGGAAGCGTTATCGTCGGCGCCATGATGGATCTCAGTAGAATTGACCGCCAGGCTGCTCGGCCCGCCGTGGCCCAGATGATCGTAGTGCGCGCCGATGATGATCGCCTCATTTTTTAACTGCGGATCGGTGCCTTCTAAAATGCCGATGACATTTGTTGCTTCGACTTGTTTTTTGACCAGGTCGACTTTTATTTCTGCCGAGGCCTTGGGGCGGCCGGAAAGATTTAGTTTGATCTCGCCGGCTTCCTTTCGCAGGCTGATCCATTGCTCATCTTTTTTTAATTCTTCTTCGCTCTGGTCTCCTAAAAGGAGCGCTCCGATCGGGCGTGCTATCACGGCGGCGGGAATGGCCGTATCTCCCAGAGTCTGGTCGAATTTAAGCTGCGCGAGTTTATCGTCTTCGAGTTTTGTTTCAGCGGAAATTACCAGCAGCGCTTTGGCGCCTTTATCGTGAGCGATCTTGGCCTTGATGCGCACGTCGCCAAACCGCATAAAAGGCGAATGCGGATTCCCCGCATCCGGCGCGCCGCTAAATACCAGCACGATCTTGTCTTTTACGTCGAGGCCGGCATATTCATCGACCTTCCCTTCTTCCGAAACGATGCCGTAACCGGCAAAGACGATATCGGTGTTCGGCAGCGAGCCGTTTGAAGAAAAACCGGTCGGCATCCAATTAGATCTCAGATTGATCGCGGCGGACATCTGCGGCAGCGTAATTTTTAGCGCGTTGTTCTTGCCCAACTCGACGCCGGAAAAATATGGAAATGAGCGCAGGTAAGATCCCTTTAAGCCCGGCTTAAGTTTTAGCGCAGTGAACCGGCCGGCGATATAGCTCGCCGCTGAGATCGCGCCGGACGTGCCGGTTTCGCGGCCCTCGAGCTTGTCGGATGCAAGATAGGTCACATCCGCCCGCAATCGCTCCTGCATACCGTCCGGCTTTGCCGCCCCTGTGGTGGTTACTGCCGCTTTTTGCGCCGAAATACTGACGGCAAACGAGACTAAAAGAAGAAAACTAAATAATTGCTTTTTCATAACTTAATAGACTTCACGAAAATATCCTTGATCTTGATATTGTCCTGCATTATTTCCTTTATAGTTGCAGCATCTTTTACCGTTAACCGGTCACGCTTACGATCGGCCTCAATAAGGCGTATGGCCCTGCCAATAGAAAAATACACACGGCGTTCCGCGGGAACCTGTTCGTCATTCTCGGCTTTTTGAAAATAAAAGATCAGTGCGCCGCTTTTGTCGTAAAGAAATTCCTGATAATACGAGCGCGATGAAATGTTCTGCCGCACCTTCACCAGTTCATCCGGGTATAAATGTTCTTCGCTATCGCCGCCGCGGTAAAAGAACTTGTAGGTCAAAACGTAATTGCCGACGGCGCGCCATTGGTGGCCGCGCTTATTGATCGCCAACTCGTTCATCACCAGTTCGCCAAACTCACCCTGGTCGTCTTCTTCTTCGGCTGCCCTGGCTTTTTCCGCGATCTCATCATAGACCGCTCGGATCTTTTCTACAGTCTTATCGACTGTCTGCGCAGAAATAGCACCGGCAAAAAGTAGCATGAAGAAAAACCCGGCAGATATTTTTTCATATAGAAACTTGTTCAGCGTTCAGGAGTTGTCTGGATGAACGATACATTTCGTGTGTTTAGTGTGATTCGTGGTAAAAATTCCGGAATTAACCACAAAACGCACGAAAACACGAAATCACCCGCTACACCTTAATTTTCAAATCGAAGATTAACGGATTTATGGCTATGCCTCCTGAACTCTGAACATCGAGCTACCAAACCCAATCGGCGATGAACACATTTGTATCGCCCTGTTTAGCGGCGTTGCGGTTTGAAGCAAAGACCAATTTTTTCCCATCGGGCGAAAACATCGGGAACCCGTCAAAAGATTCGTTGAACGTGACTCTTTCCAGACCCGTACCGTCGGTATTTATCAGGGCCAGGTCGAAATTGCGTTTTGTTCTATCGGTGGCGAAATAATTGGTACAGAAAATGATGCGCTTGCCGTCAGGCGTAAAGAACGGGGCAAATGAAGCCACGCCAAGATTCGTGATCTGTTTTTTGTTCAAACCGTCGGCATTCATCGTCCACACTTCAAACACCGTCGGCTGCACCAGATTTTGCGAGAGACGTTCTTTATAGAGCGCGATATCGGCGTCGGTCTTCGGATGGCTGCCGCGATAAACTATCTGCTTGCTGTCCGGCGAGAAAAAAGCGCCGCCGTCATAGCCGAGCTCGTTGGTCAGCCGCTTTACATTTTTGCCGTCCGTGTCCATCACGTATAGATCGAGATCGCCATCGCGCGTCGAAGTAAAAATGATCTTTTTTCCGTCGGGCGAGATCGTGGCTTCCGCATCGTAACCCGGCGTGTCGGTCATTTTCTTGATGCCGGTGCCGTCCGGTTTTGAAGTATAAATATCGTAATCGGGATAGATCGCCCAGACGTAGCCTTTGGAATAATCGGGGTTCGGCGGGCACTCTTTTTTGCCGCCGAAAGTCGAGGCATAAAGCACTTTTTTCCCGCCTTTGAAAAAATAAGAGCAGGTCGTGCGGCCTTCGCCGTTTGAAACCATTTTAACGTCAGATCCGTCGATATTCATGCGATAGATTTGGTCGCAGCCGCGCCCGTCGCGTTTCGATTGGAAAACAAGCTGCTTGCCGTCAAAGGAAAAATACGCCTCGGCGTTTTCGCCGCCAAACGTCAATTGCTTGATATTTTTCAGGTGATTTTCGCCAGTGACAGCCAGAGAATTATTTTGTGCTAAAATCGCGGCCGAAAAGGTTATAATCAAAAAGAACAATAAAAATGCTTGCTTCATGCGCTCAATCATAGCATTACAGCTCCATTTCGCTGAATCTGAGAGAATAAGTTATACGAATAATAAAGTTAAGTGAACTTGATGGTTATTCGTCAAAATCCTAAAAAAGTTTCGATAATCTAATACTATGCTTTTTGAGACAAACAAAGAAGTACTTGATTGGTATGAACGGCAGACCCGGTCGCTGACCAAGGAATTTATCGATAATATTCCCTGGGACGAGGTCAAAAACTACCCGTTGGACGAGCGTTTTGTGCGCGTGCTGTTATATATGCGCGACGTGGAAAGATTTACCGAAGAATACCACAGCCATATGCTGCGCACGCCTACCGGCAAAGATCCTGTCATCAGCAAATTTATGGAACGCTGGGGCGTGGAAGAAACCACGCACGGCGATGTGCTGAACCGTTTCTTAAACGAAGCCGGATATCATACCGACGAGAATTGGTACGAGGAATTAAAGCAAGGCATCAGCCGCATGTATAAATCAAACGTTTGGCTGATCGGGCATCTGGCCAATATTGTGGGTAAAAGATTTACCGCGACCCACATGTCATTCGGCGCGATCAACGAACTCTGCACGGCGCAGAGCTATCGCCGGATGAGAGGGATCTGCAACCATCCCGTGCTGGAAAAAATATTGACGGCCATCGTCCGCGAAGAATCCATTCACACCACTTTCTACTGGAGCGTTGCCCGTCTGGAACTGCGTAAATCCCAGGGCGCGCAAAAGCTGGCGCGATTTATTATCGATAATTTTTGGGTTCCGGTGGGCCAGGGACTGAAATCGCCTACAGATGCCAATTATGCGACCAAAACTCTCTTTCAGGATGAAAGGGGCCTGGCTATCCTGGACAGAAATGTCACCCAGCGCGTCAGACAGCTTCCCGGATTCGACGGCCTGACCAAAGTTAATAAAGTTTTAGGGGATATCGTGCTGGCGGAATAATTAAACTCCCCCTCCTGCCTGAGGATGGGGTGGCGCGGCGCAGCCGTGACGGGGTGGTGGGAGTTCTTAAAATTTCTTAGCCATTACGCCCGGCAAAATCATTCATAAAATCGACCAGCTTTTCGACGCCTTCTTTCGGGAAGGCGTTGTAGATCGAGGCGCGAATACCGCCCACGCTGCGATGTCCGCGCAATCCGTCGAGCCCCTGCGCCAAAGCTTCCTCGCAAAACTTCTCTTCTAATTCCGCGGCAGGCAAATTAAAAGTTACGTTCATCAGCGAACGCGCGTCGCGCTCGGCCCGGCCGCGATAATACCCGTCACTTTTATCTAGCGCGTCATAGAGCAATTTTGCTTTCGCTTCATTCTCATGCTGCATTGCCGCCAGCCCGCCCTTTTCTTTTAGCCAGCCGCAAACAAGATCGATGATGTAAATTCCAAAAGTATTCGGCGTATTTCCGCGCGAGCCGTTTTCGGCATGGTAGCGATAATCAAGCATCTTGTGCTGGCCGGCGGGCACGCGTTCCAGCATTTCATCGCTGATAATGACCAGCGTGACCCCCGCCGGGCCGATGTTTTTTTGCGCCCCGGCATAGATCATCGAGTATTTGGAAATATCGATCGGCTTGGACAAAATGTTGGAAGAAGCATCGCAAACGACCGGCATTATGCCGCCGTCAAGATCGTAGCTAAACTCAACACCATCAATAGTTTCGTTGGATACATAATGTATATAGCGGGCTTCTCTGTCGAACTTTAATTCTTCCTGTTTGGGGATGGTTGTGAAACTGTCTGCTTCGGAATCGTAGACCGTATTTACGTTTCCGCATCGGCGCGCTTCGGCGGCTGCTTTCTTTCCCCAGATACCGGTGATGACAAAATCCGCCGAGGAGCCAGCGGGTAAAAAATTCATCGGCACCATATTGAATTGCAGCGAAGCCCCGCCCTGCAAAAAAAGTATCTGATAATTGTCCGGCACTGAAAGTATGTCTTTGATACCGCGCCGAGCGTCATCCAGAATTTTGTCAAAGATTTTTGAGCGATGGCTGATCTCCATCACTGACATTCCGCTGCCGTTAATTGAAAGTAATTCGTCCCGCGCCTGTTCCAAAACGGGTAAGGGCAGCATCGCCGGACCGGAGCTGAAATTGAAAATTCTTTCGCTTGAAGTTTTCACCTGCATCAAATTATTTCTTATCGAATTTTCCCCGCAGCGCGCTTCCGATCACTCTTGTTATCAAACTGTTCGGCGTAATTGTCACGGCATAGGCCACGAATTTATTCATCGCGCCGGAAATGACCACGGTCTTTTTTCGCTCAACGCCGCGCAGGGCCGCATCGACCACCTGCTCCGGTGTTTGCATTCCTTTTAATTTGAACGGGTCGCTGATCCTGGCGGCGGCGAAAAAATTAGTATCGGTCACCCCGGGACAAAGCGCCGTGATCTGGATGCCATAGGGGCGGTTTTCGGCGGCAACGCCTTCGGTAAACGCGGTAACAAAAGCCTTACTAGCGGCATAGGTAGACATAAAGGGGAGCGGCTGAAAACTGATCGTCGAAGAAACATTGATGATCGTTCCCTTTTTTCGCTCGCGCATCTGCGGAAGATATCGATGTGTCAGCGCTACCAGTGCGCGAACATTAAGATCTACCATTTCCAGTTCGCGTTCGAGCGGAAGTTCGGTGAAATCACCCATCGAACCAAAACCCGCGTTGTTGATCAGCCAGTCTATCTCAAACCCGTGCTTTTGTGTTTCTTCAAAAAGCCGCGCATCGGCACCGTGTTCCGACAGGTCAAGCGCGACATAGTGAGCGATGATCTTGTGTTCAAGCATCAGTTCGTCACAGAGTTCGTGCAGCTTTTTTTCCGAACGCGCCACGAGCACAAGGTCGTGCTTTTTCGCCGCCAACTTGCGCGCAAAAACTTCGCCTATCCCACTCGATGCTCCGGTTATTAACGTATAAGCCATAGTCGATTTACATTATCGTAACAAAAGAAAAATTAACCACAAAGACACAAAGCGCACAAAGAAGAATTCAAACATGGACGGGCAGGATGAACGGGATAAAAAACGAATGTTAAACCGTCTTTATTTTATCCCTTTATCCCTTTATCCCTGTAAAAATTCCTTTGTGCGTTTCGTGCCTTAGTGGTGAAAAATCTCAGTATTCCCATTTAGCGAGGAAATCTTTGATGTGCGCGCGACCGGGTTTTTGTGATTCCGCCAGCAGGAAATTGTAGAAATTTTCCTGTTCGGCGGCATAATCCGTGTCTTCAAAAAATCCGCAAAAATGCGCCAGCCGCTGCCATACCAGGTAAGTGTTAAGCGTATCTATCTCATTGTAGGCAATAATCTTAGGCAGCTCACCGGCGAGCCACAATTCGGCTACCTGCAGGCCGTCAATATCCAGCTTTCCGGGAAATCCGCACATCTTTGCGAGCTCGTTGAGCGACGGGACCTCGCGGAAATTATTCCCGCCGCCGCTGATAAGTTTCATTATATCGAGATGCCATTCGCCGTAATCGCTGTAGTAATCGCGGCCTTCCCAAGGCTTATCGGGGCGCAGGTTAAACTCCTTTGCTTCGATATCGTTTACCATGGCGCGCTGCATCAGCACGCGAATGTCCGCGTTCAGCGAATTGTAGCCGACCAGCTGCGGTTTGCGTTCGCCCACGTAATGAAAGAATTTTGAAAGCAAAATAGACTCGGTTTTTCCCCCAGCATCTTCTGCCGGATCTTCGGGCAGCGAATGCAGGCGGAAAATGACTTGCGTTTCGCCGTCGATGCTTTCCAGGCAGCGTGAAAGAAATGCGATCGATACCACCCGCGAGAAAAGATACTTCAGAAAAGGCATCGGTCTGCCTTCATTTGCGCCGGCGCGTTTCCAGAGAGCTTCAAAAGCGTCGCGCTCGGTCGCACCCTCCGGCAGATCGCACAGACGCCGCGCGGCCACCGCGTCCGGCACCCATTCCAGATCGTAAAACCAGATGCGGTGATGAATTCCGTTTTTAAGCATCGCCTCCCCGTGGAGTATTTCTTCTGGCCGACCAGTACGCTATCAGCGCCACCGGCAAACCGATCAGGAGCGCGTGGCCGACCACGTTATTCAACATCGCCCAGTAATCAAAGGATTTCGCCCTGCCCGAAGCGGAGAGCGGGATAACCACGTACTGCATAAAAAGATGAACACCAACGCCGTAAAGCATACCCCACGCGACAGGCTCTCTGAGGATCCGGGGAAATCTATTGCTCAGGATGTAGAAAAATACCGCCACACCCAAAGCCACGACATAGTGCAGCGCCAAACCTATGAGCCCTGTTGTGGTGCCGCCTGCCCTTGCTGCCTCGGTTCCATACAAACCAGCCGCGACCCCCTGAAACACCTGGAAAAACGATATGTTGTAGTAAAAGCCAAAAAAGAAATAAGCATCGAACATATCCAGAATGCCGACCGCCAGCCAGCCTAAAAGGATGGTTTCCAGCGCGCGCGGCGTACCTATAATTGCAGAATCTGCACTCATAAAAATTACCTCATATTTGCGTTCAATGTGGTTTCGGAATTATACGCCAAAACAAAAACCACTAAAAACGTTGATTTTAAATGCTTACGTGGTTTGATGCGTTAAGCGGGGTTTTGGTTCCGGCTCTAAGAGAATTTTTATTGAGGTCCGGTTGTTGACCATGGCGGCGGTTTTCGTGTGTTTGGTGTTTCGTGGTTAAATTCTTACAGTTGTCTAAACATTACTGAACTAAAAAGCTTAACCACGAAATACACTAAACAAGTTTCATCTTCAGGTCGCGTCATCGAGCTTTTATGGCCGGCGCCATTTTATATTTTTGCCCTCACCATAATTAACGAGAAAAAAAAGAAAACCGCGAAAATACTTTGCAGCACTTCCGCGGTTTTTTTTGATCAACTTAAGAGGGCTGATCTAACTAAATATCGCTGTCCATTATTGTAACGTAAC
Source organism: Pyrinomonadaceae bacterium (assembly GCA_035995185.1). Classification (GTDB taxonomy): domain Bacteria; phylum Acidobacteriota; class Blastocatellia; order Pyrinomonadales; family Pyrinomonadaceae; genus DASYKT01. Next base: position 30,848 of record DASYKT010000027.1, read on the forward strand.
AGTCGTGGTTGGCGAACTCGGATTTGTATTTCCCTGAAACATATTACTGGTAAAGGAAGTGATCGTGCCGCCGCTGGTGGCAAAAGCCGTGGTGTTGCTGGTGATCATATTGGTAGCCGTCTTGGAAATTGCTCCGGCGAAAGTTTTACAAGGGGCTGTGCGGCTGCAAGGGTTAGTATCGTCTCCCAGTCCTGACACCCAGGTCCGGGGGGCCTGCGCCTGTATTAATGCGGCTGCCGCCATGATGATAATAACCAAATCTAACGCTTTGAATGTAACGAATGCAACGAAATATTTTCTCATAGTTTTCTCCTGATCCTTTGGATTGCTTTAAATTGTAGTGTCTATCACTTGGACGGCAGGGATGCGTCTTTTGCAGGGTATAAAATGAGTTATATTCCTTTTGGAAAGTACCTGTCAATGAAAAAATTTGGTTCGGGCGGGCTGACAAACGTTAAGTTATTACAAGAATTGAAATTAAAAAAACCACGGAAGCTTTCAAAGCCTCCGTGGTTCTTATCACAACTTTTGTGTGTCTATTCTTCTACTGCAGGGCTATCGTCGAGGTCGGCGCGCCATCAATCGCATTGCCCTGACGCATGTTGTTGGTAAAGGAAGTGATAACTCCGCCCGTTATGTTCAAGCCGGTGCCGTTGTTCGTGATCGTATTGCCCGAAAGCCTGACGACCGAGCCCGTGCTGGCCGTAACTCCGACGGTGTTGTGCGAAACATCGCAGCCTGACAGGGCCATTTCAGCGTTGAACGTTCCCACGCCCGTGCCATTGCCGCTGATGGTCGTATTGCTGACAGAGGCCTTGGTGCCGTTGCTCAGGTTGATGCCGGTGTTAGAGTTAGCATAAATTTTCGAATCGGCTATCGCCAACGTTACGCTTCCGCCAATGATGAACGAATTGATGCCGTTGCTCGCATTGTTGCGGATAAGGCTGTTGCCGATATTGACCTTGGTCGATCCGGTGGTCGTTTCGAGCGAAACTCCGTGCTGGGTTACGCCTTGGATGACAACTTCATCCAGGGTCACCTGGCTGGCCGACAGTACGCGAATGCCGTTGATGCCGGTTCCCGCGCCGTTGATGCTTACTCCGCGAAGCATGAATGCTTTTTTGGTGTCGGTCACGGCAGTGATATTGACGATCACGCCGTTGGTTCCGGCTGACAGGATCGAACCCTGGGTATCTTCACAATCGATGGTGATCGATTTGGCAACAGTCACGGCTCCGTAACCGGCCGGGTCCAGACAGTTGATCTCGCCATTGGTAGCAGTTTTTGAAATAGCTCCGGCAAATGTTTTACAAGGCGCGGTGCGGCTGCACGGATTGACGTCATCGCCTACACCCGATACCCATGTACGGGTCGCCTGAGCCTGAGCTGTCAACGATGCCGCCGCCAAAATAATGCCGGCGAAAATTGAAGTGCGCAAAATAAACATGATCTTATTCATTGAGAGTATCTCCTTTTATTTCTCTTGAAAGTGAAAATTGATATCGTGTGTGGGAAAAATTATACACGGACTTAATTACATAAAATTAGCTAGAGTATATTCCTCTTTTTCGAAGCGTCATAACCATAAGACGGGGCTATTTGGGCTTTTTGCCAAGATTTTAAAAGATTTAAGAAATACTGCTAAAAGTCCTTATTTTGGAGTATTTAGCGAGTTTAATGAGAGCACAGACCACCCGCACGCAAAGGCTGAAAAAACCACCCTCCTTACATAAGGAGGGTGGTGCGGCCTTGCGCAACGGGGTGGTTCTTTCTTCAGTCCAGGTTGATCTCTTTATTGCAGCCCGGTCGGCACCACATTTCCGGATGGCGTGTTGTTGGTGCCGTTACCGGTGATCGAATTATTGCCGTAAGAAAGGATCGATCCTTTCGGGTAATTCAAATTGGTGGTGTTTTCGCTGATCGTATTGCCGGAGATCCTGACCGTACCGCCAAGAGCGGTCCGAATGCCTGTGTTATTTCCCGCGATCAGGCAATCCGTTACCGCTACGTCTGACGTCTGCGACGCGGTTACTCCCTCTCCATTGCCTAGTATCTGCGAGCGGATGATAGCCGCTTTTGAAGGGCTGCCGTCCGAAGACATGACGTTAATGCCGCTCACCGCATTGTTTCTAAAAGTAGTATTGCTGATCAGGAGCTGCGGCGCGCCCGAGGCCCCCGGAGCCTCCAGTGAAACTCCGCTGTTGGTAAATCCGTCAATGGCCGAGTCTTCGATCGTCACCCGGCTGGCCGCAAATATCCGCACGCCGTATGCACCCGCATTCTGCCCGCTGAGCGATAAACCGCGCAGGCGTACTATGGCGCCGGCACTATTAATGGTGATAGCGTTGCCGTTTGTTACCAAAATGCTTCCAAAAGCACCCGAGCAATCGAACGTAATGCTTTTCGAAATTGTCACACCTCCAAAGCCGCCCGGATCGAGACAGTTGATCTCGCCGCCGGCGGCGGTCTTTGAGATCGACCCGGCAAACGTTTTACACGGCGCGGTGCGGCTGCAGGGATTGGCATCGTCGCCGACACCGGAGATCCACGTGCGAGTGGCTTGCGCTTGGGCTGTGGCTGCCGCCGTAAAAATAAGAATAGCAAAAACGAAAACGTGGAAGAGAGACTGTTTCATGGGGAAACTCCTTTTGATTTAATTTTGTAAAACAAACATCCCGGTATGGGAAAGTAAAACTGCCCTGCCTGGTAGGGTTTAATTGTTTTATACCCGGTGTAAGAGCGGGTGTCAATAAAAAAAGCTGAGCAAATAATTTACCACCCGGACTTTAGAGGTAAAACCCACTAAAGCTCAAAAAGAAGGTCGGTCGGCGGCAATACGCCGTGAAAAGTTTTGCGGTGCAGAGGGCAAGCGCCATGAGTGCGAAGGGCGGCTTTATGAAACCTGGTAGCGTACCCGACGTGGGAATCGAATCCGTATTGCGGATAGATGTCGTGCATTTCCCGCATCAGATTGTCGCGATAGGTTTTGGCAATGACGGATGCGGCGGCGATCGAGGCAGAAATGGAATCGCCCCGGATAATGCCGAGTTGCGGAAGCAGCAATTCTTTTAACTGGAGCGCATCGACGAGCAAAAAATCAGCGCCCGGCTGTAATTTTTCAACAGCCAGGCGCATCGCTTTTTTCGAAGCCTGTAGAATGTTTATCCGGTCGATCTCTTCGGCATCGACCTCGGCTACGGCGTAACAGACAGCTCTTTGCTTGATCTTTTCGGCAATGGTTTCACGCTGTTTAAGCGTGAGCTGCTTGGAATCGTTCAAGCCTTTTGGCAGCGGCTTTTGCAGGTCTAAAATGACCGCTCCCGCCACAACGGCGCCGGCCAGACAACCGCGGCCGACCTCATCGACCCCGGCTACGAAACGGTAGCCGTCAATGACTGCCTGTCTTTCGAAATGAAGGCCGACTGCCATCCTTTAAAGTTAGTCTTTTTTGCCTGCCGTTTTGCCTTTTCCGGTGGCCCCGTCTTTGTTGCGGGTATCCAGTTCGCGAATGCGGGCCGCTTTACCGCGCAGGTTGCGCAGGTAGTAAAGCTTGGCGCGGCGAACGCGTCCCCGCCGGATCAGCTCGATCTTGGAAATGATCGTGGCATGCAGCGGGAAAATTCTTTCCACGCCGATACCGCCGGCGCTCACCTTACGGACAGTAAAAGTTTCGCGCACGCCGCCGTGCTTGCGGGCGATCACTATGCCTTCAAAAGCCTGCAGGCGCTCTTTGCCGCCTTCCTTGATGCGTACTTGCACGCGCACCGTGTCACCGGCTTTAAAATCGGGAATATCACTTTTTATTTGTATTTTTTCAACTGAATCTAATCGGTTCATTTCTCTAATCAGGCGGAGAGGTTGACCCTAGTCAACGTCCGCTTTTCCTTTCAATAGATCGGGTCTATTAGATATTGTTTTTTCCAGCGCTTTTTCTTTGCGCCATTTTTCAATTTCACTATGGTTGCCGCCTTGCAGCACCAGGGGAACTTCCATCCCCATAAATTCCGCCGGCCTTGTATAATGCGGATAATCCAGCAGGCCGCCCGAATTATCGCTAAAAGATTCGTTTTCCGCTGAAGTGTCGCTTCCCAGCGCTCCGGGCAATAGTCTTGTTACCGCATCGACCAGCACCAGCGCCGCCGCTTCTCCGCCCGAAAGGACGTAATCTCCGATGGAGATCTCGTCTGTTACCAGCGCTTCATTTACGCGCTCATCGACACCTTCGTAGCGGCCGCATATCAAAATGATATGCTTGGCGTCTTCGGAAAATTCCCTGACGATACTCTGCTTGAGCGGCCTGCCTTGCGGTGAAAGCAATACCACTCTTGTCCGGTCAGGATACTCGTCTCTTTTCAAAGTGCCGGTAAACTGTTCTATCGCCGTAAAGATCGGTTCGGGTTTGATCACCATCCCGTCGCCGCCGCCAAAAGGGCGGTCGTCGATCTGCTTGCGCTTATCGGCTTTTTCGACAAATTCCCGCAGATCGTGAATTTCGATCTGCAAAATATTTGCGGCCTGCGCACGGCGAATAATGCCAAAGTCAAAGACCTCGCGAAAGAACCCCGGGAAAATTGTTAAGACATCAATCTTCATTTGGTCTTTTTATTTAAGAATAGCGATCAAAGCAGAACCCAATGTAAATGAGGGCTAAATCTTTACCCTCGCTAACGCGGGCTTTCTGCCTAAACTCCATTCAAAAATCCAATAAACCGTCGGGAGGATCTATTCTGATTATCTTGTTTTCAATATCTACTTCTACACAGATGGTTTCGGCAAAGGGCACCAGGTGATCTCTGCCTTTCTCCTCTTCATCAGCTACTACGAGGAGCTCTGTGCCGCCGGTGCGCATCAATTCGCGCACTAGCCCTACCTTCTTACCTTCCAGTGTCAAAACCGTGCAGCCTTCCAGCTGCCAATCGAAAAACTCACCGGCTTCGAGCTCTACTGCATCGCCTTCCGGCACGCAGACTTGGGCATTAACTATAGTCTGCGCGGTTTCGATGGAATCGACACCGGCAAATTTCAACACGACGCGGTTCTTCTGAAACCAAAAATCTTCAATTTTCAAACTATCTTTTTCACCGTCCGGTTTTATCAGGGTTACTTCTTCTAACCCCTCGAACCTTTCGGGAAAGTCGGTCAGCAGATCGGCTACCAATTCGCCGCGCAAGCCCCTTGGCCTGACCGTAAAAGCTATCGCAACAAGTTCGCCGGTGTTAGCGCTCACGCGTTTTACTCGGCTATCTCGAGCTGGTAACGCTTACCCTGCTTCTGGCTGATGGCGTAAAGTATCGAACGGATCGCTTTGACCGTACGGCCTTCGCGCCCGATCAACCGGCCGATATCAGCCTGCTCGACGTGGACCTGCAGCACGGTGGTCGAACCGTTCTGCTTTTCGATCACCTCGACCGCTTCGGCATTGCCGACCAGCGAGCGCACCAGATTTTCCATGGCTTCTTTCATAAAAACTTGCCTGCAAAAACCTTAAAACTATTCCGCCGGAACGGCAGTAGCTTCAATACTATTAAAGGTTTTGATCAAACGTTTGACGGTATCGGTCGGCTGCGCGCCGACGCTGACCCAATAGTTGACGCGGTCGATCTTCAGGTTAACTGTTGAAGGATCGGTCATCGGATCGTAGGTTCCGAGATTTTCCAAACAAGCGCCGTCACGCTTGCTGCGCTTTTCTTTTACTACTACGCGATAGAAAGGTTTTTTCTTCGCGCCCATTCTCATTAAACTAATTGCTAACATTTCTTCGTCCTTTGTAGTTTGTCCTTGTCAGTGGCCGGTTCATTTCTAACTATTCACCAGTCACTATTCACTATCTTTTCTTGTGTCTCTTCTTCTTTTTTATCCTCTTGGATAAAGAATCTGTTTCATCGGGCGCATCACCGCCGCCCATTCCGCCGAGCAAGCCGCCCGGGATGCCATTACCGAGGCCTCCCATACCGCCCCCGCCCATCATGTTGCCTAAGCCGCCCATCATTCCGCGTCCCAGCTTGCCGAGCAATCCACCCTTGTTCATCTGCGTCATCATCTGGCGCATCTGGCCGTATTGCTTGAGCAGCGCGTTGACATCGGCAATCGTCGTTCCCGAACCGTTGGCGATGCGCGTCTTGCGGCCGGCATTGATGACCTTGGCGTTGCTGCGCTCTTCGCGCGTCATCGAATCGATCAGCGCCTCGGTCTTTTTCATTTCCGATTCGATCTTCGCCGATTGCTCGTCGTCTAACTGAATACCGCCCGTCAATTGCTCCGGCAGCATATTCATTATTTTTGAAAAAGAACCGAGTTTTTTAAACTGCCGCAGCTGATCGCGAAAATCTTCGAGCGAAAACTCGTTGCGCTGCATTTTGGCGAGCTGCTTTTCAGCCTCACCCTGATCGATCTTGTCCTGGACCTCTTCGATCAGCGACAGCACGTCGCCCATGCCCAATATGCGCTGCGCTACGCGGTCGGGGTAAAACTGCTCGATCGCGTCGTACTTTTCACCGACGCCGACAAATTTTACCGGCTGGCCGATCACCTGCTTGATGGAAAGGGCCGCGCCGCCGCGGGCATCGCCGTCCATCTTGGTCAGGATCACTCCTGTGAGGCCGACCCGGCGATGGAATTCCTCAGCCGATTTGACCGCGTCCTGCCCGGTCATGGCGTCCGCCACGAACAATACTTCCGAAGGTTTCGTCTCCGCCTTTATCTGCTCGAGTTCGACCATCAGGTCGTCGTCGATGTGCAGACGCCCGGCGGTGTCGATCATCAGCGTGTCATAACCCATCTTCTGCGCGTACTTGTGAGCCTCGCGCACCAGGGTCAGCGGATCGTTCGTTTCGGGATTTTCAAATATCGCTTGTCCGACGGCATTGGCGACAACCTTTAGCTGGGCGCGCGCTGCGGGACGATAAACGTCAACCGATACCAAAAGCGGTTTTCGTTCCTGATTTTTCGCCAGCCAGTTGGCGACCTTGCCGGTCGAGGTCGTCTTACCCGAACCCTGCAAACCGACGATCATCACCGTGTTCGGGATCTGCCGGGTAAAGACCAGCCGCGACGATGTGCCGCCGAGCAATTCGACCAGTTCGTCATAGACGATCTTGACCACTTGCTCGTGAGGTTTCAGGTCGGTCCAAACCGCCTGCCCCTCGGCCTTCATCTTTACGGAAGCGATAAAGTCTTTTGCGACCTTATAATTAACATCCGCTTCCAGCAGCGCCATCCGGATCTCTCGCAGCGCGCCGTCCACGTGCTCGGGGGTCAATGTCCCTTCCCCGCGCAGATTTTTTAGCGTACGTTTGAGTTTATCGGATAACGACTCGAACATATAAAGACACTTCAGCCGTCAAGAGCCGAAACTATAAATATTACTGTCAGACGGGTAAAGTGTCAAGAAAACAAAGGCAAATAGCATATTTAAAGGGTTTTGGCAGGGAAACGCGAGTCACGCCGACGAGATCAATAGCGTCGCCCGTTGAACGATGCACAAAACTCCCTTTATCGAGTAAGTACACAGCGCGCGATTTTTTTCTCTTGCTATGAGTAAAAACTATTTGGGGCAAGTCGTACCTTACTTTAGAAAGTTATTAAATTTGTTATTTTTTAAATAAATGGAACCATTCCCGAAGTTGTGCGTGTAAGAGAAGTTCTCAAAGTAAGGCTCTTAAATAAGAAGGTCGTTTCGTGAATGTTATATGGCGAAGATCTTTTAATGAGTGACATATAAGAATATCAAGTAGCTGTACTTATTATTTTTCTCATTTCAGCCAAAACTTATGCCAAAAGTCGCTCCCATCAAAAGAAAAGATTTGATCTATTATTTCCGAAAGCTGGGCTTTGACGGTCCATTCGCAGGCGGTAAACACGCGTCAATGCTCAAAGGTAACCTATCGCTGACTATTCCTAATCCACATAAAGGACAGGAATACAGTAAAGGTTTTCTTCTTAAATTATTGAAACAAGCTGAAATAGATAGGGATACTTGGGAGAAGCTCTAAGCAACGGCTTCTTCTTCGATGAATAATCGCAGGCCATCAACAACGGGCAGATCAAGGTTTCTGGAAATTCTAAAGAAAAGCCATTCTTCCAAAACTTCGGCTAGCTGATCGCGGCACTCTTCGAGCGTTTCCGCATTAGCCATTACGCCTTGAAAACCTGGAATTTCTCCATAAAAACTTCCATCATCTTCGAGTATTTCGTACTTTGCCTTGTGCATTGCTGCTTGTAGATACTGGCTTAACATAAACGTAGTTTATACAATTCCCCCTTATTCTTCAATAAATTCATTCCGATAACCCGGGCGGGAGCGCGGGCACCTTGCCTGCCTGAACGTGTGTTTGCGGTCAGTCTCCCCACAGAGTGCAGGAAGTGCTCCGGCGCTCCCGGTCTTAAGATCACGTCATATTTTCGCTATTTAATACCAGGTTGTTCTCACCCCGCGTCAGCTCCACCGGAACATTCCAAATCACAACTCTCTGCTGTATGGCCGATGCCGCAGATATGATAAGTTCCCGCTTTCAAGACTTTTATTTCGGCCTTGCCCTGCGAGTCGGTAACAAAGAAAGTCAGGGCATGGTTTCTCAGCGCGTTCATCGTCTTCGCGTACCAGATCTCGCTAGTGACATCATTTCCCTTCAATAGATCGTCGGGGCTTTTTTCTAAAATATAAAAAACCTGTTGCGGCAATGACTCGGCTCCGCCGGCGCTATTAATGATCGACGCTTCTACGTTCAGGATCGAATTAAAGCCTAATTTCATGGTCTTGGGAGATCAGGTAAATATCTTGCCTCTTTATCACTTACGGAAATTCTGTTAATCTTTCAACGTTGTAATCACCCACGATTTTTGACAGCTAAGCAGATCAATGAAACCGCGTAAGGGTAATCTCAGTTGAGCGTCGGCCGTCGATACGTTCAAGTAGTTTTGGCGTATTTGCCGGTTTCATTAATTCTAACTACATATGTAGGTAAAGTCAAGGCATTACCCATCGGGGAGGAAAAATCCCGATGAGCAGTAAAAAGCCGGAACAACCTAAAAGAATAGCCAAGAAAGTGACTGAAATTCGCTTAAGTTTGGGCTTCACTCAAGAACAAATGGCTATTGCGCTTCGAGAGCGGGCCGCAAAAGGAGTTAGGATTCACGACGGTTATATCGGCTTATACGAGTTAGGCAAACGCACGCCACTTCCATTGGTCATCCTGGCTTATGCCAGAGTTGCAGGAATTTCTACCGATGTCTTGATCGATGATGAATTAGACTTGCCCAAAAAACTTCCAGCCGAACCAAAGCATTAAGAAAGAACCACCCCGTCGCGCAAGACCGCGCCACCCCTCCTTCGTAAGGAGGGGAGTTTTTTGGCGCTTCTTTAACTCCCCTCCTTACGAAGGAGGGGTGCCCGAAGGGCGGGGTGGTTCTCTCATGCTGTGAACCTTTCTACTTCTTCACCCCCGCAGTGCAGCAGGTATTTTTGGTGGCGGGAGGCACGGCCGACTTGAGCCAACAACGCGCGCTGGGCCCCTGCACGCCGGGTTTGACGAAAACGTAGGCGCGGCAATTTGATTGGGCGGCGCAGGCAGTGCGGCACAACTCAAAGTTGGGCTGCGGCAGATCGAAATTCGTGATGTCGCTTCCCGCGCGGTCCGTATCCTGCTCCACCGTAAAACCGCCGGCATTATTGCTTCCGTTATCGCTGGGTTTGCCTCCTCCTCTGCCGAAAAGAAGGAACAGCAAGATCACGATCAGGATCAAGGCCGCGCCGGCGACAATAAGGATCCACCAGGGAAAAGGCTTTTTCACCGGAAGAGCTTCCGGTTGTTTTACTTCCACGTTCACGGTTTGGCCCTCGGTAAACTCCTCGTCCGGATTGGCGGCCGAGAACACGTCCAGCCGGAAAGGAAATTTTTCCGGCGGCCCGCCGGGAGCGCCCGAAGCCGCGGGACCGGCCGGCTTGCTGAATTCTACCGTGAACTGCTCCGTCCCGTGAGCGCTAAAATCTCTCTCCGGTTCCCCTTTTACACTGAGCCAATCCTGCAGCGTGCTGCCCAGGGCTTTGGCCTTGGCAATACCGCGGACGGGGGTATTTGAAACATTGGTCACGGTAAAAATAGCGGTTGCTTTGCCGTCAGCACCTGCTTTTATATCTGCTGCATCAACGGTGATATTAAAAATGTTTGCCATGTTTTCTCCGGGATCGGGATATTTTAAGAAAGGATATCATTCTTTTAGCCGGTTTTTCGATAAAAATTATTCACCGACAGCCGTCCTGAATGGTAGTTTGCGGCGGTCTTAACTATTAAGCACCGCGAATTATTCCACCGTGACCGCATCCGCCTTATCCTGTTTCAATCTGCCCGGATACATCGGGAAATTTGCCGTCAGTTCGAGCACATCATTTTTCACGCGCGTTTTAACTTCCTCAGATTGCGGCTCGTGCAGCACGTCGGCTATCAGCCGCCCGATCACGCGCATATCTTCTTCCTTCATTCCGCGGGTGGTCAGCGCGGGTGTTCCGACGCGGATACCCGAAGCGATAAAAGGCTTGTTCGGGTCAAACGGAATAGTGTTTTTATTTACCGTAATGTGAACTTCATCGAGCGCTTTTTCGGCTTCCTTGCCGGTGATGCCCTTGCCGTCCATAAACACGTCGACCAGCATCAGGTGATTATCCGTTCCGCCGGAAACGATGCGCAGTCCCTGTTCTTTTAATTCGCCGGCCAACGCCTGCGCGTTATCCAGCACTTGCTGCTGGTAGGCTTTAAAGTCCGTGTGCAGCGCTTCGCCGAACGCGACGGCTTTGGCGGCGATGATATGCACCAGCGGGCCGCCCTGCACGCCGGGAAACAGCCGCTTGTTGACATCGGCGGCAAATTCTTCCTTGCACATGATCATTCCGCCGCGCGGGCCGCGCAGGGTTTTATGCGTGGTGGTGGTGACGTATTCCGCGTACGGGACCGGCGACGGGTGCAGCCCGACGGCAACCAGCCCGGCGATGTGCGCGATGTCCGCCATTACTTTTGCGCCGACACTCTGGGCGATCTCGCCGATGCGTTTAAAGTCGATGATGCGCGGGTAAGCGCTCGCGCCGCAGATGAGAAGTTTCGGGCGATGCTCTTCGGCGATCTTTTGCAGAGCGTCGTAATCTATCGTTTCCGTTTCTTTACTTACGCCGTAATCGGCAACCTTGTAATTCAAGCCGGAAAAATTGAGTGGGTGGCCGTGTGTCAGGTGGCCGCCGTGCGACAGGTTCATTCCCAGTATCTGGTCGCCGTGCTCGAGCGCGGCCAGCAGCACGGTCATATTGGCCTGTGCGCCGCTGTGCGGCTGAACGTTGGCGTGATCGCAGCCAAAAATTTCCTTCGCGCGGTCGATGGCCAGCTGCTCTACCACGTCGGCAAACTCGCACCCGCCGTAATAGCGTTTCTGCGGATAGCCTTCGGCATACTTGTTGGTAAAGACCGAGCCCATCGCCTGCAGCACGGCTTCGGACACGAAATTTTCCGAAGCGATCAGCTCTAGCCCGTTCACCTCGCGGCGCACTTCATTGTCGATCGCAAGGCTTACGATAGGGTCGACTTCCGATAAATTTGCAGTGAAAAAATTATTCATTTGCTTGATCAAAAATACCTTTACTTATTTAATTAATTCCTAAAGTCAGCGGTTCCGTTTCATTCTTTTTAGAGCGCAGTTTAAATAGAACCCCCATTCCGCCTAATACAAGCTCACCCATAATGAGCAAGAATCTCGTGTGCCCCAGGTCGCTGTCGATCTTTCTCAATTGTTCGTTTTGGCGCTGAATATATTGCGGGGCCACGCTGCCGGCATCTACCGGCTCATACGGCACGGAAATGTATGACGGAACGGTAAAAAAAGCCAAAACGAAAAGGATCAGGCCTTGCATCATAAATGCTTCCACCAGGAGATGGATCCTGCGTGTCGGCGATGAAGTTTTTTTCCGGCGGAAATAAGTGACCGTAAAAATTATCGCCGCGCTACTTATCAATGTCAGCGATGCCCAGCTATCGGCTGCGATCATAGATCATTTCTCCAATTCGCTTATTTTTTCCACTCTTCGCTCGTGGCGGCCGCCTTCGAATTTTGCGTCGAACCAGGCCTTGACGATGTTTTTTGCTTCGTCGTCGGAAGTAAAGCGCGCCGGCAGCGCGAGCACGTTAGCATTGTTGTGTTCGCGCGCGAGCCGGGCGATGTCCGGATTCCAGGCGACGGCGGCCCGGATACCGTGGATCTTGTTCGCGGAAATTGCCATCCCCGTGCCTGAGCCGCAAAAAAGTATGCCTTCTTCGGCCTCGCCTTTAGCTACGGCTTCGCCGACCTTTTTCGCGTAATCCGGGTAATCGACCGAGTCACACGAATTTGTGCCCAGATCCTCGTATTCGACGCCTAATTCGTCCAAAAAAGGCTTTAACTTCTCTTTTTCCTCAAAACCCGCGTGGTCGGCGGCAATAGCTATTTTCATAAGTGAGAATTTTATCAGTGTTCAGCTAAAAAATCAGCAAAAAGCTTGCTTTGCGGGCGAGGTGTTTGCCTTTTATCCATCTTGCTCTGAAGATAAAACATAGTTAGACTATCCGCAAAAAGCCGTCTTACCGAAAATTATTATGATGAGAGATCTCAAAGCCTCAATATTTAAACGTCCGTTTTCTTTAATGGGATTGTGCGTCTCGCTGATAATCGCATTGTCGATCGCCTGGGTCGGCATGAATTATCGCCGGCCTTCTTCGGAAGGATTTTCTCCGCGTGAGGCGAGCGGGCAGTCTCCTTCTTTCCGAGATGTGACCGTGAATCTTACTTCGGCAAAGCTCGATGTAAAGAAAAAATCGTTGATCGGCAAAGCACAAATAAATGTGCGGCCCGGCAATTTTCCCGAGGCAGATGCGAGTGACGAAAAACTGAAAGAATTTAAAAAAGACCTAAATGACCTTTCATCCCTGACTCCCCTGATGCTGCGGCTTAGTCACTTTATGACAGGGGAAGAAAAAGAGGGGAGTGCGGGGTATCTATACCAGGGCGGAACCTCGAAAGCTTTAGAAATGTCGGTAGATCCCCGGACCCGGATCGAGATAAACGGTGCGGGAGATTTCGAATGGCAAGTCCAATCCCGACGGTCATCTTTCTGGTATCCGTTCGATTCCTATTTTGCCTACGTAAATCCCAGCGTATCCTGGTATAAATTTAAAACTGAGACAGTCAATAAAGGTGCGGATAAAAAAGCCGCGGAGAAAACATCCTCCACGGAGGTGATAGATACCCTTATTTTTAATGTCGATCAGATGACCTTTGAAACGTCCGACACGAACTTGAACGTACAACTGGCGCTTAAATTCAAGGAGCATGAAAACTCTTCCTCTCCTGACAAGATGCGCTTCGATCCCTATGAATTACATTTGACCCGGCCGATTTCCTTGCAGATCACCACGATAGTAGCCATCGCTTTGATGTTTTGCTGGCTTGGATACCTTTATTTTTATGAAGATGTCGAAAAATCAGCGTCTAATCTGCTGAGTTTTTTCGTCGGCGCGCTCGCCACCCGTTCAACGCTGCTGTCCGGTATCGATTTTTCACCGGTGTTTTTGGATTATTTTATTTTGGCTTTTTCGTTGACCGCGATCGGAATAGTGATCACGCGCTGGCTCGACAAAAAATGGGCGTCGAGCGACAAGATAAATTGTCCGTACTGCGATAGCAAAATCTCCAATAAGGCGGATTATTGTCCTAATTGCACACGAAAGATCGTAAAAAGTGAAAACGATTTGCCGGATAAGAACTAAAAAGGATCATTCTGTGCCTGTTTCGTCAGGCATTTAATTTTGTTCTTGTGCTCCTCGATAAACCACGGATTTAGCAGCGGTAAATATTCCAACTACAATTTCAATGGAAGTTCGCCGGAATCTTTTTACGGTAACGTCAGCCATGAGTTATTGGAAATAATAACTCATGGCCAACACGCAAGGGAACAGTTTTACACTGTTTCGGGATCGCAGGATTTCAGATCTTGCGGAAGCTCATCCAGCCGGTCGATATTTTTGATGACCGCGGGTAGCGAAGTGCGAAACATTTTCTTCCAGCCGCTGCTCATCATATAGCTGATCATCAGTCCCTTAACCCCGGTAAAGCCGGTGTGTTCCAGAGAAAGCTTGGTGCCGCCCTGCACGGGTTCGAGCAAAAATTTTAAGACCGTGTCGATCGGGCCGCCTCGCCAGCTGATCCGTAAAAGCCGCGGTTCTTGGAGTTCCAAAACCTCGCAATGAACGATCCCGTCGAAACCCGGTGCGGGCTTTGTGCGAAACTGAAATTTGTGTCCGAGCTTTGGTTCAAAATCGTTAGGCATCAGCCACTTTGCCATCGCTTTGCCGTCGGCGACCGCCCGCCACACGCGCTCGGGCGGGTAGGGGTAGAAGGCCTCCATCTTAATATCTCGCTTCATTCGTTTTCCTCCAGATACTTGCCTAAATTGTCCAATTTTTCTTCCCAGAACCGCGTATAGTGGGCGACCCAGTCATAGACCGCTTCCAGCCGCTCGGCGCGGAGCCGGTAACGCTGCTCGCGGCCGCTGCGCCGCACTTCCACCAGCCCGACATCAAGCAAGACCCGCAAATGCTGGGAAACAGCCGGGCGAGACATCTCGAAAGGCTCGGCCAGGTTTTGCACCGAGCTTTCCCCCACCGCCAAAAGATCTAATATTTGTCTTCGCGCCGGATGCGCGATCGCCGTAAATGCGTCAATGTCCGCCTGCCGGGATGTTTTTGTTATTTGATTCATAAAACACTTTCATAATACGTAAGCTATAGCTTACCTGTCAAGAGAAAAGTTATGAAATTATTTTGGTTCTTGTGTCCGCGTAGCGGACTGCAGAGAATAGCCCAGGGCTTTAGCCCTGGGTACTGATCAAATTGAAGTGCCAGCCCTGAAGGGGCGGCAGAACTTGCCGCCCCTTCAGGGCTGGCTCGGTTTGGGGGATTTCGATACCCAGGGTGGCGCTCGCTTCGCTCACTTACCCTGGGCTATTTTCTTTGGTCCCCGTTGGGGACTTTTAAGTATAGATTTCAAAACTGACTCACTACTAAACTTCCATATATCTTGCCCTAAGCAATAATCGCGGTTAGACTTATATGTTACCCATGCCTATGCGGTTCAAAAAAGGCACAATCCTACTTGTTTTGCTCATTTCGGCTTTCGGCTGCGCGGATATCGGTGCGCAGGAACTCTTGCCCGAACTGGTCAAGCGCATCAAGCCATCGGCGGTTTCCATCGAAACATTCTCGGCCCGCGGCGAGCAGCTTTCGCGCGGGAGCGGCTTTTTTGTCGCGATCGACAAGGTCATTACCAACCGCCACGTGATCGAAAACGCCCAGCGCGTGGAGATCAGCCTGATGAATGACAAGCGCTACGTGGTGAAAGGCGTATTGGCCGTGGATGGCGAAGGCGATCTGGCGCTGCTGCAGGTAGATGTGCCAAGGGAAAATGTCAGGCCGCTTTCCATCGACAAGACGACGCCGCTCGAAGGCGAGAGCATTGTCGTCATCGGTAATCCTTACGGCCTGGAAGGTTCGGTCTCAAACGGCATCGTTTCCGCCGTGCGCGTGATACCGGGCTATGGCAAGATCATTCAGATCACGGCGCCGATCTCGCCGGGCTCCAGCGGTTCCCCGGTGGTTAATATGGCCGGTCAGGTCGTGGGCGTCGCCACGCTGCAGGCAGCCGAAGGACAAAGCCTTAATTTCGCTGTGCCCTCGGAAAGAATTTCGCAGTTAAAGATCGGCAGCCTGCAAACCTTTAATAGTCTGAACTCCGAGGCCAAGCGCAGTAAAAGAGCGGCTGCGGAAAAATTATATTCGCAGGGGCTGGGAATTTTATCGCGCGACGATTATGCCCGCGCCGTGGTGTTTTTTGAAAGGGCGACCGATACCGACCCCGATTACGCCGAGGCCTGGTACCAGGCAGGATTTTGTTACGGGATGCTGGGCCGGCATAACGAAGCGCTGCGGTCCTCGCGCCAGGCAGCGCGGCTTCGACCCGATTGGGCGGAAACTTTTGTCAATATAGGAGCGTCGTCCTTTGCGCTGGGGCAGTTCAAAGATGCCGCCGATGCTTATAAGAATGCGACCAAACTCGACCCGGAAAACGCCGAAGCGCAATATGCGCTGGGGCTTAGTTTTAATAAACTCAACCGGACCGACGAAGAAATTCTCGCCTATAAACGCGCCGTCTCCATCAAGCCCGATCATATCAATGCCTACGATCACCTGGGGCAGGCTTACTTTAAATTAAAGCGCTACGGTGAAGCCCTGCAAGCTTTTGAACAGGTGCGCAATTACCGGCCGGAAGCCAAGACCTTTAACTACCTGGGCGAATGTTATTTGGAGTTGGGAAGAATGAGCGAGAGCATCGACGCTTTTAATAACTCGCTCGGCAGCGATCCTGATTTTGACAAGGCCCGGTACAATCTCGGCCGCGCTTACTTAAAGCAGGGCGACCGAGATCAGGCTGAGGTCCAATACCAGATGCTACGCAACGCCAGGTCCGACTGGGCCGACCGCCTCTACGTTCTTATCAATCCCTAGCTTATTGATCCCGGAGCAACTGTTCGAGCACGCTATCCTGAATGATCTTATTGTTCATGAGCGAGGCGTGATTCTCACAGGCAAAAAATACCGCGGCGGCATTGCCGATAGGTTTAGTCCCTTTTTCCGCGCTCGCATAAAGCCCGTCTACCATCAACGAACTTTTCGTCACCGTTCCGTCTCCGTCTTTGTAGAGCGTCTTTTTGACTTCCTTATCATCGACTTTCTCGCCGCGGGAATTGAGGAAAGAATCTCCCCGGGTCAGGGTTTTCCACGTGCTGCTGTCTTTTTCCTTGTAGACGACCGCGCCGTCCAGCGTAGGCTTGCAGTTACTGCCAAAGGTAAAAAAGAAGAGGTTCGGCGGCGGCGGCGTTTTAACCGCCAACGCGTTATGGAATTTTTTAGCGCGGCCTAACACGGCAGTGAAATAATTATCCATCTGCGACAGGGCCGTCTTACTCAGGGTAGACCGGAACCGTTCATCAAAAGCGGCCGACCAGCCGTAGGTTTTCCAGGTGGCGGGATCGTAAATATCCAAATGCACCGGCTGCAGTTCTTCATCGTAGAAATTCAGAGAATCGCCGTGAGGTAAAAGTTCGAACAGGGCAGGGGAAGAAAGCGCGACCTCGCTATTTAAGACCCCGAGATGACGCCGGCCCGCAAAGGTAGCAAAAGTGTACCCGTTGAGCATCGTGTCGAATGCTTCCATCGCTCCGTCGTTCGGCACTCCGAAAAGACAAATGTCGTGAAAAAATTTCGTGCCTTCCCAATTGGGCCGCGGATTATCGGTCAGGTCCGTGCGGCCGTACATCGCGGCATAACGCACAACCAGCCCGCCCATGGAATGCGCCAGGATGTCGAATTTGAGCGTGGGTTTGCCCAGCTTGCGGCGCAGCTGCTCGATCTGCTGCAGCAGTTTCGCGGCCGATTCGACATTATCGCGCCGCCAATCGTAGGCGAAAAGATAATAAGTGTCATGGTCACCCGCCGCGCCGTCCAGGTGCGGATTTTCCCAATCGCCCCGCTTGTAACCAGCGGCCTGAAAAAAATCTACCACGCCCTGATAAACGGAGATCTTGGGGAAATATTTGATGATCTTTATTTTATCGAGCACCTGGTTGGCAACGAGTTTGTCGCGATTGGCCGAAAGGTTGGCCGACATCGGCAGGCGCATATCGTCGTCTTTGGAGCGCCGGATACTGACCCAGACATTTTCGCCGGTATCGCCATTGATAAGGCGCGAACCTAGAACCCCGGGAATAAAAATGACCGGCCGTTTTTCTTTGGCCGCTTCGGCGGTTGGTGCGGCGATCGGTGCTGTCGCAGGCGCGGGCGTCGGCGTGGCAGTTGGTTTAACCGCCGGTTTAGTTGGCGGTTTAGCATTTTGCGCCCAGAGAGTTTGTGAAACAAAAACCAGTGAGATCAGAACAAAAAGAATGCGTTTTTTCATAAATTAGTAATGACGTTAGCATCAGAAAAGCAAGAATTCAATATTTATGGAACGCGAGCATCCTGCCCGCAACGGGTGCTTCCTGCGCCCGACGGCTTTTATGCCAACTCATAGATCCGGAAAGGCTAGCTTGCCTAACGGCAAGCTTTGCGGGCAGGATGCCCGCGCTCCACAGTTTTACCCGTCAGGATAAATAGTGGATAATTTAGCTTTGCTGACCATGGAAATGACCTTAGCCATTACCGGAGCTTCGGGGAGTATTTATGCTTACCGGGCGCTTCAGATGATCCATGAGAGCGGCGCGGTCGAAACGGTGAACCTGATCATGTCGGATTCAGCCGTGACCGTGGCGCAGGTCGAGCTGGGCGTTAATTTGAAAAATGCCGATCAGAAAAAGATCAACGGGTGGCTGGGTTTGAGCGACGATTCAAAACTGATCCGGCTGTGGCGGCTGGACAATATGGCGGCCAAGCCTTCGTCAGGATCGCACCCGCAGGCGGGAATGCTGATCATCCCATGCTCGATGGGAACGCTGGGCGCGATCGCTTCCGGGGCCGGCACGAATCTTATTCACCGCGCGGCCGACGTCACTCTAAAAGAAGGGCGCAAGCTGGTGCTCGTTCCGCGCGAAACTCCTTACAACGCGATCCATCTGGAAAACATGCTGCGGCTGGCCCGGGCCGGCGCTCGCATTCTGCCAGCCAGCCCCGGTTTTTATCACAAGCCCCAATCGGTGGCGGAACTCGTCGATCATCTTGTCTATCGCATTCTCGATCAGTTCGGCATACCTCATTCGAAAAAAACACAATGGACCGGTGAGGAAGTTCCGCAGGATTAAAAAGTTCTCGTGGCATTAAAGCTTTGTTCTAAAGCGGAAAAATATCTGACAATTTCCAGGACTGTTTTAAATTGCCACTAGCTTTAGCTAGTGGGGTAAGGAACCTTTCTGTCTTTAAGGGCTTTAGCCCAAATAAAGAATTCGGCTAAAGCCGACTATAAAGTTGATGCTCTGTAACCACTAGCTAAAGCTAGTGGCAATTTATACTCTAAGGCAAAGTCTCATCCAAAATAAAAAAGGCGGCCCGAAAGCCGCCTTTGCCTTTGCGAAAAAATCGCGTTTATTTACAGTCTATTTACCGGGTCGTCCTGACGGCGTCAGCACAAAGTCAACGTTTAAGTTGTCATTGACCGCCATCGTCTGCGGATCGGCCGCGAAACGCTTCGATGAAATTCCGATCGAGTAGGTTCCACCGCCAATGACCTGGTCAAAGCTGTAGAAACCGAACGGGCTCGAAAGCGTAAAGCGCGCGCCACCCGGGCCATCGAGGATCACTACGACACCGCCGACGCCCTGGCCGTTGCCATTCGTCAGGCGGCCGCTTACTGTGAAGGGGCCGGTCGCGACGACAGGGCTCGGGCCCTGGATCTGGACAACGATCGGAGCACCGGTCTTATAGAAACCGATGGTCGCGTTCATGGTCTGCGGCGGACGATTAGAATCGAAGCGGAAGTTATACATGGTTCCCCAACGGATAGCATTCGCATTCACATTCTGAGCAAGCGTTTCAGAGTTCCAGGTCATCGCGCCGCCCGCTTGGGATTGGGCCCAGGCCGCGCCGCTAAGCCCGGTATTATTCAGAGTTCCGTCAAACGTCCATCCCGGCTGTTGGGGCGGGGCATGGAAACCGACGTTGCTGACCGTTACACCTGATCCCATCGGTACGCTAAACGACTGGATACCGCGGTCCATGTTTTGGTTATAAACGGCGTATTCGTAATGCCAGACGCCCGGTGACGTTTGCGTCACCTTATAGCCCACGGTTCCGATACCATCGTTGCCGGGATCCGGTTCGAATCCGACCAGAGTGGCTCCGGTCCAGGCCGTGATGGCCGCTTTGGTGCGCTGTGTCGATCCACCCTGGGTAAAGCTGAAGGGGCTGCCCGTTCCGTTCACGCTGTATTTGCGATACGAAACGTTGTTGTTCATGTTGCACTGTCCGGCATGGCTCTGGCACCAGACATATTCATGCGGAGTTATGTACTGCGACTCGGCATAATAGGTAGCGCCGGGGTTTAAAGTGGTGCTCAGATCGGCGATCTCGACCAGGATCTTGTGCGCTGTGTTGCTGTGCGTATGGCCGCTGTGGTTGTTCGGATTCGTAGCTCCGGAATCTCCGCGCGGATAAGCACCGGTAAAGGGATTGATCCAGGAGCGCGAACCGAGGCTCGGACCGGCGTTCAAACCGGCATCGTAGGGATCGGAACATCCCGAACCGAGATTGGTGCCGCCCACGCCGTTACAGCCGAGGCTGCAGATGTTGTTGGTCAAGGCCGTGAACGCATGTTTGACGTTTGATTGGCCGATCTGCTCAAAGCGGTCGTCGTTCGTCGCGCCGCCGCTCATGCGGTAAAGATTTTGCGGAATGACCGGGTGGTCATTGTCCGGCAGCCGGAACCAGTGCAGGTTCTCAGTACCGAAGTTGCAGGAATCCGTTCCCACGGCCAGGCCGACTTGCGTGCCGGTGGAGCCGTTAAACTGGGCCAGGCCTGAAAGATCACCGACGATGACATCCGGTCCCGGTACGCCACCGGCTTCGGGGCTTAAGGACGGCATATCAGCCGACTTCACTTCGCCATCGACGACCTGCGTGACTTCTATCGGGCGCATGCTGGCGGTGATATTGATCTGTCCCACGACCGCGCCGGAATCCGACGGGCGTCCGAGTTCGGCGGCAAATTCTTTGGACAACAAAACTCTTCCCGTCTGTACGCTGAACGTCTTCGAGGCCGAGTCGTAATCAAACTGATGTCCTTCAATGTTGAAATAAATAAAGCCCGTCTTGCCATCGCGAACGACAAGTTGATACTCGCCGCCCCATGGCATGCTCTCAACCACAAGCTGGTTATAAGAAGCACTCAATTTTGCGGGCAGAGCCGGAGTATTCTGCGGAATTAATGCCATCGAGCTGGGCAGCGGACCGCGCAACTCGCCATCAAATACAAGAACCGTAAAGAAAGCATCGTGCTCGACGTCAAAACGCATTGCGGTTGTCGCCGATCCTTTTGCCCCTTTGAGCCGGTTCAAATTAACGTCCATCGTGACACTGCCACTGGCCACGATCAATTTTTCCTGGATCCCGGTATTGCCGTCCCGGCCGGCTTTGTTGACCCCTGTCAACGTATTGTCAGTACTGTTGCCAAAGAACGCAAGAAACGGAAGCAACACTAAAAAGATAGTTTTCAACATAATTTTTTGGATTCCAGCCCTGGGGGCTAAGCTAAAGTGGTGATCTCTTGTTTGTTTAGGTACGTATAACCGTAACTTTCCTTATACCTCTTTTAGGTGCTTTAATCAAGTAGGATATAGTATCCATCCGCCAGTAGTTTTATGAAAAGTGGTTGTACAAGCAAAAAAGCAGAGAAAAAGCGGTCGATCGAGCTTCCGGTCCTGCAAAATGCACCGGACCGGGAAGAGGTCATTAGCCATTCCCGCGCCAGTATTTGGCGGGCCGGAGCGCTGATCGCGCTCACCCTGCTGATGATCGCGCATGTCATTCAGTGGCGCCTCACGGGCCAGACGGTCTCGCCGATAGAACCGTCCGAGACCATGCATACCCTTCAGCGCGGGGCGATCAATGCAGGCTTTATCTTCTTTAGTTTAGCCATTTTAGCGACGCTCATCTTTGGGCGGTTTGTCTGCGGGTGGGGCTGCCACATCGTCGCGCTGCAGGATTTTTGCGCCTGGCTGATGCAGAAATTCGGTATTAAGCCGAGGCCGTTCCGGTCACGCCTGCTGGTCTATGTGCCGCTCATCGTGGCGCTGTATATGTTCGTTTGGCCGACCGCGTACCGGTTTTTTGCCGCGCCGCCGAATGAACCGGTCATTCCGCCGTTCACAAACCACCTGATCACCGACGATTTTTGGGCAACTTTTCCTCCCGTGGCGGTGGCTATTCCTTTTCTCTTTATCTGCGGTTTTATGACCGTTTATTTTCTGGGGTCAAAGGGTTTTTGCACTTACGCCTGCCCTTATGGCGGGGTTTTTGTGCTTGCCGACCGCCTCGCGCCGGGGAAGATCCGGGTCACCGACGCCTGTAATCAATGCGGCCATTGCACGGCCACCTGTACTTCGAACGTGCTGGTCCATGCCGAGGTGAAACAATACGGCATGGTGGTAGATCCGGGCTGTATGAAGTGCATGGATTGCATCAGCGTCTGCCCTAACGACGCCTTGTACTTCGGTTTTGGCAAACCGGCGATCGCCATTTCGAAAGCTGCCGCGCCGAAAACGATCGCGAAAAATTATTCCCTGACCTGGCCCGAAGAAGGGGCCGCGGCGATCATATTTTTCCTTAGCTTTTTGGCCGTCTGGGACGTCTACCAGCTCGTCCCCATGCTGATGGCGCTGGGTATTGCTACGATCACCACTTTTCTCGTCCTGCGAACGTGGCGGTTGTTCCGCGCCAAAGACCTGTCTTTATACCGGTTCAATCTGAAATCTTCGGGTACGATCCGCAGAGCGGGTTGGGCGTTTTTGGCTCTCGCGCTGCTCTGGATCGGAGTGAACGCCCACAGCGGCTGGATACACTACAACGAATCTGTCGGAGCGCGTACTTTTGAAGACCTCAAGATACCGGACGAGCTTGCCCTCGCGCGGACAAATCCCGTCAGGTGGCTAAGCGCCGGCGATCAGGCAAATATCGCGGCCGGTAAAAAACATTTTCATGCCGCGATTGACGGCGGTTTGTTCGTAAACAGCGCGGCGCTGCCGAAACTCGCCTGGATGGAATATCTTTCCGGTAATACCGAACAGGCCGTTCAAATGCTCGGCAAGGCCGCGGAGCACCAGGAAGGCCAGGGCAAGGCGTTAAGCCTGTATTACCAGGGAGCGATCCTCAACCGTCTGGGGCGTTACGATCAGGCGCTGGCCAGTTTAGACGAGGCTTTGGGGGAACGCCCCGATCTGATCGCCGCCCGCGAAGAAAGGGGCGAATCGCTCTGGATGCTTGGCCGCAAAGAAGGGGCCGTTTTAACCTGGAATGACGCTGTAGGAAGGGCAAGCCTTCCATTAGCGAACAATATGCTGGCGGGCGCCGCCGCGTTACAGGGAGATGCGGAGACCGCAGCGGAATATGAAAAACAGGCTGATGCCTCGACGCCTAAAGATCCGCTTTTTCACTGGATGCTCGGCCTGCGGCTGCAAAATGTCGGGATGGACGAGCTGGCCGAAAAACATTTCGGACGGGCGATCGAGCTTAACCCGGCTTTCCAACGCGCCCGCGAGCCAAAAAACCGTTAGACGCTTATGCTTTTAAAAACATTCTCGTTTCTTTTTCTAATTATCGGGATGCTGGCCTCTGTGTCCTTTGCCCAGGAGCGTTATGTGAAATTCGTAGACGAGGCAAAAAAAGATCCTTCATTTTTTGCCTTTAGAGAAAAGCTGATCGCGGCCGCGAAAAAGAAAGACTCGAAATATCTTCTAAGCATCGTCGACCCCAATATCAAGAACGGTTTTGGTGGCGAGGATGGCATCAGTGAATTCAGGAGCCGGTGGGATTTCGGCGGGCCGGATAACGGTGATTTCTGGGTCGAATTTCTTCCCGTTATCACCAACGGCGGCAGCTTTCTAAAAACCACCCCAAAAACCAGCGGTAAAAATTCCATCTTCTTCGCTCCCTATGTATTTCAGGCATTTCCCGAAGACCTGGATGTCTTTAAACACAGCGTGGTCATCGGCAAAAATGTAAATCTGCGAAAAGACGGAAAGGCTGACGCCCCGGTTATTGCGGTGCTTTCTTATAATATCGTCATGGTCGACGAAGAAAACTCGATCGAGGGCCGTGGTAAAGACGGCGTGATGGATTGGTACGCCGTGGAAACGCTGGGCGGCAAAAAAGGTTTTGTAAAAGCGGAATATGTCCGCAGCCCGGTCAATTTCCGCGCCGGTTTTGAGAAGATAAAAGGCGAATGGAAAATGACGATCTTTGTCGCCGGCGACTAAAATATTACAGATGAAAGACTCTACTAAAAGATTTTCTAACCGGGTGGAAAATTACATCAGGTACCGCCCTACTTATCCGCAGGAAATATTAAATGTTTTTCGCGACGAGATGGGTTTAACGGCCTCGTCCGTGATCGCCGATATCGGTTCCGGCACCGGCATTTCCGCCAGGCTTTTTTTGGAAAACGGCAATCCCGTCTTTGGTGTCGAGCCAAATGAACCGATGCGTCGCGGGGCCGAAGAATTTTTGAAAGAGTTTCCGAATTTCACCAGCCTTGACGGCACTTCTACCGCTACCACCCTGCCTGACGATTCAGTTGACTTCATTATCGCCGCGCAGGCATTTCACTGGTTCGAGCCGGAAAAAACCCGCACGGAATTTAAACGCATTCTACGCCACAGCGATAACGGCGGTTATGTCGCGCTGATCTGGAATGAACGGCAGACAGACACTACGGATTTTTTGCGCGAGTATGAAAAATTTCTCCTGCATTTTGCGACCGACTATACAAAAGTGCGCCACGAAAATACCGGCGAAAAAGAATTACGCGCTTTTTTCGGTAACGAATTCTCCCCCGCAACATTTACAGTTGCAACATTTAAAAATGAGCAAATATTTGATTTCGCAGGGCTAAAAGGCCGCGCGCTTTCGTCTTCTTACATGCCGGCTGAGGGCGACGAGCGTTACGATGATATGATCGAAGAATTGCAGGCGCTTTTTACTAAACATCAGGAACAAGGTAAAATAACCATTCTTTACGACACGAGGGTAAATTACGGCCACTTTTAATGGCAGCTTTAATATGGATTTAAATACTGAAAAGAAAACAATTACGGTGGCGCATTCGCCCGATTCGGACGATGCTTTTATGTTTTACGGGTTGGCTACCAACAAGCTCGACACGGGCGGTTTAAAATTCGAACATACGTTAACCGATATTCAAACACTTAACGAAAAAGCCAAAGACGGCGTGTACGACGTCACCGCCATCAGCTTTCACGCTTACGCTTATATTCACGATAAATACGCGCTGCTGCCGCACGGCGCGAGCATCGGCGACAAGTACGGGCCGATCGTGGTTTCCAGGGAACCGCGCCAGGCTTCTGATATCGGCAATATGACCATTGCCATACCGGGTGAATTGACCAGCGCTTTTCTGGCACTGCGTATCTTTAATGCAGATTTTAAATATGTGGTGGTCCCGTTCGATAAAATTATCGACGCGGTTTTAGAAGGCGAGGTAGACGCCGGGCTGCTGATTCACGAAGGCCAGCTTTTTTACAATCAGCTGGGCCTGGACAAGATCATCGATCTTGGCGAATGGTGGTTTGAAAAAACCGGCCTGCCGCTGCCGATGGGTGGAAATGCGATCAGGCGTGATCTGGGCAAGGAATTGATGCAGCACGTTTCGCGCTGTTTGAAGGACAGCATTCAATATTCGCTCGATAACCGCGAAGACGCTTTGTCTTATGCAATGCAGTTTGCCCGCGACATGGAACCGGGCATGGCGGACCGTTTTGTGGCGATGTGGGTCAACAATATGACGCTCGATTACGGTGACCGCGGCCGTGCGGGTGTAAAGCGTTTGCTCGACGAAGGATACGAAAAAGGCATCATTCCGAATAAGGTAGAAATCGAATTTATCGACTAACGGTGAACCCAAGCGTCTATTTGAGCATCTATTTGATTTGAAATAATAGATAATTTAGAGATCCGCGGTGTTCAAAATGAAAAAATTATTGCCTGCAATTTGCCTCCTGATCCTCCTGATCCTCACGGCCACGGCTTTTTATGCCCAAAAAGAGGACCAGATAACCAAGTCCAGCCTCAGCCCGGAAGAGATTCAAAAGATAATAAAGAACTTTAGCGATCATGAGACCATCTATCGCCGGGCGCTGAATAATTATTCCTTTAAGCGCGACGCCATCGTGCAAACTATAGGTTTTGGCGCCGGACAGGTAACCGGCGAATATCACCGCACTTCGCTTTTTACCTTTGATGACAGCGGTAAAAAGTACGAAAAGATCTTGTTTTTCCCGATGCCTACGCTAAACGAGATCCAGATAACCCCGGCCGACCTGGAAGATCTGGGCGGCGTGAACCCGTTCGCGCTCGAACCTGAAAAACTTGCTTACTACAATGTCACCTTCGTCGGAAAGCAGAGAATTGACGAACTCGACCTCTATGTTTTTGACGTCGCGCCAAAGGTAATGCCTGATATCAAATCCGGGCTGAGGCTTTTTCAAGGCCGTATCTGGGTAGACGACCACGATCTGCAGATCGTTAAGTCTAAGGGCAAAGGCGTGCCCGAAGATAAAAAAAGTAAATATCCTATAGTAGAAACGTGGCGGGAAAATATCGGCGGCAAATATTGGTTCCCTACTTTTGCCACCTCTAACGATGAACTGCTTTTCGAGTCGACCGGGCAAACCGTAAGGCTCAGGCTGCGCATAAGGTACACCGATTACAAGGAAGCTTCCGCTACGGTCAGGATCCTGGATGACGATGAGGAAGTAAAACCGACCCCGACCCCGGCAAAGAAACCTTAAGATAAATATAAGTCACGGGTACGGCCACGAACGTCACAAATAACACGAATAGAGAATTTCTCATTCGTGTTATTTGTGTAATTAGTGGCGAATAAATTAATTTGTTCCGAAACCCAGTAAGACCCGGACGATCATGGGCGAGTTTGCCAGCAGAATGGTGAGCCACGTCAGCGGCCGGCGAATGTCTTCCGCCAGAAACAAAATACGCGGCGGAAAATAAAGCAGCAAAGCCAGAAAGCAGATCAGGAATAATCTTCCCAGGAAATCCTCGATGCCGGAAACACGTCCAAATCCCAGTGTTCTCCAAATCCCTGTCCACAGCACCTGAAATAAGAGCATATTTAAAAAGACGCAGAGATCGCCCAGGAACCCGGCCCTGGGGTCGCTCAGGAACTTCCATTTCGGTTCGTGTTTCGGCGGCATGAAGAAGCGATAGACAAGATAGGTTTGCAGGATCGCGACCGCCAGCCCGCCGATCGTAAAGGAAACAAAGATGACCTGTCCGGGGTCTTTGTTCCCGAACAAAAGCTGCATCAGAAATGCGTTAACGCCGGATATGACAACTATGGTCAGGCAAAAGAAAAAGATGGGATTAAAAAGACACCCCATCACTAAACCTGATTTTTGGTCGCGTATGGTTTTGCCGCGCAGCTGCAGGCGATGATGAAATTGATAACGTTTTAGAATCGCCCCGAGCGGAGGCAGGATAAGTAATCCCAGGCAAAAGAGAAAAAGGGCTGCTTCTGCGGTATCGTCGCCGCTATCGGCGTTGCTTACCAGCTCCACGAAATACGCGGTAAGCGTGCGTATTAACAGCACGCTTACCAGAAAAATAATTATGTCGAGAAGAATACCGCGGTGAGTTTCGGCAAAGAGATGTTTTATCGAAAAATTGTTCCAGCCACCGGTTTGGCCGGTCTCGTCTTCTTTCCCACGTGACACAAGTTTAGGCCGGCATTTTTGCCAGGAATATGCGAATTATCAGCGGCAGATTCGCCAGCGCGATCGTAAACCACGCCAGCGGATTACGGATATCCTCCGCCGCATAAAACACGCGCGCCGGATAATACATCAGCAGCCCGACAAAGAACAGGAAGACTATTCTCATGGCAAAGCCGCCGGCATCCGCCGATTTTTCAAAAGGCGTCAGGCTGACGATGTTCCAAAGCAGCTGGAACATAAAGATGTTGACAAACAGCAGCACGTCGCCCAGCGGTTCGGAAAAAGAACTGGCCAGGATCTTTTTCTTCGGCTCGTTTTTGGGAGAAAGAAAATATTTGTAATAGGCAACCGCATGCACCACGCTGACCAAAAACCCTAACAGAATAAGAACGATAAAATACGGGTCATCATCAGCGAAAAACCTGCCCGTAATGAGCTGGTTCAGATACGTGATGATCATCGTCGAAATAAAAAGCAGCGAGAGAAAATAAACGATCGGATTAAATAACAGGCTCCAGACGCCGTCATCGGTCCAATTGAAGATCATTCCCTCGGTATTTTTCTTTCTGCGGCGGCCGGCGCGTCTTCGGTGGTGAAAGCTCCAGCGTTTGAACAGCGCGCCGTAGGGTTGAATAAAATACATCGCGCCGAAAAAGATGACCAGGAATATAACGTACAAGCGGTTGCCTGCCGCCGCGGATCTGCTCAGATCCAGAAAGCCCCTGGTCAAAAACGGCATCAATAAAAGATTGATGGCGAACATGAAAAGGTCGAAAAGTATTCCGCGATTTTCCTGGGCCAGGATGTTCAGGGACCCGTTTTGGCCCATTGTAAAATCAGGATCTAGTCTCGGATCGTGTCTTTTTCTCTTGGATTCCTGTTCTCCGGATGATGATGTTTGTGCAGTGCTCATAGTGTCTGAAATTAAAAAGTTATATGATTCGCATTATATTTCTATCACAGTAAATGCGAGCATAGAAACCCTAACCCCCTTATCCTGAACAAACCGCCTCAAAAAACCCGCATACGGTTCAATTGATCAGATAACAAGGTATCTTTGGAATTTCCAATTGTAGCATTCTAGCAAATTTCGTTCGATATTTAACTGCCCCGATAAGAAAAAAATGAGGCTAAATGAATTATTTCGTGCCTTACCCCTCTGTTTTGGCCAATTCTTCGGCAATAACACCCCGAACTTTATCCATTAAAGGCTTTAACTCGGTTTTGGTCGAGAGGTTTTTGGTCTCGATCGCCGGGAAAAGCACTACTTCGATGGTGCCGGGAAACATTAAACCGGTCTTTTTACCCATCAGCCGGTCGGTATTTTTGATCGCGACCGGGACGATCGGCGCCTCGGTTTGAATGGCCAGGTGAAATGCGCCTTTTTTGAAAGGGAGTAGTTCACCCGGCATCGCTCTTGTCCCTTCGGCAAAAATGCCGAAGGAAAAACCTTTGGCCAGCACATCGCGGGCTTTATCGATGGTTTCGATGGCGCGCTGCGGATTTGAGCGGTCGATCGCCAGCACGTTCACAAAAGCCATTCCGGGGCCCAGGACCGGCACTTTTAGTAATTCTTTTTTTGCCACCAGCCCCATTCTTCTGCCGGTACAAATAAAAAGCGTCGCGGTATCCAGATAAGAGCGGTGATTCGAGATAAAGACATAGGACCTTTCCGGATCCAGATTTTCCAGGCCCTTGACCACGAGTTTTGTTCCGCAGGCCTTGAGCCAAAAGCCTGCTCCCCAGATCGCCCACGGATAGACCCAGTATCGCCGGTTCAGCAGCGCTGTAAAGATCAGCAGCGGCGTGGCGATGAACAAAAGCAGCACGGTTACCACCAGCCAGCACCACCAGTAGCGCAATTTTCCGATGAGCTTTGCGCCGCTGCCGATAGTGGGGCTGTCAGGGGCGCTTATGTTAGACTGTTGAGCAGAAAAAACGATCTTCTCGTTTCGTTCAATCAGATCCAAAAAAAGGTTTTCTGCATGATCAGTCATTTAATCCGCCTGAAAATAATCGTCGTGTTTTTGTGCCTATTGTTGTCGCCGGCGCTAACAGCTTACGCGCAAAAAAAGGCCGAAGACAAGCCTCGCGAAGTACCGAGCCCGAAGTCGGTTCTCGGATTTCATCCAACCGATGAAAAAACGTTTGCCGATTGGACGCAGATCAGCGGCTATTTCGCCAAGCTCGATACCGCTAGCGCCCGGGTCAAAGTCCAGACGCTGGGCGAGACCACTCTGAAAAAACCCTTTATCGTGGCTTTTATCAGTTCCGAGCAAAACATTCGCGATCTTGCCAATATACAACTGATCAATCAGAAACTGGCCGACCCGCGCAAGATCAAGGACAAAGCCGAACTCGACTCGCTGGTCGCCAAAGGAAAAACCATCGTTTCAATTGCCTGCTCGATTCACTCGACCGAGGTCGTGGCCGCGCAGATGTCGATGAACCTTGCTTACGAACTCGCCACCGCTAAGGACGAAGAGACGCTCGAAATTCTTAATAACACCGTGCTGATTCTGATACCTTCGACAAACCCGGACGGTGTGGACATCGTTTCTAGCTGGTATCGAAAAACTCTCGGCACTCCTTACGAAGGCTCCGACCCGCCCGAACTTTATCACCATTACGCCGGCCACGACAACAACCGCGACTGGTTTATGATGAACCTTTCCGAAACGCGAATGGTGACAAAACTCTTTTGGCACGAATGGTTTCCGGAAGTGGTCTATGACATTCACCAGATGGGCCAGAACGGCGTGCGGATGGTGATACCGCCATTTTTCGATCCGCCGAACCCTAATATCCCGCCGCTAATTTTACGCGAGCTGGGATTGATCGGCTACAAGATGGCCGCCGATCTGCAGGCGGCAAAATTCGCCGGCGTGGCGACCAACACCACTTTTGACACCTGGTGGCATGGCGGTTTTCGCTCCGCGCCGTACTTTCATAATTCAATCGGCATTTTATCCGAGGCGGCCAGCGCAAATCTGATGACGCCCATTCGCGTGACTGAAGAGAAAATGAAAGACCAACGCGCGCGCGGACTAAATTCGCCGACGGAGCGAAGCACTAACCAGCCGCAGCCCTGGCGCCCGGACCAGTGGGGCCCGCGCGATATCGCCGAAATGGAAATGACGGCTTGCCGTTCGCTTTTGACGGTGGCGGCAAAATTCCGTTCAAACTATCTGAAAAATTTTGCCGAATTAAACCGCGCCGCCTCGCAGCCTGCAGCTAATCCTGAGCATCCGGCGGCTTACGTGATACTGGCCGGCCAGCCCGACGCGGAAAAAGTGGCGCGCTTTATCGAGATACTGCTGTGGCAGGGGATCGAAGTTCATAAGATGAACCACGAGCTGATGGCCGTCGTCGCGGGCAGCAGCGTGCCTCATGTTGAAATGCCTTTAGGCAGCTATATTATTTTTACCGACCAGCCCCAGCGAAATAACGTCGTCGCGCTGATGGACAAACAAGTTTATCCCCAGCGCCTTAATGCCAACGGCGATGCCGAAGTGCCCTATGACGTCGCCGGGTGGACGCTGCCTTTGCAGATGGGTGTGGAAACCTACACCGTCACGCAGATCATGGGCGATCCGCATACGCAGCAGCTCGAAAAGATGACCGACATAAACAAGGTCCGCCGCTCCTTGAACCTGCAGCCAACGGCCGCGCCCTTTGCCAAATTGCCAAACCCGATAAAGAAACAAATGCGAACCGGAATTTACAGGGGCTTTGCGCCCTCGATGGATGAAGGGTGGACACGCTTTGTTTTTGATAATTTTCAGATCCCTTATACGTCTCTGCGCGATGCCGATATTAAAAGCGGCAGCCTGGGCGCAAAAGTCGATGCGATCATTCTTCCTTCGCAATCGGAAGATGGCATTGTGGGCGGCTTGAAAAAGGCAAACTATCCGGAAGAATTCACCGGTGGGATCGGCGAGCAGGGAATCGAAAATTTGAAAAAATTTACCGAAGACGGCGGTAAAATAATTTGTTTTGACGCGGCCTGCAACGCGCTCATAAAGCGCTTCAAGCTGCCGGTAAAAAATGTTTTGGAAGGCCTAAAGCGCAGCGAATTTTACTGTCCGGGTTCGATACTGAACCTTGATGGCCCGCCCATGGAGTCCTGGGTAAAAGGGATCAATTCGCCGAACGCTATCTATTTTATTAACAGCTCGGCCTATGAGATCACGGATAATGAAAAAGTAAGATCGCTTGCCGCCTATGCCAAAAAAGACGTGCTGCTTTCAGGCTGGCTGCTCGGCGAAAAATATCTGCAGGGCAAGACCGCGCTGGCTGAGGCCGATTACGGCAAAGGAAAAATATTGATGTTTGCCTTTCGCCCGCAGCACCGCGGACAGACCTGGGCGACATTTCCGCTGATCTTTAAGGCGCTGGAAAAATAGTCAGGCAGTTTTCTTGTTAGCTTTATCTTCGGTCGAAGGCTTGGCCGAGGGGTGGTCATCCGGCCTTTTGCCGAAGATACGGTACGCAAAATATATTACCAGTCCTACCGCCGATAAGATCAGGATCGTTAATCCTTCTTTTTGATAATCCACGTTTGTCAGCAGCCACACTGTCAGCGCCAGCGACAGCACGGCGGCCACAATGCCGAAAGGCGCTTTGAACCCTGCGGTTTCCGCAAACTCTTTTTCCCTCGCACGAAAAACAGGAAGTGATGCGCATACCACGGCATATACCATCAACCTGGTGATGGTGCTGATGGTCAGTGCGCTGATAAACGATGACTGCACCGCGAATACCAGCGCCACGATCGCAGTCAGAAATACTGAGATATACGGCGTCTTGAATTTCTCGTGAGTGACGACCAGCACCTGCGGCAACTCCTTTTGTTCGGCCATCGCAAAGGGCATGCGCGACGCGGTAAGAAATCCGCTGTTCAGATTGCCCGAGATCGAAACGAGCGCGCCGATAGTGATAAATGCCGCACCGAATGCGCCCAGAAACCCTGCGGCGGCATCGGCCAGCGGGCGCTCAGACGCTGCCAGTCCCGGCAGTGTGCCGACGCAGACTGCCAGGATAAAAATAAATAGTATCGTCACAACGCCCAGTGCGGTCAGCAGTGCGAACGGCATATTTTTTTGCGGGTCGCGCGTTTCACCCGCCGGAATGACCGCTGCCTCGAACCCGACAAATGCGTAAAGCAGCAGCAGCACGGCGGCCGAAAAATTCGTATAACCGGGGAGTTCGCCGAAGGTAAAATTTGCCGGTTGAATAAAAAACAGCCCGACGGCGGCGAATATCAATAAGGGAACGATCTTGCCGATGGTAAAAAGATTCGTGAGTATGACCGATTGCCTGATGCCCGCAAAATTTACCAGCGTTAAGAGGACCAGGATCCCGGAGATCAGCGACACTCTTGTCCATCCCTGATTAGCCGTCGGGTAAAAGAAACCAAGGTAGGCAAGCAGTAAATTTGCGTTAGCGGCAAAAGTGGTAACGCGCACGATCCAGTACAGCCAACCGACCTCAAAACCCACAATCGGCCCAAAGGCTTCGCGGGCGTAAAGATACATTCCGCCGGTATCGCGAAAACGGCTGCTGACCTCGGCAAAGCACAACACGATAAAACTGATGATCACCGCGCAGGCAACCAGCGCTATCAGGCTGTAAGTGCCGATCAGCGCCGCCGCTTTTGACGGAAGCCCGAAAATGCCCGCGCCGATGATCGTATTGATAGCGATCGCCGTCAGGTCCCAACGGCCGATCCCGCGAATAAGCTGTGGTTTTTCCATCTAATTATTTAAATGAAGCTTGCACAAAAAGATACTGTAAATCCACGTAAATACACAAGTTTTTCCTGAAGCCCGCGCCCAGGCGTAGGCAGATGATATTCTCGACGGTAGTGGAACAGTTCGAATTGATCATTACCCAGGGCTGAAGCCCTGGGCTATTCTCTCCGATCCGCTCTGCGGATATGCCATTTTCAAACTGGCCCACTACCCACTCGGCAAAGATTTTCTTGAATTATTGCTCATCTGTTATCATTGAGGAGTTATGAATTTGCGAGCCTTTCTTCTTTTATCTGTTTTATTCCTTTCTATTTCAACCATCTCCGCGTCAGAACCCGGCGTAATAGTTTTTAAGTTAAAAGAAGAGCCGCTGATCCGCATCGGCCTGGCGACGAGCGCCGGCTCGGTAACGATCTCGACCGGCGACACGCAATTGGTTTCTGTCAGCGCCAGCGAGCAGCCTAAATTTCTCGAGACCGCCAAGGTGACCGTTTCGGCGCGCTCTTACCAGCCGCCGGTCGTGGAATATTATCACTTCGATATAGACGACATCGCCACCAAAGAAGAGGCCGATCAGGTAGCCAAAGACGTCCGCGAATCTACCGGCGAAAAGGCGGAAGTTTCGTACGGCGACAAACCTAACACGCCTAATATTTGGCGCGTGCGCATCGGCGATCGAAAAGAAACGATCGAGGAAGCCGGCGCTTACAAAGATTTTTTGAGCGACAAGGGTTTTGACGAAGCCGAGATGACGACCGAAAAAGTCACGCTTCCTTCCCAGGACGCGCTGGCGCTGACACAGCAATTAAAAACAACCGGCAATTCCCAGGTGCGAAGTTTGACCTCGGCAAAACCCGGCGGCCCAAATTCAAATAGCAGCAACGGCGTGAAAAGCACCGTGATGACGGACATCATTCAACCGGCGATCAATCCTAATTTGCGCGAAGTGGTAGTGGCGGGAACCAGCACGCCTTCAAGATTTTCTTCGCTCAAGCCGATCGCTTTTGGCTCCGTCAATGAACGCCTGACGCCCGTGCGTGTGGGCGGCAAAGCGTATCGCGGCCGAATCGAAGTTTTTGTAAACGACCGCGGCAGCCTGACGGTCGTCAACGTTGTCGCGCTCGAAGATTACCTGCGCGGCGTGGTTCCGAATGAGCTTGGGCTGCCCGCGATCGAAGCGCAAAAAGCGCAGGCCGTCGCCGCGCGCACCTACGCCGTGGCAAACATCAACCAATTCGGCAAGCAGGGTTTCGATCTGCTGCCGACCACGCGTTCGCAGGTTTATCGCGGTTACAGTTCGGAATCGCAGATGGGAACGCGCGCGGTCGAGGAAACTCGCGGCATCGTGGCGACGTGGCACGGCAAGCCGATAAATGCCTTATACACTTCTACTTGCGGCGGGCGTACGGAAAATTCCGAGAATATTTTTGAATTCAATGAACCCTACCTGCGCGGGGTCGAATGCTCGCTCGAGGGACATTTGCAGTTCGATCCGTTCCTGGTAAAAAGCTCACGCGAGCCTTCGCGCATTCGTGAAGAAAGTTATCTGGAACTGGTTCGCCAGGCGGCGGCCTTAAGCGTGAACGGATTTTCGATGCAGACTTCGCGCTTTTCCGATGAGTGGTTTGAAGAGCAGCCAAATCAGAGCGAGCTGACCAATTGGATGGGGCAGCTGGCGCTGCGTTTTAGCAAACCGACGCCGCCGGTCACGGCAAATTCAGGAAAGCCGACCGAGATCGCGCGCGTCCTGGCATCGTTTATGTATGCGGATTCTTATGCCGATACACTCTTGAGCGAATCTGACATTAATTACCAGCTCTCGTTTTTAGACGCCGGCGAAATTCCGCGCGAGTCGCGCGCCAACATCGCCGCGCTGCTGCGCGATGGTTGGATGTCGCTTTACCCGGATATGACGCTGCAGCCGAATCGCACCTATTCGCGCGCGAAAATGCTGCGCCTCGTTTTGCAGATCTACGACAAGAAAAAATGGATGCCGCAGATGCAAACAGGCGCTGCGCAGCCGAGCGTCGATGGCAAGCTGGTTTTAAAAAGCGGCAAATCGACAAGGCAATTGACCGTGCGCCCGGACGTTTATCTTTTCCGTCAATTCGGCGATTACTATTACCAGGTGAAAGAAGCGGCGCTGATCGGCGGCGAGACCGTCGGCTATCACACTAACTTTGCCGGCGAAGTGGATTATCTCGAGATCAAACCCACCACCGCCGTCACCACCGCCGAACGCATGTCGAGCTTTACCCAGTGGAACGCCACGCTTTCCGCTTCAGCCGTGCAGGCGCGCCTGTCGCGCTATGTTCGCGGCATCGGCTCGCTGATCGATGTGCGCATCGCGCAGAAAGGTTATTCGCGCCGCGCCACCGATCTTGAGATCGTCGGATCGAACGGCGTGTTTCACTTAAAAGGGGGCAAGATCCGCTCTGCCCTGCGCCTGAAAGAACAGCTTTTCGTGCTCAATAAACGCTACGAAGGTACGCGCGCCGTCAGCTACAGCTTTACCGGCCGCGGCTGGGGCCACGGCGTCGGCATGTGCCAGTACGGCGCTTTTGGTCTAGCAAAAATGGGACAGAAATATGATCAGATCGTGAAGCATTATTACACCGGCGTCGATCTGACGAAGGCTTATTGAGTATGGGTGGAAAAAGAAGGGGGTATTGCAGGATTTGTACAGATTATGGAGATCTGACTTTTGAACATATTCCACCGGAAAGTGCCTTTAATAACAAAAGCGTTCTGTTACATTCTCTAGACTATATTTCCGATAATAGCTACCGTATAGCCGGTAAGACTCCGACAAGAAAACATCGCCGAGGATTAGGTGAATATAGTCTTTGTCAAAAATGTAATAAATTGACCGGGAGTTGGTATGGCAGAGCCTATGCGGATTGGGCGATACACGGAATGAGTTATTTGGATCGCATTGAAAAATCTCCGAGTATTAGTATACCTTTTAAGATAAGGCCTCTTAATGTCCTGAAACAAATAATTGTTATGGGATTAGCCCTGTCAGGTGGAGATTCTGAGGGTATCGATCAATTGCGCAGGTTTGTTTTGAACAAGCAAGAAAGATCACTACCTGCTAATTATGCGATATATACATACCTGACCAATAAAAAATCGACGGCAAGATACGTAGGAGCTTCTGTGGCAAGTAACATCTTTACCGGAGAAATGGATTTTGTATTGGCAGAAGTTGCCTTACCTCCTACCGGATTCGTTATTTTAGATCCTGTATCCGGTCGAAAATCTTCTGTAAAGGAAGAGAATTTATGTTCGATTAATCATTTCTCTCGATACGATTATAATTATTGGACAACGGTTTATTTAAAAATTCCTATACATAGGATCTGGTCTCCAACTCCACTTGACTATCGAAAAATCGATTAGCAATTATCGCCCGCTAAAAGCGGGCTTTATTATCTTAAACGGCTTTGCCTCTAAAGTCGGAAATTTGTCTTATGTTTTGTTCGTGTTTTTTAGTGTGGTTTTGTGGTTGCAGTTCTTAAATTTTAGAACCAAAGACTTAAGACTGGAACCACGAAATCACACGAAGTAACACGAAAACTGCAAAAACTTGATCTATCTACTTCAGCTGAGCGGCCGTCAAAACAGCAGCTTTCCTGCCATCGAATTCCTGATAATGTGAAACTTTGGGTACAGGTGATCGCTTTGTGCTCTGCAGTGCCTTTGTGGTGAAAATTCTTTTTTGTCTGTTTCGTGTGCTTAGCGTGAGGCAAGTGGTTTCAGTCTTTTTTTGCCGCAATGACACAAAAATTCCCGCTCGGACAAAAACCGTTCTTCACCTTTAATACTTCTTCGGTTATTCTCTGGCAGGCCGGTCTTCCCCGGCTACTGTTCTTTGAATCCCAAAATTCCCAAAACCGTGTTCCAAAAGTGTTCCAGTGTTCCATTTTGGCTCGCTCCGGGTGGAACGGAACAGCAACTGGATTTTGCTTTTTAGTTTTTAGCTCGCGATTACATACTCGCTTTGCACAATGCCGCTGGGATATGACCGGGTGGCGACGTGTTCGAGCCGGATATCGCGCGACAGAGGCCCGAACAATGGGATGCCGTTTCCGAGGAGCACGGGTATGCGGGTGATGGTCATGTGCCGGATCAGTCCGGCTTCAAGGAAGCGCTGGATAGTGACTCCGC
Source organism: Pyrinomonadaceae bacterium (assembly GCA_035995185.1). Lineage (GTDB taxonomy): Bacteria > Acidobacteriota > Blastocatellia > Pyrinomonadales > Pyrinomonadaceae > DASYKT01. Next base: position 68,285 of record DASYKT010000027.1, read on the forward strand.
CGTCGATGTAAAGATGTTTCAGGCCGCGCTCGGCGAGCCGTTCCACTACCTCGTGGGGAGTTCCGCTCATCGCTTCAAACACGGCACCGTCGGGAGCTTTCAGTTCTGACGGTTTTGAGCTAAGCCCTATCACCGGCTTAACGCCAAACGGCCAGGTACCAAACCCCAGCACTATCTCAAACGTCTTGCGGCCCATGATGATGGCATCCACCGTGGCGATGAATTCGTCATAGCCGTGCGGCTCGGGGTCTTTCGGCAGCCAGTCAAGCGCGCCATCGGGCCGCGCGATGAACCCGTCGAGACTGGTAGCAATGAATACTGATGATTTCATATCGACATCTTGTTTAGCCTAAATGTAGCACGATTTTCTTCACGCAGGGGGAACAAAACAGGCCCCTTCGGTATCTAATAAATAGAACGGATTTAGGAGGTGCAGAAGATGAGCGAGCGATTTAGATTGAGTTTGGGCCAGATCTGGGTTTTGATAAGCAGTTTTTGTTTGCTCCTGCCGGTTTTTATGCCTTCGTCGGCCGATCCGCAGCATTTTTTTGAGAACGTGATGGGAACGGTCACGGTGACGATGTTCATACTTTCTTTTCCGCTGAGCCTTGTTGGATTGCCGCTCATGTACATGACCGGCGAAGTTTTGGGAATTAACCCGACTTCGATCGAAGCTCTGTATTTGAACCTCACCATGATGTTCGTCTTTGGTGTTATCCAATGGTTTTGGATCCTGCCGCGTTTTCTCGCTAATGATCCGAAATTTCAGACGCTGAATCTGCTCGGTGCCAGGCCCGAAGTTTTACTGGCGGAAGCAAAAATTGAAAGCCGCGTAGATTTTTACGATGTTCGCGGCAGAACCCCGCTCGAGCGGGTCATTCAGAGTGATCCGGAAAGTCCGATCAACCCTTCTTGAGCTACTGGTTGGCAATCCTGAAACTGTGGGATTTCCATTCGGAAAGAGGATAGCTGATAGATGACAGATATAGATCTGATCTACCAGCTATCATCTATGATCTGTCATCTATTCCGAATTATTTCAGCCTGCTATGTTCAACGATCAATTTCATCGCCGGTTCGCTGACGAAAACTTTTGCGTGAAACTGCTCGCCCCACTCCAAAGCCGTGACGTTGCGGTACTCGTGCAGCTCCAGATCGTAGCGCGGCGCGTAACCGGGGTGAAGCTGTTTGCGTAAGTTTGCGCGAACGCTAACATCCGCGCCATGTGCCAATAACAATTCGGCAAAAGGCGCTTCCTGCTCGCGAGATTGATAGTTCATCCAGAAATTCGGCTGCGAGACGACGGTGCAAAAAAGCGCAGTGTGGCCGCCAAAGCCGTCCGCGTCGACGGCTGCGCGAGTATTAACGTCCGCGCCGTGTTCGATCAGCCATTTGGCAATTTCAAATTCATCATAATCCACACACATGTGCAGCAGCGTCGTGCTACCCAGCGGCGTTCCTTGCGTCGCCAGCACTTCATCGTTGCAGCCCATTTCCGGCGGGTAAATTTCTTCGAAGGTGAACGTGCGTTTTAGCAGATCCGGATCTCGGCGCAAATGTTCTTCGAGTAGGTCGATGCGGCCGCGGTGCAGCGCCATGGTAGGCGTATCCGGCAGCACCAGCCCGTGCTGAACGTACATCTCCAATATTGCGTGTTTTTCCGGCGGTTTTCGGCTGTCGCTTTCCAGCACGACCGCAACCGGCGCCAGGCGTTTTCCGTTTTCATCAACCACTCGCGCGCCCAGTTCGAGCATCAGTTCCGTTCCTGTAGCGCTCAGCGTATAGGCCGGCCCGCCCAGCGAATCTTCCGGCACCGCGGGCGAACCCATCATCTCGTACAGCATTTTTGCCGTTCCGATCTTGCTTTGCAGCGTGGCGCGGCCGATCGCGTGTTCCAGATCGGTGGCGCCCATCTCGTACAGCATTTTGATAATTTCATCACGGCCAAGATTCGCCGCATAACTCAGCGGCGGCCCCCAATTACTATTGCGGATGGTGGCGTGTTCGTGGAGCAAGTTGGGATTTTTTGTCACGAGCTCGCGCACCGCCCGGACGTCGTCGTGCCAGATAGCGTCGATCAATTTGCAAGCCAGCACCAGCCGCGTCCAACCGGGTGCCTGGTAGCTGCGCGCCAGAGAGAGTTGGGCGTCGGCCAGTTTCGCTTCGCCAGGCGCCGGCGGGTCCGGATGAAATTGATTGAATTCTTCGAGCGCGGCCGCGTCGCCGCTGCGAATAGCGCGCAGCAGATCCTTGGCCTGGTGTTTTAATTGTTCGAGATTTGGGCGAACGGGAAGATTGCGGTCATCTAACATAACGAGCCTCCTTTAGCGTCGTGCCCGATGTCCGCTGGTCCGGGCGAAAAGGAGGTTCGCTAACGGAACCTGTAGTAAAAATGCTCTCAGGTGGACTCGGTCCTGTCCACGGACGGGTGGCGGCCTGCACGCCTGCTCCACAGCATAATACCCGCGAGCAGGCAGAGTCAAGACTTTTTAATTCAACAAAAAGGTCACCGATACCTGCGCTTCGACCTTGATCGCGCCGGGTGAGAACGTAGTGACGTCGGTAGTGAAACTTCCGGTTGTGATGGCTGAATTACTATTGGCGGAAATATTTGCAGCGTATCCGTAGGTTGGATTCCCACTTACTTCCGATATTTTTATTGCTTTACCTATTGTTTGACCGATGGAGCCGGCTAAAGCGGCGGCTTTTTCTTTGGCGGCCTTCATTGCCATGTCGCGCGCGGTGTCGCGATGGACGCGTGGAGTGGAGGTTTCAAACTTTACGCTATTGACCTCAGTGATGCCTGTCTTTAACGCCTCGCCAAAAAACTCCTCAACGCGTTTAATGTCAGTCAGACGGACGGTGATCGTGGTCGAAACCTCGTAGCCCTGGAAAACGCGCTTTCCGATCTCGTCGCCGTCCTCATCATAGATGCGATTCTTTGGATCGCGGATCGAAGTGTATTTCATGGCGACAGATATATAATCAGTCTTAACATTTTTCGGTTCAACACCGAAACGCTTCGCCAGATCGAGCATTTTGCTGATGGCATCATCACTTTGACGTTTGGCTATCTGCAGGTCTTTGTCGCGTTTGGTCACGTCCAGCGAAAACACGGCTTCATCAGGCGCTATCAAAATCTCGGACGTGCCGGTTACAGTAACTGACGGCATTTTGTCGATCTCTTGCGAATAGACGGTGATAGTCAGAGCAACAAATACAAGACACGAAAATAATATTCTTTTCATACTTTTTCCTTTCAAAATTAGAGCTATCTTAATGCCGGGAGTATATATTGCTACTGAGATGAAATATGTTATTTCTATTTTCCGATCTTATCTTAAAAAACAGCGGAGCGATCTTATGAAAACATGCGGTTTCTTTTTAATTCTATTTACTATCATGCTGAGTTTATCCGTTAATGCGTTCGGACAAAATACGGCCAAATCGGTTGATGTTTATGATGCGGAGATGTCCAGGCAGGTTGGTGCAGACGATCATGGAATGAAGCAGTATATCTTTGCCATATTGCGCGTCGGCAAAGCGAAAAGGCCGGAAGGCAAGGAAATGGAAGCCTTGCAAGCGGGGCACATGAAAAACATCATGAAATTGGACGAGGAAGGCAAATTGTCGCTGGCCGGCCCGTTCATGGACGGCGGGGAAATGCGCGGGCTGTTTATTTTTAATGTAAAGACTGTTGAAGAAGCCAGAAAATTGGTTGAAAGCGATCCGCTCATCAGCGGCGGCTATCTCGAAGCCGAATTCCACCCCTGGTACGGTTCCGCCGCGCTGACCGAGGTAACCAGGTTACACAAAAAGATACAGAAGAAAAAGATCATGTAGTGATTGGGAGCGCGGATGCAGTACCAGTAGCGCCAGCGTCTCGCTGGCCGTCGTGTGAGCGTCCCGCCCACGCAAAATGCTGACGGCGGGACGCCGTCTGGACAGCCGCCGAGACGGCGGCGCTACATTGCTCCCGGTTTCAGGCTCCCGCGCCGCTCGATGTTTCTGCCGGAATACGTTCATCTATCCAGTGCTGAATGTCCGCCATCACGATCTCTTTATCCACATCGCTAAGCAGGTCGTGATAGTGCCCTTCGTAGAGTTTTAGCGTTTTATCGGCCGAGCCGGCGGTGTCGTAAAAGAACTGACTGCCGCTGGGTTTGGTCGCGTGATCTTCGGTGCCGTGAATGATCAAAACAGGGATCTTGATCATGGGAAAACATTTTTCCAGCATTTGATCGGCCCGGATCATTTCAGCCGCGGTTTCGGCGGGCTGCGATTCACCCTTGATTAGCGGGTCGTTATTCATCGATTCGACCACCGCCGGATCGCGCGAAAAGTCTTTGTTATTCAGCGCGAAAACATGAAGATGCGGCGCCAAATAACTCACGCCTTTTAAGGCGGCCAGCACCAGATCCGGGACCGGTAATTTGAAAGCGAAACTTTCGCAGATCAACCCGGCGATCTCAGATTGATGCTCGATCGTATAGCCGCAGGCGATAACCCCGCCGGCGCTATGGCCGAGCAGAAAAACCGGCAAGCCGGGATTTTCCGCTTTCGCCATTTGTATAAAAGCTGCCAGGTCTTCGGTAAAATCCGTGAATTTTTCCACAAAAAAACGTTCGCCGTCAGATTTGCCGCGGCCCCGGTGGTCCAAGGCATAAACAGCCAGGCCGGCGGCGGTTAATTGCTCGGCTACCCAGAAGTATTGCCCGCTATGCGAATTAAAACCGTGCGAAATGACGACCACGCCGCGCGCCGTCTCCACCGGGCGCCACGTGCGCGTAAAAATACTAAGGCCCCCAACGCCCTTAAAAGCTGATTCGAGCATTTATTTCTCCCCCTTTTTTCAACAATGATCGGTAACGAACAGGAACATGCTGTCCGGCGGCCGGGACCTGTCCACTGAACGGGTGGCGGCCTGTATTTGTGCGTATAACCTAAGTATAGCTGAATACGCAGCCGCCAAGAAAGAGCCCCACGTATGATTTGAACTATTTTGCAGTTTTACCGTAAAAACATTTGATACTTTGTGAAGCAGGGAGCAATAACGTGAAAATTCTGATCTATATTTTAGGACTGATGATCTTTGCCGCGGCGCCATTATTTGCGCAGGGAAGCGGCGCGATGTTTCACCAGCAAATAGAGTGGTCGCCGGACGGCAAGAGCCTGGTCTTTACAGGAATGCGCGATTTCGATCAGAAGACGAACGATTTCAAAACCGATATTTACATCGTCAAAACCGACGGTTCAGGCCTTACAAAGATCACCGGCGATGGAAAAAATGAATTTTATGCCGCTTGGAACAGGGACGGCAATTCCGTCGTCTTTAACGCCGACGATAAAGCGGATAAGTCGTCCGACATCTTTTTCGCCAAAAAAGACGGGTCGGGCCTGTTTCAATTGACCAAAGCAGCGGGAAAAAACACCGCTCCCTCGGTTTCGCCGGATGGAAAGCGGATCGCTTTTGTTTCTACCCGCGACGGCGAGAAATATCAGATCTATGCGATGGACGCTTACGGGCAGAACGTCAAACGTCTGACCAATGACCCGAAGGTTGGATTTTTTAATCCGGTTTGGTCGCCGGACGGGAAAAAATTGACCTATTACACTGAAAAAGGCGATCGCCGCGACCAGGTCTGGGTGATGAACGCCGATGGGTCAAATCAACTTTTACTTACCGCCAATATCGGGCATAATATTTTTCCCAGCTGGTCGGCCGACGGCAAGCGAATACTCTTCAGCAGTTCAAACCGCGAGGTGAACGGCAGCGGTTCTTTTATCGATGGGAGTTTTTTATATACGATGAATGCCGACGGCACTGGCCTGACGCGCTTGCCCGCCAACATCAATAGTTTTTTTGCGCGCTTTTCGCCCGACGGAAAAAAGATCGCGTTTATCATGGGCAGATTTCCCAGCACCCATATTTATATCGCCGATGCCGACGGCAGCGATCCTGTTCAAATAACCAAATAAAATGCGTTTCTCCCGCAATCAAATAACCGGCTCTCTTATTTTGCTGGCCGTTATCGCGGCGATCGCTTTGATGCGTTTGATGATTTAATAACAGAGCTTTTTAACAGAACCACCCCTCCTTCGTAGGGAGAGGAGTTTAAAGAGGCGCTGCAAAAACCCCCCCTCCTTACGAAAGAGGGGGGCGCGGCTTCCGCGACGGGGTGGTTCTTTAGTCCCGTAGGGACATCATATTTGTAGCTACAGGTTTGGAAATAATTTAGAGTTCCGTAGGAACGGCATATGTCGCTCCTAAAGGAGCTTATTATTTTTATTAGTGATCCGATCTACAAATATAACGTCCCTACGGGACTTTTGAAATAAGAGCGGGCGCAAGCAACCCTTCCGAACTGCAAATTTTATTAGGCTTTAATATTTATCTTTCAAGCTCACTATGAACTATGCACCGCTTATTTTCTTAAATCCCTCTGTGATACTCTGGGTTCTTCAGTGGCGGATAACAGACCAATCTATGCGATCGTGGGGCCGACGGCGTCCGGTAAGAGCGAACTCGGCATCGAGCTTGCGCTGCGCCTGGGCGGCGAAATGATAAATTGCGATTCGGTGCAGATATACAAAGAGATCGAAATTGCCACCGCCAAGGTGCCGCTCGAAGAGCGCCGCGGAGTGCCGCACCACCTGATCGACTATGTCGACCCGCGCGTAAATTATACGGCGGCCGATTGGGCAAAAGATGCGGTAGCAAAGATCGGCGAGATCGAAGCGCGCGGCAATATTCCTATACTCGTTGGAGGCACCGGTTTTTATTTGCGCGCCCTGCGCCAGCCTTTTTTTGAGGGACCGAAAACCGACGAAGCATTGCGCGGGAAACTAAAAGGCATTCGTCTGAAAAAAGGCGCGGAGCATCTGCACAAAATGCTCAGAAGAGTTGATGGGGCATCCGCCGAGCGGCTTTTCCCGCGAGACTATGTGCGGGTGCAAAGAGCGCTCGAAGTTTTCTTTCAAACCGGCGAACAATTTTCGGAAATGAAACCCAAACGTGAGGCGCCGCCGGAGTGCGCCGCGCGGCTGCAGGTATTTGCGCTGGCCCCGCCGCGCGCAGAGCTCTACGAAAAAATAAACCGGCGGACGGCAGTCCACTTTGAAAACGGGTTGATCGAAGAGGTAAAATATATTCGTAAAGGTGGGGTTCCCGATGATTCGAATGCGCTGGGCGCCCACGGGTACCGGCGGGCCGTCGAGTTCCTGCGGGGCGAAAGAACCCTTGAAAGCGCGGTCGAACAGACAAAACTCGATGTCCGCCATTACGCCAAAAGGCAGCTTACCTGGTTTCGCCGCGAAGAAGGCGTTATCTGGCTAAGCGCATTCGGTTCCGATCCGAACGCTAAGGATATCTTGTTTGAAATGATATATTTAGCATGATTCATTGCTAATCTTTATTGTAAATTTTTTGTGAAAAAAAGAATTTTTTGATGTAATATGTTTCGTAGCAAGAATTAATAGAAGGACCTAAACGCGTGGACAAAGCTTCTCCTCAAAATATACAAGATGCGTTTCTAAACTCATCGCGCCGTGAAAAAGTGCCCGTCACACTCCATCTTTTGCATGGAGCCACTCTTTCCGGACGCATTAAGAGTTTTGACAAATTTTCGGTTTTGCTTGATGACGGCACGCAAGATGTTTTGATATTTAAACACGCCATTTCAACCATTTCATTAGCCCGGAAAAACGACGATCATAAAAAAGACTAAGGTCCTGCGGCGATGACTGAAACAGGACTTTTTTTGACGCTGGAAGGAATTGACGGAAGCGGAAAATCCACCCAGATGCGTCTGCTGGCGGAAGCTCTGCGCCGGGACGGCCATGATGTCGTCACGACCTTTGAGCCCGGCGATACCAATATCGGGCGGATCGTGCGCCAGGCCGTGCTTGAGATCCATGAAGAGGTCGACCCGATGGCTGAGATCCTGCTTTTTGCTTCCGACCGGGCCCAGCATGTGCAGCACCTGATACGCCCCGCCCTCGCTGAAGGAAAAATTGTCATCTCCGATCGTTATGCCGATTCGACCCGCGTCTATCAGGGCGTGGCGCGTGGATTTCCCTCCGAGCTGGTGGAACAGGTCGTCGAACTGGCCACCGGCGGGTTGAAACCCGATCTGACACTCTTTTATGATATTTCAGTAGAGGAAGCTCTGGAACGCACCTACCGGCGGATAAGCTCCGGTAAGACGCGCGACCGCTTGGACAAGGAAAAAACGAAATTTCACGAGCTGGCGCGCGAAGGTTACCTGGCGATCGCCCGCCGCGAACCGGAACGGTTCCGCGTGATCGAGGCCAATGTCCCGCCCGATGAGCTTCACCGGCGAACGATGCCGATAGTGACGGAATTTTTGGCGCAGCATATTAAAAAATAAAATGCCCGACAGACTTATCGGAAATACAGAGATCAAGGAATTCCTCGGGCGCATATTCGCCTCGGGCAGGCTGCCGGGCGCTTTGCTTTTTAGCGGGCCTGAGGGTGTCGGCAAAAAACAGTTTGCGCTGGAAATTGCGCGGAGCGTTCTCTGCGCCGAGACTGAAACTTTCGGTGCCTGCGGACAGTGCAGTGTTTGTAAGAGGGCCATCAAGTTTGTTTTTCCCACTTCGGATAAAAAAGACGATTACGAGCGAATTTTTATCAGCGAGCACGCCGACGTGGGGCAGGTGATCGCCTTTCGGAGAAATATTCTGGTCGATGCGATCCGCGCGCTTGAACGCGAAGCGAATTTTCGTCCATACGAAGGCAAAGCGCGTTTTTTTATCGTTGACGACGCCGATAAGATGAACGTACAGGCCGCCAACGCGCTGCTGAAAACGCTGGAAGAGCCTCCGCCGACGACCCATATTTTTCTTATCACCTCGCGTTACAATTCGCTTTTAGCGACCATCATTTCACGCTGCCAGGTAATGCGATTTCAGCCGATAGCTGAAACCGAGATCGAAAAGTTTTTGACCGCCACCAAAGAATTTTCACCGGAAGATGCCCTGGTGGCCGCGCGAATATCAGGCGGAAGCCTGGGGCGGGCTCTGCAGATGAACGGCGAGGAATTTCGCGAACATCGCATGGCAATGATGGAAGTTGTCGAAGCCAGGACGGCCGGGCGCAATCGCACTGCGCTGCTGCGGGCCGCCGAAGAAATGGGCGACGCTCGTGTGAAGGACGATTATGAGCCGCGCCTTGAGATTTTGCAGAGTCTGCTCCGCGATGTCTGGCAGTTGAAAAAAGGCCGGGCAAAAGACCTTCTGATAAATACCGACCTCTACGACCGGCTCGCTCGCTGCGCGGAAAATGCCGCGGCCGACGACCTTACCTTTTTTATCGCCGAGATCGAACGCGTCAGGGAAAACCTGCTGGTCAATATCAACCGCAAGATCGCCACCGACGCGCTCTTTATGAGTGCGGCTAAATAAATTCCTTGGAACAAAAACTCCTCCGCAGTGTCTAAATAAACAAAGTAAGTATTTCTATTTTAAAATAAACCAAGCGGAGGAGCGATGAAATATAAAGCCTTACCGGGAGTTCTATTTCTACTTTGGTTCACGATTGTGTCGATCTCAGCTCAAACCTCTGAGACGAGGCCGCGGATACCGGTCATCAAAACAGGCGTCTTGAATAAAAAAGCGATCTCGCCGCTGCCTGCCCCTATACTTCCTTCTTCGGTCGACCCGCGCGACGTTGCCGGATCCGGCCCGGTTAATGTCGAAGCCTTGATCGATATGGATGGTAAAGTAATTTCAGCCAAGGCGATCTCCGGCCACCCGCTGCTTCGCAAATCGGCGGAAGAAGCCGCGCTAAAAACCAGATTCAGGCCTACCTTAGCCGACGGCCCGGCGATCAGGGTTTTGGGCACTCTCGTTTATGATCTTGCTTCTTTCGGGTTGCGGCCGGAAGAGAAGCCGCCTGTGGTTACGACAGCGCGTGTCATCAGCCACTTACGGCCTGATTTGGTGTTGTCACTGCCGAAGCCACGATACCCTGAAGCAGCCAAGGCGATAAATGCGAAAGGACCCGTGAACGTCGAAGTACGGGTAGATGAAAACGGCAAGGTAATCCTGGTAAAAGTCCTTTCCGGCCACCCCTTATTACGCGCCGCCGCGGTTAGCGCGGCCAAACGCGCGAAGTTCAAGCCGACGGGTCTCGACCGCGTACATGTTTTGGTAAATATCGTCTATAATTTCCAGTAAGCAATGGAACAGGCACTGCAAAATAAATTAAAAGCATCCACCGCCGAGCGGATCATCAACGGCGCCGTGCTTTTTACCGGTGCCACGGTCGCCGTGGTCGTGGGATATTTTAACCCCGTCACGGCCGGGTTCTTTCCCGCCTGCCCGCTTTACACCGCCACCGGAATTTTCTGTCCGGGCTGCGGGCTGACGCGCGGCGCTCACGCCCTTCTTCACGGGGATGTTTTAGCGGCGTTTCATTTCAACGCTCTTTGGCCCTTTTACGCGTTTCTTTTTGGGTATGTGCTGCTCTCGACGTCGCTGGTAGTAGTAAGAGGACGGGGCCTGGGCTACGGAGTTTTTAAGCCGTGGCTGCTGTACGGATTCTTAGTGCTCTCGCTGGTCTATATGGTCTTGAGAAATATTCCTGGTTACCCGTTTAACCTGCTGACCCCCTGACCAGCCGTCTTGCAAAACCTGCGAAATTCAAATTAATCTTGTCTCTTTAAATTGCCACTAGCTTTAGCTAGTGGTTAATGTCAAAAAAATAAAAGAGGGGCTTTAGCCCAAACCAAAGAATTGGGCTAAAGCCCCTCCGTAAGAGTCTTATTTGAATCCACTAGCTAAAGCTAGTGGCAATTTATATTATTTTTGCGGGCGCAAGCAACCCTTCCTTACCTGAGAGGTGCTTAAACTTGAGCGGTAAATATTAAAAGCCTAAATCTATTTGTCGGAATTCAAGTGATCGACACCAAACTTTGTTTCGGCGCAAGCGGCTTTGCCTTTTCGCCTTCTTCCAGCAGGATCTCTACTTCCTTCACAAATTCATCGACGATATTTTCACCGCCAACCTTGCGCATCGGCACGCCGTTCTTAAAGATCATTCCGACATTGCGGCCAAAGGTCACGCCGAGTTGGGAATCGTGCGCTTCGCCGGGGCCGTTTACCGCGCAGCCCATGATCGAGAGATGCAGCGGTTCTTCCACGTAGGCCAGGCGGCGTTCGATCTCGGTCACGATCTCGACAAAATTATCTATATCGAGCCGGCCGCAGGTCGGACAGGCCACCACGGTCACGCCGCGTTTTCTCAATTCCAAAGATTTCAAAATTTCCCAACCCACGCGCACTTCCTCGTGCGGTTCGGCGGCGAGCGAGACGCGAATGGTGTCGCCGATCCCTTCGTGCAGCAGCGTTCCCAATCCGATAGAAGATTTGATCGTACCGCCAAAAGGTGTGCCCGCTTCGGTCACGCCCAGGTGCAGCGGGTAATCGACCTTTTCCGCCATCAAGCGATAGGCCGCCACCATGCGATTTACGTCTGAAGCTTTTAAGCTGATCACGATATCGGAAAAACCGAGGTCTTCCAGGATGCGCACGTGGCGCAGGCCTGATTCGACCATCGCCTCAGGCGTGGCCGTGCCGTATTTTTTCAACAGGTCTTTCTCCAGCGACCCGCCATTGACGCCGATGCGGATCGGTATCTTACGGGCCTCGGTCGCGCGCACGACTTCGCGCACGCGGTCGATCGAGCCGATATTGCCGGGATTAAGACGCAGCTTGTCTATTCCCGCGTCGAGCGCCATTAAAGCAAGTTTGTAGTGAAAATGAATGTCCGCGACGATCGGTACTTTGACCTGTTTGCAGATATTTGGAAGCGCGAGCGCGGCGTCTTTATCGGGCACGGCAATGCGAACTATTTCGCACCCGGCCGCCACCATTTCCTCGATCTGTTTCAGCGTGCCGGCCACGTCGGTGGTGTCGGTCTTGGTCATCGACTGTACGGAGACGGGCGCGCCGCCGCCGACCTGGACACTGCCCACCATGACCGCTTTTGAGGTTCTACGCATAAATTACTTGCTATTACTATTTGCCGCGGGCACCGGCTCTTTGGATGAGAAGTTCGAAGCGATCCTCGAAAAATCCAGGAAGAAAACAAACACCATCAGGAGTAATATCACCGCCAACCCGGTTAGTTGAATCCTTTCCTTGGCCACCATCGAAAGTGTTTTTCCGAACCACGAAAGAACTTTTTCGATGCCCAGCACCATTATCTGGCCGCCATCGAGCATCGGGATCGGCAGTAAATTAAACACGCCCAGGCTCAGGCTGATGCCTGAGAGGATGACAAAAACGCCTTCCCAACCGAGCGCGCGGGTGGCTTCGGCCGATTGCTGAAAAATTCCCACCGGGCCCGATATGCCGGCATCGCGCGCGGAGCGCTGTCCGGAAAACACTTGTCCCAAAACAGTGCCGATGGTTTTGATCGTCAGCACATTTACCCCGATAGAATGCTGCGCCGCCGTATAGGTCGTCGCCGGTTCCAGAGGAAGATCGGGAAGCAAAAATCCGAATCCCAAGCGTTCGGTGCCGTCCGGTAATTTTCTGACGGTAGCGGTAATTTCTTTTGTCTGGCCGTCACGCTCTATCATCAGCCTGATCGGCTCGGCCTTGAACTGCTGGACCAGACCGGACACTTGCTGCGGGTTACGGACGTTGGTGCCGTTGATCGCCAGCATGCGATCGCCTTTTTGCAGGCCGGCTTCGGCCGCGGGCGTGTCAGGGCTGACGTCTCCCACGATCGCGGGCATGGCGCCCATATCGACGTCCATATCGATGACGCCGCCTTCCTGCCCGCCAAAAGTTTTTTGCCGGCGCGGGGTAAGCTCTAATTGAATGCGCTGCCCATTGCGGTCTACGGTCGTGGCCAGCGGCTTATCCGGGTACAGAAAGGCTTCGATCTGCACGGTTCTCCAGGTCGGATTTTCCGTGCCGTTAAATGCGACAATGCGGTCGCCTTCTTTTACCCCTTGTTTTTCCGCGTCACTGCCGGCCCTGACCACGCCCACGATCGGGGCGGGCATCGACGGAATGCCGTATAGCAAAGCAGCCCCAAACGGAATAGCCAGCGCCAAGGCCAAATTCATAAAAGGCCCGCCCAGCATGACAAGGAATTTTTGCCAGCGCGGCCGCAGTTCATAAAGCTCAGATTCAGGAACGGGGGCCACCGGGCTATCCGGGTCGGCCTTCCCGATATTACGTTCTTCTAACCATTCATCTACATTGGGTTTAGGTTCAGAGCTTCCGCCTTCGAGCGGGCCGGTCGCCTCATCTCCGTAAAGTTTTACATAGGCGCCCAGCGGTATGGCGCTGATCCGGTAATCGGTGTTTCCCCACTTAAATCCCCAGATGCGCGGGCCGAGGCCGAAAAACGAATAAGCTTCGACACGCATCCCAAAAAAACGGGCAATAATAAAATGTCCGAACTCGTGAATATTGATGGCGATACCGAGGATGAACAGGGGTACCAGAATGTAGTAAAAAAATATTGATAAAAAGCCCATTAAAAACGCCTTTCCTCAGAGGGGCAAACTTACGTATCCGCCCAACTACAGGCAGTAAATAAAGTGTATGTCGCCCTGCAAAATGAGTCAAATTAGTTATAAAGCCCGGCCGGAGAAGTTTTGGCGGTAAAAAGCTCACGGGCATGCGTTCTGGCGCTGTTATCGGCGGCAAGAACCGCTTCCAGACTGTCGGCGGGGCCGGACCGGTGGCCGTCCAGGACGCTTTCAATTGTTTGCGCGATCTCGTTTAATTTAATATTGCCTTTCAAAAAAGCTTCCACGGCTACCTCGTTAGCGGCATTAAGCGCCACCGGCATCGTGCCCCCTGTTTTTAAGGCCCTGTACGCCAGTCCAAGACAAGGGAAACGCTCCAGATCTGGTTCTTCAAACGTCAATTGAGAGAGCTTGGCAATGTCGAGCTGAGGCGTGCAATTCGGTTTTCGGTCGGGATAGGTCAGCGCATACTGGATGGCGTGTTTCATATCGGTCACGCCCATCTGGGCGATGACGGAACCATCCATCAGCTCCACCATCGAGTGAATGACCGATTGCGGGTGAACCACCACGTCTATCTGCTCCGCGCCATATCCGAACAGCCAATATGCCTCGATCACCTCCAGGCCCTTGTTCATCAGCGTGGCGGAATCGATGGTGATCTTGTCGCCCATGTTCCAGGTCGGATGGTCCAACGCCTCAGAGACCGTGGCGGCGGCGATCTCTTCTCTTGTTTTGGTGCGAAACGGGCCGCCCGAAGCGGTCAGGACCAAACGTTTTACTTCCGACTTTTTTTCACCGCGCAGGCACTGATGCAGCGCATTATGTTCGGAATCGACCGGCAGGATTTCCGCGCCGGATTTCACTGCGGCGGCGGTCATCAATTCGCCCGCCATCACCAATGTTTCTTTGTTTGCCAGGGCGATGCGCTTGCCCGCTTCGATCGCTCTTAAGGTGGGAACAAAACCGACGGCGCCGACCGTGGCGGAAACGACCGTCTCAGCTTGTTCATGAGTAGCCACGGCGATCAGGCCCGCTTCGCCCAGCTCGATCCGCGGCGGTTTGGCGTCCAGTTCGAATAACGTCGCGAGCAGTTTTTCCGCGCAGTCTTCATTCTTGACCGAAACCAGTTCGGGCTGAAAACGCGCTATCTGTTCGGCCAGCTTGCCGATGTTTTCACCGGCGCCCATGGCGACCACGCGAAATTCCGGCTCGCGCAAAAATTCGATCACCTTCAGCGTGTTGCAGCCGATAGAACCGGTAGAGCCTAAAATTGAAATGCCTTTTTTCGCCATAAAAACACTTTTCGCACTGAAAACGGCTGAAAAGCGATAGCTTCACAAATTAACCACGAACGGCGGAAAAAGGCAAAAGAGCCGTTTTCAAAAAACCGGCCGTGACACCGGGAGATTCTTTGAATCTCTCAGATAAGCTGGTACACTGCGCACCTAAACCGCGAGGGTTTCCGTTAATACAATGGCCGTTTTTACGAGAGGAAGAGAATGAATTTTTTGGACGACCTGCAAAATGACTTTATCCGGCAATTTCGCACGATCCCGTCGGTGACCGCATCGATCTTTGACCTGATCACGTATCTTGAGGCCAGCCAATATGAACTGATCCAGCTGATGGTTGCTAACGGCATCTGGCAGGGGCCTGTTCCGCCGGACCCGGGTGGCGACGGAGAGATGGAGTTGGGATTGGTGCCTTACTGGATCAAAAATCCGCCTCCGTTCATTTCGGCTTACATAGATCTAAACCCGGTCCTGAAAGGGGTCTGGACGATCCTGACCATTCTCATTCCGGACAAATTCAGCACGGAAAACTATAACGCGCTGGTGGCCGCCGCGAGGACGACGGGCGTAGTGGCCGATGACGGGACCATCTTTGGTGAAAGCACTTATGAGCAATTAGACCCGCACTGGATGTGGGCTTATGTAAATTACCTGGTCGTTAAATATGCCGACGACCGCGCAACGTTCAACACCTTGCCGCCGGCGCAGGTAACCCCTATCACGCTTGCCGGTGCGACAGCCGGACAGGTCAGGATCGCGATCGTCGGCGATTGGGGAACCGGATTTTACGAGAGCGGATCGGCGGCGCAGGATGTGATAGATCAGATCATGGCGATGACGCCGAAACCTGATTACCTCATTCACCTGGGCGATGTGTATTACGCCGGGACCGCAGATCTCTTTTTCCCGCTGAACGAAGAGCAGGATAACTTTCTCAACGTCTGGCCGACAGCGGAGCAACAGGCGGCAGGCACATCGTTTACGCTCAATTCAAACCATGAAATGTACGGCGGCGCAAAAGGCTATTACAAGGCGCTGGCCGATGCGCGATTTGCTCAGCAAAATCACCTCAGCTATTTTGCCTTGCAATACGGCGGCTGGACGCTGCTCGGGCTCGATTCGGCTTATTTCACGACCTCGCATTTTTACATGCAGGGCAGCATTGGCGGCAGCGCGGGAATTCAGGCGGCCTGGATGCAGGGTTTGGGACTCTCACCCGGTAAAACCATCGTGATGACGCATCACACGGGCCTCGGAGCCAGCGGCGCAAATGAAAACAGCGTGCTTTGCGACGAGGTTAAATCTGCTCTGGGCGGTGACCCGGCAGTGTGGTACTGGGGACACATTCACAACGCTATCGTCTACAAATCACCCACCAAAACAGGGAGAAACACTCTCTCACGCTGTGTCGGCCACGGCGCTGTTCCTTTTGGCGACGGTTGGGGAATAGCGGGCCCCTACGTTGATTATTACGCGCATACGCCTGACGCCAGCCGGCCGGACAGCCACCGCGTCCTGAACGGATTTGCGACGCTGACGATCTCAGAAAGCGGCTCGATAACCGAGGAATTCTTCGAAGTGGGCGACAATACGGCGAAGTACAGCAATACGTATTAAACCTCTCGCTACCGCTTCAGGTTCTGACCTCATCGCTAACGCCGACGCTGCCGACAAGAGAGAAAGAGCGGGCGCAAGCGGCCCTTCCGGGCTGCAAATTCACTTAAATGTTTATTATTTATCGCGCAAGCCGAGCACCTCTCAGGTCGGGAAGGGTTGCCCCGCGCCCGCTCTTAAAAACCTTGGTTTATGCCCAATAAATGCGGGCGAAATAATATATCAGCGGGGCATTAAAAAGAAGGCTGTCCAGGCGATCGAGAAAGCCGCCGTGGCCGGGCAGGATGCTGGCGGCGTCTTTGGCGCCGGCGCCGCGCTTGATCGCGCTTTCCGTCAGGTCGCCCAGCACGCCCAGCACGTTCATCGCCGCCGCCAGCGGAAGTGAAGCCTGCAGCGGCAGTTCAGGAAAGAAGGTGAAGCTTGCCAGGGCGGCCGCGCCGAGGCTGCCAAGCATCCCGCCGATGCAGCCTTCCCAGGTTTTACCCGGGCTGATCTGGGGCGCGAGTTTGTGTTTGCCGAGATATCTGCCGCTGTAGTAGGCCAGGCTGTCGCCGATCCACAAAACCAGAAAAAAGAAGATAAGCAAATTAGTGGAAAGCGACCCGCGCGTTTCCAGCGTCATCCGCAGAGCCACCAGATACCCGCCGAGGAAAAATAAATAAAAGATGCCTAAGAGCGTGACGCCGGTGCCGATCAGCATCTTGCTGAAATCGACGCGAAACCGGAAAACTTGTGAGATCAGGATTATTAAGATGGCGCTGACGACGGCGATGCCAAAAAAATTGTCAGCCTTGGCCGGCGAATCAAAAAGAAATGCGATGAAGAGGACGGCCGCCGCTAAAATGCCGGCTGTGGCGTCCGCCTTTAATTCCATCTTTTTGGTCAGGGAAAAAAATTCATACATTCCCGCCAGCAGAGCGGCCGCGGCGATGACCACAAAGGGAAGTTTGGCGGCGTATTCGAACGGGAAAAAATACGGCAGGACGATCGCTGCTATCAGTATCGGCACGGCGATGAGCGCGGTTAAAAGTCGGTTCATAAAATAATTATTTCACGGCCTTTGCGCTGCCGATACCGCCAAAGCGCCGTTCGCGGCGCTGAAAATCCAGCACCGCTTCCAAAAAATCTTTCAGCCGAAAATCCGGGAAAAGCGTCGGCGTCACATATATCTCGCTATAGGCCAGCTGCCAGAGCAGAAAATTCGAGATGCGAAATTCACCGCTGGTCCTGATCATCAAATCCACCTCGGGCAGCCCGCGGGTGTAGAGGTTTTCGGCGATCATTTCCTCGGTTATATTTTCCGGATCCGCTCCGTTCTGCATAATTTTTTCCGCGGCCGCGCGGCAGGCATCCACGATCTCGGCTCGCCCGCCGTAGTTTAGCGCCACGCTCAAGGTCATTTCCTTATTATCTTTGGTGACCTCCATGGCGCGCAGTATTTCTTTGCGCACTTTCGGCGCGAGCGCGTCGAGCCGCCCGATCGCCTGGAAACGAATGCCCTGCTTGTGGACCTTTTCCAGCTCGTTATTTAAATAACGGATGAGCATGCGCATCAGCGCTTTTACTTCATCTTCGGGGCGTTTCCAGTTTTCGGTCGAGAACGCGTAAAGCGTCAGCGCTTTGGCGCCCAGCCGGGCGGCTGAATCTACGATCACGCGGACCGATTCGGCGCCGGCGCGATGCCCGAAGATGCGCGGTTTTCCCCGCCGCGCCGCCCAGCGCCCGTTGCCGTCCATAATGACCGCCACGTGCTGCGGGATGCGCGCCCAATCCACCTGCTTTAAAGCCTCCGCCTCGGGCGTGCCGGGTTTAACAACTTCTTTGAAATGTTTGAGCATTAATAATTAATCGTAGCGCACTTCCAAAAGGGTCAATCCGTTTGCCGGGGCGGTCGGGCCGCATAATTTGCGGTCGCCGGTGATGATCGCTTCCTGGATCAGCTCGGCGCTTTTTTCGCCGCGTCCTACTTCCAGCAGCGTGCCTACTATCGAGCGCACCATATACCTTAAAAAACCGTCGGCCGTCACGCTCAGCTGGATCAGGCTGGCGTTGGCCCGGTCGTCCCAGCGCGATTCGACCAGCACCTTGGAAATAGTGCGGACGCGCGATTCCGTGTCGCTTTGGGCCGCGGAAAAAGCCGTCCAATCATGCGTGCCCAGAAAACTGCGTCCCACTTCGTTCATCCGCGTCACGTCCAGCGGGCGGGTTTCCAGATGCGCAAAGCGGCACCAGAAAGGCGAAATGATCGGAGCATTGATGGTCCGGTAAAGATAGGTTTTACTGCGGGCCGAAAAGCGCGCGTGAAAATCATCGGCCACCTTTTCGACCGTAAAAACCCGCAGGTCGTACCAGAGATTTCCATTGATGGCGTGCCGCAATTTTTCCAGGTCCCACGCCTTTGTCAATTTTACGTTGGCGACCTGCCCTTCGGCGTGAACGCCGGCGTCGGTCCGCCCGGAACCGCTGACGTGAACGTCACCGCCCTCCAGCATGGAAAGCACACGGGTCAATTCTCCCTGCACTGTGCGCAGCCCTTCCTGCACCTGCCAGCCGTGAAAATCAGTGCCGTCGTATTGTAACAAAAGGCGGTAATTCATTCTGAGATAAGCCGGAAAAATAGTAACCCTTGGCGCGGAAATATCAAAATTGACGGAGTCTTTGAGTTCTTAATTTTGAATGTGTTTGCCCATAACCTCTCGGGCAAATATGGCGACTATTTTCGTGTGTTTGATGTGTTTCGTGGTTAAACTTTTACGGTTGTCTAATATGTTGTCTAATATAATGAACTAAAGCCTAACCACGAAACACATCAAACACACGAAACAAGAGTTCAAATCTCATTTCCTGCTGCCCGGTTTCACAGCAACGTCGCCGCGCGCGCACAGCGGGCAGTTTTCCGGCTTAAAGCTTTCCACTTCCAGCGTCGCCAGAGCTGCACGGGGAACGCCGATATCGGCCGACCCGCCCGAGCGGTCAATGATCGAAGCGCCCGCCGCAACTTTCGCCCCCAAGTTTTCAATCGCCGCAATGCATTCGCGGGTCGATCCGCCGGTGGTGATTACGTCTTCCACTACCAAAAAGCGCTCGCCTTCGGCGACTGTAAACCCGCGCCGCAGCGTCATCACGCCGCTCTCGCGCTCTGTCCAGATAAACCTTACGCCCAGCGCCTGCGCCGTCGCAAAACCGATCACCAGGCCGCCTATCGCCGGGGAAACCACACCGTCAAATTTGGCCCCGGCGCATTTATCCGCGATCGCCAGCCCGAACCGCAGCGCGTCCGAAGGGTTTTGCAGCGCCAGCGCGCATTGCAGGTATGTCGAGCTGTGCAAACCGCTGGACAAAATAAAATGCCCTTCGAGCAGGGCATTGGTGCTTCGGAAATGTTCGAGAATTTCGGCTTCGGTCATCTTAAAAAGTATTTTCTCCGAAAAGCACTTTTGAGTCTATGCTTTAACGTGGTTTTTTGCCCGGCGGTAAAATGAGTAGTGGATTGGCATGAAAATCTATCCTTTAAAGTCCCCAACGGGGACAAAGAAAATAGCCCAGGGTAAGTGAGCAGAGCGAGCGCCACCCTGGGTACGGGAATTCCCAAAACATTCCCAGCCCTGAAGGGGCGACAGAACTGACGATTCTGTCGCTCCTTCAGGGCTAATAATCAAATCGATCGTTCGTTACCCAGGGCTAAAGCCCTGGGCTATTCTCTACAGTCCGTTACGCGGACATACCGTTTTCAAATTAGGACACCGCCAAATGTCCCTAAAGCTCTATGCGGCGTGAAAATAACGTGCTAAAATCCTGAGTTAAGCGATGTCTTCATATCCTAATCTCATTTCAAATTCGGTCTTGATCAGCGACACAATTGCCCTATTGGAATCTTCGACGGGCCCCGTCACCGTGGTCGATATCGTCGATTCCATTATGAAAATATCGCGTCCCGAGCCGAATTTTGCCAAGCTCCTGGTTTCGGACCTTATCCAGATCGATCCGCGTTTGAAGTTCAGCGACGAACTGACCGTCGAGCTGGTGCCGTGCGATTTCGATTCGCGGGTGCTGAGCGAAACCGATTTTGTGGTTTTTGATGTGGAAACCACCGGGGCGAAAGTTCCGCCCTGCCGCATAACCGAGATCGGCGCTTTTCGCGTTTCCGGCGGCAAAATTGTGGCTGAATATCAAACCCTGATCAATCCGCTGATGCCGATCCCCGTTTTTATCTCTGAGCTGACCGGGATCTCGGACGAAATGGTGCGGAGCGCGCCTGAGTTTCATGAGATTGCCGATGAGTTTTTGGAGTTTGTCGGTGATTCGGTGCTGGTGGCGCACAATGCGCAATTCGATATACGCTTTATCAATCACGAGATCGGCAAAGTTTTTGACGGTTACCGGCTGGGCAATCCGCACCTTTGCACCGTCCAGCTTTCACGCAGATTATTGCCGGATATCGATAATCACCGCCTTCATACGGTGGCGGATTATTATTCCATCACCATCGAAAACCGGCACCGCGCCGGTGATGACGCCCTGGCGACCGCCAAGATATTTGTAGAATTTCTGCAGCGGTTTGCGGAAGACGGCATCAGCGACCTGCAGAGCCTGAACAGGCTAAATAATTAACCCCACTTCTTTTCTTTCTTAAATCTTTTGATCACCATCTTGCGCCGCATTTTCGGCAGGTAATCGACAAAGAGTTTCCCGTTGCAATGATCGGTCTCGTGCAGGAAACAGCGGGCGGCATAGCCTTCGGCCTCGCGTTCAAACCATTCGCCTTTTAAATCCTGGGCGCGGAGCGTAACTTTTTCCGCGCGGGTAAGCACGGCGGGTACTTTGCCGATGGAAAGGCATCCTTCCTGGCCTGATTGCTCGCCTTCGGCGGCGGCGATCTCCGGGTTGGCGGCGGTAAGCTTGACGCCCTCGCAATCCATCACAAAAAGCCTTAAAGATAATCCGATCTGCTGCGCCGCCAGGCCGACGCCCTCGGCATCGTACATCGTCTCAAACATATCGGCCGCGAGCGCTTCGAGCTCCGCGTCAAATTTCGTCACCGGCTCGCCCGTTTTTCCGAGCACGTCGTTGGGATATTCGGTTATTTTCCTGACAGCCATGATTTTCGGGGCATTTATTTTTTTCTATACAAACGAATTTTTTCCAGATAGAACTCTTTGCTATCAACCATAGTGTAATTTGAATCGAAGTATTCTTCCAAAGCGCAGCAGAAGCTGAGCGTCTTCGGGTTGTCACAGATCTCGCCGGTCAGCAGCCAAACCTCGCCTGTGCCGGGCGGAATTTGCGAAATAAGGGAATCGGTCTGGTCATCCAAAGCCGCGGCAGCTTCAGTAAAATTAAAATGATTTTGCTGCGACCAGGTGAAAAATCCTTCGCCGGGCAATACCGTGTTCGGGCCTTTGTAATAAATTTTGAAGGCCAGCGAGTCATAGGGCTTAAAGAGCAATATCGTTTGCCCCGGCTTTTCATTGGCCTGGATGTAGGCCGCCGCTTTTTCCCAATCACCGCGTTTTACCAGCCCGGTAAATTCCTGCCACCCCGCAAATGGAATGAAAAATGCCAGCAGCAGCGCCCACGCTAACAGGCCTTTTTTAGAAAAGGCTTCGTAAAGCAGCGCGCTAAAAAACATTATTACCGGCAGCAGCAGCAGCGAAGCGTGCCGGATATTTGCATAACCCGAACCCAGCAGCCAGACCACCGCCAGTAAAAATAACGCCGGTATCAGACTGATTATTCCCAGTGCGATGGTGTTGTCTGAGAGTCCTTTGAATCTTTTGGCCCAAAGATAGATCGTTATTCCGGCCGCGCTCAGGCGGAATATCCAGAGGCGCAAAAACGCCGGGATATTTGCTTCCTCGCTAAAAATATTTACGGGCAGCAGAAAAGTTTGCAGGTGCTGCCAGAGGGTGCGCACGCTTTCGAAAAAAGAGCGGTCGCCCATCTGAGAGCGGGTTTCAAGCTGCCCGGAAAGCGCATAACCCAGCGGCGAAAATAAAGCGCCGACGATTGCCATGTGCCCC
The DNA here is from genome assembly GCA_035995185.1 of Pyrinomonadaceae bacterium. Taxonomy (GTDB): domain Bacteria; phylum Acidobacteriota; class Blastocatellia; order Pyrinomonadales; family Pyrinomonadaceae; genus DASYKT01. The sequence goes on from DASYKT010000027.1 coordinate 90,728, forward strand.
AGGTAATGTGTCGCCAGGCGGAATTTTCGCAGCGCGAGCAGCGCGCAAAAATTTCCCACCAGGATAAATCCCAGAAAATAGTTGGTGTATAGCGCGACCACCGCGATCGCGATGTAAATCGCACGATCTTTTAAGGCCGGTTTTTCCGCCAGGTAAGCGTCGTAAAAAAAACGCAGCAGCAGCCCTGAAAGCAGGACCACCAGCGCATAGCCGCGGACCTCGGTGCTCGCCCAAAACAGCAGCGGGTGCAGGGCGAAAATGGCAACAATAACAGGCGCAAATTTCCGCGCGTATTCGGGCAAAAAACGCCGGGCCACATCAAAAGCAACTTTGATGGAGGCCAGGCTGCAAAGTGTCGAAAACAGCCGCGCAAAAAATATCGAGCCGTCGATCTGCCGCCAGACGCTTAGCACCCAGAAATACAGCGGCGCCTGCAGCTCGTCCGCCATGGCGTGGTTTAAGGCGTGAGAAATGTTTTGAGTGGTGTAGAGAGTCGAGGCTTCGTCGACCCAGATGTTTAAAGCGTAAGCGAGCGGCAGGGCGACCGCGAGGTGAACGGCCATTAAGAGCAGAACAAATTTCGGGGACGAAAAAAAGAACGCCCCGCCTGTCGTTTGCCGCGGCATTTCACCGTCGCCGGAATTTATTTTTTCCTGTATAGCGCCCAAAACAAGTCTTCCGAAGGATACGGAAAATACATTTCTTCGGGAATCAATTTCAATGCAAAGCTATCACCTAAACGATATCTAAGCAACGATTTGGCGTGGCCGCCGCTGATCTTTTTCGGCGGGCGCCCGTGCGTGACCTTTTCAAAACCTAAGCCTGAAAGAAAATCGCTCAGCCCCTTGAGCGAAAACCAGTGCAGCACGCTCGGCGGCGAATACTCGTGCCAATGCCGGCCCAAAACGCGCGCCGAAAACGAACCGCGGTTCCAGGTTTCGATCAGCAAGTGGCCTTTACTGTCGAGGATGCGCGCGGCATTTTCAAATGCCTTTCGCGGCTGGTAAAAATGCCCCGCCACCTGGATCATCGATACCAGGTCGAATTTTCCCTGCGCCTCAAAATTTTCCAGCGTGCCGCAGCGCAGGTCCAATCCCAGGTTCCGGCGGCCGTAAGAAACCATTCGTTCATTTGGCTCGATCCCCGTGCCGCGCCAGCCTTCATCCGTAAAACCTTTTAAAATAAATCCGGCCGCCGCGCCGACGTCGAGCATCCGCCCCGGCTTGAGATAGTTTTCCAGTTTTTGCGCATACATTCGGCCGCGCTGCCGCAGCATCTTGTCTCCCTGCAAATAATCCTGGTAGCCCGCGCCGCCGCCGGTAAAATACGAATCGTCATAAACGGCCTGTGCGTGGTTATTCCCAACCGCGACTTCGGCAAAACGGTGCGTGCACTTGCGGCAATCGAGCAGCGAATAGCCTTTGATCGTAAAGGCCGTTTCGGATATACACCTACAGAGCGGACATTTCATAAAGCACGTTTTATTTATTACTAATATCGAAAACCAGAAAATCTTCACGCTCGGAAACAAGCGCGAAATTTTCTCTTAACGCCGCTTCAAATCCCGGCGCGTCGTTCAAATGAGATCTCTGCGCGATAAAATAAGCGGCCCCATAGGCTGAAAATTCCCGCACTTTTTCGAGCGTCTGGTCTTCGACACAAATACTGAACCCTTTGCGGTCGAGCCAGTAAAACATGTAAGACGCGTTATAGGCCAAGGCGTAACCGTCTTTATCAAAACAATTACCGCCGGAGGCCACGATCAGCCCATCCTTTTTAAGCACGGGTTTTATTTGCTGCGCGGAGATAAAACTTTTATCGGTAAGATGTCTTTCCAGCATTTCCGCCCTGATCCGGACCGCTTCATAAAACAGCGCAAAGATCGCGGAGCCCGCCACCACCGCAATGACCGCGCCTTTTAAAACGATCCGGGTACGCGATTCTTTTGCGTAATCCCAAAGTTTCTGCAGGCCGAATCCAAAAAGCAGCGCCGCCGGGGCCACGCTAAAGATATGGTAATAACTCGCCCAATCGTCGGCGGTCGTGCGCGCGGCCGCCAGGTAAATTACAAAGATCGCCGCCAACCACAAAAACATATGCCGCGTAACTTTTTCACCCGCCCCGCGCCAGATGGCAAAAAGGCCGACGATCAGGCCTGAGATCATCCAGACCTTAAAAAATTCGGTCCGTAGTATTCCTTCGATAAAATACGGGTTGGTAAAAAAGTCCCAGCCGATCCAGTGATATTCATTGGAAACGCCGAGCGAGTTTCCGTAAATTTTCCAGAGGCTTTTAGCGTGGATGTACCACAGCGCCGCGGGCAGCAAAGTAAGCGCGCCAAAAAGCCAGACCTTTGTCTGCCTTAGGGCGCCGGCGCCGTATTTTTGCAGCAGCAGGACCGCAAAAAATATCCCGATGTGCGCGGCGGGCGCTTTGGCCAAAAGCGTGAGCGCTGTAAAGATAACCGCCGGCCAGAAATATTTGCTTTTTTCGCTGTCCTGCCAGCGAAGAAAGAAATAAACCGCCGCCACATAGCTAAAGATCATCAGCTCTTCAGGCTGGATCGCGGTGGAAATTTCTATTACCAGCGGGTTAAACGCAAAAAAGAGCGCGGCGAAAACGGCAAAGCGATCTCCCAAATAATAGCTGGCGAGTTGAAAGAAAAAGAACAGTGTCAGGAGAGAAAAAATGAACGCCCAGATACGCCCGATAAAGTCATGCATGCCGAAAATTTCGTAGCTGCCCGCGATCAGTACCGGGTAAAGCGTAAATTCCATCTCGGCGTAGCCGGGCGACGTTCCGCGCCAATCTATCTGCGGGTAGAGAGGGTTAAACCCTTCAGTTACAAAGTTTCGAGAGATGCTGCCGAGGTCGCATTCGCGCCACGAAGGTTTATCGATCGGGCGAAAAACATCGGCGAACCGCACCAGCGACCCGGCGATAAAGATCAAAATAAGAACGATCCTGGCCTTACTCATACGACGGCTCATAAGGGCTTAAACGAGATGCCACAGCTTCGGAAGGTAGATGACAAATCCGGCGGTTAGAATCCACAACAGCAGATTTAAAAGCGTGGGCCGGTCGCGAAAAAGTATCTGGACCGGGTCGCCGCCTTCGTTGCGGCGGTGGATCAAAAACAGGTAGCGGAAAACTCCATAGACCACAAAAGGTATGGTCAGCAGCATCCCGTGCGAACCGACGCGCAGGACAGTTTCATCAGCGCGGGTATAAAGCGCGTAGGTGATAACGGCTGCCCCGGCGCAGATATTCATCAGCGAATCGACAAAATGTATCGAGTAGTCTCCCAGAGCGCGGCGATGATTTTCCGCGCCGCCTTCGAGCAGGGCAAGTTCGTGCCGGCGCTTGCCGAAGCCGACCAGCAGCGCCACCATCGAGGTGCAAAGGACCAGCCATTCCGACACATCGACGCCGATCAATACCGCGCCCGAAACCGCCCGCAAAACAAATCCGCTGGCGATCAGGATCACGTCAAGAATTACAATGTCTTTGAGCTTTAGCGAATACGAAAGACAAGTGGAGAGATAGATCGCGATAACAAGCGCGAAAGAATAATTCAGCGCCAGCGATCCCAGCATCGCAGTTGTCAGTAAAATAACGAGCGCAAAACGCGCCAGGTTCAGATTTAGCGCGCCCGATGCCAGCGGCCGTTTGCATTTGACGGGATGTTCCCGGTCGCGCGCCAGATCGCACAGATCGTTAAAAAGATAAATGCCGCTGCTGGCACAGCAAAAAAGAAGAAAACCGAGCAGGCTGATCCAGAGGCTGTGCGTGTCGGTCAGCGATTTGGAAAATATCACGCCGCTAAAAACCAGCAGATTCTTGCTCCACTCGCGCGGGCGCATTTCAATGAGCAGTGCGCGCAAATTCCGTCCGACGGAAATGGATAGAGGCTGTTCGAGCTTAAGCGATTCCAACTTCTACCCCCATTGTTCGCTTGCCCGAACGCGCAAACTCTTCCGCGTGCTCACGCATATTTACGATCTCAAATTTATTGTCGAGCGCGTCAAGTATTTCGCTGACAAATTCCAGCTTTTTCTCAAGCGGCAGATCCATCCCGGGAAAAAATTTCAACTCGGGCGCATCATCGCCGCTTAAAAAATCGAGCGGGTGCAGCAGCAATGAAAGCTGCGTGCCGGTCGCGCGGCACATTTCCAGCGCTGTCGCCCAATAAGTTTTGGCCAGCACTTTGGAAAATGTCGAAAGATAGATCACATAGCTGGCGTGGATCGGCGTCTTGATGAGCGGCATCGTGGTCACCGGAATTTCCACCAGCGACTTTTCTCCGATCCGGCGAAAGTAAGGTTTGAGCGGCTGAAAACCGTCCGAGAATTTGCCGAAAAGCTGTTTTCGTTTTTCTTTTTCCTCGGCGCTTAAGTTTTTGGACGCAAAGAAGTAATAAGCGCGTGCCAGCGGCCCGATATAGGTCGGCAGGGTCGAGCAATCGTAAAAATAATCACGTTCGGCCAATACTTTTAGCACCGTCGGCGAGAGGCTGTAACCGGGCCCGCGAAAGCCGCGCGGCCGCTGCCCCGTCACTTTTTCCAGCGCGTCTTCGGTGCGCGCGAATTCGCTGACGATCTCTTCTTCGCTGTAAAGATGCAGCCAGGGCTCGTGATTAAAACTGTGATTTCCGATCTCGTGCCCGGCGGCGGAAAGCTGCCCGATGGCGTCGGCATTCTTATCCAGAGCGGCGTCCTGCCCGACGATAAAAAAGGTAATATTCAGATCGCGCTCTTTTAAGAATTCAGTGACGCGCGGCACGACCGTATCCAGATACGAAGGAAAGCTTTCCCACCCGGCGTCGCCGTGGGTTTTCATATAGGACCATTTGTTATCCAGGTCCAGGGACAAGCTTGCGATCGGTTTTCTCATTGCTGCTTGGGTCAAACAGGATGAACCAGGCGAACCGGGAATCTCAGATCCACGTCCCATCCTTTTTTTACATCCTGTTCCAAATATTCTTTATAAAAATTTTCCGCCAACTGAACGGTTTCATTCACATTGAGCGTGCCATTGACGATGTGCGCGGAATTTATGACATACACGCCGCTTACCGAGGTTTCTATCTTTGGCAGCTTTTGTGAATAGTCGACAACCGGGATCGGAAAAACCTGCCGCACTCTTGAGACTTTAAATTCCACCACATCGCTGCGATGTAAATCGAGATACATTTTCTCCAGGGCGGATAAAAATATCCTTCGTATCTCTTCGTCGGTTTTTTCAAAAAGCTTGTCATCTGGCGCGACATATTTCGGCAGATAGACCAGGGCGTTTCCGCCAAATTCTTTTTTATCCACCAGCGCCGACATTTCGATGATGCCCGTAAAAGGAGTTTCATCGGTCACATTCGTGACATAAAAATTCGACAAAGATTTTTTCATCAGCACCGAAGCGCAAACGATTCCCTGATACTTAATGCCGCACAATTTTTCTTTTTCTTCTTCGGCCAGCTGTGGGATGATCTTTGCCGCGATATTGGAAGGCCCGGTGAAGATCACCTTATCGAATTCTTCTGTCCGCTCGGTCGTCCCATCCGCGAACGTTACCGAAGGCTTGCCGCTGTCATTGGCGATCTCTACCACCTTCGTTCCCAGGCGGATTTTCACGCCCTTTTTGTGCAGCGTCTGCCCGAAACGTTTCAGAACCTGCGCATAACCGCCCCGCACATAGCCGAACATTTCTTTTTTCAGCCCCGACTTGCGCGCCGAATACATTCGTTGGATCGTGGCCCAGATAAATGCGGCGGAAGTTTCACGATAAGCCTCGCCCAATTTTGCTTTGAGCAGCGGCAGCCACATTTTATTAAAGGTCTTTTTTCCGGAAAGGCGCGTCAGCCATTTTTCCACCGGAATTTTTTCCAGCTTTTTCCAGTCATTGATCTTTGAGGCGAGAAAGATCGTGCCGCCCAGGCGTAGTTTTGAAATTATGCCGAGCGGCGGAAATTTCAAAAACTCCATCGTATTGGACATCGAAACCAGGCGGCCGTTGGTATAAAAACCCGTCTTTGTCTCGACCCATTCAAATTCATCGCCGAGCCCTATTTCCTCTACAATTTTGCGCGTGTGCGTGTCGGAGAGAAGCGTGACATGGTAATGCTTATCCCAAACGACACTACCGATCTGCCACGCCGAAGCCAGCCCGCCGATCTCACTGGCGGATTCAAACACGGTCACCTTCGCGCCCGCGTTGGCCAGCCGCAGCGCCAGCGTCAAGCCGAGAAATCCCGAACCGACGAGTGCTATTTTTGGGGCATTTTTTTGAGGCATCAAATATTAAAAAGCTGTCAGCTATTAGCTGTTAGCTAATAGCTTCTTTCACTTTCTTGTTTTCGATCTCATAGCTGAGGTCGCACGCGGTGCATTTCACCGTTTGTTTGCCAATTTCTTCACCGAACTTGTGAAAAAGCTGTCCGCATTTGCAGACCGCACCGATCGAACGCGCCGGCGAACCGATCGCCAAATGAAAATCCGGTACCGATTTCGTTACCAGCGAACCCATCCCGATCATTGCCCAGCGGCCTATCTCCAGGTCGTTGCCGATAGTGCAGCCCGCGCCGATGGTCGCGCCTTCGCGTACCAGCGTCGGCAGGGTATGTTCGTCCGGCGCAGAATCGCGAAGCTGTTTTAAATCAGGCGTGGTCGCGCGGGGAAAGCGGTCGTTGGTAAAGGTCGTCGAGGCCGAGATCATCACGCCGTCTTCGATCGTCACCGCCGCACAGATATAAACCATCGCGTTGATCTTTACCCGGCTGCCGATCTTCACGTCATAAGCGATATAAGATTTTTCACCGACGATGCATTCTTCACCGATCACCGCGCCATGGCGTATGTGGACGTTGTCCCACACGCTCGAGCCTTCGCCCAGGGTGACGCCTTCTTCGATAATTGCTGTCGGGTGAATTCTCGCCATATTTAATTATTCACCACAAAGACACAAAGGACACGAAGAAATTAAACAGGGATAAAAGGATGATAAGAAAATATTTATATCCCTTCCATCCCCTTCATCCCTGTAAATTTCTTCTTTGTGCTCATTGTGTCTTTGTGGTTAATTTTATTTAGCAGCTGTTGCGGCTTTCTCAACCACCGTCTGCCACAAATTCTGGTTGAGCGATTTATAAGCTGCTTCTATTACCTGTACCGAAGCCATCGCGTCCGCCGGATTGATCAGCAGATCTTCGCTGCCGCGCAGAGCGCCGGCGAAGTTTTCGATCTTGCCTTTGAACGAGGCCGTTTTGTCATAACCTTTGCCAAAGACGGTCCAGTCAGGGCTCGAATTGAGTTTGTATTTCGATTCGCGCCAGCCGATATGCAGCGTGCCGTTCGTGCCGTAGATGCTGATGAAATAGGGCAGCTCTTTATTGATGCCCCAGGTCAGATCGACGCTGGCGACGATGACGTCTTTCGTCTTGGCAAACATCTTGACGTTTTCATCCACCGACAAACCCTGCGTGCTGCCCGAATCTACCACCAGCACGGATTCCACCGGCCCGAGCATATAGCGGATAATATCGACGGAGTGTGTGCCGTTATCGATCAGCACGCCGCCGCCGGAAACCTTTGCATCGGAATTCCAGCGTTTCGACATATCGACCTTGGCGGTAAATGCATTTTCAAATTGCACGACTTCGCCCAGAGTTCCTGAAGCGACAATTCCCTTGGCTTTGATCACGTCGTTGCAATAGCGAAACTTCGAAGCCATGGTAAACAGCACCGAATTTTCCTCCGCGGTGCGGATCATTTTTTCGGCTTCGGCGACGGTGGTGCAGAGGGGTTTTTCGCAGAGCACGGGAATCTTGCGCTCCATAAAATAACAGGCGATCTCGGCGTGCGTGGTCGGCGGAGTAGCGACTATCACGGCATCCATCTCCACGTTGTTTTCGATAAACGACTGGTACGAGCTATAAGCTTTGCCGCCCACGATCTCCGCCAGCGCTTTAGCTGACTCTTCGCGCACGTCGGCGACAGCAACCAACTCGCAGCAGGTGCTTTCATTAAATGCCTGGGCATAGGCCTGGGCGATACCGCCCGCTCCGACTAATCCAAATTTCAGTTTTTTCATAAGAATTCATTCAGTATGCAGGTGGCAGTAACAGTAGGCAGTAAGATCGGTGCCAACTGCTACTGCCTCTGCCAACTGTTTTATTTCCTCAACGCCTCGACCACAGCGCGGACGTTATCCGCTATGTATTCCACGTGCTCGTCGGTATATTTTTCGTTCCACGGCAGCACCAGCACGTCGTGCAGGGCCTTGGCAGTGTCGGGATAGTTTTCCATCTGGTAATCGATGGCTTCCGGACGGGCGAGATTGAACGGGAACTGGCTGTCGCCGAGCGTGTTTTTCTCCTGGAAGACCTGGCACATAAAAGCAGGCTTCACGATGTAGCGCGGGGCCGAGAAAATATTTTTCTCTTTGAGCAGCGCGGCCATGCCCGGGGAACCGCCTTCGATCTTCGCGTCGTCGACCGTCAGGCAGTACTTCCAATAGACGTGTTTAGCTTTATCGGCGATCACCGGCGTTTCGATGCCGTCGATGCCTTTTAGCATTTCGGTCAGCCTGGCGGCGGTCCTGGCGCGGTTGTCCACGCAATCCTGCAGTTTTTCCAACTGTCCCAATGCCACGGCGGCCTGCAATTCGCTGATGCGGTAATTGAGCGCCATGAAATAGTGGTCGGGATTTTTATCGCCGTAGCCCCAGGCCTTGTTGATATAGAGGAACATGTGGCGGGCGAGTTTTTCGTCGTTGGTCACGACCATGCCGCCTTCGCCGGTGGTCATGTGCTTGCCCTGCTGCAGGCTGAAGCAGCCGATGTCGCCGATCGTGCCGGCCATCTTGTCGCCATAGTTGGCGAGAAAGGTCTGGGCCGAATCTTCGATCACGGGCAGGTTGTGTTTTTTGGCCAGCGCCATGATGTCATCCATCTCGCACGGGTTACCGAAAAGGTGCGTGACGATGATCGCCTTGGTGCGTTCGCTGATCCTGGCTTCGATGGTTTTGGCGGTCACGTTCAGAGTCTTGGTATCGACCTCGGCAAAAACGGGAACCACACCGCGGTACATCAACGGCGCCAGCGCGCCCATGTCGGTGATCGAGGTGGTGATAATTTCGTCGCCCGGGTTGGGGTTGATCGTTGCCACCGCAATGTGGATGGCCGCCGAACCGCTGGTGCAGGCGTAGGCATATTTCACGCCAAAGGCTTCCGCGAATTTCTGCTCCAGCGCACGGCCGAATTTCCCCTTGGTCGTAGTTAAAGTTCCGCTCTCCAGCACTTCAGCGACATACATCAATTCGGCTTCGCCGAAAGTGCGCCCGCTCGAGTCCTGGTCGGATGGTAAGGTCATAAGTTTTTCTTCTTGCATTAAAGCTGTCGTCATAAATACTCCGTTAAAAAATGTTAATCCCTGTGAATTATAGGTTTAATTGCTTGCGAATTCCGAAATCTAATTCGGATTGGAAGGTTCTTTTTCCAGTTTAACCAATGAGGTGTCTTCTACGGGCGCCGTAGCCCAGCGCAGCCGCAAAAGATAAGAAAGAAGTTTGAGATGGCCGAGAATGGTGCGGGCGGTTTTCATCTTGGAAAAACCGAACAAGCGCACTTCCAGCACGGCCGGGTATTCGGCGATCTTTCCGCCGCTTAAGTCCAGTTTACCGAGCATTTCCGCCACGCCCAGAAAACCGTTTTCCTTGATCTCCAGACTGGCCAGCGCGCTGCGGCGATAAATACGGAAACAGCTGGTATAGGTGCTCAGTTTTGAACGCAGCACCCGACGGTAAAGAAACGAGGCGCCCTTTGATAAGAACAGCCGCCATTCGGGCACGTTGCGCACGCCGCCTTTCGGATGATAGGGCGAGGCCGTCACCATATCGATTTTATCGGGGCCATCGGAAAGCAGCGGGATCATTTTTACCAGCTCGTGCGGATCGTAGGTGCAGTCGCAATCCATCGAGCACACGATCTCAGTTTCCGCCGCGCGCAGCCCGGTCAGAATTCCCGCCGCCACGCCTTTGTTTTCTTCATGGCGGATCAGCCGGACGTTTGGCCGGTCGGCAAAGAGCTCTTCGATCTTGGCGGCCGTGTTGTCCGAGCTTTTGTCGTCGACAAAGATAAAATTGGCCGCATATTTTTCGCTCAATTCCTGCTCGACGCTGCGCAGAGTGTTTGCCAGATACGGGAGTGTCGGTTCTTCGTTGTAGCAGGGAATGACCACCGTTACCGGAATCCGGGCCTTGCTTGTCTTGCCGGAAACAACGATCTTTTCGATCGCCGGGCCGGGCTTTGCTTCCAAAGCCTTTGCCTGCTCTTTTACGCCCAAGTACTGCGCGCCGCAAACAAAGTCGTAGCGGCGGAAATATTCCTTGATGACCCACTCCATTTTGTCGAGCTTGCGATAATGGCGGATGCGGTTGTATGACGAAGCGGCGTTGATGCGCGGCTGTTCCGGGTCGAGTTCCCAGACGTGGAAATACAGCATAAAAGGCGCATTGCGCTTTTCGTGCCAATCGCGCACCGCGTATTTCAGCATCGTGTAGGGAATTTGCCGGAAATAATTTCCGCCTGAGATGGGCAGCAGATAACCGCCCAGATTCTGGGTCGAGTAGGGAAATTCCCAAAGCACACGGCCGTTGGAATGGTGCTGGTGCGCAAAGCGCTTGGCATTTGAGTCGCCGGCCTTTGGCAAAAAGCTGGTGTCATAGAGCAGGCCTTCTTCGGCCAAAACGTCCAGCACCCAGGCATCGTTCTTGTAAGACAATTTTTCCGCCGAGCGGTAACCGATCACTTTCTGTCCGCAAGCGTCTTCGAGCACGCCGTTGGCACGGCGCAGGTCTTCGCGAAATTCTTCGTTGGTCAAATAATGCAGGCTGCGGTGATAGTAGCCGCGGCTGGCGACCTCATGGCCGCGCGCGGCGATCTCGCGGATAAGTTTCGGGTTTTGTTCGGCGATCCATCCTAAAACGAAAAAACTGGCTTTGACCTTAAACTCATCGAGCAGGTCGAGCGTCTTCATCGTGTTGCGTTCATAGCGAGGATCGAAATGCTGCCACTGGCGCTGGTGGATGAGTTTCTCAAACGCGCCGACGTGGAAATAGTCCTCGACCAGGACGGTCAACAGATGCTGTTTCTTTTCGTTGATAAGTGACATTAAGTAGGGTTAGAGAGCGGCCGCCGTCTCAAACTCCAGAGTCTCGGCGCCATTGGAAAAAGACTCGTAAAAGAGGGTGTTTTTCAAAATTCCCGCGATCTTTTCCGCGGCAGTGCCGTCACCAAACGGGTTAGCGACTTTTTTTACCGAGGCGATCCACGAATCGTCCCCGGTATCGTCGTAATTTTCTTCGAGCATGCGGGCAAATTCAGCCGGGTCGTTTCCGACCAGCCTGGCCACTCCGCTCCAGAGCGCTTCCGGCCTTTCGGTATTTTCGCGTAAGACCAGCAGAGGTTTGCCCAGGCTCGGGGCTTCTTCCTGCACGCCGCCGGAATCGGAAACGATCAGCCAGGCATTTGCCAGCACGTGGATAAAATCGGCGTAATCCAGCGGGTCTATCAGATAAATACGCGGGTGCTCAGACAAAACGGCCCGCGCTGCCTCACGGACGGCCGGGTTCGGATGCACCGGAAAAAAGAGGCAGATATCCTCGTGCTTTTCCACAAAATGGCGCAGGGCGGTAAGGTTTCCCGCCATTACTTCCCCAAAACTTTCCCGGCGATGAGTGGTCAGCAGAACCCTTTTCAAACCGTCGGTTTCCGCTAGTAAGCTTTTAATTGCTTCGCCAGGTTCAAAATCTCTCAGTATCGACCGCAGCGAATCAACCACCGGATTTCCGGTCACGAATATATTTTCCGGGTCAAAGCCTTCGGAAATAAGGGTTTCGCAGTTGTGATCGGTGGCGGCAAAATGAAATTTCGCGACTTGCGAGATCAGCCGGCGGTTCATTTCTTCGGGAAAAGGGCTCAAAGGATTTCCTGAGCGAAGCCCGGCTTCGACGTGCCCGACCGGAATTTTGCGGTGAAAAGCCGCCATCGCGCCCGCCAGCGCTGATGACGTATCTCCTTGAACTAAAACGACATCGGGCTTTTCCTCGGCGAGAATTTTATCCATCGCGCTCATCACTTTCGCGCATACATCCGAGGGCGTCTGGTTGGCGGACATCACATTGAGGTCAAAATCGGGCCGGATATCGAATATTTTCAGGAAAGGCTTCAGCAGGTCCGTGTGCTGCCCGGTCGATACCGTAACTGTCTGGAAATATTGAGATTGCGCTTTTAGTTCTTTAACGATCGGGGCAAATTTGATCACTTCCGGCCTGGTGCCGAAAAGGATAAGGATCTTTTTCCTGTCGATAAAAACTCTCGTCATTTGGATATTAAGTTCCGCCGGAACGCTATGCTTGTAGAATCGCAATAGCAATAGAATTCCGAGTTCCTTAGTGAAAATCAATAAATTGCCACTAGCTTTAGCTAGTGGTTTAGAGGGGGATAAGCACAAGGCTTTAGCCTAACAAAATTCGGCTGAAGCCAATCGGTTTTCTTACTTTCACCACTAGCTTTAGCTAGTGGCAATTTATAGAAAACAAAGAGCTTGCCTTCAAGATTATCAATTTACGGGAATTGGACCTTACTTGAAAGTGTCCGGGAAGTGATTATGTTTTATTTCAAAATCTTACGGAATTTGGCGATCCCACTAATAATAAAGCACTAAAAGCGTTTATTTTCCTATTTTTAGGCGCAAAAAAGCCGCAAGCGCCCGATGGGCTTACGGCTTTGCAAGCTAATACCTGTTACGGCAGCTTTGGCCCGGTACAGCCCGGCCCGTTTAGCGCCGGGATCTTGGTGCTGATGATGGGATGATTTTCCGCCTCGGCATTTATTGCCAGCCATTCGGAATATTCTTCGGGCAGCGTCATGTCGGCGTAAATGGCTTCCACAGGGCATTCCGGCAAACAGGCATCGCAATCTATGCAGGTATCGGGATTGATCAGCAATTTGTCGGAAAGCTCGTGAAACGCTTCGACCGGGCAGACCGCCGCACAGTCGGTATATTTACATTCGATACAGGGTGGGGTTACCACGTAGGTCATTCTAAAAAGTTCTCCTTAAAAAACTTGCGAGTAAAGATAATAATTAAACACCAGAAAGCATATACTTGTCATATCCCAATAGACAAGTGATAGAATGCAAGCAAACAATATAAGCAAATTTAGTCATAAATATCAAAGGACACCGAAGCAATGACAACTCTGAAAGCCGAGAGGGAACTTTCTTTAGACTTTTTGCGGGTAACTGAGGCCGCCGCGATCGAATCGGCCCGCACCATGGGCCAGGGCGACCGCAAATATTCCGATCACGTGGCAGTCGAAGCCATGCGTGAGGCAATGGATACCGTGCCCATGCGCGGCCGGATCGTCATCGGCGAAGGCGAACGCGACGAAGCGCCGATGCTCTATATCAATGAAGAAGTGGGCGGCGGCAGATTTGCCGAAGAAGAACGCGCAAACTTTCCCGAAGTCGATATCGCGGTCGATCCGCTGGAGGGCACCAATCTTTGCGCGCTTGGCGCGAACAATGCCATCGCGGTGCTGGCCGCCGCCGAACGCGGCGGTTTGTTGAATGCGCCCGATATTTATATGGACAAGATCGTGGTCGGGCCATCGTGTCGCGGCGCTATCGATATCGACGCCCCGGTCAAAGACAATTTGAAAGTGATCGCGCGCAGCTTGAGCCGCGATATCGAAGATCTGACCATCATCGCCCTCGATAGGTCCCGGCACCGCAAGCTCGTCGAAGAGATCAGGGCAGCCGGCGCGCGCATCCGCCTCATCTCGGACGGCGATCTTTCCGCCGGAATTTCGGCGGCCGTGGCGGGCACGAATATCCACGCATTGATGGGGATCGGCGGCGCACCCGAGGGAGTTATCACAGCCGCCGCAATGAAATGTTTGAACGGCGAGATTTTGGCAAAACTGGTCTTCGACCCGGAAAAATTAGGCGTGGACAAATCAAAGGTGCCGCCCGCAGACGAGGTTAAACGCCGTTTGGAATCGATGGGTATCAGCGACCCGAATAAAGTTTACGACACCAATGATCTTGCGCCGGGTAAAAAAGTGATCTTTGCCGCGACGGGCGTGACGGACGGGGCGCTGCTGCGCGGCGTGCGCTTCTTCGGTTCCGGCAAACGCACTCATTCGGTCGTGATGACCACCGAATCGAAAAACATCCGCTTTGTCGATACCGTCCACGTCGAGGGCGGCCCCGATGCGGTGATCAGGTTTTAGCGCGTTTTACTAACCACAAAGAGCACAAAGTTTATTTTTAATTCTTAGTGTGCTTTGTGTCTTAGTGGTGAATCTAATCTTAAGCTCTCTAATGGCTGAGACCATAGAAAATTACGCGCCGCAGGTTGTTAATAAGCCTGCGGCAAATACGACCGGCTTGAAAGTTTGGCTGGTTTTATTTTTCTTGAGCGCATCGTGGGTGGCGCTGATAGTTTCGGCACCGTTACTAAAACAGGCGGGCTACACTACTTTCTCCACTGACACCTACTATGGCTTAAGTTTTATCTGCCACCAGATCCCCGAGCGCAGCTTTCACATTCACGAAGACAAACTCGCAGTTTGCGCGCGCTGCGCAGGCGTCTATGCGGGGGTGCTTTTAGGGTTTTTGTTCTACCCGCTTTTTCGTTCTCTTAATAATATTCACCCGCTGCCCAAAGTGTGGCTGATACTTTCGACCTTTCCCGTGGCGATAGATTGGGGGCTGACCTTTTTCGGCATTTGGGAAAACACCCACCTTTCGCGGTTTTTAACCGGCGCGCTGCTCGGCGCGGCCTGCGCCGTCTATATCCTGCCGGCACTCGTCGAAATAGGCCTTTACTTATCAAAGTACCTATCCAGGACAAATGCGCGAAAAAAAATTCTTGACTAGCAAATTGTCTTCATATACCCTTAACCGACATCAGCTTCACTCTGGCTGTTCTTAGCCTCCAATGACGATCTTTTCTGTAGTACTGCTCCCACGAGCGGAAAGGATGCTTTTAAATGAAATTAACAAGGTGCCTTAAACACCTGGTCATTTTGACTGCCGCGCTTCAAGTCGGTTTGGCTATACTCACCCAATTGCCGGTTTTTGGCCAATCGGTAAGCGGCAGTAACCACCGGCCTCTTACGGTAGAGATTTTCTCGCAAAATGACAGCCCGGCCCGAATTACCCTGTTAGATACAAATACAATCACTCTCTTAACCGAAAACAATACCCATGAAATTCAGACAATAAGTTTTGAGATCCAGAATGTAAGCCAAAAAAAAATAAGAACGTGTATCTTTCTACTTAGTTCCGCATCTCGGGTTACCAGCCCGGGAATGTTTGTTTTTGGAACGTTCGAGCCGGGAAATGTTATTAAAACCGGAGTTAATACGGATCGAAGCAAGCTAAAGCCGGACGAAAAATTGTCTTTATCGATCGATTACACTTTATTTTCTGACGGCACTTCATGGGGTCCGGATTCACAAAAGGATTCGGAATATCTTTCGGGATCTGACGAAGGCCAAAAGTATGCTATCAGCCAAATAAAAGGATTTCTGAAAGATAAGAATAAAGAAGCGATATACAGATTACTCAAGCTTGAACAAGAAGGAAAAATTGACGACAACCCGCCGGAGATCGATAAGACGAAAAGCCGCAAATGGCAACGGGGATTTCTCGGTGGGTACCAATATTTCTTGTGGCAGCTTTTGCCTTTCGATGAAAAACAGGAACTGGAAGTCATCTCTCACAAATTGGAAAAAATAGAAAAACAAAAGCTTTAAAGATAGATCTTTCTGAAAAACGCTCTTCCACGAGCAGAAAGGGCAAACGTGGGATAAGCACAACTTTTGTTAACGTGATTTGACAATTTAATCGTCATATTTATAAATAAGTGTTTGTTTTTTAGCGCCCCTGCTTAATCCCACAAAGAAGGAGAAAGAATGTGAAAAGAAAAACGACGGTTTTAACGATCATGGCGATCGCCGTGATCGCTGCCGCGACTCTGATAACGGTTAATACTCAGAGCCAGACCAGAAACCTTCCCCAACAAAAATCCGAATCTGAGATACCTATCGCAGACATCAACTCACCGCAATTTCAGAAAGATGAAAATAGAAACATCCGAATAAGCCGCGGAGAAAAATATAATACCGGTCATCCGCTGGAAGATATATTTCCCAGGCCCCAATGGATCTTCTCGAATTGCCGCTTAGCCATGCGCCTCTGAAGCCCGCATTTCCGGTTTCACAAAGCGGCGCGATCTTGATCGGTACCGTCACCGACTCGCAAGCTTTTTTATCGACCGACAAGAGCTACGTATATTCCGAATTTACTGTTCAAGTCGAAGACGTATTAAAGAATTTCAGCTCTGCAGCTTTAGCGCCAAACGTTACTACCACCGTTGAACGGGCTGGAGGAATTGTCAGATTTGCATCGGGGAAAACGCTTCAGCTTGGCAACTCGGGTGAAGGCCTTCCCGTCAAACAGAGCCGCTATCTTTTGTTTCTCAAATGGAGCGAATCCGGAAAGGACTTTTTGACCTTGACCGGCTATAAGCTGGACGGAAAAATCACCCCCTTGGATCGCTTAGGAAAAGATACCGATATCAATATTTTCAAAAATTACCGGGCCTACGAAAACAATGATGAAACGAGTTTTTTAAAGACGGTAAAAACTGTTATTGAGAATCCTTCGCAGGAAGTAACTCCTAAATGAAAAAAGGTCTCCCAAACTCCTACGAACCCAAACATCCTTCTCAAATTTTATACTTTCGATCTTGACCGCGGCAGGTTTCCTGGATCGCGGTATGTTCCGACGATTCATGGCAATGAGGTCAGAACCGGGAGCGGTAGCGACCGGGTTTCTTCGAAAAACACCGAAGGCTCAACCTAAAAACCAAACCCCTCGCTACCGCTTCGGGTTCTGACTCCATACCCACAACGGCGTCTTCAGAATCGTGCGAGATGATCTTAATTACGACAGATCAAGGCGGGCCGCCCGGCTCGCCTTTTTTAACTTTAAAAGCACTTTTTGAAACAACTTAGAAGAATTTTCTTGCAATCTACCGAACCCGGTCTGTATAATTCGAGACATCCGAAATAATCTCCTTGATTAAAACTGGTTTTGGATCGCCTGGGTTTTCGTGTCAGAAAAATCAGGCTTTTGAGGAATTTATGAGAAAGAAAGCCGAAAAATTTTTTCATTTCGAAGACCGGTTTGATTATTTGATCATAGGGGCTATCTGTTTAATGTTGGCGGCGATACTGTCCGGCGGTTTATTTATGAAATAACCCTTCGGAAAACCCCAAAAACCGGGGTCTTTTTTACTTGCCTTTTTATTTTCCTGGATTATCCTAACCCTATGCTATATCTCTCGCAGGTATTGGGCCGTCCCGTGCAGGATGTCGAAGGCGAAAAGCTCGCCGGCATCCGCGACGTCGTGGTGCGCTTTGGCGCCAGGGATTACCCGCCCGTGATCGGCCTGGTGGCGCGTTTTAGCCGCCGCAATTTTTTTCTCCCGTGGGCCCAGCTCTCGTACTTTAACGAAGCCGGCGCCAAGCTCAAGAGCGACACTCTCAACCTGCGCCCTTTTACCCGCCGCGAAGGCGAGGTGCTGCTGGCGCGTGACGTGCTCGATAAACAATTGATCGACGTGGACGGAAAGCGCGTGGTGCGCGTAAACGACGTGCAGCTTATCGAAGCCGGCGACGAATGGCACGTGACAGGCGCCGACGTCACCTTCCAGGGATTTTTGCGCCGCCTGCTCCCCCACGGATTTTACGGCACCAGCCGCGCCGTCGAAGTGATCGATTGGGCCGACGTGGGATACCTGGCGACCGAAACTTCGACCGCCGTGCAGCTAAAATCTTCCAAAAATAAATTGTCGCGCCTGCACCCGGTCGAGATCGCGCAGCTGGCGGAATCTCTTTCGCCTATCCATCGCACCGGCATTGTGGAAAGCCTCGATAATGAAACCGCCGCCGAGATGCTGGAAGAAATGTCTACCGAAAACCAGGCGCGCATCCTGGAAGACATCGAGAAGGAGCGGGCGGCCGATATTCTGGAGATGATGTCGCCCGATGAAGCGGCCGACGTGCTCGGCGAGCTTCCCGAGGAAAAAGCACAGGAACTCTTTGACCTGATGGATGAAGAGGAAAAGGCCGACGTGGCGGAGCTCCTGCCCTACGATCAGGACACGGCGGGCGGCCTGATGACCACGGAATTTATCGTTTTTCCGCGCGAACTCACCGTCGGCGAAGCGATCGCGCGGCTGCGTTCGATGGCGGAAACGCCTAACATGATCTACACGTTCTATGTGGTGGAAAAAGAAAACTCCTGGCGGCTTTGCGGCGTAATATCACTGCGCAGCCTTATTTTGGCCGATCCGATCTTTCGCCTGGACGAAGTAATGCGCGACAATTACCAGCAGGCGCACCCGGAAGATTCTGCCCAGGAAGTCTCGCAAACCGTTGCGGATTATAACCTTCTGGCGCTGCCGGTGGTGGACGACGAGGGTGATATCGTCGGTATCGTAACGGTCGACGACGCGATGGAAATACTTTTACCAAAGGGCCTGGGCAAACGTTTGCCGAGAATTTTCAACTAATACTTAGGTTAAACCATCTAAAGTTTTATATAATTTAGGTTCATCTGTTAAAGGAGTTTGAAGACTTATGAAACGTAAAAGCTTTACTTTTTTCCTGCTGCCGCTGGCGTTAGCTGCATTGGCTATTATTCCATCATTTATTGGGGCATCTATCGGAGTTAAGGCTGAAGAAGCCAAATTGGCAATCGGCGCTCCGCTCGAAGCATTTTCGCTTTCCGATATCAATAGCAAGACCCTGTCCGTAAAAGAGCTGAAAGGCGCCAAAGGCACGGTATTCGTTTTCCTGTCGGCGCAGTGCCCGGTGGTCAAAGGCTATGTCGAGAGAATTCAGGCCGTGGCCAAAGATTACAGCGGCAAGGGCATCAACTTTGTCGGGATCAATTCCAACAGCACGGAAGATCTGGCCTGGGTCAAATCAAACGCCGAAGCGAATTTCAAATTCCCGGTATTGATCGACACCGGAAACAAGGTCGCCGATAAATGGGGCGCCTCGGTTACGCCGGAAGTGTATTTCTTTGACGCCGACGGCAAACTCGCCTATCGGGGAGGCATCGACAACGACCGCCGCGGCGACAACATTACCAAGAATTACCTGCGCGATGCGCTGGACAACGCTCTGGCCGGCAAGGCGATCGCGGAAAAAGAAACCAACGCTTTCGGCTGCACGATCAAGCGCCTCGGGCAGTAAGAACAGGTGAGCAGTACGATCCGGTATTTCGTAAAGACGAAAATGAACGCGGCCGTTTTATTATTGCCGGTGTTGGTTTTCGCCTTTTGCGTTTTTACGCTTGAGATTCACGCGCAAAAGGCCAAGGGGAAGTCTGCGGCCAAAGGCAGCGCGACGGCCCAGGTGGGGAATGCCGACCTGCCCAAGGTTACTCAGATAGATGATACTACCTTTAGCGGCCTGATCAAAAAAAGCACCGCCGCGTCGCGCCCGCTGCTGGTAAATTTTTGGGCCACTTGGTGCGATCCCTGCCGTGAAGAATTTCCCGACCTGGTAAAAATAGACGCCGATTACGGCGCCAGGGGCCTCGATTTTATCGTAGTTTCGATGGACGATCTGGTAGACCTGAAAACGACGGTGCCGCGTTTTCTGGCGGACGTAAAAGCGAAAATGCCCGCGTTTTTGCTGATCGCTAAGGACGAAGGCGCTTTTCTGGAATCCATCACCGCCGTCGAAAGTAAGGACGATGCCGTGGTGGGGCTTCCCGTTACGGTTTTGTTCGATTCGAGCGGCAAGATCGCTTACAAAAAGTCAGGCAAGATAAAACCCGAAGTGCTCAGGGCCGAGATCGATAAATTGATCCCGCCCGCTCCGGCGCAGAACTCATCAACTAAATAAACCCGTTAAGTTATGTTGGCAATTTAAATGACCCGTATCCACTCTCGCACCACCCGCGCCATCTCAACAAAAACATCTTCCTTACTTTCACGCGTGCGTTTCAGGATCTTGTAACTGTGGTCGGCGGTATCGAGCAGATGCAAAGTCGCGCGCTTGCCTAAGCCTTTAACTACCGGCTCGAGCAGCGAAAGATCTGCCAGCGCGTCTCGCGTGCCGCTAAGAAAAAGCATCGGGACCTTGATCGCCGGCAGATGCTCGGAGCGTTTGTCGTCCGGCCTGTTTGGAGCGTGCAGCGGGAAAGCGAAAAACACCAGGCCTTTGACATCAGGAAATCGCGATTCCGCCGCCGCTTTTGAGGTCATCCGCCCGCCGTAGGAATGCCCGCCGGCAAGCAGCGGCAGGCCGGGACACATCTCTTTTGCTTTATCCGTGGCCGCGCTCACCGTATCGACCGCGGCTTTTGGCGACCCGACCGATTTCTTTTTTTCCATAAAAGGAAAATTGTAGCGAAACGTCGCTATGCCCACTTCGGCCAGGCGTTCGGCGATCGTTTGCATCGTAATATGCCGCATGTCGGCGCCCGCGCCGTGGCCGAGCACAAGAAGGTGAGTAGCGCCTTCAGGCTTCATCAGCAGCGCGGAGACTTCATCTTCCGGTGTCGCGGTGAATTTTAATTCTGTTGTTATAGTGTCAGGCATTTATTCTTTTTCCGCAGAAAACTGCTCCATATGATTTCTGCCCCAGCGGCGAATATCTTCCACCAGCGGCAGCAACGATTTTCCGTATTCCGTCAGCGAATATACGACCGGCGCCGGTACGACGCCTTTTGGCTCTCGCTGCACAATATTGTCACCGGCTAGTTCGCGCAGCTGCTGGGTCAAAACTTTTTGCGAAATGCTCGGCATGATCCGCCGCAGAGCGGCAAAGTGTTTAGGCGATTCGCCCAGGCAGTATACGACGATCAGTTTCCATTTGCCGCCGATCGCGGCCAGCGCGGCGGTCAGCGGGCAGCCCGTCACCGCATTGGAACGCCGGAACTCGGCGGTATGGTTACCTGAAAGTGCCTTCTTGTTTGCGGTCATATAAATATGATTATATTCCTTCAGGAAAAGATTACTGAAATACCGGAAAGAGGAACAATGATCGTCGAAGTCAGAAGTTACCGGATAAAACCCGGCCGCCGCGAAGAGTTTATCGAGTTTTTCGAAAAACGGTCTATTCCCGCGCTTCGTTCCTATGGGATGAAAGTGGCGGGGCCGCTGATCGATCTGGAAAATCCCAACAAGTTTGTCTGGCTGCGCAGCTTTCCGTCGCTCGCAGAGCGTGAGCGGATGAGAGACGCTTTCTATGGCGGCGACCCTTGGAAGAGCGAGTTGGAAGATATCGCCATGCCGATGCTGGAAAGCTATGATGTGATACTTTGCGAGACGTCGCCCGGTTACGTTTTCGACGGGCCGCATGAAGGGGAATAGTTGGTCAATAACTTTAAAGAGCGGGTGCAAGCAACCCTTCCTGACCTGAGAGGTGTTCGGGCTTGAAAGATAAAAATATAAATCCAAATAAATTCGCAGTCCGGAAGGGGCGCCCCGCGCCCGCTCTTATGATTTATAAGATAAGCTTGTTTGATAGGCAAAAAGATTTTAGAGGCAAAGCCATTATGAATATTTTTCGCACATATTTTCCGCTCTTTATTTTGATCTTCGGCCTGCTGCTGATTCCCGTGCCCGCACAGCAAAAAACACAAACGGACACGGCTAAGCGCGACGGCCAGCGCGATTTCGACTTTGAGATCGGCACCTGGAAAACCCAGCTCAAGCGCCGCCTGCGTCCTTTGACCGGTTCAGATACCTGGGTTGAGTACACCGGCACCTCGGTTGTGCGAAAAGTGTGGAACGGCGACGCCAACCTGGTCGAACTCGATGTCACCGGTCCCGCGGGGCGTATCGAAGGCCTGTCGCTGCGTCTTTACAACCCGGAAGCGCGTCAATGGAGCTTGAATTTTGCCGGCAAGAACGGCGGCACTTTAACGCCGCCCGTCATCGGAGAATTTAAGAATGGCAAGGGAGAATTTTTTGGCGCGGACACGCTCGGCGGTCGGGCCATTTTCGTCAGGTTCATCATATCCTGCCCGCAAAAAGATACTTGTAATTTTGAACAGGCGTTTTCCGATGATGGCGGAAAGACCTGGGAAGTGAACTGGATCGCGACCGATACACGAATAAAATAATTGGAGCGCGGACGGATCGTCTGCAATGTAGCGCCGCCGTCTCGGCGGCTGTCCTGATGGCGTCCCGCCGTCAGCCTTTTGCGTGGGCGGGACGCCCACACGACAGCCAGCGAGACGCTGGCGCTACTGAAATCTGCGTCCGCGCTCCCGGTTTAGACTGTTGGTTTATCACTCATATAAAACATGATCTTTCCGCCGGCCATGATCTCAGCGTGCGTGATGTAATTGCGGTCCAGCGTTTTTCCATTCACGGCAACTTTTTTCACATAGACATTTTTGTCACTCTGGTTTATGGCCTCGATGGTCAGCGCGCGCCCGTTTTCCAATTTCAACACCGCGCTTTTTACCGCCGGGCTTCCCAGCGCGTAGCGGTCCGATCCGGGCGCCACCGGATAAAAGCCGAGCGCGGAAAAAAGATACCAGGCCGACATCTGCCCGCAATCGTCATTGCCGCCTAAGCCGTCGGGCGCGGCGTGATACTGGTGGTTCAAGATCATCCGCACGCGCTCCTGCGTCTTCCAAGGCTCGTCCGTCCAGTTATACAAATACGCGACGTGATGCGAAGGCTCATTGCCGTGCACGTAATTTCCGATGATGCCTTCGCGCGTGATGTCTTCGGTATCGGCAAAAAATTCGTCGGGCAGGTGCATCGTAAAAAGCTGGTCCAGATAGGCCGTAAATTTCTTTCTGCCGCCCATGGCCGAGATCATGCCATCCGGGTCGTGCGGTACGTAAAGGCTGTAATTCCAAGAGTTACCTTCGATAAAACCTTGGTCGTGAGTTTGCAGCGCGTCGAATTTCTGGCGAAACTTTCCGTCGCTCATTTTTGGCCGCATAAACCCGCTCGACGCGTCATACACATTTTTCCAGTTTTCCGAACGCTTGATAAATTCGTTGTAGATATCCACGCGGTTCAGCTTTTTCGCCATCTGAGCGATCGCCCAATCGTCATAGGCGTACTCGAGCGTTTTCGAAACAGACGAAGAATTTTTGTCCTCCGGCACATAGCCCATCTTTATGTAATATTCCAGCCCGTCGTAATATTTCGTGCGCGCCGTCTGCACCGCGGCGTCGAGCGCCTTGTTCGCGTCGATACCGGTGATGTTTCCTTTTACCACCGCATCGGCGATCACCGATACGCTGTGGTAACCGATCATGCACCAGTTCTCGTTCCCGTAGTGCGACCAGACGGGCAGCATATGCTCGGCGCTCTGATCGTAGTGCGCCATCATCGAGCGGATCATTTCGCGGTTGCGTTTTGGCTGCACGATGTTAAAAAAAGGATGCAGCGCGCGGTAAGTGTCCCACAGCGAAAAGATCGTGTAATTGGTAAAGCCCACGGCCCGGTGGACGTTTTGGTCCAGGCCTTTATAGCTGCCGTCCGTATCCATATAAACGGTCGGCGATAAAAATGTGTGATAAAGCGCGGTGTAAAAATTCACCAGATCGTCGCGCTTGCCCATCGTAACGGCGGCCTTGCCGAGCTCCTTGTTCCACGCCGCTTGAGCCTCGGTTTTTACGCGCTCAAAATCCCAGTGCGGGATTTCGCTTGTAAGATTTTTCTTCGCCCCTTCGGTCGAAACGGGCGAGAGCGCAAATTTTATTTTTATCTTTTCGTTCGCCGAAGTTTTGAAATCGAAATAGGCGCGCAGCTGTTTCCCCGCCATTTCGGGGAAGTTTTTCGATTGATCGAATTTGCGCCAAAAACCGCGATAATCTTCCTTGCCGAAATTTTTGAACCCATAGCCGGTAAAAGGCTTGGAAAATTCCATCGCGAAATAGACCGTGCGCGTGCGCGCCCAACCGTTGGTCTGGCGATAGCCGACGATGGTGTGGTCGTTTTCCACCCGCGCGTAAGTCCAGACATTTTTGTCGTCGTAATTATAGATGCCGTGCATCAGGTCCAAAATTATGTGCGCGTTATCAGATTGCGGAAAAGTGTATTGATGAAACCCAGTACGGGTGGTCGCGGTCATCTCCGCCAGGACGTTGTCGTCTTCCAGTTTGACCTTGTAATAGCCGGGCTCGGCCACTTCGGTTAAATGTGAAAAGACCGAGCGAAATCCGCTTTTCGGTTTATCTTTGCTGCCCGGTTCAAGCTGCAATTCCCCGACGGTCGGCATTATCAAAAAATCGCCCAGGTCCGAATGCCCCGTGCCGCTAAAATGCGTGTGTGAAAAACCGACGATAGTTTTGTCGTCATACTGGTAACCGGCGCAATATTTATACGCGTCCGGGTTGTATTTGCCGCCGATGTTGTGCGGCTGCTCGTCGGTATCCGGCGAAAGCTGTACCGCCCCGAAAGGCACGGTCGCGCCGGGATAGGTGTGCCCCATTTTCTGCGTGCCGATCAGCGGATTTACATATGGGATAAAACTTTGCGCGAAGATGCCCGAATGCAGGCTCAGCAGTATTAGACAAGATAAGATTTTTTTCATTTGTTAGATAATATGTACCACTATTAACTTTTAACTATCAACTATTCATTGTTAATAAAGAACAACCGAGCATGCCACGCTCGTGCCGAATGAATTCGGCGCTCCGGTGGTTCGACATCGCCCCATCGAAAAGCTAGAATATCTGTTTCATTCAAAGCGCCGGAAATACACAGATGAACCAAAGCACGATCACACCTGAGATAATTGCCCAACATAACCTCACTGCCGAAGAATACGAGAAAATAAAACAGATAATGGGCCGCGAGCCGAATCTGACGGAGTTGGGTGTATTTTCCGTAATGTGGTCAGAACATTGCTCTTACAAGTCTTCCCGGATCCATCTGAAACGCCTGCCGACCCAGAGCGAACGCGTTATTGTGCCGCCTGGCGAAAATGCCGGCGTGGTCGATATCGGCGACGATTGGTGCGTTGCCTTTAAGGTCGAATCGCACAATCACCCCAGCTTTATCGAACCTTTCCAGGGCGCGGCGACCGGCGTGGGCGGCATTCTGCGCGATGTTTTCACCATGGGCGCGCGGCCGATCGCCGCGATGAACTCGCTGCGGTTCGGGCCGCTCGATCACCCGGAACATGGCGCGCGCAACAGATCTATTCTGCGCGGCGTGGTCGATGGCATCGCGCATTACGGAAATTGCTTTGGCGTGCCGACCGTCGGCGGCGAGGTTGTTTTTGACGACGCCTATTGCCTTAACCCGCTGGTCAATGCCTTTGCGCTGGGCCTGGTGAAAAAAGACCAGATCTTTTTTGGCAAGGCGTCGGGCGTGGGAAATCCCGTGCTTTATGTCGGCGCAAAAACCGGGCGCGACGGCATTCATGGCGCGACCATGGCTTCGGCGGAGTTTGATGAAGAAGCGCTGGAAAAACGTCCGACCGTACAGGTGGGCGATCCTTTCCTGGAAAAACTTTTACTCGAAGCCTGTCTCGAAGCGATGCGCAGCGGGGCCATCGCCGGTATCCAGGACATGGGTGCGGCCGGGCTGACGTCTTCATCGGTGGAGATGGCGGCGCGCGCCGGGACCGGCTTAGAACTCGACCTGACCCTCGTGCCGCAGCGCGAGGAGGGCATGACCGCCTACGAAATGCTGCTTTCCGAATCTCAGGAGCGAATGCTGATCGTGGCGCACGTGGGCCGCGAAAAACAGGTCGTCGATATTTTCAAAAAGTGGGACCTGGACGCAGTCGTGATCGGAAAAGTTGTCGAAGGCGACAAGCTGAAAATAGTTCACAACGGTGTGCTCGAAGCCGATCTGCCGGTGATGGCGCTGACTGACGAGGCGCCGAAATACCAGCGCGAAATGTTTAAATCAAAACAGCCCGTTTTGAAACCACAGGCCCGCGAGCCGAAAACAAAAGATCTTGCCGAAGCCTTAAAACTCCTGCTCGCCTCGCCTGGCATTTGCTCCAAACATTGGGTTTATGAGCAATATGATCACATGGTGCGCACCAATACTGCGGTTCTTCCCGGCGCCGATGCGGCCGTGGTGCGGATAAAAGAAACGCGCCGCGCGGTGGCTATGTGTCTAGACGGAAACGGCCGTTACTGCGCCATCGATCCGCGCGAAGGTGCCAAGCTCGCCGTGGCCGAAGCCGCGCGCAACGTCGTTTGCGTCGGCGCGAAACCCATCGCCGTCACTAACTGTCTGAACTTTGCTTCGCCCGAACGCTCAGCCGTTATGTGGGCTTTTTCCGAGGTGATCGACGGTATAAAAGAAGCCTGCGAAACATTCGGCACGCCGGTCGTATCGGGCAATGTTTCCTTTTATAACGAAACCGACGGCAGCGGTATCCTGCCGACGCCGGTGATCGGCATGGTCGGCCTCGTCGACGACGTTCGCAAATTAGTAACGCAGGGTTTTAAGAACGAAGGCGATCTGATAGCGCTGCTCGGCACGACAAAAGACGATCTTGGGATGAGTGAATATGCGCAAACCGTGTTGGGTTACACGACGGATGAATTGATCGGCAGCGCAACGGTTCCGCAGCTCGACCTTGCTCTTGAAAAAACCGTCCAGGACACGTGTGTGAAATTGATCGACGAGATGCTTCTAAATTCCGCGCATGATTGTTCCGACGGCGGCCTGGCCGTGGCTATAGCTGAGAGCTGCTTTTCTTCATTAGGCCGCTTGAGCGTTGGCGCGGAGATCGATCTTCCGAAAAGTGATCTTTCTAATGAAGCACAGCTCTTTTCCGAATCGCCCTCGCGTATCGTTATCAGCTTTGCGCCCGAGAATTTAGATAAAGTGAAAGAGATCGCCGGGGATCGCCCGTTTGAAATTATCGGAAAGGTCGGCGGCGAAGATCTCTCGATCGCATTAAATGGCGAACGAACGGTTTCTGCGCCGATCGCCGTGTTGGAAGGCGTGTGGAAAAATTCTTTGGGTGATGCGCTGGAAAATTGATCTTCTTCCGACTTCAATTTATTTGCTTTAAAGCCCGATAAAATTTTGATCGATCAAGACGCTCTTGAAATGCGGCCCGGACTTTTTTCTTTTCAGGACCGGAATAATATTTATTTAGCAGCTGCCACGCTTTTTCGTCCTCTCCCAGGTAGAAGGTGTCGGCAATGTGAGCGTCCATATCCCGGTAAAATTGGACTTCCAGGCCGGGGTCATCTCCTTTTTTTATTCTCTCAAAGTCTGCGGCGAGCTTTTTAGCGGTTTTCTCAAAACTTTCCTTCGCGAAATCCTGCTGCAGTCCTTTGGCCGGCCGATAAACTCCGGCAGTTTTATCGTATTTGAATACGGCCCGCGGCGTGGGCGAACAGCTGCCGCAGTCATCCATGAAATATCGGAACGCTGAATCCCACTGAACAAGTTCATAGATCCCGTCATTGTCCGCGTCAAAGATCTCCATCCAGTCGCGAAATTCACCGTAGTCTTCACCCCTGGTAAATACTTCTGGGTGTTTCAGCCGAGATGTCTACGATCCAGTAATTTATGCAGCAAACCCCGCCGGGCCCGCTCGCATTTACATATATCTCTTTCGAATTTTTACCGCGTAAATGAGAAACGCCGACGAGACTGGCGTGATACTCGCCCGGCGTTCGGGGCTTAAAGCGAAATACTGTCCTGCCGTCCTTTTCGATCGTCAGGGGCGTAAAATCATTGAACCTGACCTCAAAATCTTCGACTTTTACTGAGAAAGCCTGGTCATTAAAAGCTTCTTCCGTGAAATCGTGACTTTCCGTTATCGGAAAGATCTGGTCGATCGCGTTGCCTTCGTCCGGAAATTCGGAGAGTGTGGAGTTTTCACTTGCAGCTTCGTTTGACAGGTTGGGCGCTGTCTCTGCCGCGGCAAGTAAGCTGCCGTTTTGCGGCGTTGTCTGCGGCTGCGGACGGTCACCGCATGAGATTGCTGCCAGAAGAAAAAGCGAGAGAAAAAGGAGTTTGTGCATAAACCAATTTACACTGCGGAATTTGAACATAAGCGCGGGAAAATGACAATGATTTTCCTTTAAGATCACGTCAAAATGATAAGATTTATCAGTGCCAGCCGGAATTTACATTCACCTCCCCTTTTGCCGCTCGCGCTGTTCTTACTGCGATTTCGCTACGGACGTATTTAAGAACGAAGAAACGGTCGAGCGATATGTGTCGGCGCTGGTGAAGGAGATCGCATCGTTTGAGAAAAGCTCCCCTCCTTTTGAAGGAGGGGTGGCCGAAGGCCGGGGTGGTTACCCGGTGAAAGCCGACACGATCTATTTCGGCGGCGGCACTCCGTCGCTGCTCACGCCGCAGCAACTCGAAAAAATTCTCCGGGCCGTTCACGATAAATTTTCTTTCCTTCCGAATTCGGAATTGACGATGGAGATGAACCCGGCCACGGTAACCGTGGAAACGCTGCGGGATTATCGTTCCCTCGGCATAAACCGGGCCAGTTTTGGCGCGCAAACCTTTGACGACACAGAGCTTAAGCGTCTGGGAAGAAAACACACCGCGGCTGACGTAAGGGAAACCATTGAATTATTAAGAGCGGCGGGTTTTGCTAATGTCAGCTTCGATCTGATCGCCGGTTTGCCGCGCCAGACGCTGGCCGATTGGGAAAGAAATCTTAATGAAGCGCTGCAGCTTGCGCCCGAACACATCTCGCTTTACCTGCTGGAAGTTCACGAGGGCACGCCGCTGGCCGAACAAATTCGCAGCGGACGCCAGCCTCTGCCTGATGAAGACACCGCCGCCGCGATGTACGATCTGCTGCTCGAAAAAACCGGCGCGGCGGGTTACGGGCAATACGAGATATCCAATTTCAGCCGGCCTGGGTTTGAGTCACGGCACAATTCGAAATACTGGAGCTTTGACCCGTATTACAGCTTTGGCTGTTCGGCGCACTCGTTCGACGGTGTTTCCAAACGCTGGGCGAATGAACGCGACACCGCCGCCTATGTGAACCTGATCGAGAAATTGGGTTCGGCCGTCTCCGATATAACACAGCTTGATGAAAGAGCCCGCAAAGCCGAATATATCTTTCTCCGGCTGAGGTTAAATGATGGCGTGATGCTGCATGAATTTAGAGAAAAATTCGGCAGCGAGCTGATGGAAGAATTTTCCGCTGAATTGCAGGAATTTATTACCGGCGGGCTGCTGGAAATAAAAGAAGCCTCCCTCAGATTGACGTCTAAAGGAAGGCTCTTTTCCAACGAAGTTTTTGCCGTCTTTGTTTAGCCGCGGTCAGTTATTTGATCGACGGCGCGCCCAGTAAATTCTCGCTTCCTTTTTCCAGGAACCGAAATTCATTGTCGCCGGCCGGATCGATAAAAGTGATGTTCAGATCTTTATTCTGGTAGGTCCACTTTTCAAAGGCGATGTCGTCAAGGTTCGCAAAAGGAGCGCGGCCTTTTTCTATCTGATCGGGCGCTCCCATCAGAATGTACGTTTTGCCGCGGTCGCTCTGCCAGCCGGTAATGCTTCCCGGGGTCAGCGGGAAATGCTCATTGGCATAGGCGATCCTGCTGTAATATTCGGTTCTAAACTCGTTCTCCGGGGTTTTCGGTTTTGGATCGCGGCGCCGCCAGAAGCTCTCGATAAATTGTTCGCGCTCGCCATCCGTTCTCAGGGCCAGAAATGATTCTTTTTCGGCGGGCGTAATAAGATAAAGAACGTCGCGTTCAACCCAGCTTTTAAAGGCCTGTTCTTTTGGATTTTCTTGTGTATTAAGGGTGCGGACCGCGCCTACTGCGGCCTTTTGCGGCTTTTGCGCAAAGGTGGCCAGCGTAAGCATACCGGCAACGATCACGGCAATGAATATCTTGTTTATCATAGTAAAAGTCCGATGCAATTCTCTTGGGCCGGGTTTCCCCGGCATACGGGTTAAATAATCTTTACAGCTAAATAATCTTTACGACCACCATTCTCTCACGCGCCCCGTCAAATTCGCAAAGATAGATGCCCTGCCAGCGTCCGAGCTGCAGTTTGCCGCCCGTAAAAGGAACGGTAACGCTGGTGCCCACAAGCGTGGTCTTTATATGCGCGTCGGAGTTTTCTTCGCCATGGCGAAAACCCATTCCGTGCTGTGGAATAAGGGTGCGCAGGGCATGCAGCATATCGCGCTGCACGTCCGGGTCGGCGTTCTCGTTGATCGTTAGTCCACAGGTCGTATGCTGCGAAAAAGCTATCACGACCCCGTCCTTTGCTCCCGAATCGCTTAAGGCCTTTTCGACATCGGAAGTAATGTCGATCATCTCTTCGCGCTGCGTAGAGCGAACCTTGATCGTGCTTGTCATTCCCATATTTTACAGCAGGAGCGGCCCGTGTTTCAGTTCCATTTACATGTAATAAGAGTGGAACACTTTGGAACACGGCCTCAACGTGGTAAGCACCACGCTATCAACAGCTTATAAACGGATTCGGTGGGTGTTCCAGTTCCACCCGGGAAGAGCCAAAGTGGAACACTGGAACGCTTTTGGAACAGAAATCCCGTAAAACTCACAAATCCGGAGACTAAATTAAAAAAGAACCTTGAGACCGGAAAAATTCAGGTACGTGCCGCTCTTTTCCTGACCTCAGACTGCGGCGTCCGGCGTCACCTGAAAAGCATAGCTCAGCCGGGAAATTTAGTCGTTAAGAGATTCGAGGTAATCAGGATTTGCCCGTCGATTTGAACATAGCAAGTAGAGAATGAGGTCAGAACCGGGAGCGGTAGCGACCGGGTTTACTTTCGTGCGTTTGGTGTGTTTCGTGGTTAAACCCTTACAGTTGTAAAGAATACAATTAAACTAAAAAACTTAACCACGAAGCACACTAAATACACTAAATAAGAATCCGGTCGCTACCGCTCCCAGGTTTACTTCGAGGTTTATCTCAGAAACTTCTTAGGCAAATCCATCTCATCATCAACCAGCACATCCATATGAACGCCGGCCAGACGGGCATATTTTAAGACTATTATCAGTGTTGGCTCACGCCTACCTAACTCGTAACCGGAAATGGCGCTGCGATCTACTTCCAGCCCCAAAGCTCTTAGCATTCCGTTTTGAGATAAGCCTAAACCGGATCTTATCTGTAGAAGTTTTTCAGACAATCGCTCCGGTTTTTCTCTCGATTCTCGTCCCATTAGGAAAATCCTCCTATTGGGAAAAAATCAGAGCCTAACTTGACACTAGGTGTATTTAAACCTAATAATGATTTAAAGAATTGCTGAGCCGTTTTGAGCGAATATAACGCAACGGCTTTCATCATTGCTTAGTTTGTAGGATCCTTTGGCATTCGATGAATTACAGATAACTTTATCTCCCAAATCCAAAAAGGCAAAGAGCAGAACGGTATTTTTGACAAAGGACAAGCGTCCCGGAGGAGGCAGATTTTCTTATGGGCACAAGTAAAACCGAAAGACCTGAAAAATTGGCTGGGAAATTGCGGCGTGTTCGCCTCAAATTAGGACTATCTCAAACAAAAATGGCCGCGGCCTTAGCGCAGTATGGCATGACGATGCATCGAGGCTATATAAGTTTTTATGAGAACGAGGAGAGACTGCCTCCCATTTTGGTTGTGCTCGCCTATGCAAGACTCGCTAAAGTCCCGATGGATCTGCTCATCGACGATGAAAGAGACTTACCTAAGGGCTTTTAGATTTCGTTAGGGGCGCAAGCAACCCTCTTGGGATTCTTTGCGAGCTTTGTGTCTTTGTCTTGGCGTACTTTGCGGTTAGCTTTTTTACAATGAGAAAGAACTGCAAAGATCGCAAAGGGAAGACGCTGAGGACGCGAAGAGTTTTAGAAGAAAGAACCACCCCGTCACGCTACGCGTGCCACCCCTCCTTCGTAAGGAGGGGAGTTCGCCTGCGCTCCCAGGTTAACGCCGATTCTTACCATTTTGTCGAAATTAATGAACAGCTCGGGAGTCGAGCACTTCTCTGACCTTTAGGGCGAGTGTTTGGGGGGTAAAAGGCTTGCCGAGAAAATTCACATTTTTTTCGAGCATCCCTTCGGTGGCGATGATGTCGCCCGTGTAACCGGACATAAAGAGCACGGAGCTTTCAGGGTGAAATTTTTTGAGTTTATCGGCCATGTCCTGCCCGTTCATCTTTGGCATTACCACATCCGTCAGCAGAAGATGGACCGGTTCCTTTACCAGCTCCGCCAGCTGCAGCGCCTGAATGCCGTTGCTTGCTTCCAGGACCTTGTAACCCAGCAGCGTCAAAACTTCCACCGCCACGTGCCGGATCTGGTTTTCATCTTCGACCAGGAGAATGGTCTCATTTCCCTGGGGCATCGCGTCGACCGACGTTTCGTAAGTTTCCCGTTCGACCGGCGCGGGTACGGCATTCGCAATGCGGGGAAAGAATAATTTAAAGCTCGCGCCTTCGCCCGGGCTACTGTCGACCCAGATAAAACCGTTCGATTGTTTTACGATCCCGTAGACTGTCGAGAGGCCGAGGCCCGTTCCTTTTCCGGCGTCTTTGCTGGTAAAAAACGGCTCGAATATATGCGCCTGTGTGGCGGAATCCATTCCCGTCCCGGTGTCCGTGACATTCATCTGGACGTACGGGCCGAACGGCTGCGCTTTATGTATCTGCGTGTGTTCGGTTACTTCGGTGTTGAAGGATTCAAATCTGATCACGCCGCCTTTTGGCATCGCGTCGAGCGAATTGACCGCCAGGTTCATCAGTATCTGGGTTATCTGGTGCGGATCGACAAAACAAACGCCGAGGTCTTCCGCCAGCTGTAGATCGACCTCGATATTGTCACCGGTGAGAGGTTTGGCGATCTTGACGAATTCGCGGATGACGTCGTTAAGAACCGACGGACGGGGCTGCATCGTTTGTTTACGCCCGTAGGCCAACAATTGCTTGACCATCTCCGCGGCATTATCGGTGACGGTTTTTATTTCGCCGATGCGATAGCGCAGCGGGCTGTCCGCCGCCAGCTGCAGGTTGAGCATGTCCACGTGCAGCATTATCACCGCCAGGAAATTATTAAAGTCGTGCGCGATACCGCCGGCCAGCCTTCCCAGCGCCTCTACTTTCTGCGACTGGCGCAGCTGGTTCTCAGATTCCTTATAGGCGTTCTCGGACTGCCGGGCGGCCGTTATGTCTTCCCGCGTACCCCAGATGCGGACCAGTTTTCCGTTATCCAGGATCCCGGTCAGGTTGTTAAGAAAGAAATATTCATCGCCTTCGTTATCGATAAAGCGCGTTTCATAAGTGCTCAACTGGTAATTGCTTTTAACGAACGCTTCCAGCAGCTGGACGTTTGAATCCTGAAAACGCGGCAGGAGGGTTTCGACCGTGGCGCCGTAGAGTTCGTCCAGACTCGAGCGTTTATATTGTTTCGCGATCGCCAGGTTGCATTCCGCCAGGTGCCCGTCGCGGAAGATGCCTTCTACCTGCGCCGAGAGCGGAAGGTCGGTGGCGAGCGGATCGCTGATCTCAAACCGCCAGATGCCTTCGCTGCTTTGTTTGATAAATGCGCGGTAACGCTGTTCGGATTCGCGCAGCGCGTCTTCGGTACGCTTGCGCCGGGTTATATCGCGCGCGATCTTTGACGCGCCGACGATCTGCCCGTGCAGATCTTTGATCGGAGAAACGGTAAGCGAGACCGGGACCGGCGTGCCGCCTTTTCGCAGGCGGACGGTTTCATAATGGGTCACCCGCTTGTCTTCCTTGATCCGGTCCATTATTTCGATCTCTTCTTTGCGGCGGTCGACGGGAATCAGAAGCGACATATGACGGCCGACGATCTCGCTGGCGTGATATCCGTAAAGCGAAGCGGCGCCTTCATTCCAGCTTTCGATGTTGCCGTCCATGTCCATGCTCATAATGGCGTCGCCGGACGAGGTCACCAGCGAGGCCAGCTTGAGGCTTTCTTTTTCCGCCTGCAGGCGGGCGGAAATATCTATTCCCATCCCGACGATGCAGGGCTGATCGTCAAAGACCGTGCGGCTTCCGGTAAAGAAATGAGGGATCCGCCTTCCGTCTTTCGTTAAGAAGTCTCTCTGGGCGGTCGATTCGCCTTTTTCAAAGACCTCTCTTATCCTCTCGCCGATATACTCACGGTCTTCTTCCGCAAAAAACTGCGACGGGTGCATCCGCGCGATCTCTTCATCCGTATAACCCGAAAGTGTCCGGAAGTTCTCATTCCAGCGCAGAAACTGCCGGTCCATACCGATCAGGTAAAAGATGCCCGGCAGGCTGTTGATGGCCGATCCGACAAACTCTTTTTCTTCCGACAGCGCCGCGATCTTATTTTTGTAACCGGTGACGTCAAAGGCGAGCAGTTCCAGCGAACCGTTGCGCAGCGGGCTGGGATAGACCTCCGCCCAGAGGGTCGAGCCATCGTGATGCTGCAGCGGAACTTCGAATTTTTGTCCTTTTTTGTGCGAGCCGGAAAGCTGTCTGAGGTCTTCGGCGCGGAAAATGTCAGAGGCCGGTTTCCCGTAGAGTTCGTCCTTGGTGTAGCCGGTATACGACAGGGCTGCGTCGTTGGTGAAGAGCAGACAGTCCTGTACGTCTACGACAAATAAGGGAAGTGAGATGGATTCGCTTATTCGGTATTCGTAGTCTTCGTTTAAATCTGACCTTGAGAGCGCACTTCCAAAAGCACTATTGCTAATGAAAAAGCCTGACCTATTTTCCATGTCTTGCAGGGGGTGTTAAGCAAAAGACGACAAATATATAGCAAGTTTATTTGTCTTTTTCAACCCTGGAACGATTTAATAACGATTTATAAAATAAAAAACTCTGTTTAATTATAGCGCCTATAACCTGATCTAATGGCCTTTTTGTCTAAAAACATAGGCTAATACTTCCGCCACGGCGCTGAAAAACTCGACCGGGATCATTTGATTCGGCTCCACGGAAGCATAGAGCGCACGTGCCAGCGGTTTGTTTTCGATCAGCGGAATATTGTTTTCGCCGGCGATGGAACGGATCTTGGCGGCGATGTTGTCCGCGCCTTTTGCGACGACGACGGGCGCGGCATCCTTATCGCGATCATAGCGGATGGCGACGGCAAAATGGGTCGGGTTCGTTATTATGACCGAAGCGGTCGGCACGGCGGCGAGCGAGCGTTTTTGCACCAGCATCCGGGCGTTGCGGCGGCGCTGTCCCTTGACCATCGGGTCGCCTTCCTGCTCCTTGAATTCGTCGCGCACTTCCTGCTTGGTCATTTTCATCGACTTTTCATTTTTGTACCATTGATAACCATAGTCGGCGGCCGCCATCAAGATCATTACCAGCCCGCAGCGGATCGCGATGGTATAGACGGTTTCGCCGAGCTTGAAAGCCACTGTGTTAAGCGGGGCATTTATCAAGGTCGGCGCATCCGAAATTACCGGCGCCAGCGCGCCCCAGACCACCACGCTCAAGAGCAGAAATTTCACCAGCGTTTTGGTGAGGTTCACCAGCGAATCGAGCCCGAAGATCTTTTTGATATTTTTGGCCGGATTAAATTTATCCGCTTTGGGTTTGAAGGCTTCGACGGTCCATGACAATCCGCCCTGGGCAAAGTTTCCCGCCAGGCTGGCGGTCATCGCCACCACGATTATCGGCATTACCAGCAGCGCAAAAACTTTTGCCGCCTCGAAAAAAAGCATCTGCACGTCGGCCACTTTAAGTTCGTTACCGGCCAGCACCAGCGAAGACGAGCTGCCGATATATTTGCCGATCTCGCGGACCAGGTCGCGCCCGATAAAACTCATCACCGTTATCCCGCCCAGAAATGCCGCCGCCGCGGGAAGCTCGGGCCCGCGGGCTATCTGCCCCTTTTTGCGCGCGTCTTGCCGTCGCTTTGGAGTAGCCTTTTCTGTGCGTTCCATCGACATCGGTTTCTACATCACTCCTAATGCCTGGTTCAAATTGTGGTAGAGCGTGCTCATCACACCGCGAAACGCCGAGGGCATCAGGTACACCGAAGTTCCCAGCAGCCAAAGCCCGACGCCGATCTTGAGCGGAAATCCGAGAAAGAAAACCTGCAGCTGCGGTGCCGTACGGCCGAGAAATTCCAGCGCCAGTTCGACGGATAGTAAAACGATGATCGCCGGCGCCGCCAGCGTCACGCCGACGGTCAGCGCATTGCCCGATAACCTCAAGATCAGGTCGAGCAGCTGCGGCGAAAAAACAAACGCGCCCGGGGGCGTGGTGGAAAAACTTTTGACCGTGGCCATCAAAAACCAGTGATGCCCGTCGATGGAAAGCAAAACCATCAGCCCCAGCATCTGCGCGATCATTCCGAAGGCCGCCGTTTGCGCCTGGGTCGAAGGGTCGATCGTCCCGGCGAGGGAAAATCCCATCTGTGAACTGACCACGTGCGCGGCCAATTCAAACGCGCTAAAAACCACCCGGCCGACATATCCCAAAACCATCCCGATCAGGATCTCGCCCAGCAGCACCAGCGTGAACGGACCGATCTCCGTAGGCGGCGGCGCGAGCCGGTTCATCAGTATCGGTGTCAGCGTCAGCGCCAGCATGAATGCCAGTATCACGCGGATCTTCATCGTGGCGCCTTTATGAGACCAGAAGGGCGCAAAAGTCGTCAGGCCGCCGACCCTGGCCAGCACTACCAGAAATATCAGTATCGGATTTAATGGAAGGACAAAGTTTTCCAAGATTCAAAATCTCCGGCCCGCAGACGTCACTTAATAAATGGAGTAAAGTCGCCCAAAATAGATTCGGTAAAAGTTGCCAGCACCTGCAGTATCCACGGGAACGTCAGTAGAAAGACCGCAAAGATCGCGACCACGCGCGGTGCGAATGAAAATGTTTGGTCCTGAATGGAAGTCAGCGTTTGGATAAGGCTGATGACCACGCCGACCGCGATCGCCGCGCCGAGCATCGGCGCCACTATCCACAGCAGTGTCGAAAGGGCATTTTGCATCAGGCTAATTATTATTGCGTCAGACATAGTTTTCTCACATCACACTTTTCACATCACACTTTTTACCAGCGACCCGACTATCAGGTACCAGCCGTCCACCATCACAAAAAGCAGTATCTTTAGCGGCATCGATATCATTACCGGCGGCAGCTGCATCATGCCCATCGAAAGCAGGACGCTGGAAACTGCCAGGTCGATCACCAGGAAGGGAAGAAAAAGAACAAAGCCGATCTGGAAAGCGGTCTTTAGCTCAGAGATCATATAAGCGGGAACAAGCGCGGTGGTCGATACGTCGTCGATAGTATTCGGACGCGCGCCGTCAGAGAGCTTGATAAAAAGGGCCAGGTCGCGTTCGCGCGTGTGGCGGATCATATAAGCGCGCATCGGAACGAGAGCTTTTTCCAGCGCGACGGATTGCGAGATCTCGTTGTTCATCATCGGCTTGAGCGCGTCGTTATAAACCGTGGTCAATGTCGGCCCCATCACAAAAAGCGTGATAAAAAGCGAAAGCCCAAGCAACACCTGGTTGTTAGGCGTTTCCTGTGTTCCCAGCGCTTGTCTTAGGAAATGAAAGACCACGATCAGCCGCGTAAAACACGTCATTGAGATCAACAGCGCCGGGATAAAACTCAGCACGGTGAGTAAAACAATGATCTGCAGCGGCATCGAGCTGCCGACCGTTTTGCTCAGGTCGACGGTCTCTTCCGTTTTCGGCTGTTCGGGCGGCTTGGGTTGGGCGTGCGATACCGCGGGGGCGAAAATGATGAACGCGCCGGCGAGAAATATCGCGAGAAAAATTTTACCTAACAGAGTACGCTTCATTACGAACGGCCTCCGTTAAATAATGAGATCAGCCCGGCATCGGCCCTGGCAAATTCCTTGTCGAAAGACTCTTCCGCTTCCAGCATCTCTGCCACCGAGCGAGGGCCCATCGGAGCCGCCGCTGAAAACGACCCGTCATAGTTGTCATCGGGGCCATCCGCCAGCAGCGTAAATGATTGCGGGGTAGAGCCGACCAGCAGCACGCGGCTGCCGAATTTAATGCTTGAGATGGTGCGGCCGCTTCCGACCGTCACGGTAGAGACGATAGTGAGTTCGGGCGCATCCGCGTTGGCGTTTGATTTATTCCCGAAGCCGAATTTTTTTAATCCCCAGGCGGCAAAAAATATCAGCCCTACAATTATCAGCATCGCGCCGAATGTTTTCAGGATAATGCTGCCGGTGCCGACTGAATCAGCAGATTCCTTGGCTTCTTCGTGCGGCATAAAGGGCAGCCGGTCATCACTGGCCGCCGTTTGCGCGTTGGTATCCGTTGGAACGTTCTCCTGCGCGGCTTGTGCTAAGGCGAATGGCGTAAAGATCACCCACACGGTCAACAGCAATACTATTTTTGAAAGGAATTTCATTATATTTTTTTGCGGCTATTTATCGGCTACTTATCTTCCGCGAGAATTTCTGTTACGCGCACGCCGGCGCGATCTTCGATCACGATGATCTCTCCGCGAACGAGGGTGCGGTCGTCTGCGAGCACGACCACTCCCTCGCCGGTTGAACGGGGAAGCTGAACCACGGAGCCTTCTTCGAGATCTAGGATCTCCTGCATGCTGAGGGTCGTCCGGCCGAGTTCGACATTTACCGCGAGCGGCACGTCGAGCATGTCGCGCCAGGACTGGATCATTTCTTCACAAGCTTTTTCCATAATTTTTATGAGTTAATAGAGTTACTAGGGTTATAGAGTTGTTTGAGTAACAGAGCACTCTATTTACTCAACAAACTCTATAAACTCAATAAACTCTCTTTACAATTGCACAATAAAGTCGGTGATGTAGATAGCATGTACTTTAGGTTTCGCCGATGCGGCCTGGGCGGCCTGAAGCAGTTCTTCGCGGAGTTTTTGTTTTCCTTCGACGCTAAGCACGTCGCTGGATTTTTTCGTTGCCAGCACGGAAAGCATCGCGTTTTTTACGCGGGTCAGGAAAAGAGAATCGGGTTTTTCTTCGCCGCCTTCTTCGCCGATGCCTACGCTGACCGACATGCGCAGGTAGCGCGCCGATTCAAGATCGGCCAGGTTGACGATGAACGGCGGAAGTTCGACCACGCCCTTTACTTCGTCATCTTCTGGCAGAGAGAATTTTTCGCCGGCTTCTTTTTTCGCCGCGGATTGTTCTTCGCTATGCTCGCCTTTCTTTTCGGTCTGGGCGTGCGATGCGCGGGTCCAGAAATAAAATCCGCCGGCGCCGCCTCCGCCAAGCACGACCAATAGAACGATGATAACGAGAAGTTTTTTGCCTTTTTTCTTTGGTTTCGCAGTTTCGTCTACTGCGGAATTGTCATTTTCTAGTTCAGCCATAGAGAGCCTCCGCTGCTGTTAATGCGAACCCCGTGCCAAAAGAAAAAACGCCAAAACCTTAGGTTTTAGGCGCTTTTTAGCTATTTTGTAAGTTTTTAACGACCATTTCCCGACAATGCGTCAAGAAATCGTCACCTATGTTTAAGTAGCGCCAGCGTCCCGCTGGCAGTCGTGTGGGCGTCCCGCCCGCGCAAGAGCTGATGGCGGGACGCCATCAGGACAGCCGCCGGGACGGCAGCGCTACCATTATTGAGCTTTCGTTTTCTTTACATCCGGGATCGCATCGGGCTCGCCGACCACCACGCTGCCTTCGCTGTTAAGTTTTTTCCTGGCTGTGTTTAATTCCTGTTTTTGGCTGTCGGAGAGAGGCTGTTGGGAATTTTCGGCTTGCGGTTTATCGGGCGCCGGGGCTTCGTTATTACCCATCCGGCGGATAGTGATGCTGATGCGGCGGTTGGCCGGGGCGAGCGGATCTTCGGGAACGATCAGGTCGCTGTCGGCGTATCCGATGATGCGAATGATCTGTTTAGGATTGACACCGGAGGCGTCCAGGAATCTGCGCGCGGCATTGGCGCGGTCGGCGGAAAGTTCCCAGTTGGAATAACCGTTTGCGCCGGGGAAAACGCGGCTGTCCGTATGGCCGCCGATCACGATCGGGTTGGGCAGGGCGCTGATCGCTTCCGCGATGTCGGTCAGAATGGTTTTTGCTTCTTCGGTCAGTTCGGCGCTGCCGACCGGAAAGGAAACACGCTCCGCCTTATCCAGTATCTGTATACGCAGGCCGTCTTCCGTTACTTCGACCTTGACCTGGTCTTTGAACTTGGAAAACTCCGGGCGCTTTTCAAACTTTTTCTGCAGGGTCTGCGCCACATTAAACAGCGCCTGTTCTTCATCCTTCGAAGACAGATTGGAGGGTTCTTTGCTTACCTTTTTGGCGGCGGCAAGAATACCGCCCTGCATGGTGTCGAAAACACCGGGCGAGCGAAAATAATTAGCGATCGATTCCTTTAATTTTGTATCGGCCTGCGAAACCAGCCACAGGACCAGAAACAGCGCCATCATCGCCGTGACAAAGTCGGCGTACGCCACTTTCCACGCGCCGCCGTGATGCCCATGCCCGTGTCTTACTTTTTTTACACGTCGCCGGCGTTTTGGTTGTTCCTGTTCTTTGGGGGCAGGTTTTTTCATTTAACTAAAAACTCAAAACTAAAACTTTATCTGGGTTTTATTTCCCTTAACATCGGTTCGATCTCGGATGAAGGCGGCCGGTCGAAAGAAAATATTGTCTTGCGGGCAAATTCCACCGCCGTCGAAGGCGCCGAACCGTTGGCAAAAGCCACGATGCCCGATTTGAGACAGGTGAAATAGCGTGTTTCATCCTGCGCGAGATTTTCCAGGTTGGCGGCGATCGGCGCGATCAACCCGTATGAAAGCAGCAGGCCCAGAAAGGTTCCGACCAGCGCCGCGCCCACGTGATGGCCGAGTTCTTCCGGCGGTCCGTCCAGGTGCTGCATGGTGACCACGATGCCGAGCACCGCCGCCACGATGCCGAGACCGGGCAGGGCGTCCGAAACACGCTGTAACAGGGCCGGGGAAACACCGTTTTCTTCATGGTGCGTTTCCATTTCCGAATCGAGCATTATTTCCAGCTCGTCCGGCTGGCAGGCGCCGTTGACCAGCATTTTCATCGCGTCGCAAAAGAAATCGATCGCGTGATGATTGGCCAGAAATTTTGGATATTTTGTAAAAAGCGAAGAAGTGTGTGGGTCGTTCACGTCTTCTTCTAAAGAAAGGATTCCGTTCTTCTTGGCATTAACAAAAATGTCGTACTGCATCTGCAGCACTTCGATATAGGTAACCTTATTATAAGGTGAGCCCTTCATTGCCGCCGGGATCTTTTTGGTCAGCAGCATGAGAAATTTCGTCGGGTTGGCCGCCAGCGTAGCGCCGAGCGCCGCTCCGACGATCACGACGAATTCCGAGGGCTGCACCAGCACGCCAAGCGGCCCGTTGATCATCAGAAACCCGCCGATGACGCAGGCAAAGACTATTACTATTCCGATTATTAAAAGCATTGTGGTGGATTATTGCGCTTAGATGTCAGCGTGAGAAAAAAGACCACGGAAGGTGTTAATGCCCCCCATTAATACCGTTCCGTGGTTAAGCCTAAAAAGGTCAGTCATTTTGTTTTCATTCCTATTTTGCTTGCGAGACTTTACTCCTCGCAATATACATATCGGATAAAAACAAAAAAACTTTAGACGATTTGCAGCAGATCCTGGAAGGTCTGATTTAAGGTGGTGATCACGCGCGAATTCGCCTGGAAACCACGCTGGGCTTCGATCAGGTCGATGAACTCGTTAGTGATGTTCACATTGCTCTGTTCCACGTAACCGCCGGCGATAAGCCCGCGCGAACCGCTGCCCGGAACGCCGATGATGGCCTGGCCCGAACCGGTAGTTTCCTTGAACATATTGCCGCCCGCTTTGCCGAGGCCTTCTTCGGAATTGAAGTTTGCCAAAGCATACTGTCCGATCACGCGAGACTGGCCGTTGGAAAACGTGCCGTAGATCATGCCTTGCGCATCGACTAAGGCGCCGTTTAATTCACCCGCTCCATAGCCGTCCTGCGTGGTCGAAGCGACCGCCGAAGGCATGGCAAAGCTGGTGATGTTAAACGCGCCCGGCGATCCGTCGGGGTTGGTCTGACGGAGGTTGACGTCGATCGACGGCAGCGTCGCGCCGTCCAACTGCGTCTGATCGGGAACGATCGAAAGCGCGGCCGGTGCGGTCGGATTGCCGCTTGAATCGAACGCGAAATTTACGCTGGCGCCGCCGTTTAACTGCACCGCGGTGCCGTCCAGCGTGCCGGTGGCATCGAACGTTCCATTGGCCAGGCGGGTAAAGGTGATATCGAGCGTCCGTTCGTTTCCGAGCGAATCATGGACCTGCATCGGGGCATGGAAGACCGAACCGGTCTCAGCCGAAGAATTCAGGTTCATACGGAAAGTGCCGTTGGTCGTCGTATTGGGAGCCAACACCTGTCCGATCGGGATCTGCAGATCGCTCAAGCGAGCGCCCTGCGGGATCTGGCCGTTCTGCGCCATATAACCCATCACGTGTCCGCCGTTAGAGGCGACCAGAAAGCCCTGGTTGTTGACCGTGAAATCACCCGCACGGGTATAGGCCTGCGTGCCGTCAGAATTTCTGAGGACAAAAAAACCGTTACCCTGGATGGCGGCCTGAAGCGGCGAACCCGCTTCGTTAAAATTACCTTGCGAAAAATTTGTGTGTACGGCTCCGACTTGCACGCCGTTTCCGATCTGCATTGAATTTCCCGCACCATTCAGACGTGCGCCGTAGGAATTGGCGAAGACGTCCATGAACGTGACATTGCTGCTGCGAAAACCGACGGTGTTCGCATTGGCAATGTTGTTTCCGACCACGCCGAGGGCATTGGAATTGGCGTTGAGGCCGGAAAGCGAAGCATTGAATGAAAATGACATTGTAGTTATCTCTCCTGTCTATTTAGTTTGGTCAGAAGTATTTGACTCCTGCCCTTGCTGCATTGCCGCAACCAACTGGTCCATCGACTGCCGGATACCGACAAGCTGATCGAGCGAATTGAATTGCGCCAACTGTGCGACGAACTGCGCCCCGTCTTGCGGGGCCAGGGGGTCCTGGTTTTTCAACTGCGCCACCAGCAGGGTCATGAACATATCGCGTTCCGAACTGCTGTTTGTCGTAGATGATGTTGAACGGGAAGAAGCGGTATTCTCCCCTAAGATCGAATTGATATTCATTTTTTCTTACCTAACCGGCTTTGCTTTTTATTCGTGTAATTCATGATGCAAAAACAAAGCCTTTTCTAACTACGCGCCCGTTGATCAGGCCCGCAAATTTACCAGACGGTCAGCCGAAATATCTGCCTGATCGCCGGACCTTGTGGAAGCCGGCCCGAAGTTTTTCGCTTCCTGACCGGGAGATGTTTCATCGCGCTGCCTCGCGTCTTTTTGCCCCAAGCCGTCGCCCCCGTCAGTGGTAGAAGAGAACGCGCCGGTGGAAATTTCCACGCGGCCTACCTGCCAGCCGGCGTTTTGCAGCGAATTGCGCAGAGCGTCTAAACCCTGCGTCAGAAAATGTTTTGCCCCTTCGGTGTCGGTCTTAAAGTGCGCTTCCAGAACACCGGCGGCGTTTTTTTCCAGCCTGATCTCGACCGTGCCGAGCTCGGCCGGGTGCAGCCGCATTCTTAATATTTGCTTGCCTTCATTGGCAGTGGCCGCCGCCAGCTGAATAACGGCGGGTTTGATCTGTTCGAGCATCGCTGCTGCTGCCGTAGAAGCTTTCGGCAAGGCGGATGCTTCGGCTTGCGCTATCTCACCATTCGAAACGGAAGTAGTTTCGTCCGCGGCAATTCCCGTCACATCGCTGATCAGTTTGGGCAATTTGCGCTGCGCCCTGAGAAGATCGGTGGCCTTGATAGATCCATCGGGCAGCAAACAGCCCCGCTCGAGAATGTAGTTGTTGTCTAAATGCGTGTCGCCTTCCTCGACGCTGGTATCGCCCCCG
Organism: Pyrinomonadaceae bacterium; assembly: GCA_035995185.1. Lineage (GTDB taxonomy): Bacteria > Acidobacteriota > Blastocatellia > Pyrinomonadales > Pyrinomonadaceae > DASYKT01. The sequence goes on from DASYKT010000027.1 coordinate 134,628, forward strand.
AGCACTGTCGGGTCCTCCAGGTGTACGTGCGCACCGAGATCGGCCAGGGCTTTTACCACAGCCGTTTTATCCTGTGTCATCGCGGCGAAGTTTTTCGCCACCTTGATCGAAGCCGTAGTATCGGGCGTCTCTTCGAATTTGTTGGCCTGGGTTTTAATATCTTTCACCAGCGGCTTGATCGGCTGCGGCGCCATCTTGGTTTCACCGTCGGGTGCCATAAATTTGAAGTTTTTTAACCGGTCCAGTTTCTGCGCAAGCTCTGATTTAACCTCTGGCTTAACTTGCGCCGCGGGCAGCGCTCCGGCCTGGATCTGCGCCGCATTTTGCGGATTAGGGGTCAGCGCGGCAGCATCCGGGGGTTCCGGCAGCTGGCCGAACGCGGGGTTCTTAGGATCGTTAAATTTAACCGAACCAAGATTCGCGCGCTGGTCCGCCATGCGAGCCTCGCCGTCGCCGGTCCCACCGGTCTCTGCCGGTTTTTTCGTGGGGTCCGGTTTGGTGCCATCCGCCGGCGTCATGCAAAGACCTGACATCAAAGCGTTAAAATCATCGCGTCCGTCTTTTTCCAGCGCGTCATCGGCCGATGGGGCCTGTGAGGCCGGGGTGTCCTGTTTTGTAAAATTTGCGTTGATCATATACATCATCTGCTTTCTCCTGACCTGTGCGAGAAACTTATTGTCGCCATCTCATCCAGCGTATTTTGCTCGTGCCTTGAGGCCGCCAAGCGGTGATCTTTCACCTGGTTGTCGCGCAGCTTGCCGGTAACCTTGACGTCGCGCGACGCCTGCGTGACTTGCGTAATCTGCCGGGTGCGGGCGTCCTGTCTCTCCAAAACTTCTTCGCGCGCGGCGGTTTTCTGTCTTCTCAGCGCGGAAATGTGATGTGAATTAAGTTCCATCTCCATGGCGTTGATCGCCTCGCCGGGTTTGATCTTGTTGTTGTATTGTTCGACGGCCGTGACCAGCGCGCCTTCGACCGCGGTGAGGCGATCAGCGGCTTGCTCGGCTGCGAGGTTGAGCTGCGAGAGCACCATCAGCTCTTTTTCTTCGCGCATCTCGCGCACGTTGTGCACGCTTTGTAAGGTGAATTTGAATTTCTTCATTGTTTTGAGGTGTTACGTGGTTTTAATGTTCATCAGTTGTTCGACCGATTGCGTAAGGTGAGATTCTTCGGTCGAAACTTGTTTAAGGAAAGTGACAATTTCGTCGTGGCGGCTGATCGCCAGGTCGATCTTGCGGTTGCTGCCCATCTGGTAGGCGCCGATGTTGATCAAATCTTCGGCTTTTTGATAGGCGGCGATGAGTTCACGCACGTCTCCGGCGTGGGTGCGATGCTCCTGTGTCGTGAGCGTCGAGAATAAGCGCGACGCGGAGTGTAAAATATCGATGCACGGGTAATGGTTTTGCGTGGCAAGCTGGCGCGACAAAACGATATGTCCGTCCAGTATCGAACGCACCGCGTCGGCGATCGGTTCGTTCATATCGTCGCCCTCGACCAGCACGGTGTAAAAACCGGTGATCGAACCGGCGCCGGTAAATTTGCCCGCGCGTTCCAGGAGTCTCGGCAGTAGTGCAAAAACCGAAGGCGTGTAGCCTTTGGATGACGGCGGTTCGCCCGCGGCCAGGCCCACTTCGCGCTGCGCCATGCAAAAACGCGTGACCGAATCCATGATCAGCAGCACGTTGGCGCCGCAATCCTTGAAATATTCCGCGATGGCCGTAGCGGCCAATGCCGCCCGGATACGGATCAAACCCGAATCGTCCGAAGTAGAAACGATCACTACCGAGCGTTTCATTCCTTCTTCGCCCAATTCTTTTTCGATAAATTCGCGCACTTCGCGCCCGCGCTCGCCGATCAGCGCGATGACATTAATGTCCGCCGCCGAACGCTTGGCCATCATCCCCAAAAGCGTGGATTTGCCGACGCCTGAACCGCCAAAGATACCGATGCGCTGCCCGGCGCCGACGGTCAGCATGCCGTCGATCGCGCGCACGCCGGTTTCCAGCGTGGTGTCGATATTTTCGCGGGCCAGCGGATTGGTGGCGTCGCGATTGAGCGGGTAAGAAAGAGAAGTTTTGATCTCGCCGAGCCCGTCAAGCGGGCGTCCCAGCGCGTCGATGGTGCGGCCCAGCAAACCGTCGCCGACGCCGATCTCGCCGCTTTCGCCGGCGGCCACAATAGTGTCGCCCACGCGCACCGAGGGCATTTGCCCAAGCGGCATCAGCAGCACCCGGTCGTCTTTAAATCCGATCACTTCCAGCATCGTCTCGCGCGAACTATTTCTCCCCATCTGCCCCGACTGTGCCGCCAAATAGCATAGATCGCCGACCGAAACGGCCGGGCCCTGCGATTCGATGATCAAACCGATAGCGCGGGTCACCCTGCCGAGCGATTTCAGCGGGTCTATTTCTGCCAGTTTTTGCCGGTAAGCGGAAAGCATAAGATTGAGTTAGTGAGTATCGGCCCCTAAGAGTCCGTTGGTTATTTCATCGAATTGCGTTTCTATCCGGGCGTCGATATCGCCGGTATCGGTGTGGATCAGGCATCCGCCGGGCGTAACCGAAGCGTCTTCGATCAATTCCAGCGAGCCGTGAAAGTTCAACTTGTTTCTTTGTTCCTGCACAAAAGAAAGATCGTCAGGATGCAGGTGCAGGGAAGCCAGCGAGCGCGAGTGCAGTTTTGAAAGCGCATTTTTCGTCACGGAAAGAACGACCTCCTGATCGATGCTGACTTCGCGCGCGACCACTTTTTTGGCGATCTCGAGCGCCAGCGCTACTGCCTCGGTTTCGAGTTTCGCGGTAATCTCATTTGCCAGATCCGCTATGCGGTCGATAGTTGCCGCCAGGTTTTCGCGCAGGCTGCCGATCTCGTAATTGATCTCGGCTTCGACCGACGCGCGCATCTCCTGCAAACTTTTTTCGCGCATCGCTTTTTCCAGCACGCTGTTGTCATTTTCATGAATGAGCGCTTCTACCGGGAGTTCGTCGACCGCGGGAAAAGTGTGGTTATGCGTGCCCTGAATGCTGCTGCCGGTGTTTATTACTTTCGCGGCCGTGTTATGCATAGTGGAAAGATCGAGCACCGGAAATTGGTAAACCTGCGACCCGCCGGAAGAATTTGTTGAAGACGGCCCGGAAGATATCAGGCCATTTCCCAATTCGTCGGGCGTAAAAGGCAGCACGACAGTGGTGTTAGCGGCGCTTTCACTGCGCAGGACTTTAGCTAACGTATTCATCAGCGTCACCTCCTCCGCCGCCTAGCGAGATAACACCCTGCTCGTCCAGCTCGCGTAAAACCTCGACGATCTCACGCTGTGCGCCGTTTACGTCCTTGAGTTTTACCTGGCCCATAAATTCCATTTCTTCCTTCATCATTTCGACCGCGCGGCTCGACATATTGGTAAAGAAGCGGTCCTGGAGTTCCTGCACGGTGCCTTTTAATGCCAGGGCGAGCACTTTTTTGTCCACGCGCTGGATGATCTCGCGGATGCCGACGTCGTCGACCAGCAGGATGTCGTCAAAGGTCACCATCAAATTTCTGATCTCGAGCGAAAGCTCGGGGCTGCTGCCTTCGATCTGTTCGAGCAGACCGCGCATGGCTTCTTTGTCCAGGCGGTTGCAGATCTCCGCGACCGAGCGGATGCCGCCGACGCTGGCGCGGCTGATGCTGCTCACGCTGGTGAGCTTTTGATTAAAGACAGTTGAGATCCGCTTGACCACGTCCTGTGAAACGGTCTGCAGCGAGGCCAGCCGCAGCATCACATCACCGCGGGTTTCATCCGGCATCTGCCGGATCACGTCCGCGGCGGTCGAAGGATCTAAATAGGCGAGCACCACGGCAACGGTCTGCGGGTGTTCGTTCTGAAAAAGTTTGACCAGCTGCTGCGGGTCGGTTTTCTTGAGCGCGTCAAAATTTGCGGAGTCGGCGGAATTGACCACTTTATCGGTCAAACGTTTTGCCGTTTCCGCGCCAAAGCTTTTATTGAGCAGGCGCTTGGCATACTCCACGCCGCCGGTCGCCACGTAACTCCGGGCCACCAGCAGCTGGTTGAATTCTTCGATGATGTTATTGACGACGTCGGATTTTACATTCGGCAACGACGCGAGTTCCTTTAAAACCAACTGCACTTCGTCTTCGCCGAGATGTTTAAAAACTTCCGCGGCGGCGTCTTCGCCCAGCGAGAGGCAAAAGATCGCGGCCTTGCGCGCGCCGGAGACGTCCGGTTTTTTCGGTGCGGCAGGTTCGTGATGATCCTGCGGCGGGTGCGACTGCCGGGGGCTTTCGATGATCGTTTCGGTGGTCATAGTCTTGTGTGTTTGATCAAAAAGGAATGAATGAAATGAGCCTTAACTTTTTATTCGCGGAGCCATCCTCTCAGGGTTCCGGCGACGAGATCGGGTTGGGCCAGGGTCTGATCGACCAAACTTTTTCGGATCGATTCGGCGCGCTGAGCCGTGTGGCTGATGGCGTTTGACGGGTCGCCGCTGCGCATCTGCGCTTCCAGTTCGGCCACGGTCATCATCGAATTTGGATCGACGTCATCCGTGCGTCTGAGCATGGGCCCTGCGCCGAGCTGTCTGGGGCCGCCCGGGTTTGCCAGCGCCAGCTTGATCGCTTTGCGCGCCGGGCGAACCACGAAGAAGAGAATGAGTATCGCGATCACTACCATCGCCGCGTATTTGGCGATCGATGTCAGGAAAGGTTTGTTATTTTCCAGCCACGAAGGAGCGTTTGCCTCAAGCTGCTGCGGTTTATCGAAGGGAAGTGTCTGAACGACGACGGTGTCGCCGCGATTGGTGTCCACGCCAACGGCGGCTGTCACCAATTGCTGGATCTGCTGCAGCTCGTCGTTGGTGCGGGCGACGGTCACGTCATTTACCGTCTTATGATCTACCAGCACCGAAACGTTCAGGCGATTTACCCGGCCGCCGCCTCCCAGAGTTTTGCGCGTGGTTTTATCCATCTCATAATTCACGGTCGAGGTCGTCCGCTGGTCTCCGCCGGTCTGCTGTGTTGTCTGCGGGGCCGGAGTGGCGGCGGTCGCCGGATTATTCGATCTTGCTCCGGCAATTCCGCCGGGAGCGGCGGTAGTAGTAGTGCCGGCGTTTCGCGATTCCTGCGAAGTTTGCTGCGAACGCACGATCTGCGATTGCGGCGTATATTTTTCTTCGGTCTGTTCGACCTGGCTGAAATCCACATCCGAAGCTACATCGGCGCGGACGTGGCCTTCGCCGGTGATCGGTTCCAGCAGGGTGATCACACGGGCGGCGGTTTCGGTTTCAAACTTGCGCTTGGCTTCGAGCTGCGCGTTAAAGGCTCCGGCGTCTCCGGTCGAACCGGCCTTGCCGCCACCGGCGGTCAATAATCTTCCGCGTGTATCCATCACGGAAACGCTGCCGGCATCCAGTCCCTCAACCGAACTCGAAACCAGGCTGACGATCGCTTCCGTTCGTTCCGAAGACAATTCTTTTCCCTGCTTGACGCGCACCATTACCGAGGCTTTCGCGCCTTCTTCTTTTTCCGTAAAGACAGATTCTTTTTTCGGCGTGATGTGAACGCGCACCGCTTCGAGTTCGTCCATTGCCTCGAGCGTTTTAGAAAGTTCACCTTCGATCGCGCGGCGATAATTTACTTTTTGCGCAAAATCCGTCGCGCCAAAATTTGTTTTATCAAAAATATCAAACCCTACGTGGCCGCCGGTCAGCACGCCCTCGCCCGCCATCTGCAGGCGCAATTCCGGGACGCGGTCGGCCGGGACGCTGATGGTCGTGCCGCCGTTTGACAGGGAATAGGCGACGTTGGCCGTTTTGAGTTTTTCGACGATGGTCTGGGCTTCCTCAGGTTTTAAGTCGGAAAACAAAACGCGGTAATCGGGCTGCGAGCCGTAATAGAACACGCCGGCGATCATGGCGACCGTTGCGAGCACTGCCGCGATGGTCATCACGCGGCCCGACATCGGCATCCGGCCCCAAATTTCTGCTGCTTGTGATAGAGGTGAACTCATTTTATTAAGAATTTATCTTTCAGATATGGACCGGCGCTCAGACTTGCATCCGCATTATTTCTTCGTAAGCGCCGATCAATTTATTGCGTACCTGCAGGCCGAGTTGGAATTTAAGATCGGCGGTTTGCAGGGCGATGATGGTTTTGTGCAGGTCGGGCGATTCGCCGGTGACCGCTTTGGCGATCTCCTGCTCAGCGGCTTTTTGCGAACCGTCCAGCGTTTCCAGTGAATTTTTTACCATCGAACCAAAGCTGTCGCCGGATTCCGTTGCTCCGCCGACGGGAGATTTGGCTCCGGTTCCGATCTGGCCTAATGGGTTTGGTGAACTGATTCCGTTGATGGTCATTTCTTTTTACCTAACTATGCCCAACTAGGCATCGCCCAGGTTCAGGCTGATCTTTGCCAGGTCTTTGGCGGTGTTAAAAACGGTGGCGTTGGCTTCAAACGAGCGCGCGGCCGAGATCATATTGACGGTCTCTTCCAGCGGGTCGACGTCAGGCATTTGCACATAGCCGTTGGCGTCGGCATCCGGGTGGCCAGGTTGATATTGCATCTGAAACTGGTCCTGCCCGGATACGACGACCTCCGACGCTACACCCTGTGAAGGGCTGCTCTCTCCGCCGAAAAGTCCGCTTTGCATAGCATTCTGCGACCATTTGTCGCCTATCTGCTGCGTGGTAAAAACGATGTCCCGGCGCCGGTAGGGGCCTCCTTCAGCGGTGCGGGTGGTATTGGCGTTAGCCAAATTGGCAGAGGCCGCTTCCAGCCGTTCGCGCTGTGCGGTCATTCCCTGCGAAGATATTTTGAAAATAGAAAAAAGTGACATAACTGGTCCTTTGTGCGAGGGTTATTTGCCCTCACGAATGGCGGTGCGCAGCAGCCGCAGCCGCGACTGCAGCATCTTTGCTCCAAAACTAAAAGCCCCGCCGGCGCTCGCCAGCTCGGCCATTTCCTTGCCCAGGTCGACGGTGTTTCCGTCCATCCCTATGGCATCGGATTGCTGATCTACTATATTTAACCCCGACATCGGGAGCTGCTCCTGCTGTGAAGGGGGGAGGGAGGCTTGCCGCGCCGCATCATGGAGAAAACTTTCAAATTCAAGTTTTTTGGCGACATAGCCGGGCGTATCGGCATTAGCGATATTGCCGGCGGTAACCTCGGCACGTTTAGAATTAACGTCCAGAAAGGTTTGTAAAAGGTTGGTTATATTGTCTGATGATAACGGGGTCATGCGGATACCTCCGCCGTGCTTTCTGCAAGGGGTGTGCCGCGGGCAAAAATGTGCAAAAAAGCCGAAAAATCGGGGAAATTAAGGGTATTCTTGCTACTTGACCGTCAAAAATAACGGTCGAGCGTCAAGCCTTTGACACCCATAAAACCGGCTGTGGCGATAGTAATGAGGTCAGAACCGGGAGCGCCATAAGTAGCCGAAACCGGGTTTTATTTCACTTTCTGGATTTAAATTGCCACGAGCTTTAGCTCGTGGATTCGAGTCTAAAAAGAAATAAAAAGGGCTTTAGCCCAAATGAATTTGCCTAAAGCAAGGAATTAAGTTTTTGTTTTCGCAGACCACGAGCTAAAGCTCGTGGCAATTTAAAACCCCTCGCTACCGCTTCGGGTTCTGACCTCATTCCAAAGTGTTAAACAACGTCTCCGTCCGCTCGAAATAACGGTTGCAAGGGTAAATTAATTGCGGTATAGTGCAATTGGCTGACTGCCCGGCCTTTTATATCCCTCGTTGTGTTATAACGATTTGCCGCCGCCATAATCGATAACCTGATATCCTTATTCTTAGTATGAAAGCTAAAATACTTGTCGTCGAAGACGACCTATCTCTTCAAAAACTTTTACTTGAAGCCATTGGCTGTGAAGGTCACGAAACCCAGGGCGCCGACTCCGTAGGCCAGGCGCTGGAACTCCTCAAAACTGAAAAATTCGATGTTCTCCTGACAGATGTGCAATTAAAAGCGAGCAGCGGTTTAGACCTGCTGCCGATCGCCCTGCAGCATAACCCCGATTGTTTTATGCTGGTGATGACCGGCCACGGCACGATCGATATCGCGGTCCAGGCAATGAAGCTCGGCGCCGCCGATTTCCTGAGCAAACCCATTTCGCTTAACGATCTGATCAGCGCCATTCGCGTCGCCGCCGAACGCAGTTCCGAAACTTTCGTAGCCGAGACCTCGCGCAAAAAACAGGAAGTCTCGATCATCGCCAAGTCAAAGGTGATGAACGACTTGCTGGAACAGGTCGCGACCATCGCCGGCTTTAATCTGAATGTGCTCGTGACCGGCGAAACGGGGACCGGTAAAGAGCTGATCGCCCGCGCGATCCATAAAAGCAGCCCGCGCACAAAGAACGCTTTTGTCGCGCTCAACTGCGCCGCCATCCCCGAACAGCTTTTGGAAGACGAATTATTCGGCCACGTCAAAGGCGCTTTTACCGGCGCGCAGACAGACCGCGCCGGCCGCTTTGAGCAGGCTCATAACGGAACGCTTTTTCTGGACGAGATCGGCGATATGAATCTGGCGCTGCAGGCAAAATTATTACGCGTGCTGCAGGAGAGTGAATTTGAAAAAGTAGGTTCGTCAAAAACGATCAAAGTCGATGTCAGGATCGTGGCCGCGACCAGCGCGGACCTTGGGAAAAAGATAGACGACGGAAGCTTTCGCGCCGATCTTTTTCACCGGTTAAACGTCGTCCACCTGCGCATTCCGCCGCTGCGCGAACGCCCCGGCGATATGCTGCCGCTGGCCCAGGGATTGCTCGATAATTTCTGTCAGAAAAGCGGCCTGCCGAAAAAGAGCATCTCAGCCGAAACCGTCAATATTCTCAACAGTTACCACTACCCGGGCAATGTCCGTCAGCTGCAAAATTGTATGGAGCGGGCGGCCGTGTTTTCCGGTGTAAAAACCGAGATCCTGCCCGAACATTTACCGGATGAGATCGGTAAAAATCGCGCGCTGTATCAGCCGCCGGTCAGCCAATCTTTCAGGCCCGATGCGATCCCCGATGAAGGCATCGATTTTCTCGGCGTGGTTTCAAATCTGGAAAGAGAACTGCTGCTGCAGACGCTGGACAAGACCGGCGGGAATAAAATGCAGGCAGCCAAACTTCTCAATATGAAACGCACCACTCTGGTGGAAAAAATAAAACGCCTCAATATCGAAGAAGAAAACGACGACAAATCTTCCGAAACAAAAAACGCCTCAGCTGCATAGTTTGTAACGCCGCCGTCCCGCCGTCATTTAAAAAGTTAAAGCGCGGGCGAGATGCCCACGCGACAGCCAGCGAGACGCTGGCGCTACTTCATTAAATACTTTCGTTATAGCTCAAGCCTTTTTGCATCTCCTGCAAATACACATTCACGCTGCGTTTTCCGGTCGCGAGATTTCTTAACTCGAGCGCGGTTTCATCGCGGGCATCGTTTAAAAGAACCTTGGTCTGCGCGTCCTGCGCGAGGGTTTGCTCGGCGAGCTGATTGATGCGCGCGGTCAGCGAAGAGCTCTCGTATACGCTTTCGGATCCGGCCAGGAAGCTGCGAAGTTCGGCGATCTGCCGTTGGTATGTTTCCAGCTTTTCGCCGATCATGGCGCGTTCGGTGACGATGTTAAATACCGTTTCGAAATCTTTTTGCCCGGCAGCCGCAGTTTCGCGCTGCGCCAGATCGAAGAGAACCTCAAGATCGGCGCACTGCCCGGCCAGCAGGCCGATCAGCGAATCCGATTTTTCTTTCAATCTATTTGTATAGTTCATAACATCTTGCGGTCTATCCGCTGCTGCGACATCTCGAGTTTTTTCCCCAGCTCGTCCTGCTCATCGCGGAGGCTGGTTACCGCGCTGCTGTCTGCACAGCGCATGGCATCGAGCTGTTTGCGCATCAGGCTCATCAATTCTTCCAGGTGATCGCACTGGTTGATCAGAAGGTCGAGCAGCGGAGCGGGTTGTTCGTTTTCTTCTTCAGAATATTGCATTTTGTACCAAGCTGTTAAGCCATCCGGTTTATCTGCGCTGTGTTGGGGACAGCGTTTTCCGGCAATACTTCAAAGGGAGAGGTTTTCATCGAGGCGTTTTTCGAATTGGTTTCCCAGGCGTCTCTGACCGGGATCATCAACTCTGCCGCCCGCCGCATCAGTTTCGGATCGAGTTCCGCGCTCGCGCGCAGTATCAGGACCGTGATGCTGCGATACAGCTTATCCAGGCTGACGGCCACCGCACCGCCGCGCTCGAAATCCAGTATCGATTGAAGGTAGTTAATGATGTCCAGCGCCCTGTTAGAGTGCTCTGCCTTGGCCACCATGTCCTTGTTCTCTATATCCTGCGCCGTCAGGCTGAGAAATTTGATGGCTCCGTCATAGAGCATCACTACCTGGGTCAGCGGGTTGGTTTCGATATTGGCTACACGGCCGTAACTGGCTAATGCTTTTGGTTGGGGATACATTCTGGATCTTCCTTTTTTAAGTGGTATGCGTGAATACCAATTACCTTATCGGCTTTTTTCGGAAAATCTTTAACGGCCCCGAAAGTCAAAGAACGTTAAATTCAGTAGGCAGCAGCAGTGGGCAGTGGGCAATAGGCAGTGGGCGGAAAGGGCCAGGCAAATACTGCTGCTGCCAACTGCCGCTGCCTACTTATTGCTGGCGTTTTGCAGCGAGGTCATGATGCTCGACAGGGCGGTTCCCTGTGAGTTTATCTGTCCGATGGCGGCATCCACCGCGGCAAACTGCCGGGTCAGGCTTTCTCTCAACCGTGCGATAGCTTCCATCTTTTTTGAAATGGAAGTGTTCATACTTCTGATCGAAGATTCATATCCGGTGATCGCGCTCTGTATGCTGCCGGTGGCGGCGTCGCTCATCCCGCTCGATATTTTATGAATGCCCTGGAAAATTCCGGTGTCGCTGGCGGTCGCGCCATAGAGCAGCGCGCGAACGTCCGCCGCATTGGTTTGCAGCTTTTCATTCAGCACGGTGGAGTCTAATTTCAGATGACCGTCGGCAGCAGCCGTCAGGCCGATCTCAGACAGCGTTTCCAGCGAACCGCCGTTGGTTTCAGAGATGGTGTTAAGCGCGCCGCGCAGCTGCTGCTGAACGCTGCGCAGGGTCGTATCGCCGGCCAGAACGCCGGTCGGTCTGCCGCTGGCGTCTTTGGTATACTGCGTCGCCACCAGATCCTGCACCGCATTATAGGCGTCGACAAAGCTTTTCAGTTTTGTTTCTACGTCGCTCGATTGCGTGATGTTGATCGTGGTCGTACCGGCCTTTTTCAAGCTCAACGTTACGCCCGACACTGCGTCCGAAATTGTGTTGTTCGAGCGCGTGATGTTCAGGCCGTTGATCGAAAGAGAAGCGTCTAATTTGGAAAAGTCATTGTCCGCCGGATTGATCGAAGTCAGACCCATATCGGCGAGCGTTCCCGTATCGCCAGCCGCAGTGGTCTCGACCAGTTCGACACGGCCGACGGCGCCGGTTTCCGCCGAACTCAAAACTAATTTTTGCTGGGTGCCGTCGCCGGTGATATCGACGATAGTGGCGGTCACTCCGGCATTCGCGTTATTGATGGCGTCGCGCAGCCCGGTCAGCGTGTTGTTGCTTGAATCGATCGTGATCGGCGTTCCCGTTGCCGCTCCGCCTTTTCGCAGCTCGAAGGTTGCGGTAGTTGCGCCGCCGGCGAGAACTGCTTCGCTCGTCGAGCCGTAGCTCCTGGAACTCTGCGTCAATGCGGTCGCGATCCGCGTTACATTTACTTCAAAGCCGCCCAGCGTCGCCTGGCTGGTGGCGATCGCGGTAGCGATAGATTCGTCGGTCGCGGTTCCGGTGCGTCCGGTGCCGACGTCACGCCCGGTCAACGCTTGAGAAGCGGTGGTAAGCGTTGCCAGCAAAGTGTTTAGCTGCCGGAGCGCGCCCATGCGGCTATTATAGCTGCTGACCTTCGTTTGCAGTTGCGTGATCGGGACCGAGCGCTGCGAGAGGATCGCATCGCGGATCAGGCTGAAATCTATGCCGCTGCCAATGCCGCTAAAATTTACTGTTGCCATAGGATTTTATGTAGATCACGGCCGCCGGAGCCTCTACACTCCGGCGGCCGTTTTCATTCAGGCCGTTTCGTCCACGATCAAGCCGGACAGCTTGATATTAACGGCGGCCAATTTCAGCGAAACTTCATTCGGTATTTGCCGGATGGTTTCGCCGGTAGTTTCGTCGACCAGTTGGACGACGATCCCGCTTGTCTGTTCGCTCGAGCTGAATTTCATGCTGATGTTGCTTTCCGCTAACACAGTCTGGACCTCGGCGAGCCTTTCGCTTTTGACATTTCTTTTCGGAGTGTCATCGGCGGCCTTTTGTTGCGTTCGGGTTTGTCCGGGAGTGGGTTTGACATCGCTGACCTCGATGCCCCGAACGGGTTCAGTTGATTTCACAGAATAAAGATACATATTACTTTCTTCTCCTTTATTCCTTCTCAAAAGCCTTTTGGGCGAAGTCCGGTGAAAGCTTTTCACCGAACTTCGCCGCGAGGCTTAAGAAGAAATCAACCCTGGAACTAGCGTAACAGCGACAGCAGAGCCTGGCTCGACTGATTCGCCTGCGCCAAAGCAGAGACACCAGCCTGCTGCAAGGTCGCCAGACGCGCCATGTTTGAAGCTTCAGCAGCGATGTCCGCGTCGCGGATAGCCGATTCAGCAGCCTGGAAGTTGGTGATCTGCGCAGAAGCAAGGTCTACCGCCTGGCTCAGATTGTTCTGGCCTGCACCGACCTGGCCCTGAACGGTTCCCAGAGTGGTAACCGCCGTTCTGATAGCGGTGATCGCGTCCTTCGCACCGTCAACGTCCGTGATATCCAGGCCGTCGACTGCGAGGGTTTCGGCATCGGCCGCAGCGGCGGAAAGATCGATCATAACCGAGTTTCCGGTAGCTTCCGCGGAGGCTCCGCCGCCGATGTAGACTTCGAGTTCAGCAACGTACTTGTCGTCGCCATCGTCAACGCCGGCTGCGCTCAAGCCGATGTTGCCGGCCTGACGCGTGATTTCCGCAGTTACCTTGTCGAGTTCATCCTGCAGCGTCTGACGATCGCCGGCAAAAGTTCCCGAAGCGGCCTGGGTCGCCAGCGAAGCCGCGCGATCCAAAAGGCCCGAGATGGTGTTCAAACCACCGTCGATGATCTGCAGGGTCGAAAGACCGTCGTTAGCATTGCGGACGCCCTGTGACAGAACCGAGATGTCGCTGCGGAACTGGTTCGCGATGGCCAAACCGGCCGCATCGTCACCGGATCTGTTGATACGCAGACCCGACGAAAGGCGCTGCAAAGTTTTGTTAAGCTTGGCACTGGTGACGCCCAGGCTGCTCTGTGAAGTGGCAGATGAAGTGTTATTTACTAATGAAAAGTTAGACATTGTTGTTTAGTTCCTCCGTGAACTTGGTTGGTTGATGACCTTAAGCGTCCGTGCCTGGTCTGGTTAAAGTGAATGGTTATTTCAAAGCTGAAACGCGCGGTGCGCCTCAAGTGAACTTATCGGCGGGCTTCCCAAAAACTTTAGTGATTTTTTCGAGAAAAAATTGAAATCGCTAATCTCCTGTGTTAACAAGGCTTAGCGATTCAATATCACTATATCGACCCGCCTGTTTTGGGCGCGTCCTTCCGGCGTGCCGTTGTCGGCTACCGGTTGAAAGCCTCCGTAACCGGCCGCGGAGAGCTTATCGGGCGGGAAATCGTACTCGATCAGTTTTTGCAGCACGGTGGCGGCCCGCGCCGTGGAAAGTTCCCAATTCGACGAGAAGCGCGAATTCGAGATCGGTATTGAATCCGTATGCCCTTCTACGCGGATGGGCGTGTTTTCATTCTTTAACGTTTCGGCCAGGGCAGAGATGATATGTCCGGCTTCGGGGCTGATCGAAGCCTCGCCGGGCGCAAAAAATCCCGCTTCTGAAATCGAAACTATCAGCCCGCGCGCCGTCTGCCGGACCTTTGCTTTCTGCATCAGGACGGGATTGTTCGTCAAAGCTTTTTCCGTGTTGTTTTCGCTCTCGTCGGGACTGGTGTTGCCGGGTAAGATCCCGGCGCCGCTGTAATTATGCTCGGCAAAACTGGCCGCGATCTGTTTCGCTCTTTCATGATCGCTGGCGGCATACAACACTATGAACAGCGCCAAAAGCAGCGTCACCAGATCGGCATACGAGATCAGCCACCGGTCGCGATGGCGGTCTTCAGTTTCAACAGCAACTTGTCGCCGGCGAATCATCATTTTCTTAAATTAAATTTATTTATTATCGCGCGCGGGGTTTCTTTGAGGCCCAGGGCAAGGATCACCGAGGCGATCTCTTCGCGGCGTTTCATAACAACTTCGTGGCGTGAGCGGAGGCGGGTAGCGAGCGGAAAAAACAGCAGGTTGGCGATGCCGATGCCGTAGATGGTGGCGACAAAAGCCGTCGCGATGCCGGCGCCGAGCGCGTCGGGCCGGTCGAGAACGCGCAGCACGCCGATCAGGCCGATGACCGCGCCCAGTATTCCAAAGGTAGGAGCAAATCCGCCGGCGGCGTCGAGCGTCGAGGAATCCTGCAGCCCGTCGCGGTCTTCCTGCTCGATCCTTTGAGCAAGCGCCACGCGCACTTCTTCGATGTTGGTATTGTCGGCCAGTAAAACTAATCCCCGGGCGACCAGAACGTCGTCGCATTTCTCGGCATAAGTTTCAAATTCCTTAAGCCCGTTCTTTTTTACATTGCGCGAGAGCCAGGCCAGCTTGGCCAGTTCCATCGGGTGTTCTTCGGCGCCGTGATCTTTCAGGCGCAATTTCCAGACCGAGCGAATGGCGCTAAACACTCCGCCCATTCCGCGGCGAATGATCACCGCGCCCAGCGTTCCGCCGCCGACGATCATTGCCGCCGTCGGGTGCCAGAGAAAACTAAGATTCAAACCTTCGATCCACGCACCGCCGCCCACGGCCGCGATGCCGATCAAAAGTCCGATCCCGATTGTCCAGTCAAAACGTTTCATTTGTCTTTGTTGCGGAGATGCGCTGAGAGGTCTTTTAGCGCTGAGTTGTTTGGTTCGCCCACGACTACTTCGGCCGCCAGGTTGGCGGTTTCTATTTCGGCAAACACTTCAAAGCGATGCACTGAAGTTTCGCGGGGCGCGGTAATTCCGATCCGCACGCCTTCGCCGCTTACCGAAAGCACTTCGATAAAAACTTCGTTCCCGATCACTATTTTTTCGCCGGCGCGGCGTGATAAGACCAGCATTTGTTTAATTTAGCGGCAGCGCTTCCTCCAGTTGATATTCGCTTTCGGCAAGGATGACCTGGCCGCCGCGTCGTGTTTTTTTATCGACAAAAATAGGCGCGCGCAGATTGACCGTCGTTTTTTGCCAATCGGAATTAACTTTTACGATCGCCAAAAAAGAAAACTCATCTTCCGTATCGTCGTTCTCGGTTTCGTAACCGGGATAGACCGCGCAAGGGTCGACCACGACAAAACGAATATTTTCGTCATCCAGCGAAGCGAGCCAGCAGAAGGGCGCATACTCGTCTGACTCGACCAGCGCCGCGCGTTTTAAACGCGGCAGTCCGATGAGCCCTTCGGCAAATTCGATCACCTGATCATCTTCGTAAGAATGATCTTTTCCATTAATTTTTATTGCGGGCATAGGAATAAAAGCAGTGATTAGTTAATAGTGATTAGTGGCTAGTGAAAAGCGGTTGAGTCAACAAATTTTGTAGTTAATCACTCACCGTTCACATCTCACCGTTAGGACAGATAGTCAAAGAGTGAGCGGCGCCCGGCGGCAGCCGTCTGAAGAGTGGCTTCGAGCGTTGACTGTGCGTCGGACAGTTCAAGAGCCGTTTGTGCGAAATCAGCATCTTCGATCTGACCGGCGCGCCCGTCGATCGAAAGAGAGTCGTTGGTCAGGCGGTCAAGCGCCATTTCCGTGACGTTCATATTAGCGCCCACTACCGCGTGGGCAAGCGTAACCTGGTCGGTATAGACCTGCAGGCGCGACATCGTGGCGTGCAGCGCAGCTTTGTCCGCCACCGGGTTGCCGGTTCCGCGCAGCGCGGCGGCGGCAGCGGTCAGATCGGCAAAGATCGTCGACGCCCCGTCGGAAAAAACACTCTCAGCCGTGACACCTACCGGGATGGCATTCGTGCCCGGTTCGATCTGGATATACTGCGACGAAGCCGGGGTTCCGGCCGGGGCCTGTGTCGTCGGGTCAAAGGGCGGGGCATTTTGCCGGGTGCCGCCATACAGGTAGGAATCGCCGTATTTGGTATTGGCGACATTTAAGATCCGCGCTTTTAAAGCATCGAGCTCGGTGGCGATAGAATTTTTTGCCGCCTGCGTCGTCGTATCGCTTAAACCCTGTGACACCAGCGAGCGAATTCTTTCCAAAATATTTTCATAACCCGTCAGTGAATCGTCCGCGGCCACCAGTTGCTGGTCCACCGCCTGCGCATTTCTTTTGAACCCGTCGATCTCTTTTTGTGAGGTGCGCAAATTCAGCACCGCTTCCGCGCCGGCTGGATCGTCAGACGGGCGGTTGATGCGTTTATTCGTCGCCAGCCGTTCCTGTAAAACACTCAAACGGCTTCGCTGCGCGTTGATGCGCGCCATAAAGTCAGAGCGGGTCATTGTTTCAGTTACTCGGAAGGGCATAAATATTTACCTCTGGAATAGATCACTGGGCGCCAAACTATTGGGCTAATGAAAGAATGGTCTGGGTCATTTCGTCGGCCACTTTTAAGAAGCGCGCCGCCGCGTCATAAGCTTTTTGATATTGCAGCAGGTTGATCGCTTCTTCGTCGAGCGATACGCCGCTTATGGCATCGCGCTGCGCGGAAAGCTGCGAAACTATCGCCGCCTGCGTCATCAGGTCGTCTTCGGCCAAACGCACCTGCGTACCGGCGTCCGACAGCATTGAATTAAAGATCGAGCTGAACGATCCCGTTCTTGTGCCGACCGTCGTGTTCATATCGGTCAGCAAATTAGCGATCCCACCGGCTACCGTTCCGGTCGCTCCGGGGATGGTGAGCGGCGATGCGACAACGAGCCGGGGGTTTCCCGCCACGATCGCGTTAATAGAAATATTTGCAGCAGTTACAGTGCCGGTGGCATTAAAAAAGTTGGTCCCGGCGTTGCCGTCCAGATCGGTGCCGGAAGTGTGCAGGCCGTTGACCCGGGCCACCACCTGCGCCGCCAATCCGTCGAGCGAATCTATCTGCGCGGTAACCGAATCGATAGCATCCTGAAATCCGCGGATCGTGCCTTCATCAAGCTTGACCCCGTCGCCGTCGATCGTGATACTCGCCAAACCGAGCGGCGGAGTATCGTTGGCCACCAGTGTCTTCGCAGTGTTGCCGATCACTAAAGCTTTGCCTTCGCCGATGGTCAGCGTAACGGTGCCGTCGCTATTTTCAACCGAACGCGCGCCGGTCATTTCCGAGATCTGCGAAACCAAAACTCCGCGCTGATCGCGCAGTGATGAGGCGTCGCCGCCCGCGGCCTGGGCCACGCTGATCTGCGCGTTCAGATCGGCCACGCGCTGCGTCATTTCATTTACCTGGTCGACGGTCGAACGAATTTGTCCGTCCGCGCCGCGGCGAATCTCGTCTAATTTTGTGCGCGTTGAATGAAAAGCATTGGCCAGCGCCGTGCCCTGCTGGGTGACGGCGGCGCGCAGCGAAAGGGAATTCGGATTTGCTTCGAGGTCGCGAAAAGCGCTGAAGAAATTATTCATCGCGTTCTGCAATCCGCTGGTTTCCGTGCCCTGCAGCGCGGTCTCAACGGCGGAAAGCGAATCACGGCGAGCGGTCAAGCGGCCGCTGATGCCGGTTTCGACCTGCATTCTCGATTCGATGAACTGGTTGCGAAACGACTGCACGCCGGAGATGGTCACGCCGTTGCCGATGGCAAACCGTCCCATCTGGGTCGCGTTGCCTTCGTTAAACACGGCGCTCTGCCGCGTATAACCGTGCGTATTTACATTAGAGATGTTTTGGCCCGTTACCGAGATACCGAATTGGTTGGCGAGAAGGGCGCGGCGGCCTATCTCAAAAGCGGAAAAATTTATGCTCATCTTAAGTAAGCTCCTTCCGCGTATTTCAGGACCGGCGCGCGATAGGTCGACGGCGGAACGCCGCAAACCTGCAGGCAGGCCGACGAGAAAGCCGAACCGCCCAGCGCCAGGCTGGTAGAGCGGCTTGCGACGGCTTGAAAATTTCGAGCGGCTTCGAGTAATTGCTTGGCCGAGATATCGAATTGTTCCCTGATCATTTTATCCAGCGGCGCTTTTTCCGTTTCCGTCGCGCGCATTTCCGAAAACTCCGTCAGCGCAGAGATCATTTCCAGCAGACGGGCGCGCATTCTCATCAGCTCCGTTTCACCGGCGCGCGAAAGCGATTCGATAGTATCGGGTTCGCCCTGCACCAGCGCCGCGGCCAATTGCTTAGCGGCAGACTGCAGGCGGTCGTAGGCCGTTGTCTGGTCGGCCATCAGAGTCGCTACTTTTTTGATCAATTCGTTTTGCATAACCAATTTACCGGGAGGTATTTTTATTTTTCGTCGTTTAGGATGGCGTCGGCAATGTCTTCCGCCGAGGGCTCGTAATTGCCCGACGCTATTTTTTGCTTAAGTTCGTTCACGCGGTCGTGCCTGATGTCAGGCAGCTGCTTTACCTGATCGACAAGCTTGCTGAATTCGGCGCTCTTGCCCGAAAGCTCGACCTTGTCTTTTCCCGGCGAAACTTTTAATTCCTTGGACGGTACGCTCTGCGCGGCGCCGGTCTTTTCCGTGCGCTCGTTTTGGGCGCGCTTTGCGCTGCTGACGGCGTCGTTATTGTGCAAGTTGTCTCTATTTACTTTGACCATAATGTTTTTCTCCCGAAAACTGGTATGCCTTTCTACCTATCGGCACTTTTCGGTAATACATTAGACAAATATTTCAGCGGATTCAAAATTTCTCCGTTTTCCCTGATCTCAAAATGAAGATGCGGGCCGGTGGATTTCCCGGTCGAACCGGAAAGCGCGATCTGCTGGCGCGAAGTCACTGATTCTCCTTCGCTTACGAGGATCTTCTGAAGATGCCCGTAACGGGTCTCTTTTCCGTCCGGATGACGAATGATGACCAGGTTGCCGTAGCCGCCTTTCGGTCCGGCAAATA
The DNA here is from genome assembly GCA_035995185.1 of Pyrinomonadaceae bacterium. GTDB lineage: Bacteria > Acidobacteriota > Blastocatellia > Pyrinomonadales > Pyrinomonadaceae > DASYKT01. The sequence continues at coordinate 153,773 of DASYKT010000027.1, forward strand.
CAACGGTTCCTTCGGCGGCAGCGTCTACCCGCGTGCCTCTCGGCACCGCGATGTCCAGGCCGGTGTGAAACTTAACGATCTTGTCGATCGGGTGAAAACGGTTGCCAAAACCGGATGAAATACGGCCGCGAACGGGAAAGTTAAAAGAGATGGGGCCGGAAACTTCGGCGGGGGCCGAATTTGAAGAAACGGTCGCGGGCGTCATTTCGGCTGCGTCTATTGAAGCGGCCACATTAACCCGGCGGGCGCGTGTCGCCGCATAAACTTTTTCATTGCGAAACAGCGGGCTGATAGTAGTGTCGTTCGCCTGCTCTTTCAACTGGTCTTCGAAAGTCGAAACCACTGCCGCGTCATTCGGATCGCCGGCAAAGGTTTCGCTGGGAAGCGCCGTCATGCGCGCCGATCTGTTGATCAGCGGCGCAGCGTTGGTTTTGAACTGCTGCATCGGTACCGCTTTTTCCTTGATGTCTTTGATCGCGGTCATCATCTTGATCATTCCATCCGTTTTCTTCGAGGAAAGTTTTGCAGGATCAAGACCATATTGCTGCATCATCATTTCGGCCAGGCCGATACCGCCCGAATCAGCCATCGTGGTCGCCATCTGCTCACTGAACATCTGCTTGGCGAGCGAAGAACCGCTGTCACCGCCAAAGAGCGCATCCTCATCGTCGTTATTTGAGCCGCTCAGCGCCGAAGTAAGCTGCATCAGCAAGATGGCTTCAAACTGCTTGGCCGCCTGCTGCAGCGCTTGCTGCGACTGAGGAGACTGGGGCGACTGATTCGGCTTCGTCTGATTTGCCGCTATCAAGCTATTTATTTGTTCTAGTGCGTTCATCGTTTCGTTTCCTATTGCCTACTGCTCTACTGCATCTCCAGATCCGCATTCATTGCACCGGCGGATTTGATCGCCTGCAGAATGCTGATGATGTCGCGGGCCGATACGCCCAGCGTACGCAAGCCGCGGACGACTTCATCGACCGTGGCGCCGTCCGGCAGCACGACCGATTCCGGGGTCTTTTCTTTTACTTCCACGCTGGTGCGCGGGACCACGGCGGTTTCTTTCTGATTGGTCAGCGGCGCCGGTTGATAAACGTCATATTCGGTCCCGATGCGGATGGTCACGCCGCCCTGCGAAATTGCCACTGCGCCGATGCGAACTTCACGGCCCATGATGATCGTGCCGGTGCGCTCGTTGATAATTATTTTTGCGATCTTCTCCGGGTTGACCCGCAGATTTTCCAGTTCCGCAATAAAGCCGACGCGGTTATCCGTATAAGATGTGGGGAGGCTCACTTCAATATTTCGCCCATCTGCTGCTTTCGAAGTCCCCGCGCCGAATTTTTTGTTGATCGTCGTATTTAGTTTTGCCGCGGTGGAAAAATCCTCGTTGCGCAGCACCAGTGTCAGGTGATTATTGGCTGCCAGTTCGGTGGCGACAACTCTTTCCACATTCGCGCCGTTCGGAACACGGCCAACGGTCGGATGATTTATCTCGACCGAATTTCCCGTGTCACCGGCGGATATTCCGCCGATCGAAACCGAGCCTTGCGCGACGGCATAAACCTGCCCGTCGATGCCTTTCAGCGACGTCAGTATCAAAGTTCCGCCCTGCAGCGAGCGGGCGTCGCCGATGGAGGAAACAGTGACGTCGATCTTCGAGCCCTGGCGGATAAAAGGAGGCAGCGTGGCGGTGACCAGAACGGTCGCCACGTTTTCGGGCTTGAGCCCGGCGGCGGAGGTCGAGATACCCATTCTCTCCAAAAGATTCTGCAGGGTCTGCCGCGCATAAAGATTTTGCTGAACGCGGTCGCCGGTGCGATTTAAACCGACAACCAGCCCGTAACCGATCAGTTGATTCGACCGCACGCCCTCGATATCCGCCAAATCCTTGACGCGGATAGACATCGCTTCGTCAGGTTTCTGACATTGGACCGCGAGAGGCAAAACGGCGAAAACGAGCCCGAAAAACATCGCGACTCGTGCCGGAAAGGTAAGATATGATTGCTTGAAGCCCTTATTTATGAAGTGTTTAGTCATTTTCTTAAAAGTGTCAGCCGCTTACGGGGGAAACGGCTGACTAGTGGTCATTGACAGTTTAGAAAGGTGATATCTTGTCAAACAACCGGAACAACCATCCGGGTGCATTATCTGCTGATGCAACTCCCTTGCCATTGAAATCGACCCGCAGGTCGCCGATGGCCACGGTAGGGATAGAATTGTCGGCCGCGAGGTCGGTTTTGCGCACGATCCCGGTCACCGCCATCTGTTCGGTCTCTTTATTTACACGCACCAGCTTGAGCGCCTGGATGCGCAGATCGCCGTTCGGCAGCACTTCGACCACGCGGGCGGTGATGCGCGCTTTAACATTCGATTTGCGTTCGGTCTGGCCGCTGCCTTCGAATTTGCGCTGTCCGAGGGCTGTTATGCCCGATGCGATAGCGGCAGCGCCTGAGATGGGCAGCGAACCGGCAACAGTTGCCAATCCGCCCACGGTACCCGAATCGCGTTTGCGATCAGCACCTGAGGAAACCGTTGCCGTGCTGGTTTCCACCACATCGACAAAGACCAGGTCGCCCACGCGCCCGGCTTTAAAATCCGCCAACAGGCTGCCGCCCACGGCGTCCGGGGTAAAGAGCGAACCGTTTGCCGGTTTCTGCGCGGGGGGAGCTTCTACTATCGGCGCGTCCTCGATGGTTACCACGGCCAGCGCCGGCTGCTTATTTTTTTTCTTCTTAGGTTTTTTATCCTGGGCGGCAATACTTAAAGCGCCCGAGGTGATCAGAAGAATGAGCGACAAAATGACTAACACTTTATTTTTCATATGTTTAAAAACTTAATTTGACCAGGCCTTCGGCTTCGACCCGGGCCTGAAGGATTATCCCCGATTGGGTATTTTTGACCGCGATGCGGTCACCGATGCGCCCCGATGCGCGGGCCTCGCCGGTCACGGAAATTTGCGTATTCCCGGAACGCACGATGATGCTCACCGTATCGCCGGTTTTAATGACGGTATCGGCAGCCACGGCGTCGGTCGTCAGCGGCGCGTGCTCCGCCACGTTCTTAAGGAGCTTTTTTCCGCCGATCTCGGCCGGAGTGCGAAAGTAACTCGAAAGCGATCTTTCCAAACGGACTTTTTCAGTATGCACGTCAGCCGCAGTAAGTTTTGTTCCTGCAGTGATACTGCGATTTAAAACTAAAACGTCCGCCGAGGCTTCGACCTCGACATTTACGGGCACGCGCCGGAGCACTTTACCGTCAACCCGCAGCTCAAGCGAGATCACCGAAGGCGCGAGGAAGTTTGTAATGCCGGAAAAATTAACGACGCGAATTTCCACATTGCCGGTGGGAATCTCGAGCGAATCGGGAAGCTGGAGTTTGGTAATTCGGGCGGAAACTTTTTCGGCTTCGAGTTGCGGCAGGATGGCTTTTTCCACCGCTTCACGAAGCATATTTTGCGAGACGGATTGCGCCGCGCGTTTTACCAGCACTTTTTCCGGTATATCCAGAGCAAGATCGTTTTCGTTAAATCCGGCGGCGGCCAGCGCAAGCAAGATATTGGCCCGCCCGATCTCCCGCATCGCACCGACTCTCGGCGAAAAACCAAGTGAAACTTGTCGGGCGCGTGCGGCAGACGCGAGGGCCGCGCTGATCCCACCACCGGATATTTCGGCGATATCGCCGAGAGCAATTTGATCTGCAGTAATGGTCGTTTCCGCCGGAATGCGGACCATTAATTTGCCTTGCGCCAAAACATTCGGGCAAAGACAAACACCAACCATCACAGAGAAAATGCCCACGGAAAGAGCCGTGAAAATAGACGATCTGAAAAAGGAATGAAACAGAATGTCAATTAAATTTTTCATTTTCTCTGCGATACGGGCCATGCTAGGAAACGGCCTGGTTGATGGTGCCGAGCATACGGTCGGCGGTGGAAATTACTTTCGAATTGGTTTCGTAGACGCGCTGGGCTGAGATCATATTGACCAGCTCTTCCACCACGTTGACGTTCGAACCTTCGACATAACCCTGGTTGACGCGGCCGATGCCGTCCGCATCAGGTGAACCAACGGTCGCCTGTCCCGAAGCGCCGGTTTCTTTGAATAAATTGCGGCCCATCGCTTCGAGTCCGGCCGGATTGGCAAAGATCGCAAGCTGTATCTGGCCGACATTAGACGCCGCGGCCTGGCCTGGCTGGGTTATCGACACTGTGCCGTCGGTGCCGACGGTAAGTCCAGTGGCTTCGGTCGGGATAGTGATCGCCGGTTCGAGCGTTTCGCCGGTCGCGGTCACGACCTGGCCCTGCGCGTTCAAATGGAAAGAACCCGCGCGGGTATAGGCGAGATCGCCGTTTGCCTGGCGCACCTGGAAAAAGCCGCTGCCTTCGATCACCATATCAAGCGGATTTTCCGTCTGCTTGAGATCGCCCTGCGTAAAGATCTTTTCGCTGGCGATAGAGCGCGAACCGAGGCCGATCTGCAATCCCACGGGCAAATTGGTCGAAGCATTGGCCGCTCCGCCCGCCGCCCGCATATTCTGGTAAAGCAGGTCCTGAAATTCCAGCCGCGTGCGTTTAAAGCCCACGGTCGAGGCGTTGGCCAAATTGTTGGCGATGTTGTCTACGTTTTGCTGCTGCACCTGCATACCGGTCGCAGCCGTTAGTAATGCTCTGCTTGGCATATACTTATCCTCCTATTTTTCCTATCTCGCTCGAGATCTTGCGGCCGATGTCGTTCATCAGCAGCGTTACGGATTTCTGCAGCGATTCGAACTCGCGGTTGTTGTTTATCATGGCGACCATTTCCGAGATAGAGTTGACGTTCGAACCTTCGAGCGCTCCCTGCATCACCCGCGCATTTACATTTGCCTGCGGAGCTTCCGTGCCGGTCATCATAAAAAGTGTTCCGCCTGCTTTTTGCAGCGCGGCGGCGGGGTTATTGAAATGCACCATTTTTAATTTATCGACCGGCGTTTTGCCGGCGCTGATGGTGCCGTCTTCGCCGATGGAAATTTCGCCTTTGTTAGCGGGAATGGTGATCGGACCGCGTTCGCCGACGACGAGGTCGCCGCTGTTGGTTACCAGCTGGCCGTCCTTGTTCATCGTCAGATTTCCCGCGCGGGTAAAGCGCACTCCCTGCGGCGTCTGCACCTGCAGGAAAGCGTCGCCGTCGATCGCTACGTCGAGCGCACGCCCGGTTTGCTGGATCGAGCCGGTGGAAAAATCGATCCCGCCATTGGCGGTCACGCCGCCGACCAGCGATTGCTTGTTGCCGTCGCCTTTTTTTCCGGCTTCCGCCGAAGAATAGAGCAGGCGCTCGGCCTTAAAGCCCGTGGTCGAAGCATTGGCGATATTGTTGGATTGCGTGTCCAGCGTGTGCTGGCGCGCGCGCATTCCCAAAAAAGCGTTGTAGAGTCCGTAGTTCATATATTTAGCTATGCGCCGACATGGCTGAGAAGTTGGCGCGGTTAAGATTGATGATCAGTTCCACTTCGCCGGGCATCATCCCGAGCGTGGCGGCGATGCCTTCGGCCGACTGCCCGCGCGAGGCGAGCTTTAGCACGTGATGGCGGCGCTCGGTCATATTCCATTTGAGCGGCTGTTTCGGGGTCAGCACGGTGTCGTCGATCACTTCATCCGTATTAAGTTTCGGCTGGCGCAGGCGCGATTCGAGCCAGGCGATGCGGCGCGATTGGTCGGCGGTCTTCTTTTTGTAACCTTCTACGGTTTCGTGCAAGTCGCCGGCAGAGTGGTCCAGTTCGTCGATCTGGCGCTCGGTAAATTCGAGCAGGCCGCGGCAGACGCGGTACTGCCGGTAGCTGATCACGGCGGCGAAAAGCCCCGTCAGGGATATCAAGCTTGCCGCGATGGCGATCGTCAATTCGAGGTTCATTTCAACACCTATCAGGTTCATTGGGTCACCTCCTGAGCGGGTTCGCTCACCGGCAGCGCGTGCGAGATCAGGGTTTCCGTGCTTTCACAGGGAGCGCTGAGCTTGCTGATGCGCACGCCGTAATAGCCGTCGACCACCACCACTTCGCCTTGGGCAAAAGGCGCGTTATTGACCAGCAGGTCGACCGGTTCATCGACATTTCTGTCCAGTTCGATCATCGAACCGACGCCGAAATTCGCCACCTCGCGCAGCGGTATCTGCGTCGAGCCGAATCTGACCGTGACGTTCATTTCCACGTCCAGTAAGCGGTTAATATTTTTGGTATTTTCGTTTTCCATAGCTTTAGTGTTTTACCTGCAACTTGTCGGATGTCTGAGATTCAGTTTTCCTGGTGACCTGCACTACCATGCGGCTGTCAAAGGAAGCGACGCTGCCGCAAAATTTTGTCAGGCCGCCGATCTTTACATTTACCGGCATATCGACGCGGTGATTGGTCTTGATCACGTCGCCCACCATCAAAGCCGCCAGGTCCGAGATCGCCGCCGGTGTTTCCGCCAGCTCGGCGGTAACGGGCAGGCGAACGGCCGCCAGATTTTTAAGGTGCGAAAGAGTGGCCATGTGGTTCGGCGCATGCTCAGCCGCCGCATAAGAAGACTTGATAAATTTATCGATGACCGGTTCCAGAATCCCCGTCGGCAGGCAAAAGCTCATCGTGCCGCGCACGTCGCCCACCTGAATATGGTAAGAGACGATCACGACGGTTTCATTCGGCGCCACGATCTGCATCATCTGCGGGCGCGTTTCGCGGCCCACGATCTTGGCTTTGATCTTGGTGATCGGTTCCCAGGCGGCGCTGTAGCTTTCAACCACGGTGCTCATAAAAGCTTCCAGGATCTTGAGTTCCAGATCGGTGGCGACTTTCTGCGCGCCCTGTTTTTCGGCGCCGTTTCCGCCCAGCATCCGGTCGATGATCGGGAAAGCGATGGTCGGGCTCAGATCGATGGCAAAAACTCCGCCTTCGGGCTCGACCGCTACCGTAAACAGCGTGGTCGGTTCGGGCAGGCTGCGCATAAATTCGCTATAAGGGTTTTGATCGACCGAGATCAGATTTACCTCGGCCATTGAATGCAGGTGCAGCGGCAAACTGGAAGACAGGCTCTGCGCAAAAAGATCGTGCAGCATATAGAGCCCGCGGATCTGTTCTTTCGACCAGCGGTCGGGGCGGCGGAAGTTATAGGACACGATGCGATTTTTCTTTTCGCGCTCCGCGCCGGCCGCGCCGCTTTCCGGCAGCAGGGCATCCATTTCTTCACTGGTCAGTAAATTTTCCTGTTCGTTCATGGTCATTTTGCGAGTTTTGCGCGCAGGCGGATGATGGCTTGCGTGCGTAATTGAGAAACGCGCGATTCCGAAACTCCCAGGACCTCGCCGATCTCTTTCATATTCAATTCTTCCAGGTAGTAGAGCGCTATCACCTGATGTTCTTTTTCCGGGAGATTATCGATGGCCTGTGCCAAAAGCTTGCGATGTTCCGATTCTTCCAGCTCTTCGAGCGGGGAACTTGTGTGGTCGGAGATAAGCTCGGAAAGGCTGAGGCCGGTTGAATTATCCGGCTCGTCTAAATTTGCGATGGTCAGATCGCGCATCTCGCGCATCGAATCGCGCAGCTCCGAAAGCGGGATCTGCATTTGCACGGCCACTTCTTCTTCCGTCGCGCTTTCGCCTTTGGTGTTTTCCACGGCGACAAAAGCTTGCTGTATCTCACGCGCGCGGCGGCGGGTATTGCGTGATGCCCAATCGAGCGAGCGAAGATTATCGAGGATCGCCCCGCGCACGCGCATTTCCGCAAAGGTCGTAAAAGCAACCCCGCGCGAAGCGTCAAAACGCTCGACGGCATCGATCAATCCCACCACGCCGGCGCCGTAAAGATCGTCGCGCTCGACCGAAGGCGGCAGCTTGGCGGCCATCCGGTCGGCGATATATTTCACCTTCGGCAGATGCTGGGTGATCAGGGCGTCACGTTCCGCGGGCGACACCGCCAGGTAGGCGGCGTGTCCGGACTTTCGGTATATGTTTGTAGCAGGCGAAGCAAACATGTTAGTGAATGAAAAGTTGAAACAAAAAAGTAAAAGTTAGTTAGCGGTCAAGGCGGTCCAGAAGGAGGCGGACGGCGCAAAGTTGTTGTTGGACAGCGAAGGCGAAGAAGCCTGCTGGCAGAATTGTTTGGCGATCATGCGGGTAGCGCGGCTGGCGGGGGCCTGGGGGGCGTACTGTACTACGGGGATCTGTTCGCGCACCGCTTCCTGAACGCGGGCGTCGAGCGGCACCATGCCGAGGAAGTCCAGGTTGCGTCCGAGAAAATTGCGCACGGCGGAATCAAGCTGCATAAAAACCTTGTTGGCTTCGGCCAGCGTGACCACGCTGTTCACCAAAACCGAAATGTTTTTCTGCGGTGAATATTTCAGGATGACCTTGATGGTCGCGTAAGCGTCCACTATCGAGGTCGGTTCGGGCGTGGCGATCACCACCACTTCGCCGGCCGAAGCCAGCACGTCGATGACGTTGCCGCCTATTCCCGCGGCGGTGTCGATGATCATAAAATCGCGTTCATTTTCCATCGCGCGCAGTTTTCTGCCGATATCGGTGCGGCCGGCGAGGGAAAAATTTGCCAGCTCTTCGATACCGCTGCCGCCGGGAACGAGATGAACGTTTTCCGTAAGTTCGAGTGTGATATCTTCCAGTTCCTTGATGCCCGAAACGACGTGGCCGAGGTGAAACTTCGGCGAAAGCCCGCAGAGCAGGTCGGCATTGGCCAGCCCGTAATCGGCGTCGAGCAGCAAAACCTTTTTGCCTAAAGCTCCGAGTTCCAGCGCCAGGTTGACCGCAAAATTCGATTTGCCCACGCCGCCTTTGCCGGCGGTGATGGCGATACTGCGTGTTCTGCGTTGGGTCGTCGTTGTCGTGTTGGCCATGGTGATCGGAAATCTGTTTGAAGAAATTAGTCTTAGTGTTGAAGCCTGGTCTCTCATTTGAATATTCATTTCTCTGTCGTGTGTTTTTAGTTATTGGGGAAAATACGGGAAACGAGATTTCTCAAAGTTGCTTCCTGCAGGTCTTCGGGAACGCGCTGTCCCATGCAAAAGTAAGCCAGCGGCAGACCGCTCTCGGAAAGAACTTCCAGCAGCGCTCCGGGCCGTTCGGTTTCGTCGAATTTGGTCACCGCCAGGTAAGACGGGCCGTACATTTTGAATTTTCTGATCGCCGAACCGGCATCGACCGGGTGCGTGGTGGCCTGTATGACCAGGCACTTCTTGATGTCGTCATTGTGGCGCAGGTATTCCGCCAGGTTATATTGGTCGGCCAGATCGTGCGGGCTTTTACCGGTCGAATCGATCAGCACGGTCGCGTCCTGCGGCAGGCGGCGCAGCAGGGCGTCGAGTTCCAGCACGGAGCGGACGGTGTGACAGCCGGCGCCGATGATCTCGGCATAGGTCTTTAACTGTTCGACCGCGCCGATGCGATAGGTGTCTAACGCGATGAGTTCAACGCGGCGGTTTTGCTGCAGCGCGACGCGCGCGGCGAGCTTGGCAATAGTGGTGGTTTTTCCCACACCGGTCGGGCCTACGAAAGCAAGAATGCGGTCGTTGTCCGGCTGGAGCGGATCGGGGGCAAATGTCAGGCGCGAAGACAGCGCGCTGCTCAAGGCAAGCCTTGCAATGTCTTCATCGTTTGAAACGCTGCCGCGGAGTTCGGGGATGATCTCGAGGACAATATTTTTTGCCAGGTCGGTCGGTACGCCGAGCGTGGCCAATTCGACATAGGCTTCGTGATAGGGCGATTCATAGCTGCCGCCCAGCAGTTCGTAATCCTGGTCTCGCTGGTATTCGGCGGCGTTGGTCCGGTAAGCGATCTTGCCGAGCGCGAATTTCACTTCGCGGAGCTCGGCGCGCAGGAATTCCAGTTCGCGGCCGTCTACCGCGGTGCCAACCTGTGCCGGCGTGAAAGCCGCTTCGGTTTCGGCAGTAACCGCCGCTTTAATTGCGGCCTTGATCGTTTCTTTTTTGGCGTCTTTTTTGGGATGCACCACGACCGGGGCTTCGGTCGAGATCTCGGCTGCTTCGAAATGCGCCGGGCGATTGGCAAAGATCGATTCGAGCGTGTAAGCAGGTTCGCCTCGTTCGTAATGCTCCACCGTGACATCTCTGGCGGCGAGGATCTCGAGCAGGTCGTCATCGTCATCTTTTTCGTTTACCGGCATCGCGGGCGCATCGTCAAGCAGCAGGATGCTGGGCGCCGCCGCCGACTTGGAAAAAGACTTAGAGTTGGAAAAAGATTTAGGGGATGAAAAAGACTTAGGGGATGAAGAGTTTGATTCAGCCTTTTGCGCGACCGATGTGGCTGCTGCTACGGACGAGCCCGGTGCAGCTGCGGCGCTGATCTCGATCTCGGTCGATTTGCCCAGACCCAGGAAACCGCCTTTGCGTACCTGTTTCGTTTCCAGCACGAAAGCATCCTGTCCCAGATCCTGTTTGATCTGTTCGAGTGCTTCTCTCGTGGTGGCTGCTCTGTATTTTTTGACCTGCATCATAATTTAATTCCTGAAAGTTTTTGTGTTTAGCTGACCGTTCCCATCGAAACCAATCTGACGCTTGAAGCGACTTCGCCGTGGGCGATCACTACCAGTTCAGGCAAGAACCGTTCCGTTAGCTTCCGCAGGTGCGGGCGCACCATCGAAGAGCACAAAACAATGGGCTGCGACATCACTGCGGCGCGGCAGGCGGTCTCTATTTTTTCCAAGAGCGATCGGCCGAATTCCGGCTCGATAGGCTGTTGATTGCTGCCTCCGAAGAGCCCGAGGCGTTCGGCAATCTGCGCTTCGAGCGTCGGATCGAGCGTCAGAACCGACAATTCGTTATTCTCATTGGCCAGCCCGGAAGAGATGGTTCGCGACAATGAAGCGCGGGCCGCTTCTGTCAAGGCGTTGACATCGCGCGTCACGACCGCGACATCGGTAATTGCTTCCAGAATGGTCGCCAGATCGCGGATGGGAACGCGCTCGCGCAGGAGGTTCTGCAGCACGCGCTGCGTCTCGCCCAGCGAGAGAACTTTCGGCGTGGCTTCTTCCACCGTCTTGGGATGGGTTTCGGCCAGCGAGTCGAGCAGGGCGCGGGTTTCCTGCCGGCCCAGCAGTTCGTGCGCGTAAGTTTTAATGGTTTCAGCCAGATGCGTGCAGACGACCGTGGTCGCATCGACCACCGTGTAACCGGCGGCGACGGCGCGGTCGCGGTCTTCGCTACGTCGTATCCAGACGGCCGGCATTCCGAACGTCGGATCGACGGTTTCGATGCCGGGAATTTTCTCGCGCACCACGCCCGGATCGATCGCCAGGTAGCCGTCGGGAAACACCTCTCCCTTGGCGATGCGCTCGCCTTTTAAGAGCAGGGCGTACTCTCTCGGCGCGAGCTGCAGGTTGTCCGTAACATGAACGGATGGAACAATTATGCCAAGCTCGACAGCGGCCTGGCGGCGTATTTCGCGAATGCGGTTTAAGAAGGAATCGCCGGCGCTGACCAGGCCCACCAGCCCGTAACCGACTTCGAGCGCGAGCGCGTCGACCTTGAGCAGACTCTCGATCTTTTCCGGCGCTTTCTGCAGTTCGAGATGTTTTTGCTCGGCCTCATGTTCGTCCGCCGTCGCCTGGTTTTGCTTGGCGCGCTGCATCGAAAGATAACCGACAACGCTGACCCCGGCGGCCAGCGCCAAAAATGCAAAGTGCGGCATTCCCGGCAAAATCCCGAGGAAAGCCAAAACGCCCGCCGCGATAAAAAGCGGTTTGGGATTGGTTAAAAGCTGCCCACTGGTTTCTTTACCGATACTCTCGTCAGTGGCCGAGCGCGTGGTGATAATGGCCGCCGCGACCGAGATAAAAAGCGAAGGAACCGCCGCCGCCACGCCGTCGCCGATGGTCAGTGTTGAATAGGTTTTGATGGCTTCGGAAATGTTCAGCCCGTGCTGGAAAACGCCGATGGCAAAACCGGCGCCGATATTTACGATCACGATGATGATCGAAGCCACCGCGTCGCGCTGGGTAAAGCGGATCGCGCCGTCCATCGAACCGTGAAATTCCGCTCCCTGGCTGATGTCTTTGCGCCGCTGCTGAGCTTCTTTTTCGTCGATCATCCCGGCCGCCAGATCGGCGTCTACCGCCATCTGTTTTCCGGGCATCGCGTCTAACGTAAACCTTGCGGTTACTTCACTTGAACGCACCGCGCCATGGTTGACCACGAGAAATTGAATGGCCAGAAGGATAAGAAAAATAACGATGCCGACGACGTAATTTCCGCCGATCACAAATTCACCAAAAGACTTGATCACCGCGCCCGCGGCCGATTCACCCATGTTGCCGTGCGTCAGTATCAGGCGCGAGGTCGCCACATTGAGCGCCAGCCGGAATAAAGTCGTTAGCAGCAGCAGGTTAGGAAAGGATGAGAACTTCACCGGCTGCAGGATGTACATCGAAACCATCAGCACCAGGACCGAGATCATCAGGTTGAAACTGATGAGAATGTCCAGCATAAAAGGCGGGAGCGGCACCAATAGAACCAGCAAAATAACTACTGCCGCGATCGGGACCGTCAGGTGCGAATAATTGTTGGCTTGATCTAAAAACCGGTTGGTAGGTGAATTTATCATAAGGTTGTGCGAATGGCCGCCAAAAGATAAAGTGACGCTTTCTTGACAGAAAACGGCCATTCCACAGCTCTTAGTGCAAACGCGGTGCCAAGGGAGTCTAGCGAGTCGCGAGTCAACCGGAATCGGGGGCGATAGCGGTGAGGTCAGAACCGGAGCGGTAGCGACCGGGTTTCTTCTTGCTCTTGTGTGTTTTAATAACAGCTAGATTTATGTAGAGGTAATACGATACTGAATCGAGGTTTGGGAAATTCATCATGAAACTAGAGATGTCGTAGAAAGTCTCTGGAGTAAAATTGGCCACCTTCTGCATACTCAAAAATAATAAGAGCTTGTTTTCGAACGCTACACGTTCGTGACCGTACTGTAAAGAAAATGCGCCGATAAACGGGGGCTTTTTCTGTTACTATTCCGATAAATGAATATTCAAGAACTTGCGTTTGAGAATACCCCGCTGGGCGACCTTACACTTCGCCGGAGAACGGAAACGCTTTTGCGGGACCGGGAAGTTTTTGAGGTTAAACTAGGCGACGAATATCTGATGTCGAGCCTCTTTACCGAGAGTGAGCGACAGCTTGCGACGCTTTCGCTGGCCCCGCTTGAAGGCGATCTGCCTGCAGGAGGTCTGGACGTCGTGATCGGCGGCCTGGGGCTTGGTTATACAGCCGTCGAAGCCTTGAAAAACAAGAGGGTGAATAAGCTGATGGTCATCGATCTTTTTCAGGCGGTGATCGATTGGCATCAGGCAGGACTTGTCCCGAATGGAGAGGCGCTCACCAAAGATCCCAGATGCGAATTGCGGCAAGGCGATTTTTTTGATCTCGCACGCACGGGCTTTGACGCCTTCGCACCCGAAAGCAAGTACGACGCAGTACTATTAGACATCGACCACTCGCCCGAGCATTTCCTTAACCCGAGCAACAAATCCCTGTACACCGCCGACGGACTCGCCGCGATCCGAAACCAGCTAAAACCGGGCGGATGCTTCGCCCTCTGGTCCAATGACCCGGCCAACGAGGAATTTACCGCGCGTCTCAGCAAGATATTCGGTTCCGCAGCCGCCCACAACATCGAGTTTCCAAACCCGTACACGAACTCGATATCCATCAACTCCGTCTACGTCGCTCAAAAGATCAACGTACCAGATCCGGAGTAAAAATTATCAAGTTTGTCAGAAGCGGCATATAAAGTTCGTAAGGGAACTCAAAACTATTTTTAATCGGGATCTCTTTAAATAAGTATTTAAATTGCCACTAGCTTTAGCTAGTGGATAGAGAAAAATAAATATGTTATGGACTTTAGTCCAATAAAATCGGCTAAAGCCGATTCATCTTGAGGGACATATAACCACTAGCTAAAGCTAGTGGCAATTTATAAGAAATATCCAGCTACAAAAAAAGGCCCGCGCGAAAGCACGAGCCCGTAATTAAATTACTTACTGTCTTTTACAAACTCTTCTCAGTAGAGACTGTTTGTTCAACCGCCACCTTCGGAGTTATTTCAGTTTTGTGTGAATCGGCTCTATGCACGTTGATGTGCGGGGCGATGATCAGGGCTACGATACTCATCAGCTTGATCAGAATATTCATCGAAGGTCCCGAAGTATCCTTAAACGGATCGCCGACCGTATCGCCGGTCACGCTCGCCTTGTGGGCGTCGCTTCCTTTGTATTCCATCTTGCCGTTGATCTCTACGCCCGCTTCAAATGATTTCTTGGCATTGTCCCAGGCTCCGCCGGCATTGTTTTGAAACATTCCCAGCAGCACGCCCGAAACCGTGACTCCAGCCAGTAAACCGCCGAGAACTTCGGGGCCGAAAATGAATCCCACTAACACCGGGGTGATCAGCGCGATCGCGCCCGGCAGCATCATCTCTCTCAGCGACGCTTTGGTAGAAATGGCGACGCACTTGTCGTATTCCGGCTTCGCCTTGTATTCCATGATCCCCGGAATTTCTCTGAACTGCCGTCTTACTTCCTGGACCATCGCCATGGCCGCACGGCCCACCGCCGCGATGGCCAGCGAAGAAAAGATGAAAGGGATCATTCCGCCGACAAACAGTCCGGCCAGAACATCCGCTTTATAGATATCGATCGAGCTGATCCCCGCCAGTCCGACGAAAGCGGCAAACAGCGCCAGTGCCGTCAGCGCGGCCGAAGCGATGGCAAAACCTTTACCGGTTGCCGCGGTGGTGTTTCCGACGGCGTCTAAAATGTCGGTCCTTGCCCTGACTTCTTTCGGCAGGCCGCTCATCTCAGCGATACCGCCGGCGTTATCGGCGATCGGCCCGAAAGCGTCAATGGCCAGCTGCATGGCGGTCGTTGCCATCATCCCCGCGGCCGCGATCGCAACCCCGTATAGTCCTGCAAAATAATGAGATAAGTAAATTCCCGAGGCCAAAATAAGTGTCGGCACCAGGGTCGATTCCATCCCGACCGAAAGGCCGCCGATAATATTTGTCGCCGCTCCGGTATCCGATTGCCGCACGATCGACATCACCGGGCGTTTGCCCATCGCCGTGTAAAATTCCGTAACCACGCTCATCAAAGCGCCGACGATCGACCCGATCAGGATCGCCGCGAAAACTCCCGTATTGGTGAACTTATGTCCTCTCAGCGTCATTTCCGCCGGGAGCATCCACATCACGATAAAGTAACAGGCAATGGTCGTGATAATGACCGACGTCCAGTTGCCGATATTGAGCGCTTTTTGAACGTTGCCTTTATCGTCTGAAATTCTGACCAGCGAACAGCCGATAATTGAAAAGATAATTCCCAGCCCGGCGATCAGCATCGGCAGCAGCATCGGCGAAAGCCCGTTAAATTTATCGACTGCCACGATCTCGCGTCCGAGCACCATCGTGGCCAGAATAGTCGCCACATAAGACCCGAAAAGATCGGCCCCCATACCGGCCACGTCGCCCACGTTATCGCCTACGTTATCGGCGATGGTCGCGGGGTTTCTGACATCGTCTTCCGGAATTCCGGCCTCGACTTTACCGACCAGGTCGGCGCCGACGTCGGCCGCTTTGGTATAAATACCGCCGCCGACCCTGGCAAAAAGAGCGATCGATTCGGCACCGAGAGAAAAGCCCGCCAAAACTTCGATGGCTTTTTCCATCCCCACGCCGTTTGCGGTTCCGCCGGTGCTGACCACGTAAATATTGTAAAAGAGGATAAAAAGCGAACCGATACCCAAAACCGCCAGTCCCGCTACGCCCAGCCCCATCACCGACCCGCCGGTGAAAGCCACGTTTAATGCGCTTTTCAGGCTGGTCCGGGCAGCTTGCGTCGTTCTGACATTTGCCTTGGTCGCGATATTCATCCCGAAGTATCCGGCCGTAGCGCTAAATACCGCGCCGACAATGAATGAAAGCGCGATCACCGGAGAGGATGTTTCGACCAGCGTTCCCGACCACGCCAGCAGGGCCGCGGCGATGACCGCAAAAATACCTAAAATTTTCCATTCCGCTTTTAAAAACGCCATGGCGCCTTCGGCGATATAACCCGCCAGCTCGACCATATTTTCATCACCGGTCGGTTGTTTGCTGACCCATGAAGACTTAAACGCCATAACGACCAGGCCAAGGATCCCTAGCGCAGGGATAAGATAAAGAATTGTAGATTCCATTAAAAAACCACCTATTTTGATAACTAATTATTGATGTGAATATACCTGTCCCGTGTCAACAGTACGTAGGCCGGACAGGGCAAAAGGGTAATTATTGCCGATTTACCCCCCGTTTATCAAACACAGAGGTTATTTCTTTGTTTTTAGAGTATTTTGGCAGGGTATCAGTTTGATATTTAATGACCGACATCAAAAAATGTGCCCGTAAACCTGGGAGCGCAGGCATCTTGCCTGCAAGATCGCGCCGCGATCTAAATTTTCTTTATTTAATATCCAGTTAGCACGGACAAGCCGTGCTTGCAGGCAGGATGCCTGCGCTCCCAGGAAGAGCGCTCAGATTTCTTTTTTAGAATTTAAACTGGCACTAAGATTTTTTAGGTCTTTTATCAAAATACCTTGACCCGGCCCGAGGATATGTTATAGCCTGACCAAAACGGGGAGCCTGATTAACTCTATTCGAATTTTCTGAATTCATCAGTCGATTTGAATCTCCCAGCCGATCCCAAAACCGAAGTTGTCAAATTATCCAGGCGGCCCCCATGGCTGATCTTTCAAAACGACCAATGTGAAAATATTGATAACAACCGGTGGATTATTACCGGCTTTGTTAATGCTAAAACTTGTCCATTAAGGAGTGAGCCATGCGCAAATTTATCCATATTGCTCTTTGTTTTCTAATGCTTTCCACCTCTTCCGCAAACGCATTTCTCGAAGACATTTGCCAATCGCGAAAGGGACAGGGAATAAGTTACTGTATCCAGCCAAAATGCCCTGCAAAATTTACCGTGAACCAGGCCTGCCCGGCGCAATTGGCGGAGTTCGCCTCCATAATGCCCGGACGCAGCATGGTCCACGCCGATTCTACCTACTTTATCGCCCAGGCCCTGGGTTACCGCGCGGACGTCGCCTACTGGATCGCGGCCTATGATGAGGTCACGGACTACGGCCAGTACAAGCCCATCGATCAGTGCGGCGTCGAGGCATCGGCGCAAAACTCGGGCCGCAGCTACATTTCCACGTCCTTTAACGGATTCGTGCGGACCAATGCGAACACTGACGGCCCTCTCGATCACTACGTGGTCTCTTACTCGCCTAACGGGCAGGGGACGGACGTTCACGGCGCGGGCGGCGTGTCGTCGCTCTACCCGCTCCACTATCCGCAGCCGGGCTATCCTGTTCGCATTGACGATACTTACCAGAAGACGCTCGCCAACGCGCGCCAGTGGGCTATGCTGCCGGGCCGCGAACCCGGTCTTCTCTGCACTGTCGGCCTGACATCGTCGGACGGCACCGGCTGCCTGACCGGGACCATTCAGGGCACGGTGCCGGTCATCATGCAGAGCACAAAGGGCATTCCGCTTAACGTGCCGGCGGGAAAGAAGGTCCTCGACTACGACACGACCACCAAGACGACCGTCTACTACGAGGAACTCGGTTCGTATCTAAACGACAAGCAAAAGACGATCGGCACCCTGTGGAAAGACCCGGCCCCGGTTCCCGTTCCGGTACAGATCGCGCGGATGGGACTCTGGCTGCACATGCTGCAGGATACCTCGTCGCACTCGACGTACTGCGGCGACGACGCCCCGGCGCCTCCGGGCGGTCGCGACCCCGGCACTTACATGTTCACCGACCCCGCTAACGCAAATACGTTCAATGTGTCGTTCGGCAGCTCGTGCGCGTCGAGCCCGCACCTGGCGAGCCATGTCCAGGAAACCGGCACGGGCGATAACCCGCTGCCGCTGCGTGATTATGTCGCGCTCAACAATACCGTCGACGAGCTGATAAATTTCGGCAACGAAGTGGCCTTGAGGCATCCCGGCTGGATCGTCAACCCGGCGCTGCTGCCGCCGGACGTCATCGGCGGAAAGAGCCGGGCGGGGCGCAGTGCCGCCGATCTGAAAACGGAGCTGGTCGGCAAGATCGTGCAGGGCACGGCTTACAGCAGCGCCGAGGTCTATCAATCGGGAGTCGTCACGCGGCCGCTGCAGGTAAAGATTCCGCTCGAGCGCCTCCACGCGATGAACCGCGCACTGGGCGATTATTCCGCGGCGCTGGCCGCGCGGTGGAAGCATTCAAAAGCGTTTGCCCCATTCGAACCGATGCCGGGTAATTCCTTCGATCCGAAGGACACGGCTGTCTGCTGGCGCCGTTAGCTGCCGCACGGTTTTATTCGCCACTAATTACACAAATAACACGAATTAAAGAAATTCTTTATTCGTGTTATTTGTGTAATTAGTGGCCGTATCCGTGACTTTAGAGACAAAGCGCTTTCTTCTTCTTTTTCTCACGATCTCCTATTTTGTAAAGATGATAAACTTGGCAAAACTTACGAGGTAGAAAAAGATATGCACAAGAAACCGCAGGATGTAGCCAAACATTTGCTCAACCGCGAATGGGAATCGATGGACGCCGCCGAACGGAAGGTTTTGGAGGAATTCGTGGCGCGCAAACCCATCAGCCACAGTTCATCGGCCCATCATGTGGAAAAGCGCACCTTTGGCGAAAAGATCGCGGACCGGGTAGCGGCGTTCGGCGGCTCGTGGACATTTATCATTCTGTTTTTCGTCATCCTGCTTTTGTGGGTGATCTTAAATACGGTCATCCTCGTCACAAAACCTTTCGATGCGTACCCGTTCATTTTCCTCAACCTGATCCTCTCCATGCTGGCGGCGGTACAGGCGCCGATCATTATGATGTCGCAAAACCGCCAGGCCGCAAAAGACCGGATGAGCGCCGAGCACGACTACGAAGTCAACCTGCGCGCGGAACTCGAGATCATCGGTTTAAATCACAAACTCGACGAGCTGCGCGAGATCAAATGGATCGAGCTGCTTGAGATCCAGCAGAAACAAATAGGGCTGCTGGAAAAACTCGTGATAAAAAACTCGTGACCCAAAACACCCCTCCTTACGAAGGAGGGGTGGCGCACGTCTCGTGCGACGGGGTGGTTCTCTTCTTAGTCCCTACGGGACTTTGAAAGTAAGAGCGGGCGCAAGCGGCCCTTCCGGACTGCAAATTTCTTAGGTTTAATATTTATCCTTCAAGTTTGAACACCTCTCAGGTTAGGAAGGGTTGCTTGCGCCCGCTTCTTTTAACCTCCCCTTCTTCCATAGTACCTAAACACTTTCCGCCGGCGTCATATCTTTTCGCTCGCCGCGCAGTTTTATGGCGGCGGCAATTATCAGGTAGATCGCCAGGCCAACCAGCGCGAGCGAAGTCATCGCGTTGATAAACTTCATATCAAAGCCCTGCATCGTGCGGAAATTGCCGATGGCCAGGCCCATCAGCGCCCAGAGCGTTATCACCAGCACAAAAAACATCGGGATCAGCGTAAAAGCGATGCGCTGCCGCGCGTGATAAAGCCAGGCCGAGATCGAAAGCAGCGTCAGCCCCGCCAGCAGCTGGTTCGAAGCGCCGAACAATGTCCAGAATTCCAGGTAGGCTCCCTTGGGCGCGGTGAAAACCAGAAAGAACGGCAGCAGCACCGTTGTCAGAGTGCCGACCAGCGCGCCAAGGCGGCCTTTTAATCCGAAAAGCTCCTGGACGATATAGCGTCCCAGCCGCATGCAGACATCCAGCGTGTCAAAGACAAAGGTCGAAAAAGCCATCGCGCCAAAAGTGATCGCAAAAGGCAGGTTTTGTTTTCCGATGATCAGGGTCAGAAAATTTCCGATGCCATTGCCGTACACTTTCCCGGCGGGCAATCCCTTCACCGCATCCGAAGTAACGATCATTATCGTGACCAGCGCGATAAAGGCGACAAATCCTTCGGCCAGCATCGCGCCGTAACCGACCGGCCGCGTGTGGCTTTCCTTGTCGATCTGTTTCGAGGTAGTTCCCGAACACACCAGCCCGTGAAATCCCGAGCACGCGCCGCAGGCGATCGTCACGAAAAGGAAGGGAAACATCTGTCCGGTCATCCCGCCGATGTCAAAAGATTTAAATGCCGGCTGCACGATCTCATACCCGCCAAAGAAAACTCCCAGCACGCCCACCGCGATCGCCGAATAAAGCACAAATCCGCCGAGGTAGCCGCGCGGCTGCAGCAGCGCCCACACCGGCACCACCGATGCCACGCAGCAATAGGCCAGGATCAGGATCGACCAGGTCATCTGGTTTAACACCAGTACGGTCGAAAAGTGTGTGCCCAGGTAAGAAAGCGCAAAAGTTGCCGGCACAAAAATTATCGTCGTCAGCCAGAGCGGGGGCTTTAGATATCTTTCCACCAGACCCAGAATTAACGACAGGCCCAGGTACATCACGCTGGCGATGGCCACGGCACCGCCGGGATTAAAACGCGTTTCGCCCAGCAGCGATTCGTCGCCCGAGACAAAAGTACCGGCCGTGATATCGGTAAAAGCGACGATCACATAGATCAGCGCGATCCAGATAAAAGCCATCATCGCCCGGCCCGCGCCGCGCCCGAGCTGTTCGCGGGTGATCTCGGCAATAGAAGTGGCCCCGTGGCGGACGGAGGAAGCAAGGCTGGAAAAATCATGCACCGCGCCGATCAGCACCACGCCCAGCGCGATCCACAGCAGGCACGGCAGCCAGCCAAAGCTCTGACAGGCGATGATCGGCCCGGCTATCGGCCCGGCGGCGGCGATGGCGGAAAAATGCTGCCCGAAAAGATAAAAAGGCTTGGTCGGAACGTAGTCCAGCCCGTCGTTTACTAGATGGGCCGGCGTCGTGTGGTCGTCGTCGAGTTTAAATTGCCTGGCGACCCAGCGGCCGTAAATAAAATATCCAAAGATAAGCCAGGACAGAAAAATGACAGCTAAAAGCGCTAATGACATACCGCTCCTTTAAAGTTCTCGAAAAAGTTTTCAGGCAGGAAAGAAAAACGAGAATTATTAACGCAGATTTTAGCTAAAACGGCAAGAAAGTGTGTTAGAAATTCATATGTCCGCGTAGCGGACTGTGGAGAATAGCCCAGGGCTTCAGCCCTGGGTAACGAACGACAATTTGATTGTTAGCCCTGACGGGGCGGCAGAACCGACTGGGGTTCTGCCGCCCCGTCAGGGCTAGAACGTTTTGTGAATCCGATACCCAGGGTGGCGCTCGCTTCGCTCACTTACCCTGGGCTATTATCTTTGTCCCCGTTGGGGACTTTTAAGGATAGATTTCAAAACTGACCCACTACCCCAATTTCACCCGACTTCCATTCTCATTTCCAGCATGAGTGATTTGAAACCTGCTTTTTCGTAAGCTTTTATCGCCGACTGATTTTCGCTGAAAACTTCCAACCGGATCTCGGTCAATCCACGCTGCTTCGCCCAATTTAACAGCGCATCCAGGATCTTTTGATTCACGCCTTTTCCGCGATGTTCCGGCTTTACATACATAAATCCGAGATAGGCATAACGGTCGTGCTTCAAATAATCTACCGCCTCTTTTTCCAGCACGTATCCTGAAGCCACTAACTCGCCGCCTATCTCCGCGACGAACACCGACGCCTGCGGCGATTCGATCAGTTTTGCCAGATCGTAATAATGCACTTCGCCTTCTTTCAGACAAGGGTTGAACGGACGTTCAGCGGTAACTATGCCTTGTTCAAATTCGAGCAAAGTTTCAATTTCTTCAATGTATGCTTCTCTAACGATCACTAATGTCTCTCACTATTCTCCGATTTAGATGGCTTCTTGTCAGTAGCGCTTGCGTGAGCAAGTGCGTAAAAACACGCATCTGCTGACGCAGACGCTACTGACGGGAAGTGAACGTCTCTGCCGGGTAGCGACGCTGCCACTTATTGTATCGGCTCTTTCTCGCCGCCGATCGGTTTGAAAGGAATAAAATTCATCTCAAACCACGCGCTGATAACGGAAAAGAATTCGCGAAACCGCCAGTATCTTTCTTCCAGGTATTTGAAACGGTCGGCGTTTATTCCCACGCTGTCGATACCCATATTACTGCAAAGATATAAAGCGCGCGGCTGGTGAAATTCCTGCGTTACCAGGATGGCGCGTTTTACTTCAAAAACTTCCTTGGCGCGATAGCAAGTGTCGTAGGTTCGCCGCCCGGCAAAATCCATGACGATATCGCTTTCCGGCACGCCCATTTTGACCGCGGTGTCCTTCATCACGGTCGGCTCGTCATAACCGCGCACGGGATTGTCGCCGCTCATCAAGAGTTTTTTGACCTTGCCCGCTTTATAGAGATCGACGGCGGTTTCCACCCGGTCGCGCAGCACCGGCGAAGGCTCGCCATTCGCCCAGACCGATGCGCCAAAGACTATCGCCACGCGCGGCGGGTCTCCAACCGTGTCTGGCGGCGGAATTTCGTCTATCGATTTATACAGCCGCCCGCCCGTATACGAACCGATATAGAGATGAATAGCGAAAAGTGACGCCGTTCCGAGAAGGGCCAAAATAACCAGGATAAGAAGAATTCGACGCAGCCGTTTCGTAAATA
Organism: Pyrinomonadaceae bacterium; assembly: GCA_035995185.1. Classification (GTDB taxonomy): domain Bacteria; phylum Acidobacteriota; class Blastocatellia; order Pyrinomonadales; family Pyrinomonadaceae; genus DASYKT01. The sequence goes on from DASYKT010000027.1 coordinate 176,394, forward strand.
AAACCTTTCGCGGAAATTTCCGCAGAAAGATAATGCTACCGAACCGGTTTAAAGGCAAGCGTTTTAAAAACCCGGCTTCTTGTCAGCAGCGCTTGCGTGAGCAAGTGCGTAAAAGCACGCATCTGCTGACACAGACGCTACTGACAGGCAATGGACGTTATTTCTGTTTCTTCAGGTTCATTTCAAAGAATTTTACCCAGGTTTTTCCACCGTCGCCGGAAAACTCGCCCACTTCGCTCCACATGCCGTTGGCGATCTTGATGGTGTATTTGATCTTTCCGCTTGGGATGTCAAATCCCCACTCGAATGTATCGGGCGAAAGAATTTTTATTACCTGGTCGCCGCCGGTAGACCCGTTGGCGAGATAGGTGCGAAAGCGGTAGATATTTTGCTTCGCATCGTAGGAGATCACCGCCAGCGTTTCATGGATGGTTTTTCCTTCGGGCGACTTGAATTTGCCCTCGACCAATAAAGCCAGCCCGTCGATCTTTCGCTGGACGGTTTCTGTGCCGGAAAATGTGCCTTTTGTTTTTCCCTGCATCGTCCAACCCGAACCTTCCCACACGCCCGCCATACTGTCCAGCTTTTTCATCTCCGTGCGCTGCTGATCAGCGCCCAGGTCCGGTTGCTGCCCAAAGACGGCTTGGGCCCCGAGAGCTGATGCAAATATAATGATCGACAAAAATATGGGTTTTCTCATAATTACCTCGATCTTCGCAGAAAGAAATGGGAAAGTCTTGTAAATTTGCGACACACTCACTATAACTTTTAACGGCTTTGCCACGAATGCCACAAATAACACGAATAAGAATCTTTAATTCGTGTTATTTGTGGCATTCGTGGCGAATAAAGAGCCGTTAAAAGCTAATAATTACAGCAGATCGCCATGTTCGATCTTTCCGACGTTTTCGGCAAAGGAACCGGGAGAGCGCCCCGTTAAGGAAACAAATTCGTGGGTAAGATGTGATTGATCGGTAAAGCCCGTTTCGGCCGCGCGGTCCGCCCAATTCATTTCCGCGTTTTCGACCACGCTGACGGCGGCGGCACGAATGCGCCGCGCGCGGATAAATTGTTTAGGCGTCAGCCCCGCAGCTTTTCTAAATCGCCTTTCCATCTGGCGGGTACTCAAGTGGGCCGCTGCCGCCAACTCTGCGACCTTTATTTCGCCGCCGGAATCTTCGATCAGCCGGACGGCCCGGGCGATCCTTTCGTCGAGTAATTCACCGGGAATACCGAGCGCGGCCATGGCGTTTTCGAATGCTTTTATCGCCTCGCTGAAATTGGCACATCTTCTGAGTTTTTCGATCAGCCCGGCGGTAAGATGCTCCGTTTTGTCAGCGACCAGGCCGTCAGCGACACCGGCCGGATCGCGGCGCAGTATTTTTTCTCCGGCGACGGGCGCAAGCCTCATTCCCCAGTAATAATTTCCCGGCTGAACTTCCGTGGTGAATTTTTCCAGACGCAGTGAATTAAACACCAGCCCGTCATAACCGTATTTTTTATTGCAAAAATAAAAAAGGGAAATACAGCCGTCGGGAAATATCTCGTGCGGCAAAGGGCCCGGCGCATCCTCACGCACCTTGAATTCCCAGAACGACCAGACAAGATGAGCGATCTCACGGGCAGGCGCCGCTTCACGATAATACAAATAGTTCGGATTCATAAAGACGGGAGTTGGATTAAATTACGGCTAGCTTAGCATTTCGGTTTTGTTCGTGTCTTTCGTGTGATTTCGTGGTTACCTCTTAAGGCCATTTTTACAATGCTATAAGATCTGAAACCACGAAATCACACTAAATAACACGAAAACAGCATTCAATGTTCTGCCGCAGACTCCATTACTTAACGTTTTCCGGTACTAGCTTTCCTTGATAACAATATTTCGCCGCGCCAATTCCGCCACGAATTTATCCGCCTGAATAGCCTTTTCCTGCGGTGTCGCGCCGCGCATCAGCACATCGCCGCGGGCGGCCATCTGCGCGATGATCGAAGCGGGAAAAGCGGTGGTGCGCATCATTGCGCTTAAGCCCGTGGCTGGGTCGAGTTTGTCGACAATGTCATAACGCAGCCGCTTTGTCCCGCCGTCTTTTGTTCCCACAAATTCCAGCCTCACCAGCACATAGTCCGGCCCATCGGCGGGCAGATTTTTTTGCAGCAATTCGCCAAAGAGGCGGCGCGGTTTTACGCTCAAGCCATCGACGTCTATCGCGTCGCTTTTGCACAACCCGAGGTCGATCATGGTCTTAAATTTTTCGCAGTGCCCGGCGTAGCGGATGGTTTTATAATCCAGCTCGCGAATTTTGCCGAGGAATGTGTCCGGCAGCGTCGAAGTGCCGCCCGATGTTTGAAAGGCTTCGAGCGGCGGGAATCCGTCAAACGCCAGGCTTTCTATTTCGGTCATCGATTCCACTTCCACTATCTTTCCATCGCGGATAACGCGGGCCACTTCGACGTATTCATTGATCAAGCCTTCGACCGAAAACACGAGCTGATAATTTAGCGGGGGACGGGGATCTTGCGGCAGCCCGCCGACGCGGATGTGAATTTCCTCTATCCCGTCAAAACGCGCGACTCCGTGCATCGCCAGCACCGAAACCATTCCCGGCGCCAGCCCGCAATCGGGAACGATGTTGATCCCGGCGGCTTTGGCTTCTTCGTCCATCGCCAGTTGCTCGTCGACGACATAATTATTTCCGCCCAGATCGCAAAAATTCGTTTTTGTTTCTATCGCCGCGCGTGAAAGCCCCGCGTTATACCAATAATTAACGCAGGAGATGGCCGCGTCGTGCCCGCGCATCAGCGCCACCACGTCAGCGTAATTTGCCGCGTCCAGGTGACGGGGGGTGATCCGGGCGCCGTCGATCGATTCAGAGACCGTTTCGGCCTTCTTAACGTCAAAGTCGGCCACCGTTACTCCCACGACCTCCGGAGAATTGTGGATCAGATCATAAACCGCGCCGTGTCCCATTCGCCCGGCGCCTAAAACGAGGATTTTCATAATTTATTCGAATGAATAATCTAAATAATTCCCGCGCAAAAAACAAAACGCAAAGGTCGAATGCCTTCGCGCTTTGGTGGATTTGCCTATAAATTGCGGATAATTGCCACGAATGCACGAATAAGAATCTTTAATTCGTGTTATTTGTGTAATTAGTGGCTAATAATGAATGCCGGTTTTGCCTGTTAATCACCAAACAAAAACGCGAGAACCTAATGGCCCTCGCGTCCTTGTTTTACTTTATTAGAAAGAAAGTATCTCTACTATCAATAGTTAGACACCCTTTTTATCGGTTTGGTTTCACCTGTTTCTTAAAAAAAAGAAATTTTTAGCGAAAAGATCTATTTAGTCTTTTTGGTGAAAATTAATTCGATCGATTCGCTGCCGCGCGGCGATTCCGTGCTGCGTTTTACTTTCAGCGAACCGTCGGCCTGCAGTTCCCAGGTTTCCGTGCTCTTGATGTCGCCCATCTGGGTTGAGCGCGCAGTGCTCAGGTTCAGTTTGCCGCCGTCGATCCTGGCAGTGCTCTTAAGCGTCGCCGTGCCGCCGCCGGGGCCGGGAATTTCCGTGGAAGTTTCCTTGCCGTCCAGCACATAGGTCATCGTCTGGTCGCCCATACCGCCGCCCATGCCGCGACCGCCACCGCCTCCCGTTCCGCCGCCCGGAGGAGGTCCACCGCCTGCCGGCGGGGCGCCGCGCTTGACCGAGTTCGTAACTTTAAGGTCCTTGTCCGTCTGGGCGACCGTCATGGTCATGCTTTCCACGTTCTTCATTCTTTCGCTGAGCGTGCTTTTGCCCTTGTCCAGCGACCATTCACCGGAAAAATCCGTCGTTTTCTGCGCAAAAACCGCCATCGAGGCCAGGCAAAACACTGCCAATAAAAATACCAGCTGTTTCATTAAATCTCCTTTAAAATGGAAAAAGTTCCTATGAGTTAGACGCATAGGAACTCTTTTTAGTTACAAAAATATCGATCTATCAGGTTTTAGCCGCAGCTTCCGGATGACTGAGTTTGCTGTGGGTGAAGCTGTACATGAAATAAACCACTAATCCCACCAGCATCCAGATCGCGAAGCGGAACCAGTTTGTCCAGCCAAGCTCGGTCATCAGATAGGTGCAGCACATTACGCCCAGCACCGGGATCAGCGTAAATCGCTTGACGAAGCACAGAATGGTCATCACCACCGATAAAATGGCAAAGGCAAAATACGGGATCTTATGCAGGAAAACATTGAACGCCGTATCGCCGTCCACGGTCGGGGTCATGTCGGTAAAGAAGGTCTTTATCGCCTCGCCGTTGTAGTAAAGCAGGACGCCCCAGATTATTACAAAGAGCGCCGGGGCAATGAATTGCGAGTTTATATAGGGCACAAAACGTTTTTCGCCCGCAAATTCCTTGTCTTTGACCAGCACGCCCGCGCAGACGATCGTAAAGGCGAACAGCGTTCCGATCACAGAAAGGTCGGTCACTTCCGACAGGTTCATGAACAGCGCCGGGATGGCCACCATAAAACCGGTCAGGATGGTGGAAAACCACGGCGTGCGGAATTTCGGATGGATCGAAGAGAAGATCTTGGGCAGCAGGCCGTCGCGGCTCATCGCCATCCAGAGGCGCGGTTGGCCGAGTTGGAAAACCAGCAGCACGGTCGCGATGGCAATGATCGCGCTGACCGCGATGATGCCTGAGAGCCACGGCAGATTGACGCCTTGCGGCCCGAATACATAAGCCAGCGGATCGCCGACGGCCAGGTCCTTGTACGACACCATACCCGTTAAGACCAGCGCCAAAATTACATAGAGAACGGTACAGATCAGCAGGGAATAGATCATTCCCTGCGGCAGGGTCTTATAGGGGTCTTTACATTCCTCCGCCGTGGTCGAAAGGGCGTCAAAGCCGATATACGCGAAAAAGACCGCCGCCACCCCGGACATCATCCCGCCAAAACCGTTAGGCATGAACGGGTTCCAGTTCGCCGTTTTGACGTAAAACGCGCCGACGATGATGACCAGCAAAATGACCGCCAGTTTCAGCGCCACCATGATATTGGACGCCGTTTTCGATTCACGGATGCCGACATAAACCAGCGCGGTGATAAGAATGACGATACCCAGCGCCGGCAGGTCCAGAACGACCGGAAAATTGCCGATGTGCGGCGCCGTGGTCCAGGCCGTATAGGCCTCGATCATCCCGGGCGTAAGCTTATCGGAGACCGCGGTCAGCTGATCGCCCGTCATTTTTCCCAGGGCGTCCAGCGTATGCCCCTGTGCCAGCACACCTTCCATCAATTCCTTGTTATCGGAAAATCCGCGGGACGCGCTCAGGTAATCCATTGTGAAATACGCGGGAATGCCGATCCCGTTGGCGGTCAGCAGGCGCGTGAAATAATCGCTCCACGAAATGGCGACCGCGATATTTCCGATAGCGTATTCAACCAGCAGGTCCCAGCCGATTATCCAGGCCAGGAGTTCTCCGAAACTGGCATAGGCATAGGTATATGCCGAACCGGCGATCGGTATCTTTGACGCAAACTCCGCGTAGCAAAGAGCGGCAAATCCGCAGGCGATCGCGGCAAAAAGAAACAGGACGATAACCGCCGGGCCGCCTCTATTTGCGGCATTTCCGACCATGGCAAAAATTCCCGCGCCGATGATCGCCGCGATACCGAGCATGGTCAGGTCAAAGGTGCCCAGCGAACGCCGCAGCGTGGGCGCGCCTGACGCTTCGGCGTCGGAAAAGCCCGCTTCGGCGTCGGCTTTGATCTGAGCGATAGATTTTTTTCGAAAAAGGTCGCCTATATTCATATGTTTAATGTTCTAACGAAAAAGCTTGCGTCTAAAAGTTTGGAGGTTTGAAGGCGAGTTTTGCACGAAATCCCCCTCCAGCGCAAGATAAAATCCCTTTTTTTCGGAAATTCATTGAAAAAACGAATTCATTAGTCTTTTTTATTATCAAAATTGAACCAGTAAAAGCGTTTTGTTTACATCCTGCCCCGATCAGAACAAGCTGCTTTTGGTGTTAATCCTAATGAAGATCCGTCCGTTATATAAAAACCTCGATACCAGCTTTGTAGATCTCTCCGCTTTACTACGCTATTTACGGCAGAGAGGTTTTGTGGGGCTGGTGCGCGTCGATATAGAAAACTATCGCGCCGAAATAAACTTTGAAGAATCGCACAAGGTGCGCATGCGCGAGTTTGTGAACGGCACCGGACGGCCCGCGGACGGCAGCGGTGCGCTGCAGCGCCTGCTGGCGCGCGCTCGCATGGCGGGCGGCTCGATCTTTGTTTATGAGGCGGTCTCGCCCCAGGCGCCCATCGCCGAAGAGATCGAATTGGATAACATTCTCGACCTGGACCAAAAATTAGCGCTTAGCGAAAAGGCCCAAAAGGCTCCAAAAGCTGAAGCCAAACCCGTCGCACCCAAGATCCCCAAACCGGTAGAGAAGATATTTTCGTCACCCATCGGCAAAAATGGGAACGGGCACGCCAATGGCAACGGCGCTCATTTTCCCCCGGCTTCCGCTGCCCAGGAACAAAACGACAGCGCTTCGCAACAGTCAACTTACGACATCTTTCCGATGTACAGCCACCAGGTCGAATTTGCGGAAGAAAAGCCGCAGGAAAAACCTGAAGAAAAAGCTTCTTATCTTTCCGCGCCCGATTGGGAAGAGCTGACTGCGGTCACCGCCGTCCTGCTGGTCAGCGTTGACGATGTCTTAAAAGCCGCCAAGCTGGGTTTTCCCGATGCTTTTAACAAAGCCCGCGCCGAGGTTTCCGGCGAATTTCCGTTCCTTCATCCGGAGCAGGGAATTTTTCTCTATGTCGATGGCCAGGTAATGCTAAAAGAGGAAGTCGAGCCTCATCTCCTGGTATCGGGCATTTGCGAATGCCTGCGCCGCATTCTTAACAAGCTTATTGCCAACCCAAAATTCTTCACTCATTACCGGCATATCACACAGCAAATAGTGATCCTGATTCGCCGCCGCCAGCCTCAATTTGATAAATTCGGGTATACTCAAAAACTCGAGAAGATCATCAAATTTTAGAGGCTTAATATGGAATGGAAAACTTTTTTCACGGCATTTGGCGTGCTTTTTCTGGCTGAACTCGGCGATAAAACCCAACTTGCGGTCATTACCATGACGGCGGACACCAAATCTCCGCTGGCCGTCTTTCTCGGAGCATCGGCAGCGCTGGTCCTGGTTTCGCTTTTAGGTGTGATTTTTGGCGCGGTGCTGGGACAGTATATCCCGACAGAGTGGCTGCAAAGGATCGTCGCCGTCGCCTTTATCGTGATCGGCATCCTGATGCTGCTGAAGGTGTTATAAGTTTTAAACTCCCCTCCTTACAAAGGAGGGGTGGCGCGCTTTAGCGCGACGGGGTGGTTCTTTGCGGAAATAAATTGCCACTAGCTTTAGCTAGTGGTTTTTGAAGCAGAAATAAATCGGCTTTAGCCAAAAACACTGTTCGGCTAAAGCCTCTCAAACTATCGATCTTTTTTACCCACTAGCTAAAGCTAGTGGCAATTTAAAAGATGTAAATAACCGGCCTATTTCTTTATCGCATCGCCTTCCATCGGGTAACCGGCACTTTTCCAGCCATCGGTTCCGCCCAGCAAAGCCGCCGCATTTTTCAAACCTTTTTCATTCGCGATAAGCACCGCCCGGGCGCTTGTGTGTTCGGCCGGTCAGGAACAGTAGAAGATAAGCTGTTTATTTTTCGGCAGCTCGGCGATATGCTTGTCGGTTTCACCGGCGGGGATGTTGATCGCATCTTTTATATGCTCGCCTTTATAGGCGGATTCGGGGCGGGTGTCGATAAAAAGCGCATTGCCGCTGTCATAAGCGGCCTTGGCGTCCTTTAAGGAAATTCTCTGCGCCTCGTCTTCGGCATGCGGCGGCGCCGTCGGAGAAGTTTTTACATTTTTCGCCGTTTGATTCGTCATCCGGCCCGGCGTCTGAGTTGAGGCCTGCTGGCAAGCCGTAACCAGTCCCAGGGTAAAGATCGTCAAAATTATTAAGTAACGCATTTTTTATACTCCACTAACTATTTTCCACCGTCGGCTGGCCATTTGCAATAGGCGTGGGATATTTGCCCGACCAGCACGCTACGCAGGAACCGTTCGGGTCGAGGCCGATAGCTTCCAGCATTCCCTCCATCGAAAGATACCCGAGCGAGTCGGCTTCGATAAAACGGCACACTTCGTCGACCGACATTTGCGCGGCGATCAGGTCAGCCTTGCGCGGCGTGTCGACACCGTAATAGCATGGCGAAACAGTCGGCGGACAGCTGATCCGCATATGCACTTCTTTCGCCCCGGCTTCGCGCACCATCTGCACGATCTTTTTCGAAGTAGTGCCGCGCACGATCGAATCATCCACCAGGAGGACTCGCCGGTCTTTGATCAAATCCTTGATAGGATTAAGTTTAAGCCTGACGCCGAAAGAGCGGATCGATTGGCTGGGCTCGATAAAGGTGCGCCCCACGTAATGGTTTCTGATGATCGCCTGGCGAAAATTTATGCCCGATTGCGCGGCGTAGCCGATCGCCGCCGCCACGCCCGAATCCGGCACGGGCACTACCAGGTCGACGTCACAGGGCTGTTCGATAGCGAGCTGCTTTCCCATCTTGTGGCGCGACTCGTTGACAGATCTGCCGAAGATGGTCGAATCGGGCCGCGAAAAATAAACGTGTTCAAAAGTGCAGACGGAAAGCTGTTTCTTCTCAAAAGGAAAGAAGGAATGAAGCCCGTCGCGGTCGATCACCAGCATCTCGCCGGCCTGGACCTCGCGAATATATTCCGCGTCGATCAGGTCGAAAGCGCAGGTTTCCGACGCCACGCACCAGGCGCCGTTTAATTTACCGAAAACCATCGGGCGAAAGCCGCGCGGGTCGCGCACGGCGATCAATGCCTCCGGTGTCAGAAAAAGAAGCGAGAAAGCCCCCTCAGTATTTTTCAACACTTTTTGGATAGCTTCGATAACGTTTGCCGCCGGTGTGCGGGCGATGTCATGCAGGATGGTTTCCGTGTCCGAGGTCGAGGAAAATATCGCGCCGGCCTGTTCGAGTTCCGCGCGGCGTTTTTGCGCAAAGGGCAAATTGCCGTTATGACAGATGGCGATCTTTCCGTGCTGGCAGGTGACGGAAAACGGCTGGACTTCCTTGATGGTATTTTTCCCGGCGGTGGAATAACGCGTGTGCCCGATCGCGCTTGAGCCAAAAAGTTTTTTCAACTCCGCCTCAACCAAAACATCAGCTACCAAACCTGACGAGCGGAATTGATAAAGCTCTTCGCCGTCCGACGATACGATGCCGCAGGCTTCCTGCCCGCGATGCTGCACCGCAAAAAGCCCCAATTGCGTTAGCGTCGAGGCTTCCGCGTGTCCGAACACACCAAAAATCCCGCATTCTTCGTGAAATTTATCTAATACAATATCCACTTATATCTATTTTGCCACAAAGTAGCGCCGGCGTCTCGCCGGCTGTCGCGTGGGCGTCCCGCCCGCGCATTTTGACCGACGGCGGGACGCCGTCAGGACAGCCGGCGAGACGCCGGCGCTACGGCTTCCAGATCTTCCGGCGTATTCAGATTCAAAAAGAAATTATCCGCTCCGGGCAAATGATCTATTTCCTCAAATGTCACCACGCGCGTTCTTACTTTTTCAAAAACCGTGCGCAGGGGCGGCAATTTTTCATCCGATCGCAATATTTCTTCGACAACCGATAGGCATGCTCCGGCCCGGTAAAAAGCGCAGAGCGGCTGCACTATGCCGTCGGGCTGGACTGGCACGATCGCATCGAACGTCCCTTCCATCAGTTCCGGGATCATTTCTGCCAAATATTTCAGCAAAAATTTCAGTAAGTCGACAGATATCAGCGGGTAGTCGCAAGCCAGCACAAAGACCCATTCGGTTTTCGCCGCATCAAGTGCAGCGTGCAGACCGCTATAAGCGCCCCGCTCTTTAAATTGGTCATAAATAACTGGAAGATTTTCCGGCAGGCCACCGGCGGCAAATTGGTTTTCGTCGCGCGCCACTAAATAAATTTCTTTTGGCGAGAGCGCCGTGGAGATAGTATTAGCGGCCCTTTCGGCGAGTGTCACACCATCGATCTGAAGCAGCGCTTTGTGCTGGCCCAACCGGCCCAATCGGCTCGACTTTCCGCCGACGAGAATAAAAGCTTCCAACTCTATCAACTCTACCAGGGCGTCCATTACGTAGAAACTGCTTTCGCCTGATCGCCCATATGGTCATACGCAAAATCTCCGGCGATCTCTTCCGTCGGCTGGATAGAAATGACCGTGCATTTGGAGGTCGGGGTAAAACTTTTTGCGGCAAAACTTCCCACCGGGATGAGCGGATTGGCTTCGGGAAAATAGGTCGCGGCGCAATTTCGCGGGATGGGATATGGGACGGCAATAAAGCGCGGTGCGTGCCGCTCGCCGTCTTCAAAGTGGCTGGTCAAATTTACCACCTGCCCTTTTTCCAGCCCCAGCTCGCGCATATCTTTCGGGTTGAGCAGTATCACGCGCCGCTCGCCATGAATGCCGCGATAACGATCGCTCAGGTCGTAAATAGTGGTATTAAACTGGTTATGAGCGCGGATCGTGGTCATCAGCAGGCGGCCTTTGGCGAGCTCGATTTTCTCAAGCTGTTGAGATCTGAATTCCGCCTTTCCCGATTCGGTATGAAATTCTCGTTTCCGCGGCGGGTTGGGCAGATAGAAACCGCCTTTTTTCCTGATGCGTTCGTTGTAATTTTCACACCCGAAAACCACGCGCGAGATCGAGTCGCGGATCTTATCGTAGTCGGCCGCCATCGCCTCCCAATCGACGGTGGTGTTTTCGCCTAACACCGCTTTGGCCATCTGCGCCACTATCCACGGTTCGCTGCGCAAACATTTCGACGCCGGTTTCAGAATGCCTTTCGACATCTGCACCTGCAGCATCGTGCTTTCGGTCGAGACAAATTGTGCGCCCTCCGACTGCATATCGATCTCCGAACGTCCGAGGCAGGGAAGCACCAGCGACTGCTCGCCGGTTACCAACGCCGTGCGGTTGAACTTGGTCAAAACCTGCACCGTCAATTTACATTTGCGCAAACCCTCCGCAACCAGATCGGTATCGGGCGTGGCGCTCACAAAATTTCCGCCCATCGCGATAAAGATTTTCGCTCGGCCGTCATTCATCGCGCCTATCGCTTCGACCGTATGAAACCCGTCTTTTTCCGGCGTCTTGAAATCAAATTCCTGTTCCAGGTTGGCGCGAAATTTATCGTTCATCTTTTCCCAGATGCCCATCGTGCGGTCGCCCTGCACATTCGAATGCCCGCGCACCGGGCAGAGTCCCGCGCCCTCCTTGCCGATCTGCCCACGCAGAAAATGCATATTGGCGATGTCCTGGATCGTGGCCACGGCGTGCTTGTGCTGAGTAATTCCCATTGCCCAGCACGTGATCACGCGCTCGGCTTCGATGAACATCTGTGCCGCTTTTTCTATCTGCGCGCGTTCCAGCCCGCTTTCGGACAGGATGTCGTCCCACGAAACGGCATCGAGCGATGCAAGAAATTCTTCATGACCCGTGGTGTATTCCGCGATAAATTCCTGGTCGAAAACAGTGCCGGGTTTTTCTCTTTCCCGCTCCAGCATCGTTTTCATTATTCCTTTTAAGACGGCCATGTCGCCGCCGATGCGCAGCGGCAAATGCAGGTCGGCAAACTTTGTAGGAATATTTCCCAGCACATCTACCGGAAACCCGAGCGGGTTTTCGTAATGCTGCGGGTTCGGATTTACAAAATTCATCAGCCCGGCTTCGGGCAGCGGGTTGATCGCGATCATCTTAGCGCCGGCGTATTTGGCGTCCTGCAGCGAGGACATCATTCGCGGTGCATTCGTGCCCGGATTTTGCCCGATCACTATCACCAGGTCGGTCTTTTTAAAATCTTCCAGCCCTATAGTGGCCTTCCCCAATCCGATCGATTCGGTCAGTCCGACGCTCGAAGATTCGTGGCACATATTCGAACAATCCGGCATATTGTTGGTGCCGAATTGCCGCACAAAAAGCTGGTAAAGAAAAGCGGCCTCGTTCGACGTCCTGCCCGAAGTATAAAAGATCGCTTCGTCGGGTGAGCCTAGCGCGTTCAATTCTTCCGCGATCAATGTAAAAGCGTCTTCCCACGCGATCTCTTCGTAATGAGTGGAGTCTTTGCGCAGCACCACCGGATGCGTCAGCCGGCCCTGCGCGTTTAGCCAGTGATCGGTTTGTTCGGCGAGTTCTTCGACACTATGAGAGCGAAAAAATTCCGCGCCGATCCGCGCGGTCATCCCCTCGTCCGCCAGCGCTTTGGCGCCGCTTTCGCAAAATTCGGCGATGGTGCGGTGGCCTTCCGGGTCGCTCCACGCGCAGGATTGGCAATCGATGCCGTTCTTTTGATTTAGTTTGAGCAGCGTCCGCGTGCCGCGCAAAAAACCCATCTTGCCATAGGCATTGGCCATCGTTTCCCAGATAGCCTTCATCCCGGCCGCGATCCTTAGCGGCTTGGTGACCCGCAGGCTTTCCAGTTTTTCCGGCGCGCGACCGCTTACGGCTTTTTCGGTCATATTATTCTTTCCCCGCCGGTGTAAATATTAAACCGGTCGTCACGAACAAAACCCACCAGCGTCATGTCAAACTCTTTTGCCAGTTCGACCGCCAGGCTCGAAGGCGCGCCGACCGCGGCCAGCAACGGAATTCCTGCCATCAACGCCTTTTGCACCAGTTCAAAACTTGCCCGCCCGCTGACCAGCAGCATCTTGTCTTTTAGCGGCAGTTCGCCCGCCAGAAACTTTGCGCCGATCACTTTATCCAGCGCGTTGTGGCGGCCCACGTCTTCGCACGATCTCGAGCTCGCCTTTAATATCAAAAAGCGCCGAGGCGTGCAAGCCGCCGGTTTGCTCAAAGACATCCTGCGAAGCACGCAAAATTCCGGGAAGTTTATTTATCAATTGCGGATCGAATTTAAAGCCGTTCGAATCGACTTTCTGCACGCCGGTTCGCAATGCCTCGATCGAGCTTTTGCCGCAAACGCCGCAGCTCGAGGTGGTGTAGAAATTTCTTTCCAGCCGTTTGAGGTCGATATCGATATCTTCCTTTAGCTCCGCCATGATCGTGTTTTGAATATTTTTATCTTTATCGGGCAGGCCGCAATGACGAATTTGCGCTATCTGTTCCGGCGTTTTCAAAATGCCTTCGGTAAAAAGAAAACCGGCGGCCAGCTCAATGTCATCGCCCGGCGTCCGCATCGTGATTGAGATCGCTTTGTGCGTTTTGTCAGGAAAGCCGAGCCGTATCTCCAGCGGCTCTTCGACCGCGAGCGTGTCAGCTTCGGTGGCCGCGCGTCCGTCAGCGTGCATCCTGCTGATCAAAGCTTCCGTCACACCGGGATTTTTTGTCGCGCTGATCATAAAAATGATTTTAACTTATTGTTGGAATATTTGTGGAGTGTTCCGCCAGCACCTACGATCAAAGCAATGAGGTCAGAACCGGGAACGGTAGTGACCGGGTTTTAAATTGCCACGAGCTTTAGCTCGTGGTTTGCGAAAGCAAAAAATTTAATTCCTCGCTTTAGCCAAATTAATTTGGGCTAAAGCCCTTTTCTTTTAGACTCGAATCCACGAGCTAAAGCTCGTGGCAATTTAAAACCAGAAAGTGAAAAACAAACCCGGTCACTACTCCCACCACCCCGTCAGCCGAAGCGGCTGCCACCCCTCCTCAGGCAGGAGGGGAGCTTTCTCCCGGTTCTGACCTCATTTTCCCAAACTATTCAATAAATATCTCGTCGACAAAAATAAAGGCATCATCGCCCGCGCCCGGGTGCCAGGCGGGGATCTTGCCCAAATTGTAAGCGTGGACGCGGACGTACCGGGCTTTTATCGGGGTTATGGCCTGTTTGTAATCGCGCATGGTCGCTTTCATATCGCGCGGGTCGACGTCGGTCTTGATATCGGCAACTTTGGTCCACGTTATATTGTCTTGTGAAACTTCAAATTCGATGTGGGTGGGCATCCAGATCCACGGGCCTGCGTCCTGCAAAAATCCGCCGCCTACACGACGAATTTCCGTTTCGCGCTGCAGGTCGATGACCGCGTCCAGGTCATAAGGCTGGTAACCCTGCCACTCGCCCGAAGCAAAATTCAGCGTCCCGCGGATGCCGTCGATCAGCCCTTCGTCACCGCCGCCGGTGTATTGGCGATTGTATTTGTTCGCTATTTTTACGGTCCAGTCGTGGGGCTTTTTATGAAACGTTGCCTCGGCAATTAGACTTGTCCGTTCCACCGGATCCTGCGTGATCGCCTTGACCGTGGTCGTTGAGTCGATAGAGATCGGGGCCGTATAGACCGGCGACCTTACGGTCGGCGTTGAACCGTCGATCGTAAAGTGGATCTTTGCGGCAGGCTCCGTCGCCGATAGCGTCACAGAAGTTTGCCGGTTGAATAAACGCCCGCCGCCGTCTATTAAGGGGACGGCCACGGAGTCTCCCGGCAGCGCCGAACCCGGAAAGCCGGTAAAGGCCGCCATCGATGGCTTGTCGGTCATCTCAAGCTCCAGCATTGCGCCCGACATCAGATCTTTGTGCGTCAGTATGGGGGCGTCCGTTCTCACGCCGTTTATTTTGGCGCTGCTTATGTATTTATTCGCGGATGAAACATTGCGCGCGCGGATGGTGAACGTTTTTCCGTTTTCCAGGTGGTATTTGACCTCCGGGAAAAGCGGCGTGCCCAAAACATAGACGCCCTCCTGACCGGGAGTTACCGCATAAAAGCCGCTCGCGCTCAGCACGTACCAGGCCGACATCTGGCCGCAGTCTTCGTTACCGATCAGACCATCGGGCGCCGGCTTATAAAATTCGTCCAGGATATGCCTGACATATTTCTGGGTTTTCCACGGCTGGCCGGCATAGTCATAGAGATAGGCGATATGATGCGAAGGCTCGTTTCCGTGGGCGTATTGGCCGATCAGGCCGGTGATGTCCGGCTGCTCGCGCCCGGCCAATTTTTCGGTCGTGGTAAAAAGCGCGTCCAGCTTTGCGGCGAATTTATCGCGCCCCCCGTGCAGCTCGATCAGGCGGTCGAGATCGTGCGGAACGAAAAAAGAATAGACCCAGCTATTGCCTTCGGTAAAATGAAACGTTACCTCATTCGGCGCGAATGGTTTTACAAAACCGCCGTTCTGCTTTGGCCGCATAAAGCCGGTTTGCGAATCAAACAGGTTTTCGTAATACCCGGCCCGGATACTGTAATGATCGCCTTCCGATGCATAACGCTGCAAAACAGGATCGGCATTTGCCTGTTCGGCCGTATAGTTTTTCTGCGTGGCGCGCCGTGTATATAAAACCGAGGCCATCTGCGAAATGCAGTAGTCGTCATAGGCATATTCCAGCGTTTTGGAAACAGATTCCTGCTCGTCTTCCATCGAAATGTAGCCGCGCTTTTTATAGGCGGCCAACCCAAAATGATCCAGCTCCGCCGAATGTTTCGCGGCTTCGTACGCCTTTTCGTAATCGAACCCCTTGATAGATTTTTCCATCGCATCGGCGATCACCGAAACCGCGTGATAACCGATCATGCACTCGGTTTCGTTTCCGGCCAGTTCCCACACCGGCAGGCGGCCGCCCTGCTCGTATTGGCGAATAAAGGTATTGATAAAATCGGCGGTGCGTTTCTGGTCGATGATGGTATAGAGCGGGTGCGCGGCGCGAAACGTGTCCCACAGGGAAAAGACCGTGTAGTTGGTATCTTTCGACGCGGTGTGGATTTTTTTGTCGAGCCCGCGATACTGCCCGTCCACATCCTGAAAAATATTCGGCTGGATCGCCGTGTGATAAAGCGCGGTGTAAAAATTGACCGTTTGCTCTTTTGTGCCGCCTGAGACTTCAATTTTTGAAAGCTGCTTATTCCACGCCGCTTTGGCCGCCGCGCGCACTTTTTCAAAATCCCAGCCGGGCAGCTCTGCGGCGAGATTTTTCCGCGCGCCTTCGATCGAGACTGGCGATAGAGCGACCTTGGCCATGATCTGTTCGCCGGGTTTGACATCGAATTGAATTGCCGCTTTCATGCCTTTTCTGACCGGCGAGCCGTCGGGGCGGGCCGCGGCCTTTCCGCCGTCGTCAGACGTAGTGGCAACCTTGTATTCCGGCGGCTTTGAGAATTCGATCACGAAATATATCAGCTGGTCTTTGGCCCATGATGAAGACCGCCGAAAACCTTCGATCCGGTTGCCGACGATGTTCAGATCGGAATCGAGCACCTGGTCGCGCCATTTAAGATCAAGCATGATATTGACGCGTCCGCCGCCGGTAAAAGTATAGCGGTGCAAACCCACGCGCGTGGTGGCGGTCATCTCGGCCAGGATGTTGTCGTCTTCTAATTTGACGGAGTAATAGCCGGGCTCGGCTTTTTCATTGGCGTGCGAAAATTTCGAGGCATAACCGTTCACTGTTTTGTCGCCCGCTTTAGCATTAAACTGCAGGCTGCCTGACACGGGCATCAGCAGAATGTCGCAGTAATCGGGAATACCGGTGCCGCTCAGATGGGTATGCGAAAAGCCGTAGATAATGTCGTCGGAATAGTGATAGCCGGAACTGCCGTCCCAGTTGTCGATACGGGTGTCGGGAGAAAGCTGGACCATCCCGAAAGGGAGCGTCGCGCCCGGAAATGTATGCCCGTGGCCGCCCGTCCCGATAAACGGATCGACATAATGAGTGAAATCTTTGGTCTGGGCAGAGATCGAGACAGTCAGGAGCAGAAGAAGTGTGAAAATACGCAGGTGTAAATTCATAAGGTTTAGAGTTCAAACTTTAGTTTGTCTTATTTCACCTGGCAAGTCGGGGGTTCTCTCTTTGCTTTGTTCGTGCTCTTCGTGTGTTTTCGTGGTTCCGGTCTTAATTACCGCATTAGCGGTATTCTGACCGTAGCCGTGGGTTTTAACCCACGGTGCGAGATCAAAGAACACCCCGTCGCATCGCGACGATTGATTTTTTCATCCGTCGCTCGCGCGACGTGTCGTGTCCCAGCAACGTTTTCCGTGGGTTAAAACCCACGGCTACATTCAACAGATCGCTCCGCGATCATGCTTCTTATCTCTTCATGTGCTTCGTGGTTAATTATCAATTCTGAAACCAACGAATCACACCAAACACACTAAAAAACATCTGTCTCTTCAAATCCCCCATCGCCATCGTCATCAAACATCGTTATGCTCGACTTAACTGTTGTGTGCGTCAGGGTTCGACCTCGACGGAAGAGACTCTGAGCATGCCGGGCCAGCCTTTCCGGCCCGTAAAGCCTGAGGGAGGCACCAGTCGTGGGCGCGGCTTTCTGCGGAATCACGGACGGACAAAAATGAAAGCTAGCTGCGCTACTTCTCTTGCATGTGGGCGCGGTGAGATTAGAAAACGTGCAAGCCATCTGCAGGGCATTCGACGGTATGTTTGCCTGTGGGTTTAGTGAGCTGAGAGGCATATCTGGAGAAACCGTCAAAGCATGTAAACTCTTATGCGCGAACCGTCGCTGCCTTGTTTTCTGCCGCACACAACAGAACAAAACAAAAAATAGTGAATAGTTAATAGTGACTAGTGAATAGTCAGAACCGGAAAGCGACCGCTTTCTAGGCTCCCCTCCTTACGAAGGAGGGGTGGCACGCGCTTCGCGTGACGGGGTGGTTCTCTCTGTCCGCGCCCGGATATTAATCCGCCGGTAAAATTATCCCTCTGCACTCGCCAAACCCGATCCGGCGAAAACCTTCGCGTTCGCAATAGCCGCGCATGATCACTTCGTCG
This sequence comes from Pyrinomonadaceae bacterium, assembly GCA_035995185.1. Taxonomy (GTDB): domain Bacteria; phylum Acidobacteriota; class Blastocatellia; order Pyrinomonadales; family Pyrinomonadaceae; genus DASYKT01. The sequence goes on from DASYKT010000027.1 coordinate 194,204, forward strand.
CCGTCTTCCAGGAAACGGCGCTCTTCGCCGGTGGGCAGCGTCAGCGGTTCTTTCCCGCGCCAGGTCAATTCCAATAAACAGCCGCGCTCTGATTTTTCCTTGCCTGAAACCGTGCCGCTCGCCATCAGGTCGCCGGTCTGCAGGTTGCAGCCGCCGGAGGCATGGTGCGTCAGCATCTGGCCGATCGTCCAATACAGGTCTTTCATGTTCGACTTCGAAAGCAGCATCGGCGCTATTTTTTCATCGCGCATTTTTTGCGAGGCGATCAAGACTTCCAGGTTGATATCGAGCCCGCCGAATTTTTGATTTTGCTCGTCGGTCAGGTACGGCAGCGGAGCCGGGTCGCCTTCCGGCCGCGCAAAAGCCGCGGTGCGAAACGGCGCTAAGGCTTCTATCGTCACGACAAAGGGCGAAATGCTGGTGGCAAAATTTTTCGCCAGAAACGGGCCCAGCGGCTGGTATTCCCAACCCTGAATATCGCGCGCCGACCAATCGTTGACCAGGCAGAGGCCGAAAATATGCTCTTCGGCTTCGCCGATGGGGATCGTCTCGCCCCTGTCGTTTCCGCGCCCGACAAAAAATCCGACCTCCATTTCGTAGTCCAGATTTTTGCAGGGAATATAGACCGGCGGGTTTTCAGTGTCCGTGCGGTTCTGCCCCTTGGGACGTTTGATTTTCGTGCCGGAAATTACTATCGACGAGGCGCGCCCGTGATAGCCGATCGGCAAATATTTGTAATTCGGCAGCAGCGGATTGTCCGGGCGAAACATCGAGCCGACATTTGTTGCGTGAAAAACCGAGGCATAGAAATCGGTATAGTCGCCGATCGGGTAAGGGACCTCAAACGATACTTCCGAGATCGGGGTCATTGCCTGTCGAATATCCGATTGGGCGTATTCATCTGCGCTTTCGCTGAGCCACTTGATCAGCCCGCTTCGCAGATCGGTCTTTTTAAACTGAGAAATATTTGCCAGGTTTTGCGCGGCTGAGCCGTTAAGGTTGAAATATTTAAGTTCCACGACCTTTTCTATAAAATATTTGAGGTCGACAACGAAATCCCCGATAACGGTTCCGAGCATCTCGTCAAAATCTCCGTCTTTTGTAAAAACACAAAACGGCAGATTCTGGATCGGAAAATCGTTATTGGGATCGTTGGCTGATTCGACCCAGCTTTTTAAGTTCGGGTCGTGAGTTTCGTTTATTTCGTAGGTCATAATCGGTTCGAGGTTCAAAGTTCAGAGTTCGAAGTTCAAAGTTACGCCTGGAAGCGGGGGTAGCTGTGAACACCGAACATTGAACTTTGAACTTACAATATTCCCATCACGCGCAATTCTTCCGTCGGCTCGGTAAACGAGCACGAACCGAAAGAGATGGCATTTTTTTCGCGCAGGCGCTGCAGCTGCGGCGTGCCGAGAAAATGTTTCTGCCGCCACCAGACGCCGTTGTATTCCACGGTGAAAGCGCCAGGGTCGTCTTCTTCTAAGATCTCTGTAATATGCAGGCCCGACAGTCCTTCGCGAATGAACCCGGCCGCCAGAAACACGTTCAGAAAGCCGTGCATTTTTCCTTTAACGCTGTCCGGTTCATAGGTCAGCGGTCTGGTGCAGCGCAGCGGGTGATGCAGCCCGGCCGTCGCCTTGAAAGGAACGTTGGCCGCCAGGCAGGTCCTGATAAATCGCGCCACGTCGGCCGTCGCCGGAAAAGCATCGGGCGTGATTCCGCCGGTGCGGATCTTGGCGCGCTGGCGTGTGGTAAATAAAACCGGCAGCACTTCGGCCAGGCTGTCGTTCGGAGCGATCTCAAAATACGCGGTCAGGTTTGGAGGCAAAATATCTGCGGCGCGTTCGATATCCGCTTCGTTGTCCGCCTTGATCTCAACCGTGTCGCACTCGGCAAAAGCAGTATTGGCCGCGTTAAATTCTTCTATCTTGCGCAGCGTTTCAAAAAGATCGCCGCCATCGAGCACGCTAAGCTTCCAGATCGCGCTCGCCGGCAGTTCTTTCGCGTGCGCGGCAAATTCATCCAATCTCGTGGCCGGCACGATAAACTTGCCCAGCACCCAGCTCAAACTGCTTTTCTGGTACGCCGCGTAGTTTTTCACGGCTTCGCCCATCGACAGCGCGGCAGGCGGAAAAAGCCCCGCATAGTCGACGATACCGGTTAGGAGCGTCCGGACTGAGGATTTGATGTTTTCTGCCATTAATTGAAAATTGAAATGACGACGGTTTTTAGTATAAGAAATTAGCCGATAAAATGCACAGCAATAAATATAAACGGTGAACTATTAGTGATTAACTTAGGTAAAATCTCTGTCGTATCAGCTAATCACTCACCGTTCATCGTTTATAGTTATTTTTCAGATCCTGCCAGCATTCAAAATAATCATGCTGCAGCGAAGCGGTTTCCATCGCGAATTTTGTCGGGCGCAGGATGTAGCGCGTTTCAAACATAAAGGCCATAGTGTCGGAATATTTGACCGGCTTAAGCTCGGCGCTCGACGCTTTTTCAAAGCCTTGCGCGTCCGGCCCGTGCGCCGACATGCAGTTGTGCAGCGACCCGCCGCCTTTTACAAAACCTTCTTCCTTGGCATCGTACACGCCAAGGATCAGCCCCATATATTCCGACATCACATTGCGGTGATACCACGGCGGGCGAAATGTATTTTCCGCCACCATCCAGCGTTCGGGAAAGATGACAAAGTCGCAATTGGCAACGCCCGGCGTGTCTGAATTAGAGGTCAAGACGGTAAAGATGCTCGGGTCCGGGTGATCGAAAGAGATAGAGCCGATCGTGTTAAAACGCCGCAGGTCGTACCGGTACGGCGCATAGTTTCCATGCCAGGCGACCACGTCCAGCGGCGAATGGTCCATTTCCGCGGCCCACAAGTTCCCGCCGAATTTGGCGACCAGTTCCATCTCGCCTTCACGGTCTTCGTACCACGCTTCCGGGGTTTCAAAGTCACGCGAATTCGCCAGGCCGTTCGAACCGATCGGCCCGAGTTCCGGCAGGCGAAAATGCTGGCCGTAATTTTCGCAGATGTATCCGCGCGCTTTTCCGTCCGCCAGCGCGACGCTGAATTTCAAACCGCGGGGAATTACGGCGACCGAACCGGGCCCCACCTGTATCCCGCCCATCTCGGTCAAAATTCCGATCCGCCCTTCTTCCGGCACGATCATCATTTCGCCATCGGCGTTATAGAAAAACCGGTTGTCCATGTGCTTGTTGCAGGCATAGATATGCACGGCAATTCCGAATTGCGCAAAAGAATCTCCGCACCCGGCGATGGTAATAAGGCCGTCGATAAAATCTTTTTCCTTATCGGGAAATTCGAACGGGTTCCAGCGCAGCTGATTCGGCGTGGTTTCCAGATCGAAAGGCGTCGAAGACAGCAGCCCGTTATCTATCCGGCGGAAAGGCTTGTGCGTCACCGAAGGGCGAATGCGATAAAGCCAGCTCCGCTGATTGAGCAGCCGCGGCGTAGTAAAAGACGTGCCCGAAAACTGCTCGGCATAAAGCCCCAGCGGCGCCTTCTGCGGCGAATTTTGCCCGACAGGCAGCGCGCCCGGTACGGCTTCCGTCGCAAACGAATTTCCAAAACCGGTTTGATATTTAAGGTCCATAATATTTAATAGTGCATGCCTAATTATCCAGTCGCTTCAACTTTAATAATTTTATGTATAAAAACTCCATTTAGAAAAGCAATGACTCCCTGAATTTTTACAGTTACTAGAGGGGTATTTTTGCCCGCCAACGTTCCGCGCATATGACATACATAGATGCCAGTCATTTCTTCTCCTGAAAGCGATTGATTAGATGAATCCATTACTGGCGGTTCAAAATTCTCAATCCTTGAAAATGGATGTCGCGCTCTACATGTGTCGGAAGCTCGTTGAGCCATTTCATTACTCAGGACCACCCGAATATTCTGAATGCCTTGTCGCACTTGATCATCAGACAAAACCGGTTGTGTAGTAGCCGCAACAGCAGGTTTAATTGTTTCGTTTCTCGCGGCACTATTCGATGCTGCCAATGATGGAGGTGGATTGGTTAAGTTTGGAGCGGATGTAAGTGTTGTTTGCTGATTTTGATTCAACGAAGAAGATGCATCAGGCACAATAGTCTTACCGAACAGTCCGAAAGCTACGGTACGTTCTGGTTCGCCAATTAGATCTACCGAGAAAGTGGAGAAAATAAGGTAGTCGTGATACTTCATATTCCCAAGTCCTATTTTTTCTTCAACAAATCCGATGCCGTAGAGTAATGGATATTTTTCAACAAGAGCGTTTTTCAACACAGACTCGCTCGGCTTGGTGAGCGCAGCAGCCACAGTAATTACTGCCAAAAGAAGTATCAAAAGACCCCAAGCCCGCGACATTCTTTTCTCAATTATGATTGGTTGGGGGTTATTTGTTGTTTGTGCAATAGGATGTCCGCAATTTGGACAGGAAGGAGCTTGTGCTGATACATCCTTGGCACAAATCGGACATGAGATTAGAGCCATAAGAGAACCTCACCATGCAATTTCCACAAACAATAGCACTGGTGAGATAGCTTAGCAAGAGCCCGGTTGCCACGGTCGCTACGCTTCCAGTTCTGACGTGCAAATTACCTGTACCCCGTCACATCGGCCGGCTTGCCCGCATCCTGCACTTCGACAGTATAGCGCCAGGCGTCGGGACGAGAACCGTCGAGGTCGGTAAAGCCGTAGACTTTCGCGAGCTGGCCGCTACTCAGCGATTGTCCGTTCCAACGCTTATGTTCGGGGTCGGCGGCGAGGTGGGCCACGGCGCGGCCGACAAAATGCGGCGTTTCGGTGATGGCAAAATGCGGCTGCTGCTTGATCGCGTCGCGCCAGTTTTCTTCCTTCACGCCATAGGCGTCGAGCATCATTTCCGACCGCAGCCAGCCGGGCGAGATCGACACGGCAGTACAGCCGTGCGGTTCCAATTCGTGCGCCAGCGCAAAAGCCATCCGCAGATTTGCCGCCTTGGCCAGATCGTAAAAGAAAGAAACGCGGTAATTTTTATCGTTGTATTCACGCGTGCCGTCGGTGATCTCAACCGCCAGCCCGCCTGGATTTTTGATCATCAGCGGCAGGGCAAAATGGCTGGTGACGGCGTGGGTATCGATGGCGAGCCGCAGCGTGCGCAATCCATAAGCGAGGTCCGATTCCCAGACGGTTTTGTTCCACTCCATCTTGGTCGCGCCCCAGATGTCGTTGACCAAAATATCGAGCCGCCCCTGTTCTTTCTCGATCCGCTTGACCAGCGCTTTCACCTCGTCATGTTCGAGATGATCGATCTGCACGGCGATCCCTTTGCCGCCGGCTTTACTTACCAGCTCGGCGGTTTCCTCGATCGTTTCCGGGCGGTTCATTTCCGAAGGGTGTTCATGCGTCGAACGTCCGGTGCAATAAACGGTGGCCCCTGCCGCGCCCAGCTCGATAGCGATGCCGCGCCCGGCCGCGCGCGTGGCGCCGGCAACCAAGGCTACTTTGTCTTTTAGCGGTTGATCGGACATAACTTAATTATATCCAAAAAGTCGATTTATTTATTGTCAGCTTTGCTTATAACAAATAGAACCGGTTTTAGCTGATAGCTATATCCGGTCACATCGCCGGTTTGCGTTGCGAATTTTAGCCCTTGCTGAGAGTACCGGAAGCCAGAAACATCAAGCCAAAAAAATATTCTTTGACTTCCAGTTTTTCCAGATGCTTGGCTAGAACAGGGCAGGGATCGTAACTCGGTTTGGGGGTCGAGGAGTGAGAAAGTCTCATCATCATTCGCAAAACCGGGTTTAAGATCATCCCTAAACGCCGGTGCGAAAATTTTGCACCGAATACGACGACCCGCGCATTTTCTTTTAAGTGCGGAAGGATATTTTTTAGTGCGTCTTCTGAATCATAAACGTCGGGCGCGGCAAGCATCAGCAGCCCGTCAAAAGTGCCGGTCAGCCGAACGTCCTGGGCCGCGGCTTCAATGATCTCGACATTTTTCCATTCGTTTTGTTTGACGCGATTTCGCGCGTTTGCGGCAATGACCGGGCTGAGTTCGACGCCGACAACCTGCCCCAGCGGGCCGACCGCATCCACCAGAAACGAAAAACTTCCGCCCGGCCCACAACCTGCATCCAGCACGCGATCGCCCTTTTTTAAGTTCAGCAACCCGGCCGCCTCTTTACGAACAGGTTTGATGAAAGAAAAATCAAAATCCGGAAAGGGCTTCGTAAACCGGATCAGATATCGCCCGTAGGCCGGCGTAAGGCCTTTGTGCTTTTCTTTCATGTTTATGTCCCCCGGTCTCGTCCGAAAACAAGGACGTGGCCCGAATTACAAATTCCCGCGGCGCCTCTGCTCTTCTTCGATCGAGACGAACAGGGCTTTGAAGTTTCCTTTGCCGAAACCTTTGCAGCCCTTGCGCTGGAGAATTTCAAAGAACAGCGTGGGCCGGTCTTCCACCGGTTTGGTAAAGATCTGCAGCAGATAACCTTCTTCGTCTTTGTCGACCAGCAGGCCGAGTTTTTTCAGCTCGGTTATATCTTCGTCTATTTCGCCGACGCGCTCGGGCATTTCTTCGTAATAAGTATCCGGCACGGTCAAAAATTCGACGCCGTTTTCTTTTAATTGCGCGACGGTTTGGACGATATCTTTACAGAGCAGCGCCACGTGCTGGACGCCGGCCGATCTGTAATAGTCGATGTATTCCTGGATCTGGCTTTTGCCTTTTTTGCTCTCGGCGGGCTCGTTGATGGGGAATTTGATATTGTGTCCGCCGTCCGACATCACGATCGACATCAGCGCCGAATATTCGGTCGAGATGTCCTTGTCGTCAAAGGTGATGTAGCGATAAAACCCGAGCGTGTCCCGATAAAAATCGCACCAGTAATTCATCTTGCCGAGTTCGACGTTGCCGACCATGTGGTCGATCAGCACGATGCCGACATCTTTGCCTTCGACCTTTTGCTCCTCGAAGCCCGGCAGAAAAACGCCACTGTAATCATGGCTCCCCTCCGTACGAAGGAGAGGTGAAGGCGTTTCGCCGGCGGGGCGGTTCTCCGGGTTGCCGTTTCCATTGCCGTTTGCACCCTTACTGACGTGCGGGTTTCCGCCATACGAGATCAGCGAATGGATCGTGTCGCCATAGGTGGCGATGGCGGCGTGGCGCACCGTGCCAAATTCGTCTTTCATGTCGTGCGGTTCGGCGATGACTTTGGCGCCGCGTCTGACCGCTTCGTTAAAGGCATAGTCGCAATCTTCGACCTGAAAGGCGATGTCGCGCACGCCGTCGCCGTGGACGCGAATATGCTCGGCGGCGAAATGGTCTTCGGAAAGCGGCGTCGTCAAAATAAAATTGACGCGGTTCTGCCGCATGACGTACGAGGTTACTTCACGGTTGCCCGTCTCGAGCCCCGAATACGCCAGCCGCGAAAAACCGAATGCATGCCGGTAATAAAACTCCGCCTGCTTGGCATTACCGACGTAAAACTCAACGTGATGTATCTTTTTTAAACCTAAAGGATTTTGTTCTGTTGTCATGATTGCCTCAAATTAATTATCTGATGAATAAGCTTATCAACTCCAATTAGCTCCGCAGGAGCGTTAATGTGGTAGCCAGTGGTGAACGCGCAGCGTGAACCTCTGGTGTGCGATGATTAAATATTTAGCTCTGAAAGAGCGTAACCGTTTACCATAAATATCTTTCATCATATTCGATGCCGCTTTTGTTTAATATGTCAATATATTCTTCCTGAAACGACTTGCGTTTATGATGCTCTTCCTGATCGAGAATATATTGCTTAATCTTATCCAAATTCGTCGCGCTTACCGCAAACGCTCCGTATCCGTTTTGCCAGTTAAATTTCGGATCTTTCTCCCGGTGCACCCAACCGGAGGAACTTGCCTTTAATTCACGCAGGAAATAGTCCAACCTGTACGAGGCCTTCAGGCCAACCAGCAAATGAACGTGATCACTTATGCCGCCGACAGCCAGCAAAATACCACCTTGGTTTTTTACAATTCCGCCAAGATAACCGTAAAGATCTTCGCGCCAATCGTTGGTAATCAATGGCATTCGGTCTTTGGTGCTGAAAACCAGGTGATGATGCAAACTAGTGTGGGTAGATGGCATATTTGTCACGCTCTTTTCAGAGCTTTATTCAATTTTCAACTCGTTACCAGAGGTTCGCTTCGCTCACCACTGGCTACCTTATGGGCGCATCTTCGATGCTCAGCTAAGGATTTTTTAAATCAACTCAAAAACTCTCGATATATTTCTTTGTCACTTCTTTCAGCTCCGTGTACGACGGGATCACATACAGTATCTTCTGCATATCCGAATAATCGTAACCGGTATTGATCACTTGCTCTAAATTAAACTCGCGGCGTTCCACTTCGTCGCCGAAGGCGTGTTCGAGCTCGCCGAAACTTGAAAGCAGCCCGGCGCCGTAAGCTTTAAGCTCGCCCTTTTCTTCGATCAAACCGAATTCGACCGTGAACCAGTACAATCTTCCGAGTTCTTCCAATTGTTTGTCGGTCGCGATGCGCGCGCCGTGGCCGATGAACTGCGAAAAGTCGGCAAAGTTGCGGTTGGTGAACATCGGAATGTGGCCGATGGCTTCGTGCACGATGTCCGGTTCCGGCGTATATTCCGGCCGCGAAGCGTGGCGGATATACTGCGTCGAAAGCATCGTGCGCCACGATAGCCAGCTTAAAAAAGCGCGCGTTTCCACCAGGCCTTCGATCGGCGCCAGGCGAAAATTCGACGTTTCCTTCAAGCGGCGGTTCATCTCCGTCAATTGCGGAATGCGGTCGTTGGAAATTCCCAGATCGCGTTTCGCCTGCAGATAAAATGCCGAGGCCCGCCGTGCTTGTATCTCTTCCAACTGCCCGGCGACAAATTTCCAGACACCCTGTTCTTCATCTGAATAATCGACGTCGGTTATCACGCCCGTCTCGCGAAATCTTTTTGAGAGGCCGGCGATGTAATTGCGTCTTTCCAAATAGGCCGGATCGCTGGCGCCGGGATGATCAAGATGAAGCTGGTTGATATTCTCAAATTGCATGTCCCGAAATTCGGGTAGGTCTTCATCCTTTATCTCATAATTCGAGATGCTAAAAGCAGGTTCGGTTGTCGCGATCGTATCGGTGATCATAGGAGCGTCCTCTTCTCTCAGGTTTCGATGCCGGGCTAAAAAATAAAGTTATCCATGAATAATATATTGTAATAAAACGGGCGCTATAGATTAAATAAGCAAGATTTGGTTTTTATCGCGATTTGCCTTATATTTTAAGTTAATTTGGCGAATTACTTTAAAATATAAATGTTAGACAGTATAGATTGGAAAATTCTTAAAGAGTTACAGGAAGACGCCCGGACCAGTTTTGCCGAATTGGGCCGCCGCGTCGGCCTGACCACGCCGGCCGTCATCGAACGCGTGCGCAAACTGGAAGACGCGGCGATCATCACGGGTTACCGGGCTGAGATAGACACGGCGAAGGTCGGTCTGCCTATCACGGCGTTTATCCGCATGAGCATTTCCGGTGTGGATTACAGCCACATTATCGAAGTCGCCCAGGAATCGAGCGAGGTGCTCGAGTGCCATCGGGGAACGGGCAACGATTCTTTTATCATGAAAGTGGCGGTCAGCGACGTCAGCCACCTGCAAACTCTCATCGACAAGCTCACTCCGTACGGAATTACTACTACCTCGATAGTGCTGTCTTCGCCGGTGCAGAAAAGGGTGATCGAAGCCAAGCCCCGATAATTTCCCGCAAGCCCTGCCAAAGACATTCGTTCTTACCCTGACTTACTGTGACAAATTTAATTTCTCTCTTCACCCCGGAGCCGTTTATGAAAATTCTTTTGTTTGTTCTTCTGCTGCTTTTTCCACTGCTTATTCCGCCGGCATTAATTTGCCAGGTAAATGAGGATCTAAAACTTCCTAAACCTGAGGACGTGGACCGTATCGAGATAAGCAATACCAGCAATGTAAATTGGTACAAACCGGAAGAACTGCTCAAACTCCTGCCAAAATTTGTCGCGTCCGAAGGGACATATGTTTCTAAAACGCCGCTGCAGCGCGGGACGTTTATCTTAAAGAACGGTAAAAAGATCACCTGGATGGCGGCTCATACAAATTCAATTTTGCTTTATGACGGTTCAAAAGAACGGCTTTATGTTTTGCCTAAAGAAAAGCAGCAGGAGACGGCCGGACCGTTTTTTGCGATCTGGGACGCTGACGGCAAAAATGGATTTATCGACATCAACGGCAACGTAGTTCTTAAACCATCCGAGGATGTACGCCAATTCAGCGAGGGCCTGGCGCCGGTAAAGATCGGCGACAAGTGGGGCTATGCCGATCTCACCGGCAAGGTCGTGATCGCGCCGCGCTGGAAAACCTACAATGAGTACAACCCGCCGGTCATGGCTTTTTCCGAAGGGCTGGCGGCGGTCTTCGAATCGGCGCAAGGATATAGTTCGGATGACAACGAATATTGGACGTATGAGTGCGGCTACATCGATAAGACGGGCGCATATGTTATTAAACCCGTCAGGCGGCAATGGTGCGGCTCCTTTCACGAAGGCCGGGCAGTGGTAAAAGTCGATCCGCGCGGACCGGAAAAATTAAAGACCGTCGGCGAGATGGGTTATATCGACACCAAAGGCAATTTGGCGATCCCGCCGAAATTTTTTGAAGCCGGGGATTTCATGGATGGCTACGCGCTGGTCGGCGACGATTGGGACGAATATCCCAGGCCTAATACCTACCTGATCGATAAAAACGGGAACAAGGCTGCCGGTGTAAAAGACTGCCGCTGGCGCTACCGGTTTTCCGATGGGCCGGCGCTCGCGTTTTCCGCCACAGAAAAGCGCTACGACGGCTACATCAATGAAAACTGCGAATATGTCATAAAACTTCCTGCCGGTATGTTTGCAGACCTGGGGGCGTCATATTTCTCGCAGGGACTCGCGGCGGTATACAAACAGCGCGCGCTCCTGCCCAATGAAGAATCGTATTCCGCCCACCGTCCGAAGACGTGGGGATATATAGATGTCACCGGCAAAATAGCCATTCCGATACAGTATAAAAACGCCGGCCGGTTTTCCGAAGGCTTTGCGATAGTCGGCCGGGAAATGGATGGCGATACCTATATCGACCTCAAGGGTAATATCGCTTTCGGAAAAAGTTTAAGCAAGGGAGTATTCGAAAACGGACTGGCTTTTCAAATGCTTCATCTCTGGACCATCGGCGAAAAACCGAACGCCCGTAACATCTATGGTTATATGAACAAGCAGGGAAAATATGTCTGGCTTTCGCCGCGGGCGGAAAATTATCTCAGCAAAGAATGGATATTGGAAAATTATGTGGGTCCGCAAAAATTTAATTTTCCCGCGCGGCCGTGATGAAGAGCAGACAGAAGCGTTAACTATTAAAAAGCTGTTAGCTGACAGCTATTAGCTTATAGCTAAATGGTTATCTGTAATAAAGATGCAATTACTTTGTTACCAGGTCTTGTTTCTCTTTTCCGAAAGATAAAAGTGCCATAGCAGCCGGGCGGCGGATGCGCGATGAGGGCGCCATTTTTCCGCGATCTCGATAAATTCATCGGAGCCGGGCCGGCGCTCAAGGCCTTTGAGTTTTTGATACGCCGCGTGCAGCGCGATATCGCCGCGCGGCATAATATCCTGCCTTAGCAAACACATCAGCAGATAAACGTCCGCCGTCCAATCGCCGACGCCTTTTAACTGCTTCAACGTTTCGCGCACATCGTCGTCAGGCATTGTCTCCAAAGCCTTAAGAGACAGTTTCCGCGCGAGAATGGTTTCCGCCAGGTTTCGCGCGTAAGCCGTTTTCTGCCGGCTGAACCCGACGGTCTTTAGCTCCGCGTCGTTTAACGTCAAAAAAGTTTTCGGGGTAAGCTTTCCCAATTTTGCGCACAACTTGTCATGACACGCCTTAGCCGAAGCAAGCGAAACCTGCTGTTCGAGGATGATGTGGACCAGTGTGGCAAAACCTGCCGGCCGCGCCCACAAGGGCGGCGTGCCATAGGTTTGATGGATCCGCGCCAGATCGGGATCGGTCTTTATGAGCCTCTTGCAGGCGGCGACGATATTTTGCTCGCTGAGCGTTTTGATCGACATAATATGACGTAAACCCGGGAACCAGAGGCATCCTGCCTGCTAAAGATCGCGTAGCGATCTAATGTCCGTATTTATCTCCTACACGGTAGCACGGTAAAAACGGCGTATCAAAATCCTACAAATCATTAGGCAAGCTATCCAAAAGATTTTTTATCTCATGATAAACTAAGTGGATAATCACTTTAAGCATATGGCATCTTGTTTGCACTCATTTCCGCCGGGATATAAAAATTGTATTTTTCAAGGAGGAAAAATGGCGGAAATAGTTGAAAGAGAAAGCACGGCGAGCAATTTTATCTGGGCGCTGGCGTTGATCATTATCGTGGGGATAATTATGGGTTCGCTATATTACGGCGGGGTCTTTCGCAGTTTGACGAAGGATAAGAAAACGGATGTCGACGTGACTATCACGGCACCCGCCGCGCGCTAAACATCGGGGCATAAACGGCAAAAAAACGAGGCCTCCCACCTTTTTATTTTTGCGCGATCGTTTCTCTTAATTTTCCGATGAGGTCTTTTGCTTCCCAATCTTTCCAGAGTTGGAGCGCGACGTTGTAATTTTTATTTCGTTTTTTTACCAGCTTTGCGGCGATCCACTTTGCGGCCAGCCCGTCGACGATCAAAACTTTTTTGTTTTCGTGGTTTAACCGCGCAGTCAGGTCTGTCAGCCAGCCATCGCGATCGTGCACTCTGCCCAGGATCAATTGCATCCTGGCAACCTCTTCGATAAAAGGCTCTGCTTCTTCGCTCCAGCACATTCCAAAAAGTTCAAGCGCCGTACGCAGCCGTTTAGAAGCGATGCGGAATTTGTGCAGCGCTTCAAAATCGTAGGCGGTGTAAAGATTGTCACTCAGCTTGCAGAATTTTTTCAAAATTCTCTCGACGGACTCTCTCCCGACGTCTTCAAAACTTCTTTCGGCATGCGCCCCTTCTTCTACGGCGTGCAGCAGAGCGGTAAGGTCCGATTCGAGTTCGGCAAAACGTTCCGCGGTCAAAGAATCTCGCAGCTTGTCCCTGGCTGCCTCGCGGCTTTCGTGATGGGCATGAATAAGATTATCGATCCCCTGACGAACTATCTCGCTATCGGTTTTGGCGCGCATTTTTCCGAGGGAATCGATAGCCACGTCTTCATCGCGGACGGCGCCCACCCGGTCATACATTTTCTTGAGTTGTTTGTTGAAATGTTTGTAATGGTCTTTTTTTAACACGTGGCGCAGATCGCGCATCGCATTACGCATCCGGCGCATTCCCACGCGCATATCGTGAATGCCGTCGATGCTGGAAAAATCGAGCGCCGCCGCGCGCAGCGCCGACATCTCTTCAAATCGCGCGCGCAAAATTATCGCCGCGCCATGCGCAGCGACCATATTACAACTGAGCCCGTTTATCTCGTCCGCTTTTGCCATCTATTTCGAGCCTATAGATTAACATAACTAACTTTTAAGATTTGTAGCATAATGAACAAATCATGAGCATTATCGACAAACTTGCCACCTCGCTCGGCCGCCGCGACGAGGTTCCTAATCAGGAACTCGCCGCCTCGATCGCTGCCAAAAACGACAAAAAAGCGGTGGCTGAACTGGTCGAAAATTTGGCGAATAAAAACAAAGCCATTCGCTACGATTGTATCAAGGTGCTTTATGAGGTCGGCTATGTTAAGCCAAAGCTCATCGCCGAGCATTACCAGTCTTTTCTGGCCGGACTCGAAAGCAAGGACAACCGGATGCAGTGGGGCGCGATGACCGCGCTGGGAACCATGGTGTCGGAAAAACCCGACGAAATCTTTAAGGTGCTGGGAAAGATCATCGACATCGCCGACAAAGGCTCCGTCATCACCCGCGACCATTGCGTCCACGTCCTGATAAAACTGACCTCGCTTCCGAAATTCGCGGATAAAACCTTTCCGCTTTTGAACGAACAGCTGCTTTCCGCGCCGACCAACCAACTCCCGATGTACGCCGAAAACGCCGCCCCGGTAATTGGCGAAAAATACAGGGATAAGTTTGTGAAGACCCTTACCGCGCGGCTCGGCGATATCGAAAAGGAAAGCAAACGGAAGAGAGTGGAAAAGGTGATAAAGAAGTTGACGCATCAAATAACCGGTCTGTGAAACACCGCGTTTAATTTTGGCCTCTAAAAATCGTGGCTTCGTGGTGTTCCATGTTCCATGCCGGTGAGTGAAGGTGGAACACCTGGAACACTTTTGGAACAGAAATCTCGCCGATTTCCCAAATCCGTCGAATATTGTTAAAGAGCGCTTGCGGCCATCTTGCGCAGGCAATACGGGCGGCTTTCACCGTCAGAAGTATACCAGCGAAGCAAGAGATCAAATCTTGTGGTTTGCAGTGATTTGAGTTTTCGGTGCGGATTTAGTTATTTAAATGTCACCATTACAGATTCCCACGCGGCGATCGGGCAGATGCGTAAACACTTATGCGGGCCGCCGAGTTCCACGCCGGCGGTCATCATTTTTCCCGCCAATTCATCGGCATTGACCTTAATTGTTGCCGTGCCCTGTCCTTCGATAATCTTTCCATTAGTAACTGTCCAGCTATATTTCTCAATGGGCACATTCCCACCGGAGATCTTCACGGAAAAGGTTACCGTCTGGCCCCATTTTACCGTTTCGGCCCCTCTTTCAACCGCAAACGCATAACACTCGCACTCGACCAGGCAGGTTGCGCATTCTCTTATCGTCACGAACCTGGTTATCGTTTTCCCGCAAACGCCGCAACCATCATCGACACCGGCGGTGATGGTATATGTGCCCGGTTTTACACCTGATAAATTCCACGTAACATTGACGCCCTGCCCTTCGATCTTTCCGCCGGTGACAGTGTAGGAATAGATCATCGTATCGTTTTCCGGGTCCGAGGCTTTAGTGTTTACACTGATCGTCAGATCGTCCGAACAATTCTCCGATGCTTTCGCCTTTGGAGCGCACAATACAAGCTCCGATCTATTGAGATCCAGCGAGTCTACGTTTGCCACCTTATTTATCACCATCGGCTGTCCATTCCTTCTCCCTCTTGAAATTTGGAAAGGACCGCTTGTTGGTTCAGTTGCAACGGTAAAAGGCATAGGACCGGGACTGGGGGACGGGCTGGTTTTCGGCGTTTGCGCAGAGAGATTTTCCACGCTAAATAAAAGCGTTAGAAATATCGCGAGAATAAAAAATCCAGCATTTTTAGACATAGCCCTCACCTCAATAAAAGTCATTCTACCGGATTTACTATTTTTTGGAGGATAATTTTATTTCCTCAACCGCGCCTGGGTTTTCCAGCGCCGAGAGGTCGCCGGGGTCAAGGCCTAAATAGGCGGCGCGGATGACGCGGCGCATCACCTTTGCGTTGCGGGTTTTTGGCAGTGCGCTGACGAAGTGAATGCGCGAAGGCGCGAGCGGCTTGCCCATATCTTTGGCGACAAGCGCTTTGAGTTCGGATTCGAGCTCGCTGTAACCACCCCCCGGCTGAAGCCGGACCCCTCCTTCAAAAGGAGGGGAGCTTTCGGAATGAGAACCACCCCGTCGCACTTCGTGCGCCACCCCTCCTTCGTAAGGAGGGGAGTTTTGCGCGCTCGCGGTTAAAACACAGAAGGCCACCATGGCGGTGCTTTTCATTTCGTCGGGGACGCCGATGACGGCGGCCTCGGTGACGCGTTCGTGCGCGACGAGTAGCGATTCGACCTCGGCGGGCCCGACGCGTTTGCCGGCGACCTTGAGCGTGTCGTCCGAACGCCCGAGGATGTACCAGTGGCCCTCGTCGTCGCGCAGCGCCCAATCGCCGTGCACCCAGATGCCGGGAAAACGCCGCCAGTATGTATCGAGATAACGTTCAGGTTCCTGCCAAAATCCGCGCGCCATTCCGATCCACGGTTTGCGGATCGCGAGTTCGCCGACCGAGCCTTCGGGGGCGGAGTTTCCATTCTCATCCAGAATATCGGCGTCGATGCTCAGGCATGGCGCGGGAAACGAGCAAGGCTTTATCGGCAGCAGCGGATTGCCCATCAGAATGCCGCCGGAAATTTCCGTCCCGCCGGAGTAGTTGATGATCGGAAGTTTGCTGTCGCCGACTTTTTCAAAAAGCCACCACCACGGCGCCGGGTTCCATGGCTCGCCGGTCGAGGCAAATGCGCGCAGCGCGGAAAGATCGTGTTTTTTCGGCAGCTCGTCGCCGCAGGCAGAAAGCGCGCGCACCAGCGTCGGCGAAATGCCTAAGATCTCCACTTTATGCTTCGCGCAAAATTCCCACATCCGGTCGGCCGTGGGGAAATCAGGAGCGCCGTCATAGATAACGATAGTCGCGCCGTTTATCAGCGCGCCGTAGATCAGCCACGGGCCCATCATCCAGCCCAGATCGGTGTACCAGGAAATGCGCGTGCCGCGGCCGACGTCCGTACCAAAGGCCATGTCCTGCGCCGCCTTGATGGGAAAACCGCAATGCGTGTGCGCGATCCCCTTTGGCCGGCCGGTGGTGCCGCTGGTATAGAGAATGATCAGCGGGTCTTCGGCCAGAGTGGGTTCGGTCCCGTATAAAATTTCTTCTTTAACCTCGGGCTGGTCCAGCGATGAAGAGTAATTAATGATTGACAAGGTCGAAGTAACTTGTTTGTCGCCGCGAGTGACGACAAAAACTTTCTCGATCGTCGGGCAATTGGCGATGGCCTGCTCGGCTATCTCAAAAGCATTAAAGAATTTTCCGCGCCGGGGAAAACCGTCGCAGGTAAAGATGGCCTTGGCTCCGACGGCGTTCATACGCGATTCGATGGCCGAAACCCCGTAACCTGAAAACACCGGCACGGCGATCGCGCCGATGCGATTTATCGCCAGCATAGCCACGACCGTTTCCACCATCATCGGCAAATGGATGCCGACCGCGTCGCCTTTGCCCAGCCCGCTTGCGCGCAGCGCCGCCGCGCAATTCTCTGTGCTGTCGAGCAGCTCCTCGTAGGTCACGCTCCGGCTATCGCCTTCTTCGCCTTCCCAGATGATTGCCGGCTGGCTGCGGGTCTCATCTGTCTGCCAGCGGTCAAGGCACATTTCAGTAATATTCAGTCCGCCGCCTTTGCACCATTCCGTCCACTCGATGCCGCGCGAGGTATCCATCAGCGTTTCATACGGCGGGTCGAATTTGATATCGAGAAATTTCAGCAGCTCCGTGTGAAACCACTCCACGTCTTTGATCGAGCGGCGGTAGACTTCGTCAAATGTTTTAGCGCCCACCTGCCGCATAAATTCGGTCAGGCGCGCGCGCGCCATGACATCTTCGCTCGGGGCCCAGGCGACGGTTTGGTGTTCAAAGGTATTTGCTTCGTTCATTATTGAGATTTTAATATTGAAAAGCGGCTTTGCCTATAAAGTTTATATACAAAATCCGTTTTTGATAGCAAGGGCCGCCATCGACATTAAATAGCTGTCGGCTAACAGCTATTAGCTTATAGCTAAACTGTTTTTACCGTTAATAAACTTTTGACCCAGCAAAAAAGGCCGGCAAATACCGGCCTCTTTCCCGTAATGTTTTCAACAAAACTATCTGATCTGATACGACAGCGCCTTGAAGCCTTCCGGGGCATTCTTGCCGCCTAAGGCAGCTCGCTGCAATTGTATATCGACCGCCGCACCGCCTTTTACCGCCGGTGAAATGCTCAGGGTAAAAGAACCGTCTCCTTTACCTTCGGCGATCGAAACCTCATATGTGACAACGCCGCCGCCGTTGGCAAAACTGGCTTTAACGCGCTCCGCCAGTTTTTTGTAATACGGTGAATCAGCCGGCTGTGTCAGCTGATTTTCCACGTCGTCAAAAGTGTATTCGACCGAGGTATAGTTGATGCGCGCCACGGTAAATTCGGCCTTGATCGTGCTTACGCTGCGAACCGCAAGCGCGAGGCGGGCATCGGCCGCGCCGATCTCGCGGATCATCGAGTCGGGAACTGAGATCAGAGGATTGCTGAGAGATCTGGGAGCGCAGCTTCCGGATGAGCGGTCGCCGCCCGGAGTACAGGGCGAGATCAAACGGCATTCGCCCGGGGGTGTGGTGCATCCGCCGCCGCCACTCGTGGAGGGTACGCAAATGAACCCGTCCGGCGGGGCGGGCGCGCACTGGACGCATTGAGCATTGCCGGCGGCCGGCAAAAGCATCAGACACAAAGATCCAAGAACTACAAAAAACGCTTTACGTAATGTTTTCATGCTAATTTCTCCTTTAGAAATGGAAGAGGAGGTTAATGGTCTGAACGGAAAAGCCGCGAGAGAAGCAGGTGATCCGTCGTTTTTTGATCGAAAATATCCGATCGATCTCTGCAAATGTAATGCAGATCATTTGCAGGCTACTTTTTATGAAAGTGATTTAAAATTAACAGAAAAACAACGTTTAGTCAAAAAATATCTCGTTAAACATTCGTATCTTTTATCAAAAGCCGATTTCTCTTTCTATTTCCGTGCATAAACTTGACATCTGAACAGGATTTGCTTGAATTACATTCAACAAAAGTGAGCGAGAGAAAAATATCGACAGTGATGAAATTCGGCGGCACTTCGGTGCAGGACGCCGAGGCGTTTTCGCGGGTAGCGTCGATCGTGACGGGTGAGAAAGAAAACTCGCCGGTGATCGTGGTGTCAGCCATGTCAAAAATGACCGACGCCCTGCTGGCCGCGTTTGAAACCGCCAAGAAAGGCGATTTTGAGGCCGGATTTGCCTTGCTGGGCGAACATTTTGACCGTCACGCCGGCGTCGCCGCCGAACTTCTCGGCGAAGACAGGCAAAAAGCTTACGGACGCGAATTGGACCTTTCAAAAAAGGAATTGGTGGAATTACTGGAGCGTGCTTCGCGCCGTTCGCTGCCGCTGGCGATGTTAAAAGACGCCATTGTTTCCTATGGCGAGCAGCTTTCGTCACGTCTGCTGGCGGAAGTTTGCAAAGAGAAAGGTTTGAACGCCCGCCAGATGGATTCGCGCCGGCTGATCGTGACCGACGACGAATATGGCGCGGCGATCCCCATCTGGGACGAAACCGAAAAGCTCATCCAGCTCGAACTCCAGCCGCTGGTCGACGCCGGTGAAATTCCCATTATGGGCGGCTTTATCGCCGGCAGCCGCAGCGGCGAAACGACCACGCTCGGGCGCGGCGGTTCGGATTATTCGGCGGCGCTGATCGGCGCGGCCTTGCGGGCCGGTGAAATTCAGATCTGGACGGATGTGACCGGTGTACTGACGACCGATCCGCGCATCGTTCCTGAAGCGCGCACGCTGCCTGTTTTGAGCTACGAAGAAGCGGCGGAGCTCGCCTACTTCGGCGCAAAAGTCCTGCACCCGAAAACCATCCAGCCGGCGGTCGATTTCAGCATTCCCGTGCGAGTTTGCAATTCCCACGCACCGGAAGAACGCGGCACGATGATCCTGGCCGAACCGGAGATCGCGGAAAACAAGATCAAATCCATCGCCTATAAAAAAGGCATCACCATCCTCCGCATCTCTTCTGCGCGCATGCTCGGCAGCTACGGTTTTATGTCGGCGCTGTTCCAGATTTTCGAACGCCACCGGACGGTCATCGACGTTATCTCCACCTCGGAAGTCTCGCTCGCTTTGACCGTTGACAACACTCATTCGCTCGAAAATGTAGTGACGGATTTGCGGCGCCTTGGTGAAGTTGAAACCGAAGAAGGCAACGCCGTGGTTTGTGTGGTCGGCGAGGGTCTGCGCTCTACACCCGGCCTCGCGTCGAAGATCTTCTCAGAACTCGAGGATGTAAATATTTCGCTGATCTCGCACGGGGCTTCGGCGGTGAACCTGACCTTTGTGGTCAAGGAAGATCAGTTGGCGGACGTTGTAAAAAGACTGCACAGCGCCTTCTTTGCGGAGGAAGCAAAATGAGAAAGTTTTTCACACTCATTATCGTGCTCATTATCGGGGCTGTTATGGCCGGCTGCGACGGTAAAAGACACGAAGATTTTTTCGACACTCGCCAAGTCACGATAGGTTCCAATACTTATAATTACCGGGTTTTTGTTCCAAAGAGCAGGCAGCCCGGTGAAAAATTGCCGGTGATGTTATACCTCCACGGCAGCGGCGCGCGCGGCGAAAGCAACGAAGCCCAGGTCAAGGGATTTAATGATTACATCAATGAAAATCCGGAGAGATTTACCTTTATCATTGTCGCCCCGCAATGCCGCCCCGGAACCGTCTGGACGGGAGAAATGATCGAGCAGGCCGCGGCCGCGCTGGACCAGTCAATAGCCGAATTTAACGGTGACGACAGCAGGGTATATTTGTCAGGATATTCAATGGGTGGTTACGGGGTCTGGCACATGGAGGTACTTTACCCGAATAAATTTGCCGCGCTGGTCCCGATCGCCGGAAGCGTCAAACCCAGCAGCACGTTGGTGCGCGATGAAATACCTCCGCCGCCTCCGAAAATAAGCGCGCTTACCGATTCGGCCGATCCGTACAAGGCTTTTGCCGAAGAGCTAAAACAAAAACCGATCTGGGTTTTTCACGGAGTAAGAGACGATGCCGTCTCTGTCGAAGAATCCCGTAAGATCGTCGCGGCGCTCAAGGCCGCCGGGAATATTAATGTTAATTACACCGAATTTGAAAACATGGGCCACAACATAGTAGGCGCGGCATTTAACGAACTCGAACTTTTTGAATGGCTGGGAAAACAAAAACTTAATAAATAAATGAACCTTTTTGAATTAACAAAAGAATTGATGTCCATACCATCTGTTTCGGGCGACGAAGAAGCGGTGGGATTTTTTCTGCGCGATCACCTGGAGTCGCTGGGTTGGACAGTGGAACTGCAGGAGGTTTCCGCCAACCAGCGAAACGTCATCGCCTGGTTAAACGAAACGCCGCGCATTTTTCTCTCAACGCATATGGACACCGTGCCGCCTTTTATCGCGCCGACTGAAGATGAAGAAAAGATCTACGGGCGAGGCGCCTGTGATGCAAAAGGGATCATCGCGGCGCAGATCGTCGCGGCGGAAGAATTAAGAAAGCAGGGAATAACCGACATCGGGCTGCTTTACACGATCGAGGAAGAGCAGGCCAGCACCGGCGCCAAAGCCGCCAATGAGCACCCGCTGGCAAAAAAATGCGAATACCTCATCAACGGCGAACCGACCGACAACGACCTGGCGATCGGTTCAAAGGGCGCGCTGCGGCTGAAATTAAAAACCCGGGGCAAAGCGGCGCACTCCGCTTACCCGGAAGAGGGCGATTCCGCCATATTGAAATTGCTGGATATTTTGGCGGACATCAGAAAACTGGAATTTCCGCACGGCGAATTTTTTGGCGAGACGACCTGCAATATCGGCACGATCAATGCCGGGCTTAAAATAAATATCATCCCCGCCGACGCCGAAGCCGGGTTGCTCATTCGTTTGACGACGCCGTTAGAACCGGTACTGGAGCTGCTGGAAAAAACCGTCGCCGGCCGGGGCGAGCTGGAAGTAATGTCCTATAGCCTGCCGGTGAAAATGGTGGCGGTCGAGGGTTTCAAACAAAAAACGGTGCGCTTTACGACCGATATTCCGCATTTGGGAGATTGGGGCAAACCGCTGTTGCTGGGTCCGGGTTCCATTCTTGTAGCGCATACGAAAGATGAGTTTGTCTTGAAAAAAGATCTGGAAGAAGCGGTCGGGCTTTATATAGATCTGGTAAAGAAATTATTAGCCACGGAGAAAAACTTACAGGGATGAATGGGATAGAGGGATAAAACATATTATTATCCAGTTCATCCCCCTTTATCCTTAGTGAATTATTCTTTGTGTGCTCTGTGTCTTTGTGGTGAAGAATGAGAATGAAGCGACGTAAATTTCATCAAACGGTTTTTGTTCTGGCCGGCATTTACAGCATTTGCTGGGGATTGTTTACCGCGCTCTGGCCCGAGTGGCTTTTTCAATTTGCCGGGATGCCGCCGATGAATTACCCGGAGATTTACGCCTGCGTCGGAATGATCGTCGGGCTTTACGGGCTCGTTTATTTAGAAGTGGCGCGGCGGCCCGAGCGCGGTTTCCTATTGGCGGCGATAGGTTTGATAGGCAAAATTCTTGGGCCGATCGGTGCGGCAACGATGGTGATCCAGGGAAAATGGACGCCGGCGGCGCTGGTGCTTAATGTCGGAAACGACTTTATCTGGCTGATACCTTTTGTGATTTATCTGGTAGATTCCTGGCCGTATTATAGGAAGGATATTTTCGCCACAGAGGACACAGAGAACACAGAGAGAAATTTACAGGGATAAAGGAGATGAACAGGATAAGAGAAGAAGGAAATTCATATTTGTTTTTTATCCCTTTTATCCCCTCTATCCCTGTAAAATAAATTTATGAAAATAGCCCTGATAGGTTATGGCGCGATGGGTCAGTTGATCGAGTCGTTGGCAAAAAAAGCCGGCGATGAGATTTTGGTCACCATTGACGAAACAGACGGCGCACTTTCGGCCGAGGCGTTGGCGGAAAAAATAAAAGGCGCAGATGTAGTGATCGATTTTTCCGCAGCCGAAGCAGTGCGCCGCAACATCGAAGCCTGCTGTCTCGCCGGAATCCCCGTGGTTGAAGGCACGACCGGGTGGAACGCGGAACTTGAAACCATCAGGCAGCTCGTGGCGGATAAAAACGGCGCGCTGGTTTTCGGCGCAAATTTTAGCGTGGGCGTAAATATTTTTTACCGGGTAGTTTCCGCCGCGTCTGAGCTTTTCGCGCAGTTTCCGGAGTACGAGCCGTTTATCGAAGAGCGGCATCACTCGCGCAAAAAAGACGCGCCCAGCGGCACTGCTTTGAAGATCAAAGCGCTGGTCGAAGAAAAAGTATCGCGTGATTTTAGTGTCAGCTCCACCCGCGCGGGAAATATTCCCGGCACGCACACCGTCGGGTTTGACGGCCCGGCCGACCAGGTAACGCTGACGCATACCGCCCGTTCGCGCGAAGGTTTTGCATCCGGCGCGCTGGTTGCAGCGAAATGGATAATAGGGAAACGCGGGGTCTACGAATTCACCGAAGTGATGAACGAGATTTTAGGAAAATGATATGACAATGAAAGCAGATTGGATGCGCGGATGCGCGACGGCCCTGGTTACTCCCTTTAAAAAAGACGGCTCGATCGATGACGCTTGTTTTAAAAAGCTGGTCGAGCGACAGATAAAAGGCGGCGTGCAGATCCTGGTTCCCTGCGGCACGACGGGCGAGAGCGCGACGATGAGTGAAGAAGAACGCCTGCATGTGATCGAGATGACGGTGGCGGTCGCGCGAAAAAAAGGCGGCCATGTGATCGCCGGAACGGGCACAAATAATACGGCGGCCACGGCGGATTTCACCTGGCAGGCGTGGCAGCTTGGCATCGACGCCGCGCTGGTCGTCGCGCCTTTTTACAACAAGCCGACCCAGGAAGGAATGTTTGCGCATTTTTCCGCCGTAGCCTGTGCGGTGCCCGAGCTGCCGGTGATGCTTTACAACGTGCCGGGCCGCACGTCGTCGAACATTTCCTCGGCTACAACGCTGAGACTCGCCGCCGCGCACGAAAATATCGTCGCCACCAAGGAAGCTTCGGGAAATTTTTCGCAGGTCATGGAAATATTGCGCGACCGCCCGAAAAACTTCAAAGTTTTTTCCGGTGACGACGCGACGGCGCTGCCTTTCATCGTGCTCGGCGCGGACGGGCTGGTTTCCGTTTGCGCGAATGAGATCCCGAAGCAAACCTCGTCAATGGTAAGAAAAATGCTCGAGGCCAATGCTAAGGAGGCCCGCAAGATCCATTACCAGATCCTGGCGCTGATGGAAGCAAATTTTATCGAATCTTCGCCCGGCCCCTGCAAATTCGTGATGGCGGAGATGGGTTTGCTCGAAGAAAATCTGCGCTTGCCGCTGGTGCCCGTGACGGAAGCGACGCGGAAAAAATTGCGCGAGGTCATGAAGGAAACGGGAATAAAGAAATGAAGGCCGCTCTTGCCATTTTCCTGCTCCTGCTGGGAGGTTTGACTGCGGCTGCGCAAAGCGGCAAAGCCGAAACCGAAGTGCGGGCGGCGAACAAAGCCTGGACCGATGCGCAGGTCAATGGCGATCTGGAAGCGCTGGATAAACTTTTCGCCGAAGAATTGATCGTCACTTCAGGCAACGGCGCTCTGCGCGATAAAAAAGGCGAATTGGCGGATGCCAAACCCGATCCCGATTTTAAAACCTATTTTTTCAATACCGAAGATCTGCGCATCAAGATCTACGACAAAGCTGCCGTCGTTACCGGTCATGCCAAATGGCGCACCAGTTACAAAGGCAAGGATTCCGATAACGAACGCCGTTTTACCTGTGTTTATGTCAAGCGCGACGGCCGCTGGCAGATGGTTGCCTTGCAGGTGACGCGCATCGCAAAGCCCCAGTGATGTAGCGCCAGCGTCTCGCTGGCTGTCGCGTGGGCGTCCCGCCCGCGCAAAAAAACTGAAGGCGGGACGCCTTCGGGACAGCCGCCGGGACGGCGGCGCTACATTAAATTTGTTTATGAAAAGGCTTCTTTTATTTTTGTTTGTCACGCTAATAGCGCAATGGATGTGTTCCGCTCAGGCTGTGCCAAAGATAAGTAAAGATGAGCAGCAGGTCCGGGCCGCGGTGAAACAGTGGGCCGACGCCGTTGCTGCGCGCGATACGGCGGCGCTCGACAAACTTTTTGCCGCCGATCTGTTCATCACGGCTTATGACGGCAGCACGCGCGGAAAGAAAGAGGAACTGGAAGTGCTGAGAGCCTCGCCCGGCCTTAAAACGCTGTCCGTCGAGAACGAAGACCTGAGAGTAAAGATCTATGGCACATCGGCGGTGGTCACGGCCATCGTGAAAATGCGCTTTGAGTCCGGCGGTAAAGAAACAGCAGTCGCTTTTCGTTACACCGCCGTTTTTGTTAAAAAAGACGGCCGCTGGCAGATAACGACGCTGCAAACCACTCGCTATACCCCGCCGCCGATAAAATTGGGGACAAACCAATGAAGCTGAGCGAATCAATATCCGTCGCGGTCGGTGAAAGGGCTCCCGATTTTCAGCTTAAGACCCAAAAGGGCGAAGACTGGAGTCTTTCCGGTCAATCGGGCAGCGTCGTCGCGCTGCTTTTTTATCCCAAGGACGAAACCCTGGTCTGCACCAAGCAGATGTGTTCGCTGCGCGATCATTGGGTGGATTATCTCGAGACAAAAGCGCTGGTCGTGGGCGTGTCGCCGGGGACCGTTGATGACCACAGCGACTTTTCCCGCAAGCATAGATTGCCCATCACTCTTTTGGCCGACGCCGACCGCAGCGTGACGGAAACCTACGCTTTTCACTGGTTCTTCCCGATATCGCTCACTCGTTCGATAGTGGTCATCGACGCAAAGGGCATCATCCGCAGCCGCCGCGTCATGCTGCGCGCGTTTCGCCCGACGGATCGTTCGGTGATAGCCTCTATTTATGCGGCGCGCACCGATCACTTTAACGAAAAACTCGAAGACCTGAGAAACAAGCGCCTATAGAAAATTATGGAAAGCAAAGCGATAACACGCATCTGGCACGGCGTGACCAGGGCGGAACACAGTGATGAATACCTGCAGTTAATTGTCGACACCGGTGTCAGCGATTACAAAAAGGTCGAAGGCAATCTGAGCGTGGAAATCCTTCGCCGGGTCGAAGGCGACAAATGCCATTTCTGGACCGTTACCAAATGGGACAGTTATGAGAGCATCAAAAAATTTGCCGGCGAAGACTACGAAAAAGCGCGCTACTATCCCGAAGACGATAAATATCTCCTGGAATTTGAGCCGGATGTTATACACTGCGAAACGTTCGAATTTTATTTTTTAACCACAAAGACAGAAAGAACACAAAGCGATCTTAATTAGTTCGCTATTTGATCGATCTCGTTTTTGCGCTTTGTTTTCCTTTGTGTGCTTAGTGCCTTTGTGGTGTAAATTCTTAATATGAATCTAAAAGAAAGCATCGAACAACTGTTCGCCAAGACCGAATTCACTGCCGATGACCGCGCGGT
Source organism: Pyrinomonadaceae bacterium (assembly GCA_035995185.1). Classification (GTDB taxonomy): domain Bacteria; phylum Acidobacteriota; class Blastocatellia; order Pyrinomonadales; family Pyrinomonadaceae; genus DASYKT01. The sequence goes on from DASYKT010000027.1 coordinate 220,334, forward strand.
TTACGAAGAATTCAAGACGGCGCTAAGACGTGGCGAGATCCGCTCGGCGGAAAAGCGCGAAGACGGCAATTGGCACGCCAATCCGTGGGTGAAGCAGGGAATTCTGCTCGGCTTTCGCATGGGCAAAATGGAGGAGATGTCGAAAGAGACGGAGACTTTCCGCTTTTTTGACAAGGACACTTTTCCGCTGCGGCCGATGTCGCTCGAAGACGGCGTGCGCATCGTCATCGGCGGCTCAACCATTCGCGACGGATCGTATGTCGCGCCGGGCGTGGTAGTAGTGCCGCCCGCTTACATCAATGTCGGAGCTTACGTCGATGAAGGCACGATGGTCGACAGCCACGCGCTGGTCGGCTCGTGCGCGCAGATCGGCAAGCGCGTTCATCTTTCGGCCGCGGCGCAGATCGGCGGCGTGCTCGAGCCGATCAATGCCGCTCCGGTCGTGATCGAAGACGACGTGCTGGTTGGCGGCAACACCGGCGTCTATGAAGGCACCGTCGTGCGCGAAGGCGCAGTGCTGGCCTCGGGCGTTATCCTCACGCGTTCGACGCCGCTTTTCGACCTGGTCAATCACACGATAATTAAATCCGACGGCGAAAAACCGCTCGAAGTGCCGGCGGGCGCGGTCGTGGTGCAGGGCTCGCGCGCCGTGACCAGCGAAAAAGGAAAAGAATGGGGCCTTTCCATCTACGCGCCGATCATCGTCAAATACCGCGACGAAAAAACCGACGCCGCTACAAAACTCGAAGACTATTTGCGCTAGAATAACCGTATGCGCAAGGCGGTCGTCATTATCAATGCGGGTTCGGGCACCGGGAGTGACGACGAAGTTTTGACGAATGGCATTCGGGGCCTCTTTGCCGCGCACGACATCGAGGCCGATATCAAGCTGGCTGAAAACGGCGAACAGTTATCGGCATTTGCAGCCGAAGCCGCCAAAAGCGCGTGCGATATGATCGTGGCCGGGGGCGGTGACGGGACCATCAGCGCCGTTGCCGAAGAGGCAATAAAGACCGGCAAAATTCTCGGCGTTTTGCCGCTTGGCACGCTCAATCATTTTTCCCGCGATCTGAAAATCCCTCCGGTCCTGGCCGAAGCTGTCGGCATTATCGCCGACGGGCAAGCTTTGGAGATCGACGTCGGCGAAGTCAACGGGCGCATTTTTCTTAATAATTCCAGCATCGGGCTCTACCCGCATATTGTTCACAAACGCGAACAGCAGCAGCATCGCTTAAAGCGCGGCAAATGGCCGTCGGCTTTTTGGGCGACCGTAATGGTCCTGCGGCGTCATCCTTTTTTGGATATCCAGCTCCGGCTCGGCGAGGAAATATTAAAACGCCGCACGCCGATGGTTTTTATCGGCAATAACGATTATGAGATGGAAGGGTTTAATATCGGCCGGCGGCCCAGCCTCACCGGCGGTAAATTGAGTCTTTATATTTTGCCTCAAACCGGACGCTGGGGATTATTAAAATTAGCCATCCGCGCTCTTTTGGGAACGTTAAGACAAGCAAAGGAGTTTGAGGAAATAATGATCGAAGAATGCCGGATAGAAACCCGGCGCAGAAAAGTTTTGTTGGTCGCTTTTGACGGCGAAGTTATAGCGCTGCAAACGCCGCTGGAGTATAAGATCAGGCCGAAGGCGCTAAAGGTGATGGTGAATAATGAATAGTGAAGAGTTATTGAAAGCCGTTAATCACTAATCATTAACCGTTATACGTTAAAGACATGAAGATCATTGTCCAGATATCCGACACGCATTTTGGGCGCATCAATTACGATGTGATCGAACATTTGCGTGAGGCTGTGATCGCGAGCAAGCCTGACTTGCTGGTGGTTTCCGGAGATCTGACCCAGCGCGCTCGTTCACATGAGTTTCAGGAGGCGCGCAAATTCTTGGATTCTCTGCCAAAACCGCAGATCGTCGTGCCGGGAAATCACGACGTTCCGCTGCATAATGTTTTTACGCGATTTTTCTCGCCGCTAAAAAAATACAAGAAATTTATTACCGATGACCTGCGGCCTTTTTACGCCGACGAAGAGATAGCCGTGATGGGCATCAATACCGCGCGTTCTTTCACGGTGAAAGGCGGCCGCATAAACGAAGGCCAGGTGACCGCCATTCGCGAAAATTTCTGCGGCCTTAAAGATGATGTCTTAAAAGCAGTGGTGACGCATCATCCTTTTGACGTTCCCGATGGTTTTGACGAAGGCGATATTGTCGGCCGCGCGCGAATGGCAATGCGGTTTGTCGCCGAGTGCGGGGTGGACCTTTTTCTCGCCGGGCATATTCACATCGGGCATATGGGCGACACCGCCAAGCGCTACAACGTCGGCGCCGGCCGCCCCGCGCTGATCGTTCAGGCGGGCACGGCTACTTCGACCCGCAGCCGCGGGCATACCAATTCGTTCAATGTGATCGAATTCGATCATCCTAGTCTTACCATCAAACGGCTGGATTGGCAGCCCGATCAAAAGGCGTTTGCGATGGTTGAGTCAAAAGCTTATCTTCATTCCGATCAAGGCTGGCAACGCAGCGAAATTCCCTAAATCCTTTGACTTCTTATCTTTGCGCCCTTAGCGAAAAACCTCATCAGAGCGGGCGCAAGCAGCCCTTCCCGACTGCAAATTTATTTAGTCTTATATTTACCCTTCAAAGCCGAAATACCTCTCAGGTCGGGAAGGGTTGCTTGCACCCGTTCTTAAAAATGTTATTGGCCGGACTTTAAAGACAAAGCTATTTTAATAATTAGATTTTGTGGGAGAAAGCGCCTTATTTGCACTTTAATTAAGCGGGAAATCCTTTTCCCGGAGGAAATATGGTCTCGCAAGCGCTAACCCACCCGTCAGAAATCAGGGGCATTTCTCGTAAAGCCTGCCTGGCAATGACAAATCTCTTCACCAGCACCCCGCTTAAAAAATTCGGTTTTAAGACGGAAACGATCACTCGTTTCGACAGCATGGAAAACTACATCAGCGACCGCGTCGAACAGATTGATGATTACCAGGCGCTTTTCAAACAATTTTGCTCGTTCGAAGGCAAGACCGTGCTCGAGATCGGCTGCAATAAAGGCTACATGCTCGATTCATTTTTGCAGCACGAGAATTTTACCGCGATCGGCGGCGACATAAGCACCGAAGCGCTCGCCTACGGCAAAAATAAATTCGGAGACAAGATCCGGTTCATCCGCACTACGCCGGACACGATCCCGCTGCCGGATGAAAGCGTCGACGTCATCTATACCATCGACACCGTTGAACATCTGAGCGACCCCAAAGCGATCTTTATGGAAGCCGACCGGGTCTTGCGGCCGGGCGGATGGTTTTTGGTGCATTTTCACCCGTGGTTCGGGCCGTATGGAACGCACCTTGAAGACATCATTCCGTACCCGTGGGCAAACGCCATTTTTTCGATGGATACGCTTCTCGACGTGGCGGCGCATCTTTACGATCAGCCGGATTACCGCGTGCCCTGTTATTTCCAGGATGAAGAGACCGGCGAAAAACGGCCCAATCCTTATCTCGACCGCGAGATGTGGAGCGAATATCTCAATCACATTACGCTGCGGCAATTCCGTTCGATGTTAAAAGAAGTGCCTTTTGAATTGGTACACAAGGAACAGATCGGTTTCGGCGGAAAAGTATTTCGCTTAGGACGGTATATGAGCGCTTTTTCACAGGTGCCCGTGCTCGATGAATTTTTTACCAAGGCATATTTTTGTGTGCTGAGAAAGAAAGATTAAAGCCGGGGAATATTAAGACTGCTCGTACCCTAGAAGCGAGCAGAAAATGCGGCAGTATGGAGTAGGTCCTGGCTTTTGCCGGACACGCTCCATAACTGTCGCGTTTCTGTCTGATATGCTACCCTGTGGTTTTGGAGTTTATGACTATGAAAGCGATCACAGAAATGGAAGGGTTTCGTATTCCGCAGCGCCTGCAGGGACTCGAAAAATCAAAGATACGGCAAGTGGCCGACCGCGCGCTGCCGGGCAGCATCAGCTTCGGTTTGGGTGAACCGGACCTGCCCACCGCGCAGTGTATAAAGGACGAAGCCGTGCGCGTTATCACCGAAGAGATGAACGGTTACACGCTGCAGGCGGGAATACCCGCGCTGCGTGAAAAGATCATCGGCGAATACCCGCATTTAAACCTTGGCATCGACGATGTTTTTGTGACCGTTGGTTCTTCCGAAGCTCTTTTTTGCGCGCTGATGACCCTGGTCGAAGACGGCGACGAAGTACTGACGCCGAACCCGGGATTTCCCGCTTATCCGGGCATCACAAAAATTGCCGGCGGCGTTACCAAATATTACCGCCTGGCCGGTGAGAACGGGTTTGCTTTCGATGCCGAAGAATTTAAGGCGCAGCTAACCGATAAGACGCGCGTCGTGATCGTTCTTAGCCCTTCGAATCCGACCGGCAGGTCTCTGTCGCGCGCCGATCTGCAGGCGATGGCCGAAGCGCTGAAAGACAGCGGTATTTATGTTATTTCAGACGAGATCTATCGCGATGTCTACTACGGCGATGAACGACCGGCTTCGATCTCTGAGTATTACGATAAGACTTTAATTGTCAGTGGTTTGTCCAAGATAATGAGCATGACCGGATGGCGCCTGGGCTGGCTGGCCGGGCCGACGGACGCGATCCGGCCGGCGTGGGTTTTGCACGGTTACGATGTGACCTGCGCTTCGGCAATTTCGCAAAAGGCCGCGCTGGCCGCCTGGACCGAAGAAGGCAAGCAAGCCATGACGGATGCGCGCGCCGTTTATCAAAAACGCCGCGATCTGATCGTCGATCTTTTTAAGACGGAACTCGGCCTGACCGCTTTCGTTCCCGAAGGTGCTTTTTACACGATGCTCGATGTGCGCCACCTGGGCGATGAAATGGAGATCGTGGAAAAATTCCTGCAGGCCAAAGTCGTCACCATTCCCGGCTCGGCTTTCGGCAGCGAAGCCGAAGGTTATTTACGCATCTCTTTTTGCGCCAATGAAGACAAGATAAGGGAAGGCGTGAAACGGATGAAAGAAGCGCTGAGAGGGTAAGTGACGAGTAGTTGGTAACAGGTAACAGGTAATTGGTAAATACGTCATCTGTTACCCGTCACCCACCACTTGTTACCTATTACCAATCACCAGTTACCAATCACTTTTTACGGGCAATGGCTGCAATGATTCCAGCAGTCATAAACGTCAGCGAGACAGGCAAGATAACAGCTCTTTTCAGCGGCCGGGCCGCCGCACAGATCGGTGCAGTAATCCTGCGGTGTCGGGGCATATGGATCGTCCGGGTCGATGGGACAGTCATAGCAGCATGGAAGAGCGGCTGCCCGGGTTGAATTTCCCTGTGTCATGACAAACCCCAGGCAGAGCACGAGGACCATCAATATCCCCAATCTTTTTAAAATCCTAAGTTTATTTTGCACTTTTTAGTCTCCTTAATATTATTGACTAACAGAACACGCAATGGGCCCAGCAGTTGTGGATCTGGTTCAGACATACGGTATAACATGAACCGGAACCGGCCCCGCATTGGTTGGCGCAGTATTCCTCAGCGGTCGGGTCTTCTCCGAATGGGGGAACGCGACAATCCTGGCAACACGGCGCCGCCAGGACCGGCTGCACTGCATTAGAATTAGACATAACAAATCCCAGGCAGAAGACAAGAACTGTCAGGATGCCCAGTCTTTTCAATAATCCAAATTTGTTTTTCATTTTCTGACCTCCTTAAAAATGAGCCCCGGAGTTGACTGAGTTAGCAGAGTTCGTCGAATTTTGCCGAGCTTCATAAGATATAAATTCCAATAACTTGATTGACTCGGTAAAACTCTGATAACTCTGCTAACTTTATGTCTTAACAGCCGAAATCGCACACGTGCCAACAGTTGTAGACGCTGTTGATACAGCTGTTGTAACACGAGCCTGAACCGGCACCGCACTGAGCAGTGCAATAGTCCTCCGGAGTCGGAGCAAACGGATCGAACAGATCGATCGGACAGCTCGAACAGCAGGGGCGGGCCAAAGCCGACTGTGTCCCGCTGGGCGCAAACATAACAAATCCCAGGCAGAACATTAGAACCGCCAAAATTCCTAATCTTTTGATCAAGCCAAGTTTATTTTTCATTATCTGACCTCCGTGTGTAATTCAAAAACCAGCTTCCGCTTTGAGAGTAGGGTGGAAGTAAACCCTGACCGGGCATGAAAGAACGGATGTTTACCCCGGACCCGATCGATCGCAGGTTCATTTTTCCGATTTTATGGAAGAAAAAGAACTTGAGTTAGATATCTAGAATAACCACCCGCGGTATTACAAGTCAACGATTCTTTTGTAGAGGGTCAGTTTGAAGACTATTCTTAAAAGTCCCCAACGGGGACAAAGCCACCCTGGGTTACCGGAATCCAAAATGATCAAGCCCTGAAGGGGCGGCAGAAATCAATCTGCCGCCCCTTCAGGGCTAATACTTTAATTGATCGTTCCTTACCCAGGGCTAAAGCCCTGGACTATTCTCTTCAGTCCGCTGTGCGGACATACCGTTTTCAAACTGACCTGCTACTTTTGAAGCTTTCCTTTTTATTAAGCCTAAATTACACTTAATTTTTTGTGACCCTATGAGTAAAAGATACCGTGTAGGAATTCTGGGAGCGACCGGCACTGTCGGCCAGAGATTTATTCAGCTTTTGGCCGATCATCCCCAATTCGAGATCGCCGCTTTGGCCGCCTCCGACCGCTCGGCGGGCAAGACCTTTGTCGAGGCCTGTCCGTGGAAATTGGCGACACCGATGCCGGAAAAGGTTAAAGAGATCGTGGTGCAGCCGATCGAACCGCCGCTCGAATGCGACCTGGTTTTTTCCAGCCTGCCCTCGAATGTGGCCAGGGCTACGGAGGAAGCTTTTGCCCGCGCGGGTTACCCGGTCATCAGCAATTCATCGTCTTTCCGCATGGACGAAGATGTGCCGCTGCTTATCCCGGAGATCAATCATGACCATCTCGGCCTGATCGAAACGCAGCGGGTCAAGCGCGGATTCGGCAAAGGTTTTATCGTCACCAACCCGAATTGCGCGGTGATAAGTTTTGCGCCGCCGCTTGCCGCAATGCATGAAAAATTCGGCGTTGAATCGCTGATAATTTCTACTTACCAGGCCATTTCCGGCGCCGGTTACCCGGGTGTGGCGGCGCTCGACATAATGGACAATGTAATGCCTTATATCGCCGGCGAAGAACCGAAGGTCGAGATAGAGGCGCAGAAAATTCTTGGCAAATTTACCGGGCAGGAGATCGAAAAAGCCGACTTTGTGGTAAGCGCTCAATGTTTCCGCGTCAACGTCGTGGACGGGCACACCGTTTCGGCGCGGGTGAAATTAAGGGAGACTTCAACGCTGGAAGAAGTGACCGAGGCCATTACAAATTATCCCCGGCTAAACCTTTATTCTTCGCCGGAAAATTTTATGGTCGTGCGCGAAGAGCCCGATCGCCCGCAGCCGCGAATGGACCGCGACACGGGCAAGGGAATGACCATCACCATCGGACGATTGTTTCCCGATAATATTTTCGATTACCGTTTCGTGTGTCTGAGCCATAATACGATCCGCGGCGCCGCCGGCGCGGCGGTACTCAATGCGGAGTTACTAATAGATAAAGGCTTGATCTAATTCTATGGCTCTGCGGCTGCTGCATAAGGCTGATTGAAATTTAGCGGCTCTGCCGCAGTGATGTGCGGAAAGCCTGTGGCTTTCCGGCAGGTTAATAATAATTTGAGGAGGCTATGCCTCCGGTAGATAAACGTGCCTCCCATCTCAAAGAATAATCCGCTCTATTTTATTACTTCGGTCACTCATAATCGTTTGCCTGTTTTTAGAACGGGCAAATTAAAAGAGCTTATATGCCAAGCCTTTAGCGAATCAAGAAATTCCGCCGGTTTCCTCATTTTCTCTTACGTTGTGATGTCCGATCACTTTCATATTATTACCGACTCAAAACTTAATCAGTCCGAAACGCTTAGATATTTGAATGGAATTTCAGCGCGGAGGGTGATCGGTTATCTAAAGGAAAATGGATTTGAAACGTCTCTGCTGAAACTTAGAACGGAAACGAAAGATCGTGGTTACAAGCATTCACTCTGGGAACATCATTCAAATACATTCGAAATTAAAACCGAAGAAGTTTTGATGCAAAAAGTAAATTACATTCATCAGAATCCAGTTGAAGAAGGTCTTTGTGAGCGGCCGAAAGAATATCGCTGGTCGAGTTATAGATTTTGGAAGCGCTCCATGCTTGAGAATGAGCCGCTTAGGGTTGATATTGAAAAAATCGAATGGAGACAAAGATGAGCGGAGGCGCAGCCTCCTGATATTAGCGGGAATTTCGGAAGGGCAGAGCCCTTCCGCACAGCACTGCGGCAGAGCCGCTTTAGGCTGATCTGAAGCAGTGCCGTGCGGCGCAAATCCATGCTAAGATAAACAGTAAAAACAATGATACCTCGCTACACATTGCCCGAGATGGGCGCGATCTGGTCTGAGCAAAATAAGTTCCAAAAATGGCTCGATGTCGAAATAGCCGTCTGCGAAGTGCACGCCGAGATGGGAACCATTCCCGCCGAGGCCGTCGCCGAAATAAAAGCCAAAGCCGCTTTTACGCCTGAGCGCATCAGTGAAATAGAAAAGACCACCGATCACGACGTCATCGCCTTTACCACCAACCTGGCGGAAAACATCGGCGAAGCCGCGCGCTTCGTTCACTACGGGCTCACTTCGTCAGACGTGGTCGACACCGCCAACGCGCTGCTGCTCAAAGAAGCGTGCGGTGTTTTGCTGGCGAAAGTCGATGGCCTGTTGGAAGTTCTTAAAAAGCGCGCGCTGGAATTTAAAGACACGCCCCAGATTGGCCGCACGCACGGGATCCACGCGGAGCCGACCTCGTTCGGAATGACGTTTGCGCTCTGGTATTCGGAAATGCAGCGTAATAAAGAGCGCCTGATCAAAGCAAAAGATATTGTGTCGGTAGGAAAGATCAGCGGCGCGGTCGGCGCGTTTGCGCATCTCGACCCGGAGGTCGAAGAGCGCGTCTGCGAAAAGCTGGGGCTTAAAGCGGCGGCTGTTTCAACACAGGTCATCCAGCGCGACCGTTACGCCGAATATCTCTGCACGCTGGCGATCGTCGCTGCTTCACTGGAAAAATTCGCGCTGCAGGTGCGCCACTGGCAGCGGACGGAAGTTCGCGAGGCGCAGGAAAAATTCAAGACCGGGCAGAAAGGTTCTTCGGCGATGCCGCACAAACGCAATCCGATCCTTTCGGAACGCATCTGTGGAATGGCGCGGACCGTCCGGGCGAATTCCATCGTCGGGTTGGAAAACGTGGCGCTCTGGCACGAACGCGATATTTCGCACAGCTCGGCTGAGCGTATCGTCCTGCCTGATTCTTCCGCGGCGCTCGATTACATTCTTACCAAAGCCGCCTCGCTGCTCGACAGCCTGGTGGTCTATCCCGAAAGGATGCTGGAAAATATCAACCTGACGCGCGGCCTTGTTTTTAGCGGCCAGCTGCTTTTGGCGCTGACGCAGAAAGGCGTCTCGCGCGAAGACGCTTATCTTTGGGCGCAGCGGAATGCGATGAAGGTTTGGGACGAAGGCGGAGAGTTTAGAGAACTGGTAATGAAAGACGCGGACATTTCCTCACGTTTGTCACCAGAGGAAATAGCCCGCGCCTTTGATCTTAAACACTACCTGCGCAACGTAAGTAAAGTTTTTAAGAGAGTTTTCAGTTAAGCTACTTCTAAGAGAATCGCTCTGGGTTCAGGAAGGGCGATGCCTTTTTCCTGATACGTTTCGATCATAAGCTCCAGGGCGGTTTGGGCTTCGCGCAACGCTTCCTCATGAGTTTCTCCAAACGCGGACAAGCCGGAGAATTCAGCACACGTGGCAACATATGCCTGATCTTCTTCACTCCAAAAAATCTGGAAGGTATATTTATTTTTCATTTCTGATAAGCAAGATCGCTCTCAATAGTTGTTTTAACTGATAAGGCTTTGCGTTTCCGCGAAAATTCTGAAAATTCATCAACCGATTTTGCTCAAGTGTTAAAGATGAATTTTCATAGATCACGTGCGAGCCTTTTTGTCTTCGAAATTCAAATCCGAAACATTCAGCTAACTGACAGATCTCATAAAAGCCGAAATTATTGGGCGAATTTCTCGCTTTCTCAAGCAGTTTATCACATTTATTCATCGCCAATTAAAATAGCGAGAACACAAGTCCTCGCTATTTTAATAACGACGTTTCACGAGCGAGGGAGTGCCCGCGTCTTTGATCTTAAACACTACCTGCGCAACGTTGATAAAGTGTACGCAAGAGTTTTTGGCCCGGTTTAGTTAGACCATTGATCAGCCAGGTTGCCGATGATCGGAAGCTTGAAGATCTGGCCCTGGAAAGCTTTGACGGCGCAGAAAATGATCGCGATCAAAACACCCAAGCCAAATATCAAATAGATGATGCTGACAAGCCCCATACTGCCGGCCGCTGCGGCCCCGCTGCCTGTAGCCGAAGCGCCCCCGATAAGTATCGCAGTCAAAATATTCAGAACTATTGCGATCACAAAACAGGAAACGGACAAAAGAATCGATTGAAACGCGTGAAAACGGGGCAGTTTATTTGTTTTATCCGTTACCACAACGATAATGCTGTATATCAGGCCCAAGGCACAGATAATATTTCCGACATAACAGATCAAAGCTCCAACGTTATTGTCCAAGCCGAGTGCAGTTTTACCTGCAGGGTTATTTTCCATTTCTAATTCTCCTTCTGAAGAGTCAAGTGTAATTTTAAACAGAATAATTTCTTAAAGATGACGAAATAGTATACCAATAATTGCATAAGAACAAGAGATTTATCAACGTTTTTGAGGTAAGATAAGGAAATGAAGGCAAAAGTTTATGTAAATCTGAAGCCGAGCGTCCTCGACCCGCAAGGTAAGGCCATCCAGCATTCGGTCGAACTGCTCGGTTTTGACAAAATAGTTGACGTCAGGCAGGGCAAATTTTTCGAAATATCTTTAGATTCAGGAGTTTCCGAGTCAGAAGCGGCCGCCGCGGCGGAAAAGATCGCCAAAGACGTCCTGGCCAATCCGGTAATTGAAGACTATAGAGTAGAAATAGTTTCTTAAGTGAGCAGTGGCAATAGGCAGTTTGCAGGAATACTGCACTGCTTACTGCTGCCGCCTATCGCATACTGATATGAAGTTTGGAGTTATTGTTTTTCCCGGTTCAAATTGTGACCACGACGCCTATCACGCGGTATCGAAATACGTGGGACAGCCGGTTGATTTTATCTGGCATAGAGACACGGATCTTAGCAGTTACGATGCGGTGATCGTCCCGGGCGGATTTTCCTACGGCGATTACCTGCGCGCGGGCGCCCTGGCGAGATTTTCGCCCGTCATGCAATCAGTCAAAAAATTTGCCGCGGAAGGTAAATTCGTTTTCGGCATCTGCAACGGTTTTCAGATCCTTTGCGAAGCGGGACTTTTACCGGGCGCGCTGATGCGCAATCGCGGTCTGCACTTTGTCTGCCGGCACGTCAATATCAAGGTCGAAAATAACGACACGCCTTATACCAGCGAGATCGCGGGCGAAAAAGTTCTTTCTATCCCGGTCGCGCATGCCGAGGGAAATTACGTCTGCGACGACGAAACTTTTAGTCAACTGGAAGAAAACGGCCAGATAGTTTTTCGCTATTGCGATGAAACCGGCGAGATAACCGATGAAGCGAATCCTAACGGCGCGCGCGCGAATATTGCGGGAATTTGTAATCTCAACAGGAATGTTTTAGGTATGATGCCGCACCCGGAAAGGGCCTGCGAAGAACTGCTCGGCTCAACCGACGGACGGGGAATTTTCAGCTCGCTGACCAAGGCGATTGCCGCAAGTTCGCATTAAGACATTATGGAGCGCGGGCATCCCTGCCCGCATTCATTTCGAGAACCACCCCGTCACGCTACGCGTGCCACCCCTCCCCGATATAGCATGGGCGTAAGGAGGGGAGCTTAAACCCGGTCGCTACCGCTTCGGGTTCTGACCTCATACCCGAGGGTACTGTTAATTTTATTAACTACAATTCCTTAACAACTAAACCTTCCGGCGCTAAAGTCCACTTCAGAACTTCGCAGCCTTCCATTGCCGCTAATGCTGCTTCCACTTCGTCGCGTCGGCCTTCTTCGCAATAAAAAGCTATGCAGCCGCCGCCGCCCGCGCCGCACACTTTGGCGGCGATCGCACCATTAGCCAAAGCGGCCTCGATCAGCTCATCCATATGCGAAGTAGTGATATTCGGCGAAAGGCGTTTGCGCAGCGGGTAGGACTTTTTCAAAATTTCTCCGACGTGGTCCCATTCGTTCATCAGCAGCGCTTCACGCAGCTCGAGCGAGCCGTCGCGGATGCCTTCGAAGATGTCGAAGAGCTCCGGGTCGCCGTCGATATGGCGTTTGGTTATTTCCCAGTTATTCGTGCCTGAATTGCGCGGCTCGCCCGTGTAGCAAACAGCCATCCGGCTTTCCAGCATCGCCGTATCGGTCGCCAAAGCCTCGCGGCGAAAACCGTCCGGGCGGAAATGAATGCAGGACAGCCCGCCGTATTGCGCCGAGTAGTAATCCTGAAAACCCGCCGGCACGCGGATGACCTGTGTTTCTATGCTGGAAGCGATCGGGATGAACTCGTCCTCTTTGTAGCGATCGCCCAGCAAACGGTTCAGCGCGCCGACACAGGCGATGTTAAGGGTCGAAGAACCCGCCAGGCCGGCCCCCGCCGGGGCTTCCGATTCGGTGATCATATGCAGGCCGGTTTCGGGTTTGAAAAAGTAAACAAGCTTGGAGAGTAATTCCAGCCGCGGCTCGTGCGCGAGTTCGTGAAAATGATCGAGATCGGTTTCGAATTTTACGCCGCGGTCGATCGATTCGAGAATTATTTTGCTGTCGTCGCGCGTTTCGATACGGCAATGCGCGCGCAGGCTGATGGCGAAATTAACGGTCGCCGCGCCTTCGTGAAAAAGAAAAAGGGGCGGAATGTCGATAGTGCCTCCGGCCAGATCGACCCGCGTTGGAGCAGATGATTCGATTATCATAAAGTCTTTTTTGAATTAATGCGCCGATATGTAGCGCCGCCGTCCCGGCGGCTGTCCTGACGGCGTCAGGTCTTTTTTTGCGCGGGCGGGACGCCCGCACGACAGCCAGCGAGACGCTGGCGCTACTTATAAAACAAATAACTAATCTTTTTCCGCGCCAATCCTATCCGAAGGGGAAGCCTTGGCCGATGAAGCGGCAGGCTTGTTTTCCTGCGGATCGGCACTTTCCTGTTCTTTTGGATCTTTTGAATTTGACGCCTGGGTCAAGTGAAGCTTTTCCTGAATATTTTCCGAGACAGCGTGAAGTTTTTCCTCTATCTCGTGAATAGTTTCGGGGTTGGCGCTTTCCACTTTTTTCGAAAGCCAGAATCTTTCCAGCAGGTAAAACCCGACCACGCCGAATACGATGATACCCAGCAGCACAAAACCTATCTGCTGGAAATCGCCGATGATCCCCGTAATGGCCCCGCCAAAGAAATAACCCGTCGTGCTCAGGATCAGCGCCCAGATCGAGCAGCTCAGAAGATCGGTATAAAGAAAACGCCAAAACGGCATTTTACCGACGCCCGTGGAAATACACATGGCCGCCCGGATACCGTAAATGTACTTGGAAATGACCAGGGCATAGCCGCCGAATTTTTCCACCAATTTTTCAATACGCGGCTGCGAACGCTGGTACCACTTGAAGCTTTTGATCGTTTTGGCAAACACGCGGCCGATCAGGTATCCGATCGAGTCGCCGACAACGCCGCCTGCTATTCCCGCTCCCAGCACTTTGAAAAAACTGCCCGTGCCAAAAAAACCGCTGTTGGCCATGGCGCCCGCCAGAAGCAAAGTAATATCACCTTCGATCATGCACAGGCCGAAGACGGCAAAAATACCATAGAGGTCAATTATTGCTTGTATTTGTTGAAGCGGATTTTCCATTTATGAAAGCCGAATGAGATAACAGTATGACAGAGTAACCATCTGAAGCGATGTAGTCAAAACTATACCAACTGCCAGAACCTGAGATTTCCTAAAATGCATATCATAAATTATAGGACAAAAAGAGTATGAATGACGGAAATTTTTTGCAAAAGTCCTTATTTGACAGTTCATTGGACTGTGCATAGAATCACTCTAGTTTCCTTTCTGATGTCTCGCATGTGGGCGCGGCCGTCGTAATTAAAAATAATGACTGGATCAGGCGAAAAAACTGGAACCATGATCGGGGTTGAGCTTTCCGGCGACGTCCTGCGTGGCGTAATTCTTACCGCTGACGGCACAATAGCCGACAGTATCGAGACCCCCGTTTCCCAAAGCGGAGAACGTCTCACCCAATTAGCAGAATTTATCAACGGGCTTAAACCGCGGGCGCCGGAAGCCGCCTGTGTCGGGGTGGCCGTGCCGGGCCTGGTAGAAATGAGATCGGGCCGGGTGGCGCTTTCCAGGCATTTGCCTGAGAACGAAAGCCTCAATATGGCGCAGGAAGTATCACAGGCCACCGGGCTTAAAATAAATCTCGAGAACGACGCCAACGCGGCTGCTTATGCCGAATACAAGTTCGGCGCGGGTCGCGGCGCGAAAGATATGTTTTACGTCACGCTGGGCAAAGGCGTCGGCGGCGCGCTTATTCTGGACGGCAAATTATGGCACGGAGCATCGGGTTTCGCCGGGGAATTCGGTTATGTGACCATCAATTCCGAGGGCCTGAGAGTTGAAGACATGGCCTCGGCCGATAATATCGTACGGCGAACCAAAGACAGGCTGCACCAGGACAGCACAACATCCCTGCAAAAGATCGCGGAAGAAAATTTAAAATTGGCCGATATCGTCGACGCGGCGAATAATGACGACGATTTTGCCAACATGATGCTCGAACGCACCGGGATGTTCGTCGGCACGGCTGTCGCCAGCGTGATCAACCTGCTGAATATCGAACGCGTGGTGATGGGCGGCGAAGTGATGGCGGCCGGAACTCCTGTGATTAAAGGGGTTACCGATAGAGCGAGAGAATTTTCATTTGCGCCCGGCTTTGAAGGCACCAATATCGTGGCCGGGGAATTAGGGAAAAATGCCGCCGCTATCGGCGCCGCGCTTTTGTCCTGCGCCTAAGGTGATAAAACCTGATCTGTTTTTATTAGCCACGAATTACACAAATAGCACGAATTAAAAAATTCTATACGTAGGATCTGTGGCTTGATAGGCAAGGTTAAATAAAACTTAATTTCATTGATGAGCAAATCTTATTTTGTGAAAACTTGCACACATACCGGAAAAATTATATTTCTTAACCGGAGTAATTGAAAATTCTGTACAGAGTAAGTTATTCTGAACATAGGTCTTATTTTACAAAATTGAATATTCATCTGCTCAGAGTGATCTTCTATCTCTCTGTTGAGGGGAAAATGTAGTTTTTCGCAATAAAGCTTATTGTGAAAGTTGAGAAAGCGATGGCTCAAGTATTTCACCGCAGTGCAAATAACATTGCCAAGGCCAGTATCGTGGCCGCTGTTTTGTTAGGCGGAGTTGCTTTTTTTGTGGTTACCCAGATCGCCCGTTCGTCCTATGTAACGGGGCGGTATCTGGAAAAGCAGCAGCCCATTCAATTCAGTCATAAACACCACGTCGGCGACGACGGCATAGATTGCCGTTATTGCCACACATCGGTCGAAACCTCGTCTTCAGCAGGGCTGCCGCCCACCCAAACTTGTATGAACTGTCACAGCCAGATCTGGTCTGACAGCCCTTACCTGGAACCGGTGCGCGCGAGCTTTCGCGAGAATAAACCCATTGAGTGGGAAAGAGTTCACGACCTTCCGGAATACGTCTATTTCAATCACAGCATTCACGTTAATAAGGGCGTAGGATGCTCGACCTGCCACGGCAAGGTCGATGAAATGGCCAGCGTGTTTATGGAAAATACGCTGCAGATGGAGTGGTGTATCTCTTGTCACAAGGACCCGTCGCAGTTTATCCGGCCCAAGGGCGAGGTTTATAACATGTCCTGGAACGATAGCGATATCGGGCCGAAAGAGCGGGAAGAGCTTAAAGACGAATACAAGATCCGCAGCCGGCAGCAGCTGACCAGCTGCTCGACCTGTCACAGGTAGTTTGGTCACCGGTAACTGTTAGTAAATTTGGAGAAGAGTTAAGGAATCAGAAAACGATGGCGACTCAAGATAGTCAAAAGAATTTTGCTCTCTTGCGTGAAAGAATTTTAGACCAGCAAGGAAAAGAATACTGGCGCAGCCTGGAAGAATTTGTCGACGCGCCCGAATTCGAAGAATTCGTTAACCGGGAATTCCCCCAGCACTCGGAAGAATGGAGCGATCCGGTCAGCCGCCGCAGTTTTATCAAGCTGATGGGCGCCTCGCTGGCTTTGGCCGGCGTCAGCGGCTGCGTCATTCAACCGCCCGAAAAAGCGATTCCTTACGTTACCCAACCCGAAGAATACACACCCGGAAAACCCGATTTTTATGCCACGGCGATGACGCTGGGCGGTATCGCTACCGGCCTGCTGGTCAGAAGCAATGATTTTCGTCCGACCAAGATCGAAGGAAATCCGCAGCACCCCGGCAGCCTCGGCGGAACGGATACGCTTGCGCAGGCCGCGATCCTGGGAATGTACGACCCGGACCGCTCGCAGGAAATAACCTACCGCGGCAGCGCGCAAAGCTGGGAAGCTTTTGTCAAAGCATTCCGCGCGGAGCTCGATAAAGAACGCGGAACGAACGGTGCGGGAATTCGTTTTCTGACCGAAACCGTCACGTCGCCGACGCTCATCAATCAGTTCAAGCAAATACTTACTGAACTCCCCGGCGCCAAGTGGCATCAATACGAGCCTATCAACAATGACAGCGCGATGGCCGGCGCAAAAATGGCGCTCGGCGCGCCCGCGAATACCGTTTATAAATTCGATCTGGCGGAAAGAGTTCTTTCGCTCGACGCCGATTTTATGAGCGGATTTAATGTTCGCTACATCAAGGATTATTCCGCGCAGCGCCGCACCTCGGAAGAGAAAAAAGAAATGAACCGCCTGTATGCGGTGGGCACGACTCCGAGCATCACGATGGCAAAATCCGACCATCATCTTTCGCTCAAACCGAGCCTGATGGAAGGTTTTGTCAAAGCGGTTGCCAAGGCATTGGGCGTGGCGGGAGCAGCGTCAGACTATACAGATAACGCCAAATGGATCGAGACGATGGCCAAAGACCTGCTCGAACATAAAGGCAAGTCGATCGTGATCGCGGGCGACCAGCAATCGCCGGCCGTACACGCGCTGGCCCATGCGATGAACGGCGCGCTCGGCAACGTCGGTCAGACCGTAACGTACACCGATCCGCTGCACGCCAATCCTGAGGTGCTGCAGATGGACGGCCTGCGTGAGCTTGTCAGGGATATCGATGCGGGCGCGGTCAAAATGCTGGTCATCTTTGGCGGCAACCCGATGTATAACACCCCGGCCGACCTGAAACTGACCGAAGAGAGAATAAAGAAGGTAGACCTTCGCATCCAGCTTAGCCAGTATAAAGACGAAACAACGGACCTCTGCCACTGGCATATTTGCGAAAAACATTTTCTGGAAATGTGGAGCGACACGCGCGCTTATGACGGCACGGTGACCTTTGTCCAGCCGCTGATCGAACCGCTGTATGGCGGAAAGAGCACGCACGAGATGATCCAGCTTTTCGCTAAAGAAAAATTCGATGAGAAAGACGCCGACATTTTAAAGACCGCCTGGAGCACGGCCGGTTCGCCGATCGCCGGTGCGGATTTTGAAAAATCATGGCGCCGCGCGATCCATGACGGGTTTTTGCCCAACACGGCGCTGCCGGCAAAAACGATGGCGGCGAAAACCGATTTTCTCAGCCAGCCCGCAGCCCCATCTTCCGGCGGCGGCGAAGTTGAATTTGTGATCCTGCCCGACCCGGGTATTTATGACGGGCGCTATGCCAATAACGGCTGGCTGCAGGAACTGCCCAACCCGCTTAACAAAGTGACTTGGGAAAACGTGGCGCTGGTCAGCCCGAAAACGGCCCAGCGTTTGGGTCTCAATCAAAACCGTAAATTTAACCCCGGCACGGGTGCCGAAGAGGGAACTACCTTTATCGATTCTACCGGCGGTAATCTTTTTTCGGACGCGATGGACGTGACCGTCGGCGGCGAAAAGATCGGCGCTCCGGTGCCGGCCTGGATCATGCCGGGCCAGCCTGACGATGTCGTAACGATCTATCTCGGTTACGGGCGTTCGCGAGCGGGGAAAGTCGGCAACTCCATTGGCTACAATGTTTATGACGTTCGCAAGTCGGACGCAATGTGGTTTTCATCGGGCGCTGTCCGAAGGACGGGAAACCAGGTAAGAGTTTCTTCGACCCAGACGCACTTTAATATGGAAGGCCGCGACATCCTGCGCGTTTTCGATTTTGAAACGTTTGAGAAGAACCCGGCCATAGGCCACCAGCACGACGAATACGACAAATCGATGTACCCGCGCTATGAATACAAAGATCACAAGTGGGGAATGACCATCGACCTGAATTCCTGCGTCGGCTGCAACGCCTGCGTGGTCGCCTGCCAATCGGAAAACAACATTCCGGTCGTGGGCAAAGAGCAGGTCGGGCGCAGCCGTGAAATGCATTGGATCCGCATCGATACTTATTTCGGCGGGCGCGATGCCAACGATCCGGAAGGCCCGCACTTCATGCCGATCCTTTGCCAGCAGTGCGAACAGGCGCCGTGCGAACCGGTTTGCCCGGTCCATGCCACTGTCCACAGCGCCGAAGGGTTGAACGACATGGTCTACAACCGCTGCGTCGGAACGCGTTATTGCTCGAACAACTGCCCGTACAAAGTTCGCCGTTTTAATTTCCTTTTATTCCAGGACTGGTACACGCCGCAATACAAATTGATGCGCAATCCGGAAGTTACCGTCCGCGGCCGCGGTGTGATGGAAAAATGCACCTACTGTACGCAGAGAATTTCCGCCGCGCGTATCGAATCTGAGAAGAAGCAGATCCGGATCAAGGACGGCGATATCGTCACGGCCTGTCAGGCGGCCTGCCCGGCGGACGCGATTGTTTTCGGCGATATCAACGATGAAACCAGCCAGGTGGCGAAACTCAAAAAAGGTCATCGCAATTACAACGTGCTTAACGAATTGAACACGCAGCCGCGCACCACTTACCTGGCCTCGCTGAAAAACCAGAATCACGAGATGCCGGACTACCGCGCGATGACGGTGCCGGCCGCTGAAACAGTAGGCGGGACGCAGAAAGAACCGGCGGGAGAGAGCCACTAAAATTTTCAGGATAAACTATGCAGGACGCACAGGAAATCAGAGATAAAATTTATCCGCCGATGGTCGAAGGCGACTATACATTTGGCGAGATGTCCGACAGTATCGGGGATTGGGCGTTAAGTAAGAAGAAAAAATTCCCGATCGCCTGGTATATCGGTTTTGCGATCTCGTTCATGGTGATGCAGCTTTTGCTGGTCACGGTCACCTACCTGGTAACGACCGGTATCGGTATCTGGGGAAACAACCAGCCGGTCGGCTG
The DNA here is from genome assembly GCA_035995185.1 of Pyrinomonadaceae bacterium. Taxonomy (GTDB): domain Bacteria; phylum Acidobacteriota; class Blastocatellia; order Pyrinomonadales; family Pyrinomonadaceae; genus DASYKT01. The sequence continues at coordinate 239,978 of DASYKT010000027.1, forward strand.
GGCGTTCGACATCATCAATTTCGTCTGGTGGATCGGCATCGGCCACGCCGGAACGCTGATCTCCGCCATCCTGCTTTTGCTCAATCAAAAATGGCGCACGTCCATTAACCGCTTTGCCGAGGCCATGACGCTTTTCGCGGTGGCTTGCGCGGGCATGTTTCCACTCTTGCATACGGGCCGCCCGTGGGTCGCTTACTGGCTGCTGCCTTACCCGAACGTGATGGGTATGTGGCCGCAATTCCGCAGCCCGCTGATGTGGGACGTCTTCGCGGTCTCGACGTATTTGACCGTCTCGCTTTTGTTCTGGTATATCGGATTGATACCCGATCTGGCTACCTTACGCGACCGCGCCAAGAACAGATTTTTCAAGGCCGTGTACGGGATCCTGTGTTGGGGCTGGCGCGGTTCGGCGCGGCACTGGCATAGGTATGAGATGGCTTATCTCATTCTGGCCGGGCTTTCGACGCCGCTGGTTTTGTCCGTCCACTCGATCGTCAGTTTAGACTTCTCGGTGTCGCAGGTTCCGGGCTGGCACGCCACCATTTTCCCGCCTTATTTCGTGGCGGGCGCGATCTTTGCAGGATTCGCCATGGTGCTGATCTTATGTATCCCGCTGCGCCACTGGTTCAACATGAAAGATTTCATTACCCATACCCACCTGATCTACATGGGCAAGGTAATGCTGGCGACAGGGCTGATCGTCGTCTATGGCTATGGAATGGAAGCTTTCTTCGGGTGGTACAGCGGATCGGAGTCCGAATGGTTCATGATCACGAACCGCATCTGGAACGGGCCCTACTGGCTGTTTTACTGGATGCTGATCTTTTGTAACTTCCTGAGCATTCAGTTCCTCTGGATGAAGCGTTTCCGTGAGAGCGAGTTTTGGCTTTTTGTCATCTCGGTCATCGTCAGTTTTGGTATGTGGCTGGAACGTTTCGTTATCATCGTGACCAGTTTGAACCGCGATTTTCTGCCGTCATCCTGGGCGATGTATTCGCCGACGATCTGGGACCTTTCGATGTTTACCGGAACGGTAGGGTTTTTCTTTACGCTGATATTTTTGTTCGTCCGGTTCTTGCCGGCGATCTCGATCTTCGAAATGCGCACCATGCTGCCGCAGGCCGAAGTGGCGCATGACGGGCATCATCATCCGCCCGATATCGACGACCTGCCGGAAGGCGCGGAAGAACCGGCTTAGTTTTTTTGTGAAGCGATAATGATTGGCAGTTATTGACAGTGGCTAAATTGGAAAGAAAACATATCCTGCAAATTCTCCTGGTCGTTCTGGCGATCCTCTTAGCCGTGGGCGCGGTGGTCGCGACCGGAGTAAATAACATCGATTTTGTCGACAGCGACGACTACCTGGCGGCGGCAAAAATGATGGTGGAACAGGGAAGCTATCCCACGGTGGGGATAAAATTGCCGTTTTTCCGCGCACCCGGATATCCGATGTTCATTGCGCTGATCTGGATGGTCTTTCCGGGTAGCATTATCGCCATCAAAGCGGTCCAGGTCATCTTGCACGGAATTACCTGCTGGCTGGTTTTTCGCATCGCGTTCACGATAACCAAAAATGAGTTCCTTTCATTTTTGGGTGGGCTTATTTTCGCGATCAACCCGCTGCTGCTCTACAACACGGCCGGCATACAAACCGAGGGCCCGCACACATTTTTAATGACCTGGCTGCTGTTTATCCTGGTGCGTTCGATAATGTCGGACGAGGTCAGGATAAAAGATGCGTTGCTGTCGGGCGTCCTGCTGGGACTGGGCTGTTTGATCAAACCTTCGGCGATCGGTATAGGAGCGGTCCTGGTAGCGGCGTTTTTCCTGCTTCAGTACCGGAAGAAGGGAATTTTCGCGGCGACCGCGGCCATTCCCATTGCGATGATACTGATGATACTGCCGTGGTCTTTTTACAATTTGCAGACCAAAGGCGAGTTTATGCTGATCAATGATTCCGCCGGCTTCGCTTTATGGCTGGGAAATCATCCTGATTGGATCCCGATTTTTGAAGGCCGCTTCGCCACAGCGGAAGAAGCCGCCGCCCATGAAGAAGGCATCGTCACCAAGCGCAAGGAGCAGATAGCGGAGTGGGAAGCCACCGTCGGCTATTCAAGCCTGACCTATACGCAGAGAGATAAACTCTGGCGGCAAAAAGCCATTGAGATGATGATGGCCGATCCGGGCGCGACACTGAAATTATTTGCGCTCAAGCTTTACCTTTTCTGGAAGCCTTTTACCAACCCGTTTTCCTTCTCGTTAGGAAAGACCATCTTGTCGGGGTTGGCGACCGTTCCCATTTATCTTTTCGGTATTCTGGGAATATTCAATGTGAGAAAGACCGAAAAAGGCAAGAAAGTAGTTTGGCTGTTTTTAATGCTGGCGGCAGGCGCATCGCTTTTGCACATGCTGATAATCAGCACCGTCAGGTACCGGCTTCCTTATATCGATCCGTTCCTGATCGTTTTTGCCGGGATCGGATTTGGCGGTTTGTTATTAAGGTTTGCGTCAAAGATAAAATTCGCCGGATTTTTAAATAACGATACTAATCTGGCGGCGGGAGTGTGAGGCTTTGTTTTAATAAAGCCTGGTTTGAAACAGAAATAAGTTTTTCAGGGAATTTGTCACCTGTAGAATGGTTATGAAGGAAAATCTTTACGGATTATTGGCAGAGTTCAATACCCCGACGGAATTGGTCGAGGCGGCGAGAAAAACGCGCGAAGCCGGCTATACCAGAACCGACGCATTTTCGCCCTTCCCGATCCACGAGATGGATGAGGCGCTGGGTATTAAACGTTCAATTTTGTCGTTCCTGATATTTGGCGGCGGATTGTTGGGGTTATTGGGCGGCCTGGGAATGCAGGTTTATCTGATGGGTGTGGAATACCCGCTGAATGTCGGCGGGCGCCCTTATCTGAGCTGGCCGTCATTTATCCCGATCACGTTCGAGTGCACGATCCTGCTTGCTTCGGCAACGGCGGTTTTCGGAATGCTGTTCCTTAACGGCTTGCCGCAGCCGTATCATCCGGTCTTTAACGTGCCGCGTTTTGCCCTTGCTTCGAGAGAGAAATTTTTCCTGGTGATCGAGACCACCGATCCGAATTTTAAGTACGAAGAAACTTCAGAATTTATGCAGGGCTTACATCCACAGGAGGTTTATGACGTCGATGAATAAATTCTCCACATCGCGGGTTTTAGCCTGCCTGCTGCTTGCCGCTTACTGCCTCCTGGCACTGGGCTGCCGCTACGACATGCAGGACCAGCCGCGCTTAAAGGCCTATAAGCAGAGCGATTTCTTTTCCAATGGGATGGGTTCGCGCCTGCCGGTTGCCGGCACGGTAGCCAGGGGTTACCTGCGCGAAGACAATGCGCTTTACACCGGCAAGAAAGATGTTCTTTCCACCGAAGCGCCGCAGACCATTACCGACGCCGAAGGCAACGTTCGCGTGACGACATTTCCTAACGACATCGATTATTTTCCCGTGCCGGTCACCAAGGAGCTTTTAGACCGCGGCGAGGAAAGATTCAAGATCTATTGTTCGGTGTGCCACGGCCCGCTGGGCATGGGCGACGGGATGATCGTCCGCCGCGGATTTTCCAAGCCGCCGACCTATCACGATGACCGCCTGCGCAATGCGCCGGTCGGACACTTTTTTGATGTAGCCACCAACGGTTCGGGCAAGATGAACGGTTATGCGGCGCAGGTCTCCGTAGCCGACCGCTGGGCGATCGTCGCCTATATTCGCGCGCTGCAGATCAGCCAGAATCCGAGTGGAATGCCTTCTTTACCGATGGCCAACGGAAGCAATACGAACAGCGCGGCGAATTCGGCTAATAGACAGACACCAATGAACGCAAATACAAACAGCGCAGCAAATGCGAAACCGAATGCAAACGGAGGTAACCATTAAGTGAAACATGATTTTTCACCTCCGGCGGCAGAGCTAAGCCGCTTTCAAATGCTTTCGCTTGGCGTGGGCGTGATCGGTACCATTCTGCTGCTGATCGGCGCGATGTTCAATCCTGAACAGGGCCTGCGTTCCTATCTGATCGGTTTTATATTTTGGGGCGGCATGGGCATCGGCTCGCTGGGGCTGCTGCTTTTGCAGCATGTCACGGGCGGCGCCTGGGGCCTGGTCATTCGCCGGATCGTCGAGGCGGGCTCGCGGACGCTTTTCCCCTGGGTATTTATTTTATCGCTGCCGCTTTTGATATGGACCTCTATTCTCTACTTTGGCTGGTTTCACGTCGACCCGAGCGATAAAGTGCTGGTTTGGAAATCGGCCTTCCTTAATCATCCTTTCTTTGTCATCCGCACGGTCATTTATTTTCTGTTATGGGGCTTGATGGCCTATATGCTGAATAAATGGTCGCTTGAGCACGATAAGACCGGCGATTGGAAATTGCTCAAGAAGATGACCCATTTCAGCGCGCCGATAATAGTGCTTTTCGTGCTGGTAGTGACTTTTGCTTCGGTCGATTGGGTGATGTCGCTTGACCCGCACTGGTTCTCTACCATCTACGGGCTTTTGTTCCTGATCGGCTGGGGGCTCAGCTGCCTGGCGTTTGTCATCACGATCCTGAGCTGGCTGGTGCAGCGCGAACCGATGAAACATGTTCTCGGCCCGCGGCATTTTCACGACATCGGAAAGCTGATGCTGGCGTTCACGATGGTCTGGGCCTATTTCAACCTGTCGCAGTACCTGATCATCTGGTCGGGCAACCTGCCGGAAGAAACTACCTGGTACCTGACGCGTTCGAGAGGCGGTTGGGGAGTGGTCGGAGTCATCGTTATCCTGTTCCACTTTGCTTTCCCGTTCGTGATCCTGCTGTCGCGCGATGTCAAGCGGAATTTCCGCTGGATCTCGATGATGGCGATCTTCATTTTATGTATGCGGGTGATCGATCTTTTCTACCTGATCGGGCCAAACCCGATGAAGAGCATCCCCGGCACCGATTTTCATATCAGCTGGATGGATTTTGTCGCGCCGATCGCCGTAGGCGGATTGTGGCTCTGGTGGTTCTTTGGCGAATTAAAACGCCGGCCACTGATGCCGCCCAACGATCCGTTCATTGAAACCGCCATCGAACACGGAAAGCAGCATTGATCCCAGAGGAAGTTATGTCGAAACCGAAAAAAGTTGAAATAGATCTGAGCAGGCCTTACGAGGAAAATGATATTAAGCTGCGCGGCACTGTCATTTTTTGCGCCGTCACGTTCTTGATGATCCTTTTCTCATTTGTCTCGATGTATTTCGTGAATAAATGGGTAGAGGCGGGAATGGCGGATTACGATAAGAAAAATGAAAAGCCGATGGCTTTTACCAAGGAAGAAAGGCTTCCGCCGGAACCGCGCCTGCAGCTGGCGCCGGGTTTTGGCGTCGGCGAAGGCGAGAACAGGATCAATCTCGAACTGTTAAATCCGCACGCGGAATACTGGGAAGTCAGAAAACGCTGGAACCAGCTCGAGAAGGAAGGCGCGAAAGATCCGCACACCGGCGCGGTGATCGCGATCCCGGTGGCGGAAGCCAAGGCAAAATTATTGGAAAAGGGCGAGAAGCAGCGGCCGGCTGAAGACGCCCAAAAAGCTATGCAGGACGCAAGTTCGATCTATTCGGGATCGAGTTCCGGCAGAGTGATGACCGGCAGATAAGAAGGAAAGATGAAAAGAGTTTCAGCATTTTTGAAACAGGCGGCGCTTATCGCCGCAGTCCTATCGATCTTTGTTTCCGGCGGGGATGCGCAGCGGCTCGAACATTATAATTCACCGCTTTATTCGCCGAAGAATTACGATCCCAGCGAGACTTCGGGAAACGGTTTGCCCGACGCTTTGCAGAACATCGGGATCGAACAGAAGCTGAACGAACAGCTTCCTTTGGAAACCCAGTTAAAGGACGAGAACGGAAACCCCGTAAAACTCGGACAGTTCTTTGGAAATAAAAAACCCGTCATCCTGGCCTTGGTTTATTACGAATGCCCGATGCTTTGCAACGAGGTTCTTAACGGGCTGGTCGGCGGCCTGAAAGGAATTTCCTTTAACGCGGGAAAAGAATTCGACGTGGTGGCGATCAGTTTTGACGCGCGGGAAAACGATAAGGCCGGTTTGGCGCTGAGAAAAAAGGAAAATTATCTCGCGCGCTACGACCGCAAGGATGCGGAAAACGGCTGGCATTTTTTGACCGGCGATCAGGCCGCGATAGACGCGGTAACAAAAGCCGCCGGGTTTAACTATCGCTGGGATGAAAAGACCGGCCAGTTTGCCCATGCTGCCGGGGTGATGGTGGTGACGCCGGAAGGAAAGATGGCCCGGTATTTTTACGGGGTCGAGTATGCGCCGAAAGATATCAAGTTCGGCTTGATGGAGGCGTCGCAGGAAAAGATCGGATCGCCGGTGGATCAGCTGGCCCTTTATTGCTATCACTACGATCCGGCGACCGGGAAATACGGACTTGTAATTTTGAACATCATCAGGCTCGGCGGGGTGTTCACGATCTTAGGAATGGGAATCATGTTCGTTGTTTTTTGGCAGCGCAACAAACATAGAAAAACAGATTTGAACGAAAATTTATCATAATTGTTATGCAGAATGCTCCATTTCCATTATGGCCCGAACAAGCGTCCACATTTGCGTGGCAGGTCGATGCCTTGTTCGTCTACATCACGCTGATCTGCCTTTTCTTTGGGGTAGGCTCGGTGGCGGCGGTTATCTACTTTGCGCTGAAATATCGCGAGAAGAGAAGATTTGCCGTGCCCGATCCGATCCACGGGTCTGATCTGCTGGAGCTAACCTGGACGGGCATCCCGTTCGTGTTGGCGCTGACCATTTTTGTCTTCGGGACCATCGTCTTTTACCAGCTCTACAGTATGCCCGCCGACGGCATGGAAGTGTACGTCGTCGGAAAGCAGTGGATGTGGAAGTTTCAGCACAGCACCGGTCAGCGCGAGATAAACGAACTGCATATTCCCGTCAACCGGCGGGTCAAGCTGACGATGACCACCGAGGACGTTTTACACGATGTTTTTATTCCGGCGTTTCGCACCAAGGCTGACGTCGTTCCCGGCAGGTACACGCATCTTTGGTTTGAAGCGACCAAGCCGGGCAAATATCGCCTCTATTGCGCGGAATACTGCGGCCTGAACCACTCCGGAATGGGCGGCTGGGTCTATGTAATGGAACAGCGCGATTTTGACAACTGGCTCAGCGGAAACGCGACCAGCCAATCGCCGATCGAAGCCGGCAAAGAATTATTTCAGGCAAAACTTCAGTGTTCGTCCTGCCATTTGGATAACGGTGCCGGGCGCGGCCCGAAATTGACGGGGATCGTCGGCAAACCGGTAAAACTCAACAACGGCGAGACCATCACGGTCGATGAAACTTACCTGCGCGAATCGATCCTTAATTCGCAAAAGCAGGTTGTGGACGGTTATACGCCGATCATGCCGACCTTCAAGGGCCAGGTGAATGAAGAACAATTACTGAGTCTCATTGCTTATATCAAATCGCTGAGCGGGGACACTTCAGGAATCACGGCGGCGCCGGCGGCAAGCTCGACAAGTTCTTCCTCGACACAGGGAGCATCTCCACCAGGAGCAGGAAACTCCAACGCGGCGGGAAACACTCAAACGAGAACTACAACAGGGGGGCAAGCGAATCCTCACGCTAAAGACGGAAGGTAGATATGGAAAGTATACTGACAGAGGCGCAGATAGCGGCACAATCATCGCCGGAAGCGCCTAAACTAAATTACCTGACCAATGGACACAGCGTGGCGTCCTGGCTGCTCACACGCGATCATAAACGCATCGCGATACTTTATTTGATAAGTATCTCCGTTTTCTTTATGGTCGGCGGGCTGTTTGCCGCGACGATCCGTCTGGAATTGCTCACGCCGCACAGCGATCTGCTCGATCCCGCCACGTACAATCGCGTCTTTACGGCGCACGGGATCATTATGGTCTTTTTGTTCCTGATCCCGTCGATACCGGCGACACTTGGGAATTTTCTGATCCCGATCATGATCGGCGCCAAGGACCTGGCATTTCCGCGCATCAATCTGTTGAGCTGGTATTTGTACATTATCGGGGCGGCCTTTGCTCTTTACGCGCTGATGCAGGGCGGCGTCGATACCGGCTGGACGTTTTACGCGCCGTATTCGACCACGTTCTCCAACGGTTATGTTATCGCGACCGGCTTGGGCGCCTTCATCGTCGGATTTTCTTCGATCACGACGGGACTTAATTTTATCGTCACGATCCATACGATGCGCGCGCCGGGAATGACCTGGTTCAAGATGCCGCTGTTCGTCTGGGCGCACTATGCCACCAGCATCATGATGATGCTCGGCACGCCGGTCATCGCCATCACTCTTTTGCTGATGGTGCTGGAAAGATTTGCCCACATCGGTATTTTCGATCCGGCTATCGGCGGCGATCCGATCCTGTTCCAGCACTTGTTCTGGTTCTACTCGCACCCGGCCGTATATATCATGGTCCTGCCGGGAATGGGCGTGGTCAGCGAACTGATCTCGTCGTTCTCGCGCAAGAGAATTTTCGGATACGTCTTCGTCGCCTTTTCCAGTATCGCGATCGCCGTGATCGGATTTCTGGTATGGGGACACCATATGTTCGTCAGCGGCCAATCGGTTTATGCCAGTTTGGTTTTCTCGCTGCTCACGCTGATCGTGGCGGTCCCTTCGGCGGTCAAGATCTTTAACTGGACAGCGACGCTTTACAAAGGCTCGATCTCTTACGAGACGCCGATGCTTTACGCTTTCGGTTTTATCGGATTGTTTCTGATCGGCGGGCTGACCGGCCTTTATCTCGCCGCGGCCGGAATGGATATCCACTTAAGCGACACATATTTTATCGTGGCGCACTTCCATTACGTGATGGTGGGCGGGCAGGTTATCGCTTATCTCGGCGGACTGCATCTGTGGTGGCCGAAAATGACCGGCAAGATGTACTCGGAATTTTGGGGCAAGATCTCTGCAATGCTTGTCTTTATTGGGTTTAACTTAACATTCTTTCCGCAGTTCCTGCTTGGTTATCTGGGAATGCCGCGTCGTTACGCCGCCTACCCGGAAGAGTTACAGGTGCTTAATATTTTCTCGAGCGCGGGCGCGACCATCCTCGGCATCGGAATGCTGCTGCCGGTCATTTACCTGACGGCGTCGCTTTTCAGCAAGAGAAACGCCGGGGCCAATCCGTGGTTTTTGCCGGGGCTGGAGTGGAGAATTCCTTCGCCGCCGCCGACCGAGAACTTTGAGAAAACGCCTGTTGTTACCTGGGAAGCTTACGATTTCGGAAAGGACAACGGTCTCGAGATCAAGGAAGCCGAAGATTTTTTTAGTTAGGAAATTAAAAATTTAATAGGTTGAAATAAATGTCAGCAAAAGTCGAAGCACACGGTGCCGAACATCACTATCATCCGCCGGGCCTCCAGCATCAATTCGATGACATGGCCCAGCAGAAGGATTCTACCTCGATCGGAATGTGGGCATTCCTGGCTCAGGAAATAATGTTCTTTGGCGGTGTTTTCACTGCATACCTGGTCTATCGCGCGAAATTTCCGATGGCCTTTGCCGCCGGCAGTAATCACCTTGACGTGGTGCTCGGCGCGCTCAATACGGTGGTCCTCATCGTCAGCAGTTTGACGATGGCCCTGACCGTGTATTTTGCGCAGAAGAACAACCGCAACATGCAGGTGATCTTTATCATCCTGACGATGATCCTGGGTTCGACATTTTTGGTCGTAAAATATTTTGAGTATAAAGAAAAGTGGCAGGACGGGCTGGTTCCGGTAGCAGGCTGGAATCATAAGGTGAGCCCGGAAGAGATGACGGCTGAAGAGCACGCCGCTCCGGCCGCCGGCGCTCATAAGCTTAATGCTGAATCCGCCGCGTACGAAGCCAGCGAAGAATTCAGGACAAAGGCCCGCCGCGGGGAATTTCGCTGGGCGGATTCTTCACTGGCCAGGCAGGCCGAACACGGCCACGAGGGCAAGGGATTTTTGACAGCCGACGAAAAGAGCGGTTATTTCACCAACGGCGAATTGGACCCGCAAAAATTCGAATCCAAAGTGCGGATTTTTTTCTGGATCTATTTTGTGATGACCGGCCTGCACGCGCTGCATATGATCATCGGGCTGGGGATAATGGCCTGGCTCTTATGGAGGGCGTGGCTGGGTTCATTTTCGATCGACTATTACGCGCCGGTTGAAATATCCGGGCTTTACTGGCACTTTGTAGATATCGTCTGGATCTTTTTGTTCCCGCTGCTTTATTTGCTGGGAAGACACTTTTTGGCAGGTCACGGAGGTTAATTAACGTATGTCTGAACACGACCACAGTCACGGGCACGATGAGCCGCATATAGTTCCAATTCCGATGTATCTTTTGATCTTCGGGATACTGATGGTAGGCACCATTGCGACGTATTTTGCCGCTTTAGTGGATCTGGACGGGGTTTTCCCGGGCGCCAATACACTGGTTGCGCTGGGCATAGCTTTTTTTAAAATGACCTGCGTAGTATTGATCTTTATGCACGTTTGGTACAGTAAACGCTTGATCTGGCTGGTCGTCGTAAGCAGCTTTTTCTGCCTGGCGATAATGTTCGCTTTTACAATGCAGGACTACCTGACTAGGAGTACGGGAACTTTTTAGTTAAAATTAAGTAATTAATATAAGGGGCGCGGCGGGAAACGAGCTTTTTCCCAGCCGCGTTTTACGCTAATAGATAGGCAAATAAGCCGTGTAGATACGTATATATTTAGTGATAAGAATTAATAACAGACAACAGGCACTTATTAAAGTTCATCAGAATTCAGGAATGTCAGTAGCAAAAAATACCTTAATGCGGGGGAGTATCAATAAGATCCTTATAGCGATATTGTTGGTTATTTCCGCTGTTTTTTTGAATGGATGTATTAAAACCAAAGTATCTAAAGACATAGCCGTCTTACCGCGACTGGAAACGGCGTCTAAAGATCAGTTGATCGAATCCGCCAATCAATTGGCAAAAGTAGGTTCGCTAAGAGGAAAATTCGATGTGGTGTTTGAAGATACCACCGCGGCGAATCTCGGCAAATCCGATAAATATCAACGCGCCGACGGAGAGATCGTCGTTCAGCGGCCGGCAAATATTTATTTAAAGATCGAAGCGCCGGTCGTAAAGGTCGATATCGCGCAAATGACCTCTAACGGCAAGAATTTTCGGGTCGCCGTATTGGCCGATGGCGGCAGCGGCAAGAATCGCACATTTGTTTCGGGGTCGAATGACGCCGATTATTCCGTCTTGCAAAAAACGGTTTCCGATGTTCCGTCGTCAGGCAACGAGAACGAAAAACTTTTTCAAAAAGGGGTGAATGCTTTTTCCAATCTTCGCCCGCAGCATTTTACCGATGCTCTTTTGATCAGGCCGCTCCAGCCCGAAGCGGGGCAGGTCTTTTATATCCAAAGCGAATTTTTCCAGGATGAAGCTACGCCGGGAAGCCGGAAAGATTCCTCGCTGGCGCTGGTAACGCATGGATATTATCTACTGGAAGAAGTGCGAAAGCAGGGCGATGAACTGGTGGTCATGCGCCGTTTCTGGTTTGACCGGATAGGCACCATCAGGCTGGCGCGCCAACAGATCTTCGACAACGCAAGTGCGCTCGAAGCTGATATTATCTACGGTAACACCGGCGATTTTACGGCCACCAAAGATTATCATCTTCCGATGCGGATCGAGCTTACACGGCCCAAGGAAAAGTATAAAATGACACTGACGTACCAGAAACCGGAATCCGTGGTGATCGGTAAAGCGTGGCCGGAAGAAATATTTACCCTGGAAAATCGTTGGTCACTGCCGGAAGTCGATCTGGATAAAAAGCTGCTGGAGAGAAAACAGACGGCGAGCCAGACTTCCGCCAAAGGCGAGCAATAGAATCATTAATGAGTATCATTCTGCAGACGGACGGTCTGACAAAAAATTATAGGATCGGCAAGATGGAAGTGCCCGCTTTGCGCGGCATTTCGCTTGATATCGAAGAAGGCGAGTTCCTCGCTATCATGGGCCCTTCGGGCTGCGGTAAATCGACGCTGCTGCATCTGCTGGGCGGGCTGCTCAGCCCCAGCAGCGGTAAGATCGTGATCGATGGCGACGATCTTTCTGCCGTGTCCGACGCCAAGCGTACCGAGATCCGCCGCCGCAAAATAGGGTTTGTCTTTCAGCGCTTTAATCTTTTTCCGACCTTGACTGCGGAAGGAAATCTGCGCCTGGCGGAAAGAATACACCTGGGCAAAACCAACGGTAATTCGGAAAACCGCAGAGAGATACTGCGGCTGCTGAAACTGGAAGAAAAGATCCATCACAAACCGCTGGAACTTTCCGGCGGTGAACAGCAGCGGGTGGCGCTGGCGCGCGCCGTTATCAACAGCCCGGCGATAATTTTGGCGGATGAGCCGACGGGAAATCTCGATTCGGAAAATTCACAGATCGTGCTGAATATGTTCAGCGAGTTGAATCGCAAATTCAAGCAGACCATTATTATGATCACGCACAATCCGGAGGCGGCAGCCGTCTGCTCGCGGGTCATCCGGATGCGTGACGGCATGGTCGTAGACGAGTAAAACAGCCTTTACCCGGACAACTTCAGAGATGCCCCAAACCATCAAAAAGATCGTATTATGGGAATTTGCCAGGGCTAGTTGGCAATGGGACGTCCTATGTCTTTTGATCATCTTTTTTATTTTTTTGACGCCAAAAAGCTGGTATGAGAACGTAAAACCTTCAGTGCCGGTGAGAACGCTGACGCTGAGCGCAGAAAAATATTCGCCCGACAAGGCCCAGCTGGAAACTGCCGTGCGCAGCCTAAGCGGCGACCCGCAGGCTGAAATTCTCGGCTTCAGAAAGATGGTGAAAGAAGACGGCCAGATCGTGTACGAAGTGGATATTCGTTGAGGTAATTTTTTAGACTTGTCATAAAACCAAAGACAAGGAGTTTTTATAATATGAGTAATTTTTTAAGATCGAACGGGCGAAAAGTTTTATTCGCATTGATGTTTGTAATGTTTGTTTTTTCCGTGCAGGCAAATGCCCAATTGACGGAAATATTTAACCGGATAGAAGCTCACCGAAAGGCGTTGACCTCGCTTAAAGCCGATGTGCAGATGGGGAAATACAATCCCAGCCTGAAGGAATGGGAGTATAGCAAAGGTAAGGTAATGTATCTTGCCAAATCCACCAGTATAAAAGACGGGCTATTTCGGGTGGATTGGAGCGAGCCCCGGCCGGAAATTTTCGCGGTCATCCAGGGTAAATATTATGCCTACACTCCCAGTTTGAAGCAGGCGTATACCGGCGAGGCCAACGCTAAAAAGGCCGAGGAAAAAGGCGGCAGTGTCTTTTCGTTCCTATCGATGTCCAAGGCGGAATTACAGGCCAATTACGATGCGAAATTACTGGGCTCCGAAACATTAAGCGGCAATGTAGTGACCGCGCATATACAGTTCATACCCAAAAAGGCGTCGAAATATAAAAGCGCTGAGATCTGGGCGGATAAGGACGGCATGATCCACCAGATGAAAACCGTTCCAAGCAGCGGCGACGAGAGTTATGTCCGGCTGACGAATCTGGAGAAGAATTCGATCCGGGATACTTCGGTGTTTAGCGTTACCTTTCCCAAAGATGTAAAAGTTACCAAGTCATAAATGCAGTGAGTACAAGTATTTACAAAGGTTCTGCCGGTTAGGGCGGGACCTTTTGATTTGAAAAGAATGCCCATGAAACCTATAATCTAAGATTCACCCCGGGTGAACGCTTTAAGCAGTAAATGTCAAAGTCAAATTTCATCAGCCGCAGATTGCGCGAACTCAGCTTTATCGGCAATGGTTTGCTCAATACCAGACACGTCGTCTTAGCGCACATAGTGCCGATGCGGCGCTGTAATCTGGCGTGTACCTACTGTAACGAGTACGACAAAGTTTCCGAACCGGTGCCGCTCGAGGAGATGAAGGCGCGCATCGACAAGCTGGCGTATTTCAAAACTTCGATAGTTACTATCTCCGGCGGCGAACCGATGATGCACCCGCAGATCTATGAGATCATCGAGCACATCCGCTCGCACGGCATCATCGCGGGAATGATCTCGAACGGTTATTATTTTACGCCCGCTAAAATTCAAAAATTAAACGAAGCCGGGTTGGAACACCTGCAGATCAGTATCGATAATGTCGAACCCGATGAGGTTTCCAAGAAAAGCCTTAAGTTGCTCGACAAGAAACTGACCTGGCTTTCGGAGCACGCGGTATTTCATATCAATATCAATTCCGTGCTTGGCAGCGGCGTGAAAAATCCCGACGATGCGCTTGAGATCGCGCGCTTTGCCGTAAAGCAGGGCTTTACCAGCACGGTCGGCGTTATCCACGACGGGATGGGATTGCTCAAGCCTTTAAATGATAAAGACCGCACCACTTTTAACGAGATCAAAAAGATCGGCGCCAAAAGCTACGCGCGTTTTAATAAATTTCAGAACAGCCTGGTCAACGGCGAATCATATGACTGGCGCTGCCGCGCGGGCGCTCGCTATCTCTATATCTGCGAAGAAGGGCTGGTTCACTGGTGTTCACAGCAGCGCGGCACTCCCGGCACTCCCCTCAAAGATTACACCTGGGGCGATTTCGACCGCGAATACAACACCGAAAAATGGTGCGCCAAGGATTGCACCATCCAATGCGTTCACCAGGTGGCGCTGCTCGACAATTGGCGCGACCCGCAAATTTCCCTCGGCGATTACAACAAGCGCAACGGAAAAGGCTTGAAAAAAGAGACCGTGGCAAATGTTTTGAGCGTGAAGTAACTCCTGCTTTTAGCAAATATCTTTACATTTTCGACAAAATCGTGATATACGATTAAGCCTTAAAAGATTTTGCGAGGCCGATCTTTATGCTGTAAACTGCCGACAGTAGATCCTGCGCAACTGCCGTATGCCACAGCTTACCGATTCAAAAACCGAAATTGTCGCGCGGCTTATCAAGCAATTTCATCCCGATAAAATAAATAAATTACTGGTGGTCGGATGCGGCTCGGGGTTGGAGGCGGCTATTTTGGCGCAGCAGCTTCCGGCAGAGGTGTCGGGAATCGATCTGAAAAACGAATTCGACCCGGAAGCGGCAAAGATCGCCACGCTGCAAACCGGCGACGCCACTGCGCTCGCCTTTGCGGATGAAACTTTTGATTTTATTTTCAGCTATCACGCGCTCGAACACATCGACAATCCGGTCAAGGCTTTGCAGGAGATGCGCCGGGTGATGAAACCGGGCGCGGGTTTTTGGATCGGCACTCCGAATCGTTCGCGGATGATCGGCTATATCGGCGGCAAAAATACGTCTTTTAGAGAAAAAATAAGCTGGAACATACTGGATTGGAAACAGCGTATCAAGGGCGAGTTTCGTAACGAACTCGGCGCTCACGCCGGCTTTACTTCAAAAGAGCTGCACGAGCTGCTGGCCGGTGTTTTTTCGCGCGTTGATGAAAGGACCTCGGAATATTTTCTCTCGATCTACGAAAATAAAAAGAGTATTATCGGCGGTATCCAGACATCGGGACTGTCACGCTTTATTTATCCGAGCGTGTATTTTAGCGGGGCGAAGTAATGAAAACTGCTGTTATCGGGTTTCGCGCAAAGACGGGTAAGGCCATCGCGATCGCGCTTGCCGGAAAGCAAAAGACGCCTGAATTTCTCGGGCGCTGGAATGTATCGCTGCACGACCCCGAAATCCCCGCTACCTATCAACCGCACCACGAGGTAATGGAACTGCCGTGGGCCGAAGCGCAGCGCGCCGTCCGCGTGCTGGAGCGCAGCATAGAAAAAATAACGATCGCGGTTTTGAAAGAATTGGCCCGCGAACTTAAAGGACAAGGATTCGATCTTGCCTGTGTCGCAGCGGTGGGTTCGCCCGATCGCAATTTGGAAAAGATCGGAAATTTTCACATCCGCGCGCACGCCGCCGAAGGCATTCTCTTTCGCCGGGTGATCGAAACGGCAGCGGAAAAGCGCCGGCTGAATTGGCGAAGTTTTTCCGACCGGGATATCTTGCACAAAGCCGCCGAGGCGCTGGATCTACCGGAAGAAAAAGTGACGGACACTCTGACCTCCATCGGAAAGATTGCCGGGCGCCCGTGGCGGCAGGACGAGCGCATCGCCGCGCTGGCGGCCTGGTTGGCGCTGCCTAAATAGACCTAAGGAGAAAATATGTCTTTAGAAAATTCCAAAATAATGGCTTTTGCCGCGACCACGAATTCCGAAGCGGCCAAAGATTTTTACGAAAACAAACTCGGCCTGAAATTGATCGAGGATAGCGAATACGCCATCGTTTATGACGCCGGCGGTACGATGCTGCGCGTGCAAAAAGCGCAGAAACTCGACCCGCCGCAGTTTACCGTGCTCGGCTGGCAGGTAGATGACATTGCCGCCAAGATAAAAGAATTGGTTGCGCGCGGCGTTGTATTTAATCAATATGGAATGGATTTTATCCCGCAGGACGAACTGGGAGTGTGGACCACGCCCGACGGAAGCGCAAAGGTCGCATGGTTTGCCGATCCCGACGGGCACACGTTTTCGTTGACACAGTTCTAAAGACTTACAAAGATCCCGGAAGAAAAAGAATGAAGCTAATAATTTTAACTGCTTTTGCAATACTCTTGTTCGCGGTCGGAGCACCCGCACAAACCGCGCCGGATGCACCCGAACTAACCAGATTACTGAACGAATTTTTGGCCGGGGCCTCGCGTGACGATGCTGCCATCCACGACAAATTTTGGGCGCCGGAGTTGGTCTATACTGGCTCTGCGGGCGCGCGCAGGGGTAAAGCCGAGATCATGAGCGGCTTCAAAGGTGCTCCGACGTCTAAACCCGGCGATCCAAAAACAACTTTCACCTCGGAAGATATCCGCATTCAGCAATACGGCAACACCGCCATCGTCGCTTTTCGTTTGGTCGGCACTACCGTAGACGATGGAATTACAACTGTGGCGAAATTTTTTAACACGGGCACGTTTCTAAAACGCAAAGGCACATGGCAGGCCGTCGCCTGGCAGGCGACGCGTATTCCGGTTTCTGAAGAGGATGCGAAAAAGGAAGTTGCCGCCGCCGAGGCCGCTTTTCACCGGGCGCTGCTCGCCGGCGACGTGAAAACGCTCGGAAGACTAACCGACGAGAGTTTTGTCTGGATGCATCATGACGGCGAGCAAAATTCCCGGCAAAAACTTTTAGAGGATATAACTTCGGGTGAGTTGAAATACGCAAAGCTGGAAACCGACAAAATCACGGTCTCCGTAACAGGCGACACCGCGATAGTGCGAGGCGTGTCCAACCGGCAGCGCGTCAATGGTAACCCGCTTACTACTTTTTATACACTGACGTTCGTTAATCGCGGCGGCCTGTGGAAGGCAATATCACTGCATACCAGCCGACGATGAGATTTATATAAAATAGTTCAAAACGACTAAGGCCGACAAGCTTCTCTCAATGAACTTTTTAAATAGACTTTACTCTCTAAAAAAATACTTGACTTGCTAGCCCCAAAAGTGTAAAACATTCGACATATTTCCCAAAAAACATTACATACTCAGATTGTTTTAATGTATGCAGTGAAATTTATATACCGGAATGAGTGCCGGTAGGTCTAACTCCCATTAAGTGATATGGATACCTATGATTTCAGACTTTTTCATTTTTGTAGGAAAATGGCTGCAAGGTGATGAGCAACTGAGCATTGCTAAACTCTTTATAGCGTTCGGGGAACGGTTAAAAGAAGGCTCTCGCAAGGATAACCGCAAGAAAAATCCAAAAAAAAGAGATTACAAAGCAAAAATATGGGGGGCATTTTTTTCCCTGTTTGGTTTAATAGCTATTTTGATCGCTCTTTACATTGAAGAATATTTTAAGAATTTGGCCATAATTCCCAATGAGCTTAGTATTCTTTCCCTTAGGTTTTCCGAGCATGTTGGAGTAGCGCTTATTGTATTAGGACTGGTTAGCCTTATTGTGGATTTTGATTCCTGGCGTAAATATTTTCAAGAGAGACTTGCCGAGACAATAGTGAAACGCGATTATCTTAAAACTCTTCGCAAGGAACAATTAACTAACTTGCAAACGGATACGCTCATAGCTTTGTTCGAAATGGAAGATATCAACAAAGAAGACAGTTTTTTGGAGTACTTTCGTGCAAAACTGCAAACTTTTATAGCTTCACCTTACCGGGAAGACATAAAAAATAAACTGATCATCAGATTTGAAGACATTAAAACAAAAAAGAACTTAGTTGTTGAAGACATAATTTCATACAAATGTAAAAAAATGGGTAAATGTATACAGGAGAGGGTTCGGTGGGAAAACGACCAACCTTCAAGAATTGTAGACTTCCAAATAACACTTGAAATTCCCGATGATGTTTTTAATCTGCCCCAAACGAAAAGAAATCATAAAAAACAGAAAATAGTAATTCCGAAAGGTGACAAACGCCTTCTCCCGATAGGAGAAAAAGGCTACATATTGCCTCTGACGAAATATCTGGATATGGATGGATTATGGGTAGAAGTCCGTGGTAAATACGTCGTCGAGAAAAGCGAGCTTATTTACTTTACGATGGCCCATCCTTCACATAAAACAAGGCTCACAGTTAGCTATCCGGAGGAATTACAGCTTTCAACAGGATATTTTGGTGTCGCAGAGGGGGACTTAAAAAAGAGGAAGATATACCAGGATCTTTTTCAGTAAATTACGATTCATGGATGCTGCCTAATTCCGGTTTTACTTTTCAGCTTAGACATAAAAAGCCGCCTCCAACTGCCCCGGCCGAAAATCCTTCGCCGCCGGCGGCAACACCGAATGTCAGCCCTCCAGCCGGAATGGCTGCTGGGACAACTGACGAAGAATCAAACGGCGCGCAAGGCGATGTTTTAGTAAATACCGAGTCTAAAGACAATGGGGTGGGCAAATCAGGCCTGGAAAAAAAGGACGGCTAAGAAATCACTTTCTTGCACACTGTCGCCGATCGTCTACTTAACCAAGGAGTTTGAAAATCTCAGGTCGGAAAGACGTCCGGCAATCATAATGACGGTATCGAGTCTTTAACTCTGTGCCCTTTCACAGTTAGCTTGTTCGATAGTAACTTAAATTAGCATTGCCCATGAATACTATTGAAGTTAAAAAATAACGAGTCAGAACCGGGAACGTAGTGACCGGGTAATGGTTTGATTAACCTGCTAAATCGTAAAGATTGAGTTTCTTTCTATGGAACCCGGTCGCTGCTCCCACCACCCCGTCAGCCGAAGCGGCTGCCACCCCTCCTCTGGCAGGAGGGGAGCTTACTCCCGGTTCTGACCTCATTACCATGACCATTTATTTCACTTACGGCAAAACCACTTAAATTCAAAATCCCCCAAAAACCTCATTTCGTTGACACAAAGAACTTTCTATAATGAACGCGCGAAGTTTGTTATTTGAAAAGACGGCGAGCCAAAACTTAAAAAACTCCCAAAGCGTGTTCCATTTTTGTTCCGGTGTTCCACTTGGTCACACTCGCTTCAGGTGGAACGGTACGGTCCTGTAAGTTAAACTTTTTACTGAGCTTAGCGACTAGGGGTGTTCCATTCGGTTACTTCATTGGCGTATTCTCGCCGATCGTCCACATCACCACCGAGCTTGAAAGTCCCAGGCCGGAGAGGCGGCCGGCCATCATGATGATGGTTTCGTGCGCGTTTACTACGCCGTTTTCCAACAGCAATTTTTCCCCGAGTTTGAGCATTTCCTCGGTCGATTCGGCGGAGGTGTGAAAGAGCGGGCGGACGCCCCAGATCAGCGCCAGCTGGCGGCAGGCGTCTTCGGAAGTAGTGATAGCAAAGGTGTTAAGCCCCGACCGGAAAGACGAGAGCCGCCGCGCCATCAGGCCCGATTCGGTAAACACCGCCACTTTTTCCGTGCCTTTTTCTTTGGCGGCGTAGGCCGCGGCGACACACAGCGCCTGGCTGGTGCGGCCGGTCGGATCCTGGGTAAATTTCACCGGCTTTTTCAAAAACTTGGGCTTGATGGTTTCGGCGGAGATGATGATCCTGGCCATCGTGGCGACCGACTCGACCGGGTATTTTCCGGAAGCGGTCTCGGCGGAAAGCATCACGGCATCGCTGCCGTCCCACACGGCATTGGCAATGTCCGAAGCCTCGGCGCGGGTCGGGTGCGAATGTTCGATCATCGATTGCATCATCTGTGTCGCGGTGATCACAAAGCGGTCGTTGGCCACCGATTTTTGAATGATCATTTTCTGATAGACCGGCACGAGTTCGACACTGGTTTCCACCCCCAGATCGCCGCGCGCGACCATCACGCCATCGGTCGCCTGAATGATGTCGTCGAGGTTTTCTATCGCTTCGGCTTTTTCGATCTTTGCGACCAGCAGCGCCCGGCCATGTTTGCGAAACCCAAACTTTTCGTTCAGCGCTTTGATCAATTCTTTCGCTTCCAGGCAATCTTTCGCCGTGCGGACAAACGAAAGCGCGATGTAGTCCACGTTCTGCGACATCGCCCACTCCAGATCTTCGCGGTCTTTTTGCGTCAGCGAAGGTATCGGCAGATGGGTGTGCGGCAGATTGATGCCTTTGCGGTCAAAGAGAAAACCGCCTTCGATCACGCGGCAGATCACATCCGTTTCAGTCACCTCTTCGACCTGTAAAGTCAGCGCGCCGTCGTCCAGCAAAATAATTTCGCCGGGCTGCACCACTTTTGGCAGGTCTTTGTAATTTGTCGAGACCTGCGTTGCATCGCCCACGACATCGCGGTTGGTGATAATAAAACGTTCACCTTTGATCAGCAGCGCGGAAGCGGCTTCCAGTTTTCCGGTGCGGATCTTTGGCCCGCAGAGGTCGACTAGGACCGCCAGCGGTTCGCCCAATTCGGCCGCCGCTTCGCGCACCAGCCGGATAGTTTCGGTGTGCTCCGCCAGCGTTCCATGGGAACGATTGATGCGGATGGCGTTCATGCCGGCCTGGATCAGGCGGATGATGATTTCTTTATCGGCGGATGCGGGCCCGATGGTAGCTAGGATCTTTGCTCTGCGCATAATATAAACACTAAATTGTAAACGCTCTGCGGTCAGGATTAAAGCGCGGGCGCTGGCACATTTCACAGGGTGAAAATTCCGCCAGCTTGCGCAGGTAAGATATCACCGTGGCAACGTAGGTCGAGTGCGACCATGTTAGCGGCGAAACGGACATCGGCGAACCGTTAAGCGGATCCAGTTGTTCCGCCATCACGCCCGACGGCAAAGCTCTTTTCACGGCCCACTCCAGGATCTTGTAAGCCTGCTGCAGATCGTTTTCGTTCTTTGCCTTGGCAATATAATAGTCCGCCAGCCAGAGCGTGCAGATGAACCACGGATTGCCCGGGATATTCTGATCTTCGGTGGCGCGCATATAACCATCATTCTGAAAACGCGCGATGCCGCCGACCTCGGTTTTTATCCCCAGGTTTTCTTCTATGGCTTGCACGGTAGCGCGAACCATTTCGTCATCCGCGGAAAAAGCGCCGAAAAAGAAAGCTCCGAATAGCGAGGCATCGACGGTCGGGTCGGCCTCGAGCTTTCCTTCGTAATTAAATTGCAGCGAGCGCAAAAATCTTCCCGCCGTTTTACTAAACAGGTGTTCACACATCGCGGCCGTTATTTCTTCCGCCGCCGTTTCGTATGTTTCCGCGCGCGAAATTTCGTTAAAGAGCCGGGCGAAATTCGCGGCCGCGCGCAAACCGCCGATGACGGACGAACAGGTGAAGGTATGAACGCCCTTACGGTCTTCCCAAAGATTCCATGAAGGAAGCGGAAGTTTTGTCTCCTTGTCGCGAAACTCCACCATAAAATCCGCGCACTTGACGATCAAAGGTTGGTAAAGACGCAGCGCAAATTCAATATCGCGAAATTCAGCGTAGTGCTGCCACAAAGCCCACATCACCAGCGACGTCTCATCCTCCTGGATCGGTATCAGCGTCGTTTGCGTGAACGCATCCCACGAGGCATGCCAGCCCGAGGCGACCGCACCGTCCGGGGCGTATTTCTGCAGGAAATACCCGTCGCGATGAACTATCTGGCGGCAAAGGTCAAAGAATGTGCGGGTTAGGCTGGGATAACCGGCGAGGTCTAAAGCATGCGCGACAAACGCCCCGTCGCGCGTCCAGAGGTAGCTGTAATGGTCTGTAGCTCTTAGGGTTACATCCGAATCGTTGGCCGCTATAATGGCCCCGCCGTTATCGATCTGGGTGCGCGCGACCAGCAGCGAGCGCTTGTAAAGATCGATTATTTCCGGCGACAGATGGTCAAAATGAATATCGTTTTTATTTACCCACGCCCGCCAGTAATTTTCCGTTTGCGCCAGCGCGGCGGGGGGAGACATATCATTAATAAATGCATTTAGCGCGCCGACCTCGGCTTGCGATGTTCCGGCGGCGATCCAGTAAAAGAATTCCCGCTCGCCGTTAGGTTCCACATCCAGTTTGACGGCGATCATCGAATCGACCGAGCCTTCGGTAATGGCCACGCCGGAAAGACGGCCGTCTTCAGCGTCGCGCCAGGTCCCTTCCTGTTCCTTGAAAGCTTTACGGCCGGTGGTGAATTGATCGAAGTGCGGCGCGGTATTGATGAGAAAATAGCGGTTGCTTTTATAATGTATCAGCGAACGCGTTTCCGGATCGTAAAATGCCGTGTCGCCTATCTTGTTTTCAAAAATGCGAAAATCCTGATGCAGGAAAATGCTTACGTCGCGCGCAGAACCCTTAAGGTCTTTCACCCGCATCCGGCGCAGAAAAATATTTCGATGGCTGATGACGGTGTCGTTGGAAACGATCTCCAGCCCGAGGGTTTCATTTTTAAGTTTTACTTCGGTAACGAGTGTTTCCGGCAGATAACGCAATTCCCGCTGCCACTGGGCTTCATCGACCCAGGAAAAATCGGCGTCGGCCTTTACGCCCAACCGAAACGGGTAGCCGTCTGTGTGATTTTCTTTTCCCACGTGCGGAAAATATATGTCGCGGATACGGTAAAGCTCGTCAAAGTTCACGAGCAGCGAACCGTTTCCGACCGGAATATCTCTCATAAAGTGATCAGATACTTATTTTACACGAACGAAGCGAAAGGTAATAAAAATGACGTTTGTTTTCTGCCACAAACGCCATTAAATGTTCCTTAATTTCCTTTGGTATAAATTACCAATTGCATTCGCCCCATTCCCACGACGTCAGCGAGCGTTTTCCGCGCAGATTGCGATATACCACCGCCGTGGCATAACGAATGCGCTTGCCGTTTCTAACTTTAAGACATATCTTGTAATTCATTCCGGCAACGACCTGCTGTTCAGCTTTGACGTTCAGCATGAGAATTACCCCGGACTTGATCTTTTGATTTTCAACCGCAACCGCGTAACGGGCAGCCGCTCTGACCTGCGGGTCTTTTGTATCGACAGAGCCGTAGCCGCCGGCGATCTGTGCCCTGGCGGTTTGCGCGCCGATGGCAATAAAACAAAAGACAAAGAGAGGCAGTAACAAATTTAGTTTTCGCATATTTTTCCTCGAATTATGAGATGGATGACCGCCAGAATTCTGCGCCATAAAATGCACTATGTCAAAAAAACAGCAGTCACTCGGAATAGATGACGGATAATAGATCGAATCTCTCACTCTCGGCTTTTATCTATATTCCTATTTATTTGACACAGCACTCGCCAGGGCGCGCTGTACCGCGCGGTCCAGTTCTTCGCGCACCGCCGCGTCATAGCTGGAAAAATTTTCGACCAGTTTGCCGTTGCGGTCAAAGATGAATGTTTGCGGGATCACATCCGTTCCATTAAAAAGCGCGTCGACAAGCTCGGCTTCGGGTTCGCCCAGATCGTATTGGATCTTTAATTTCGTGACAAAGTCCGCAACGAACGGCCGGTCGTCCGGCCCGCCGACATGCAGGCCGATAACCCGCAGCCCGTCGCCCTTAAATTTATCCTGCAGGCTGACTAGGTGTGGAATTTCTTCCAGGCAGGGCGGGCAATAGGTGGCCCAAAAGTCGAGCACGACCACTTTTCCTTTATAATCCGCGAGCGTTTGCTTTGTGCCGCTTTGTAGTTTCCAGCCGAATTTTTCTATGTTGGCGGTATTTGGCGGAGGCTGCGCCGGCGGCAGCGCTCGGTTTATCCCGGTTTGCATATTCACGGACGAAACTATTTTCGGCGCGCTGGACGGCTGGCAGGCGGCGAGAAATACGCTAAAAAAAACTAACGCCGGAAGTTTATGAATGATAAATTTCATAAAATTAAACTGGATTCTATTGTATTTTCTTACAGATTTAGTAGGATTCAAAGTGCATTGTTCATAAAAGAATAAAGTTATCCTGATGAGTAATATATTTCGTGTGTTTAGTGTAATTCGTGGTGAAAATTTCGGAAATTTAACCACGAACCGCACGAAATACACGAAACCTCCGCCACGTCTTAGTTCTGATTGGAGAAAAAACATTAAAATATCAAAGAATGATAAAGAAAAAAAGGGCTTTACCTTTAAAGTTCGCCATAACTTTTAAGAGCGGGCGCAAGCGACCCTTCCGGACCTGAGAGGTGTTCGGCTTTCAGGGTTAAGATAAGAATCTAAATAAATTTGCAGTCGGGAAGGGTCGCTTGCGCCCGCCCTTCCATAGTAGATTCTCAGTAAGCAATGAGTTTTTATCCGCCGAAGATCAGTGAGAGGTTTCACCGCCCGAGGTTTGCCGGCGAAACGAAGGCCGCCAACGCCGAAGGCACCGATGCGGCATTTTCGTGCGGCTCGGTGGTGCGGTTTTCGCTGGTTATTGATACCGACAGCAAAGAAATTCTCGCGGCCAGATTTCGCACCAATGGTTGCGGATATATGACGGCGGCGGCGGATGTGCTGGCGGAAATTGTCACCGGCAAAAAGTTGATACAGCTCGACGGTCTGCATGACGAGGTGATCCAGGGCTGGTTAAAAGACCGGTTGGGCGAATTTCCGCCGGTTCGCGTAAATTGCGCCGAGGCCTGTATTTTTGCGCTTCACAAGGCCTTAGCGGACTTTCGCACCCGCCAGATCGAAGAGTGGAAAGGGGAAAATGTACTGATCTGCACCTGTTTCGGGGTATCGGAGGACACGATCGAAACTTCCATTCAAAGCCGGGGTTTGCTCACCGTTGAAGAGGTAACGGGCGCATGCAATGCCGGCGGCGGCTGCGGCTCCTGCCAGCCCCTTATCCAAGACATTTTAGACTCTCTTGAGCGCGAGATGATATAATTGCGAAATTGCTGAACGGTGTAAAATTTAACTCCGGTCAGATAAGTATATTTTTATGGACGATCCTGCTAGTAGCAGTTTATTTCTTTTAGCCACAGACGCGACCGGTTCCACTGCCGACCCTTCCACCTGGCTGGTCATTTTATTGAAATTTCTTCTGGTCCTTCTTTTGGTTTTTGCCAACGGATTTTTTGTCGCGGCCGAATTTGCCTTTGTCGCGGTCAGGCGCTCTCGTATCGAATCGCTGGTCAATGACGGTCATTCCGGCGCCAAGCGCCTGATCAGGATCCTGAATAATCTGAACGCGTATCTTTCGGCTTCGCAGCTGGGGATCACCCTGGCGTCTCTGGCGCTTGGGTGGGTGGGTGAGCCGTTCGTGGCCCAGGTCTTTGCCCAGCCGCTGGAAATGCTGCCGGAAACGGCGCGCCACGCCGCCGCTTTTTTGATCGCTTTTGCGCTGATCAGCAGCCTTCATATCGTTTTAGGCGAACAGGCGCCAAAACTCATCGGCCTGGAAATGGCGGAGCGGGTCGCGCTGGGCGTGTCGCTGCCGATGAAAATCTTCTACCAGGTTTTCAAGCTTCCGATCCACGCGCTCGATTGGGCCAGCGCCAAGGTCGTGCGGTTGTTCGGACTGAAATCGACCGCGGAACAAGCCTCCATTTACACCGAAGAAGAGATCCGCCAACTCGTCAGAATTTCCGAGGAAAGCGGGCATCTTAATAAAGAAGAACGGCGGCTGATCAACCGCGTCTTCGAGTTTTCCGATACAACGGTAAAAGAGGCGATGATCCCGCGCACGCAGATCGCGGCTATTCCGGTGATGTCGACGCTTGAAGAAATAGCGGAGTCGTTTCAGCATTACGGTTACTCGCGGCTGCCGGTCTATCGCGAATCGCTTGACGATATCGCCGGTCTCGTCCACAGCAAAGACCTGCTGCCGTACCTCACGCAGCCGAAAAATTTCGCGCTGGAAAAGGTGCTGCATAAACCGCTCTATGTGGTCGATACCGCGAAACTGGAAGAGGTCCTGCGGCAGATGCAAAAGGCCAAGTCGCACTTTGGATTTGTGGTCGATGAGCACGGCGGCGTGGAAGGCATTATCACGCTCGAAGATCTGCTGGAAGAGATCGTGGGCGAAATTTCCGATGAGCACGACGAGGAAGTAAAAGAGCAGATCCGTGAACAGAAAGACGGCTCCTACGCGCTGGACGGCGGTGTTGCCGTGCGTGACCTGAACCGGAAATTAGATCTTAATCTGCCGGTTTCCGAAGCCTATACTACCGTCGCGGGATTTTTGATGGCGGAAGCCGGCCAGGTGCTCAAAGAAGGCGACAAAGTTCCTTTTAACGGCCACGTGTTTCAAATAGACAAGGTCGATAAACGCCGCATCCTGAAAGTTACGATGAAAAAGACGGTAAAAGAAGAGCAAAGCCCGACGGAAGCCTGATCTCATAGCTTTTTCATTTTCTGATGAAAAATTCAACGTTCATCAAATCGCTGCTGGTGACGCTGTTTGTCGCTCTCGGTGTTTTTGCGCTTACCTCCGCGCTGCGCCCGAATTACATCGGAACACGCGCCGGAAAAGCCGATGAAAACTACATCCGCTCGGAAAACTGCCTGACCTGCCACGAAGAAAAATATAAAAGCTGGTCGCACACGTATCACAGCAAGATGACGCAAGAGGCATCGCCCACGTCTGTCACCGGCGATTTCGAAAAAAACAATACGTTTGAATACCTGGGTGTAAAGACAAAGATGGAACGCCGCGGAAGCGAGTTCTTTATGAGCTTTGAATACCCAGACGGCAAGAAAGAATCAAACAAAATTTATCGTACTGTCGGCTCGCGCCGGATGCAGCAATATGTCACCCGGCAAAACGGACAGTACACGCGATTGCCGATCGCCTTCGACCTGGTCAACGGGCGCTGGATGAGCCTCAACGGTTCTTTCTTTTATCCCGACGGCGACAATTTTTCGCAGCACCGCTCGACCTGGGACCTGAATTGCGTTTTCTGCCATAACGTCAAAGCCCAGCCTAATTACAATCGCCAGACGCAGCTGGCCAATACCGAAGTGGCCGAGATCGGGATTGCCTGCGGCGCCTGCCACGGGGCCGGCGCGGAGCATGCGCTGATGGCCGGCTCGCCGGCCATCAGGGCGCAGTGGGTTTTGGATGAAAAAGCGGACCGCAAGATCACCTTTCCGCCAAAATTGGACACGGACAAGTCAATGATGGTTTGCGCGCATTGCCATGGGCAGCGCGTGCCCAACCCGCCTGAGCGTATCAATGAGATCATGGGTAAAGGCGACCCGTTTGACGCCGGCGAAGATCTTTCGACATTTTTCACGCCGGTCCAGCGCGATACGCATATCGGCGATTATTCTTTTGCCGCACGCTTTTGGGACAATGGCTCGCCGCGGCTGACGGCTTTTGAATACCAGGCGCTGACGCGCAGCGCATGTTTTCTCAAAGGAAAGCCCGGCAACCGGATCAACTGCCTGAGCTGTCATACGATGCATGAGGGCGATCCGAAAGGGCAGTTGACCGAAGAAAAACGCACCAACCAGGCCTGCACGCAATGTCACCAGGAATTTAAAACGCCGGATGCGCTGAAAATTCATACCAAACATTCGACGGATTCTGCAGGAAGCAGCTGCTACGCATGTCATATGCCGCAGGTCGTGTACGGCGTGATGTCTTTTCACCCGACGCATGACATCACCGTGCCGCGGCCGGAATTGACCGCGGCGCAGGCCGTGCCTAATGCCTGCAACCAATGCCACATCGACAGATCCGTCAATTGGGCGATCGCGCAAACCAAAGGTCTCTGGCCGGAGAAGTATAAAAATTCGCAGACAAATTCCGATGCGCAATTCGACGAAGCCGAAGGCGTCCGCCAGCTTTTTGTCGGCGATGCGTTGACCCGCGCGATGGCGGCAAATGCTTTAAGCGAACACAGCGCACCCGATTTTTACCTGCCGTTTCTTTCCCAGGCCTTTGCCGCGGAAAATTATCCGATCGTGCGTTTCTTTGCCGCTAACGGCATGGCGGCGGCGCATTGGAATCTGCCAAAACCCGATTACCTGGCCGGTGAAAATCAGCGAAACACGGTTTTGGCTGCATGGCAAGCGCGGATAGAATCTTCCGGGCAGCTTTCAGCAAAGCAAAGGGCTGACAAACTAAGGCTAAAACGCAAGGACGTCGATCTCGAGGTGGGCGAATAACTGCCAATAAATGATGACGAAAAATAAAGACGAAAAAACTCCCAATGAAATTCCACGCCCTGTTTCCGTGTCGGGGGTGATCCTGCAAGCGTGGTTGAGCATTGCCGTCTGGATGAGCTTTGGCCTGCTGCTGGAAAGCCTGATCGGCTATCGCGTCCCGGCCTATTTGAGAGACGAGCTTCGCCGCGAGATCTTTCGGTTGGCCCATACACACGGCGCGCTGCTTAATCTGGTATTGCTCGAAGCCGCGCTTTGCATCGACCGCGAACTGGTCCGCCCGTCAAAAATGGGATTACTGTCCTTACGCCTGGGCGCGGTCCTGATGCCGGTGGGCTTTTTACTGGGCGGCATCTGGCATACCGAAGGCGAACCGGGCATCGGTGTCTGGCTGGCGCCGCTGGGCGGCGTTTTGGTCATTCTCGGAGCCGTAAATTTAGCGATCTCATCATATAAACCCCGCCATTAGGCCGCAATCCGCCTGTTATAACTCTCGACACAAAGTCACCCGGTAACTTCCAAATCACCGCATTAGAAAGATTCTGTTGAAATAAGTCATACAAGTTAAGAGTCCAATTTTTGGTTTGTACTCCGTCTAAATAAATTAGGAGAAAACGAATGACATCTCAGCAAAAAACTTTTTCTGTATTTTCCACCGAAGATTACGGGGATCTAAAAAAGGCTAAACAGGATTGGTCGAAACGTTTAATAACCAATAACGCCGTTGTCGTAAGCGCCTTTAGCGCCAAAAGCCAAAGCAAGGTCGTAAGCCATAAACCGAATACAAACGTGGTCGGCGTGGGCATCGGCGAACAAACTACGAATGGCGTTCCCAGCGGGATCCTGGCCGTCAAATTCTTTGTGCGAAAGAAATATTCCAAGAAGGAATTATCTAAAGGAGACTTATTGCCGGAAACGATCAGCGGGCTTCCGGTCGACGTTGAGGAAACCGGATCTTTCCGCGCTCAAACTATGCCCAACCCCCGCCGTAGAATGCGTCCGGCGCGGCCCGGCAGTTCGGTCGGATTTGAAATACCGGACTCAACATTTGTGGTGGCGGGAACTTTCGGCGCGCTGGTGGTAAAGAATAGTAAACTTTATATTCTCAGCAACAATCACGTGCTGGCCGATGAAGGCCGGCTTCCTATCGGCTCGCCTATATTTCAACCGGGCTTGTTGGACGGCGGGAATACGAACACGGATGCGATCGCGCGCCTGTCGCAATTCGTGCCGTTTGCCACGAGCGGTAACGAGGTCGATGTCGCGATCGCGGAAGTTATTAGAAGAAGCGATGTCAACAAAGCGATCTTGCACATTGAAACTTTGCTGGCCGGTTCGCCGGTGGGAACAAAAAAGGCCGCGAACGATATGGTAGTGCACAAGTTCGGGCGAACCACCGGCTATACGGTAGGCAGAGTGACAGGCATCGAAACCGACGTGATGGTGGATTATGATTCGGGCTCGTTTACGTTTTCGGACCAGATCCTTATTGTCGGAAGAAATAATACTTCTTTTAGCGATGCGGGCGACTCCGGCTCATTGATCGTTGAACGATCGTCCGGAAAAGCCGTCGGGCTGCTTTTTGCTGGTACGGAGACCCACACGGTGGCGAACCATATTGGCAAAGTTCTGAGTGCCCTAAAGGTAAAGCTGGCTTAAACGCGGGAGAAAAATATATAATGATCGCGGAGGATGATAGAAATGAAAGGCGAAAATAAGCTAAGAGAATTAAAACGCCGTTATTCTTCGCTATTATTAAGTCAAAAGGATATTTATGGTGTAGGCATCGAAAAGGATGAGTCAGGCAACGCCGTATTGGCCATCCACATAGGAGATATATCGCCGGAAAGCCTTGATCTGCCTGAGGACCTAAAGGCGGCCCCCCTGAAATACATCAGGCAAGGCAAGGGATTTAAGGCATTTAAAGCAAAAGACGAATATTAAAATTATCTCTTCGGATCTTTCTAACCTAAACGCGAGTCGATATGAATTCACATCGGCTCGCGTTTAGTTTTCCATCGTAGACCTTATCGCCGGCGCTTTCCTGCAAGCACACCTGCTGTTTCTTTAAACTAAATTTGATGTTAAATTTACCACAGGGTTTTTATTACAATTTACCGGAGCAATTTATCAAATGAGTTTAATTGAACAAGTTTGGGCACGTGAAATTCTGGATTCGCGCGGCAATCCGACGGTCGAAGCAGAAGTTATTTTGGAATCGGGCGAGACCGGCCGGGCAGCTGTTCCCAGCGGCGCATCGACGGGCGAAAACGAGGCGGTCGAACTGCGTGACGGTGACGATTCGCGTTATTTGGGCAAAGGTGTCTTAAAGGCCGTTGAAAATATCAACGAAAAAATCTCCTACGAACTCGAAGGGTTGGATTGTCTTGATCAAACGCTGATCGATGAAATGCTGCTCGAGCTCGACGGCACGGAAAATAAATCCAACCTGGGCGCAAACGCCCTGCTGGCAGTTTCGATGGCCAACGCCCGCGCGGCCGCGATATACCAGGGGCTGCCGCTTTATCGTTATATCGGCGGCATGAATGCCAAAACGCTGCCGGTGCCGATGATGAACATTCTTAACGGCGGCGCGCACGCCGATAACAACGTCGATTTCCAGGAATTTATGGTGATGCCGGTCGGCGCCGAAGATTTCAGCGAAGCGCTGCGCACGGGCGCGGAAATTTTCCATCATTTGAAAGCGGTCTTGAAAAAGCGCGGCTATTCAACATCGGTCGGTGACGAAGGCGGCTTTGCGCCGAATCTTAAATCGAACGAGGAAGCGGTCGAAACTATTTTAGAAGCGATTGATAACGCCGGTTACAAAGCCGGGGAAAATGTGATGATAGCGCTCGACCCCGCTTCGAGCGAATTTTACAAAGACGGCAAGTACATTTTCAAAAAATCCGATAAACGCGAACTTTCGAGTGATGAAATGGCTGCCTACTGGACGGACTGGTGCGGCAAATACCCGATCATTTCCATCGAAGACGGTATGGCGGAAAACGATTGGGACGGCTGGAAAAAGTTGACGCAGATGGTGGGCGATAAAGTGCAGCTCGTCGGCGACGATCTTTTTGTCACTAACGTAAAATTTCTCCAGCGCGGCATCGATGAAAAAGCCGCGAATGCGATCCTGATTAAGGTCAACCAGATCGGAACGCTGACCGAAACTCTCGACGCGATCGAACTCGCCAAAACGCATAACATGACCTCAGTCATTTCGCACCGCTCAGGCGAAACCGAAGATTCGTTCATCGCCGATCTGGCCGTGGCGACCAATGCCGGGCAGATCAAAACCGGCAGCCTTTCGCGCTCGGACCGCATCGCTAAATATAATCAGCTATTGAGAATAGAAGAAGATCTGGGCAGCTCTGCTGTGTATCCGGGAAGAAAAGCCTTCTATCAGATCGGGTAATTTTACTCGGGACTCAGGCAAAACGGTTCAGATTTCAAGCTTCAGCTTGTCAGATCTTTTAGGTGAAAGACAAACTAAAGTTTGAACTCTGACCTATTTACCATCGAATCGGAATGGACATCGGCGCGGTCCTCAGAAGCGGGCACACTAAAAACAATACGATGCGCATTGTTCGCTATGTCGGCACCGACGGGAAAAGGTTTGCCGGGCTGATAGATATCTTTTTCAATGGTGAATATAAGATGGCGCAGCGCTCGGCCTGGGCCGTTAATTACTGCGTGCAATATCATCCTGAACTGATCAAACCGTACCTGAATAAATGCATCGACCTCCTGCCGAAGAAAGAAGTGCATGTTGCCGTCCGGCGCAATGTGGTCCGGCTGCTGCAATATGTCGAGATACCGGAAAAATTAAAGGGCAAGGTTTATTCGCATTGCCTCGATCTGATTGACGATCTGAAAGAAGCCATCGCGGTCAAGGTATTTGCCGTATCGGTCGCGACAAAGATCGCAAAGAAAGAACCGGCATTGGTAAATGAATTGCAGCTGGTGGTAAAAAAACATCTGCCGCACACGACCGTGGCTTTTCACAAACGCGCGCTCGATATTTTGTCCCGGTGAGTGTCTGTATGAAGAGAGTTTTGGTAATCGGTTCAGGCGGGGCAGGAAAATCCACTTTAGCCGCCCGCCTGGGTGAGGCGACCGGGATAGAAGTCATTCATCTTGATAAACTGCACTGGCTTCCCGGGTGGGTAGAACCCGATAAAGAAAAGTGGCACCGGGAAATTTACGAAATGTTAAAAGGCGATTCGTGGATAATCGACGGAAATTACGGCAGTACCCTGGAAAGACGAATGGCGGCTGCCGATACGGTTATCTTTCTCGACTTTCCGCGAACGGTTTGTGTCTGGCGCGTCTTTAAGAGAGTAGTGCGTTACCGCAATATCAATCGTCCGGATATGGCCGAAGGGTGTAACGAAAAATTCGACCTGAAGTTTTTCAAATGGATCTGGGATTATCCGAACAGGACAAAGCCCAGGATCGAAGCTTTATTAAACGATCTTCGAGATAAAATAAACATTATCCGGTTGAGATCGACCAAAGAAGTCGAAAATTTTATCGGAAATATTTCGCGGTAATTTTATGGTATGGCAACACGAAGAATTTGTGATCAGCACCGACAAAGGGCGGCTGCAGCTGGATGTGATCCACAAATACCTGTCCGAGGAATCTTATTGGGCACAGGGGCGCACTCTGGAAGACACCCAAAAAGCGATCGAAAATTCCATTTGTTTTGGGGTTTATAGGGACGCTGAGCAAGCCGGTTTTGCGCGTGTAATTACTGATAAAGCTACATTTGCGTATTTAGGTGACGTCTTTATTCTGCCCGGGTATCAAAAAAAAGGCTTGAGCAAAAGGCTGATGGAAGCTATACTAGCAGACCCTGAATTACAAAATTTGCGGCGCTGGATATTGGCGACAAAAGATGCGCACGGACTTTATGCGCAATACGGGTTTACACCATTGAAATTTCCTGAGCGCTGGATGGAGCGCCCCGCCCCGTGGGCCTACTAGAGTTTATTTTATGCAATTGGTCAGTCAAGCAAGAAAACCGTTGGTGCTGATGATCCTCGACGGTTGGGGATATACCCTCCGCGCCGAGGGCAACGCGATCGCGATGGCGCACACCCCTAACTACGACCATATCTGCGCGCGCTACCCGATGACTTTGCTGCAGGCTTCCGGCGCCCACGTCGGCCTGCCGGATAATCAACCGGGCACTTCCGAATCGGGCCATATGACGATCGGGGCGGGCCGGGTAATGCAAACCAGTTTGCAGGAGATCGACCACGCCATTGAAACCGGCGAATTCTTTAAAAATTCAAAACTCACCCGAGCGATGCAGCTCGTCAAAGAGCGCGGCACCGCACTGCATCTGATCGGCTTGCTTTCAAACGGCAAGATCCACTCTTCGCAGGAGCATCTTTTTGCGCTGCTCCGCATGGCCAAGTTGAGCGGGGTGGAAAAGGTTTTTATTCACTGCATTCTAGATGGACAGGATGTCGCCTGGAGCTCGGCGGATATTTTTGTCGAGGCGCTGGAAATAAAACTCGCCGATATCGGAACGGGCAAGATCGCCACTCTTTGCGGCCGCCATTTCGCGATGGATAAAGATCAGAATTGGGAAAAGACGGCCCGCGCTTACACGATGCTGGTCCATGCCGAAGGCGAACGCGCCACGGACCCGGTCGAAGCCATCCGCTCTTCATACCAGCGCAGCGTGACGGATGAAATGATCGAGCCCGTGGTTATCGAAGACAGTGACGGCGCCCCGGTCGGAAAGATCGAAAGCGGCGACGCCGTCATCTTTTTTAATCACCGCGGAGACAGGATGCGCCAGCTGGTTCGCGCGGTCACCTTTTTGGAATTTGAAACCGAAGCCCAGGTAGACAAGCCTAAACTCGATGTCTATTGCCTGACCGATTACGACACCGATCATGATCTGGGCCTTAATCTTACCGCGGTCTTTCCAAACCGCGACGAAAGAAATTTTCTGGCTGAGATATTTGCGCAAAATTCGATCCGCAATTGCCGCATCGCGGAAGCGGAAAGAGAATTGTACGTCACGCATTATTTTGACGGCTGCCCGGAAGACAAGCATCTTTTTGAAGAAAGGCTGATCGTTCCTTCTTCCAACAGCGCGGCCAACCCGGAAACGCCCCTGGCTGAAATAACCGGCTGGCTTTTGGAAAAACTGGACGCCGGAAAGACGGACGTATTCGTCGTTAATTTTGCGTCGGCGGATATTGCGGCCCATGGCGGCAGCCTTCCCCGCACGGTAAAAGCCATCGAGGATATCGACGTTAATCTCGGCCTTATTTTTGGGCTTATTCAGGATCTGGGCGGAACTTTATTGATTACTTCAGACCATGGCAATTGCGAGCAAATGTTAAACCGGGAAACCGGTGAGTTTGACCGCGGGCATACTTCCAATCCCGTACCTTTTCATCTGGTCGATACCGGGATACACCGGTGGCGTCTGAAAGACGGCGGCTCGCTGGCCGATGTGGCGCCGACCGTTCTCGCGCTGCTGGATATTTCAAAACCCGCTGAGATGACGGGGAGCGATCTGCGCCTTGCGCGTGAGGCGGCCATCGCCGCCTAGACAAATGAAAGCACGCCCGACAGTCGTATTCCTCCTAACTTTTCTTTTAATTCTTTTTGCCGCCTGTCATTACAATTCCGCTGTACAGCAAACATCGCCGCCCGCACCGGACAGCCAGGTCGAATTGCCCGGTAATATTCAACTACCCCGGAAGCTGGAAATTTCCACGCAGCCGAAAGACGTCGCGCTGGCGCAAAAGATAAACGGCTTGATCGATAATAGTGAATTTTCCAACGCCCGCTGGGGCGTGATTGTGCTTAGTTTAAAGGACGGCCGGGTACAGGCTGCGCGCGAGGCGCAAAAACTTTTTTCTCCTGCTTCGACGTTAAAATTAATTACGACCGCCGCGGCGCTCGATAGACTGGGTGCGGATCATCGCTGGAAGACCTCAGTCTACGGAAATGAAAAACCAGGCAGCGATGGCAAACTTGCCGGGAGTTTAACTCTTTACGGGCGCGGCGCCCCGGACCTGTCTTCGGAAAAACTTTCCCAGCTGGCCGATACGCTGAAAAGCAAAGGCCTGCGGCAGATCGAAGGCGACATTGTCGGCGACGGCAGCTATTTTAGCGGTGAAGGCCTGGGCGACGGCTGGCTGTGGGCCGATGCTCAATGGTATTACGGCGCGGAAGCCGCGGCGCTGACGTTTAACGACAATCAGATAGATATCGAAGTGGCCGCCGAAAGCGCCAAGGCCGAAGGCGATCAGATCAGCATCGAAAGCGACCTGAAACCGCTCACGGGTGACAAGGTCGAGGCCGTCGGTATCAACCGCAAATTCGGGTCGAATACGGTTTATGTTTGGGGCGACAAACAGGCCGGCGGCGTTCAAAAAGCGCGGATAGCAGTGCCGAATTCGGCGCTTTGGGCGGCGCAGGAATTAAAAAAGGAATTGGAAAAGCGCGGCATAACCGTCAAGGGCGGCGCCCGCGCGGTGGACTGGCGGTCGAAGGATAAGCTGGATGAAAGCAAGGCGGTCGAACTGGCCTCGGTCGAAAGTAAGACGCTTGGCGAAGTGGTGCGAAGGACGAATAAAGACAGCGTAAATCTTTATGCGGAGCTGATGCTGCGCACGCTCGGCAAAAAATTCGGCGCGGAGGCGCCCGATGAAGATGCCAGGGTAAATGCCCTGCGCGGCGACGACCTGGCAGGCACGGCCGTCATTAAAAAATGGCTCGTGGAAAACGGGATCGAGCCCGGTGAAATGGCTCTGCACGACGGGTCCGGTTTGTCGCGGCTGGATATGATATCGCCCGAAACGCTCGCGCGCCTGCTGGTTTTCGCGCTACAGATGAAACACGCCGAAGCTTTTAAAAATTCTTTGCCTATCGCCGGCACCGACGGCACGATGCGCGGCCGGCTGGCAAATTTTGCCGGGAAGGTTTTGGCCAAAACCGGCTCGATAACATATGTGAACTCTTTGGCGGGCTACGCCAAAACGCCGGATGAGACCCTCGCTTTTGTCATTTTCTGCAACAACGAAACGCACAAGACGGACATAACACCCGTCATCGATGAATTGGCCGCGGCGATCGCGGGATATCAGTAACGCCCCGCGAGTCCGTAGAGTTCAGAGAGTTCAGAGAGTTCAGAGAGTTTAGAGAGTCTAGAGAGTTTAGGGAGTTTAGAGAGTCTAGAGAGTCGCGCGTGAAAACACGATTCTCTTAAACTCCGCGGACTCCGGACTCTCTAGACTCTCTGAACTCTTTTGAACTGTTTTTCTGGTCTGTTGGGGCGGCGGGTGTCCACTCGCGGCGACGCTTCGCCGCGCGGCAGCGGTTCCGTGGTTTTTAGGCGGAGAACCGAATACTGTACTTCACGCTTAGCCGTTTTTCATTTGGTTTTACAATGCGACATGCGAGGA